>NZ_CP102282.1:507500-1707500 GCF_025150745.1 Eubacterium ventriosum
ACCTTTTTCTAATGCTTCCCACATTCTTTTATGGGCTGCATCTCTTGCAGTATATATTGTACCTGTTATATATACATAATCACCGCTTTTTAATTCTTTTGCTACTTCATCTGATAATGGTGCTGTTATGTTTCTATTCATTATGGTTCTCCTTATAGTGTTCTGCTTATATGTCTGTTAACATGACAACAAATGTTTATTGCTACAGGTAAGCCTGCTATATGCGTAGGATATGTTTCTACATTAACGGATAATGCTGTCTGTGTTCCGCCTAAGCCTCCCGGTCCTATTCCTAATTTATTTATTTTAGTTAAAAGTTCTTTCTCTAATTCTTTTACATATGGAATTTCTGAATTGCTGTCTGCAGGCCTTGCCAAAGCTTTTTTTGCAAGTATTGCACATTTTTCAAATGTTCCACCTATTCCAACACCTACTACCATTGGAGGGCATGCGTTAGGACCGGCCTCTTTTACTGCTGTTAATACTGCATCTTTTACGCCTTCTATTCCATCTGCAGGTTTTAACATAAATACCTTACTCATATTTTCACTGCCAAATCCTTTTGGAGCTACTGTTATTTTTATATTTTCGCCCGGAACTATACTATAATGTATTACTGCCGGAGTATTGTCTTTTGTGTTTTCTCTTATTATAGGATCACTTACTACTGACTTTCTAAGGTAGCCGTCAACATATCCCTGACGAACACCTTCGTTTATTGCATCTTCTAAGTTTTCGCCTTCTATATGTACGTCCTGACCTATTTCAATAAAAACTACTGTCATTCCTGTGTCCTGACAAATTGGTATCATATCTTCTGCAGCTATTTTCAAATTTTCATCTAACTGCTCAAGTATCTGGCATCCTAATTTTGACTCTTCATTTTCCTTTGCTTTTTTAAATACTCTTTCCATATCCGGTGCTAGAAAATGATTTGCTTCTATGCACATTTCTTTTATGTTTTTTGTAATCTCACTTGAATCTATGTTTCTCATTTTACTTTTATCCTTCCGGCATTTTTATAAAGTAAAAGGCGACCATGTAGTCACCTTTTAGTAATTATTAATTATCTTCAGAATCTGAATCTTCTGATAGTTCTTCACTACCTTCGGCTAATGTTTCATTTTCTTCTGATAATCTTGCTGCTTCTAATGCATCTGCTTCTGTAACACTTTCCTTAACTTTTGTTATACTTGCAACAACAATATCATCCTTGTCACCTGTATTCATTAATTTAACACCAAGTGTTACTCTTCCAAGAATTGAGATGTCGTCAACGAACATTCTAATTACAATACCTTCGTTTGTAATCATCATAATTTCGTTTCCATCATTTACTGCCTTAGCTCCTACAACTTCTCCTGTCTTATCGGATATCTTATAGCATTTTACACCCTTACCGCCACGGTTCTGTAACTTAAAGTCTGTAAATGGTGTACGTTTACCCATACCATTAGCTGATACAATAAGAACACATTCGCCCTGTGATTCTAACTGCATTGAAATTACTTCATCATCCTGATTTAATTCAATACCTCTAACACCCATTGCTGAACGTCCTGTTTCACGGACATCTGTTTCACGGAACTTAATTCCCTGACCTTTCTTTGTAATAAGCATAATATTATCATTGTTATCTGAGATAGTTACATCTATTAGCTCATCGTCTTCACGTAAAGTAATAGCCTGAATACCACTCTTTCTAATATTTGTATATGCCATTATAGGTGTTTTCTTAATAGTACCTTTCTTTGTTGCCATAATAAGGTACTTGTCTTCTTCAAATTCTTTCATCTGTACCATTGCAGAAATCTTTTCGCCAGGCTGCAACTGCAATAAGTTTACAATTGCCATACCTCTTGCTGTTCTTCCTGCTTCAGGTATTTCATAACATTTCAGTTTGTAGATTCTTCCTGTATTAGTTAAGAAAAGAATATAGTCATGAGTTGAAACCATAAACATATCCTTCATAAAGTCTTTGTCTATAGTCTGCATTCCCTTTATTCCCTTACCGCCACGGTTCTGTGACTTGAAGTTGTCTACAGTCATTCTCTTTATGTAACCTAAGTTAGTCATTGCTACAACTGTATCTTCTTCAGGAATTAAATCTTCATCAGATAAATCTCCAACATTTATTCCTATCTTTGTTCTTCTCTCATCGCCAAACTTATCTCTAATAACTTCAATTTCTTCTTTTATTACTGTAAGAAGTTTGTTTTCATCTGCAAGAATAGATTTTAAGTAATCAATCTTTGCCATTAAGTCAGCGTATTCTGCTTCAAGGTCTTCTCTTGCCAAACCTGTTAACTGACGAAGTCTCATATCAACAATTGCCTGTGACTGTGCATCTGAAAGACCAAATCTTTCGATTAAGTTCTTCTTTGCGTCTGCAGTTGTTCTTGAACCTCTGATTATTTTTATTACTTCATCAATGTTATCAAGGGCAATTAATAAACCTTTAATAATGTGTGCTCTTTCTTCTGCCTTGTTTAATTCGAACTTTGTTCTTCTTGTTACAACATCCTTCTGATGTTTCAAATATTCATCTAACATCTGAAGAAGGTTTAATACTTTTGGTTCTCCGTCAACTAATGCTAACATAATTACACCAAAAGAATCCTGTAACTGTGTATGTTTATAAAGCTGATTTAAAATAACATTAGCATTGGCATCACGTCTTACTTCAATTACAACACGTGTTCCTTCCTGATCTGACTCATCTCTTAAGTCTGTTATTCCATCAACTTTCTTTTCTTTTACAAGACTTGCAATCTTTTCTACTAACTTGGCTTTGTTAACCATGTATGGAAGTTCAGTTACAATAATTCTGCTCTTTCCATTGTCCATTGTTTCAATTTCAGAAACTGCACGTGTTTTAATTTTTCCACGTCCTGTTCTGTAAGCCTGCTCAATATCTTTTCTACCTAAGATTGTAGCACCTGTAGGGAAATCAGGTCCCTTAATAATTTCCATAATTTCTTCTATGGTTGTGTCTCTGTTTTCCTCTACTTTATTGTCAATTATTTTTACAATTGCATTTATTGTTTCTGTTAAGTTATGTGGTGGTATATTTGTTGCCATACCTACGGCAATACCACTTGTTCCATTAACCAAAAGGTTAGGATATCTTGATGGAAGTACTGATGGTTCTTTTTCTGTTTCATCAAAGTTTGGTGTAAATTCAACAGTGTCCTTGTTAATATCTGCAACCATTTCCATTGATATTTTGCTAAGACGTGCTTCAGTGTAACGCATTGCGGCAGCACCATCACCATCTTCTGAACCAAAGTTACCATGGCCATCAACTAAAGGATATCTTGTATTCCATTCCTGAGCCATGTTAACCAATGCTCCGTAAATAGAACTATCACCATGTGGATGGAATTTACCCATTGTATCACCAACGATACGGGCACATTTTCTGTGTGGCTTGTCGGGTCCGTTATTAAGTTCAACCATTGAGTAAAGTACTCTACGCTGAACCGGCTTTAAACCATCTCTTACATCAGGTAATGCTCTTGATGCAATTACGCTCATGGCATAATCTATATAAGAGGTTTCCATGGTTTCTTTTAAGTCTACTTCATGAATCTTGTCAAATATCTTATCGTCCACTTATATTTTCCTCCTATATATCTAAGTTTTTAACAAATTTTGCATTTGCTTCAATAAATTCTCTTCTTGGCTCTACATCATCCCCCATAAGTATTGTAAATGTCTGATCCATTTCTGATAATTTATCTTCGTCAATTTTTACCTGTTTTAAAATTCTTGTATTAGGATCCATTGTTGTTTCCCATAACTGACTTGCATCCATTTCACCTAAACCTTTGTAACGCTGAATCTTGTTCTGATTATCACGTCCAATTTCAGTAAGTATCTGATTTAACTCATCATCACTGTATGCATAATAGTTCTTCTTATTTCTTGTTACCTGATAAAGTGGTGGCATTGCAAGGTATACATGGCCATCCTTAATTAACTCAGGCATAAATCTATAGAAGAATGTAAGCATAAGTGTATCAATATGAGCGCCGTCAACATCGGCATCAGTCATAATAATAATCTTGTTATATCTAAGTTTTGTTATGTCAAAGTCTTCCTGAATCCCTGTACCAAAAGCTGTAATCATTGTTCTGATTTCCGCATTGTCCATAATCTTATCAATACGTGCTTTTTCTACGTTAAGAATCTTACCTCTAAGTGGAAGTATTGCCTGTGTTGCTCTTGTTCTTGCCTTCTTAGCTGAACCACCGGCTGAATCACCTTCGACTATAAATATTTCACAGTTTTCAGGGTTCTTATCTGAACAGTCTGCAAGTTTTCCCGGAAGGGCTGCCACTGATAATGCAGTCTTTCTTGTTGCTTCTCTGGCTTTTCTTGCAGCATCTCTTGCTCTTTTAGCCAAAACAGCTTTTTCACAAATAATTTTTGCAATTGCCGGATTCTGTTCAAGATAATAAGTTAACTGTTCACTCATTACACCTTCAACTGCAGCTCTTGCTTCACTGTTTCCAAGTTTCTGTTTTGTCTGACCTTCAAACTGAGGATCTTCAATCTTTACACTAATGATGGCTGTAAGACCTTCTCTAAAGTCATCACCTGAAAGATTTTCTTCGTTTTCTTTTAAAATCTTGTTCTGTTTTGCATAGTTATTAAATGTTTTTGTAATTGCTCTCTTGAAACCTTCAACCTGTGTACCACCCTCAGGTGTGTTAATGTTATTTACAAAGCTTAAAGTGTTTTCTGTATATGCATCATTATGCTGCATTGCAACTTCAACATAAACATTATTAACTGTGCCTTCACAATAAATTACATCATCATATAATTCCTGTTTTCCTTTATTTAAGTAATTTACAAATTCCTTTATGCCACCTTCATAGTGGAATGTTTTCTCTATTGGCTTTTCTTCTCTAACATCTCTCAATACGATTTTAAGATTTTTTGTAAGGAAAGCTGTCTCTCTTAATCTGATTTCAAGTGTTTTATAATCATAAACTGTATCTTCAAATATAGTGTCGTCAGGTAAGAATTTTACTTCTGTTCCTGTAAAATCAGGATTACAATCACCGATAACAGTTAGCGGTTCTACAACCTTACCATACTCATACTTCTGATAGTGAACTTTTCCACCACGACAAACCTTAACTTCTAACCATTTAGATAATGCATTAACAACTGAAGCACCTACTCCGTGAAGTCCACCTGATACTTTATATCCTCCACCGCCGAATTTTCCTCCGGCATGAAGTACTGTAAATACTACTTCAACTGCAGGTTTTCCTGTCTTTGTATTAATGTCTGTAGGTATTCCTCGACCATCATCTCTTACTGTAATAGAATTATCTTCATTAATCTGAACATCAATAGTATCACAATATCCTGCCAATGCCTCGTCTACCGCATTGTCAACAATTTCATATACTAAATGATGAAGACCTCTTGATGAAGTTGAACCTATATACATACCCGGTCTTTTTCTTACAGCTTCAAGCCCTTCCAATACCTGTATCTGATCTGCTCCATATTCATTTTCAACGTTAGTATTGTTACCCATTCGTAACTCCTTTCAGTATTTGCAATAACGGATTATATTTTTTATTGCTTTTTAAACAGTTCTTTCTTCAATTTTGCCTTTTGTTACCTGGAAAACTTTATTTATACTAAATCGATTTTCAATAAATTCATCTAAACCTGTACATGTTATTACAGTTTGAATTTCATCTAAACTTTTTAGTAAGTGATTCTGTCTGTCCGAATCAAGTTCTGACAAAACATCATCTAATAATAACACTGGTGTGTCATTAATCAAAGACTTGACCAACTCTATTTCCGCCAACTTAAGCGACAGAGCAACAGTTCTTTTCTGTCCCTGACTTCCATAGGTTCTAATATTAATATCTTTGTTAAAAAATAAAATATCATCTCTATGTGGACCTGCTGACGTACTTTTCAGCTTAATGTCTTTCTTTCTGTTTTCTATAATTTTGTTATAAAGCTCATCTTCATTGCAACTCTTTTTGTAAACAACTTCTATTTCTTCGCTGTTCTCTGTAAGTTTTCTGTGAATTGGCTTTATAATCTTGTTAATATCTTTTATAAACTGTTCTCTTCTCTTAATAACCTTACTTCCATACTCTGCAAGCTGCATATCCCATACATCCAGAGTATCTTCAAGTTCCGGTTTCATATATATGTCTTTTAATAACTGATTTCTTTGTCCCAAAACCTTATTGTAGTTAATTAAATTATAAACATATATTTTATCTAGTTGACATAACTCCATATCCACAAACCTTCTTCTTTCAGCTGGTCCGTTTTTTATAATATCCAAATCCT
Organism: Eubacterium ventriosum; assembly: GCF_025150745.1. Lineage (NCBI taxonomy): Bacteria > Bacillati > Bacillota > Clostridia > Eubacteriales > Eubacteriaceae > Eubacterium > Eubacterium ventriosum. The sequence continues at coordinate 513,843 of NZ_CP102282.1, forward strand.
CCGGGGAAAAAAATATTACATTAAATATTCCAAAAAGCTCACTGGCTTTCTTAATTGGTATTCCATTTATCGCTATTCCTTTTGACTTATTTTTTCTCAAATGAATGTCTATTCTATACTCTCTGCCTTTTTTGTTAATAAAAAGTTTTATGTGACCTTCATTATTTTCAAACTTTATAAGTTCTGCATCTTTGCTACTTCTATGTGATTTAGTTGTGCTGCAAAGATAAATAGCCTCTAACACATTTGTCTTTCCCTGAGCGTTTTTGCCATATAAAATATTAGTTTTATCATCTAATTCCAAACTAAGAGAATCGTAATTTCTAAAATTGCTAAGTTCTATCTTTGTTACAATCATTATTTTACAGTTACCACTGTTCCTTCAAACTCAAATGTATCTCCAGCATAAAGTTTTTTTCCACGTCTTGTGTCAACTTCTCCGTTGACTTTAACCTGACCATCCTGGATAACAAACTTAGCATCCACACCTGAGTCAACAAGACCGGCAAGTTTTAATGCCTGACCTAATTTTATAAAATCATCTTTTATAGTTATTTCCATTTTTATCCAAATTAATACAAACGAAAAATATTATTTGTACTATCTCCTCTCTAAACTATTTTACTGTACAACAGGAAGCACTACATAAATGTAACTGTTTTCATCATCTCTGATAAAACAAGGTGCCTTAGGATTAGTGAAATAAATGTTTACTTCTTCACTATCTAAAACTCTTAAAATGTCAATAAGGAATTTTGGATTAAAGCTAATCATCATGTCAGAACCTTCTCTTACAATAGGGATACTTTCATCCATTGAACCAATAAATGTATTAATTGACAATTCCATTTCTGTATCCTTAATAGTTAAGAATACAGGTTTCTTGTCTCCTTCTTTTATTAAAAGAGTTGCTCTGTCAATACAGTTAGCCATTTCTTTTTTGTTAATAGTAATCTTAGTCTTATAATCATTACTAATCATCTTATCAGTATCAAAATAATTACTGCATTCAATTAATCTTGAAACAACTTTTGTTTCATCAAATTCAAATAAGATATGGTTAGATGTGAAATAAATATTTACCTCATCATCAACACCACCATTTAAGATTTTGCTAATTTCATTTAATGACTTACCGGGAACTAAAACTTTAAAGTTACCATAGTCCTCTTTTAATTCCATGTTTCTAATGGCAATTCTAAACTTATCAAGAGCAACAACTTTAAGCCTGTTACCCATAACTTCAAACAATTCACCTGTTAAAATCTTATTCTTATCTGCATCATTAACAGTGAAAATAGTCTGTCTTATTAATTCCTTTAAAGCAAACTGTGAAAGAGTAATCTTATCTTTCTTTTCAATTTCAGGTAAATAAGAAAAATCATCTGCTGATTTTACAAGAATATTAAATTTTGAATTTTCACAGGTAATATTAGCCTTTGTTTCATCGTTAACTTCAATAACAACATCATTATCAGGAAGTTTACGAACAATTTCTGAAAAAATCTTAGCATCAATGGCAATACTACCAGCTTCAATAATTTCACCTTCAACTTTAGTTTCTATTCCCAATTCCATATCGTTAGCAGTAAATTTAATTTCTCCTTCAGTTGCATCAATAAGAATGCATTCAAGAATTGACATTGTAGTTTTTGATGATACAGCTTTCATTACAATATTAATACCTGTAATCAAATCTGATTTTTTACAAACTAGTTTCATTATAAATCTCCTTTATCGTAAAAATAACGGTACGTAAGTACGCATAAATAAATATATATATATATTAGATAATAATAATAATAAGCAACGTTAATATGTTAATAAGTAGTCGAATTCCTTGTTAATAAAGGAAGTTTGAAAAATAATAACTTGTTAATAACTTACAAATAATTAACCCAAAAATGTCAGTTACTAACTTTTGAGTTTTCAACAATTAACATCAAATTATGACAAATTGTTAACAAAAACAAAGGCTATCAACAAGTTATTAACACAAAAACTGTAAGTTATTAACTGAATTATCAACCAAATGTTAATAACTCTATTAAAAATGTTAATAACTAGTTAGGATTAATCTTCTTTTTAAGAACATCTATAAGATCTCTTGTCTTAGAGTCTGTTTCGATTTCTGATTTGATTTTGTCATAGCCATAGCTAACAGTTGCGTGATTAGTTTTCTTCAAGGCAGCACCAATAGTTTCTAATTTTTCATCTGTAAATACTCTACATAAGTACATACAAATCTGACGTGGATATGCAAACTCACGACTCTTCTTTTTTGAACATATATCAGTAGGAGATATCTGGAAATGATCTGCTACTATATTAATAATGTATTCACATGTAATGGCATTCTCCTGATTAGGTGCCACAAGCTCCTGAAGTACACCTGATGCAAAATCAACTGTAATTGGAGAGTGACTAATCTTTGAAAATGTAATAACACGTGTAAGAGAACCTTCAAGTTCCCTGACGTTAGAAACAAAGTGGTTAGCAATATACTGCAATACACCTTCATCTATGTTATAGCCTGAAGTTTCAGCCTTCTTCTTTAAGATAGCCATACGTGTTTCATAGTCAGGGTTCTGAATATCAACAGTAAGTCCCTGCTCAAAACGGCTAATAAGTCTTTCGGCAATACCTTCCATATCTTTAGGCTTCTTATCGGAAGTTAAAACAATCTGCTTATGTTTCATAAATAAATCATTGAAAATATTGAAAATTTCTTCTTGTGTTCTGTCTCTACCGGAAATAAACTGAATATCGTCTATAAGTAAAACATCAACACTTCGGTATTTCTTACGAAATTCAATAATCTCTTCCTGATTAGTTTTCTTTTTTCTAAGTAAATCAATAACTTCGTTGGTAAATGACTCACTAGTAGTATACAAAACCTTAGCTGAAGGGTTGTTTTTTAATACAAAGTTACCAATGGACTGAATAAGATGAGTCTTTCCAAGTCCAACACCACCGTAAATAAACAATGGGTTATAAACATCGCCGGGAGACTCAGCTACAGCTAAAGACGTAACCTGAGCAATATTATTGTTTGATCCTACTACAAAGGAATCAAAAGTATATTTTTTATTAAGATTTGCATCTAATATTCTATTTTCTAAAGAAATATCTTCCTGACTAACAGATGAAATCTTAGATGACTCATCTTCAATCTTAGACACTGTCTCGTTTGGAAGTATAATCTGAAGTTCAAGTTCCTGATTCAAAGTTTCTTCAATAGAAATCTTAAGTAATGCAAGATATTTTTTGTTAATATACTGAAGACCGGTCTTTCCACTTTCACCCGGGAAAACCAAAGTAATCATGTTATTCTCAAAGGATTCCACTTCTAAGGGCAAAATCCAAGTTTTGAACGAAACATCAGCAATATCATATTCCTGTTTGAAAAAATCGAGAATTTCAGGCCATTTTTCTTTTAAATCGTCTAACATAATTCCCTCCTAAATATTCTAAAAGGTATAAAAGCCCATTCAAATAATATAATACATCAAATAAGGCGGATTTTCAATATATTTAGTAATATACTTTTTAATAGGAAGAAAGACATAACATAAAAGTTTATGAATAAAAAATAAAAAAAATAAAAAATAATAAAAAAACAAAAAAATACTTGTTTACATAAAATTAAAAAATTAGGAGATTTGATTTACATAAATTCGACATTTATCAACAAAAAGTATCAAATGTTATTAACAAAAAAAAGTTAAAAAAGTTAAAAAGTGTTAAAAAAGGACATTAAAAAATAAAAGTTATTAACAAGTTATTAACATTTGGTTGATAACTTTATGTAAATCAGCAAAAATTTTATGTAAATCAAAAAAGAGGGATAAAATTATTATTTTTTCAAAAAAGTTGAAAATATATTTAAAATATGGTTTAATTAATGCTTGACTACGCATATTCTTACATTTATAATAATAACGATGTTTTACTATGAAGCAGAAAAGGAGGTGCCTTATTATGAAGATGACATTTCAGCCAAAGAAAAGACAGAGATCAAAAGTTCATGGATTTAGAAAAAGAATGAGCACTGCAGGTGGTAGAAAAGTTTTAGCTAGCAGAAGAGCAAAAGGAAGAAAGAAATTATCAGCTTAGGTCGCATTCAAATGTGACCTTTTTTCTTTTTGTAACATTCTATGAGGTAAAAGATTACTTAATAGGAGAACTGGCAAAATGGAAATTAAGAAAAATTATGATTCATTAAAGAAGAACAGTGATTTTCAAAACGTTTACGTTAAAGGAAAATCAAAAGCAAACAGATATTTAGTTATGTATGTTGCTCAAAATAATTTAAGCATTAATAGATTAGGAATTTCAGTAAGTAAAAAAGTAGGAAATAGTGTAGTGAGACATCACCTAACCCGCTTAATAAGAGAAGCCTACAGACTAAATTCAAATATGTTCAATAGTAGTTTGGACATAGTCGTAATAGCACGTAACACTGCTAAGGACAAAACTTACAAAGAAGTTGAAAGTGCATTATTGCATTTGGCAAAGCTTCATAATATTTTGGATGAAAACTAGGTGGTAGTTTTTATATCTGAAATATTTATGGGAATTAGTTATATTTACACTTATAATTATAATTATTCTCACTTATTTATTATTGTAACTAATTGGAAAGATAAGCTTTCATTGTAAAGAAGTATTTTCACTGGGAAAAGGTGGTGAATGGAATGAAGGTTTTTAATAATATTGTAAAAGGGTTTGGAAAGGCACTGAATTTTATTTTAATTGGAATGGTAAAGTTTTACAGAATCTTTCTTTCACCTTTAAAGGGACAGCCCTGTTGCAGATATATACCTACATGTTCACAATATGCGTTGGAAGCTTTACAGAAATATGGGCCCTTAAAAGGTTCTTATCTTGCAATAAGAAGAATTTTAAGGTGTAATCACTTTCACAAAGGTGGTTATGATCCCGTCCCTTAAGGAGGACTAAGTGGAAAATTTTATATTAGCAACACAGACAGGTGGAATTTTAGGACCATTTGCATGGATTTTAGGTAAAATCTTAGAATTTATTTATGATGGTTTTGCTGCACTTGGAATATACAACATTGGTTTCTGTATTATCCTTTTTACTATTGTAGTAAGAATGTTAATGCTTCCAATGACTATTAAACAGCAGAAGTTCACAAAACTTAATGCTGCAATGAACCCTGAAATTCAGGAGATTCAGAAGAAGTATAAGGACAAGAAAAATCAGCAGTCACAGTTGGCAATGCAGGAAGAAATTAAGTCTGTATATGATAAGTATGGTACATCTCCTACAGGTAGTTGTTTACAGCTTATTATTCAGATGCCTATCTTATTTGCTTTGTACAGAGTAATTATGAATGTACCTGCATATGTTAAGCCTGTTAAAGAATTATATTTAAATGTTCTTTATGGATTAGATTTAAGTCAGATGAAAGAGTTTTTCGGTTTAAACAAGCTTGCAAAGAATCTTTCAACAGCAGATTTAAACAGTTGTATTGATGCAATGTCAGGTTATACTCGTGGAAACAGCAGTATAAAATTACAGAGTGGCATTAAGTTACAGGATATTCTTAATGTATCAGATAAGGCAGTAGCATCAAAAATCGAACAGTTTAACAACTTTTTCGGATTAAACCTTAGTATGTCACCTAGCACAATGTTTAATGCAGGAATGGTAACCATAGTAGTTGCATTAATTATTCCTATTTTGGCAGGTTTATTCCAGTTATTAAGTGTTCAGTTAACAACAAAAATTAACTCAGCAGCTAGTTCAGCAAACATGGCTGACAATCCTATGGCAGGTTCAATGAAAGCAATGAACATTATGATGCCACTTATGTCAGTATATATGTGTTGGATTTTATCAGCAGGTATCGGTTTGTACTGGATGGCAGGTTCGCTGGTTATGATTTTACAGCAGATATTTATTAATCTTGTTCTTAAGAATGAAGACATAGATGAAATCATCGAAAAGAACAAAGATAAGGCTGCAGCAAAGGCAGCTAAGAGAAAAGAAAAAGAAGGTATTTATAGAGAAAAAGTTCTTGAGGCATCAAAAGTTAATGCTAAGAATATATCTTCAAACTCAGGTATGAGTGCTGCTGAAAAAGAAGAAAAAATCAGAAAAGCTAAAGAAGCAATGAGCAAGAAAGAAGGTTCACTTGCATCAAAGGTTAATATGGTTAGTGAATTTAACAAACGTAATGAAAAATAATAAAGATTGAGGCAAAATTATGGAATTCAAAGAATATAAAGGTAAAAATGTTGATGAAGCCATAACTAATGCATGTATCGACCTTGGTATTGAGGCTGCAAAATTAGAATATGAAGTAATTGAAAAAGGTTCAAATGGATTCTTAGGAATCGGTAGCAAACCTGCAATTATTAAGGCTAAGAAAAATCAGTCTGTAGAAGATATTGCAAGAGAATTTTTAAACAAAGTATTCACAGCAATGGAACTTACAGTTAAGATTGATATTAAAATTGTTGAAAATGAAAAAGAAAACATTGTCAACATTAATATTATTGGAGAAGACATGGGAATACTTATTGGAAAGAGAGGACAGACTCTTGATTCATTACAGTATCTTGTAAGTCTTGTAATCAACAAAGAATGTGAAAAGTTTAATAGAGTTAAACTTGACACAGAAAACTACAGAGAACGTAGAAAAGCTACACTTGAAAATCTTGCACGTAATATCTCTTTAAAGGTTAAGAGAATTAAAAAACCGGTAGCTCTTGAGCCAATGAATCCTTATGAAAGAAGAATTATTCATTCAGCTCTTCAGAACGATAAGTTCTGTACAACAAAGAGTGAAGGTGATGAACCATACAGACATGTTGTAGTTATGTTAAAGAAAGATGCCAGATAATTAAAGTATCTTATTAAAGACTCAGGGAAAAAATGCCCTGAGTCTTATTTTTTGGCAGGATTGTGTAAACACGTAACAATCCGTGCAAATAAGATTTTTTTCTTTATAAAAAAGATGTTGTGTGCTATACTAGTTTAGATATATTAAGGTGGATTTTTATGTTTATTTGAAGAATAAACAGATTGGAGTTATATGAAAATTACGGATACAATAGCTGCTATTTCATCAGCGGCAGGTAATTCAGGAATAGGAATAATAAGAGTAAGTGGCGATGAAGCGATAGAAGTGGTAGATAAGATTTTCAGACCAGCTAACAAAAATAAAAAATTAGCAAATGTTGAAAGTCATACTGTTCATTATGGACATATAATGGATGGTGATAAAACATTAGACCAGGTTCTTGTTATTGTAATGAAAAATCCACATTCTTATACAGGAGAAGATACAGTTGAAATTGATTGTCATGGAGGTATGCTAATACTTAAAAAAGTATTGGATTTAGTTTTGAAAAACGGTGCAAGAACTGCAGAGCCGGGAGAATTTACAAAGAGAGCTTTCTTAAATGGAAGAATAGATTTGTCTCAGGCTGAGGCGGTAATGGATTTGATTAATTCAAAGAATGATTTTGCACTTAACAGCTCAATTGAACAGCTTAAAGGTGGAGTTTCGGATGCAATCAAGGATATTAGGAAAGATATAATTTATCATATTGCATTTATTGAGTCAGCATTAGATGATCCTGAACATATAAGTTTAGACGGTTATGACGAAGAAATCACAGAAATGCTTAATGAGAATATTAATAAGATAAGCAAGCTTGTAAACTCTTTTGATAACGGTAGAATTATGAAAGAGGGCATAAAAACTGTAATTTTAGGTAAGCCAAATGCAGGAAAATCTTCACTTCTTAACTTAATGTTAGGAGAAGACAGAGCAATTGTTACGGATATTGAGGGGACAACAAGAGATACATTAGAGGAAAATATTAACTTTAATGGTTTAAGTCTTAAGATTATAGATACTGCAGGAATCAGAGATACAGAAGATTTGGTTGAGCGGATTGGTGTTAATAAGGCTAAAGAGATAGCTAAAGAAGGAGATCTTATTATATACGTTGTTGACGGTTCAAGAGAGCTTGATGATAATGATAGAGAGATAATAAAGTTAATAAATGACAAGCAGGCAATAATTCTTGTTAATAAGTCTGACATGGATACTGTTATAAATATTGATGATTTAAAGAAAGATTCTAACAGAGATGTAATTCTTTTTTCTGTAAAAAATGGAGAAGGAATGGACCAGCTTGAAGAAGAAATAAGAAATATGTTCTATTCAGGTAAGGTAACATATAACGATCAGGTTTATATAACAAACGCAAGACATAAAGAAGCGTTGGAAAATGCATTGGAAAGTTTAAAACAGGTTAAAAATTCTGTTGATGCAGGAATGCCTGAGGACTTTTATTCGATAGATTTAATGGATGCTTATACAGATTTAGGTTTAATAATTGGTGAAAGTGTTGAAGATGATCTTGTTAATGAGATTTTTTCAAAATTCTGTATGGGTAAATAATTTACTTAGTGGCTTTTAGGAGGCAGAGATGGCTAATTTAGTTGAAAATTACGATGTAGTAATAGTTGGAGCAGGACATGCAGGTTGTGAAGCAGCACTTGCTTCAGCACGTTTAGGATTAAATACAATAGTTTTTACTGTAAGTGTGGATAGCATTGCGTTAATGCCATGTAATCCTAACATTGGTGGTACATCAAAGGGACATTTAGTAAGAGAATTAGATGCTTTAGGCGGAGAAATGGGAAAAAATATTGATAAAACATTTATTCAGTCAAAAATGCTCAACAAATCTAAAGGTCCGGCAGTTCATTCTTTGCGTGCTCAGGCTGACAAGCAGGATTATACACGTGAAATGCGTAAAACATTAGAAAACACTGAAAATCTTACAATAAGACAAGCGGAAGTTGCAAAACTTTTGGTTGAAGATGGCGTTATAAAAGGTGTTGAAACTGTTTCAGGTGCAACATATTATGCAAAATCTGTTGTCCTTGCCACAGGAGTTTATCTAAAAGCTAAATGTATTTACGGAGATGTTTGCCAGTATACAGGCCCTAACGGACTTATGGCTGCTAATAATTTAACAGCATCTTTAATAGAAAACGGAATAAAGGTTAGAAGATTTAAAACAGGGACACCTGCAAGAGTAGATAAAAAATCAATTGATTTTTCTAAGATGGAAGAACAGTTTGGTGACGAAAGAGTAGTACCTTTTTCTTTTTCAACTGATCCTGAAAGTGTGCAGAAAGACCAGATTTCATGTTGGTTAACTTATACTAATGAGAAAACACATGAAATAATCAGAGAAAATATTAACAGATCACCATTATTTTCAGGAATGATTGAAGGAACAGGACCAAGATATTGTCCTTCTATTGAAGATAAGGTGGTTAAGTTTGCAGATAAGAACCGTCATCAGGTATTTATAGAGCCGGAAGGTTTGTTTACAAATGAAATGTATCTTGGTGGAATGTCATCATCATTACCTGAAGATGTTCAGTATGCAATGTATAAAACAGTTCCCGGACTTGAAAATGTAAAAATAGTACGTAATGCTTATGCAATTGAATATGATTGTATTGAATACGGACAGCTTTTGCCTAACTTGGAGTTTAAAAAGATTAAAGGATTGTTCAGTGCAGGACAGTTTAACGGAAGTTCAGGTTATGAAGAAGCTGCAGCTCAGGGAATTATTGCTGGAATAAATGCAGCAAGATATGTTCAAAATAAGGAATCAATTGTTTTAGACCGTTCACAGGCATACATTGGAGTGCTTATTGATGATCTTGTAACTAAGGAAAGTCATGAACCATATAGAATGATGACATCAAGAGCCGAATATAGATTGCTTCTCAGACAAGATAACGCTGACCTTAGACTAACAAAAATAGGTTACGAGGTAGGATTAGTGCCTCAGGAGCGCTATAATTATGTGTGCGAAAAAGAAAAAATGATTGAAAAAGAGATAGAACGTCTTGAAAATTATAAAGTTGGAGCAAATAAAGAGGTTCAATCAGTGTTAGAAAGCCTTGGAAGTACTACATTAAAGACTGCAACAACACTGGCTGAGTTGATTAGACGTCCTGAACTGGATTATGACAAGATTAAACCACTTGATAAGGAAAGACAGCCACTTAATTATGATGTTATCGAACAGGTTAACATAAATATTAAATATAGTGGTTATATTTCAAGACAGAAGAAGCAGGTTGAAAACTTTAAAAAGATAGAAAACAAAAAAATACCTGAAGGTTTTGATTATACAAAGGTAAATAGCTTAAGAAAAGAAGCTGTACAGAAGCTTGAATTTTATAGACCTATTAATATAGGTCAGGCTTCCAGAATATCAGGGGTTTCACCGGCAGATATATCAGTATTGCTTATTTATATGGAACAACATAAAAATAATTAAAACAATATGTAACAAAAAATAACATATATTAAATAATAGATAATAAATAAGTAATAGATAGTAAATAAAGATAACAATAATTTGAGTATATAATTTGAGTAAATAATTGTCATTGAATATTTACTTAAATTATGTAAACCAATAATAGGAGCTTTATGGATAAAGAAAATTTATTAGTTAAAGGATTAAGTGAATTAGGACTGACTATAACTGAAGAACAGATTGAAAAGTTTGATAAATATTATGAAATGTTAATTGAAACAAATAAAGTTATGAATTTAACATCAATAACAGAATATGATGAAGTTATTATCAAACATTTTATAGATAGTTTGTTAGTTGTTAATATCTTTGATATAAATCAGTCAAAAAAGATGATAGATGTTGGAACAGGGGCAGGTTTTCCAGGTATTCCAATAAAAATAATGTTTCCACACTTACAAATAACATTATTAGACTCATTAAATAAAAGATTAAAGTTTTTAAATAATGTTATTGATGAATTAGGGCTTGAAAGTATTGAAACTGTTCATGGAAGAGCTGAGGACATAGCAAGAAAAGAAGAATTTCGTGAACAATATGACCTGTGTGTATCAAGAGCAGTTGCAAATCTTTCAACGTTAAGTGAATATTGTATTCCTTTTATAGCAAAGAATGGAAAATTTATAAGCTATAAGTCTTCTATAAGCTCAGAAGAAATACAAAATGCTAAAAGTGCAATAAAAATACTTGGCGGAGCAGTTGTAGAAGAAAAAACAGTACATTTGCCTTGCTCAGATATGGATAGAACTTTTGTAGTAGTTAATAAAACAAATAATACGGGAAAAAAATATCCAAGAAAGGCAGGAACACCTTCTAAAGAACCATTATAAGTAGACAACAAATGGAGAAAAAAATGATTGAAAAGTATTTAATTGAAAGAAAAGATATTGTTTCAAAGCAAATAGAAAAAATAAATTTAAAAATAGAACATAATAGCAATGTTGTGGAAGAAAACACCAAAAAAATTAAAGAACTTGAATATATAGACGATGAAGCAGCCAATATTTTCTCTGTAAAAGTTAGAAAAGAAGAATTTTATAAACAAAAAGAAGCTTCTAGTCTAAAAGAACAGTCAAATTCAATAAAAGAACAAAATACATTATTGAAAGATAATGTAAAAGAACTAAAAAAAGAACTTAATAAGATAAACAAAGCTTTGGAAGAATACAAAAAGCTTAAAAAGTAATCAAAAAAGGATGTTTCACGTGAAACATCCTTTTTTGATACCTAAATATGTGAATAAGATGGATGAATAAGAGAAAAGTCTAATATTAAAAAATAAAAAAAGTATTGTTTATATACATTTATGAAAAAAGTTGAAATAATAGTTTAAACATACAATTAATCGAATTTGTTCTGATATTATGATGTTTCACGTGAAACATCATAATATATTGTAAAATTATTTGAAATATTTGCAATATATAATAAAAAATGACGAGTTTTTCTAATGTATTATAAGATAAAAGTTAATTATAAGTAATGTTTCACGTGAAACATTCAAATATGCACTGAAAATCTATTATAAATAATAATGTATACAAAGATGAAATATAATAAACTGCAAAATGTGTAAATACATACGAAAAATAAAAAGTAATGTTTCACGTGAAACATTAGACTATATCATATAGAAATCTAGCTATTATTGTGGTAAAATATAAAAACGGGGAAATTCTATTCAAAAGTGAAAGAATAAGCAAGAAAGGATTAAAGCAAACAGTACTTTCACTTTTTTGTTTGTAGTCTAATTTATTTTAGATTTGGTTTAAAAAATGGGAAAAATAATAGCAATAGCCAACCAAAAAGGTGGCGTAGGAAAAACAACAACAGCAATTAATTTATCTTCATGTTTAGCAGATGCAGGTAAAAAAGTATTATTAGTAGATATAGATCCACAGGGAAATGCAACAAGTGGTGTTGGAATTATGAAACAGACGCTTGAAAACACTGTTTATGAGCTTTTTATTGGAGAATGTACATTTTCAGAGTGTTTAACAGACAGTGCAGTTGATAATTTAAATGTAATACCATCAAATGTTAACCTTTCCGGTGCTGAGATTGACCTGATTGGCGTTGAAAATAGAGAATATATTTTGAAAAATATATTAGATACAATTAAAGATTTATATGAATACATTATTATAGACTGTCCACCATCACTAAATGTGTTAACAGTTAATGCCATGGTAGCTGCAGATTCCGTAATTGTACCAATTCAGTGTGAATATTATGCATTGGAAGGATTATCACAGTTAATTCATACAATTAACTTAATTCAGGATAGATTAAATAAAAATCTTGAAATAGATGGTATTGTATTCACAATGTATGATTCAAGAACAAACTTATCAACAGAAGTTGTTGAAAATGTTAAAGAAAATATCCATTTACATATTTATAAGACATTAATTCCAAGAAATGTTAGATTAGCAGAGGCACCAAGCTATGGAATACCAATTCATATGTATGATGGAAAGTCAGCAGGTGCAATTGCATACAAAAATTTGGCACAGGAAGTAATTGAAAAAAATAATTAAGATAAAAAAATACAAGTAAAAGTATTAAAATATAAAAGTACAAAAATATCTTTATTAACAAAAATACTGAAAATAATGTTAATAAACAACAATTTTTTAAAAATTTACAGTTATTTATGCTAATAAAAGTAAAATTTAAAAAAATTAATGCAAAAAAACAAATATATAACAAAAAAGTACACAGATTAGTTTACATAATATTACTTATGTAAACTAATCTAAGAAATAAGATAGTAATATATAATTGTAAAAAGATTGGAGGCAGTATGGCAGCTAAGAAAAAAGTGCTTGGCAGAGGATTAGATTTACTTATTCCGGAAGGAAATAATACAAAACAGAGTAAAACTGAAAAAGAAAGCAAGCCTATAATTAAAGAAGTTGTAAAAGAGGTAGTTAAGGAAGTAAAGGTTCCGGCAGAAACTTTTCTTAAATTATCAGACATAGAACCTAATAGAGAACAGCCAAGAAAGAATTTTGACAAGGAAGCATTGGAAGAATTGGCTGATTCAATTAAGCAGTATGGTTTAATTCAACCTATTGTTGTACAAAAAAAGGATGATTATTATGAAATAATTGCAGGTGAACGCAGATGGCGTGCAGCAAAAATAGCAAAATTAAAGGAAGTTCCTGTAATTATAAAGGAATATTCTCCACAGGAAGTCATGGAAATAGCTTTAATTGAAAATATTCAGAGACGTGACCTTAATCCGATAGAAGAAGCATTGGCTTACAAGAGTCTTATTGATGAATATAATTTGAAGCAGGAAGAAGTGGCTGACAGAGTTTCTAAGTCAAGAACAGCGGTTACAAACTCTATGAGACTATTAAAACTAGCTGAACAGGTTCAGACTATGCTTATAAACGAAGAACTGTCAATGGGACATGCCAGAGCTTTGCTTTCAATTGAAAAAGAAGAAGTTCAGGTTGAGACAGCAAAGGCAATAGTGGAAAGAAAGTTAAGCGTAAGAGAAACAGAAAAATTAGTGAAAGCTATTTTGAATCCAAAACAGGCAAAACTTCCAATTCCATCAACAAATGATGTTGTTTATGAAAAATTATCAGATAAATTAAAGGAAATTATGGGAACAAAGGTTAACATAAATCATAAAAAAGGCGGAAAAGGTAAAATTGAGATAGAATATTACTCTCAGGATGAGCTTGAACGACTTTTGGAATTATTTGATAGTATACAAAATCAATAATTTAATGTAAATTATTATTGAATACATAAAAATGTAACAATATTATGTTAAACTTTTGAAAGTGATTAGAACACAACACTTTAAAATAACATTATAATAAGTATAAACAGGTGAAAAGGAGTAAGAAAATGAAAGATTACATTTATATAGGAATAATTGCAGCACTATTTTTAGTATTTTTTATGTTACATATTATACAGAGCAGTAGAATATCAAAGTTAATGAAGAGATATGAAGCATTTATGGAAGGAAAAGATGCAACAAACCTTGCAGATGCCATTGAAGAAAACTTTCAGCAAATGGAAAAGTTAGAAAGCAGTTACCAGGATGCAGAAGTCAAAATGGACAAGGCATTAAGTGGAATCACATCAACATTTCATAAACTTGGTATTGTAAAATATGATGCATTTAAAGAAATGGGTGGAAATTTAAGCTTTGCATTATGCTTGTTAGATGACAATAATAACGGATTTATTTTAAACACAATGCATGGTAGAGAAAGCAGTTACACTTATATAAAAGAAATAGAAAACGGAACAGCTTATTCAACACTTGGTGAAGAAGAAAAGCAGGCATTGCAGAAAGCAATAAGTTCAGACGAAGACTAATAAATTAAGAAAAAGCAGGAGCTACTAATAATTCAGTAGCTCTTGCTTTTATTATTTTATTTAGTATTCCATTACTGAAATTAATCCGTTGAGAATTTTTACTTCTTCCGGAATGTTTTTTGCACATCTTGCTGCGGCAACAATTGGAATCCAGTTATGAACATACTTTGAACTTGTATTTGTTTCATTACAGAATCGTTCAAGGTAGTTTTCTGCATAATCAGGCATGTTAATAAGCATCCATAAATATGTACGGGCAACATCAGCACTGGCATTACCCTGTGATGCATGGTTCCAATCAGTTACATAAATATTGTCATCTTTTATGATGATGTTATGTGGTGTAAGATTGCCGTGACATAATTTCTTATGTTTAGGTGAACTGTTAAGCATATCAAGAAGATCAAGCTTTAAGTATCTATCCAAATGTGCAGAATTAATATAATCAGTTAATTTCTGCTTCTGAATTGGAAGATAAGGGCATTTCTTACTATGAATATTAGTCTGAATTTTTATAAGCTTATCCATATATTCATCTAATTTGTCAGGATTATTCATCATAAGAGTGTAAAGTGATTCACCATAAATGTCAGGATACATAAAAGCCCACTGACCGTTAATGGTAGTAACCTGCTCAATTGATGGAGCACCGACCTTTAATCCTTCAATCTTTGAAGTAAAAAAAGCCTCGGCGAAAACATCTTCCTTAGAATATCCTTCGTTAAATACTTTATAAACAGCATCATTGTGCTTTATGATGCGATTATTTCTTCGGGTGTTAATAACATTTTCATTAATATTAGTATTCATCTGTATCATTCCTCCCAAGTATATTACTAAAAAGGTTAAATTATTATAATTGTTAACATAAGTATACCATAAGTGGATAATGTTTGCCACAATCCTTGCAAAAATAAGGTGTTAGGGTTATAATCTATATACTGAAGATAAGATAAAAAGGGTTTAATAAAAAATATGAAAGGATGAAATTCAGATGCTTAATGCCCGAAGTATCTGAGCCTGAATATGAAAGTATGATTTTGTGCTAATAATATTCGGGATAGGTAGAAAAATAATGTTAGATATTAAATTACTAAGAAATAATTTTGAAGAAGTTGAAAAAGCACTTTCTACAAGAAATGAAGAATTTGATTTAAGCTTATTTAAAGATTTAGATGAAAAGAGAAGAAATCTTTTAGGTGAAGTTGAAGCATTAAAGGCTGAACAGAATGCAACATCTAAGCTTATTCCACAGTATAAGAAAGAAGGAAAAGATGTAGCTCCAATTATGGCTGAAATGAAAGAAATTTCAGAAAAAGTTAAGACTTTAAACGGAGAATTAAGCAAGGCAGAAGAAGACTTAAATAATTATATGCTTACACTTCCTAATATTCCTAATCCAACAGTTCCTCAGGGAATGACGGATGAAGATAATGTTGAAATCAGAAAGTTTGGAGAACCTACTAAGTTTGATTTTGAACCAAAGGCACATTGGGACCTTGGTGCAGATTTAGGAATCCTTGATCCTGAAACAGCAGCAAAGATTAGTGGTTCAAGATTTACAGTATACAGAGATTTAGGTGCAAAGCTTGAAAGAGCAATCGTTAACTTTTTCCTTGATACTCATACTACAAAGCACGGATATACAGAAGTATTCCCACCATTTATGGTTAGCCGTGAAAGTATGACAGGAACAGGTCAGTTACCTAAGTTTGAAGAAGATGCATATAAGGTTCAGGGTGATGGTAAGGAATATTTCTTAGTTCCAACAGCAGAAGTTCCTGTAACTAATATGTACAGAAACCAGATTTTAGATGGATCAAAACTTCCTATTATGCATTGTGCATACACAGCTTGTTTCCGTGCAGAAGCAGGTTCAGCAGGTAGAGATACAAGAGGTCTTATCAGACAGCATCAGTTCAACAAGGTAGAATTAGTTAAGTTCTGTAAGCCTGAAACATCTTATGATGAATTGGAAAAGCTTACAAGAGATGCTGAAGATGTTCTTCAGATGTTAGGACTTCCTTACAGAGTTGTTAAGATTTGTATTGGTGATCTTGGATTTACAGCAGCAATGAAATACGATATTGAAGTTTGGATGCCAAGTTATGGTAGATATGTTGAAATTTCAAGTTGTAGTAACTTTGAAACATTCCAGGCAAGACGTGCTAACATTAAGTACAAAGATAATGCAGGCGATAAAGCTGAATTTGTACACACATTAAATGGTAGTGGTGTTGCTGCAGGTAGAACAACAGCAGCTATTCTTGAAAACTATCAGCAGGCTGATGGAAGCATCGTAATTCCTGAAGTTTTAAGACCATATATGGGTGGACTTGAAAAGATTGAAGCAAAATAATAATTATAGAAAATAAAGATTTACGGAAGAGTAAAGCCTTACAATGTAGGGCTTACTTTTCTGTAAACATTTGCATCTGTGGCTCAGCAGGATAGAGCAACCGCCTCCTAAGCGGTAGGTCGCTGGTTCGAATCCAGTCAGGTGCGTTAGCATGCTATGCATGTAATTTAATATTGGAGAAAAATGATGGATTATATTGTAATGGATTTGGAGTGGAATCAGAATCCTTACGGAAAAAGTCATTGTCATACGGATTTAACTTTTGAAATAATAGAAATTGGAGCTGTTAGGGTAAGTGATGATAGAAAGACCATTGTGGATTCTTTTCAACAGGTCATAAAGCCCAGAGTTTTCAAAAAACTTCACTATAAGATTCAGGAAATTACCCATTTCACTGAAGAAGAGTTAAATGATGGAAAAGATTTCAGAAAAGTAATAAGAGATTTTCTGGAATGGTGCGGTGATGATTATATTTTCTGTACATGGGGGTCAATGGATTTGACTGAATTGCAGAAGAATATGAAACATTATAATCTGGAAAGAGTATTGGATTTTCCGTTATTCTATGTTGATTTACAGAAAATGTTCAGCTTAAGATATGATGACGGACATATGAAAAGAAATTTGACCAGTGCTGTTGAGTATTTAAACATTCAGGAAGAGCATGAGTTCCACAGGGCTTTAAGCGATGCTTATTATACAGCCAGAATTTTACAATCTATGGACTACGATAAATATAAAGATCGTTTATCAATTGACACATTTTATTCCCCTAGAATTAAAGAAGAAGAAATATTCGTTAGATTTGATGAATATACTAAACTTGTTACCCGTGAGTTTTTGACTAAGGACGAATTGTTTGCAGACAAAGACGTAAGACTAATGTTATGTAACAAGTGTGATAAGCCGTTAAAGAAGCACCTTGACTGGTTTTCCGATTGTGGAAAAACATATTATTGTCTTGGAGAATGTAAGGAACATGGATATGTTAGGGGCAAAATAAAAATAAAAAAATGTGAAGAAGATAGTTTTTATGCTATCAAGATTATGAAGTCTACAGATAAGGCGGGGGCCGACAGTATCTATGAAAAACAAGAGTCAATAAGAGAGAAGAGACGAGAGAGAAGACAGAAATATTTAAATAGGGAAATCGTCATAGAAGAATGGGAAGACGAAGATGACGATTAAATTAAAAGAGCTGCAAATCATTGTTGATTAGCAGCTCTTTTTAAATTATGTTAATAAAATACATTAAAAACCAACCGTGTGTTGATAATTTTTATTTTGTATTTTCGTAGTTTTCCATTAATGCTTCTAATTCCTGTAAAAGACAATCAACCTTTCCGTAGAAAGCGTCATTGTTTGCAGGACTATCAAAGTTATCTCTAATACCTGTTAAAATATCAATAATCTTGTTAAGTTTCTTTTTACCGTTGTCATTTAAGTAAAGTAAGTAACGGCTACGTTCATTTTCCTGTGGTGTCATTTTCTTTAAGAAAACTTCAATGTTTGGCTTCTCTCCGATAAATCTATATGTAATAGATGGAGAAGCATGGTTGAAAAGTTTCTGAAGATGATAAATGTCACCTGTTTCTTTGTAATAGTTCCATGCATACGTTTTTCTCATAGTCTGAGCACCGATTGAATTTAAACCAATCTTATGTCCTGCACTTCTAAGTACTCTGTAAGCCTGTTCTCTTGATACAGGTTTGTTTGATGAACTATGTCCAAGAATAAGATATGCTTCAGGATCTTTACCCTTAGTATACTCATTAATAATCTGCTGTAATTCTTCAGGAACTGTAAATACATTTTTCATATTCCTTGTTCCAATAGTAACTTCGATTTCTTTCTTTCCGGTTACATCTTTGTTCTTGAATGCAAGAATGTCCTGGAGCTGGAGTCCTGTTCCAACACCTAATTCGAACATAATATAGTACTTGTAATCAACCTGCTTTAATGTTTCACCGAAATTTTTTAATGTTTCCTGATCTTTAATAGGTGCAACCCAATTCATAAAAGTACCTCCTGATAATACATTGAAAAAATTTAATATCTTCTATTTCTCTTAGATTCTCTTATCTGATTAAGACGTTTGTTAGTCAGAATAAGAACTAAAACAACAACTACAATAATGATGATAACAATCACCAAAGGAACAAAAAATCCCGGAAGTTTAAATGAAGACTTCTTAGAGTTTTTATTAGAAACTGTGGTTGAAGATTCCTTATTTGAAGAATCTTTGCCTGAATTGTTCTTTGCCACTGCAGTTTCGCTATTTTTATTGTTGCCTGTATTATTTGCCGCAGTTGTAGTCTGCTGTGAAGCTGTTGTTGACGCCACGGTTACAGTTGAGTCAGTCTTGCCTGAATCAGATGAATAAACTACTTTTGCAGTACCAACGGATTTGTCGCCATACTTGTAGGTAATGGTAGCAAATGAATCTTTAGTGTAGTTAAATTTTACATCAGATGTTAATTGTGAAAATTTAGCTGTTTTAGGTAAAACAATGTTTGATGTTTTATCTATATATATTGAATCTGTTGTGTTACAGAAAGGTGACTGTAAAGTAACCTTATTGTCAGAATCAAATCTTTGGTCATTGTTAGAAACATTTTGTAAACCAAAATTATTAAAACCATAATCTAATAATTCCTTAGTATCCTTGTATACATTAGTGCCATTAGAGTGCAAAACAACAGCTATAAGAGTCATACCGTTTCGTTTTGCATATGTAACAAGTGTTGTTCCTGACTGGTCTGTAAAACCTGTTTTTCCACCGATAATACCATCATAGTAGTAACCGCTTGTAGGCCAAACCATCTTGTGACGCTGGATTGCAGTGGCGTCGGTTTTACGTTTGTTATTGTGCTTAATGGTATATGTAGTTGTATTAACAATATCATTAAATACAGAATACTTAGATGCTGCTCTTGTAATCATTGCCATGTCATAAGCTGTTACATAATGGTTTGGATCATGTAAACCGTTAGCGTTGGCAAAATGAGTGTTAAGGGCACCGGCTTCCTTAGCTCTTTTGTTCATCATTTCAGCAAAATTCTTAGTAGATCCTGCAATGTGTTCACCAAGTGCTGTGGCAACTTCGTTGGCTGACTGTAACATTAATGCATAAAGACAATCCTTTACAGTCATTTTTTCACCTACAGAACACCCCATATTGGCATCTCCATATTGTATGCTGTGAATAGTTGCGTCAGAAAATGTTACCATTTCATCCATCTTACAATTCTCAATTGTAAGCAAAGCAGTCATAATCTTTGTAATACTTGCAGGGTACATCTTCTTATTACATTTCTTATCATATAAAACAGTACCCGTTGAAGCTTCGATTAAAACGCCTGTCTGACCATAGATTGAAGGCCCTTTAGGCCAGTTAGTCTTTGTTGCTGCGTTTACAGTTACAGGTTCTACATTTATAGTTCCAATACAGGAACTTATTAACAAAATAACTATAAGTATTTTAGATATAATTTTTTTCATTTGATCCCTTTCTGATCTTATACATAATTCCATTGTAATTTTAATATAAGTTTATTTATAATTAAATTTTATATAATCTAATTTAGTAAAATATACTACTAAAATCATTACAGATAATTTTACAAAAAAAATAGATAAAAATCAATATAATAAACTTAATAATTTAAAAATATCATATTTTGAATAAACAAAAATATAAGCAGTACCACAATAATAGTACTGCTTATAAATATAGTAAGATGTGAGAAACATTTTGTAAAGTTATAATAAATGTACTTAGCTAACTCTGGATTTTATAACCTTTAATCTTGTAAATTCTTCTCTTTCTTTTTCTTCCAAAGCATTTTCAATAGTTTTTACAAGAGCTTCATAATTTGGTATGGTTATGTTCTTTAAAGCATTGGCACGTTTCTGTGTTTTCTTAATATTGTAAGCAAGGCGGTAAGCTGAATTTTCAATCATTGAAAGCTTAATTGTCAAATCTTTAACCTTTTCAAAGCTTGCCTTAGCCTGATCAAGTGATTCAGTAGTGCCAAAGAAAGAATAAACAGGATTACGTTTTTCTTCTTTATATTTTACAAGAGGAATTTCTGTACCCATAATACTTCTTGTCTTTATTCTTATATCATTTTCAGGGGTAACGTTAAATGCAAAAGTCTCAACATTTTTTATACCCAATTCAATGTTTGCTTTTTCCAAAGCAATATATGCAGACTTAAAAGTTTCATCAATCTCTGACTGAATGGCTTTAGCCTGATCATTTAAATCCATAATTTCACGGACCAAAATATTTCGTTTTTTGTCCATAAGTTCATAGCCCTGTCTTGCAAGAGCAAGGGAACTTTTGGCAGACATTAGGTTTCCTTTTGTAGGAACAGTATTTAAATTCATATAAACCTCCTACGTTTCTGATAATATTTATAAAAACTATGCCATTGAATCATAATATTTATCAAGTATTTTTGTATCAATTCGGTCAAGTTCTTCTTTTGGAAGAATGTGAAGAAGCTTCCAACCTAAATTCAAAGTTTCAAAAATATTTCTGTTAACACCAAGACCCTGACCAACAAATTCTTTCTCAAAAGCCTTACCAAATTCAAGATATTTCTTGTCTGTAGATGAAAGTTCATCTTCACCGATTACGGAAGCTAATGCTCTTGCGTCACCTACTTTTGCATAAGCAGAGAATAACTGGTTAGCTACATCCTGATGATCTTCTCTTGTAAAGCCTTCACCGATACCGTCTTTCATAAGACGTGAAAGAGAAGGTAAAACATTAATTGGAGGATATATGCCCTGACCATTTAAACTACGGTCCAAGGTAATCTGTCCTTCAGTGATATATCCTGTTAAGTCAGGAATAGGATGAGTAATATCATCATTAGGCATTGTAAGAATAGGAATCTGTGTCACGGAACCTTTTGATCCTTTTACAATACCGGCACGTTCATAAATTGTTGCAAGTTCACTGTACAAATAGCCCGGATAACCTTTTCTTGAAGGAATTTCACCTTTAGAAGAAGAAACTTCTCTCATGGCTTCTGCATATGTTGTCATATCAGTTAAAATAACAAGGATATGCATATCTTTTTCATAAGCAAGGTATTCAGCTACAGTAAGGGCAACTTTAGGTGTTATAAGACGTTCTACAACAGGATCATTAGCCATGTTAAGGAACATTACCGTATGTTCCAAAGCACCTGATTCTTCAAATGATCGTTTGAAGAAATCAGCAACGTCATTTTTAACACCCATTGCCGCAAAAACAACAGCAAATTTTTCGTCTGTGTCATCTCCAAGAGAAGACTGGTTAACCAATTGAGCAGCCAATTGGTCGTGTGGAAGTCCATTTCCGGAGAAGATAGGTAATTTCTGACCACGGATAAGTGTTGTAAGTCCATCTATTGCGGAAATACCTGTTCTAATATAGTTTCTTGGATATTCACGGCTTACCGGATTAAGAGGCTTGCCGTTAACGTCTCTTTTTTCTCCAACAATAGGAGCAAGTCCGTCAATAGGTTTTCCAATACCATTAAAAGTACGTCCAAGTATTTCAGGAGACAAAGCTACCTCCATGGGATGACCTGTTAACTTAGTATGGGTATTTGTAAGGGACATACCTTCAGAACCCTCAAAAACCTGAATAATCGCTTTGTCTTCATATATTTCAATAATACGACCGAGACGCTTTTCGGCGCCATCGTTAATTGAAAATTCAACAATTTCATCAAAGGCTGCATCTTTAACGCCTTCAAGGGCTATCAAAGGTCCGTTGATTTCGCTTAATCCTAAATATTCAATTGCCATAAATAGCACCTCCTTAAGCGTTTTCTTCCATAACTTTATTATAGAAATTGTCAATTGCTAATTTATAATCGTCAAACATACTTAGCTTATTGTTAGGAACATCATATTTAATTGAAATTATTTTTTCAAAAATATTATGCTTTTTAAGAACAGACATAGGCATGCCCATTGAGATAAGTTTGCCTGCTTTTTCCTGTAAATACAAAATAGTCTGCATCATAAGAAGCTGTTTCTTTAAAGGAACGCAGGTATCCTCACTGTGGAATGCGTTCTGCTGTAAAAATCCCAGACGAATAACTCTGGCTATTTCAAGGGTTAATTTCTGGTCGTCAGGCAAAACATCGCTACCGATAAGTTTTACGATTTCCATTAATGAACTTTCCTGATTTAAAATGGCAAGAATCTGAGTTCTGCATGAAATAAAATCAGGACCTACGTTAGTGTTGTACCAGTTGGCAAGTTCATCTACGTATTCACTGTAACTTGTAAGCCAGTGAATGGCAGGAAAATGTCTTGCATAAGCTAATGATTTATCAAGTCCCCAGAAGCAACGGACGAAACGTTTAGTATTCTGAGTAACCGGTTCAGAAAAGTCACCACCCTGAGGTGAAACTGCACCGATAATTGATATGGAACCTTCTGTACCATTTAAATTCTCTATATATCCGGCTCTTTCGTAAAAAGCTGAAAGTCTGCTGGCAAGATAAGCCGGGAAGCCTTCTTCCGCAGGCATTTCTTCCAGACGACCGGATAATTCACGAAGAGCTTCAGCCCATCTTGAAGTGGAATCTGCCATAATGGCTACGTGATAGCCCATATCTCTATAATATTCTGCCAAAGTAATACCTGTGTAAATACTTGCCTCACGGGCTGCAACAGGCATATTACTTGTGTTGGCAATAAGTGTTGTTCTATCCATAAGAGGATTGCCTGATTTTGGGTCAATAAGTTCTGAAAATTCATCCAAAACCTGTGTCATTTCATTTCCACGTTCACCACAGCCAATATAAATAATAATGTCAGCGTCTGCCCATTTTGCAATCTGGTGCTGGTTCATTGTTTTTCCTGTACCAAATCCACCGGGAATTGCAGCAGTACCGCCTTTTGCAAGAGGAAAGAGAGTATCCATAATTCTCTGACCTGTAACCAAAGGCTGTGTGGCTCCAAATCTTTTAGTAATTGGACGTGGTTGTCGGATTGGCCATTTCTGTGTTAATGAAAGGTTCATAGTTGAACCGTCATCCTTCTTGATTGTTACGATTGTATCGTTAATGGTATATTCGCCATCAGGAGCAGTCTTAATTACAGTACCTGACACTGTAGGCGGAACCATGGATTTATGCATTATGGCTCTTGTTTCCTGAGTTTCGGCAATAATTGTACCGCCTGAGATGTAATCACCTTCAGAAACGGTAATATGCACATTCCATTTCTTATTAATATCAAGTGAATTAACATTTACACCTCTTGAAATAAAAGCACCTGACTGCTTTTGTATCTCACTTAAAGGTCTTTCTATACCATCAAATATATTATTTAAAATTCCAGGGGCTAAAGTTACAAATATGGCACTATCTGTACCATAAACAAGTTCCCCCGGTTTAAGTCCACTAGTTTCTTCATAAACCTGTATGGTAGTCATTTCGGAAGTAAGGCTAATTACTTCACCAACTAACCTTTCAGAACTAACATAAACCATTTCACCCATTTTAAAGTCTGTCTTTCCTTTAATATAGATAACAGGTCCGTTAATTCCATAAATCTTACCTGTTTTTTCCAATTTAGTGCCTCCTACAATGTTATTGCAAATAAATCCTGTTGGTCAGCAAGTCGTGTTTTAAAAGAATTGTCAATAAGAATGTTTTTTTCAGGAACAATGGTACGTGTTCCACCTAAAAATTCTTTATTGTAAATTTCAATATTTCCTCCAGTCTTGCTTTTTAATTCATCAAGCAAAGATGAATCATTAGGATCAATGTATATAGTAATATCTATATCAGAATATTCGCTCATTATATTTTTTATCTGATTTTCAAGATACACTAAGTAATCGTTAGTTTTTCTATATTCAAGTAATTTTTCACGAACTCTATCAAAAACTTCAATTTTAATAGCTGATTGTTTTTGAGTAAGTTCTTTTTTGATTTTCATTTGTTCGGAAGAAAGTTTCTTCTTAGAGTTAGCTCTAACCTGATTCATTAGAGCTTTCTTTGATTCTTCAGCCAATTGAGATGCAGTTTCCTTGTGAAGTTCTAAGTCATCGTCCAAGGACTGCTTGTAACTACTGAGAGATTCAGCACTTTTTGAACTGGCGCTTTCAAGAGAAAGGCTTCTAAAGTGGTCCATTTTTTCTTCTATAGTCATAAGTCTCACATCCTTTCTATATTTTTATGCCAATTGCTTCATTAATGTAATTAGTAATGAAATTTGGTTGACGTCCTGAACCGTGGCGGTCAGGAATCTCTACAAGAAGAGGTTGCTTCCTGTTAAGTTTAATATCATCTACAAGTTCAGGAATTTCAAAACTTAGCTTTTCAGTTAAAAGTAAAATTCCTAAATCCTTGTCTTCAAGAATTTTTTCAACTGCCTGTTTTGCTTCGCGACGACCATGAACAACTTCACCTTCCACACCTGCAAGTCGCATGCCGGTAAGAGTATCAATATTGTCGCTTATTAAATACATTTTCATAATAAAATCCTGCTTAAAATAGATTATGCAACGTGTGTTAAAATAAGGAATGCAACTATGAATCCCCAAAGAGCAATACCTTCTGCAAGAGCTACGAAAATAAGTGCTTTACCGAAAACGCTTGAGTCTTCACTTAATGCACCAAGAGCAGCACTGGCAGAACTTGCAACGGCATAACCACTACCAATACATGAAAGACCTATTGCAAGACCTGCAGCAATAAGCCCTAAACCACTTGAAATTGTTGCAGTATCAGCAACAGCAGCATTAGCTGTACTTGTAAAGATAAATACAGTTCCTAAAAGGAAAACACCAAAGAATGCTACAACATTTCCAATAACTGTTCTCTTAAAACGACCTTTAGTCTGTTCACCTACAAAATATCCGATAATAGGTAAAATAATTGTAAGTAATAAAGCAACTGTAAATAAAATACTAATAAACATAATAAAATCCTCCTCGTTTTTAAAAAATTAAAGTTTATTTTTTATATTTTTTTCTATAAGGTACAAATTCACGTCCTGATCCTTCATAGAAACGACCAAACATTTCATAATATTCAAGACGAAGAACCTGAATTCCAACAACTAAACCTTCCATTGCCATTACGATAATATTTCCAATAATGACAACAACAATATTGGCTGAACCACCATTCTCAGCACCTGCAAGTGTCATAACAACCTGCATCATAGCTGCATGGCTTATGGCAAAAACACCAATACGCAGGAAAGAAAGAGCGTTGGATAAATAAGTTATTAAATAGTCAAATAATTCAAAAAATGCAGTTGCGGCAAAAATGCCTTTTGAATCTTCTATTAAAGGCTGCTTCTTTGAAACAAGGTTTTTAAGTGGTTCCTCAAGGAAAATAAGAATAAGAGGAACACCAAACATTATTACCGCCAAAATAGTTCCCGGAAGTGGTTTGCCTGTCATATATAAAATAATAACGGCAATAATACTTGCGTAAAATACAAGTCCGGTAACGGCGTTTGGTCCAAAAAGAGCCTTGCCTAAATTCTTTTGCTTAATGGCATTGGCAATATTTATAATCATTGTAGAAATAATTACAAAAGAGCCAAATAAAAATGCTGCAACCAAAACAATATTAATACTGCCAAGGAAAGGCAAGGTAATCATTGAATTAAGAGGACTTATAAACGACTCAAATTCAAATCCAAAGAAGCTTCCGAATAAAGCACCGAAAATACAGGAAAAAACTCCTGCGGCACAAATTATTCCGGCAAGATCCATTTTTTTAGTTTTGTAAACAATAAGACCACCAATAAGTAAGCATAAGCCCTGACCTAAATCTCCAAACATAATACCAAATATGAAAGCATAGGTAATTGTAAGGAATAAAGTAGGGTCAATTTCGTTATATGCAGGTAAACCGTACATTTTAACAAATAACTCAAAAGGTCTTATAAAACGGTTATTTTTAAGCTTTGTAGGCGGTATGGATTTATGGTCGTCAACATCATCGCTAACAATACAAACAACGTTAGGATCGTCATCTGTCTCCTTAAGAAGTTTCTTGGCTTCCTTAGTAGTCATCCAACCACATAAAACCTGAAATGTTACACCGGAATCCCTTGTTACGGCAGCTAACTTTCGAACATCAAAATTACTGAAAGCAATCTCAATTCTTCTGCAGGCTGAAACAAGTTTGTCACGGTTAGTTTCTACAACTGTGGAAATTTCAGCATTTTTGGATTTTATTTTTTCGTCTAACTCAGCTTTGTTCTTTGCAATGTTTAAACATTCATCGTTAGGAAATCCCTTGTATTGTTTTGGAATAGGAATTTCATCAAAATGAATATTTCTAAAATCCTTTGCAACTTCATTAAATTTATCTATTGGTGCAAAAAATACACCGTACACATATTCTGACTCCACAAGACAAGTTAAAAATATTTCATCCATGTCAGGATCTAAGTAAGATTCAAACTTATCGAATTCCGACCTTGGAATTTTTCCGAATCTGTACTTAAAAAATTCCATGTCATAAATTCCTTTTAATGAATAATTTAACGTTTTAAAAGGAGCAAGAACTGCATAATCCTGATTTAAGGCATCCATCTGCTTTTCAAGATTAGTTACTTCAGTACGAATATCGTCGATTTGCTCGTCAATTTTGTCGATAAATTTCTGAGCCTTGTTTACGTTAATCTTGGAAATGGTACCCTTTTCAGGATTCTTTACAAGTAACATTAATTCACGGCTTTTGGTTAACATAGCCTTAAAAGGATTCTCTTCCGTAAAAGTAGTAAACTGTTCTGCAGAACTTAGTTCTGAAAGAGCATTTTCAAGGTGAATGTCGTGTTTACTAAGATAATGATCAACAAGATAATCAATCTCAGTTTTAGGCCCTGCTAATGTTACGAAACTCATTTTTTCAATCATTACAGAACACCTCTCTTTTGATTAATATATTGGGAGATGGCTTCCGGTTTGTATCCGTATCGAATACATTCAAGTGCTGTTACAACGCGGGCAACTTCCATATTTTTCAAATGGAAGTAGGCATTAATAGCAGCCAGTGAATATGGAGCATCTTTAAAATCCTTCATATTAATAGCATCTAAAATATCACTAAATTGAGCCTCCATATTCTTGGTAGAATCGAAACCATAAGTCTTGCCATAATAGCTGTTGCTTATTATTTCATATAGGACTGTGTTGTTTTCGGCTTCAACCATGCGCTTAATTTCGTTTTTGTCCAGATAATAATTAACAGGAATAAGAAATGAATAAATCTGTGCATCAGATAAAACATAATAATTCTTGCATCGATAAATCCATAACATATTAAGCAAATCAATGTGAGGTCCAAAAGACTTCTTAAAATACGGTCGTTCTCCTTTTGGAACAAAATAATCCGGATGATTCCAAATATATGAAAAGAAGAACAAATCCAGGTTCATTTCAAAATCAAATAAAACGGGATTGTCTAATTTAAGAACTTCTCTTAAAGGTTTCTCGTATAAAGTACCTGAAAGATTGTCAACGAACTCTTCAATGGTATTAGACAATACCAGCTTATCAATATTAATCTTCGTGTGTCGCTTAAAGTGCTTGTCAGTTAAAACAGGATTAGCATTAGAACGGCTATCCATAATATTTCTCATACATGCTTTCAAAATAGAAATCTCATATTTCATAAAGTAGTATTCCAAATATTTCTTCTGACTATTTCCTGCAAAATGATATATCTTAGAAAAATCACTATAAGTTGAGAATGTCATTCTGCTTTCAACTTCACCACGGTGTGCAAGTGCCGGGTCCATACTGGCAAGTACTTCTCCGTATGCAGGAGTGGTCTGTAGAAAACTAATTAATTCTGCAACAGTTGTAAAGTGAGTGATTTCTTCATATTGCTCAGGAGAAAGTAATTTATTCTTCATGGCTCTAATTTTTGTAGTCATGCCACTGTAAGCAACCAGATTGCCTTTCAGCATAAAATCACTCCTTTATTATTTCATTAAATATATCATTTACCCATTTAGCAGAGTTTTCATTATAAATACGGTTAAGCTTTTCAATGTCATTATCACAGTCTATACGGCATTGTTTTAAAGCATTCTCGTTTTCGGCATCTAATGCTAATTGGAATTGACTTACTTCGTAATCGTTCTTTTTCTGAAGATCTTCATCAAAAGCTCTCTTTTGTTGTTTAATCATCTCGGCATACTGAGCTTTCTCATCCTGAGTCTTTTGTAAAATCTTAGCAGAAGCAGAATCAATTTCGGCTAGTTGCTTAATAATGCTGTTAATGTCCTGACTCATACAAACCTCCTTGTTATTATTATATTATTACAGTGTAAAAAGGTATTATTCCATCTGTGCCAGAACAATGGGGATAACGACCTTGGAACACACATATTTTAAAAAGCAAAAAATCCCCGATAAAAAATATCGAGGAACAAAAGAAAAACGAATCTTTGAGGAACTTATAAGAACCTCAAAATACTTATGAATTCACTTTAGCACTTTTGAGAAAAATTGCAACAAAAACTTGAAAAAAACTCCATTAAAAAGTAAAATTTTAAATGATTTAAAAAAAGCCAGAACAAACAAAAAATTACCATTAAAAAAGGAGACGCAAATAATGAGATTACGAAATGTGCCGGGCTCAAGAGAAGCCATTGCAGATAGCCCGTTAGCAATAAACGAACCAAAGGAATTAAAGGGAAAATGGAACGAAGAATTTGGAAACAACAACCCTATTAGAATTGAAATCGGAATGGGAAAAGGCAAGTTTATAACACAGCTTGCAATGGAAAATCCTGATATCAACTATGTAGGAATA
This sequence comes from Eubacterium ventriosum, assembly GCF_025150745.1. Classification (NCBI taxonomy): domain Bacteria; kingdom Bacillati; phylum Bacillota; class Clostridia; order Eubacteriales; family Eubacteriaceae; genus Eubacterium; species Eubacterium ventriosum. The sequence continues at coordinate 543,758 of NZ_CP102282.1, forward strand.
GAAAAATATTCAAGTGTACTGATCAGAGCTATTGAAAAGTGTGAAGACATAGAAATAAAAAACTTACGTTTCATTAGAATGGAAGCAGAATACATTCAGGATGTTTTTGAAAAAGACGAAGTAGACAGAATATACTTAAACTTCTCCGATCCATGGCCTAAGGACAGACATGCCAAGAGAAGACTTACATCAAAGCAGTTCTTTGAAAGATATGATGGCATACTAAAGAAAGATGGAATTGTAGAATTTAAAACAGACAATGACCTTCTATTCCAGTTCTCATTAGAACAGGTGCCGGAAGCAGGCTGGAACTTAGATAAATTCACTTGGGATCTTCACAATGATGAAGAAATGGTAAAAGGAAATGTAATGACAGAATATGAAAGTAAATTCTCAGCAATGGGAAATCCAATTCATAAGCTGATAGCATCAAGATAAAATGAAAGATACCCTGCCAAAACAGGGTATCTTTATAAGATATAATTATTTACTTTCTTCTTTTTCTTTCATTTCTTCCTTTGCCTCACGAACTTTTTCATTCTTTACAATAGGCATGTCAATATTCTTAGCTTCCAGTCGTTCGTTAACCCAATCTTCAAGCAAACCTGCAATAACGGCTACGCATGGAACACCAAGAAGCATTCCCGGTATGCCGGCAATCCAGCCACCAAGTGTAATGGCAAAGATAATCCACAAAGGTCGGAGCCCTGTAGAGTTGCCTAGAATCTTAGGTCCGATAAGGTTACCGTCAAGCTGTTGAATGATAATAATCAAAATAGCAAAAATAAGAGCGCTGTTCAAAGAATAAATGCACAAAAGCAAAATACTTGGAATACCGCCAAGGAACGGACCGAAGTAAGGAATCATATTAGTAATTCCCACAACAATTCCAACCAGCAAAGCACAGTTAGAAAATCCAGGAACGCCAAAGAGGCTAATAATCATCATACTTACAAAAGTCAGCGCACCAATAATCAAAGAGTCAATCATCTTTCCGTCAAAGAAATTACTGAAAATATGAATTGAACGCTTGATAACAGCGCAAATTTTGTCAGCACGTTCTTCGTCAAAAATAGCATAAATAGTACGTTTAATTCCACGAGACTGCATTTTCTTATCAATCAAAAGATAAATAGAAACGATAATGGCAACGATGAAATTAAAAACAAACTTAATAATACTAACACCGGTTACAACAATAGTAGTAGTTAATTTTGAAATAAACCCACCTAAAAATTCCTGAATGGTAGAATCGGCATTACTAATAGATTTAATCAGATAATCCAACTGAAGTTCAGGATGTTTAGCTGCAATAGTATTAATATAACTAATAAGGGCATCTCCCCATTCAGGAAGCTTGTCCAGCAACTGAGTCAGGCTATCGATAATTTCGGGAACAATATAAATAATACCCACAACCAAAAAAACAATAACCAAAACATAAGAAAAAGTAATGGCAAGCAAATGAGCCAAAACATTATTCTTCACATAAAGCCACTTTTCGAAAACGGTATGATGTAGCCAACTAACCAAAGGGTTAATAAGAAAGGCAATCAAAATACCAATCAAAAAAGGTGACATAGTAGCAAGCAGATTATTAATAACTGAGAGAGTAGAGTCCCAGAAAAAAACTGCTCTGGCAATAATACAAATAACAAGTACAGTCAAAATAGTATAAATAGAAATAGTAAAATACCTGCTATCTGCTTTAAACTGATTCTTCTTCTGCATAAATAAGAACCCCCTAAAATAAAAGTCATAAAGATAGTATAATTATAAAACAAAGTATAAACAAGGGTAAATATGCAAATAATAAAAATAAAAAAATCAAAACTGAAAAAAGCGTATTATAATAAGAAAAGAGTCATAATAAAAGCAAAAAAGATAAAATAAAAAACGTCGGGAACCCTTATAAAATGGGGGAAAAATACCATACAAAAATAAATATTACAAAAAATTAAAAAAAAATTAAAAAAGTGGTTGCATTTTTCTACAAGTAGTACTATAATAACCCTTGTCGCTGACGAAGAGACAAAAACAAAACAAGCGCCTCTAGCTCATTTGGTAGAGCACCTGACTCTTAATCAGGGTGTGCAGGGTTCGAGCCCCTGGAGGCGCACTTGCGGGTACCGTTTCGGACATTAAATTGCCTGGGGTGGTACTTTTCTTTGTGCGTAAGCAATGAGTCACATAAAAAAAGAGAGAATGTTCAGAGAGAAATGTTTACATTTCGAAAAGAACATTCTCTCTTTTTTTAATGCGGCGAATGCCGCATCAGCGAGATGAAACGAAGTGCAATCGAGCTGTGCACTGCCTTATTTAAAGGCACATTCCGCAAAATCACTTATAAAACCAGAAACTTATCTGAAACATAAAAGTAACTTGTTTTCCCCTGAAAAATACAATCTTAAAATAACTACCAATCTACATATTTAAGTTTTAAAATCATTATTAAAAAATTAATGTGACAACAACATCAACATTAAAAAACATCAATAAAAATTAGACTAAATTAGAAGGAAAAAGGTTCGAAAAAATCGACGTTATGTAAACCTTTCCCACAAATCTTCCCACAACTTGTGGGAAGGATGTTATTTTCGATTATATTTTCTTATATCTATTCATAAATTATTTTGTAAAAAATCTTATCTCATCTTATCCTATCCTATCTTATCAGAAATAGCATTCTCAAATATATTGACAGCTTTCTTTCTGGATTTTTCAGTAACATGAGAATAAGTATTCAGAGTAATCTTTATATCTGAATGTCCAAGTAGTGACTGTACATCTTTAATGTTAGCACCATTTAATACTAATGTAGAAGCGTAAGTATGTCTTAAACAGTGAAAATGAAAGTGACTGATTTCAGGCAAATTCTTCTGAACTACTTTGTTACACCATTTGAGAGTTTGAGTTGTAAGTAATTCTCCATCAGGCTTTGTACATACAAAAGTTAAAGGAGATAGTGAAACGTTGGAATCAATATCATCCACATGAATTCCATGACAAAAACGTGTGGAATTCTTAATATAAGATTCGTTATAGTCCGTATAAATCTGACAATGTGATTTACCTCTTATTTCGGTTGTATGATAAAACTGATTCTGATACAAATCGCCATAGATTTTTTTGTTTCGTTGTTGCTCGTGTTTTGCAATTGATAAAATATGGGCAAGACTATCTCCAAAATCTATAGCTCGTGGCTTGCCATTTTTAGGAACTTTCAGCTCCCAAGTTTTCAAATCCTTGTCATAATACATCGAACGTCTAACATATAAAACCTGATTTTCAAAATCAATATCATCCCAAGTTAGTCCACATACTTCTCCGGCTCTCATACCTGTATGGTAAGCAATTTGAATTGGTAATGCCAAATAACAATAAATATGTTGCAAAGGCCTGTGCAATAATATATAGTATGAGTGAAGAAATAAAGTCAGCAAATGAGATGAAGAAAATACTATTAGATGCAGCATCTAAAAATAAATGCCTAAAAGGGAAAATAAAAGATAATAATCAGCTAAATATTTTGAACATAATCCCAAAATTGAAGGAGGAGTAAAATAATGAAAGTTGAAAAGAAAAAAATCGTTATCCTTTTGATAATGATAATATCAATTTTAATTTGTTTGTTTAATTTTATGAGTATTATAATGGATGATTTCTTTTGGAAAACACAATATACAGTAATTATGTTTTTTATTGATACAATATTAATTCTATTATTAATATTTTCTAGAAAAAGAAGTTAGAATTGATGAATGATATTAATAAAATGTTGTAGGATAGGAATTGTAATAGTACTAATTTCATCATTCTTTGCATAGAAGATAGCTATTATTTGGAATAAAAAGAGAAAAATAGATAACTAATTATTATTACAAATAAATGTATTAATTAAGTATAAAACCTAAAATCCTTCCCACAAACACTTGAACTTTTTACATTTTATTATAAAATACCATAATGTTTTATATTGCCCGCAATGCCCGATAAACAAAGGAATTGCGGGCATTTTTATAACACAAAAAAATGCATAATTATGTAAACCTTACCACAAATCTTCCCACAAGTTGTGGGAAGACTGCTATTTTTCATCTTATAATTTTATATTAATTTATAACCTATTTTATAATTTTTGAATTTATTCCATATCAAAGAATCAACTTGAAATAGCATTCTCAAATATATTGATTGCTTTCTTTCTTGATTTCTCTGTTACATGAGAGTAAGTATTTAATGTAATTTTTACATCTGAATGTCCAAGTAGAGCCTGTACGTCTTTAACGTTGGCACCATTTAATACTAAAGTTGAAGCATAAGTATGTCTCAAGCAGTGAAAATGAAAATGGCTAATATCCGGTAGATTTTTTTTGCACGACTTTGTTACACCATTTTAGAGTCTGAGTGGTCGTCAATTCTCCATCCTGTTTTGTGCAAATAAAATGTAAAGGCTGCAATGCAGAGTTATCTGATAACTCATCTATATGAATCCCATGACAGAAGCGGGTCGTATTCTTGATATAAGCCTGATTATAGTTTGTATAAATCTGGCAGTGTGTTTTTCCACGCACTTCTTTATTGCAATAAAAATGAGTTTGATATAGTTCTCCATATAGAGTTTTAAGTTTCTCCTGATTGCGTTTCGCCATAATAAGAATAGTAGCAAGACTGTCTCCGAAATCAATTGTTCGTGACTTACCGTTTTTTGGAACCTTTAATTCCCAAGTTTTCAAATCCTTATCGTAGTACATGGAACGTCTAACATAGAGAACTTGATTTTCAAAATCTATATCTTTCCAAGTAAGTCCACATACTTCTCCGGCACGCATTCCGGTATGATAAGCAATCTGAATGGGTAAAGTCAGATAACAGTAATCTTCGACAGAGGATAAATAACTAGTAATACGTAAGTATTCCCCATGAGTGATTGTCTGTATTTTATTGCCTGTATTTTCACCGAATAAAGAGTTTTCTTTTGTAAATTTTCTCTTTTTAACATACTGCATTAAATTTTCTCTAAGAAGTTTCTTAGGGTAAACTGCAAACTTAAACATGTTATTGAGAACCAGAAAGAATTTTCTCATAGTCGCTTTGGCATAGGGCTTAGCGATTTGATTACCATCTTCATCATAGAAGCCAAAGTATAGCCCGTCTACATATTGTTGAATAGCCTCAATAGTTAAATCTGATAATTTGATTTCAGAAAATGGATTATTATGGATGTTATTAATTGTATTCTTATATCCGTATTTTCCATTTGTTGTTAAATCGCTGTTGGCAATCTCAGCATCATACCACATATCTGCTAATTGCCCAACAGTAAGTGATCCTGAATAAAATACAGAACCATCCTTACGATATTCCGCTAATGCTTGGTTAAGCATAAATTTTGTTTCGGCTTTTGTTTTTCCACCTTTAAATTCATGCATTTTCCAAGTGCCATCTTGCTCTTTAATTCTAAAGCGGTAGTACCACTGTGATCCTTTCTGTCTTATACTTCCTGTTTGTAAAGATTCAAAATTATTCATATTCCTTCCAAGTTAAGAACTTGGGAAAAGGATTTTAGGTTTAAATATCATTTCATCAAGTTTTTAATTTTATTTTATTTGTTCATGAGACACACCTCCTTAAAAATATTATTTACATTATGAATGAAGTTTTAATAAAGCATCCAATCTGTTATTTGCAACATCAGGATTCTTGGAATAAGATCTGATGATATCGCTTATTTCATTAAAGGTATTGATTGTATGCGTTATCTCTCTTAAAAACATTACTTCATTGAATTCACTGGATGAACTAAAACCAATTGTTTCAGCAAAAGAATTGTTTTCATCATCAGTATATTTGGAAAGTGCTATTCCAAAAGACTCATTGAAGTCAGCATACTCCTTTAATAAAAGTAGAAGAATGTTTTTAGAAAACAATGAGGCATTTTCTTCTAAATCATTAGGAACAGATTTTAAAGCTGTATTGAATGAATCTTTTACAAGTAAAGGAATGATTGCCGATTGGGCACTTCATGATAAAGGAGACGGAAATCCACATACCCACATCTTGTTAACTGTTAGAGAAGTCGATTCTAAGAAACATTGGATGAGTAAACAGAAATCTGTTTTTGCAAACAGTAGGGATAAAGAAGGCAGACCAATCTATAATCCAGAATTGCCATCATATAATCCTAAAGACAAAGAAGCAACATCAAAATATCGAATACCAAAACTTGATGAATATGGAAATCAGAAAGCGAGAATCAGAGAAGGGAAAGGAACAGAATATCTTTGGGAGAAAGTCACAATTCCCTCTAATGATTGGAATGATAGAAAGAATGCAGAAGTTTGGAGAGAGTCTTGGACAAGGCATTGTAATAAATATTTAGATAAAGAAAATCAGATAGATCACAGAAGTTATGAAAGACAGGGTAAGGATATTATACCATCAATTCATGAAGGCGTTACTGCCAGGAAGATGGAAGCAAATGGTAAAATAGCAGACCGTTGTCAGATTAATCGAAATATAAAAGAACTAAATCAAATCAGAGAGCAATTGAAAGAAATTGTCAGAGAAATAACAGAATTAATTACCGAGAAAGCGAGGGCTATATATGACAGATTTAAAGAATTTAGAAGAAGTGTTAGAGATACTGAACGCACAGGAACAGATGATAGAGATACTGGAAAGTCAGCAGACGGAAATAGAAACACTGATAACCGAGAATCAGAAATTGAAAGAAGAACTGGACGAATCAATGAAATTGAACGAGCAGTTAACAATTCAATTAAAGAAACAGAACTCACAGATAGAGAAATTAAAGAAACAGATAGCAGATTATCAGAGCTTAAACAATTAATTAAGGATAAGGAGGAACGAAGAAATGAACGATTTAGAAAACTTAAAGAGAGAAGACGAACTTCTAACAATGCTGGAGGAAATGCAGGATCAGATCGACAATCTACAAAAGAATCTGGAAACAGAGACTTACAAAAACTTAGAGAACAGCAGGGAGATATCAGAGCTTTCATCAGAGAACTCAGTGATGAAGAGCGAACTTCAAAAGAAAAGCGAGACAATAAAATCCTTGAACGACACGATAGGGAAGCTGAGCGAAAGCGACTTGATTCTGAAAGAAAACGAAGAGTTGAAGAAACAGAATATGATATTAGAGATAAGCGAGTTAAGTGCAAGGAAAGAAGCCGATGATAAATTAAAAGAATTAGAAACCAGAGAGCAGAAAGTCGTATCTCAGGAAAAGGAACTTGCAGACAGGCAAAAACATCAAAGAACAGAAGTAAACAAAAAGGTTGAAAAGAAACTTGAGGAAAAGGAAAGAGAGTTACTGTTTTCATATAATAGATATGAAAGCAGCTTAGAGACGAAGAATAGAATTCTTGAAACAAAATATATGGCAGGATTTATTTTAACTTTGGTTTATGGAATAGTCGTTACTTTAATTCAGATGTTTAAAAGCGATGTATTTAAAACAGACTTGGTGGATTTTGGGAAAAAGATAGTAAATACTGGCGCGTGGGTTACGTGCCAATTTATCGATGTGATTGATATGATTTATGGAATGAAGTTAACAGAAAATGAGATAGGAAATAAGGCTATAAATATTTCTTTAATTGCGGTAGTTCTTTTTTTACTGATTCTATTTATAAAACATTTATGGAAAAAAAATAAGCGGTGTATGCTGTTTATTAAAGGTATAGCAGATAGATATTTGTTAGAAATGTTTTTGATAATACTAATAGGAAATATATTATTCGGCAATGGGATAAAATCAATTACATCAATCAATCTTATCGTATTAATAATATGTGAGTATGTCATTGTATTAGTAATACGACGGTTAATTAAGGGAAAGAGTAACAGATAGTTAAAAAAGAATTATATCCAGTATTGTTACTTGTAGAAATTGACGCTGTAGGATTGTATTGCGTTGTAAGAGAGATAAAAAAATAGTAAATGTAGTTGGCACGATTCAAACCGTTTCATTTTTGTGTATAAACTAATTAGGAGTAAAGAAAATTACAAAGATTAACAGTACTGGATATATTGTAGAAAATAAAGATATTATTTTGGTTTCTGCCTCGATATATAAAAATTTAAAAATAGTTTTATCACATGTTACTTATTGACTAAAAGAAATATGCATGTTAAAATACCGCAAATGGATAATTTTTACTAGTTGTAAGGGGATTAACCATAAATATATTGCAGTAGAGAAAGGAAAACAAAAAATGAATAAGAAAGGTATGAAAATAAAGAAATAACTGAAGTAAATGTTAAAATAGAAAATGTTGAAAATAATAATGACTTGAAAAAACTAGACAATTCTGTAGAAACAGTATTGATAGAAGAGAAAAAATTAGAAAAATTTGATAGAGATGAAATTGAAGAAGTTTTAGACGATGGAGTATGTATTATAGCTCTAAAAAGTGATAATAGTGAAATAAACAATTTTTTTGATGAAGATGTTTGTGAAGACGATGACACAAAGGGTGTAATTGGATATAAAATAGAAAAAAATGGTGAAGATGTTATTTCTGAACCGATTTCAATTAAGGCTATTGATATAGATGGTGAGGAAGTTGAAAATGGAAAAGAATATGAAGAATTGATTAATAATGCTACGCTAAATGCTCAGGATTGTAATGCTCTGTATGAAAACAGCGATGACGAGGAGTACATAGAACAACTTTCTGCTGATGATGTTGCAGTATTACAAGCTTCAAATTCAATTGGAAGTTCATATGCAGAAAAGTCTAGAACAACGTATTTTTATGGAAAAAGTGGATTGTCTTGTTCAACTAAGGCATTGGAAAAAGGAAAAAGCCCTGGAAGTGGTTGGAATAAAATGGGATTTTCAACAATTACTTTAGCTGTATTCAATGTTGGAGGAAAGAGTAAAAAAAGGTATGATTTATTTTTGGGAACTATGCAGGTAGGAGCACTTAAGGGTTATAAATTAACAGATTTTACTGGACAAATGAGACTTTACAATCAGAATAAATGTTCAATAATTGACTGTACAACTCTTAAAGGAGACAGTGATGAAACTGTGTCGACTTCAATTGGTGCAGGTTTAGGAGCGAGCGAGTCAGGACTTTCTGCATCTCTTTCAGCAGGATATTCATACACATATAATCCAAATGGTATGAAAATAAAAAATCTTAGTGGTGATAGTGAATTGCAGCCAAATTGGAAATGTTCTAAAAAATTGGAAGATTGTGATTCAAATGAAAGATATGTTATAAAACCATCAATTCTGGTGAAAAGTCCGAATGGAAAAACCAAAGAGACGAAAGTGTCTATGAGAGTGAAAAATTTACAATTTCATGGAAAATATAAGTACTATGATGTTGCAAATAGTTCAGGTTCTGAATATGTATATTTAGTAGTTCGCAATCACAAGAAAGTATAATAGTAATGTAATCTTACAAATAAATAGTAGTATGATAATATTTAGATGTTAAATTATATGAACAAAGCAAAGGAGGTTTATATGAAAAAGAGAGCATTATCAATATATTGGTCTCTAAATATAGTATTAATATTTTTTATATATTGCAAATTTACGCCTATTTCTAATCAATTTACATCAGCTATATTTGATAATGTAATTATAAATTATTTGATTATTATTTTTAATATTCTTATTGGAAAATATGTATATGATAAGATTAATGGTGAATATAGTAAATTAAATTTCGAAATACTATTTAATTGTGTTCTCGCGATTATATGTATTTGCTCAGTAGTAGTTGATTATACTATTTCTTTTAGATGGAGTATCGTTCAAGTAGTTATATCTATATGTTTATATTTGATTTGTTATTTTGTAGTTATGAAAATTAGTATTCAAAAATATTTAATGATTTTATTGATTTTTTCATTATTGAGTACAATTTTAATCGGAGAAGCACAATATATTCAAGCTTTTAACCAGAGTAGTGAGAAAAAAATATATAGTTTTGAGGATGAAAGCATATATAAACAATATAAAAGACTATATAAGACGTTCGAGGAAATGCCACCCTATACAGTTTTAGATTACTCCGAAGATTCTGTTTACGTTCAGGATTTAACAACTGGACAAACTGAGTATTATTCTTTTGATACTAAAAAAGAACAAGAAGATTTTATAGGCAATCACACGATGGGGATTGATGTAAAAGTTCCACAACTAGGAACAGATGTTAGTTTTGATGATAATGATAATCAAGTCTTTTACAGGTCATCATTTTCAGAAACAGATATAATAGAGAGGATGAAAAAAACGTCAAGCTTTTATTTTTCAGGGTTAATGGGAATGGTGTTAATTATTTCATTGGCAGGTTATTTGTATGAAAAAAATAAATAAAATCTTTTTATTAGCAATTATTTTATGTTTATTTGCAAATATGCTAGGTTGTGCAAAAAGAAATGTTAATGTACAAAAAAATGATGAACATAGGCGTCAAAGTTGGTTGAAATATATTAATTGGGATGCTGAGAGATTGAGTTATTCGGGGAAAAATATAAAAATAGCAGTTATTGATTCCGGGATAGATCAAAACATACCTGAATTAAATTGTAAAATTGACATTGAAACATCTGTTGTAAAGAGTAATAAAGAATCAGATGTAAAACACGGAACAGCAGTTGCAAGTATTATTTCAGCAGAAAATCATTCTGATAATCAGGTAAATGGAATAGCTCATAATGCGAGAATAGTATCAATAGATGTTACAAATCAAAGCGAAGGTATTGTTGAAGTTGGTGATTTGATTAAAGGAATAGAAAAAGCAATTGAGTATAAAGTTGACATAATTAATATTAGTATTGGTTGTTTGAAAGACGACGAGGAACTGAAAAGTGTGATAAAGAAAGCGTGGGATAATAATATAATAATTGTTTCATCTGCAGGTAATTATATGGAGAATAATGTTTTATATCCAAGTAAATATAAAGAAACATTATCAGTAGGTTCGCTAAATAAAAAAGGAAAAATAATATCACCTCAGGGTGATGTTGATAAGAAGGTTGTTTATTTTATAGGAGAAAATATAGTTTCTGCCATAGGAAATAATGAATATGCAGGGTGTGAAGGAACATCTTTTTCCACAGCAATATGTACAGGCTTAGTAGCATTGCTTTTAGAAAAGAAAAATGACAAAAAGTCAGTAAAGGAGTATATAGAAAATTTAGATTACTCAAATGGAATTGATTTTATCGAAATAATAAATAATTATAAATAATATAAAAAGATTAGATAAAAACCTAAAATCCTTCCTACAAATTCTTGAACTTTATACATTTTAACATTAATTATTATAAAGTATCATATTGCTCGCAATGCCCGATAAATAAAGGCGTTGCGGGCATTTTTGTAACATAAAAAAGACAGTGTGACGGGATTAGAAGGAAAGACTATTGTTTTGGAACAGAGTAAAGAATGATTTGGTCGAGTAAAAATTTCTTTTATATCAAAAACCTGTATGTGTATTCATATATGTGAGACAGTAAAAACTTCTCCTTCATATCTTGGAGACATCTTTGTTACATATTTAACCATGTTGAAATTTATAGGAAAATATGACATACTATTATATAGTAGTTTTTTTGTATTTGCACACAATATGTGTGCAAATGCAGTGCGTTTTAAGTAAAAGCAGACTGCCAATATCATTCCAAAAAATGAGGATGTTATTATGAACCTTATGATATGCGATGACCAAAAAAGTGAACTTGAAAATATGGGGCAAATTGTTTCCGAATATGCTCTTACACATTCGGAACTTTCGCTAACCGTGAAATGCTTCTTAAATCCATTCGATATGCTGGATGAGATGGGCAAAAGCGGTGTTCCCGACATTGTACTGTTGGATATTTGTATGCCCGGTATTTTGGGTACTGAGGTTGCACGGGAGATTCTCAGCAAAAGAGAAGGGGATACTGACATTATCTTTCTAACCACAAGCCCCGATTTTGCGGTGGAAGCGTTTGCCCTTCATGCGGGCGATTATCTTACAAAGCCGTACACTAAACAGCGGCTGACGGATGCACTTGACAGGCTGATTGAAAAGAGGCGTAACCGTTTATACATTCCTGTTTCGTGCGGAAAGGAAATTCACCGCATAGATTTGTTTAATGTTTTATATGCGGAGGCAAAAAATCATAGTGTGGAAATCCATTTGAAATCCAGGAAGTGTTTGAAAACGCACACGACTCTTAAGGAGTTTAAAAATATATTTCAGACGGCAAACGGTTTTGTGGCGGTCGGTGCGTCGTACATAGTCAATCTGCGCTGTGTCCAAAGTCTGCTTGAAACAACCCTTGAAATGTCAAATGGGGATCGCATACCCGTCCCCCGACGGCTGAGGGGAGAACTGAAAAAACAGTATTTTGATTTTTACACAAGGGAGGCAACAGAAAAATGACACGACAGCTTGTGGCGTTAACACTTACAGTCCTGATGCATATTGTTTGCTTTGCTATTATGACCGAACGGAAATATTCTGTAAAAAAAACAGTTTCAATTTATTTCGCATTTTTAACCGTCTTTGTCTGTTTTGCAATGCTCGCTTCACGGGTATTGTTTGACATTCATTCTTTTTATGCTACTTCTCTTACGTTTTTAGGTACAATGCTTGTGTCGTTTATTATTTTCATGGTGACGTCGGCAGACCCTGCCTGTAAAAAGGTGTTTTTGTTTCTTAGCTATTCGTCGATGTTCTGCATTTTTTTCTGCAGTTCAGCTATGATAAGCAGCGTCTGGTTTAAAGACGGCTTCGGTATCGCTGCCGTATATGTGAAAATAATCATAAGAACCCTGCTGTATCTGCCGGTAATATGGTCATATATCGTCTTTTTGCGTCCGGCGATACGTGAGGTTTCGGGTTCAAATAAAAAAATCTGGCACTCTATTTCGCTGGTTTCTGTACAGTTTTTAAGTGTATTTTCTATATTTTGCTTCATTTATACTATGAAAAATGACTTCAGGGCATGGTATAGTCTTTTGTTTGCAGCCACTGTTCTGATTTATTTTTCGGTATTGTTGATTAGTTTTGGTATGATCCGTTATATGATAAAGGAAAGTCGAATGGAGTTGATTGAAGAAAACATGAAGCATCTGCAAGACCGGCTTAAAACTGCAAAAGAAAACGAGATGTCTGCCAAAACCGTCCGGCATGATTTCCGACATCACAACCAAAATATTGCCACAATGATCCAAAAGGGAGAAACCAATGAAGCTCTGCACTACATAGAACAGTACAATGAAAGTCTGGACGCTGCAAGAACGAAAGAATTTTGTTCCCATGTGACGGTAAATGCAATACTTAGCAGTTTTTATATCAAAGCGCAAAATGACGGAATTTGTATTTCAATTGAAGCGGACACGCAGGAAGGCACCAACATTAGTGATATGGATTTTGTCGCTATACTCTCAAATATTTTGGAAAACGCTGTCAATGGCTGCAAGGAATGTGGTGCTCATGGTAAGATAAATGTCAACATCCGAACTGTTTCGGATAAAACGGTTATTGTGTGTAGCAACTCCTGTAAACCGGGGCTTGTTATCGAAAATAATATGATAAAGCATAGGGGAATCGGCATAGAGAGTATGCTGACAGCGGCGAGAAAATACGACGGCGATATAAGTTATCGTTTAGAGAATGATGTACTCACCCTATGTGTTATTCTGAAAAAATGATTTTGAAAACCAATTGCGTTCAAAAAACGACCAATTACGAAGAAAACCATCCGTAAGGATGGTTTTTTGTTATACTTTATTAAATTTAATGTGTCAGGAGGTTAGAATACGAGCGTTTTTAGTAAGAAGAAGCTGACCTTTGGCAAGGCGGTAAAATTTAATTATGAACGAGGGCATGAAAAACTGAAAACAGATCAAAAACTCTTAAAAACATATAAACAGACAGGCTTATGGGAAGGGGAATGGAACGAATTATGAAGGATAAGAAAAAGAGAATAGTAAAACGCCTGGCGGCGGTGACCTTGAGTCTTATTATTGTGCTTTCTCAGATTGGTGGTACAGCACCATGGAACAGCGGATTTGCTGTCCGTGGGGCGGAGGTATCTTCACCTATAGTTTTGAAAAGAATTGACGGCAGCGGAGAAGCCTTCATTTACCACAGCTTTGTGGAAACAAAGTCCTTTACGACAGGTCAGACTTATGCATTTTTAAACGGCATTTTCAATTATGACGATGGTGTGTCCGCGCTTGGAGCAGGAGCAATCTTAAAGGCGACGGATGTGACAAACAGATCCGCCCACTACATAAAAAACAAGTATGGAACAAATGCCGAGGTAAAGGTTTATGTGGACGTAGTTACACCGGGCAAGGATTTTGATAACTGTGTAGTCGGAGGACTTTATGAGGTTCCGAATTCCGGAACTCCTACGGGATACCGTTATTTTTGCGGATATGGCGGAGCACAAAACTGCGGGCCATACTACGCTTATAACTATGAGAAGGAAAGTATTACCTCCGGAGATATATCGGCGTCATTGAATGATATTGAAAAGCAAGGTTCGGGAAATTCAAAGGATTACACAGTAACGATTACATATGACGGAAATAAAAGCAAGATTTTAGACCACGGAAGTTATACAGTTAAGTTTACTACTCCTGACAAGGTAAAATTTGTTGTTTCAGACAGCGAGGGAAATTCCATTACGGCGAATTTTCAATGTCCGCTGGCTGTACGCTATGATGGAAACAACGAAAATGCAGGTAATATTCCTTCCACTCAGGCGACTTGGAAGGGAGAAAGCATCAAAATATCTACCCAAAAACCAACCCGCGCCGGTTATTCGTTTGTAAACTGGAAAGATGCTGAAACCGGCACGACATATGCGGCAGGACAGAGCTTTACTCCTACGAAATCAACGAGGCTTTTAGCTCAGTGGAAAGATAGCCAGGCACCGAATGTTGGCTATACGCCTACTCAGGTTATGACGGGAGACTCCGATGAGGCTGTGAAAGACGCGGTGCGGGCTGCGCTCACTATCACGGATAATGAGCCTGCTTCAGAATGTACGGTTACTGTGACTTTACCAGCAGACTTTACTAAAACACCGGGGAATAAAAATGCTACGGTAAAAGTCACGGATAAGGCAGGAAATACCACTACAAAGATCTGCTCAGTTTACGTTTCTTCTTATGTGGATATTTCGACACCGGTTTTCACGAAAGATACAAAAAATCTCACCTCTACGTTGAACAATCCCGGCACTGATGCAGTTACAGAAAGTGGCTTTGTTTGGGGCGTTATGAACTCACCGAGCCTTACCGTAAATAACGGAAAAGCAACAACGACGACCATAGCAGGTAAGGCGGGAGACAAAATTTCCGTTACGGCGAATAATCTGCAAAAGGGTGTAAAATATTATGCAAGAGCGTATATTACCGCAGGCGGAGTTACTTATTACAGCGAGGAGATCACAATAGGGCTGGGCCTACCCGCATACGGTACTTTTACAATAAAAAACAATGGTAGCAATACCTTTACGGTGACAAGAAGCGGCGGCAGCGAGGGCAGCCAGACTGTCTATTTCCGCACGGTAAATGGTTCGGCGGTAGGCGGCACGCACTTTACACACAAAAATGGCACATTGACCTTTAAAGAAGGAGAAACATCAAAAACCATAACAATAAGCGAAAAGACAACAAACGCACCGTATAGTGGCAAGCCAGCCACTGCTTATAGTAACGCAGACCGTACCTATTCGGTGGAAATCTACCGCATAACGGGTGGCGGAGCCCTTGGAAGTCCTGCAAATGCAACGAGGACATTGAAAAAAGTTAGCGGATATACGGTGGACAGAACTGTGTACAATGAGACGGAAAGAGCCGTAACCATTACAGACAGCAACAAGTGGGTTGCTGACCAGTCAGGTACCGGAGACTGGAAAATATATTTTCAAAATAGCAGAGGAAAAAATACCAATCAGATAAATTTCAATGTAAACAAAGCCATTGACTCATCCTATTTAAAGGCGACGGCATCCGGATTTTATTACAGAGCATACTTTAATTTTAAAGAAAAAGAAAATGGATACCAGCTTGCGTGGATGGGAAATCACGCCCCGAATAGTTGTGGTCCTTCTACGATCAGAAGCAAGTCGGCAATACCGATAGACGACAGCAAGTTTGGCAGTGCTTACTTTACCGCCACATGGGAGACGGGTTCAGGTACAACTAAGCCTGATGGCGCATTGAATCTTCCGGCTATGACCGGAACACAGATTTCTGCGGTAAACGGAACGAATGCAGCAAGCGGTAGAAGAGTCGAAAACAACAAATACATATTGTTTGACATTAACGATACCGCTCATGTCTGGTTCTCGTCAGCCGGTAGTGGCGAAGATATCTGGTACATGAACAGCTATAACGATTACACTATGATTTACGACCCTATTGAACCCCAGCTTGTGGCAGTTGCTCCTATGGCAGGAGGTACTTACAAGATTGGAGATTCATTTATAGTTTCGTTAATTTTTGACGAAATTGTAGATAGCACGAACAGTGGCACTCTTTCAAGTGTTAAGGTGAACACATCATGGGGAACGGCCTCTTATGTTGGAGGAGCGAATACAAACGTTCTCTATTTTAAGGGGACTGTAGCGAATAACGCAAGTGGAAAACTCACTGTAAACGGATTTACAAATCCAAGTTATATCAAGGATATGTGCGACGTTACAACTACAAAGGCGACAACAAGCGGCACGGGTACCACAACTGCAACCGTTAACACATCCGTTCCGAAATTCACCGTTACGAGAAACGGAATTACCAATGGCACGGGCAAAGCAACGATTAAAGTTGATGCGAATCAGACAAAAACCACGGGAATGAGTTACGCATGGTCGGATTCAACGACTGCACCGACAACAGGTTGGGTGGAACTTTCATCATCAGAGCTTACCACCGCAAAAAATTCAGGGCTTTCGCTATCCATTCGTAAAGAACCGGGTAGTGGCACAAGCAATGGCAAGTGGTATCTTCATGTAAAAGCAGTTTATGCTACAACGGGAGCTTCGGATTACAAAAACGTTTGTCTTGATTTCGGCACGGCGTCAACCCCCGCAACGGGAAGCACACCACCAACGCTCACTGTTACGGCTAATAATACGAATTGGGCTACAAGCAGAAGCATAAAAATTTCGACAACCGGTGCAGAAACTCTGAAATACCGCAAGTCGGATGCAACCACGTGGACAACATTAAGTTCAACTGCAACAAGCGTTACAGTTACAAATAACGGTTATTATACATTCCTATTGACAGCGGGAGATGTTACTGTTTCCAAAACTGTTCAGGTTGAAAAAATTGATCGGGAAGCCCCTACGGCTTCTGTCGGAGAGTTGACAAGCGGAACCGTTGAATCACCAAAAAGTGGTGTTTATACAAAAATTGTTTTACCTATAACCTATGCCGATGCACATTCGGGAGTAAAAACCGTGCAATACAGTTGGACGAACAGCACTGTAACACCGACTTCGTGGAGTACACTTCGGACAGGTGCAAAAACAGTTGCTTATACGGCGACCGAAAGTGTGCTGACAACTAAATATCTGCATATTAAGGTTTTTGATAATCTTAGTCACACTTGCACAGCCTATTCGCAGGCTTATACGGTGATTTCCCAAACGGCGGTTGAGAATCATGCACCGACGATTACCATAGAAGGTGCACTGACAGCATGGACAAACGATATGGCGACATTAACCTGGAGGCTTTCAAATTACACCGGAAAAAATTACGAAGTTATTTTACCGGATGGCAAAACAAGCATAGAGCCAAATGGTCAGGTCTGGGCAAGGCAGAATGGCGACTATACGGTGACTGTCCGAGATCTTGACTACGGCGGAAAGAACAGTGCAACTATAAAGGTTGATAAACTTGACTTTGACCCACCGACTGTAACCGTAAGCGGTGGTTCAAACAGCTGGTCGAAAGATGATCAGGTCATTACTATAACCGCAAGCGATAGTCAAAGTGGCGTTGGCGAAAAATGGTACAAAGTAGTTTCAAATACCGAGGAAATTCCAACCGAGGGTCTGACGAAGCTTACCGGGAATACAATTACCGTAAGTGATGAAGGTAAGTATTACATTTATTACAAGATTTACGATAATGCAGGGGACACGGAGACAGGCAGAGAAGCCAATAAAACAGAGGGCTTTAAGCTTGTTCAAATAGACAAGACACCTCCTGAAATTACCTTTGGTGAGTATTCCGCAGGATCGGGAATGACTGTGACTGTAAAGGACGGTGAGGATGGTACAGGTTTGTCGGGGCTTGCTTCGGTTACATATAAGATAGAAAACAGCGAGGAAACTCTGAAAACAGAAAACATTTCGGTAAGCGGGAAAACCAATGTTAGCTTTACACTGACGGAAATCCCCGCAGGAGATATAAGGATAACTGTAACAGCCGTTGATAATGCGGGAAACAGTTTTGTAAGTTACAAGGACATTCATGTTGACATTGTCAGCGTGGATATCACATGGGGAGACATGGAATTTACTTACTCGGATGGAACATGGAACGCAGAAACTCATACCTACGAGGGTGTCGGCTGGAGTCCGGATAAAACGGATGGAAATAAAATTACCGTACAAAACAGTGGCGATGTTGAGGTCAGCGTATCCTATCGATACACGCAGAC
The DNA here is from genome assembly GCF_025150745.1 of Eubacterium ventriosum. Taxonomy (NCBI): domain Bacteria; kingdom Bacillati; phylum Bacillota; class Clostridia; order Eubacteriales; family Eubacteriaceae; genus Eubacterium; species Eubacterium ventriosum. The sequence continues at coordinate 562,438 of NZ_CP102282.1, forward strand.
AAAGAGTCAGGTGTCCGGTGGCTTTACCGATGGGGAAGCAGTTATTACCGCACCGGTTGTCCTTCCGGCAGCAGAAAAGAAATCTGCGTGGTTGAGTTTAAACGGAAAACCGACAGAATCAATGGAAAAATCGGTACTCGGTTCGGTAACAGTAACAGTTGGAGGTGATTAAGTATGACCGATGACAAGAAAGAAAACAAAAAAAAGTGGCTACTACTTTTGCTTTTGCTACTTATTACAATTGCCGCGGTGGGATTAAGCGTTTGGGCGATATGGTTTCGTGATGGTGATGCCATCCTTGCTCCAGATTATGCACCACAGCAGGTTGAGGAAAACGCCGAACCAATCGGTGACGATGGGGAGAAAAAACTCTCACAGCCAGAGGGCGGCGGAGCAGTAGGTCTTACCTATGCAAAAGAGGTAGATATCAGCCTTTCGGATAAGAAGGCAACACTTTTGTTTGCCAATCCGACAAAATCCAATCAGGATATGGTACTTCAGCTTGTAATAGATGACGTTGTTATCCTGCAATCGGGTAGATTGGAGCCTGGCAACAGGGTTTCCGCACTGAACCTTTTGGACGGTGCCGAAAAGAAGCTTGCTGCAGGAGGCTATGACGGAAAAATCGTTGTCCTGTATTATGACCGCACAAGCGCAGAAAAAGCTATGGTCAATACGGAAATTCCCGTAACTGTGACGGTGACGGAGTAGTACTTTTTCGCCTGCAAGGGCGTGAAATATATAAACATAAAGAAAGGAATTTTTAATATGAAAAAATTATTTGTTATGCTTTTAACTCTTACGATTTTGGCAGTACCGGTTACCGCCTATGGGGGAGAAGATACCATAGGCAAAAACGAAAACCGAAGCATTGATGTGCAGGCAAAGTATGCAAACGGTACGGACACACCAGATGTTTACAGTGTAAACGTTGCATGGGGAGCAATGCAATTTACCTATTCTGCCGCAGGTACCAGAGTGTGGGATCCTTCTAAACATCAATATACCGACAACATCACAACAAATTGGACTGCAGACGGAGATACGGTCACCGTAACTAATCATTCCAACAAGGATGTGAATGTGAGTTTTGCTTATGCAAAAGCTTCCGGTTTTGAAGATGTAAACGGTGCATTCAGTGTGGAGTCTAAAACGCTGAACGCAGGTACTGTAGATGATGTGGCGGGGGCTGACGGCGTAAGTACTAAACTAACGCTTTCCGGAACCCTTGCAAGTAATATTACCAATTTTACAAAAGTCGGTTCTATTACAGTTTCCCTGAATTAATTTGTATTTTATATCAGAAAGGAATATAGAGAAATGAAAAAAATATTTGCAATTATTATTTCTTTGGCGCTACTTTCTACGGCGTCTGTAACTGCCTTTGCGGCAAGTCCTATCACAGCTAAAGATGGAAGTGACTCCGCAGTGGTTAAGGGTACTTATGTTGCGGGCGATGCTTCAGCAACAGTTTACAGTGTAGATATTGCCTGGGGAAGTATGGAATTTACTTATACAGACGCTTCAAAAGGAACATGGAATCCGGATACGCACGGCTATGACGGTGCCAAGGCTGCTACATGGAGTTGCGCGACAGACGCAAACAAAATCGAAGTCACAAATCATTCTAATGCCAATGTAACTGCACAGCTCAGCTATGCACCTGAGTCAGGATACAACGGAATTAGCGGAAGTTTCTCTGATGGTGGAACACTGAATCTCAATAGCGCTGTAGATACTAGATATTCAGCCGCACCTTCGGGTAGCGCAACTCTCAGCCTGACCGGAGATCTTGCTTCCGATACTTCTGCAAAAACAAAAATCGGTGTAGTAACAGTGACCCTCGTAAACGAATAATATCATCGGAATTTAGGATGCGTGCTAACATGCAGCCTGTGTTATGATGGAGATTATCCCTGATTTCTGCTTATCAAGATAATGGGGAGAGGATATGAGGGATGGTAAAAAATGTACAGGAGTCTAAAAATATGAAGTGTAAAGCCATTTATTTCTCTGCTGCCATTTGCTTTCTTGCTGTTCTCGGAATGGTCCTGTCTTTTGTTCTGACAGGTGGAAGAACTGAGCAACCAAAGTTTACACCGCCGCCATTTGAGGAAACAGCACAAAGTGGTATGCCAGATGTGGCGGACGAAAGCTGGACGCAGATTTATAAGGATGGAATGAATTTCTCAACCCATGTATGCGGCAAAGTCGTTTTGAATGGTAACTCCGCGGATGTGTACTTAACCAATGATGAAGGCAACAAGGTCTGGTTAAAGTTGCGCATTCTTGATGAAGAGGACAATATTCTTGCCGAAACAGGACTTTTAAAGCCGAATGAATATGTCAAGACGGTTACATTTGACAAAATTCCTAAAAGCGGAGCAAACATAAAACTTAAAATAATGGCGTACGAGCCGGATACTTATTATAGCGCCGGAGCTGTAACGCTGAATACCACTGTGGGAGGATGAAAATATGAAAAAAACAGCTGTTCTCATTGCCAGCGTTATATTGTCCATTTTTTGTTCTTTGCCGGTTTTCGCCACCGGGAACAATCTGCCGGAAGAAAAGACGATCGGCGTGTTTGCAAAAGCGGTTTATACGCTTCCTGATGGCTGTTACGGTGCAAAAAAAGACAATGACGGACATTATGTTGTAGAATTACCTGACGGCATTAAGATTACATTGACATCGAAATCCGATGTTACTTCCTTACGAATGGTGATTTTTCCAATTACCAAACAGGATAAACGGGCTTATCAGTGGATTTCAGACTGTACAACTAATCTCGGAACCAATATTTTGTTTTATGAAATTTATTTTATAGATGAGTACGGAACTCGTGTTGACGTGAATAAGACGCTTCAGGTGAACATTACCTTGCCAAAGGGTTATGGTGTGCCTAAAGTAGCTAAGATTTCCACAAACGGAAGTCTATCACAGCTTGTTTCAAAAAGCGATAGCAATAAAATATCCTTTACCATTGATAAAGGAGGATACTATGCCGTTGTATCAGCGAGGGCTGGTAGTACCGTTACACATATTTTTCCTAAAACCGGCGAAAAAAGCATGATAAATATTTGGATTGCTTTGTTTTTTGTCTCCGGAATAGGCGTAGCGGGAACCGCAGTCTATGGAAGAAAGAAAAAATATTCTGCAAAATAATGTGGGTATAATACCAAGCCGCAGCGAAAATGAAATTCGCTGCGGCTTGTTTTTATACGTATATAATTTCAGTGGCTACAATTTCGGTCGTGTTATTTCGAAAAGAACATTCTCTCTTTTTTTAATGCGGCGAATGCCGCATCAGCGAAATGAAGCGAAGCGTAATTGAGCTGTGCACTGCTCATAGTGAAACAAAAATTAACAATACAGTTTTATAAAAACGTTTTCTATGCTACAATCACTCACAGGAAGACTATGTTCTGAATTTAGAGTAAATGAAAAACAAGAAATGTATTGAAAATCTAATATTATTAATTCTAATTTAAATCCATTTAAGAGTAAAAGAATATTAATTCACGGAGGATAAATTATATGAGAAGTAAAATTTTTTTAATTGCAATAGTCATTTTCCTGGTATGCCTTTTGTTGGAACAGTTGAAAAGAACAAAAAAGGAAGGTTTAGATAAACTGTCAATTGGAGGATTATCAGTAGCAATTATAGGAGTAGTGATTGTTTTAATTTCTTCTATTTTTGTATAGAAAAAGAAAGTAGTTGAAATATAAATAAAATACATTAAAGAGGAATAAAGAATGATTAAAATTTTAATAGCAGTTATCCTAGTAATTATAATGTTTTTGGTTAATAAAATGTGTATGAAAAAGAATAAGTACTTTTTTCCAATAATACCTTTTATCATATCATGTGTCATTATCGGTATAAGTATTTTTCAGATTGTTCAAAAAGAAAATGAATATGCAGCAGATGAAATACAGCCTGTTGCAATAGAAGAAAGTGGATTTGAAAGCGATTCTTCTATAAGTGATGAGAATGATTTTAGCAATGATAAAAAAGTATCTACACATAAAAGCTTGTTTGCAATAGATTTGTTAGGAGATTTTATAGTGATAAATATACCAACTATTTTATGTACATTGGATATTGCAAAGAAAAAGAGAAATTAATTGGGGTCGAAACGTTCTCGCAAATATAGATGTAAAGTAATAAGTTAATAGATATTGAGTAAACAACATTAGTTATCAATAAGTATTAACTTATTATTTTTATATTGATATACTTGCTCAATGGAAATTGGATGAAGAGTTAAGCAAGTTGGAATTGGAGGCTGCATATGAATCCTTACATTTTTAAAAGAAAAGATGAACCTATTGCAATAATAAATTTGACTGAGGATGGTTCAATAGTAAATTACAAACTTAATTCAAAATATGAAAGATATATTTGTGGAATAAAACAAAAAAGGATTGTCGCATTGGTGATAAATTTACAAAAGCGACAATCCTTTTATTATTTTCGTTTACTAATTAACTTTATAATAAAGTGTTATGGCATTTTTCTGGCACACGGCATCAAGTGTGTATGCCTTTGATTTCCACCATGATTCTTTTGAACCGTCAGACCAGCTTCTTGAGAATGAAGCCTGTCCGTATGTGTTTGTAAGCGTGTTGATCATGTTGTTGTACTGGTCCATCCCCACTTCGCCATACTGAACTCTTATTTCTGTTAATTCTTTATTCTTAAATACGTATACAAGCATACACGTGTTAGAATCAGTGTTAACAGGAATTCCAAGGACTGCTGGGGATTTTTCACCGTTAAACTTGTAAGTCAGGTAAGTGTATGTATCACCCTTGTCACTTGAATCTGCTGAAGCTTCGCTTGGATTGTCCAGTGTTATGCTACGTTTTGATTCAAACTTTTTAACCTGGTTAATGTTTTTGTCAAAGATTGAATCTTTGGCAGTAGCTTTCTTAGAAGAATCTCCAAAGAAGTTTACATAATTATCAATTGTTTCGTCTTCGCCAATTTCTCCGTCTAATGAGCCATTTGTTTCAACTACGCTTAAAACGGTTGTGCTTGCATTGTTATTTGCAACAGCACCGGCGTTGTTAGTGTCATTTTTTGAACTATTGTTTTTGCTGAAAATGAAAACAGCAATGCCTATAACTACCACCACGGTAAAAATAAGAATGTATAAAGCATTGTTATCTTTAGCAGTGCCGGGAGTCTTGTTTTTTCTCTCGCTCATAAAAAACCTCCATATTTGTGTTGAAACAATTTTATCACAAATAACAGCTAATATAAAGACAATAAAGTTACAAAAAGTAAAAAATGTGGTATCATCATATTGAATTATACAAAAGAAAAAACAGGAAGGGATGTAAAAATGAAGAAACTTTTAGCTATTGGAGAAGCATTAATAGATTTTATTCCCCGGAATACAGGAGTTCCAATTAAACAGGTGGAATCTTTTAAGCCGGCTGTAGGTGGAGCACCTGCCAATGTTTGTGGAGCATTTACTAAACTTGGAGGAGAGTCTAAGTTAATAACTCAGTTAGGTAATGATCCTTTTGGTGACAAAATTGTTGATGAATTTGAATATTATGGCATTGGATGTGAATATGTTTCAAGAATTAATGATGCCAATACTTCATTAGCTTTTGTTGCGTTAAAAGATGATGGTAACAGAGAGTTTTCTTTCTACAGAAAACCGGGTGCAGATATGCTTCTTAAGCCTGAAACAATAAAAGAAGATTGGTTTAAGGATGCTTTCGCATTACATTTTTGTTCAGTGTCAATTGGAGATTTTCCAATGAAGGATGCTCATGAGAAAGCGATTGAATATGCTGCAAACAGTGGAGCAATTATTAGTTTTGATCCTAATGTAAGATTGGCACTTTGGGATGACATTGATTTACTTAGAAAGAGAATTAATGAATTTATTCCGAAGGCAGATATTGTTAAGATTTCTGATGAGGAACTTGAATTTATTACAGGAAAAGATAGCATTGAAGATGCTTTGCCACAGTTATTTACAGGCAGAGTTAAATTAGTTATTTATACTAAAGGTTCTGAAGGGGCAGAGGCATATACTAAGAGTGTAAGTGCAAGTGCACCGGCAGAAAAGGTTAATGCAATAGACACAACAGGTGCTGGAGATGCCTTTATTGGTTCATTATTATATCAGTTGGCAGAAGACGGTGTTACAACAGACAGCATTGCTGATTTGACAGAAGATAAATTAGAAGAATACTTAAAGAAATCTAATGGTTATTGCGCAAAAAGTGTACTGGAAAACGGAGCAATTGCATCTTATCCAACATCACTTTAATGTGTGCAATTTACACAAAAAACATTTAGTGTTGGATAATAAAAAATGAATATTGAATAACTGAATATTATTTGTTATAATATAGACGTAGTACCTAATACTTAAATCTTTTAATTTAAATTAAAAGATGAGTCTCTCCTAAGACTCACAAGTATACTAACATATTTTTCAGTCCGGAACGGTTAATGGCAAGGGGGCCTTAACCGTTCTTTACGTTATATGGAGGAATTATGAAGACAGGTTGGTTAATAGTAAACGGATATTTGGAAAGTGAAAAGTTTGATGAAATATATAACTGGTTAATTGAAGCAGCAGAAAAGAGAGATTGCAAGTTAAGAAAGCTTCCAAACGACCAGGTTGATTCAGTATTGAAAATTAGTTCCGGCAGCACGAACTGGAAGCAGAAGCCTGATTTTGTGTTATTTTGGGATAAGGATGTTAAGCTTGCAAAAACTTTAGAGGCAGAAGGTTTCAAAGTGTTTAACAGTGCAGAGGCAATAGAAACATGTGATGATAAAGCACTTACTTTTATTAAATTAAAGAACACGGATATTAAGATGCCTGCAACTTATATGGCACCAATGACTTTCGATAAGGAATACAAAGATTATACATTTGTGCTTCAAATCGAAGGCAGCCTTGGATATCCAATGGTAATTAAGGAGAACAAAGGCTCTTTCGGTGAACAGGTTTACCTTGTTAATAATTATTATGAAGCTGTTGAAAAAATAAAAGCTATAGGTCATTGTGATTTTATAATGCAGGAGTATATTGAAAGTTCAAAAGGCAGGGATGTGCGAATCCATATTGTGGGAGACAAGATAGTTACTGCAATGGAACGTGTTAACGAAGATGACTTCCGCGCTAACATTACAAATGGCGGAAAGATGAAGAAATACACGCCTACAGAGGAACAGTGTGAAATGGCACTTAAGGTCTGCAGAGAGTTAAAGCTTGATTTTGCCGGAGTGGACATTATGTTTGGAAAGCAGGGTGAACCTGTATTGTGCGAAGTTAATTCTAACGCACATTTTAAGAACATATATGACTGTACGGGAGTAAATGTGGCAGATGAAATTATGGAGTATATACTTAATAAAGTTTAGATAACACAGAAAATATCTGTCAGGCATATAATCTGATGACAAATTACGAAAAGCTTTATGAAAAACGAAAGAAATTCTAAAGATAGGGTAAAGAAAAAGTTAATTGTTGAAAATTGTATTGAAAATAAAAATATATGATGATATGATGTGTAGGAAAGAAAAAACGACAATATTGTATCACAATCAGACATTCAATACAGTTAACGACAAGATAAAGGGGTAAGAGTATGAATATATTAGAAAATATTAAATATTATGCAGCAACCAGTGAATCTAGGATTGCTATTAAAAGTGGAGATAGTGTTCTAACTTATAAACAGTTGGAGGAATATTCTAACAGGCTTGCTGCGTGGATTAATAGGAACCTTAGTAGCAACAAGGTTCCTATTGTTGTATATGGGCATAAGAATCCATATATGGTTGTGTGCTTTTTAGCGTGCGTTAAGTCAGGAAGGGCTTATTGTCCACAGGACATATCCATACCGGATACAAGAGTTATGGATACGGCAGAGTGTGTTAATCCTGAAGTGATTTTTAAAGTAGAAGGCGATATGGATTTTGATGGCTATAATGTGAAAAATCTTGACAGCATTAAAAAGATAATAGAAGAGGAACAGGAAGAATATTGTCCGGAATGGGCTACTAAACCGGAAGATATATACTATATTCTGTTTACGTCAGGAAGCACAGGAAAGCCGAAAGGAGTAAAGATTACTTTTGACTGTTTAAACAATTATTTGGATTGGTCAGTTAATTTGGGAAGTTCAAAGCAGGACAAGGAAGGAAAGAATTTTGTCAATCAGGCACCATTTTCTTTTGATTTGTCGGTGATGGATTTGTATACAAGTCTTGCATGTGGTGGAACACTTCACACAATGACAAAGAAGATGCAGGAAGATTACAATGCTATGTTTGAACACTTTAAACAGTCAGATATTAATGTGTGGGTATCAACACCGTCTTTTGCAGATATGTGTTTGTCAGACAGAAAGTTTTCAGGAGAGTTAATTCCTAATTTGGAAGTATTTCTTTTTTGCGGTGAGGTACTTACAACGGCAACAGTTTCAAAGCTTCACCAGAGATTCCCGAAAGCTAAGGTTATTAATACATATGGACCAACAGAGTCTACAGTTGCAGTAACAGATGTTGAGATTACACCTGAACTACTTGAAAATATAATGAGTCAGGGCAAGTCATTGCCTGTTGGACACGAGAAAAAAGGAACAATTATTGAAATTCACGGTGAGCAGGGTGAAATATTAGAAGAAGGACAACAGGGTGAAATTATTATAATCGGTGACACGGTAAGTACCGGATATTATAAAAGAGATGATTTAACAAAGAAGGCATTCTTTCAGTGTGAACGTAATGGAATAAAATACAGAGCATACCATACAGGAGATGCAGGATATCTAAAAGAGGGGCAACTTTTCTATAACGGACGAATTGACTTACAGGTTAAACTTCACGGCTACCGTATTGAAGTGGAGGATATTGAAAATAATATGCTAAGGCTTCCGCAAATAAGTCACGCGGTTGTTTTACCAAATATAAAAGACGGAAAGGTGAAAAGTCTTACAGCTTTTGTGACAGGTGATAAAGGTGAAAAGTCTGATTTGGAATTTAGCAGACAAATAAAGACGGAACTTAAGGAAATACTTCCGGCGTATATGGTGCCTAAAAAGATAAAATATGTTGATAACATTCCTATGAATAGCAATGGAAAGGCAGACCGAAAATATTTAGGAGGATTGTTGTAATGAGCTTTTTTTCAGGAGAGTATTTTTTTACGGTACTTATATTGGTTTTGGCAGGTGCTCTTATACTTGGTTTTTTGGAAAAGCCTCTTAAATGGTACAATATAACAGTTTCCATATTAGTTATAGTTCTTGTTTTAGGTGGTGAACCTATTAAATTTGTATATTTCCTTGCATATTTTGCAATAGAGCTTGCAATTGTAAAAATATATGAATGGCTTAGAAGGACTAAGGGAAGGCAATTATGGATATACAGGCTTTTTGTTTTATTTTCAATAACACCATTAATATTCTGTAAGCTGTGCGAACTTGAAACATTTAAAAATATGGGATGGTTCCAGTTTATAGGAATATCATATTTAACCTTTAGAGTGGTACAGATTATTATTGAAATGTACGACGGGGTTATTGAGAGCATAAGCCCTTCTGATTTTGCAGAGTTTCTAATATTCTTCCCGACTTTCAGTTGTGGACCGATAGACAGAAGCCGAAGATTTATGGCTGATTCAGGGAAGGCTTATAAGAGAAGTGAATACTTAGAGCTTTTCGGAACGGGGATTGAAAAGATGGCATGGGGGTTGTTGTATAAATTTGTTCTTGCAAACCTTGCTTATAAAGTTATGAGTCTTGTAATGGCAAAAACAATATTGCAGGTTTTGGCATATTCTTATGCATATGGAATATATATGTTCTTTGACTTTGCAGGATACAGTCTTATGGCGATTGGAACCGGATATATGCTTGGCATAAAAGTTCCGGAAAACTTTAACAAACCTTTTATCAGCACTGATATGAAAGACTTCTGGGCAAGATGGCACATATCATTATCAGAATGGTTTAGGGATTTTATCTTTACCAGATTTATAATGTCCTCAATGAAGAAGAAAAGGTTTAAGACACGACTTACAACAGCATCAGTTGGTTTCATTATCAATATGTTTGTAATGGGAATCTGGCACGGACTTGCAATACAGTATCTGGTGTATGGTCTGTATCACGGTGTGTTGCTAGCGTTAACTGAAATATACCAGAAGAAGTCCAAATTCTATAAGAAAAATAAGAAAAAAAGATGGTATAAAATTGTATCATGGGCAATAACAATGAATTTTGTAATGTTTGGTTTTCTGATATTCTCAGGACATATAATATAAGATTGTAGTGCAAAAGGCATTACCTCGTTAGTGCTTGCATAATGGTGAGATAATGTAACCAAAATAAATAATTAAATGCGTAAATGAAAAGGAGATACTAAAAATGGAAGAGAAGATTTTAGATTTATTAGAAGAAATTTGTGAGGATGATATTATTAGAGAAGAAAGAGACATGGACCTTTTTGAAGAAGATATTTTGGATTCATTAGGGTTTGCAGAACTTTTGACAAGAATTGAAGAGGAAACAGGAGTTATTATTTCACCTTCAGAAGTTGTTAGAGATGACATTAATACGGTTAACAAGATTTTGGAATTAGTTAAAAGCAAAAAACAGGGGTAATAAATCAGATGAAAAACATAAAAGCAATACTTATAGCATTTCTTATGTTTGCGGTTACGGTTACAGCAGTTAAATTTGTAGCTACTAAAGAAATGCCAAAGTATAGTGTAAAGTATGGAACATGGATTGATCCGTCTAAATTTTCAAGTAATAAGGGCTTGAAAAATTTGCTAAAGGATAAAAATTCAATTGCAGTATTTGGCTCTTCTGAACTGAAGCATTGCCAGAACTCAGGATTTCACGGCAATACTATTTTTCAGAATACTGATATGAAGCCTGTTTTTATAGGAAAAGGTGGCTATCAGAGTTTGTATCATGCCATTGCAGTTGGAAGTATAGGAGAAACATTAAAGGGAAGAAAGATTGTCATAAGTGTGTCGCCACAGTGGTTTAAAAATACTGGTGTTAAAGAGGACGCATTTGGAGCAACTTATTCGGAAAGCAATTTTATTGAGTTTCTAAAAAATAAAGACATTAGCGATAGCACTAAGGATTATGTTATAAGCAGAGCCATTGACCTTACAAAAAACAATCCTACAATGTGTAATAGAATAAAGGATGATGTAAGATGGTATAGGGATAACAGTAAGAATCCGTGGGATATTTTTAGAAAAAGTATTCACACAAGGCTGGTGGAAGACAAAGCGGACATTAAGCTTTTCTTTAATGCATGGAAGTCAGGTATGTTGGGTAAAAGTAGTGACGAAAAAGCAGACGGTACTACAAACAAAAAGATTAAATGGAAAAAATACTATAAGAAAGCCGAGAAAAAGGGCATAAAGAAAACATCAAAAAACCAAATGGGTATGCTTGATAATGTTTATAATAAAAAATACAAAAAACTTGTAGATCATAACATAAGATGGAAACCTACTTACACAGAAAAATCCGTTGAAGGAAAGGATTTGGCTTGCCTGCTTCAAATCTGCAAAGAGGAAAATCTACAGGTTATGGTGGTTCTTCAGCCTTTTAACGGTTTGTATAATGACTATATCAGATGGCCTAAGAAAAAGCGAAATGCAATTTATAATAAAATCAGAAAAATAGCAAAAGAGTATGATGTACAGCTTGCAGACATGACTGACGGAGAATATGAAAAATATTACTTTGAAGACGAAAGTCATCTGGCATTGAAAGGACTGGTAACGTTTAATGAAAAAATTTATAATTTTTATAAACAACCTTCGAAATAGCGAAAAAGCAATGTTTATAGGGAAAATTTTTCTCTTTTATGGTATATTTATGGTGTTGTGGCTATATTTTGTTATGTCAAAGGATTCGGCAGCACCAACATTTATATATGAAGAGTTTTAAAATATAGCCCGATGCATGATTGTTAGCAGATGACAATTATGCAGACTATCAAAAAGATGGAGATTAGGTATGATAGGGTGGCTAATATATTCGGCTGTAGATGTTGAAAAAAATAAATATTATATTCAAATGTATAAGGACAAGTTTAAAGAACATTTTATAGAGATTAAGCTTGTAATTGTGGAAGAACTTGAAAACATGGAGCAATACGTGAAATGTAATAAGGTTGATTTTGCAATTAACAGAAGTAGAAATCACATTATGGGAGAACTCTTGGAACAAAAAGGAGTGAGAGTCTTTAACAGCAGTTCAGTTACAAGAATAGCTAATAATAAAGGAATCACGTATGAGTTTTTGAAAGATGTGGTTCCTTTTTTGGCAGTTAAATATGGAAATGAAATAATAGAGAGCAAAATAGAAAATAAAGGATTTGAATATCCTTATGTAATAAAAAGTTGCAGTGGTCATGGCGGAAGTCAGGTATTTCTTGTAAATAACAGCAAGGAAGAAGAACAGGCAGTTAAGGCAATGAACGGTCAGGAATATGTTGTGCAGCAGTGCTGCTCTGATCTTGGTCGTGATGTCAGGGTATACATAATAGGAAATAAAATTATTAAGGCAGTTCTTAGAACCTCGACGGAAAGCTTTAAAAGTAACTATAGTTTAGGTGGAAAGGTTCAGGAATACACTCTTAATAATGAAGAAAAAGCAATGGTGGAGAGAATAGTAGATAAGTTGCCACAGGACTATGCAGGAATTGATTTTACTTTCAATAACGGGAAGGCGGTTTTTAATGAAATCGAAGATGCAGTTGGGGCAAGAATGCTGTATCAGGTGTCGGATATTGATATTGTGGAAATGTATATTAAGTATATTTTAGAACAATTGAGCAAAGAATGATAAAAACACTAAAACTTTGTAAAAGAAAGAAAATATGTTATACTTAATGAAGTTTATATAAAGAAATTTTATACAGTATGTAAGGAGAACAAGATTATGATATTTGGAGCAGTTTTAGCAGGTGGAATTGGTAGCAGAATGGGAAATGTAGAAAAGCCAAAGCAGTATCTTAACATTGCAGGAAAGCCTATTATCATTCATACATTAGAAAAATTTTATGTAAATGATAAATTCGAAAAGATTATTGTTTTGTGTCCTAACCAGTGGGTTAATCACACAGAAAACTTAATTAAGAAATATATTGGCGAGAATGACAAGATAGTTGTAATCAGTGGTGGTTCTACAAGAAATGAAACTATTATGAATGCAATTGCATACATTGAAGATCACTATACAATAGACGATGATTCTGTTATTGTTACACACGATTCAGTAAGACCATTTGTAACACATAGAATTATTGAAGAAAATATTAAATATGCTCAGGAATATGGTGCATGCGATACTGTAGTTCCTGCAACAGATACAATTGTAAAAAGTATGGATAACGAAATTATATCAGAAATTCCTGACAGAAGTAAAATGTATCAGGGACAGACACCACAGTCATTTAAGATTAAAAAATTAAAATCATTATATGAAGGTTTAAGCGAAGAAGAAAAAACAATTCTTACGGACGCAGCAAAGATTTTTGTTATAAAGGGTGAAAAAGTTCATTTGGTAGAAGGGGAAGTTTCTAACACAAAAATTACTTATCCATATGATTTACGTGTGGCTGAAACATTAATAAGCGAGAAATAATACTCGTGGAAGTTTATCGGAGGTTAAATAATTATGATAAATACAGTATACCAGTTAGTAGCACCCAGAAGATTTGAAATTAAGTATAGTGACATAGACTTAAATAATAACAAGGTCATTGTACGACCAACATATTTATCAATATGTAATGCAGACCAGCGTTATTATCAGGGATTAAGAGATGCGGAAATTTTAAGAAAGAAATTACCTATGGCTCTTATACATGAAGCAATCGGAGAAGTAGTAAGAGATCCTTCAGGCAATTTTAAAACAGGCGAATTGGTTGTTATGGTGCCAAACACACCTGTTGAAAAAGATGACATAATAGCAGAGAATTATTTAAGAACAAGTAAGTTTAGAGCAAGCGGATTTGACGGCTTTATGCAGGAATATGTTGAAATCACTCCAGACAGACTTGTTAGATTGCCACAGGATATCGACAGAACAGTTGCAGCATTTACTGAGATAGTTAGTGTTAGTGTTCATGCAATTGGAAGATTTGACAAGATTGCTCATAAGAGAAGAAATGTTATCGGAATCTGGGGTGACGGAAACCTTGGATATATAACAGCAGTGTTCTTTAAGACTATGTTCCCTGAAACTAAGTTGTATATTTTTGGAGTTAACCCTGATAAGTTACAGGATTTTACTTTTGCAGATGCAACATTTACAGTAGAGCACATTCCTGAAGATGTTAAGATTGACCATGCGTTTGAGTGTGTTGGTGGAGCAGGTTCAGGTAAGGCTATTAATCAGATTATTGATTATATTAATCCTGAAGGAACAATATCAATTCTTGGAGTATCAGAGTATCCTGTACCTATTAATACAAGAATGGTACTTGAAAAGGGACTTAGAATTTTTGGAAGCAGCAGAAGTGGTGTGGCAGACTTTGAAAAGACAGTTGCACTTTACAAGTCTAATCCTGAAATAATAAATTACTTATCTAATATTGTAGGAGCAGTAGTTCCTGTAAGAACAATAGAAGATATGAAGAAGGCATTTGAAATGGACATTCAGAAAGCTTTCGGAAAAACAATTATGATGTGGGATAAATAAAAAATGATAGGGGGAGAGGCTTATGTTTAAAATAATAATGCCTGTTTATAACGCAGAAGAATATCTTGAAAAAGCAGTAGACAGTATAATAAACCAAACATTATCATTTAAGGACAATGTGGTGATACATTTAATAGATGATTCAAGCAGTGACGGTTCTTTAGAATTATGCAATAAATACAAAGAACAATATCCGGATAATTTTATTGTTACACATTTTGAAGAAAATCAGGGCGTTTCGGCAGTGAGAAACTACGGAATAAAGATGTGTAAACACGAGAAAAATGTAATAGTAGGGTTTGTTGACTCTGATGATTATTTGGATAACAAATCTTTGGAAACAGTATGGAATTTCTTTGAAAATCATAAGGACATACAGCTTGTAACCTCAGAAATATATCATTTTGGAGCAAGAAATGATGAACATAAATCCAATTGGAGATTTGAAGAAAGAGAAGTTGTAAACATAAAAGAAGATTTTAATTATCCTCAATACTATATTGGTGGCGTGTTCTTAAAAGACAAGGCGTTACGTTCACTTAAGTTTGACGTTAATATGGACTTTTGGGAAGATGCAATGGCAATAAACAAGGTTATTTTAAAGCTGGGCAAATATGGTCTGGCTAGGGGTGCCATTTATTATTACAGAAAGATGGAAAACGAATCATCGCTTGTTGATAAGGCGTGGAGAAAAAAAGAAAGATATACTACTTTTTTGGAAGACGGATATAAGCGTCTTATGAAATGCAGCCTGTTAAGAAAGTTTAAAGTTGTTCCATATATTCAGTATGTAGTTGCTTACCATTTAAGATTATTCTTATTGGAAGGTAACAGAGAAGTTGTAATGGAAATGGTTCCAGAGGAAGAAATGCAGACGTTTAAAGACAGGTTAAGTAATGTATTGAAAAAGGTAAGTGATGAAGTTATTTGTTCAATGAACACAGCACTTCCTGTAATAGAAATGGAATTGTCATTAAAGTACAAAAAGAAAGTCAGAGCTAAGAAGACAATTACGGATAATGATATGGTTTTCCAATATGGAGAAAAACAATTAGCAAGATTATCAGAACGTAATGTAAGAGTTATTGGAATTATGGACAAGCCCGGATATGAAGGAATGCTACGTGGAAGATTCAGCACTCCTTTATATGCTATGAAGAAGGATGATTATATTTTTGTACAAAACGGAGACGAAAAAATAAAAACAGACCGTTACAAGTGTAAAAAACAACTGTATATTTTAGATGAATTAATGAGAAATTATAAGAATGCAGGTTTTGTAGTTAGAATTCCGGAAGAATGGAAAGAAATTCAGTTTGGAATACACACAAACGATGCAGATATTCTGCTTAATAAAGTTGAAGTTAATTCAGAAGATAAACAGGAGAATGAGGATGAATAAACTTGGAGAAATATTTAACATGGCATTTGTTGTGGTGTTTTACATGATAAGTGTACTTGTAGTAGGGAATATGATTACAGGCTCATATATTGCATCATTATTATCTGTTCCTGTTTTTGTGCTTATTGCCTTTGCAATGAGTAAACAATACCTATGGCTTGATAGAATTAATCTTAAAGTTACATGGGCAGTAATTCAGGTACTTTCAGCAATTTTAATGGTGTATATGGCATTTGCACTGGAAGTTAACCTATCCTGGGACTGGGGTGGATTAATTAAGAATGCAACTAATGTAGTATTTCATAATCAATTGCTATATGAGCAGGATGTGGCAAGATATCCTAATAATGAGTTCTGGTTAGCTTTTTTAGTTATATTATTTAAGATTGTAAGAATGATTTATGCATCAGCAACCATTGAAACATTTAAAACAGTATCAATTGTTGTAAGTTGCGTATTTGTTCAGTTAACAATATTTTTTATTCACAAAACAGCAAAGCTTGTATGGAATGAAAAGAAGGCTTTTGTTGTTGGAATCATAACTGTATGTTGCCTTCCATTGTATTTGTATGCAATGTTTGCATATACTGATACATCAGGAATGCTATTAGCAATTCTTATGTTGTATTTCTATATTAAATATAATAAAACAGACGGAAGGGCAAATATAGCTTATATCATTTTAATTGGAATTGTTGCTGGAATTTCTTACAAAATTAAAGTGACAATATTCATACTTTTTATGGCTATGATTTGCGAATTGTTCTTAAATCTTAAAGATGCTAAGCAAATAAAGAAGTTTGTAATGTTTGTTGTAATAGCAATGGTTGGAGTTGTGGCAGTTGTAAGTGCATCAAATAAAGTGATTTCAAGTCAGTTTGAAATTAGTGAAGAAGTGGAAGATGCAAATGAATTTCCACTTACACATTGGGTTATGATGGCATTAGGGGAAACCGGCGGATATTGTGAAGAGGACGTTTCATATACAAAAAGTTTTCCTACATACGAAGAAAAAAATAAAGCAGACATAAAAGAGATTAAAAAGCGTGTAAGGGAAAAAGGCAAAGCAGGTTTGATAGAGCATATATGTTATACAAAGCTTAAAAGAACCTGGGGAGACAGTTGTTTGGCAGGTGATGATTATGCCGGCAGATTTCCTGTAGACGAGAATGGAATATGGCAAAGAGTATTTACTTTTCATGGCAGTGACCATTGGATAGGTTTAATTTATTCATGGCTATATTATATTGTACTTATTGTCGGAATATTGTTATCGGGAATCTTTGCAATAAGAAGAACTAATGAACAGCAGAAAATGCTTGTTTTAAGGATAGCGTTGTTTGGAATTATTTTATTCCTGTCAATTTGGGAATGCAATTCCAGATATCTTGTGGCATTTATACCGGTTCTGATTATGACATCGGTAGATGGTATATTTATGACAAGAGAGAAAATTAAAAATAAAAAATTGAGAATACAATAAATAAAACTCCCAATAAAAGGTTTGAACGGTAGATGTTCTATACAACCTGTTTGTTGGGAGTTTTTGTTATGTTTATTTATCTTTTTTGATTTCTAAGCCATTAGTTGTTTCAGATACAATGTATCTTGGACGTAACTGGATTTCTTCATATATTTTAGAAATATAATATCCGATAATTCCAAGGCTGAACATTAATATTCCACCAATGATAAGCATTAGAAGTATTACGGTTGTAAATCCTTCCAAAGAATATCCAAGGAAATATTTTACTATTGAATATACACCAAATATTACTGCAAAGATGAAGAATATTATTCCACATCCTGTTACTAGCTGCATTGGAGCAGCTGAAAAAGAAGTAATATTGTTAATTGCATACTTAACAAGTGATTTGAAAGACCATTTGGACTCGCCAAGTTCTCTTTCCTGAACATCAAATTCAACGTAAGCTGTTTTATATCCTACCCATGATGAAAGTGCACGGAAGAATACGTGTCTTTCAGGAAGTGCAAGGAATGAATCAACTACCTTACGGTCCAGTAATTTAAAGTCTGATGCACGGGACATATCAATTCCTGTGGAACCACTTATAATATTGTAAAAAGTCTTTACAAACATCTTATGTATAAAGCTTTCTTTTCCACGTGAAGCCTTAACACCTTCCACAACTTCGAAACCTTCTGTCCAAAGCTTATACATTTCCAAAATTGTTTTTGGTGGATGTTGCAGATCACAATCCATAACTACACAACAATCACCGCTTGCATGTTCAAGACCTGCAAATACTGCGCCTTCCTTTCCAAAGTTACGGGAAAAACATACACCCTTAATATTCTTATTATTAGCTGAAGCATTAACTATTTCTTCCCATGTTGTATCTTTTGAACCGTCATTTACAAAAATAATTTCATACTCAATATTGTTTTCCGACAAAAGAGATGAAACTACTTCTGCAGTCTTGTGAATCATCGCCCCCTCATTGTATGCAGGGATAACCACTGAAAGTAAACTCATATCTCTACTCCTTTTGTAATGTAATAATATCGAAATAAACTGAAAAGTTTGATATTATCTGTTTTATTATGATAATCCTAAAGTAATATTTTATACTTTATAGAGAATAAATGCAAGTTATGTTGTAAGATTTGCATATAAGTTATATACAAGATTTATGGTAATGGGCATTAATTGAAGTTTGTATATTTTTATGGTAAACTTAAAAGTAATGTGTAAATGTAACACAGGAAGAAAATAGAAAAATACAGAAAGGAAACATACATATTTAAATGTATGATTTTGGGAGGATGAACAAAGTTAAAAAATGGCAATGGGGACTACTTTTTTTTGTACTATGTGCATTATGCTTTTTGTATCCATACACAGGTGATGACTGGGCATGGGGAAGCAGCATAGGAATAGAAAGATTAAACACATGGTTCGATAATTATAGCGGACGTTATTTCGGCAATTTAATTGTACTTGCACTTACAAGATCAAATATTTTAAAGACAATTGTAATGTCAGCATGTATTACATTAATTGTCTGGATGATTACAAAAACAAATGAAGGTAAGTGGCAGATGGCTACTTTGGTTACAATACTTATTTTTACTGCACCTAAGGCAGTTATAAGACAGAGTATTGTTTGGACAGCCGGATTTTCAAATTATACTACATCCATTGTTCTTATTCTTTTGTACGGATTGTTTGTAAGAAATTTATTCATAGAAGATGGAAAGAAGCATTCTAATGTATGGGCAATTCCAATGCTTATATTAGGATTTTTGACAACACTTATTGTAGAACACGTAACAATACTTGCAGTTATAATGGCAGTATATATTATTGCATTTAATTTTATAAAAAACAGAAAAATAGAATTGTCTCACGTGGCATATTTCGTGGGAACAATTGCAGGGACAGCAACAATGTTTTCTAATTCTGTTTACTCGTCTATTGGAAGCGGAAGCGATGGTTACAGAACTGTCGGAGCAAGTGAAGGCGGAACATTGGAGAGAATTATAACTAATTACTTTGATGTAATTGGAAAAGAAATGATGTTTGATAATATTGTTTTGTGTGTTGTAATGGCAATTGTTGTATTAATAGCTTTTATTCAATACCATGACAAGCTAGAAAGTAACATGGCAAAGATTGTTTCATGTATTTCGTTAACATTGGTTATGGGAACATTGGTATATGGAATTGTAACAAGAGTTGATACAGAATGGATTTACAATTGGAAATATGGAAAGTATCTTGACGGCGTATTTAATGTTATTTTCTGGATTTCATTACTTGTACTTGTTTTAAGCCTTTTTAAGGATAAATATGTAAAGTACAGATTGTCTTTTATATTGGGATGCATAGCGTGTGTGTCAGGACCATTACTTATGGTTACACCAATTGGACCAAGATGTTTCTTTGCAACATTTGTTTTAACAATATGGTTTATTGCAGAAGTATGTAATCTGGTTAATATAAATGAGGATATATATGGTATCCTGACAAAAATGGAAATTGCAGCCCTTGTAATTGTTATGGGAATGCAGTTTGCAGTATATGCACCGATTTATAAAGCTGATAGAGCAAGACTTGATAAAGTAAGAAAAGCGGAAAGTGAAGGAAAATCAGAAGTTACTATTCAGAGACTTCCTTATGAGGGATATATTCACGCACCATCACCTAGTGAGGAAATATGGGAATACAGATATAAGTTATTTTACAATATTTCACAGGACCTAAAGATTAAAGTGGTGGAACATAAATATTAAAAATAGCAAAATAATGAAGGGGAAAATAAATGAAAATTTCAGTAATTATTGCAGCTTATAATGCAGAAAAATATTTGGTAGAAACGTTGCAGAGTGTAGTTAATCAGACATTGGATGACTATGAAATCATTACAATAAATGATGGCTCTAAAGATGGAACACTGGATATATTAAAGGAATATGAGAAAGAATATCCTAATTTTACAGTAATAAGTAAAGAAAACGGCGGGGTGTCAGCTGCAAGAAATGATGGATTAAACGTGGCACAGGGTAAGTATGTTTATTTCTATGATGCTGATGATATATTAGAATTGGAAGCCTTAGAGAAGATGTATGAGGCTGCTGAAAATAATAAGGCAGAGTTGGTAATTGCCGGATATGATATGTTTGACCAGTATAAGACTACAGAAGTAAAAGAGTTGAACAGCTTACTTGAATTAGAGAAAATAGATAAATATGATACAGACATTTTAAAAACATTCTCTTTAACAAACAAATTGTTTAGAAGAGATATAATAGAAAAATATAATTTAAGATTGCCACCAATATCTTATTCTGAAGATGGCGTTTTTTCAATGAATTATGTTTATCATATCACTAAAATCACCGGATTGGAAATGGTAGTTACCCATTACAGAAGAATGATTGGTGACACTAATGCGGCAACACAGAATATATCAGATTCTAAGGTGGAAGATTATATTGAAGCTCACAGACTTATTCTTCAGGCTGCAAGAGATAGTATATTAAGGGATTTTCCTAAATACAAATCCATTAATCAGGTAAGAGCAGAAGATAAGGAATTAACAGAGTATTTAAATAGAATTATTTATAAAGAGTTAAATATTCTCATTAAGCAGTTTTATTCAAAATTCTGGTCTTTGAAAAAAAGCACAATTGAAAAAATTAAAGACGAAATCTTAGAAAAAATAGAAATCTTAGATTTACAGAATGCATCTTTGGTAGCCGACGAAAACCCAGATATTTCTTTATATAATATTATTACAGATGAGGAAGAAATGAAGGAAAATGCATATTTTACAGCAGTATTATATGGCAAAGAAAATGATGAAGAACAGTTTATTAAGTGCTTAGACAGTCTGGCTAACCAGAATCTTGTTGGGGTAAATATTATTTTACCTGAAAGTATGAAGAAAATAGTTGAGGACAATGACTGCTTCCAGAAAAATATGATTTTCATAGAGGCGCAGTCTGAAGAAGAGTTGTTTAGAAAAGCACTTGAGACAACTAAGACCAGATATATAACTTTTTGTGATAGTAAGATTTTATATTCAAATAACACATTCAAATATGTGTTTAAGAGATTTATAAAGACTCATAAGGACTTTTTAATAGAACTTATTTATCATACTAATTTCAATGAGCCACAGCCTGTTTATTTAAACAGAATAGCTCAGGAATCAGTTATGAATGAAGTTGGATATAATGATAATCTTTGCATGGATTATACATTGGCAAACAAGTTCTTTGATGTGTATTTTGTCCGTGAAATAATAACGGATGAAAAAGGAATAAAGGAACATATTGAAGATTTCTATAAAAAGGGTTGCTATACATTCTTTAATGATGGCATAGTTCATTTTGATGGAAAAGAAAGAGAATTTATTTCTTTCATTGAACATGACGGAAGTACAGAATATATAAAAAAATATTTTGAAGATGCACAGGTTGACTTAAATAGTGAGGATTTGGCAATGAATCCGGGAGAAGCATTAGTTAAGTTACAGGACATTTCTAATTTTAAAGAGAAAACTTTTGTTAACAATGTAATTAAGTTTGCAATAGAAAGATACAAGACAAAGGAAGTGATAAACAGAACATTGTTTATCAGTGTTAGAAAGAACGGAGAGCTTGAAGGAAATGCCAAGGCTTTATATCCTTATGTAAAGGGTGATAAAGTGATTTTCGCTAAGCAGTTACCACATAATCCGTTACAGATATTAAAAGCTGTCAAATTGATTTGTACAAGTAAAGTTATTGTAACAGATGATTATGTAAAATATTTAAGATATTTTGATTTAAAGCCTGAACAGAGAGTTATACAGTTGTGGCATGCCTGTGGAGCATTTAAGAAGTTTGGACAGAGAGGAACAAATTTGGAAATTAAGACAGACTTAGCAACTCATGCCCAGTACAATCTTGTGTCAGTAAGTGGTGCAGAAGTGCGACCTATTTATGCAGATGCTTTTGACGTTGACTTAAAGAAGGTTAAGGCTTTAGGCGTACCTAGAACAGATGAATTTTTTGATAAGGAACTTATAGAACATAAGAGAGAGGCAATATATAAGGCATATCCTGAATTAAAGGGAAAATTTGTTATTATATACGCACCTACATTTAGAGATGAAGGCGAGGGAAGAAGTCAGTTTAATCCGAAGATTGATTTTGACAGATTATCAGAAAAACTGTTGCCTAACCAGCAGTTTATTATTTGTCCTCATCCGGTAATGAAGAATGATATTGTGCCTAAGAAATACGACAATATTAAGGTTGTAAGAGATTTCTCAACAAACGATTTTATGTTTGTTTCAGATATGTTAATAACAGATTATTCTTCAGTTATTTTTGAGTATGCGTTATTAAAGAAGCCTATTGGATTCTTCTGTTATGATTTGGCCATATATGATAGAGGATTTTATTTGAATTATCCGGATGACCTTCCGGGTGAAGTATATGAAAACCAGGAACAATTGGAAGAGTTTTTGCAAGATTCCGAAAATACAAAGTTAACAGAAAAGTACGATACATTTATTAAAAAATATATGTCAGGTTGTGACGGACACAGTTGTGAACGTTTGGCAGGTTTAATAAATTCATATGTGGGGAGAAAATAAATGGGAAAAAAGATATCTTTTGTAAGTTCAAAAAATAGAGGGATAACCCTTGATATGTTAGTAGTAAAGGACTTTTTCAGAGTAAATGATGAGAAAGTTGAATTTAAGGATGTGATTGCAAATGAAAATGCAAAAAATTCCCTTGTAAAAAAAGGAAACATAAGCATAAGAAAGGAGTATTGCAAAAACAATACTGACATAATATGCGTTGACGGTTCAATTGCAGGAAAATTACCTAAGAATGCACCGGAAGGAAAGAGAGTTCTTATAGCAACACCTTATGATTACCAGTTTAAGGCAATTAATGAACATGACAAGGGAGCATTTAAGAAAAAGAATACGTATAAGAATTTTACACATATTATTGTAGGTTCACCTTTTGAAAAAGAGCTTTTGAAAAAATGCTATAATACACCGAAGTCAGAAATAATTGATCAGGTGTGTATGCCATACTCGTGGAGATTGAATCAGGAAGAATTTAAGAAAAAACATTATGATAAGTATTGTAAACATTATCCAATGTTAAAAGGCAAAAAGATTTTGGCAATATTATTAACTGGAGAGTTGGATGAAGATGAGGAAAATCCATATGCAGAAGTTAACTGGAATAAGATTTTTGATAACTTAGATGATGACTGGATTATTTTTACTAACAGTGGGAAGCTGTTGGAGAATATGACTCATATAGGTTACGAACACAGAAACCAGTTTGTATATTCCAATAGAACATTTGATACAAGAGAAGTATTATCATTTGCTGATTGTTTAGTAACAAATAGTGGATTGTATGCAACATATTTTGCAGTTAGACAGAAACCTATTTATTGCCTAAAATATACTAACTGTCAGTTTGAAAAATATATGAAGAGAAAGTTTTCAAATTTATACATTAAAAACGTTGAAGACATTGATATGACAAAATTTTCAGAATTTACTTCAGAGAACGAAAAGTTTTGCAAATATTTCTCATATGATTGCGGTGAAAATCCATCAGCCAAGATATCTGAAATTTTTGAATAGAATATAGTAACAGGAAAGAGTAAGCATTATGAATTTTTTTCAAAAATTAACAGGACATTTTTTAACAATAACACGCCATAGACATAAGGTTATTGCCCATTGCGCAAAGGCGGGAATATTGTGGCAGGGACTTAGACACGACCTGTCAAAATATACTCCAACTGAGTTTATCCCTGGAGTAAAATACTATATGGGAGATAGAAGTCCAAATGAAGGGGAAAGAATGGACAAGGGCTATTCTAAGGCATGGTTACATCATAAGGGACGTAACAGACATCATTTTGAATATTGGGTTGATTACAATATGAAAAGTCATAAGAACGAACCTGTTGAAATGCCTTATAATTATGTAGCGGAAATGTACTGTGACAGACTGGCAGCAGGCAAAATATATAACGGTGATAAATACAAACAGACTGATCCGTTAGAATATTTTGTCAGAAGAAAATCAAGTAGAATTATTCATCCAAAAACCAGTGATGAAATTGAAAAGCTACTTGTTATAACTGCCAATGAGGGAGAAGATGCAGCATTTAAATGCATAAGACAGAAATTAAAAAGCCAGAAGAAAGTATAGTTGGTAATACCGACTATACTTTTTGTAAATATTTTTACGAGAGGGAGAAAGATGAAAGATAAAACTACAACAATTTACAAAAACGCCATATTAAACAAGGCAACAGATGTTTTGCAAATATTTATTAAATATATAATCGTAATTATTTCTATGTTATTCTTAGGATTTATTTTCTTACAGAGCTTTTTTGGATCAACGTTTTTAGATTTTTGTGAATCATCTTTTTTTATTGAAAAACCATTTTGGAGTACAGTCCTTATAGTGCTGATTCCAATTTTAATTGCCATAATCGTAAAGATTATTCTGCAGAAGTATTCTATTTCAATAGTTACTCCAAATTATATTTTCCTTGGAATAGTAACGGTAGTTTATACGATTTTAATGATTATGTTTGTGTACAAAACAGGCATTCCGGCAATGGACGACCAGGAACTTATTTTGAACGCAGCCAATGACTTGCTTAACAATGTACCTGATATGTGGGATAAAGGAGCATATTGCTATAGATTTCCTAATCAGAACGGTTTTGTTTTGTTTGTGGCACTTGGATTGAAAATGTTTGGCGCAGATAATCAGATGGTTTTCCAATATTTAAACATACCGATGCTTATATTAAGTTCATTCTTTTTAAGCAAAACCATTTACCTTTTATTTAATGATAAGAAACTGGCACGTTATTCATATATTTTACTTTTGGGATTCTTCCAGTTGAATTGTTATGTAACATTTGTTTATGGAACATTATACGGACTTGCAGCTTCAGTTGCAGGAATATTCCTTTTGATTAAATATTTCAAAAAGAGAAATATTGTTAACGGACTTGTAGGTATTTCACTTCTTTCAATAGGATATGGATTTAAGTCAAACTATCTGATTATGATTGTTGCAGCTTGTCTGTTATTATTATTTGATGCAATAGTAAAAAAGAGTTTGAAATCAGTAATCTCTTTAGTGTGGGGAATTGTTTTTTATGTTGTTGTAGTTACTTCAATTTCGTCAACTATTTATCATCTTACAGGAAAGAAAGTAGATGAGGGAACTCCAAATACAGCTTGGGTAGCTATGGGATTGCAGGAAAGTTACAAGGCTCCGGGATGGTGGAATGGGTATAATGCTAAGGTTTTTGCAGACAATGAATATGATATTTCAAAAACAAAAGAGGCAATTTCACAAAATATATCTGAAAGAATGGAAGAATTAAAAAAAGATAAAGACTATACAATGTCATTTTTTAGCAAAAAAACAGCATCTCAATGGAGTGAAGGAACATTTGAATGTTTTTATATAACAAACTTGGATAGAGGACGACTTTCTAATCCAACATGGACAGATTCGGTGAAGAATCTAATGGTGGACGGACATTCAGCCAATCGTGCAGTTACTACAATATGTAATTATTTTATTGTATTTTTGTGGCTTGGAATAATATTATTCTTAATATTCGATTTCCGAAAACTGGATGCTTATAAGTTGATTTTTGCAATTACATTTATAGGAGGATTCCTATTCCATCTTGTTTGGGAAGCAAAAGGTCAGTATACAATAATTTATGCTTATCTTATGATTCCATATATGCTTAGAGGCTATCAGTTATTGCTTAGAAGAGTATGCAACATAAGCCTTGGCGAAAAAGAGGCTAAAGAAAAGAGAGGAACAATTATTCCTGTGGTTGTCATTGCTTTAGTTGTAATAGTAATAGGCATTTCAAATAATAAAGTTGTAAATGAAACAATAAAGCTAAATGGCGATAAGGAAAGATATGAGTCATATATGAGCCATCAGATTGATGACTTGGATGATGGAAATTATACTATAATACCTGCAAATGATTCATCAGTAACACTGGCAGGATTAATAGGCAATGATAAAAAATATTCAGATAAGTTTGTAGTTGACTGTTCACTTATAAGTCTTTGTGGTAAGAACAGCAACGGAATATCTGACCAGTCACTTGGAATACTGGAAGGCAAAATAGATCCTGGAACTTCAGTAGGACTAAGTGCAACAGACCGTTCAATATTCCAGCGTTGGATTGTTAAAAAGGTAAAAGACAATACTTATGAAATATATGATGAATACAATCTGGCATTAACATATGACAAGAAGGAAAAGAAACTTTCAATTGAACAGTATACCGGAGATAAAAACCAACAGTGGGTTATATATTTGGCAAAATAGAAAGTGGTTGCGTATAATATATTTTAGAATTTGAACGCAGATAAGCATTCCCCCGCTTCAAGTGCGCGGAGCACTAAGCGGCGGGTGAGGGGGGGATGCTTATGTCAGTGGGAGTTGAAAGCTCCCACTGACAGATCGCGAAGCGACTGCGTTCATGAGCAAGTAGCGAAGCGGATTGCGAATGTCCGCTTTACTTGGTTCCGTGGGGCCAACATATTTAGCACAAAAACAGAGCTGCATTGACGTTTGCCAATGCAGCTCTGTTAATTAAAAACTTTTTATAGTCCGGTTATTATTATTTTCCTGCAACATAATCTGTTGCCTTAACCCAGTTTTCATAAGGAATCATCTGAGCCCAATATGTATTGATAGGTTTTGTTTCATTCTTGTATAAGTCAACTAAAGACTGCTTGAATGTTAATTCTTCATCTGTAATTCTCTTAAGACCGGCAGGTATTGTCCAGTAGCATTTGCCAAAGTACCATAATTTATCATAATTACCAGTGATTCTACATGCGTTTGTTACAGCCTGGTCTGTGTTTTTGTGATGGATATGACCTGTTTCTCCGGCAGGACTATGTGTTGCAATCAAATCCCAATTCTTACTCTTAATAAGTTTAGTTACATCAGCAGCAACACCGTCTTTTACAGAATCCCAATCATATTTAACCCATTTCTTATTAGCATCTCTAACAAGGTCAGGATAATCTAAAATAATTCCCTTAATGCCTGCTTTTTCCATTACAGACTTAAATTCATTCTTTCTAACATCTGTGAAATGATTTGTAAGACATACAACAAACCAGTTACCTGATTTTAAATGAGCACCGCCCCATAATGTTTCGTCATCAGGATGGGCAACAATCATAAGCTTGTTACATCCGCTAGTATCAATGTTGTCATATAATAATGAATTTTCAAAGAAGCCTGTTTTATTTTCTACAACTAAGAGCATTCTTAATGTTTCTTTCTTTTTTGAAGGAGTTGCAGTAATGTAAACTTCACCCGGTCTCTTTGTTGTTATAAGACCATTGTCATCAACTGTTGCTATAGATTGATCTTCAGATTTATACTGTATTTTTTCAATGTCATGATTTGTGTACTGAAGAACAATCTGATAATTGTTTCCGTATTTAACTGTTGCTTTATTGCCATTCTTAAAACTAATCTGTGGAAATTCCTCAGTTTTAATTTTATAAGTCTTTTTAACCTTTGTTTCTTTGGAGTAAACAGTGATTTTGACTTTACCTTTTTTCTTTATTGTAAGTAAACCATCTTCAGATATTGTGGCAACATTATCGTTAGAACTGTCCCAAGTTATTTCTTCCAATGTTTTCTTAGGTGTAGTCTTGTAATTTAACTGATACTGCTGACCTATGTAATAATGTTTCTTCCTGCCAACAACTTTGATTGATTTTACATTTTTAAAAACTTTAACCTTGCATTTAGCCTTTTTTGAAGTACCTTTAATCTGGGCATATACTGTAATGTTACCTTTTTTAAGAGCCTTGACAACCCCTTTCTTATTTACAGTGGCTACCTTTTTGTTTGATGAAGAATAAACTACATCGCTCTTTTTGTAATTGCCTGATAACTTGACTTTAAGCTGCTTGCGCTGTGTAGCAAACATTGTTATCTTTTTGCTATTGTTGTTAAAAGATACAGCTTTTGGAGCTGCATGTACGCTTAATGTACCAATGCCACATAGACATGTCAGCAAAGCAAGAGTTGTAATTAATTTTTTTGTTACTGAATTTTTGCTCATTTTTTTCACCTCATTTTAATATTTTCATTCTCAAAGAACAATTCTATTGTATTATTCGAAAAAAAGCAACATAAACTTTGTTGCTGATAGTTCCAAACAGTAAAAAATTAAGTAAATTTTGTAAACAAATTGTATATCGAAAAACAAAAAAATGCAAAAAAAAAATCCACCGGAAAACGATTATGCAACGCACCGACGGATTTAGTATTAATATTAAGCTTCTGTTTTATCTTTTTTAAAAATAACAAGTTTGCTGAATACATAGTTAAGTAATACAACAAGAAATGACATTGTAATCTTGCACACGCTACCTTCCAATCCGAAGATTGCCTGATTAAATCCGTGGCTTACAAGGAAAGGAACACCGAAGATTTCGATTAAACCTGTTGCGATTCTCGCAGACAAGAATAAGCTTAATTCCTTAAGAACAAACTTAGGATTCCATGAATAACTTTCAAATACGAAAAGCTTGTTTGTTATGTAAGCAAAAGTTACAGCTAAAACCCATGAAACCACATTGGCAACAAAAACATCAATAGTGCTTGCTGAAATATGAAGGGGTCCTGTTAAATGGTTGCCCGGATGGCAAAACATAACCATAAGACTGTAAACTACCCAGTTAACAACAGTGGTTCCACCACCCATAATAAGGTACATAATAATTTCTTTATATTTAATAAAAAGTTGTTTAATAGTTTCCATTAAAAATCTCCTCCACTTAATTTAACTTCGACAAGTATAACACAAAAAATAAAAGTTGTAACTATTTCCTTAAAAATCGGGAAAAATCAATAATTTACTGTAGATAATTGCAAGAAACAAATAAAATGTTATAATGAACAGGTATGAAAAGGAGGGACAATATGAAGCCAATATTATACATAGTTATACCTTGTTATAATGAAGAAGAGGTTTTACCTATTACAAAAGACTTATTTTTAAACAAACTTAAGGAATTAATTTCAAAAGAAAAGATCAGTGATTCAAGTAGAGTAATGTTTGTTAATGACGGCAGTAAGGATTCAACATGGGAGATTATTAAGAAGCTGGCATTAGAAGATGAACATTTCATCGGAATTACACAGAGTAGAAACAGAGGACATCAGAATGCAGTTCTTGCAGGTTTGATGGAAGCAAAAGACAAGTGTGACATTACTATATCTATTGACTGTGACGGTCAGGATGATATTAATGCCATGAATGAAATGGTTGATGAATATTTAGAAGGAAGCGAAATCGTGTATGGTGTGCGTTCTAAGAGAGATACAGATACTTTCTTTAAAAGAGCCACTGCTGAAGGCTTCTATAAAGTTTTAAATATAATGGGAGCAGAGGTTGTGTTTAACCATGCAGATTACAGACTTGTTAGTAGTAGAGTTCTTAATGAGTTTGCTAATTTTAAGGAAGTTAATCTTTTCCTTAGAGGAATGTTTCCACTTGTAGGTTTTAAGAGCACAAGCGTATATTATGAAAGAAATGAAAGAATTGCAGGGGAAAGTCATTATCCGTTAAAGAAGATGCTGGCACTTGCATTTGATGGAATTACAAGTTTAAGCATTAAACCAATACGAATGATTACAAGCTTTGGCTTTATTGTGGCATTGGTAAGTTTCATTTTTATTATAGTTTCTATTATACAGAAATTCGTTGGCACAACAGTAACAGGATGGACAAGTACAATAGCTGTTATATGTTTTGTTAGCGGTGTTCAGTTAATATGTATGGGTGTTCTTGGAGAATATATTGGAAAGATATATATGGAAGTAAAACACAGACCACGTTACATAATTAGTGAACGAACAGAAGATTTAAAAGAGAAGGATAAGTAAGATGGAGCAAAAAAAAGGAGCGGGTAGAATAGCAAAATGGGATAACGCAAGATGGATTCTGATTACACTTGTAGTTATATGCCATTTTTTTGAAAATTATTTAGGAAACCCAGTAGCTAATTCACTGTTTTTTTATGTATACACATTTCATATGCCGGCATTCTTCCTTATAGCAGGTTTGTTTTCAAAGAAAACAGTAGAAGACAGAAGAATCGACAAAGTTGCACCTTACATATTAATTTACATATTTATTAAAATAGTAAATTGGATTGTACAAATGATAATTTACGGGAAATATACTTCTATAAATTGGTTTGTTGAATCGGGAGTTGCATGGTTTGCATTGGCAATGTTTTTTATGTATATAATAACATTTTACACAAAACGCTTTAAACCGGTTTATGTGTTTGTCTTATCTGTAGTTATTGCAATGATTTTAGGCTATACAGGTGAGAATACAGATATTTTCTGTTGGTTGAGAATTGTTAATTTTTATCCATTTTTCTATTTAGGATATGTTATTTCAATAGAAGACATAACGAAATGGTTGGAAAATAAAAAAATAAAAGTAATGGCAATTATTTCGTTGATTACTTATTTTGTAATATGTTATGTAGGAATTGACAAAATCTTTTGGCTAAGATTTTTGTTAACAGGAAGAAGTGGATATTACCGTTTGGAATATGGAATGGCATATGGTCCGCTGATTAGATTAGGAGTGTATGTTATTTCATTCTTTATAGTATTTATGTTCCTAAGCATTATGCCGAAAAGAAGATTTATTTTATCAAAGATAGGTCAGAGAAGCTTAAGTGTATATGTATTCCACTATGTTTTTATCTATATTTATATGGCAAGCAGTTTGTACAAATATTTGCCTTACAAGTATCCTAACAAATGGTGGTTATTTATTGTTGCAATTGGAATAGTAGTCACATTAATATGTGGAACAAAATGGCCTGATGCATTATGCAAATGGATTATGAATAGTAATATTAAATATAGAAAGAATGCCAAACAGTAATTATTTTAATCAATAGGAAAATCCTATAATGAAAGGAAGTATATGAACAGTTACGATAATAACGGACAGATAAATAACTACAATAATTCATATATGAATGAACCGGAGCAGAGGAAAATCCCATATGTAACAGCAGTGCTTGTTGCAATAAATGTGGTAGTCTTTCTAGTGATGGAATTTTTTGGCTCAACAGAAAGTGGTGAATATATGTATGCTCACGGAGCATCATATGCACCGGATATTTTCGAAAACGGACAATGGTATAGAATACTAACAAGTATGTTTATGCATTTTGGAGCAGAACACCTGATAAACAACATGGTAATGCTTTATATCCTTGGATATCAGATAGAAGAAAACTTCGGAAGAGTAAAATATCTTATAACATACTTTATATGTGGCATAGCCGGAGGCATAATCTCATCAGGAATCGAAATGATAACAGGAGAGTACTCCATAAGTGCCGGAGCTTCAGGAGCAATTTTTGGCATCTTCGGTGTCCTACTGGTAATGATATTCAAAAGCAGAAAACAACTGGGACAGGTATCTGCACCACGACTAATCTTGTTATTTATACTAATGGTCTTCGGCAACATGCAGGAAGGCGTAGATTGGATGGCACATCTGGGCGGAGCAGTTACAGGAGTTGTTATTGCATTAGCAATATATAGACCTGGAAACAAACCGCTACATTTATAAGGACAATAGCAAATTACAATTTTTATGGATAGTTGTAAAGCTAACATATCAATATTTTATCCATCGGGGAGCAGAAATTTATGCAAGCAAACAATAGGCAGATTTTTGAAATTTTGCGAGCATAGTGTAAGCCAAAAATCAACTGTCTGAGCCGTAGGCGAGTTTTGATTTTTGGACTTACAATAAACGGCGGAGCAAAATAATAAAATCAACGTGTTTGCGGTATAAATTTCTGTTCAACGATGGTAAATACAAAATATTGATTTGCAACTATCTAAATATGAATTTGCTATTATCCAATAAAAAGAATTGGATTTAGGAGGTAAGTTTTATGAGCGATTGTATTTTTTGTAAAATTGCTGGAGGTGAAATTCCTTCAATTACTTTGTTTGAAGATGATAAGGTTAAGGTTATTTTTGATGCAGGCCCTGCAACAGTAGGTCATGCATTGGTTATTCCTAAGAGCCATGCAGCTAATGTTTTTGAGATTGACGATGAACTTTTGGCTCACGCTCACATCGTAGCTAAGAAGGTTGCAACTGCACTTAAGGAAGCAACAGGTTGTGAAGGTGTTAATATTTTGCAGAACAATGGAGAAATAGCAGGTCAGTCTGTTTTCCATCTTCATATTCATGTTATTCCAAGATATAGCAAGGATGATGCTAATATTAAGTGGACACCGGGAACTCAGGATGTTGATAAGCTTAATGCTATCGCAGAAAAGGTTCAGAAGATTTTATAGGAATGGTTTGAACGCAGATAAGCATTCCCCCGCTTCAAGTGCGCGGAGCACTAAGCGGCGGGTGAGGGGGGATGCTTATGTCAGTGGGAGTTGAAAGCTCCCACTGACAGATCGCGAAGCGACTGCGTTCATGAGCAAGTAGCGAAGCGGATTGCGAATGTCCGCTTTACAATTTAGAAAACTATTCGGTATTAAAAAGAAATATGTAGTAAAAAAACGGAACTATGTCAAAATATTTGATATAGTTCCGTTTCTTTGTTGAAATATTGATAACCAGTCTCCTTTTATACAATATGAAATTTTTGTATATCTAATTATTTCACAAGACTATTAATCAAATCAACAATCATATCAACTCCGCCTGTTCCGGCAGATTTTTTCATTGCGTCAATGTATTTACTGCGATTCTCATAAACTGAGTTTACTGTGTTAACCAAGTCCTCAGCAGTAGCTGTGTCTTCATCTATAACTTCACTAAAGCCCTGTTTCTTGTAGGACTTAGCATTAAGTATCTGGTCGCCACGGCTTGCTCTTGCAGACAATGGAATAAGAATGTTAGGTTTATTTAATGCAGCAATTTCACAGATTGAGTTTGCACCGGCTCTTGAAATAATCAAATCAGCCATAGCAAAGAAATCTTTCATTTCGTCGCTGATATATTCAAACTGAGCATAACCTTCCATATCTTTAAGGCTTTCGTCAACCTTGCCCTTGCCGCATAGATGAGCAACCTGGAAGTTCTTTAACAATTCAGGTAAAGCCTTTCTTACAAGTTTATTAACATTTTCAGCACCAAGACTTCCGCCTGTTACCATAATTACAGGTTTGTTAGCAGAGAAACCACACATATCAAGTGCTGTAATTTTATTACCTTCAAATAATTCCTTACGGATAGGTGAACCTGTATGTACTGCCTTAGAACCAAGATATGCAGCAGTTTCAGGGAAGTTATGACATACCTTTGTAGACTTCTTAATTGCAAGCTTATTAGCAAGTCCCGGAGTCATATCTGATTCGTGGATAATAACAGGAATCTTATACTTACTTGCTGCATAAACAACAGGTACAGTTACGAAACCACCCTTTGAAAAAACAATATCAGGCTTATATTTCTTCATAAACTTCTTAGCTTCAAAATATCCTTTTAAAACACGGAAAGGATCAGAAAAATTCTTCCAGCTAAAATAACGGCGAAGCTTACCTGAAGAAATACCGATATAGTCAAGACCGGCATCTTCAACAAGCTGTTTCTCCATTCCGTTGTATGTACCAATATATTTAATTTCAAAACCGGATTCTTTAAGTTTAGGAACTAAAGCAATGTTTGGTGTTACGTGGCCGGCAGTTCCACCACCGGTTAATACTATTTTTTTCATTTTAATACCTCTCTTTTACATATGTTATATCACTAAGTAAGACACAAGATAATTTATTCGGATTGATTGCAAACAATTTTTGAAAATCTCGCAAAAAGTTATGCAAGCAAACAATAGGCAGATTTTTGAAATTTTGCGAGCATAGAGTATGTCGTAAAAGTGACTGTTTGAGCCGTAGGCGAGTTTCACTTTTCGACATACAATAAGCGGCGGAGCAAAATGATAAAATCAACGTGTTTGCGGTATAACTTTTTGCGAGATTTTAGTAGTGTTTGCAACAATCCATAAATAAATTATTTATTATCTGAAGCCTGATATTCTTTAGCCTTGCTTTCAAGGGTTGTGTAATCTGTGCCATCTAAAGCAAGTTTCATCAATTCAGTTGCGTTGCTTTCAGATTGTTCATCCTGGAGCATTACTGATTTGAACAGACCGTTCCATGTTAATTTCTGTGATGCACTCTGTCCTGTTACACTGTAGGATACGATTTGCCATCCTGTTTTTGAAAACTCACTTTTGCCCATAAGCTGTGTCTGGAGTTTTACAAGTGAGCCAATGTTCATGTCTGTTTTAAAGCTTTCTCCAACAGCACTAAGGATTGAGTCTGTGTTTGTAATCATTGATGTTGAAAGTACTTTTGATGATAATGCTTTTAATACTTTAACCTGATTACGGTTACGCTGTAAGTCACCATCGCCGAATGAATGTCTTTCACGAACAAATGTAAGTGCTTCGTTACCATTCATTTCCTGTTTACCCTTTTTGTACTTGTATGTTTTACGTTCACCGTTGTCTTCATCATATGAAGCGTATGTTTTTGTGCTAAATGACTTGTCAACATCTACTGTAATGCCACCAAGAGCATCTACAAGTTTGGCAAAACCTGTAAAGTTAAGCTGTACATAATGATAGTTCTTGCTTGAAACAGGTATATTGTAAAGTGTTTTTAATGTATCCATAATTGCAGTGTTACCAACGCCCCATGTTACTTCCTGAGCCCAGTTCCAACCACTTGAAGTAAGTTCAGAACCATTCTGATCGTAGGCAATACCTGTTCCGTATTTTCCGGCGTGAGTAAGTTTGTCGTATGAATCAGGTGCAACGCTCTTTGCAATAATTGGTACGTAGTAATCTCTTGGTGTTGAAATCATAAGTACTGTAGAAGTTTTAGGATTTACAACAGCAAGAATATTTGTATCTGAACGGTAGTTTTCCTTCGGATTGTATGTACCAAATTCATCACTGGCTGATACGAAAACAACGAAAGGTTCCTCAGAAACTTTTTTGCCGTCGCTGTAGTTATTAAGGAATCCTAAAAATTGTCCCATGTAAAATAAAAGTATGCCAAGTATTATTGAAATTATAACGGACAATATTTTACCTGAAGTACGGGCTGCACGGCCACCCTTCTGTGTTAAAAGGGCAATTGCAAAAAGAACAACCAATACAATAACTAAAACAGCAAGATAAGTTGTGCTTAAAATATTGGCAGAAACTACCTGATAAACAAGAAGCCCTGACAAAACAAGCTGTATTAATGCTAAGATGACGCCTAAAACAGAGCCACCTTTATTTCCCTTTTTCTTTTTATCCTTTCCGGAAACATTTCCCGATTCAGAAGAGTATCCGTAATAACCGGTTTTGTTATCTAAATCGGACATCATTTTTCTACTCATAAGTACCTCCTTGTAATTTTGATTTTAAATTTGTGTAAAATTATTTTATGTACATATACTAAATATGCATACTTACGGTAAGTATACTACATAATTATGAAAAAACAAAGTATACAAGGTATTATAATAGTATTAAAGGTGTGATTAAATTGTGAAATTTGGACAATTTGAATAGGCTAAATAAGGCTAAAAAGTAGCATTAATTGACAAATATTAGTGGCTTTGGTAAAATTGTGTTAAATTCTAGGCTAAGGACGGTTTGCCTAAATCAAAATAATTATGAGATTAAGCCTATAAGTAAGTAGGAGACGATATGAGAGAATCTAGAGCGTTTAGAAGAATAATCGTGCTATTATTATTAGCAATAGTAATTGTAGCACAGACTTATATATTCTGGTATTTTTGGAATACCCATTATAGTCAGGGAATGACAAGAGAGTTCTTCTTTAAGGGCCATATAGTAATGCTTTTTGTATATGGATTAATGTTTACAATATTTTGTAATGTATACGGAGCATTTAAGTTGGGAAGTTTGCAGTATTCGAATTTAGTTTTTTCACAGATACTTGCATTATTATTTACAAACTTTATTATTTATTTACAGATTTCGTTGTTATCACTTAAGATGGTTAGTCCGGCAGCAATTATCGGAATGAGTTTCGATAATGTTTTGTGCTGTCTTATTTGGTGTGGTTTGGCAATAAAGGTATACAGATGGCTTTATCCACCAAGGGATATGTTACTTATCTACAGTGACAGAGATCCTGATAACCTTGTTAAGAAGATTAAGACACGTCAGGACAAGTATATGATAACAGAAGCAGTTCATTGTGATGAACCTGTTGATAAAGTTAGAAAGTTAATTAGAAAGCATCAGGCAGTTTTGGTTTGTGACATACCAAGTGGAAAGAGAAATAACATTGTGAAATACTGCTATATGTATGATAAGAGAGCATATGTTACACCTAAACTTTCAGATATTATTCTGATTGGAGCAGGACAGAACACTATGTTTGACTCACCTCTTCTTGTAACAAGAGTTAGAGGTTTAAAATGGGAAGAAGCGTTTATTAAGAGAGTTATTGATATTATTATTTCTCTTATTCTATGTATTCCAACAGTGATTGTTACATTAATAGTAGCAATTGCAGATATGATTTGGGACAGAGGACCTATTTTTTATACACAGAAAAGACTTACACAGAATGGAAAGACGTTTAGGATTCTAAAGTTTAGAAGTATGAAAGTGGACAGTGAAACAGATGGTGCACGACTTGCAGCTAAGGATGATGACAGAATTACTAAGATTGGTAAGGTTTTAAGAGCTACTCATTTAGATGAGTTGCCACAGGTATTTAACATTCTTATGGGACAGATGTCAGTTGTAGGTCCAAGACCTGAAAGACCTGAGATTGCAGCACAGTATGAAGAAGAAATTCCTGAATTCAGATTCCGATTAAAGGTTAAGGCAGGATTGACAGGGTACGCTCAGGTATATGGAAAATATAATACAACTCCTTACGATAAGTTGAAGTTAGATTTGTACTATATACAGCATTATAAAGTGTGGACAGATATACAGTTGATTTTGATGACATTTAAGATTATGTTCCTTAAAGAGAACACTGAAGGTGTTGAGAAGGAGCAGAAAACCGCAAGTATTAAGAAAAAGGTGAAGTAGAATGACAGAAAATTATTCAGTGTTGATGTCGGTTTATCATAAGGAAAAACCTGAATATTTCAGGGCAGCCATAGAAAGTATACTTAATCAGACAGTAAAGACTAATGATTTTGTTATTGTCTGTGACGGTCCTTTAAATGAAGGCCTGGATAATGTTATTACAGAGGTTGTAACAGCTAATCCGGGCTTATTCAATATTTATAGAATGACAGAAAACAAAGGGCTTGCCATAGCTCTTAACAATGGAATATTACAGTGCAAAAACCAGATAATTGCCAGAATGGACAGCGATGACATAAGTAGAAATGACCGAATGGAAAAGCAGTTAAAGGCAATGAAGGAACATGACGCAGACATTGTAAGCTCTAATTTAATAGAGTTTGACGGCGATGTGTCTAACACAACCCTTACAAGACAGGTGCCTGAAAGTCATAAGGATATAGTGGCTTTTGCAAAAAAGAGAACACCGTTTAACCATCCGGCTGTTATGTACAGAAAGTCAGCAGTTGAGGATTCAGGATTTTATGATGATTATAGATTTTTTGAAGATTATAATCTTTGGGTTGCAATGCTAATGAAAGGACATAAGGGATATAATGTTCAGGAGAATCTTTTGTACATGAGGGCAGGTCAGGATATGTACAAGAGACGTGGCGGATTAGGCTATATTAAGTGCATATTCAGATTTAATAACCATTTAAGAAAGATTGGCTTTATATCTTTTGGTGCGTTTTTGAAAGGGATATTTGTGCGTATAGTTGTAAGTATAATTCCTAACGGACTAAGAAAAACAATATATTCCAAGGCACTTAGAAAATAAAAATCTAAAAGGATTGTACAATGAAAAAGGCAATTTTGAGAGTGTTTTTTAAACCTCTTACCATAATAAATAGAATAAAGAAGAAGGATGAGAAGCTTATCTTCTTCTATTCAAATCTGGGATTTAGAGATAATGTAAAAGCTTTTTATGATTATCTTATAGAAAACAATTATAATGAACAATTTAAAATAGTAGTTAGCATAAATGACTGGGAACAGTATGTGAAAAGAGCTCCAAAGAATGTTACTTTCATTAATAATAAGCAGGGCATTAAATGGTTTATGAAAGCTAAATATGCTTTTTATTGTTTTGGAAAGTATCCAATAAAGCCGTCCAAAAAGCAGACGGTTATAAATCTTTGGCATGGCACACCTCTTAAACGAATCGGTCATCTTGAGAAGGGTTGTGAGAACATTGACTATGACTTTTTTTCAAAGGTTCTTACAAGTGCGCCTATGTATAAGCCGATAATGGCTGATATTTTCGGATGTACAGAGAACCGGGTTGAAGTTATGGGAAATCCCCGTAATGATGAAATGTTCAAAAAAGACAGAATTAAGGATGACTATATAAAAGGAGGCGCAGGTAAGCTTATACTTTGGCTTCCAACATACAGAGAATACGATGAAGGCTTTATTATTTCCATACTAAATAAAGATGAACTTAACAGTTTAAATACTTATCTTATGGATAATAACATTAAGATGATTGTAAAGCTTCACCCACTTCAGACAGCAGATACACAGGGAATAGAATTATCCCACATTAAGTTTATTACTCAGGATGAGCTTAACAGGTCAGACATGACTGTGTATACTTTATTAAGAAATGCAGATGGGTTAATAACAGATTATTCATCAGTATATTTTGATTATATGCTTCTTAACAGACCGATAGGTTTTGCAGTGGAAGATATGGAAAAATATAAGAACAAAAGAGGATTTATTTTTGACAACCCTAAGGAATATATGCCGGGGCCTGAAATTAGGAACCTTTCAGATATAGAAGAATTTATTGAAAATATCGTTTCAGGCAATGACTTGTATAAGGAAGCAAGAGAGTCAGTAAATGATAAGATTAATTATTATAAAGACGGCAATTGCTGTAAGAGAGTAGCAGAAACATTTATTAAATAATGGAGAGTTGTATGAATGCTTCAACATTAAAACAGAAATTAAAAAGGAATAAAATAGCAAGAATTGGTGCGAAGGTTCTTTTGCCTAATCCTTATCCAAAATATTATGAAAAATTAGATGTGGACAGAAACATAATTTTATATGAATCATTTTATGGAAAAGGAATGACTTGTGGACCTAAGGCAATATTTGATCAGTTAACTAAGAGTATAGTCGTTACATCAACTAAGCATGTCTGGGTTTATGACGATGAGAAACAGTGGGCAGCAAATTTTAAAAAGTATGAGAAATGCGATTATGTTAAGTTTGTAAAATTCAAAAGTGACGAGTATTACAAAATGCTTGCCAGCGCAGGAGTTCTTATAAATAATAGCACTTTTCCACCATGTTTTATTAGAAAGCCTGAACAGGATTATATTAATACATGGCACGGAATACCGCTTAAGCTTATGGGATATGATATGCCTAACGGAAATATTGAATCTGCCAATACGGAAAGAAATTTCTTGCAGGCTAATTATTTGCTTTCACCTAATGAACATCATACAAAGATGTATACGGAAGCTTATAAGCTTAAAGGAATATATGAAGGTAAGATTATTGAAACCGGACAGGCAAGAACAGATACTATTTTTAACGCAGATAGAAATGAAGTGATAAAGAGCCTTAGATATTCAGGTGTTAATGTAGATGAAAATAAGAAGATTATAATGTATGCCCCAACATGGAAGGGCAACAGCTTTTCCAATCCACAGGCAGATGGAGAAGAATATGAAAAGCTTTATAACAAGGTTTGTGAAGTAATAGATACTAGTGAATGGCAGGTTTTAATAAAACCACATCAGGCTGTTTTCGATAAGATTAAGGATGATGAGAAATTAAAAGGTTGTCTTGTAAGTCCAAGACTTGATACTAATGAAGTTTTAAGTGTTACAGATGTGCTTGTGTCAGATTATTCAAGTATATTTTTTGATTTCCTTGTAACAGACAGACCTATAATGTTTTATATTCCTGATTTAGAGGAATATAAAGATACAAGAGGATTGTACATGGAGCCTGAAAAACTTCCGGGACCTGCAACTGACAGTTTAGACAAGCTAAGTGAAATGCTTGCAAATCCTTACGAAGCAGTAAAAGATTGGGCAGACAATTACAGAAATGCCAAAGAGCAGTTTTGTCCGGATGATGACGGCCATGTATCAGAGAGAATTGTAAATGCAATTTTTAAGAATGAATATGATCATATTAAAGTGGTAAGACCGCTTCAGAATAAGAAGAAAATATTTATTTCGCTGGGAAGGGCACTTCAGAATGGAATAACCCATTCATTTTTAAGCCTTTTAAATAATTTGAACTATGACAGATTTGACGTTACGGCTTATCTTTATGAGCCTATAGCAGATGATCAGATTTTAAGAATAAACCAGATTAATAAGAATGTAAGAGTACTTGTAAGAACAGGAGGCAATGTGGCAACAAAAGAAGAGTTGTCCAAGATGTATTTTAGTATGGCCTTTAACTGTAAAGGTTCGTACGAAAAAATGTTGCCTGAAAAGTATTTTGAAAGAGAAGCGAGAAGACTGGTAGGGGATTGCAACTTTGATTCAGTTGTAGAGTTTTGTGGTTACTCACCAATTCTTGCATTAATATTGCCAAAGATAAAAAATAAAAAAACGGCAATATGGCAGCATAATGATTTGATTGCAGATGCCAACAGAAAGTTAGGTCATAAGAAACCGTTAAGGAGAAAGATGAGCATAATCTTTAACTTGTATCCAAGATGGGACAGATTAGTTTCCTGCAGTCATTCAGTTATGGAAGTTAACGAGAAGAATCTTTCAAGACCGGAGATTGAAGGTAAGTTCTCATATGCAAAGAATACTATTAACTATATGAGAGTTTTGGACAGCTTAGATAACGATTGTACTTATAAAAACTTTTCATTACCGGCAAGTAATGAAACAAGCTTTGTAACAATGGGAAGATTGTCTACAGAGAAGAATCATGGAAATCTTGTCAGGGCATTTGGAGAATATGTTAAGGAATATCCTAACAGCAAGCTTTATATTATAGGTGAAGGTCCTTTAAGGGAACA
This sequence comes from Eubacterium ventriosum, assembly GCF_025150745.1. Classification (NCBI taxonomy): domain Bacteria; kingdom Bacillati; phylum Bacillota; class Clostridia; order Eubacteriales; family Eubacteriaceae; genus Eubacterium; species Eubacterium ventriosum. The sequence goes on from NZ_CP102282.1 coordinate 604,297, forward strand.
GGTTGAGGGCGAGATTGCAAGACTTAATCTTAAGGACAAGGTTATTCTTACGGGAAATCTTATAAATCCATTTACTTTAATGAAAAACTGTAAATGTTTTATACTTCCATCTATATATGAAGGACAACCTATGGTATTATTAGAAGCGCGTATTGTAGGGCTTCCTATAATAGTTTCAGATTTTTCATCAGTTAAGGATAGTCTGATGGAAAACGGACAATATTTGATTAATTCTTCAGAAGAAAGTATACTAGGGGGGTTAAGGGCTTTTTCAGAAGGAAAAGTTCCGAAATGTAATTTTGATCCAAAACAGTATAACAGAGAAGCTGTGGAAGAATTTGAAAACGCGATTATGTAAAAAATAATTATATAAAATAAGGAAAGGATAAAGGTCACTTAAAAGTGACACCTTAGAATTCTAAGGATGGTATAAATTATGAAGAGAGTTATTACTTATGGTACATTTGATATGCTTCACTATGGACATATTAATTTGCTAAGAAGAGCAAAGGAACTTGGAGATTATCTTGTAGTTGTTCTTTCAACAGATGAGTTTAACTGGAATTCAAAACAGAAGAAATGTTATTTCACATATGAACAAAGAAAGCAGGTTCTTGAAGCAATCAGATATGTAGACCTTGTTATTCCTGAAGAAAACTGGGAACAGAAGATTAGTGATGTTCAGGATTATAAGATTGACACATTTGTAATGGGAAATGACTGGGAAGGAAAGTTCGACTTCTTAAAGGATTACTGTGAAGTTGTATATCTTCCAAGAACAGAAGGAATTTCAACAACACAGATTAAGACAGATTTAAACCACGAAGATATGGCTGCTAAGGGAGATAAGTAATGGTTAGCATTATAGTAACTCATAAGAAAGATACATTATATTTAAAAGATTGTTTGGAAAGTATTGCCGAACAGCAATTTAAGGATTACGAAACTATTCTTGTAGTTGACCACACAGAGGATAATATCGAACCTTTAATAGAAGAGTTCAAGGATAAGATTAACTTAAAGGTGTTTTATCTTGAAGATAAACATGGTGTCAGCAGTGCAAGAAACCTTGGTCTTGATAAGGCAACAGGAGAGTATGTCTATTTCCTTGATAATGACGATTACCTGTATGGTGATTCTATTAAGTTATTATTGGACGTAATGGATGAAGATACAGATATGGCTTATGGAAGAATGAAACATACATGGTTCCAGAAGCAGGCATTTAATGACAGCCAGGGTGATGATGACGACAATAATGATAATGACGCAGATGATAAAAAAGTAATTTATGACTTTAATGAACCTTACGCGAATATGCTTGAAAAATATCGTAAATTAGACAAGATTACTGTTTTATCAGCTATTTATAAGAAGTCATTATTTACAGACAATAATATTAGATTTAATGAAAAACAGACATATTTTTCAGATACAAAAGTTTTAGTTCAGCTTTTAAATAACGCTAAGAATATTAAAAGCAACGAAGAATCAGTATATGTTAAGCGCCATCATAATGATAAGGCTAAGAATCCTGCAATTTCGCAGTTTCCTAGAGAGGAAACAATGTTGGATTATTTTGTTGCATACAAGAATGCAATTAAGGCAGCAGGAACAAATGAGAGAATTATAAACCATTTATATTATATTCTTGCAAAGTTTGTTGTTAAAGAATACATTATGAAAATGCGTTGGTCAGAAGATGACAGATGGAGAAATGAATTCTTTACGGAATTAGCAACTCTTGCAAAAGATATTAATAACAAAGTATTAAAAGATGATTTTACACATGCTGAAAAGGCAATGGTTAAATCAATGAAACATAACGATTTCGCTAAGATGAAAAAGAAAGCTATGCGTGTTCTTTTCAACAGAAAAATCGTAAAAATGATAAAGAACCCAAGAGTAAGAAATAAGACTATTACTCTTTATGTATTTAACAAGATGAAATTAAAAGAAAACTGGGTGGTTTTTGAAAGCTTTATGGGAAGAAACTGTTCAGGACAGCCTAAATATGTATATAAATATTTGCAGGAAGCTTATGGCGACAAGTATAAATGCATATGGGTTGTTGACAGAAAAGGTGTTGAAATACCGGGAAAACATAAAACATGTAAGCGTTTCAGCTTGAAATACTATTACTATATGAATAGAAGCAAATATTGGGTTAACAATATGAGACAGCCTCTTAGCATTCCGAGACGTGAAGAAACAGTTATGTTAGCTACATGGCATGGAACACCACTTAAGAGACTTGTATTTGATATGGATGATGTACATTCAGCGAACCCAAGATACAAGGATATTGTATTTAAACAGACAAGAGCATGGGATTATTTGTTATCTGACAATCCTTTCTCAACAGAAAGATTCCAGAGCTGTTTCAGATTTGAAAAAGAAAAGATTTTGGAATACGGATATCCTGCTAATGACCCAATGTATGCACCTGACAGAGAAGAGCAGGCAGCAAAGATTAAAGAGAAACTTGGAATTCCAAAGGATAAGAAAGTTATCCTTTATGCTCCAACATGGAGAGATGACCAGTTCTACGAAGCAGGACAGTATGGTTTTGAACTTGATCTTGATGTTAACAGACTTCAGGAAGAGTTTGGGGATGAATATGTATTGTTATTAAGACTTCACTATTTCATAGTAGACCAGCTTGATTTAAGTAAATATGGTGATTTTACAGTTGACGGCAGCAGTTATGATGATATTACTGATTTGTATCTTATTTCAGATATGCTTATTACAGACTACTCATCAGTATTCTTTGATTATGCTAACCTGAAACGTCCTGTACTTTATTACACATACGATTTGGACAAGTATAGAGATGTACTTAGAGGATTTTATCTTGATATGGAAAAGGACTTACCGGGGCCATTGCTTTTAACTAACGATGAAGTAGTTGATGCAATTAAGAATATCGACAAAATCAAAGAACAATACAAAGACAGATATGAAGAATTCTACAACAGATTCTGTTGTGTTGATGACGGACACGCAGCCCAGAGAGTAGTAGAAAAAGTATTTAAATAAAAGATTTAACTAATTTTAAAAATTTAAAAACTAACGGTTTTTAAAGTTTGAAAACAGGTAGCCCTAACTATAATATTGAAATCAAAGCATGTTTTCACAGTATTGTAGTTAGGGTTTTTAAGGTATAGAGATTAATAAATTAAAAGTTGATTTTTTTATTTGTTTATAAGGAGAAGGTATGTTAAGCATTATTATTGCTTTTGGAAAAGGAAAAGAATATTTAAAAGATTGTTTTGACAGCATTAAGGAGCAGGATTATAAAGACATAGAAACAGTGCTTGTTTTAGACAAAGCTAACATAAATCCGGAAGAAAATATTGAAGAACTGATAAGTGAGTTTTCACAGTCAATTAATTTAAAAGTTTATGAAACCGGTGATAATTCAGGAGTAAGTGCCGCCAGAAATTTGGGACTTTTAAAGGCTAATGGAGAGTATGTGTATTTCCTTGATAGTGATGATTATCTTATGGAAGATACATTAACCGGATTAATGCAAACAATGGATGGGAATAAAGACCTTACATATGGTCGTATTTTTCATACATGGTTTAAGAAGGCCGCTTTTAACGTGGATCAGGGAGATGTTATCGACGATGGAAGCGAACAGGAAGTAGATTCTAAGGTTAATAATGATGATAACTTTAATTTCTCAGAAATAAATGATTATAAGTTAAAAAATTTCGCCAATTTATCAGAAATAACAGTTCTAGGGACAGTGTTTAAAAAGAAATTCTTAACAGATAATAATATTAAGTTTAATGAAGAGCAGAAATATTATTCTGATCCGGAATTTTGGACTAAAGTTCTTATGAATGTGAAAAATTATGGCTGCAATAAGGATAGTATTTACGTAAAGAGATATCACAATGACAAGATTAATCTGCCATCTATTTCTCAAATGGAAGATGATAGGAAGGATGCTCATTTTGTTCAATCATTTCTTGATTGTATGAAATTATCAGAGAGCAAAAATGATATTAGAAATCACTTTGAAAAAATGGCCTGCGATTATTACGTAAAAGTATTTAGCAGAAAGTTTCATGGTAATTCAGCAGATAAAGAATCAATTGATTTTGCCTTAATGTCTTCTATGGTTAAGGAATGTGGAAAGAAGACCATTTCAAAATATGGTTTTGTGGAAAAGAAAATTCTTAGAAATGCCACAGACTATAATATGGAAAAAGTAAAAAAATGGTCAAATATAAGACTTATTAAGAGAAAACTTGTAATGATGTTTACAAGCAAAAAGCATATGTATAGAACCATTAATCTATACGTTTTTGGCAAGATGAAACAGAAAGACAACTGGATTGTTTTTGAAAGTTTTGTTGGAAGAAACTATTCAGGACAGCCAAAATATATTTACCGGTACCTTCAGAAGAATTACGGTTCCAAATTTAAATATATTTGGGTTGTTAATGACAAAAATCTTGTAATTGACGGAAATTGTAAGAAGATTAAGCGCTTTGGATTAAAATATTATTATTACATGACAAGAAGTAAATATTGGGTTAACAATATGAGACAACCTCACGCATATCCGAAGAGAGACAGTCAGATAATGCTTGAAACATGGCATGGAACGCCACTTAAAAAACTGGTTTTTGATATGGATGATGTACACTCAGCTAACCCTAAATATAAGCAGATTGTTTACAAGCAGTCAAGAAAATGGGACTACCTATTATCAGATAACCCGTTTTCAACAGAAAAGTTTCAGAGCTGTTTTATGTATGAAAAAGACAAAATTCTAGAATTGGGATACCCGGCAAATGATCCTTTGTATGATAAGGATTTAGATAAAAAAGCAGATGAATTAAAAATAAAACTTGGCATACCAAAGAATAAAAAAGTTCTTCTTTATGCACCAACATGGAGAGATGATAATTCTTACGGTGCCGGTGAGTACAAGTTTGAATTGGCACTGGACCTTAAACGTTTAAAAGAAGAAATAGGTGATGAATATGTAATTCTTCTTAGAATGCATTACTGGATAGTAGACAAGCTTGATTTAACAGGAATGTCTGATTTTGTTATTAATGTAAGTAATTACAGTGACATAACAGACATATATATTGTGTCAGATATTTGTATGACAGACTATTCATCAGTATTTTTTGACTATGCTAATCTTAAACGCCCTATTTTGTACTATATGTATGACCTTGAAAAATACAGAGACGTTCTTAGAGGTTTTTATCTTGATATTGAAAAAGAACTTCCGGGACCAATACTTCAGACTAACGATGAAGTAATAGATGCAATTAAAAATATTGATAAGGTTAATGAAGAATACAAAGATAAATATCAGGAATTTTATAATAGATTCTGTTGCATAGACGACGGTAATGCGGCAAAGCGTGTATGCGAAAAAGTATTCGGTGTAAAGTAGAAAAAATAAATGATTTGTAAAAAAAGTCGGTGCCTTTAATCTTTTATAGATAAAGTAACCTGATTAATAAGCAGAAACATAAAAATGTTACAAAACATAATGCATTTGACATATTTTTGTAAATATATATAATTAAACCATGTATCGCCTAAATTAAGGACATACAGGACTGGACTTAGAATAAGTACAAATTAAAGAGAGAGAAGGTCCTAAGCTTAATAGGGCAAACATATTGGATTGGAGATTTTTATGAAGAATTATATCGACAGTTTTATGAGATATAGATTCCTTTTAGTTGAATTAGTTAAGAAAGGAATTAAATTAAAATACAGAAGATCATATTTAGGATTAATATGGACTCTGTTGGAACCATTGCTTACAATGATAGTTCTTACATTTGTATTCGGATCTATGCTTGGAAGTAAAGGTGGAGTTTACGGACCGGAATTATATCCGGTATATATTCTTTGTGGACGACTTTTATATAGTTGTTTCTCAAGTGCCTCAAAGATAGGAATGAGATCAATAAGATCAAACCAGGCAATGATAAAGAAAGTATACGTACCAAAATATCTATATCCTTTATCAAGTGTAATTTATAACTACGTTATATTCTTACTATCACTTATAGTACTTGCGATAGTAGGTGTTGTAAGAGGAATTCCACTTACATGGCATATTATAGAAATAGTAATTCCTGTTTTTGTATTATTAATTATGTGTATAGCAGCAGCAATGTTCCTTTCAACAGTCTGCGTATTCTTTAGAGACATTGAATACCTTTGGGACGTATTACTTATGCTGTTAATGTATTGCTCAGCAATATTCTATTATGTTGATAATATTGGAAGCTCAGTGGTTAGAACAGTAATCAGAATGAACCCGCTGTATTGTATTATTGAAAACTTCAGACACATTGTATTGTTAGGAGAATCAATATTTACAAGCTCAATGGAAATCAATATGTTGATTTATTCATCAGTGTTTAGTGTTGTTGCACTTATCATAAGTGTAATTGTATTTAAAAAGAATCAGGACAGATTTATCCTATACATCTAAAGGAGGCTGATTATGGGCAATAAAAAAATTGCACTTAAAGTTGAAAATATAAGTATCCGCTTTAACTTAAGTAAAGAAAAAGTAGATAACTTAAAAGAATTAATAATAAAGAAATTAAAAGGGCAGAAGATTCACTTTAATGAATTTTGGGCTTTGAAAAACATAAATTTTGAACTGCAAAAAGGTGACCGTTTAGGAATCCTTGGATTAAACGGTGCCGGAAAAAGTACACTTCTTAAAGTAATCGCAGGTGTGTACAAACCAACGACAGGTACAGTAAAAAGATACGGACACATTGCTCCAATGATAGAATTGGGCGCAGGCTTTGATCCTAACTACACAGGAAGAGAGAACGTATTCCTGTACGGTTCAGTACTTGGATTTTCAAGAGAATTTCTTGAAGAAAAATATGACGAAATCTTAGAGTTCTCAGAACTTGGAGAATTCATAGATGTACCAATAAAGAACTATTCATCAGGTATGAGAGCAAGACTTGGATTCTCAATCGCTACAGTAGTAGAACCTGAAATCCTAATATTGGATGAAGTATTATCAGTAGGTGATGCTAAGTTCAGAAAGAAATGTGAGCGAAAAATGCAGAAAATGTTCGACCACGGCGTAACAGTATTATTCGTATCACACAGCCTTGCACAGGTAAAAAGACTCTGTAACAAAGCCATTCTCCTTGAACATGGTCAGCTAATAGCCCAGGGAGACATAGACGACGTTTCAGAAATATACGAAAGAAAACTGGAGGAATAAAAATGCATTACGTAACAAAAGGAACATGCTCAAGAGCAATCGACTTTGACGTAGTAGACGGCAAAGTAACAAATACAAAATTCACAATGGGATGCATGGGAAACACACAGGGTGTTGCATCACTTGTAGAAGGAATGGAAGTAGAAGAAGTAATCAAAAGATTAAAAGGCATCGACTGCGGAGGCAGAGGAACATCATGCCCAGATCAGTTGGCAAAAGCACTTGAACAATACTTAGAAGAAAACAAGTAAGAAATAAAGTAAACAGATCGTTGTAAAAATTGGAAAATAATGTGGAATGATTGGTTTACATAAAATCAAACAAAATAACAAAAAACAAGCGGGTTCGTTATGACTAGTCATAATAAACCCGTTTCGACTATAATTGAAAAAGCTAACAGAACTTCTTGTCACAGGAAAAATTTTATATGCAAACACGTTGAAATTCTTATTTTGCTCCGCCGCCTATTGCAAAGCGAAAACCTAAACTCGCCTACGGCTCAGACAGTAGGTTTTGCGCTTTACGCTATGCTCGCAAAATTGCGAATTTCTGCCTATTGTTTGCGTATATAAAATTTTTCCTGTGACAAGAGAATCAATAGCTTTTGCAATTGAAATAGAAAAGGAGAAATTATGCTAGGAATAATAGGCGCTATGGACGTAGAGGTCAATAGCATTAAATCAGAATTAGAAAACGTAGAAATCAAGAATATTGCCGCAATGGACTTTTACAAAGGCACCCTTGCCGGCAAGGAAGTAGTAGCTGTAAAATGTGGTATCGGCAAGGTTAACGCAGCCATTTGTGCACAGATACTTGTAAGTGTATTTGGGGTAAGTGCCTTAGTTAACACAGGTGTTGCCGGCTCACTTAACAATGATATTAACATTTGCGACATTGTAGTTTCAACAAGTGCGTTAGAACACGACATGGACGTTACACCTTTAGGATATGCCAAAGGGGTAATTCCAGATATGGACCAGTCAGAGTTTAAGGCAGATGAGAACCTTATTAAACTTGCAAAGGACAGCGCAGAGGAAGCAGGGCTTGACGTTAAAATTTTTGAAGGCAAGGTAGTTTCAGGTGACCAGTTTATTGGAACACATGAAGCAAAGGTTTATTTAAGAGATACCTTTAATGGTGACTGTGCAGAAATGGAAGGAGCTTCAATCGCCCACACTGCATATTTAAATAAAACACCTTATGTTGTAATTAGAGCAATCTCTGACAAAGCAGACGGTGGAGCACAGATGGATTATCCTACTTTTGAAGCAAAAGCAGCAGAAAATTCAATTAAACTTATAAATTGTATGATTAAAAATTATTAGGAGCAGATATGGATAACATTAAAATCATATTTTTTGACATAGACGGAACACTAATCGATATGGAAAAGAAATGTGTTACGGAAAAGATGCTTGAAACACTAAGAAGATTACAGGAAAAAGGCATTGGCGTAAATAAAGTTCTTGAATACTATGGCATAGACAAGTCTCAGGCAATGGCTTTCGGTGACGGCAATAATGACATTGAAATGTTTGAACAAGTTGGACATCCTATAGCAATGGGAAATGCATCTGATGATTTAAAAGCCATATCAGAGCAGATTTGCGGTCATGTTGCGGAAGATGGAATTTACTATTTTTGTAAGGAAAACAATTTAATCTAAAAATTAAATGTCGAATTACGACGAACGGTTTTTGGTGTGCAATAAAAGAAAATGTGCTAAAATGCTAATAAGTTTTCAGATGGATTACTATACATTTAAGTGAGGGGGATTTTTTAGTATGGCAGATTATACTTTTATTGAAATGAAGGAATGGTTTTATAACAATGCACCGAAGATAATTAACGAGAAATACTTTCTATACGTAATGGGAAGTATTTTTTTGTTGGGAATTTTTACAAAATGGCTGGCGGCATTTGGATATGGCAGAATGATTAGAAAAGCAGAGCATATGTCAAATCCAAAGAATGCAACTTTAAGACAGATTAAAATGAAATATGACAGCATAAAAGAAATAAACGGGCACGTGGCGAATCCAATGATTTTTGCTGCAAGAAGTCTGAATAAATGCAAATTAGGTATATTTTCATTAAATAAGCTTAATAATATTATAAACGTGTGTATTATTTTAAGTGTTACATTGGCAGTTGGAACAGGTTTTGGAATTTATCTTACGGGAAAAAGTAAGATAGAGGCGATAGTATACGTTTTGATTGGATATTTCTTTGGAATGGTTCTTGACATGATTAACCGAAGCACAAAAATATCCGAAAAACAGACAGAACTTACCTATATTTTGATTGATTATTTGGAAGATTCAGTTGTGGTTAGAGAAAATAGCCATATGGAAAAACCGGGAAATGAAAATATTGTACAAGAAAAGCAGTCTGAAACTAGTACTAATAACAAGGAATTTGAATCAGATGAACAAATCCTTAATCAGGTGATTGGCGAATTTCTACAATAATCAACAATGTAAGGCAAAAGTCTTGAAAAAATCGTTTCAACATTTTATAATGTAATTTAGTTTTGTAATAAACGGAGGAATTGAGACATGGCTAAAGTTACATTTGATTATTCAAAGGCTGAATCATTTATCTCAAATGATGAAGTTAACAGCATGAAAGAAATTGCCGAAAACGCAAAAAAAGTTTTAGTTGAAAGAACAGGGGCAGGTAATGATTTCCTTGGATGGATTGATTTGCCGGTTGATTACGATAAAGAAGAATTTGACAGAATCAAGAAAGCAGCAGCAAAGATTCAGAGCGATTCAGAAGTACTTATCGTTATAGGTATTGGTGGTTCTTATCTTGGAGCAAGAGCTGCAATTGAATTTTTAAGACATGGTTTTTACAACAATGTGCCTAAGAAAGTAAGAAAGACACCTGAAATCTACTATGCAGGTAATAGCATTAGCCCTTCATACTTACAGGGATTACTTGATGTAGTTGGAGATAGAGATTTCTCAGTTAACATTATTTCTAAGTCTGGTACAACAACAGAACCAGCTATCGCTTTCAGAGTTTTCAAAGAAAAACTCGAAAAGAAATATGGAAAAGAAGAAGCTGCAAAGAGAATTTATGCAACAACTGATGCTAAGAAGGGTGCATTAAAAGGACTTGCAACAGCAGAAGGATACGAAAGCTTCGTAGTTCCTGATGATGTTGGAGGACGTTTCTCAGTTCTTACAGCAGTAGGTTTATTACCAATTGCAGTAAGTGGTGCTGACATTGACAAGTTAATGGAAGGTGCAGCAAGCGGAAGAGAGAAAGCATTAAACAACGCATTCGAAGAAAATGATGCAATGAAATATGCAGCAATTAGAAATATATTATTAAGAAAAGGTAAGCTTATCGAAGTTACAGCTAACTACGAACCAAGTCTTCATTACTTTGGTGAATGGTGGAAACAGTTGTACGGCGAAAGCGAAGGAAAAGACCAGAAGGGTATTTTCCCGGCAGCAGTTGACCTTACAACAGACCTTCACTCAATGGGACAGTTCATTCAGGACGGTTCAAGAACAATGTTTGAAACAGTAATCAACATTGAAAAGTCAAGAGCTTCAGTAGTTATCGACGAAGATCCTGAAGATTTAGACGGACTTAACTACTTAGCAGGTAAGGATATGGATTTTGTAAACAAGAGTGCCATGAACGGTACAATTCTTGCTCACACAGATGGAAATGTTCCTAACCTTATGGTAAGGGTTCCTGAACAGAACGAATTTTACCTTGGTGAATTATTCTATATGTATGAATTTGCATGTGGCGTAAGTGGTTACATTCTTGGAGTTAATCCATTTAACCAGCCTGGTGTAGAAAGCTACAAGAAGAATATGTTCGCATTACTTGGCAAGCCGGGATACGAAGATATGACAGAAGCATTATTAAAGAGATTATAATCTTAAGGATATTTAGTTTAACAATAAATTATAGTTTGAAAGCTATTTAGTTTAATGGATATTGTAATTTAAACAGTTTCTAATAAAGAATTTAGTATTAGAGATATATAAGAATTTTTAGGAGATGGGATTTTTTCCTGTCTCCTTTTCTTTCTTGCGAAATAAGCTAATGTGCTTTACAATTAGAATTAAGAGTTTGCCAAAAAAGGAGTAGTTATGAGTAAAAAAAGTGTTTCCATAAAAGATATTGCAAAATTAGCAGGGGTGTCAATTGCTACTGTTTCAAGGGTAATTAACCGGAATGGAAAGGTTGCACCTGAAACTGAAAAGAAAATATTGCAGGTTATGGAAGAAAACCACTATGTACCTAATCTTTTGGCAAAAGGTTTTAGAACTCAGAAATTCACAACAATCGGAATAATTGTTCCTGATATTTCCATTGAATTTTTTAGCAAAATAGCAAAAAAAGTTCAAACTATTTTTTTTGAAAGAGGATATGCAACCATAATATGTAACACCAATGAGGATTACAAAATGGAACGCCAGTGCATTAATATGCTTCAGGCTCAGCACGTAGGGGGGATTATTCATATAGTCTCCGTTACAACCGAGAAGGAGAAAAAGACTTCAATACCTACGGTTTATATAGACAGAGAACCGGCGTATGGAAACACCAAAAAGGATATGGTTCTTATTGAAAGCGACAACGTGTCAGGTGGATATCAGGCAACAAACGAAATGATTAAAAAAGGTTGCAAAAATATAATTTGTTTTTGCCCTAAGGATAAAGGCTCAACACATATAAAAAGATGGGAAGGCTATTGTAAGGCAATGGAAGAAACAGGAGGTAAGCCACGATTAGTAAGTCTTGACAATGTATCGGAGGTGGATGCTTACGAGAAAGCCATAGAACTATTCGGGAAAGACAAAGAGATTGATGGAGTTTTTGCCACAACTGACCTTATTGCCATAGGTGTATTAAAGGCATTAAAAGAATTAAAAATAAAGGTGCCTTCTCAGGTAAAAGTATTCGGCTATGATAATAGCCTGTTATCAGAGATTGCTACAACACCTATAGCTACGGTGGAACAGCCGATAGAGTTAATGTCTGAAAAAGCAGCTGAAATGTTGGAAAAACTAATGGACGGAGAAAGACCGAAAGAAAGCCATATTGTGGTTCCGGTGAAATTAGTGAAAAGAAAAACAGGAAAATAAGTTATTTGATAAATTATAGAAGAATATATTGACAATAATAATGTAAACGTTTACACTAAAAACAAGTAAGAAACATAAGAGACAACCAAATGGGAAACGTATATGTGTTTCTCATAGTTTTTAGAAAAGATGTAAATTTTTATATCATCGAATTATGAAAGAAGAAAGGAAGAATATTATGGAAAAATTATTATGTCCATCAATGATGTGTGCAAATTACAGAAACTTGGAGAAGGAAGTTAATGATTTAATTGAAGCAGGGGTAGATATCTTCCATATTGATATTATGGACGGACAGTTTGTTCCAAACTTTGGAATGGGATTACAGGATGTGGAGTATATTTGCAAAGCATCAACAATACCTGTTGATGCACATTTGATGATTGAAAATCCTGGCAACTATGTTGAGAAGTTTGCAAAATTGGGAATTGACATTATTTATATTCATCCCGAATCAGATGTACATCCAACAAGAACATTACAGTCAATTATAGACTTGGGCGTAAAGCCGGGCATTGCAATTAATCCGGGAACAGCGGTAGAAACAATTAAGCCATTGTTACCATTTGTGGATTATGTAATGGTAATGAGTGTTAATCCGGGATTCTCAGGACAGAAGTACATCTCTTCAGTAGATGAAAAGATTGCACAGCTAGTAGAATTAAAAGAAAAATATGGCTACGAGGTAATGCTTGATGGTGCATGCTCACCTGAAAGAGTGGAAACTTTAAGCAAGGTTGGTGTTAAAGGATTTATCCTTGGAACATCAGCATTATTTGGCAAGGAAAAATCTTATAAAGAGATTGTTAAAGAGTTAAGAAGCTTGTAGAAGTGTCAAAGTAGAAATTTAACAGAATTGTTGTGCATAAAATAAGGCAGAGGTGACTTATGAATAATGAATGTGTAATTGGTATTGATATTGGCGGAACTAATATAAGAATCGGGCGTACTGATGAAAATGATCAGCTTGTGGATTTTGAAAGGGTTTCAAGCAAGGAAACATTTAAGGACGGAAACATATCAGAAAGTTTGATTGAAGTTTTAAAGAATTATCTTGATAAGTATTGCAAGAATGTGCAGGTTAAGCAGATTGCAATTGGAATCCCTGCAACTTTAAGTTCAGACAGAAAGCAGATTCTTCAGGTTCCTAACATAAAAGGAATGGATGGTCTTTTTCTTGGAAAAGAATTAGAAGAAAATCTTGGCATTCCTGTTGTATTGGAAAAAGACGTAAATATGTTATATTACTGGGATAAGTATGATAAAAAGCTTAGTGATGAAGGTGTAGGCATTGGTGTTTACATTGGCACAGGAGTGGGTAATGCAATATTTATCAATGGAAAACCACTGGCAGGCAAAGATGGTGTGGCAGGAGAACTTGGTCACATTCCAATGATCGGTGGAACAAGTCAATGTGGCTGTGGAAACCTTGGCTGCTCAGAGTGTTATGCGTCAGGTTGGAAGTTGGTTGAGTTGAAAGAGGAATACTATCCTGATGTAGATATGAATGATTTGTTTGTAAAGAAAAGCAATGATACGGTGCTAAAGAATTTTGTGGACAATATTGCCTGCGTGGCATGCACTGAAATCAATATACTAAATCCTGACTCCATTATTTTCGGTGGCGGAGTAATTAATATGAAAGGCTTCCCTAAGGATTATTTGGAAGAAAGATTGTATGTGCATGCAAGAAAACCGTATCCGGCAGAAAGCCTTGAAATCCAGTACTCAGAAGATAAAGTAGACAACGGAGTAAAAGGCGCAATAATATTTGCAAAAACATTGTTAGAAAAATAGAGAATATATAATAATTGATATTTATTAATGAGAAAATAAGAGTCGCTTAGTGCGGCTCTTATTTTCGGTTGGGGTGGATGAATGGCCGGATGGGAATAAGGACAACTTTTAACATAAAATACAAAAATACACAAAACATACAAGAAAAAACAAGCAAATAACAACAAAATCACATAAAAAATAAAAACGTTATTAGTAAAAATATCCATAAAAAAAGTAAAAAATAGAAAAAAATTGCTATTTAATCTAAAAATATTCTATTTTTTTTGTACAAGATAAAATCTATAATGAACGTAGTCAATGAGACGGGAAAACAAAAAGTTAAAAAACAGGAGGAACAGTTAAATGAGAAAATCAAAATTATTAACAGTGTTGGTAGCAGCAGCAATTGGAGTTTCAATGGTAGGATGTGGTTCATCAGGAGGAAGTTCAAGTAGTGGAAGTGGCGGAAGCAGTTCAGGCGGAGACGTAGCCAATAAGGACAAGCCTTTATGTTGGTACAATCGTCAGCCATCAAACAGTTCAACAGGTGAACTTGATAAGACAGCACTTACATTTAATGACAAAACATATTATGTAGGATTTGATGCTAATCAGGGTGCGGAACTTCAGGGACAGATGGTTGTTGATTACATTAAAAAACACATTGATAAAATTGATAGAAACGGAGACGGAGTAATCGGATATGTACTTGCAATTGGTGATATCGGACATAATGATTCAATAGCACGTACATGTGGTGTTCGTTCACAGCTTGGAACAGCAGTAGACAAAGATGGAAGCGTTGATTCATCACCTGCAGGAACAAACGTTGATGGAACATCAAAAGTAGTTAAAGATGCAAAATTAGAAGTTAACGGAAAAACATATACAATCAGAGAACTTGCTTCTCAGGAAATGAAAAACTCAGCCGGAGCAACATGGGATGCAGCAACAGCAGGTAACGCAATTGGAACATGGACAGCTTCATTTGGTAAACAGATTGATGTAGTTGTTTCTAATAACGATGGTATGGGAATGTCAATGTTCAATGCATGGGCAAAGGACAACAAAGTTCCAACATTTGGATATGATGCTAACAGCGATGCAGTAGCAGCAATTGCAGAAGGCTACGGCGGAACAATTTCACAGCACGCAGACGTACAGGCATACCTTACACTTAGAGTTCTTCGTAATGCACTTGATGGTGTAGATGTAGATACAGGTATCGGTACAGCAGATGATGCAGGAAACTGCCTTACAAAGGATGAAGATTACAGATACAGCGAAGAAGAAAGATCATATTACGCATTAAACGTAGCTGTAACAGAAGACAATTATAAAGACTTTACAGATTCAACAAAGATTTATGACAAGGTTTCAAAACAGCTTGATGCAAGTAAGAGTCCTGAAAAGAAAGTATGGCTTAACATTTACAATGCATCAGATAACTTCCTTAGCTCAACATATCAGCCATTACTTGAAAAGTATGATGATCTTCTTAACCTTAAAGTAGATTACATCGGTGGTGATGGTCAGACAGAATCAAATATTACAAACCGTTTAGGTAACCCTAGCGAATATGATGCATTTGCAATTAACATGGTTAAAACAGATAATGCAGCTTCATATACATCAATTCTTTCAAAATAGAATTCTAATTAAAGATTAAACTGGTTGTAGAAGGGGGCTTTAAAGCCCCCTTATTAAAAGAAGAGGAAGTATAAATATGGCAGGAGATAAGAATGAATACATCTTGTCGATTAATGGAATGAGCAAATCATTTGGCCGAAATAAGGTTTTAAAACATATTAGTTTAAATGTTAAACCGGGGTCTATCATGGGACTTATGGGTGAAAACGGAGCCGGAAAATCGACAATGATGAAATGTCTCTTCGGAACTTATCAAAAGGACGAAGGAACGATAATATTAGATGGAAAAGAAGTAAACTTTTCAGGTCCTAAAGAAGCACTGGAAAATGGTGTGGCAATGGTACATCAGGAACTTAACCAGTGCCTTGAGAGAAGTGTTGTAGATAATTTGTTTTTAGGAAGATATCCTAAGAACTCAATGGGCGTAGTTGATGAAGGAAGAATGAAAAAAGAAGCTTCAGACTTATTCAGAAAACTTGGAATTACAGTTAATATGACTCAGCCAATGAAGAAAATGTCTGTATCACAAAGACAGATGTGTGAAATAGCAAAAGCTATATCATACAATTCAAAAGTAATTGTACTTGATGAACCTACATCATCACTAACAGCACCGGAAGTTGAAAAGTTATTTAAGATGATGAGACAGTTGAAAGAACAGGGAATCTCATTAATATACATATCACACAAAATGGATGAAATATTCGAAATTTGTGATCAGATTTCAGTTTTACGAGATGGAAGTCTTGTTATGACAAAAGACAGCAAAGACACAGATATGAATGAACTTATTTCAGCAATGGTTGGACGTTCACTTGATAACAGATTTCCACCTGTAGATAATAAGCCGGGAGAAGTTATTTTCTCAGTGGAAAATTTGTCTACTAAATACGCACCTAAACTTCAGAATATATCATTTGACATAAGAAAAGGAGAAATCTTCGGATTATATGGACTTGTAGGTGCAGGAAGAACGGAATTACTTGAAACAATATTTGGAATGCGTACAAGAGCAGCAGGAAATGTAATTTATGATGGAAAAATAATGAATTTTACATCAACAAAGGATGCAATGGATCATGGCTTTGCACTTATAACAGAAGAAAGAAAGGCCAATGGCTTATTCTTAAAGGGAGACATTACATTTAATACTACTATTGCAAATATGAATCACTACAAAAAAGGTATAGCATTATCCAAAGATGAAATGGTTCGTGCAACGGCAAATGAAATAAAAGTTATGCATACTAAATGTATGGGACCGGATGATATGATTTCAAGCCTTTCAGGTGGTAATCAGCAGAAAGCAATATTTGGAAGATGGCTTGAACGTTCACCTAATATCTTTATGATGGATGATCCAACAAGAGGTATTGATGTTGGAGCCAAATACGAAATATATGAATTGATTATAAACATGGCAAAACAGGGAAAAACAATTATAGTTGTTTCATCTGAAATGCCGGAAATTTTAGGTATAACTAATAGAATAGGCGTTATGTCTAATGGACATTTGGCAGGAATAGTTAACACTAAAGAAACAGATCAGGAAGAATTATTAAGACTTAGTGCTAAGTATTTGTAAAAAAGAGAGGAGCATAAGATATGGCAGAGAAAGGATTTATTCTTTCGGCTGAAGAGGAGTTAAAACTTCGAGAGCCCATAGATGAATATATAGGAAAAATACAGGAACAGATAGATGCTTTAAGATTAGATGGTACAGACAAAGTTAGAAGCTTAAAGAACCATATTGCAGTTGTAAAAGAAAGCAAAAATCTATCAAAAGAAGAAAAGACAAAAATTATCGAAAACGATAAAAAAGTATTAGAAGAGGCAAACGCAGTTGAAAGTCGTAATAAAGACAAAGTAAACAAATTAATTGCAGAAGCTGAAGATTATCTTTCAAAAAATTATAACAGCCAGTACTACAATAAGGTGGTTAACAGTTGTGAAGCTGAAAAAGAGGCTGAAAAGAAAGAGTATGAGAGAATTTGTGCAGTATTAAAAGAAGAACATACAGCACAGTTAAGTAAATTATCCGATCCGGATGAGATTAAAGATGAAAAATATGTTTACAAGAATAAAATATATGATGTGAAGATGGCACATGAATCAAAATGTCAGGAAATCAAAGACAGAAAACATGATGCGTTTTTACATAAGTATCATTTAATCGACTTGTTGCGAATGTCAAAATATACATTTGTACAAAAGAGAGCACAGAGTATAGAAAACTATAAGTATTCATTTAATTTAGCACAGTTTCTTTACAAGAATGGCTTGTATATTGTTATTGTTCTAATATTTATTGGATTATGTGCAGTAACTCCAATAGTAAAAAATACACAGTTGCTTACATACACAAACATACTTAACATTTTGCAACAGGCTTCCCCTAGAATGTTCCTCGCCCTTGGGGTTGCAGGATTAATCCTTTTAACAGGAACGGACCTTTCCGTAGGACGTATGGTTGGTATGGGTATGGTAGCGTCGACCATAATAATGCATAACGGTATTAATACAGGTGGAGTATTTGGCCACATATTTGACTTTTCAAGTATGGGTCCTGTAAACAGAGCAATTTTGGCATTAGTTGTCTGCATTGTACTTACAACATTCTTTGCTATGATAGCAGGATTCTTTATGGCAAGATTTAAGATGCATCCATTTATTTCAACAATGGCTAACATGCTTATTATCTTTGGTTTAGTTACATATGCAACAAAAGGTGTTTCATTCGGTGCAATTGACCAGGCAATACCTAATATTTTCATTCCTCAAATAGGTGGTTTCCCAACAATTATACTTTGGGCATTAGTTGCCATTGCAATTGTATGGTTTATCTGGAATAAAACAACTTTTGGAAAAAATCTGTTTGCTGTAGGTGGAAATCCTGAAGCAGCAGCAGTATCAGGAATCTCAGTATTCAAAGTAACTATGGGAGCATTCATTCTTGCAGGTATTCTTTATGGATTTGGTTCATGGCTTGAATGTAACAGAATGATTGGTTCAGGTAGTGCAGCATATGGACAAGGATGGGATATGGATGCAATCGCAGCCTGCGTAGTTGGTGGTGTATCATTTACAGGTGGTATTGGTAAGATTTCAGGTGTAGTAACAGGTGTTCTTATTTTCACTTCCCTTACTTATTCACTTACAATCCTTGGAATCGATACAAACCTCCAGTTTATTTTTGAAGGTATTATCATCCTTGCAGCAGTAACTCTTGACTGCCTTAAATATGTACAGAAAAAATAAATATTAGAAAATATTTCTTAATGATAAAGCTAAAAGTCGTTCTAATTATCTATATGATTAATGGAACGGCTTTTAGTCTAAATTGGTTTAAAAGCAATTCATAGTTTGTTATAATAAAAAAAACAGGTGGGAGAAATATGGAAATAAAAAATAATACTGATATAGAGAAAACTAATATGGAAAATTACAAAGTTATTTTGGTGGATGACGAAGAAGAAGTAATTGATGCAATAAAAAGCCGAATATTATGGGAACAATTAGGTTTGCAGATTGTAGGCAGTGCAACAAATGGTGTAAAAGCATTAGAATTAGTAGAAAAGTTACAACCTGACATTGTTATAACTGACATAAAAATGCCTTATATGAATGGTCTGGAACTGTCGAGAAGATTAAACGATGAATACAGAAATGTTCATATAATTATTTTTACGGGATTTGATGAATTTGATTATGCAAAAGAAGCAGTGCATCTTGAAATAGATGAATATATGCTTAAACCAATTAACGCTGTGGAATTGTCAGAGTGCCTTAAGCGTGTTAAGAATTCATTGGATAAAGAAAGAGAAGAAAAATTAAATGTTCAAAAGCTTGAAAATTATTTCGATGATGTTTTGCCAATTATTCAGACTAACTTTTTTGTTTCGTTAATAGAGGGAAGAGTTAACGAAAGTGAATATGAGAAATTTTTGCAGGCATACAAGATAGATTTAAATGGACCGTATTTTTGTTGTGCAGTTTTTCACACTTCAGAAAATAATGTTCCGGAAGAAATGTCGCCATTATTATTATCTATGTCAGTTGAGAGAGAGATAAAAGCAAGAATAGTGGGAAAATTCAAGTGTAGGGAATTTATATATTTAGGAAATACAGTTCTTATTATAGAATTGAAATCAAAAGAAGAGACAGTAGAACTTACTGATGTTTGTGATAAATTCTGTAAGTGGGTTAACAGAGTAATTGGAGCAGTAGTAACTGCAGGAATAGGTATGGTATGTGATAACATATCAAATATTAATAATTCGTATGATGGGGCAAGGGAAGCCGTATCATACAGAGTATTATATGGAACAAAGAGAGCCATAAATATTGATGAAATCACACCAAACAAACAAAATATGGGATTACAGTCAGAAGAAACAAAGATGCATGAATTGTTTAAGGCCATTTATCTGGGAAACGAACAGGAAATAGAGGCGGCAACAAACAGGGAAGTTGACAGAATACATAGCAATTCCAATACGGTTAGCCAATATAAGTTATATACAATGGAAATGGTAGGAGCATTCTACAGATTTTGCGAAAATAATTTTATTGACTTTAACGATTTTCTGGGTGAAATGAGCAACCCTTATGAAAAGGTGCCAAAAATGGATGAAAGCACACTAAAAAAATGGATTGTGCAAGTTTCCACAGAAATGGGAAAACAATTAAAGAGTGTCCGAAACAGTAAATCACGAAGACTGATAAATGACGCAAAAAATATCGTTGCAAACAGATATATGGAAGAAGATTTATCCTTGGATAAGGTTTGCTCAATAATGGGAGTGTCTAATTCATACTTTTCTTCTATATTTAAGAAGGAAACAGGAATTTCTTTTGTATCTTATTTAACAGATTATAGAATGGATATAGCAGCAAAGTTAATTTTAGATACAAATGAGAAAAGCTACAAGATTGGTGAAATGGTTGGATATATGGACGCAAACTATTTTAGTTATGTATTCAAAAAGAAATTTGGAATTTCACCATCTAAATATCGAAATGCAAAATTAAAATCATAAATATATGCAGGGATGGAATATTGAAAAATAAAAGTAAAACAGGCGGGAAAAATCTTAATAGAGGAAGAAGAAAATGGTTTCACAAAGGGGAATTTATAGGTCTTGATATACAGTCAGTAATAATGACTGTTTTAACTATGCTTACAATTGCAGTTACTGTAGTTATGGGCTTGTTAATTTATAACAGATTTAAGATGTCAGTTAAAGAAACAAATATATCAAGCACTGAGGGCATAGTAGACAGCGTAGTAGAAAAAATGAATTCTGATTTGTACAATATAAGACAGATTTCAAATGCAGCGAACTATAACATTATTCAACAATACGACGTTTCGAGTCAGGAATTTAATAACCAGTTTAGCCTTCTTTACGAAACAAATTCTGACAAAATACAAAGCCTGGTTTTGTACAACAATGAAGGAAAACTTATGGCATCAGAACCAATTTCTTCAGAGAAAAAGAACGTAGAAATTAAAAAACAGGATTGGTTTTATAATGCAAAGAAAGAAATAGAGAACATTCATTTTTCAAAACCTCATTTGCAAAATATATTTATGGATGGAACATACAAGTATAATTGGGTTATTTCTCTTAGCCGTTCAGTTGACATAAATGATGGAGATGAGCCAATAAGTGGAATATTATTAGTAGATATGAAATATTCAATTATTGAAGAAACCTTTGAAAGAATTAATGGTAATTCCAACGGTATATATTATTATTTGTGTGATGGTAATGGAGATATAATTTATCATCCAAGAAAGGTTGAAATTGACAGAAACAAGTTAACCGAAAGCAACAGGGAACTTGCTTCATATGAAGACGGAATATATGAACTTAAATTAAATGGAAGAAAAGCAAATTATGTTATAAGTAATATGGCATATACAGGTTGGAAAGTTGTGGGTGTTGTGCCGGAAAGCACGCAAATTATGAGCATGAACCAGTTTAGATATTATATTGTAATAACCATTATAATATTGCTGATGATGCTTCTTGTTGTAAATAGATTTATTTCAAAGAGAATTTCAAAGCCTATTAGAGAGTTAGATGAATCCGTTAAGGCTTATGAAGCAGGTGGCAAAAAAGAAATTTATGTTGGAGGTTCTTCAGAGATAAGACATCTGGGATATTCAGTTCAGAAATCATATGAACAGATTGAAGAATTGATGGACGAGATTATTAAGCAACAGACTCAAAGAAGAAAAAGTGAATTAGCAGCATTGCAAAGTCAGATAAATCCACACTTCTTATATAATACATTAGAATCCATTACCTGGATGGTGGAAGCAAACAGAAACGCAGATGCGGTATTGATGATTTCGGAGCTTGCTAAGTTACTTAGAATAAGCTTATCAAAAGGAAAAACAATAATAAGAATTGCAGATGAAATACAACACAGTAAAAGTTATATGAGCATTCAAATGGTAAGATACAAAGAACGATTTGGAATAAAATTCCACATTGATGAAGAAATTAATGATTACTGTATTGTAAAACTGGTAATACAGCCCATATTAGAGAATGCAATTTATTATGGTGTAGGCGATATGGATGCTGATGAAGGCGGAATGATAACTGTTACAGGAAGAAAGATTGAAGAGGATATATACATATCTATAGAAGATAATGGAATGGGTATGAGAGAAGAAGTAGTGGAAAATATTCTTACAGATAACAGTAAAGTTCCAAAACATGGTTCAGGTGTAGGTGTAATAAATGTTCATAATAGAATACAGCTTATGTTTGGTGAAGAATATGGATTAAAAGTCGAAAGTGAAGCAGACGAGGGAACAAAAGTTACAATACATATACCGGCAATACCATTTAATAGTGAAAATCAAAGTAAAATGGAAGAGAAAAGTGTAGAAAGGAAGGGCAAAAATGAAAAAAAATAAAGTAATCTTTCTTGCTACAGAAATTATATTATGTGTTTTAGCACTTTTTTTCACTTTTAAAATGTTTGATCAAAATGAGACAGAAAAGAAAGTTGCAGTAATTGTACAAAATTCAGGTGATAAAAATTGGGATTCTTTCATAAAGGGATTAAAAGAATCAGCCAAAGCCAATAATATTCATTTGATTATATGTAATGCCGATGAAATCAACAACATAGATGATCAAAAAGAATTAATTAATGAGCAAATAGAAAATGGAGTTGATGCTTTTATAATAAGTCCGGCTCCGGGAAGCAAAACAAAGACAGAAATGAAGACTATTTGTGGAGACAAGCCATTTATATTAGTAACTGAAGATGTTTATATGGGAGAAAATAAAAAATCTGAATACCCTGTAATAAAGCCTGATAATTACAAAATCGGCTATAGTCTTGGAAAAGAAATGGTTGGAAAATCTATAAAGAAAATAGGCATTGTACTAGGACAGGAAGAAAGAGAAGAAACAGCTGACAGATATAAAGGGTTTGAAGATGCAATAAAAGATAGTGGCATGAAAGTTGCGTGGAAATATAATGGCATAGAAAATAAAGACATTGTTAAAATTGTAAATCGCAGGAGTAAAGTTGATGCAATAGTAGTGTTAGATAACTATTCACTAGATGATTTGGGTGAAAACGTCAGAGAGGATTCGTATAATGGTGCGAAAATATATGGTGTTGGAACTAATGTTGAGTCCCTTGTCCTTGTGGATTATGGAAAAGTGGAATGTGTGATAATTCCTGACGGATATGAAATGGGATATAAAAGTGTTAAGGAGATAACTGAAAGACTAAACCATACTTTTTATGTGATGAAAAGTACTAATGTGGAACACAAAATAGTTTATAAAAAAGATTTATTTACTACTGATATTGAAAGGTTTTTGTATTCATATGAATAAAAGAAAGAAAATTGTTGTATGTTTGATTTTAGGAATAATTCTAGTCTGCAATATTTGCGGTTGTCAAAGCAATAAAGAAGAGAAGAACAGCATACTTAGAGTAGGTATAGTGACTTATACACAGGATGATCCTTTTATAAATGCGTTAAAAGAACAGCTAAAAGGGAACTTAAAAACTATGGAAACGAAGGATATGAAGATAATGATCTCCGAAAGAAATGGAGACAATGACCAAAGGGATCAAAATGAAGCTGTTGAAGAGATGATTGATGCAGGATGCGATATAATGTGTATAAATTTAGTAGATAGAACAGAGCCTTCTAAGATTATAAAAATGGCAAGACAGAATAACATACCCGTTATTTTCTTTAACAGGGAACCGGTTAAAGAGGATTTGAAGCAATGGGATAAACTTTATTATGTAGGCTGTAATGCAGAACAGTCAGGTAAAATGCAGGGACAGATAGCAGCAAAATATATAAAAAAGAATAAAAAAGTTGATAAAAATTATGATGGAAAAATTCAATACGTATTATTGGAAGGTGAAGCGGGGCATCAGGATGCCATAAGTAGAACGGACTGTTCCGTAAAAACCATAATAGGCAAAGGTATAAAACTGGAAAAATTAAGTTATCAGTTTGCAGATTGGAATAGAGGACAGGCAGAAAACAAAACAAACCAATTAATTGAACAATATGGCGATAAGATAGAAATGATAATTTCCAACAATGATGAAATGGCATTAGGAGCATTGGAGGCATATAAAAAATCAAAATATGACAAGAAGCAGTGGCCGATTATTTTTGGAATTGACGGTTTGGATGATGCTTTAACAGCAATAAAGAATGGCGAAATGCAAGGAACGGTATACAATGACAAAGAAGATCAGGCATTAGAAATTTCACGATTAGTTGTAGATATTTATCAGGGCAATAGTATGAAAAATCATAATTTACAACTGGGAAAATATTATGTGTCTCAATACAAAAAAGTTGAAAAAAGCAGCATAGACAAATTCATAAAATAAAGGCGGGTCAATATATGTGGAATGAAAGGTTTAACAAAGAGTTTAAAGAAGAATCTAAGAAAGAGACAAATGAAAAGTCTAAAAACGAATTAAAAAAAGAACTTTTTGGAGAAGAGTTTTATGAAGAAATGGAACCGGAGAAAAGATTAGAAATTTTTCAAAAAAATATAGAGTCAGACAATAATAAAGAACTACGAGAATGCTTATGGACAGCAAGATATGGAAAAAGAAAGCCTAAAAAAGACTTATTCATAGGCTATCTTATGGAAATGAAATACATATCAGAAAGTGGTTCCACTGATGTAGGCGGAGCGAAAAGAAAACAGTTGTGCAAGATTATTAATAATTTGTGCATCGGCAACTATGAAATTCTGTCAGAGGAGCAGCGTGGCATTCTTAAAAATGAGCTAAAGAATACATTTAAAAAATTTATTCAGGTAAGTCGAGGAGGAAGAGGCTTCACTTCGGCAGTTTTTGGACTGGGACAGTTATCTGATGAGGGTATTGCAAAAAAGATAGCTGAACAAATAAGCAACATTGCATTCCTAACACCTCATATGTTCAGAATGGATAAAGAATTTAAAATCCTTCAGGCAGCAGCGCTGGAAGCATATAGGGAAGAATACCCCCATAGAGAACATTTTTTGAAAAAATAGGACAACCTTAGATTATACCAAAATACCCCACGGTTTGAGAAAATGAAAACCGCGGGGTATTTTTCTTTTGGCTTGAATAGTTACAGACTTAGAGTTTGCCTCATATATAGTACAAATCCCGAATAGTCTTGAAGTAATTCACCCCAAATCTCTCATATCAAGCGAAAATAAATGACAGAAAATGAAAAATAAAGAATTATTGATAATTCTATCTCAAATACCCAACAATCAGCATACATATTACACAAAAAATACAATTTGCATACTAAAAAAATAACATTATTGTTAGAAAAATCAAAAAACCGGAAAAAGGCAAAAATAACACAAAGCAAAAAGTGACAACAAATGAAACGTTTTTAACAACGAAAACTGTACAATATGCACAAAAGAAATATGTCTAAATTGTGAAAACCGTGAAAAATGTTGAAAATAGTTGACAGAAAATGAAAAGAGTACTACAATTATGCTATCAGATGAAAACAAATGACAAAACTTGAAAAAAAACAAAAGATAAAAGAAATAACAAAGAAAGGAAGGAAATATGAATTACGCAGGAAGATTTAATTCTTTTATATTAAAAGGTCAGAACGTATTTGATGCAATTAAGGCATATCACGAGATGGATGGCATTACACATTTAGAGTTTAACTACCCGGAACATTTTGCAGGATATGATTTAGAAGAAATCAAAAAGGCCATGGGTGATTTAAAAGTTAACGGATTGGCAGTTCGTTGGAGAAATGATTTCACAAACGGAGACTTAACAAATCCTGATCCGGAACTTAGAGAAAGAGCCATCAGATATTGTAAGGAAGCTACAGATATTTGTAGAGAACTTGGTGGAACATACATAACATTATGGTTAGAAAATGACGGTTTTGATTATGCGTTCCAAGTTGACTATGAAGAAGCATGGAACCAAATGATAGATGCTTTCAGAGAATTAGCAGATTATGCACCAGACATGAAATACAGCATCGAGTACAAACCATTTGAACCAAGAAACTTCTCAATGGTTGACAGCACAGGAATGACATTACTTCTTATTAAAGAGATAGACAGACAAAATGTAGGATGTACATTAGACTTCTGTCACATGTTAATGAAGAGAGATTCCCCGGCATACGGACTAGCACTTGCAGCAAGTATGGGAAAACTTTATGGATTACATATGAACGACGGATATTCACAGATGGACAGCGGAATGATATTTGGTTCAGTAAATATAGCTCACGCAGCTGAGTTTATCTACTATTTAAAGAAGTACAATTATCAGGGAGTTGTATTCTTCGATACATTCCCAATCAGAGAAAACGCAAAGCTTGAAACACAGGCAAACATCAATTCATTCGAAAAGATTTCAAAAATAATTGATGAAATCGGAATGGACAGAATAGCTGAAGTAGTATCTAAACGTGACGGAGTTGAGGCACAGCGCCTTGTTCTGGACATGTTAAAATAAAGAGAAAATAAAAAAAGAAAAAGGAGAACACACAAATGAGAAAGAAATTTTTAGCAGTTGCCCTTGCAGCAACAATGGTAATCGGTTTAGTTGGATGTGGAAATTCATCATCTAGCTCAAACAACGCAACAACAGCAGCCTCAAATGACAAACAGGCTACAGAGGAATTCAACCCTGATACAGTTAAAGATAGCAAGACTATCGAAGATATCCGTAAAGATAACGGAGACGAAGTAAAAGTTAAGGGTGGTTTAAAGATGGGTGCCATCGCAAAGTCATTCTCAAACGAATTCTGGCGTAACTTTAAAAATGGTTATGAACAGTCAGAAAAGGTACTTAAAGATGCAGGCGTAGACGTATCAATTAAGATTGACGGAACAACAGATGAAAGTGATGAAATCGGACAGCAGACAATGACAGACAACTTAGTAAACCAGGGTTACAACGCTTTAATGTTAAGCCCAATCTCAGATTCAAACTTAACAGCATCAGTTGATAACGCTAAAGGCAAAAAGATTCCTACAATTAACGTAAACGATGGATTAATCGCATCAGCAGATTACTTCGTAGGACCAGATGCTTACCAGAATGGTGAATTAGCAGCTGAATGGGTTTCAAAACAGCTTGGTGACAAAGGTGATGTAGCTATCGTAATCGGTATGGCAAAAGCTTTCGCAGCTCGTGAAAGAACAGCAGGATTCAAGGGATGGATCAAAGACAACAATTCAGGACTTAACGTAGTAGCAGAACAGAATGCTGACTGGGATAGACAGAAAGCTAAAGAATTAGCAAGCACATGGATTCAGCAGAACCCAGACTTAAAGGCTATCTTCTGTAACAATGATGATATGGCTTTAGGTGTAGTAGAAGCAGTTGAAGAAGCTAAGAAAGATATCTTAGTAGTAGGTGTTGATGGTATCGGTGAAGCTTATGACTCAATCAGAGCTGGTAAGTTAGATGCAACAGTTGATTCATTTGGTTACTATATGTCACAGGTTGCTACAGAAGTAACATTAAGAGTATTAGCTGGACAGGATATTCCTAGAGTAACACATACTCCACAGGCTCTTATCGATAAGACTAACGTAGATAAAGACGCAAAAGACATCATTGGTTGGACAGATCCAAAATATGTATCAGAATAGTTTAGACACAATAATTTAGAAGATTTGATTTGTAAAGTGGGAGAAAGGTAAAACTTTCTCCCACATATATAAAGGAGGAACGATTATGGCGAAGGCTGTTGAATTTGTTAAGATTAACAAACGCTTTCCGGGAGTACACGTCCTTAAAGATATCTCTTTTTCAGTAGAAGAAGGTGAAGTTCATGCATTGCTTGGTGAAAATGGTGCAGGAAAATCAACACTATTGAATATTTTGCATGGAGTTTATCCTGAATATGAAGGAGAGGTAAGACTTCATGGTGAAAAGGTAAGCTTTAAAGACACAAATGATGCTATTGTAAATGGCAAAATATCTAAGGTTCATCAGGAAACATTGGTAGTAAAAGATCTTACCGTTGGACAGAACGTAACAATGGGATATGAACCTAAAAAAGGAATCTTTATTGATTTCAAAAAAATGAATAAAGATGTAGACGTAATATTAGAAGACTTAAACTGTAACTTTAAATCATCAGATTTGGTTGCAACATTAACAGCAGGTGAAATGCAGATGTTAGCAATTGCAAGAGCATTATATCATCATTCAACGATTATATCTCTTGACGAGCCAACAGCTTCACTTACAACAAAAGAAACAGAAGCTTTGTTTGAAGTAGTAAGAAAACTTAAAAAACAGGGCGTAACAATATTATATGTAAGTCATAGATTGGAAGAAATTTTCCAGATTTGTGACAGAGCAACAATTCTTCGAGATGGAGAATATATCCAGACAATGGACATTGCAAGTACTACAAGAGATGAACTGATTCACGCAATGGTTGGTCGAAATGTTGCAGCAGTGGCATCAAGACTTAAACCTAGTCCAATGACAGATGAAGTAGTATTAAAAGTAGAACATTTATGTAATGAAAATTATAATGATGTAAGTTTTGAACTTCACAAAGGCGAAATCTTAGGATTCTTCGGATTAGTTGGAGCAGGAAGAACTGAAGTCATGAGAACACTGATTGGTGCAGATCAGAGAACATCAGGAAAGATTATTCTTAAAGGTAAAGAAGTAAAGAATGGCTGGAATACAACAAAAGCCTTAAAAGCCGGCATCGGTTTATTACCTGAAGACAGAAAAACACAGGGATTTATGAATCTTTCTAATAACTATGAAAATATAGCAATATCAAGCTTAGAGAAATATATGACAGGTCCATTTACAGACACAAAGAAGAAGATTAAAAACGCAGAAGTTTACTTCGAAGAAATGGACGTACATCCAAGACGTGTTGATTATATGACAAGCAACATGTCAGGTGGTAACCAGCAGAAAGTTATTTTGGCAAGATGGATGTCTACAGATGTAGATATAATTATCTTCGATGAACCTACAAAAGGTGTTGACGTAGGTGCTAAGGCAGAAATTTACAGACTTATGGAACAGTTAGTAGAAGATGGAAAGAGTATTATCGTAGTTTCATCAGAATTACCTGAAGCCATGGGTATAAGCGACAGAATGATAATTATGAGTGAAGGAAAAATAACAGCTGAGTTAACAAATAAGGTTGACTTTGTAGAAGATTCAATTCTTGATTTAGCAATTGGAGGTAATTAAAATGAAGAATATATGGAATAAATATAAACGTGAGTTTGTAGTATTGCTGGCAACCTTGGTTATGGCAGTTGTCTTTACAGTACTAAACAGTAACTTTTTAAATTATAACAACTTTGTAACTATTTTACAGCAGATGGTATTAAACGGTGTACTTGCAGTAGGTATGATGTTTACAATCATCACAGGTGGTATCGACCTTTCAGTAGGTTGTACATACGCAATTACAGGTATTATAGTTGCTTCATGTACAGTAAACTATGGAATGAATCCATTCCTTGGAATTTTAGTAGGACTTGTAGTTGGTGCAGTTCTTGGTGCATTTAACGGATTCTTAATTAATAAGATGAAGTTACAGCCATTTATCGCAACATTAGGTACAATGAGTTTATACAGAGGTCTTGCTTACGTAGTAACAGGTGGTGTACCTGTAACAAACGTTCCGGACTCATACAGAAACATCTTCAACGGAGAATTAGTTGGAGGAATCAGATACTACATTATAGTTATGGTAGTTGTATTCGTAGTAGCACACATTCTTTTATCAAAGATGAGAAGTGGTGATTACTTATATGCAGTAGGTGGAAACGAAGAAGCAGCTAAGTTATCAGGTGTTAACGTAGTTAAGACAAAATACATTGCATACATCTTCTGTGGTGTTTGCTCAGCAATTGCAGGTATGATTATGTTAGCAAGCTTAGGTTCAGCAGAAGCAACAGCAGGTAGCGGATATGAAACAAACGCAATCGCAGCAGCAGCTATCGGTGGAACAAGAATGGCAGGTGGTAAAGGTACAGCACTTGGAACATTCATCGGTGCATTAATGTTAGCAGTATTAAAAGTAGGTATGGTAGTTATCAACGTTGACTCATTCTGGCAGTTCGTTGTAACTGGTATTATTATCATCGTAGCTTCATACTTCGAATTCATTCAGCAGGACGTTGCAGGATTTATTTCAAGACATAAGAAAGCTGCAAACTAAAAAATAAACCGCAAAAAATTAATAAACATTGCGGCACTAATATATTTTCAATATGAATTGAATTATAATAAAGGCGCAGGGAAAAATAAACTTTGCGCCTTTATTCTTTTTAATAATAGGAAACAAAATAAGTTTAGAGTAGGAGGAAAATAAGGATGAATAAGAAAATCACAGTTATCGGAAGTTTAAACTATGATGTTATCTTAAAAATTCCAAGATTACCTTTTAAAGGTGAAACATTAACAGCCAACGGAGCAGCATTTAGTGCCGGCGGAAAAGGTGCTAATCAGGCAGTTCAGGCAGCAAAATTAAAAACTCCAACTTATATGGTAGGATGTGTTGGAACAGATGCATCAGCAGACTTTTTGGTTAACACAGCAAAAGAGTATGGTGTAAATGTTGATTATATTAGAAAAGTACCCGGAAGTAGTGGAATGGGAGTTATAAACGCAGTTGAAGACGGAAGCGTTTATGCATGTATCGTAAGAGGTGCAAACTTTGAGGTTACAAAGGAAGATGTAGACAATGCAATGCCTATTCTTAAAGAATCAGGTGTATGTATTCTACAGAACGAGATTCCGGTAGAAATTATTGTTTATGCAATTGATAAGGCAAAAGAAGCAGGATGTACAGTTGTATTAAATGCAGCACCTGCAATAGAATTACCTGAAGAATGTTTAAGTAAGGTAGACATTCTTGTAGTAAATGAAGTTGAGGCAGAATTTTACTGTCACGAAAAAATCGACTCAGTTGAAAAGGCAAAAACAGAAATTAAGAAAATGGCAGAAAAATACAATAATAATGTTATTTTCACACTTGGAAAAGATGGAGCAGTGGCTTACGAAAATGGAACAATTGAATTTATTCCGGCAATGAAAGTAGATGCGATTGAAACAACAGGAGCAGGAGATTCATATATCGGAGCAGTAAGTCATTCAATAATTGAAGGAAAGAGCCTGATTGAGGCTTGTAAGTTTGCAACTAAGTGTAGTGCAATTACAGTTTGCCGAATGGGAGCACAGCCTTCAATGCCAACTTTGGAGGACGTGGAATAAACCCCGATTATTATTGACATTTTTAACCATTGAAGGATATTATATAGGTATAACTGTAACGTTTTTATCGTTACGGTGACACACAGGAGGAAAAGATATGATACCTTATGAAAGAAGATTACAAATAGCAGAATTGCTTGAGCAGAATGAGGTTGTATCTTTGGATGAGTTTTGTAGATCTTTAGGGGGTGTCTCGGAATCGACAGTTAGAAGAGATTTAAAAACCATGGAGAAAGAGGGAGAGATAACATTACTAAGAGGTGGCGGAGCTTGTTTAAAAAGAGGCAGCTATGAAGTTCCTGTTCTTTCAAAGAAAAGTAAGAATGTCAAACAGAAGGATGGAATTGCTAAGGTTGCAGCAAGTCTTGTAAATGACGGTGATTCGATTTATATCGATTCAGGAAGTACAGCCTTAGATATGGTTAAATATTTAAAAGACAAAAACATAACAGTTGTAACAACAAATGCATTAATATGTTCAGAGTTGCAATCTCCTAATATTAAGTGTATTATAGCAGGTGGTGAAATCAATATTACTACTGCTTCAATTAGAGGAATTACAACAAACAACTTTTTAAAGAGTTACTATTTTGACAAAGCTTTTGTAGGAATATCCGGTTTCTCAAAAGAAGCAGGGTTTAACACACCGGATTTGTTAGAAGCTGAAAAGAAACGTATTGTCTGCAAGAATTCAGGCAAGGCGTATATAGTAGCCGACAGTAGCAAGTCTGGCAAAAGCACATTATGTAAGGTACTTGACTTAGAACAGGCAACTTTAATTTGTGACAAAGTGACAGATGTAGTTGAAGCTGCAGCAGAATATATTATTGCTGAATAGAATTGTAGTGCAAAAGACAGAGGTGAACAATATGAAAATTGGAATTGGAAATGATCATGTAGCAGTTGAAATGAAGAATGAAATCAAGGCATATCTTGAAGAAAAAGGACATGAAGTTGTAGATTTCGGTACAAATTCTTCTGAGAGATGTAATTACCCTGTATATGGCGAGGCAGTAGCCAATGCCATTGTTAACGGTGAAGTAGATTGTGGTGTTTTAATTTGTGGAACAGGTGTAGGAATTTCACTTTCAGCTAACAAGGTTAACGGAATTAGAGCCTGCGTATGTAGCGAGCCATATAGCGCAAGATTATCTAAGCAGCATAACAACACTAACATTATTGCATTTGGCGCAAGAGTTATTGGCATAGAACTTGCAAAAATGATAGTAGATGAATGGCTTAATGCAGAATATGAAGGTGGCCGTCATCAGGTTAGAATCGATATGATTAAAGACATCGAGGAAAAACAGAAACAGAAGTAATTTGCTATTTATAAATGGTAGATTATTAATGTAATAGTAATGTAACAGAAGAGTAATGGAATAAAAAGACAAGGAGAGATACTATGAAGATTAAAAACATTGAAAACCCTGAAGAATTTTTAAAGGTAATTGACAGTTGTAAAGGAAGAGTTGAATTAATAACAGATGATGGAGACAGATTAAACTTAAAATCAAAGTTATGTCAGTTAGTTTCATTGTCAACAATTTTCTCTTCAGCAGCTAAGATTCCTGAAATGGAAATTGTAGCTCATGAATTAGAAGATTCAAAGAAAATAATGGACTACTTAATGGGTTGCTAATTGATAAGATTACAGTGTAGAAATTTTAAATAGTATAGAAATAATTTTCTAAAAAGCGCGTTCAAAGAGACTTAAAAAGTCAAAAGACCTGTTGCACTTTAAACTTGGTGCGACAGGTCTTTTTTATTAATAGGAAAAATCTATTAATTTAAAATCCAACTGAGGATATAAACCTATACTTAATAAGCTTAGTGAAAAGATTAATCCTCTTCAATAACATAGAAGTCAAGATAGTCGAAATCTATTGATTCCACAAAACTGTCTGCATAAAATCTTGTTCGCGCAATACGTTTAAACTCGTTAATATTTGAATCAAGCCATATTGGATTGCTTAAATCAAATTCCTCGCAAATCTGTTCAAGAGCCATAAAAACCTTATGAGTTCTTGTCTCGTCAGGAATATCCAATTCAATAGTAGTGCTTTGTAACATTTTATTACTTTTAAAAGTACGTCCCCAAACTCTAAACATAATAATCTCCGTTCCATTAATATAGTATAAATAACATAATATAAATCCAAAGTAAGTGTAAGGGAAAACGGAGTAAAAGTAAAGAAAAAAGAAGTTAGACAAAACTAACGCATAAGTATAAGTTTAACTTTAAATATTGTTAGAATAATGATATACTTAGGGGTAATGAGCACTATAAATAAGTGAGAAATGTATGGTAGTCATAAACAAAAAAAGAGGGAAGAGATGAAATAGGCATAGCTGTTTATACCGTTTTAAGAAAAGCGGAATGGAGTATTATATGGGAAATAAAAGAAAGAAAAAATTACAGACTCAGGTAGGAAAATATTTAAAGGGACCGTTGTATTTTATTGCATTTTGGATAATGATTAATGTGATTACATATGCCATTGATGTAAGAGCAGGCGTAGTAATGAGTCTTGCCACATTTGTTTACATTATTTTAATGCTAAGCATAGCTATTAAGTATAATTCCAACGTAACTAAGAGACTTATAGACTTCGGAAGTGCTTACAGTCTGGTTCAACGACAGATGCTTAAGGAAATGGATGTGCCATATGGCCTTATTGACGAAAACGGAAAGATACTATGGACTAACAACCAGTTTGATACTTTATTTGAAAAGAGTGTTTTAAATAAGAACATTATGAATATTTTTGAAGGCATTAAGCCGGAATATTTGGTTTTTGATGACGAGAAACCTAATCACGTTAAGCTTAGTTATAAAGACAAATTATTTGCGGTAACATTAACCAAGTTTGAGCTGAAAAATGATTATGAGGACAGCGCCCTTAATCTTTTGGAAGAAAATAGCGGTCAGTTAATTTCCATTTATTTAAGAGATGAAACATTAATCAGCAAGCTGGAAAAAGAGACTAAGGAAGAACGACTTGTAACGGCAAATATTTATATTGATAACTATGACGAAGTGGTACAAAGTGTTGAAAACACACGAAGAACCCTTTTGGTAGCTTTAATAGACAGAAAGATTAATGTTTATTTTTCTCAATATGACGGAATTGTCAGAAAGCTTGAAAATGACAAGTATTTTGTAGTTTTCAAAACAAAATATATAAGCAAGATGCAGACTAACAAGTTTGCAATTCTTGACGAAGTAAAAACAGTTAATATAGGAAACAGCCTTCCTGTAACAATCAGTATCGGTATTGGTATGGGAGGAAACAGTCTGGTACAGAATTATGATTTGTCCACAACAGCCATTGACATGGCGCTTGGACGTGGCGGTGACCAGGCAGTGTTAAAAGACGGTAGTAAGGTTTATTATTACGGTGGAAAGACCAAATCAGTAGAAAAGAACACAAAAGTTAAATCAAGAGTAAAAGCCACAGCGTTTAGAGATTTGATTGAAACAAAAGAGAATCTTTATATTATGGGACATCATATAGGGGATAATGATTCCTTTGGCGCCGCAATAGGCTTATACAGAGTTGGAAAGACTATCGGAAAGAAGACGCACATTGTACTTGGAGATGTAAGTGGCAGTGTAGTTCCTTTAGTTGATGAATTTAAGAACTCAGACTCATATGATGAAGATATGTTTATTACAGGACCGGAAGCAGTTGCTGAAATGACTAAGAATGACGCCCTTATTATAGTTGACTGTAACAGAGCCTCATATACAGAATATCCTGAGCTTGTAAGAAGAGCCCAGTGTATAATTGTATTTGACCACCATAGACAGACAACGGATTGCATTGACAATGCCCAGCTTTCATATGTTGAGTTATCATCATCATCAACTTGTGAAATGGTTGTTGAAATAATGCAGTACATTAATGAAACAGTTAAGCTTACAAAGCTTGATGCAGAGGCTTTATATGGCGGTATTATGGTTGATACAAACAACTTTATAAACCGTACAGGTGTAAGAACTTTTGAAGCGGCAGCATATTTGAAGAAGAATGGTGCAGATGTTGCAAGAGTAAGAAGAATGTTCAGGGATGATTTGTCAGATTACAAGGCTAAGGCATTGGCAATTCAGAATACTGAAATCTTTATGGATGGATACGCATTGTCAGTATGTAGTCCACAGGGTGCATCTTCACCTACAATTGTAGGCGCCCAGGCAGCCAATGAATTATTAAATGTAAAAAATGTAAAAGCATCATTTGTATGTACACCATACAATGATCAGGTATATATAAGTGCCCGCTCAATTGACAAAATCAACGTTCAGGTTATTATGGAACAGTTTGGTGGTGGCGGACACATGAATCTTGCCGGAGCTCAGGTTAGAAATAAGACAACCGGCGAGGTTATCGTTATGTTAAAGAAAGTTATTGAAACGATGATAGAGGAAGGAGAAATTTAATGAAGGTTATATTATTAGAAGATGTTAAATCTCTTGGGAAAAAAGGAGAGATTGTAAATGTAAATGACGGATACGCAAGAAATTTCATTTTGCCTAAAAAGTTAGGTCTTGAGGCAACATCAAAGAACCTTAATGATTTAAAACTTCAGAAGCAGAATGACGAAAAAGTTGCACAGGAAAAACTTGATGCAGCAAAGGCATTGGCAGAAGAAATCAAAGAAAAATCAATTACTGTTAAGATTCAGGCAGGGGTAGAAGGAAAGGTATTCGGTTCTATTTCAAGCAAGGAAATTGCCACAGAAGCAAAGAAGCAGTTAAACATGGATATTGATAAGAAGAAGATTGTAATTCCTGACGCAATTAAGTCACTTGGAACTTACAACGTTAACATTAAGTTACACAAAGACGTAACAGCTACATTAGCAGTAAAAGTTGAAGCAAAATAAGAATCCTAAGGAGAATACCAAATGGAAGAGGCAGTAGTAAAAAGAGTAATGCCTCATAGTAATGAGGCAGAACAGGCAGTAATCGGCTCAATGCTTATGGATGCAGATGCCATTACAACTGCTATGGAAAAAATTTCAGAAGATGATTTTTATAACAAACAATATGGTTCTCTTTTTAAGGCAATGATAGAACTTTATAATGAAGGAAAAACCTGTGACCTTGTTACAGTAAAGTCTAAGTTAGAGGAAACAGGGGTGCCTTCAGAAGTTGTAAGTCTTGATTTTATCAGAAATATATTGGAAATGGTTCCTACATCAGCTAACATTAAGCAGTATGCAGAAATTGTTTACGAAAAATCAGTTCTTAGAAATCTAATTCGTGCCAATGAAGATATTGCCGGCAAATGCTACGCAGGAAATGAAACACTAGAGGCAATTCTTGAAGAAACGGAAAAGAAGATATTTGACCTGATTCAGTCAGGAAGCAGTGGAGATTACACTCCGGTAAGACAGGTAGTTCTTAATGTATTTGAAAAGATTGAGAAAGCTTCCCAGACGAAAGGTTCCATTACAGGTTTGGAAACAGGCTTTACTAAGCTTGACCACCAGCTTTCAGGACTTCAGCCATCAGATATGATACTTATTGCGGCGAGACCTTCCGTAGGTAAAACAGCTTTTGTTTTGAATATTACGGAAACAGTTGCAGTAAAACACAACATACCTGTTGCCATATTTAGTTTGGAAATGTCAAGCGAACAGCTTATTAACCGTATTATTTCACAGAACTCAATGGTAAGTTCCCAGAAAATGAGAAATGGTGACTTAAGTGACAGCGAGTGGGCAAACATAGTTGAATCAGCCAATATTATTGGTAATTCCAACATTATCATAGATGATACACCGGGTATAAGCATCGGCGAAATGCGTTCTAAGTGTAGAAAGTTTAAGTTGGAGAAAGATATACAGCTTGTTATAGTGGATTACCTTCAGTTGATGACAACCAACGGCAGATCGTCAAGCCGTGAACAGGAAATTGCGGAAATTTCAAGAACCTTAAAGGGAATTGCAAGAGAGTTAAACGTTCCGGTTATTGCCTTATCACAGCTTAACCGAGCGGCTGAAACAAGAGAAGACAAGAAACCTATTATGGCAGATCTTCGTGAATCCGGTTCTATCGAACAGGATGCGGACGTTGTAATGCTTATGTCAAGATTTTACGATAAGGAAACAAAGACAGAAGACAGAAACAGAATCATCGTAAACGTAGCTAAACAGCGTAACGGCCCTGTAGGTGAAGTAGAATTAGTATGGTTACCACAGTATACTAAGTTCGAAAATGCGGAAACAGAACAGGTGTAGGTGACTGTAGTAGACATCTGGCGACAAAGCTACAGAAAGTCGTTTTTTTCGCAGTGTTAAAAATATTGAACAAGGCATATAATGAATTTATAATGGAGATGTTCCAAAAGGGAGCATCTCCTTTTCGATGCTCCAATTCGATTTTTAAGGAGGAGTATATGGGGGAAAAAAGATATATTATTTCGGACGCATCAAAGATGCTCAATGTTGAATCACATGTTT
This sequence comes from Eubacterium ventriosum, assembly GCF_025150745.1. Lineage (NCBI taxonomy): Bacteria > Bacillati > Bacillota > Clostridia > Eubacteriales > Eubacteriaceae > Eubacterium > Eubacterium ventriosum. The sequence continues at coordinate 642,355 of NZ_CP102282.1, forward strand.
TAAGATATTGGGAAGAAGAACTTGAAATCAAAATTCCAAGAAATGAAATGGGACACAGATACTACACTGAAGATAATATCGAAAGCCTTAGAAAAGTCAGGGACTTAAAGAAGCAGGGCTACAGCCTAAAGGCAATAAAAAATATGGTAAACCCTAAGAAAGCAACCAGGGAAAATAAAGAATCAAATGAAAGACTGACAGTAAGACAGCCGATTTCACTGATGGAAGTAAGGGAGAAAAAAGTCGGGGTGGAGAATTGCTATCAGGAAGTGCCGGAGGCAATGTCTGGCAGTGTACAGAGTGTGGTACAGAATATGACACAGAGTAATGGGCAGAATGCAGAAAGTGCAGGCTTGAAGTTAGAACAGTTCCAGAACCTTATGAATAAGGTTGTTTCAAAGGCATTAAAAGAATCCACAACGAACCTTGGAAAAGAGCTAAGTGACAACGTAAGCGAAAACGTTCTAAAAGGAATGAATTATATGATGAGAGTTCAGGATGAAAAGGAAGAAGAACGTTATCGAAAACTTGATGAGCTTATGAGAAACAAGCAGAAGCTAAGCCGTCGAGAAAAAAGAAAAAAAGCAAAAGCAGAAAAACTTCTTTTGAAAAACAAGAAAAAAGGAATGGCTCATTTCGGGAAAAAACCGCAGACTACATAAACAAAAATACATTATAGAAGAATGCTGCATCGCATATAAAATGCAAAAGATATTAAAAAAATGCAACACATAAAGAGACAGATAATAAGGACAAATAGCAAAAATAATTTAAAGATACAATAAAAATATTAAAAAATATTAAAAGAAAGACGATAAGAAATATTATAAAAAATATTATAAAAAATATTATGAAAAGTTACATAGATAATATTACATAAAAAATGCCATCCTTTACATAAAGTAAAGATGGCATTTTTTATACCTATACGGTACATAATACGCTCCAAAGAGAGCGTATAAATTATAATAATTAGTCTAATGTGATTGAATCTGTTGGGCATGCACCTGCACAAGCGCCACATTCGATACATGTATCTGCATCGATTACGCAAACGCTACCATCGTTGCTAATAGCTCCTACTGGGCAAGTACCTTCACATGCACCACAACCGATACATCCGTCAGTAATTTTGTAAGCCATTATGTAAGCCTCCTTTGATTTTTTATACGTTTATAATAATACAATTATCCCAATATTGCAATAAATAAAAAAGTTAAAAATTTAACAATAACAAGAAACATCAAGCGTCACGAACCACTGTAAGCACCCTTCCAAAGTAGTGAACATCATCGATATTATCGATGAAAAGCGAGTTTTTGTCGCCATTAATGGGAGCAAGCTCCAGCCTGATTCCTGGAATATATTTACGAATATACACTTTATTTCCAATAAGAAAAATCCCTGTCTCACCGGATTCAGGAAAACGGTCCTTGCCAATCAGAAGAATATCGTTGTCAAAATAAGTAGGTGAAAGATTTCGTCCAACAATCTTAATCCCACACAAAACAATGTCACCAAAATCTTTTTTGTAAGCAGAAATATTAACAATATTCGTAGAAATACTGTCAAAAACCATTCCATCCTGAACATAGCCCGTTGGCGTAAGAACAGAAATGCAGTCGGTTTTGTGAGATTTGTTGTAGTCGGCAATGCGGGACTCAAAATAGGCAATTTCCACAAGTAGATTAAAAACCCTTGGTGGAAGTGATTTTTTATCAATGGTATTAATGACTGAGCGCCCTAAAATATAGTCAATGCTACAATTCAGCGCATCGCAAACCTTTGAAATAGTATAAATAGTGGGATTGTTAACCTTACCCCCAACTAATTTCTTGACGGATTCATATGGAAGCTCAGCCTCATCGGCAAGCTGTCGGATAGACCAATTCTTCTGATATAAAAGACGATTAATATTTTCAACCATAATGTTTTTGTTGGTGATTTTGTTAGAATTTTGATTCATAAATTAAGACGCCCCCCTTATTAAGATGTATTCCTTGGCACATAAAAAACAACAATATAACAAAATTTGTGCCTTTCTATGCCTTTTTTTTACAAAATTATGCATTTATTATATAGCATATAGAAAAAAATTAAAATATCTATGGAAAAAATGGAGGGAAAAATGAACAAAATGGAGAAAAACAGTAGCGAAAAACTATTAAAACAACTTATTGCAACATTAAAGATGGAAGGAAACCAGATGCCGGGCGGTGTTCTGGAAAGCGATGATTATAACATAATAATCATTAAACCAAATCAATTACAACAGGAGAATGCCGGAGAAAAGCAGAGTAGAAAATACAATGAATCGTACAGTGAAAATCAAAGAGAGAATTTTGATGATTTGTATGGAGAACGAAAAGGCAAGAAAGAGTTAGAGAATATCATTTCAAGGAAGCTTATAGGACTTGGCATACCGACTAGATTAAAAGGTTATAAATATATACTGGCAGCAATTGAGCAGGTTTTAGAAGATGAAACATCACTGGAAGGTGTAACTAAGATACTTTACCCGGATGTTGCAAAGAAATATAATTCGACACCTCAAAGAGTAGAAAAAGCCATTAGGCATGCAATAGAAGTTGCATGGACAGATAATGTAGTAGAACTTAGACGTGAATTTGAGGATGGCAGAGAAAACAGACGCCCCACAAATTCAGAGTTTATATCAAGAATAAGTACATATATAAAAATGACAGCATAGATGGGGAAGATATTCATTGAAGCGAAAAGTAGCCGTATGCCAAAGGAGAGGCGAAAAGGCAGGCAGTAAGGATGAATATTGATATATAGAAATGTGAATATAGAAAGTTAATGAATTAGTTGAAGGATACCGTGTGGAGGCTAGTGCCACACGGTATCCTTTTGTGCATAGTGGGGGAGGGAAATAAGTTAAGCAATTGAGTAGCGTACCCAGAGAAATGTAAAAAATAAAATGTCGGGGTACGTTTTCGGTGAATAGGAGTGTGCTGAAGCCACAATAAGTGATGTACGAGAAGGTGCGTACCCAGAGAAATATAAAAAATGAAATATCGGGGTACGCGACCACCAAAAAGCAAGGAAAATATGAAACATAATGTATGAGAAAGACGGAAATGTACCCCGAAAAAGGCGAAAAATGAAATAGCGGGGTACAAAGCCACTAAAAAGCAAGGAAAATATGAAACATAATGTATGAGTAAAGCGAAAATGTACCCCGAAAAAAGTCAAAAATGAAATGTCGGGGTACGCAAACACCAAAAAGCAAGGAAAATATGAAACATAATGTATGAGGAAGACGAAAACGTACCCCGAAAAAAGTTAAAAATGAAATAGCGGGGTACGCGACCACCAAAAAGGCAAGAAAACAACCACAACAAATAGGGAAATAAGCAAATGTTGTGGTATGAAACAGAAAAAATAGAGCAAGAAGAAACAATTTTACCCTACCCACCATGCCCACGCTGTTTTTTACAATTCCAACAATTGTTTTACATAGATTTAATCTTTCCCGCACTTTGGTTTTAACAATGAATCTCTAGAATAGCAGATGATAAGACTTATCAATAAGGATTCTATATGAAATACATTCAGGAGTACCGAGGAATAATAAAGGACATTAAGGAACAGTAAGGATATCAAGTAACACTGATGAATAGCAAAGAATACTAAGAAATATTCAGGAATAACAAAGAACATCAGGTAATACTAAGCTATACCCTAGAATGTATTAGGAGAGTTGCCGAGAAGGCAGAAGGAGAAAAGATTAGAATGAGAAAGAAGAAAATTACACAAATTTCAGCAATCGCTATGGCTATGGCAATGGCAGTAACTCCAACAGCAAATGTTTTTGCTTATGGAGAAACATCAGGAAACAGCACATTGTTCTCTGACACACAGAAGGTTTCAGATTATAGTACTTGGAAAGATTCAGTTTGGAATAAAAAAGATACAGAAGGAACTCTTACAAGAAAAGGTGAAGCTTACGATTCATCAAAAATAATTCTTACACCCGGTAAGACAGCAAAGGATTTAGGCTTTGCTTGGTATAGCGAAAACAAGGGCACACCGGCAGTTAAAGTAGGAAAGAAAGCTGATTTAAGCGATGCAAAAGTTTACACAGGAACAGCAACAGACATTAATCGTTCAAATCAGAAAACTACATATAAAGCATCAAACAAAGTAACTATAGAGGGTGCTTTTGAAGAAAATACAACATATTACTATAGCTACACAGATGACACAAAAAATCCTAATTGGAGCGAAGCACAGGCTTACACAACAAAGAAAACATCCAGTTTCCAGACAATACTTGTAGGTGACCCACAGATTGGTGCATCAGGATCACAGGGACAGGGAACAGATGATGATATTAATATTGCAGTTGATACATTTAACTGGAACAAAACATTAACACAGGCAAAAGCAACAGCACCTAATGCAAGTTTTATTTTATCAGCAGGTGACCAGATTGACTTCTCAGGAGTTGACAGTTCAGACGGAAAAAACGTAAGAGAAAGCGAATATGCAGGATTTACATATCCGGAACTTTTGAGAAATCTTCCTTTGGCAACAACAATCGGTAACCACGAAAGCAAGGGTACAGACTATAAGTATCACTACAACAACCCTAACGATGGCGACAAACTTGGAAGCACAAACTCAGGTTCAGATTACTACTTTAGCTACGGTGATGTTTTGTTTATCAGCTTAAACAGTAACAACAGAAACACAGTTGAACACAAAGAATTATTAAAGAAAGCAGTGGCAAGCCACAAAGATGCTAAGTGGAAAGTTGTAATGTTCCATCATGACATTTACGGTTCAGGACAGCCACATTCAGACACAGACGGAGCAAACTTAAGAGTGCTTTTCGCACCATTAATGGACGAATTTGGAATTGATATATGTTTGACAGGACATGACCATTCATATGCAAGATCATATTTAATGGCGGACGGCACAGCAATTGACTACGGAAATTCAGTTGCAGTAAACCCTGAAGGAACACTTTATATTGCAGCAGGTTCAGCATCAGGTAGTAAGTTCTACAAACTTGCAACAACAAAACAGTACTACATTGCAGAGCGTTCAAATACACAGATTCCAACATTCTCTACAATTGATTTTTCAGAAAATTCACTTGTACTCAGAACATATGACTACAACGGAAACAAGTACGCAGACGATTATACACTTTACAAAACAAGTGATAATTTATCAATGAAAGATTTGATTGCTCAGGCAAAAAATATCAAAAACGATGGTTACACAGATGAAACTTGGAACAAGCTCCAGAGCGAAATCAAGAGTGCAGAAAAGTTAATGCAGTACACCGGCGAAGACAAGGGGGCAGCACAGCTTTCAAGTGCATATGACAAGACTAACGACGGCGACAATGCTAAGGACATGGTTAACTACTACGGTTACGCACAGGGCGATTACAAAAAAGATGGAACAACAACACTAAAGACAGGTTTTTCAACATTGCTTGACAAGACAATGGACAAAAAACTTATCATAGGAAGATTACTTTTTGAAAACCAGTACAACAATATCCTTAAGGCAGAAGCAGGCTTAAAGAAAAAAGATGCTGGAAAGACAACAACTCCTACAAATACAACAAAACCGGCAGCTAAGCTTACATTAAAAGCCGGCAAAAAAGCAGTTAAGGCAGGCCAGACAGTTACTTTGAAGAAGGGCAAAACATTACAGCTTAACCTTACAATCAACGGAGTAACAGGCAAGAATGTTAAGTACAAAACTTCAAACAAGAAGATTGTAAAAGTTACCGCAACAGGAAAACTCAAAGCTTTAAAGAAGAGCAGCAAGAAAGTGAAGGTAACGGCAAAATTCGGAAACCAGAAGATTAGCTTTAAGGTGAAGACAAAATAAACATAAAAATTCTAATAGGTGAAGACAAAATAAACATAAAATTTCTCATAAGTGTGTTGAAAATGTCGAAAGACAAAATTGAGTCAGAGACAGGCTCAAAAAAGAAAAAGTAGAAGGATTTAAGATGAAGAAATATTCAAAGATTATATTTGTTATTTTTCTCATAATCTTCTCAGCAGGACTTTGGTTGTTGAACTCCAACATAACCAGAGTCCCTTTGCTATCCGATGACAATTTTTATTTTGTTAAGGGGCAGGTGCAGGAAGTTATTGAGGACAATACCACAAATAAAGAGGTAAACGGCGGTAGCCAAACTGTAAAAGTTAAGATAACATCAGGAAAATATAAAGGAAAAACCTGCGAAGCCAACAATATGAATGGCTATCTTTACGGAACTTACTGCAAAAAAGGGACAAAAGTAATTGTTCAGTTAAGCAGTTTTGGCGAAGAACTGTCGGGCAGCATTTACGGCTTTGACAGGGGAGCTTTTATTTGGATTATTATAGCAATACTTGGAGTGGCACTATTCCTGGTTGGCGGAAAAAGAGGCATTAAATCAATGCTGGCGTTGGTGTTCACATTTATATGCATTATATATTTGTACATACCGCTAATGTATATAGGTTTTTCGCCATTCTGGGCGGCTATTCTTGTTGTAGTTGCGGTTACAATAGTGTCGGTTTATCTTATTTGCGGAGGCAACCGAAAAGGGTTGTGCGCAATGCTTGGAACAATTCTGGGAGTCCTAATTGCAGGAATTTTTGCAACTATTTTTGGAAAAATAACGCGAGTGACAGGCTACAATATTGAAGACATTGAGACTATGGTCTACGTGGCGCAGAACAGCAAACTTCAGATAGGTGGCGTGCTTTTTTCGGGCATCCTTATTGCGTCCCTTGGGGCTGTAATGGACGTGGCGGTTTCCATATCCTCAACCATTGAAGAAATCCACAACAAAAAGCCGGAGCTTACATCAAAAGAATTGTTTAAGTCAGGCATAAATGTTGGCAAAGACATGATGGGAACAATGTCAAACACACTTATACTTGCTTTTACCGGTGGCGCAGTAAACACTATGATATTAATATACGCCTACATAATGCCATACCTGCAGGTAGTGAATATGTACTCAATAGGCATTGAGGTGATTAAAGGCATCTCAGGCACACTAGGCATAGTGCTGACCGTGCCACTGGTGTCGCTGATATCGGCGAAGGTGTATGGCAAGTAGTGGGGGAGATGTGCTTCCGGTTGGCGAAGGTGCATGGCAAGTAGTGAGGGAGATGTGCGTCCGGTTGGCGAAACACTATTGGAAACGCAAGAGAAGCTAAAGAAAGCATACTCTGGGGCGAAACGCCTCCAGAGTATGCTTTTGTGCGTGGTGGGGGGAAGAGTGTGGATGGTGTGGTGGAGGGTTGTACCCCGAGAAATGGCAAAAATAAAATGTTGAGGTACGTTTTTGGTGAATAGGAGTGTGCTGAAGCCACAATAAGTGAAGTGTGAGGAGGCGCGTACCCCGAGAAATGTTAAAAATAAAATGTTGGGGTACGTTTTTGGTGAATAGGAGTGTGCTGAAGCCATAATAAGTGATGTACGAGAAGGCGCGTACCCCGAGAAATATAAAAAATGAAATGTCGGGGTACGCAACCGCTAAAAAGCAAGGAAAATATGAAACATAAAATATGAGTAAAACGAAAATGTACCTCGAAAAAAGTTAAAAATGAAATATCGGGGTACGCGACCACTAAAAAGCAAGGAAAATATGAAACATAATGTATGAGGAAGACGGAAATGTACCCCGAGAAAAGCAAAAAATGAAATAGCGGGGTACGCTACCACCAAAAAGCAAGGAAAATATGAAACATAATGTATGAGAAGGACGGAAATGTACCCCGAAAAAAGCAAAGAATGAAATGTCGGGGTACGCAACCGCTAAAAAGCAAGAAAAATATGAAACATAATGTATGAGCAAGACGAGAATGTACCCCGAAAAAAGCGAAAAATGAAATGTCGGGGTACAAAGCCACCAAAATAAAGAATTGACAATAGTATCCCCATAATAATTGATATAAAAGATAAAATATAGGTATCAAAAAATATGTATACATAGTATAATATTATATGTATCAAGAAATACAAATATAGAAGAAAGGAGGATAAGGCAGGATGGATTATTTAGAAAAGTATGCACAGGAAAGATTAGAAAAGCTGAAAGGTATGCGAAGACAATGTGTGGCTAATTTGAAAGGTTTGCCGGAAGGAAAAGTGTATGTAAAAAAGAAGCGAAAGACAAATCAATTCTATAAGATAACGCCAGACGGGGACAGAAATGGGAAGTATATTAAAGCCGGCGAAAGAGATGTGGCAGAAAGTCTTGTGAAAAGGGAATACAATGAGAAGTGCTTAAAGGAGATAGAAAAAGAAATTAGGGCACTAGAAAAAATGCTAAAAACCTGCAATTCAGAAAACCTAGAAAATGTAATCAGCAAGCTTGCCCCGGTCAAGCAGACAATGGTTATGCCGCTGGTATTGCCACGAGAAGATTTCATCAAACAGTGGGAAGAAGAAAAGCAGCAACTTAAAGAAAAAATGTGGTCAATGGTTATGAAATCTTATGATGAATCCATGGACGACGAAGAAGGCGTGTTCACGGAAAAAGACGAAAAGGTTCGCTCCAAGTCAGAAAAAATAATTGCAGACAAACTCAATCTAATGGGGATACCGTACATATATGAGTTACCGCTACATTTGGATGGACTAGGTTACATAAAACCAGATTTCACAGCATTAAATCCGGACACCCGCGAAGAATGCATATGGGAGCATTTTGGAATGATGGAAAATCCGGAATATGCGTCAAAGGCAATGAACAAACTAAATGTTTACGCAAGAAACGGCTATACTGTGGGGGACAATCTTATAATTACAATGGAAGGTCAAAGCCAGCCTTTGAACACAAGAAATCTTGATAAAGTAATTAGAAAAAATTTGATGACATAATAAAAAGAAGTTATGGTATTGATTGCGTCACCAACGGTGATGTAATTAGGAAAAAAAGTTAAATATTGGAATGAAATAAGGGGAGAGATAGGCAACTGTGAAAGGTTGCCTATTTTTGAGCAAAAAAAAGAAATTTAGATTCAAATAGGACAAAATTTTTTGAAAAACGATTTCAGTGCTATAATATTATCTGGAAAGAAGGCAAAGAATGAATAATAAGAGTCCTAACAAGAAAATAATAAGGGGGATTATATACATTACCGGTTTGCTGACGTTGGCACTGGGAATTATTTTGAATACCAAGGCGGGCTTGGGAGTTTCGCCCATTATATCGGTGTCATACAGCATTTCGCAGATTATGAAAATCAACTTCGGAAATATGACATTCATACTGTATGGGATTTTTGTGGTTATTGAATTTATACTCCACATGATAATTAACCATCGCAAAAAATCCAAAGGACAAAATTATAATTTGAAAAAAATGTTATTGATGGACGCTTTGCAGTTCCCGTTGAGCTTCTTTTTTACAAGATTTATGAATTTGTTTTCAGCGTATATACCAAATTTTGAGGAAGATATGCTGGGGACCGTGTGGGGAACGATGCCAGTGAGAGTGCTGGTGTTACTGGTTGCCATTGTGCTGACGGGAGTTGGCGCGGCAATGTCCCTTGATATGAGAATTATTCCAAATCCCGGGGACGGAATTGTGCAGGCGATTTCCGACTTTGTGGGCAAAGATGTTGGCCTTGTAAAGAATTGTTTTGACGTGTTTAACATATGTCTTACAACTGTGATGTGCCTTGTTTTTATAGGTCACATAGTGGGCATTGGAATTGGAACAGTAATCGCGGTAATCGGCGTTGGTCGAGTAATTGCAGCGTTCAACTTTGTGTTTATGAAGAAATTTGTGAAACTTGAAATTGAATAAGGAAGCATTCTTGGAAAAATAACCGTTTAGACCGAAAGGCTGGACGGTTATTTTTGTGGAAGCTGGTGATAAATAAAGGTTTAGACAGGTTTTGTGTGAATTGAACTATATATTTGTTATGTGAAATGAATGGTGGTTTGGGCATGCGTACCTCAAAAAATGGAAAGAAGAAATGTCGGGGTACATTTTTAACAAATACAAACTATATGTTGTGCAAAAACAGCGGTAGTTTGAGAATGTGTACCCCAAAAAACAAGAAAAAAGAAATGTCTGGGTACGTTTTTGACGAATACAAACTATATGTTGTGCAAAAACAGCGGTAGTTTGAGAATGTGTACCCCAAAAAACAAGAAAAAAGAAATGTCGGGGTACGTTTTTGACGAATACAAACTATATGTTGTATAAAACAAGCTGAAATTAGGGCGAGCGTACCCCGACATTTTAAAATTGTGAAAATTTGGGGTACAAAGCCATAAAAAACTATAAAAATTAAGACGCATATTATATGTAGAAACAAGAAACGTACCCCGAAAATTAGACAAAATGAAATATCGGGGTACGGAAGAAATAAAATAGTTGCAAATGCAACATATAATGAAAACAAAAATGAAAAACGTACCCCAATATTGCGAAAACCTCAAATATTGAGGTACGCGATCGGCAACGGTCACATAAGAAAGCTTCTCCACTCCCCCACACTACAGCCTCTAACGCCTTATATCTCATCCGCCCCACGACACAACAAGCTTCTCCGCTCCCCCACACTACAGCCTCTAATGCCTTACATCTCATCCGCCCCACGACACAACAAGCTTCTCCGCTCCCCCACACTACAGCCTCTAACGCCTTACATCTTATCCACTCCACGACATAATCTACAACACTATGCCGTTCATCCACTTTAAGCCATAACGTCCAACACTAAACATCTAACATCACTCCCTCCCCACTACGCAAAACACCCCTGCCGAACCAACCACGGTGTCCTGTGGCAGACAGGACACCGTAGAAGCTTCCCAGCAGGGGTAAATAAAACACAATAATATTAAAATCGAATAATACTAGCAACAATACTAGCAACAATACTAGCAATAATACTAGCAACAGCACATGTTAAGCAAACATAATGTTGTGCAAGGATCAGCGCAACACATTGCACCGGAATCGCCACCATATGAATACTGGCGGGTGTTGTACCACTGACCACCACTTTCAAGTGTCTGGACAAGTCGCTGGTATGTCTGATTGTTAGGCTCCATTTCAAGAGCAGTTTTTGCAAAATCAAGAGCCATGACATTGTTACCTAGACCGTTGTTTGCCAAAGAACTTAAGAAATACCACTGAGCGGTACGGTCCTGAATATTGCTCAGGACATTTAAAGCTTCCTGAAAACGCCTATTGTTAATGTAGTTAGAAGCAGCAGTGTAATAGGAAGCATCCTGACCGTAATACTGGCTGGACTGTCCCTGCCCACTGTTAAAACCGCCGAAGCCTCCAAAACCACCAAACAAATCATCAAAAGGATTGCCGGAATAACCACCACCGTAGTTGCCGTTACCTGAACCACCGTAGGCAGAACCACCATTACCATAGCCACCGGAACCATAACTGCCGGAACCGTAGCCACCATAAGAACCACCATAGCCACCTGAATAACCATTCTTACGCTCATCCATAATCTGATTGTAAGCCTGACCAACTAACTTAAACATCTCCTCCGCCTTATCCTTATTAGGATTGTTAATATTAGCATCGGGATGATACTTGCGACTTAATTTTCTATATGCCTGTTTTACTTCATCATCTGTGGCATCTCGTGAAATGCCAAGAACCTTATATGGATCACTCATATCAAACTCCTAAAAACCAAAGTTATGTAAACCAACACCTACCAGCTTCACGACCACCTTCGGCTCGCTGAATCGAACTCCACAAGTTGTTCGAACCTTCGGCTCGCTGAATCGAACTCCACAAGTTGTTCGAACCTTCGGCTCGCTGAATCGAACCCCATAAGTTGTTCGCACCTTCGGCTCGCTGAATCGAACCCCACAAGTTGTTCGCACCCAGGCTCGCCAGTGTAGTAACATCAAGGTGAACATATATCCGGCTCACATTCCTTTAGTCATTTTCTTTCTTCTGTTCCCTTCTCGCCTTCAACGTCTTATAGTAGACCGTCCAAACCCCGGCGTAAAGGATATTTCTAAGAACCTCAGCATTCTCCAAAATAGGAAGATACTCGAACTCCTTAGAGCATTCAGCCATCATCATCTGTAGCATGCCCTTTATTCTATCATCAAACCCCTGTTCATTGCAAATAGATTTGAAAGGATTGTAATGATTCTTCTTAATATCCTCCTCCAAATCATCATAGGCATCAAGAATATAAATAAATTTGCCAAGGAAAAAACCAATGCGGCTAAGAGAAGCAGCCCACTGGTCGTCTTTTGGAACAAAAAGGACAGACATAATGCGAACGAAAAGCCCTGCCATAACGTCAATGTTCGTCTCATTCTCTTTTTCGCGGGTACCTAATTCGGTGAGAAGAGACGAAATAGAATCCGCCTTTGCGGCGTAATCAAAAGAATCGTCAGGGTGCTTAGTATTCAAAAGCTTGGCAAAAGCAAGCTTCAAAACACTGCGGTCATCATTCCAGTCGTCCATAGCCTTATAATAAGATAATAAAATATTCATATCAGCCACGTAATCTGAGTAAATACTGGAAGACATAGGCTGTGCCTTAAGGGGATGACGAATACATTTGTGCTCAGAATGAGCAACCTTCGGTTCGTACAAAGAAGTAAGAAGCATTACAAGAAAAGTCATATCATAAGAAAGTGTAAACTGCCCGACAAAACCATAGCGGGACCTTAAAGAATAACACAAACCACAATAAAAACTCTTGTAAACATCAAACTCCTTAAATTTTAATTCCGGTTTATTAATAACAACATATCCAAACATAAAAAACTAACTTCTTCTTATAAAAGTGGCGTTGCACTTAGGGCAACGAATCTGAATCTTACCGTGTCCTTTAGGAATACGAATCCTCTGGCCACATCCTGGACACTTGTAGAAATGATAATACTTGCGCTGACCGGCAAGGTTCTTCTCATTGGCAACCTTGTTGCGCCAGCTACCGAGAATACGCATATACTTCTCGTTTTCAGCAGCACGCTTATAAATATTACGTGAAAACATTCTAAAATAAGTATAAAAAATAAGAAGCAAAATCAAAGTACTAAAAAGGGAACCAAGTCTTCTTGGAACAAAAAGCGAAATAATACACAACGCAATTGTAAGCCCAAGCAAAAACTTAGAAAACTGATCTGCACCATATCTTCCATACATAAATTTTGAAAATCTATCTCTCCAATTCATAAACATGTCACCTCACCAATCATCTTGAATATTGTAGACTGATCATTCAATATAAAAAACAGTCATCTTAATACTGAAGACCAATCATCTGAAATATTGTAGTCGATATTAAGAGTGTAAGTCCAATGCCCGATAAAAGCAATGGCAAAGGGTTTGAATTTACATTTAAGTCATAAAAGTTTACAAATATGTAAAAAATGATAAGCGTGAAAACGTTTTTATTAAAAAAGAAAACAAACTGACTAAAAATGCTGAATTATTACTAAAATGACAATATCTCGCATTGAAATAAGTCGAAAAATAGAGTATTATGGAAAGGAAAAAGAGCGAAACAACGTTAGCTATAAGCTATGGGTGGATATAAGTGATTTTTATAAACGATGTATAAATATGCACAAAGCATATGATAAAAGTAATAAATACAAGAATATGCATCAGGTTCTTTATAAATATGTAAAGCTTATAAATAGACAACAAAGGGAAGGCAATAGTATACAAAAGACGTTGTGTAAAAAATAGGAGGGGAGATTCACTGCATGTACGTGAAGAAGAACAGCTGGGTTAAGCATTTAGACTTTATACTGGCTGATTTGTTGTGCATTAATTTAACGTTATTGATTGCATATTTTCTACGTAATGGAGTACGTAATGTATATGCGCTAAAGGAGTACAGAACACTTCTTTTTGCAATAATGGCACTGCATTTCTGCGTAAGTTTTTTTTCGAATACATATTCAGACATCCTAAGAAGAGGATATTTTCAGGAATTTAAAAGAGTACTTGTTCATAATACAGAATTAATGCTATGTGTAATGGTATTTATGTTCTTTACTCATACAGGAGCAACATACTCAAGATTAATGATTTTTGCATTCTGGGTAATGGACATTTTTGCAATGTATTTTGTACATATTTGCTTAAAAACATTTTTAAGAAAAAGAGATTACCGAGAGAAGAAGCAAACTAAACTTTTGATAATTACTACACCGGAAAATATGGAGAAAGTAATCAGTGAAGTAAACGATGGACCGGACAAGAGTTTTGAAATAGTAGGAATAGCATTAAACACAAATGAGGAAGGAATTAAAGAGTGCCAGGGAATACCGGTAGTTTCAGAAGTAACAGATATGTATGACTATGTTTGCAAAAATGTTGTAGATGAAGTTTTACTTAATTTAAACTATCCATCAGATAAGTTTGATCAGATAGTGGAAACTTTAGTTAATATAGGAATTACCGTAGATATTAAATTAAATATTAAGTTTAATGGTGGAACTCAGGAGTTCGGACACATTAACGGTACTAAGATTATAAGAACAAGTGCCAATACTGTAACAATAACAGAGATGGCATTAAAGAGAGCCATGGATATATGTGCAGGTGTTGTTGGATGTTTAGTTACAGGCATACTTTTTATATTTGTAGCACCAGCCATTAAGATAGCAGATCCTAAGGGACCTGTATTCTTCGGACAGAAGAGAGTTGGTCGTAACGGAAGAACTTTTACAATATATAAGTTCCGTTCTATGTATGTAGATGCAGAAGAACGCAAGAAGGAACTTATGGAAAAGAACAAGATGGAAGGTCTTATGTTTAAGATGGACGCTGATCCTAGAATTATAGGAAGTGGTCCGGACGGAACAAGGAAGGGACTTGGATATTATCTTAGACATCTGTCTATAGATGAATTCCCTAACTTCTGGAGCATCTTAAAAGGTGATATGAGTCTTGTGGGAACAAGACCACCAACAATGGATGAATACAATCAGTACGAATTACATCACAAGAGCCGTCTGGCAGCAAAACCGGGACTTACAGGAATGTGGCAGGTAAGTGGCAGAAGTGATTTTACTGATTTTGAAGAAATAGTAAAAATGGACAGCGATTATATTAAGAACTGGAATATAGGACTTGATATAAAAATAATTCTGAAAACAGTGCTGGTAGTGCTGGGACAGAAGGGATCGGTGTAATATTTGGCAAAATATGCAAGGGGATAAAAAGTGCATAAGAAAAATAAAGATAAATTAAGAATCGCAATGTTAGGTCATAAGAGAATACCTTCAAGAGAAGGTGGCGTGGAAATTGTGGTGGAAGAACTTTGTACAAGAATGGTTAACAAAGGTCACAAAGTAACATGCTACAACCGTGGCGGACATCATGTTAGCGGTAAGGAATTTGACAGTGCGAAGATTAAAAACTACAAAGGAATAAACCTGAAAACAGTGCCTACAATAAACTGTAAAGGGTTGGCAGCAATGTCAGCCTCAGTTTTTGCAGGCATAAAAGCGTCTATGGGAAGATACGATATTGTTCATTTTCACGCAGAAGGACCTTGTGCAATGTTATGGCTTCCTAAGTTATTCGGCAAGAGATGCATAGCAACTATTCACGGACTTGACCACCAGAGAGCAAAATGGGGCAAGCTTGCAAGCACTTATATAATGATGGGGGAGAAGTGCGCAGTAAAGCACGCAGACGAAATAATAGTATTGAGCCGTGGCGTGCAGGATTATTTCAGAGAAACATATAGCAGAGAGACTAAATTTATTCCAAATGGAGTAAACAGACCGATAATAAGAGAACCACAGATTATAAAAGCAAAATTCGGATTGGAAAAAGATGATTACATCCTATTCCTGGGACGACTAGTTCCTGAAAAAGGGCTTAAGTATCTGGTAGAAGCTTTTAAAAAAGTAAAAACAGATAAGAAATTGGTAATAGCCGGTGGAAGTTCAGATACAGATGAGTTCGCTAACGAACTAAGACAGATGGCAAAAGATGACGACAGAATAATCTTTACAGGATTCGTTCAGGGAGAAGAATTGGATGAGTTATATAGCAATGCGTATGTATACACACTTCCAAGTGACCTGGAGGGAATGCCACTGAGCCTGCTTGAAGCAATGAGCTATGGAAATTGTTGTCTTGTATCAGACATAGATGAATGTGCATCTGTTGTAGAAGACAAGGCGTTGGTGTTCAAAAAGTCGGATGTAGATGATTTGAGAGAAAAATTACAGCAGGCTTGTGATAAGCCTAAGATGGTTAAGAAGTATAAAGAAGAAGCTGCAGATTTCATTTGTGAGAAATACAATTGGGATGATGTGGTTGAGAAAACAATGGAGTTGTATAGAGGATAGAATATGAAGATTTTAATGGTTAATAAGTTTCTGTATCCAAATGGAGGAAGTGAAACATACATATTTAAGTTAGGTGAATACTTAGAAAGTCATGGACACGAAGTTCAGTATTTCGGAATGGAACATGAAGGAAGATGCGTTGGAAATCATACAGAAGCCTATACATCTGATATGGACTTTCATGGAGGTTCAAAACTTTCTAAACTGACTTATCCAATTAAAACAATATATTCAAGTGAGGCAAGAAAGAAAATCAGACTTGTTCTTGAAGACTTTCAGCCTGATGTGGTTCATTTAAACAATTTTACATATCAGATAACTCCAAGTGTTATATTAGAAATAAAGAAATGGTCAAAACAAACAGGACATAAATGCAAGATTGTATTTACCGCACACGATTATAATCTGGTTTGCCCAAATCATATGTGTAACAATCCTAATACACACGAAAACTGTGAAAAGTGTTTAGGTGGACATTTTATGAATTGCTTTAAAGAAAAATGTATTCATGGAAGCACAGCTAAATCAGCAGTTGGAACAATGGAAGCAATGTTTTGGAAAATAAAGGGAACATACAAGTATATTGATTCTATGATATGCTGTAGTGAATTTATGAAAACAAAATTGGACACCAATCCATTGTTTGCAAAGAAAACAATTGCTTTACACAATTTCATAGATAAGGTTGAATGGAAAGAAACAGAGAAGAAGGATTATGTTCTTTATTTTGGAAGATTTTCAGAGGAAAAGGGAATAGGAACTCTTATAGATGTTTGTAAGAAACTTCCGAACATTCAGTTTATATTTGCGGGAACAGGTCCTTTGGAAGAAGAGATTAATGGAATTAGCAATATTGAAAATTTAGGCTTTCAAAAGGGAGAAGCTCTTGAAAAACTTATAAGAGAAGCAAGATTTTCTATATATCCATCAGAATGGTATGAGAATTGTCCATTTTCAGTAATGGAAAGCCAGATGTATGGAACGCCGGTTCTTGGTGCTAATATTGGAGGAATTCCTGAACTTATATCTGTAGGCAGTACAGGAGAGTTATTTGAAAGTGGTAATGGAGAAGATTTAAAGAATAAAATCGAAGAATTGTGGAATCACAAAGAAAAGTTAGATAAATACAGTGAAAACTGTAAAGATATTAACTTTGATACGATTGAAGAATATTGTAATAAATTGATTAAGATATATGAATAAAAGGGAAAAGGGAGAGAACGTAATGGCAGAGAAAAAATTAAATGGTACAGTTATCGTAACATACAGATGTAACGCACGTTGTTCAATGTGTAACAGATACAAAGCACCATCAAAACCGGAAGAAGAAATTTCAATAGAAACAATCAAGAAGTTACCTAAGATGTACTTTACAAATATAACAGGCGGGGAACCTTTTATACGTACAGACTTGAAGGACATTGTTAGAGAATTATATAAGAAGAGTGATAGAATCGTTATTTCAACTAATGGGTTCTTCACAGATAGAATTGTTGACTTATGCAAGGAATTTCCTAATATCGGAATTCGTATTTCAATTGAAGGTCTTGAACAGACAAACAATGAAATCCGTGGATTGGATGACGGATATAACAAAGGCTATACAACACTTAAAAAATTACGCGAAATGGGAATGAAGGATGTTGGTTTCGGCATGACAGTTCAGGACAAGAATGCACCTGACTTAGTACCACTTTATGAAATCTCTAATGAAATGGGAATGGAGTTTGCAACTGCTTCGTTACATAACAGTTTCTATTTCGTAGAAGCAAAGAATATAATCAAAGACCGTCCGATGGTAGCAAAGAATTTCGAAGATTTAATTAACGAATTGCTTAGATCAAAGAGTCCTAAGAAATGGATGAGAGCTTACTTTAATCACGGACTTATTAATTATATTTATGGACAGAAAAGATTACTGCCTTGTGATATGAGTTTTGACACATTCTTTATTGATCCATACGGAGATGTAATGCCATGTAACGGAACAAAAGATAAAGAAGTGATGGGTAACTTAAACAACCAGAGCTGGGATGAATTATGGAATAGCCCTGAAGCAGAACAGGTTAGAGCAAAGGTTCGTTGCTGTGATAGAGATTGTTGGATGATAGGTTCAGTGTCTCCTGCAATGCATAAGTACATTTGGAAACCTGGGTTCTGGGTACTTAAACATAAGTTTAAAGCTTTGTTTAGCAAACATCCATATAGCATGTATGAGAATAAAATTGTACGTGACTACAGAGATGGCAAGGTAACTAAAGAAGAATTAGATAAATGCAGTACTTGTGATATGTGCGCAACAATTAATGACGGATTAAGTGATGCTTCAAGAGAGCAGCTTAAAGATAAGAGCGGTGAAGAAATAGTTGATGCAGATATTGCAAAACAGATGGAAGAATAGGTGCTATTAAGCGAACATAGGGAGAAATAAATACATATGAAAGTTATTGCTTTAAAAAATATAATTTTAGAAAAAAATACTATCACATATAAGTTTGATATTCCAAAAGAATTAAGAAAACATATTAATAGGGAATATATTGATGAACATAATCAAGGAACTTTATTTGTGAGACCACAAAAAGAAACAAAATTGGAAGAAATTCCAAAATCTATATTGTCGATTCCGTTTATTGGGACGATGATGGGAATTGCAATGTTGTATCAAATTCCTATTAAAGTTGATGAAGTGGATGCTGACTATTTGAAATCAACACAAGAACTAGGATTGATTTTTAACAAGATGTATCCACAAGGAAATCTGAAATTGAAAGTGATTTCAGATAGAGTTATTGAAAATAAAAAGAACAGTGTTGGAACAAACAAAACATCGGTGTTCTTTACAGGTGGAGTTGATGCTACAAGTGCATTGGTTGAAACAATTAATTTAAAACCGTTATTGATAAATATAGTTGGTGGAGACATAGCACTTTCAAATCAAAAAGCACATAGCAGATTAGAGGAGTATTTTAACAAAGTTAAAAATAATATTCCAGGAGTAGACTATTGTTTTGTTGAATCTAATTGTAGAGAATTGTTTAAAGAGTATTCCTTTGACGAGAAATTCAAAAAGTTTATTGATAGAGAACTGTGGTGGGGATATTGGGCAAGCGTTGCACATATAGTTGTGATGACTGCTGTTATAGCCCCAGTGATTTATTCGAAAAATATCAATTGCCATTATATAGGATCTTCGCATTCATCACTAGATAGCACATTTGATGCCAATAATGAAGAAATAATTAATGCAATTAATTATTGTGGTTGTAAATTTATATCAGCTGATGCGGACTTGGATAGAAATGAGAAGGTTAAAAAGATAGTAGATTATTCTTCTAAAACAAACAAGTATTTCGAATTACAGGTTTGCTGGAATAAACAGGAGGGAATGAATTGCTGCAAATGTGAAAAATGCTATAGAACAATGATGAATATTTTGTCGGCACATGGGGATCCTAATAAATTTGGGTTTAGATATGATACTAAAAAAATGAAAGAAATAAGAACATTCTTAGAAACAACACCGATAAAATTAAGTTATTGGGAAACGACACAACATATGTTTGTGAAAGAGAAGGGTTATTGGAAAGATACTGAATTATCATGGTTTATTGATTTTAAATTTAATAGACCTAAAGCATATGCCTATAAGATAATTAAAAGAGTAATAAGTAAGTTCAAATAATAGATTTAACTAAAAAAGCGAGGACGCAAATGAGTGATATTACAATTCTAACACCTACTTATAATAGAGAGAAGCTTCTGCACAAACTGTACAAGTCCTTATGTAATCAGAAAGATAAAGAGTTTGAGTGGATTGTTGTTGACGATGGAAGCAGTGACAATACAGACGAGTATATTGAGACAATACAGAAGAAAGCAGATTTTCCCATTAGGTATTATAAAAAAAATAATGGGGGGAAGCACACGGCTCTTAATTATGGATGCCAATATGTTAAAACTAAATTGGTGTTTATTGTTGATAGTGATGACACACTAACAGATGATGCAATTTTAACTATTCAAGAAACATATGAAAAATATAAAGATGAAGGTGATCTTTGTGGCTTTAGTTTTTTGAGAGGAAAATCAAATGGTGGTTATTTGAGCACATCAGGAGTGCCAGAAGATGGAATGAGGGAGTCATATGTTGAGTGTAGAATTAATAGGAAAATCGGTGGAGATATGGCTGAAGTTTGGTATACTCATTGCTTGAAAGAATATCCATTTCCGGAATTTAAAGATGAGAAATTTTTAGGAGAAGATATTGTTTGGATACAGATGTCTAAGACGTATAAGATGAGATTCTTTAATAAAGTTATTTATATTTCGGATTATCTTGAAGAAGGATTAACTAATAATCGAAGAAGACACAACATAAACTCTCCGAATGGATGTGTAGCAAGAGCAAAAGTGTTTTTGGAATCAGACTCTAATATTAAAGCAAAGGTTAAATCTGCATTACAATATCAAATTTATGGAAGATTTGCAAAGAAAAAAATACATTATTTGTTTAAAAATACAAAGAATAAGGTTTTATTTATTGTTTCTTTCTTACCAGCAAAGATTATATATGTAAAATGGAAAAAAACATTTGAAATTAGTGGTGTTACACAAACTTAATTTTGATAAATAAATATTCAAAAAAATAATATGGAGAAATTTTGATGAAGAAAATTGGAATATTAACTTTTCATGGCGCAGATAATTTAGGTGCAGTTTTGCAAGCATATGCACTATGTGAGTTTATAAATAAAGAAATTAATTTTAGAACGGAAATAATTGATTATGAATGTGAAGAAGTAGAGAAAACTAGATATGTACAAGGTGGAAATTTTGTGAAAAAAATCCCACTAGCATTATATTATAGGATAAAACGTCATAGCTTTGACCGTTTTAGGAAAAAAAATTTAATGTTATCTAGTAATAAATATAAAAAAGAAAATATAAAAAAGTGTAATACAATGTATTCAACATTCGTAGCGGGAAGTGATCAGATTTGGAATATTGGATGTTCTGGCAATGATACCACTTATTTTTTGGATTTTGTTGAACAAGAAAAAAGAAAAATATCATATGCGGCTAGTATGGGGACTACAGAAATGGAAAAAGAAAAAGTAGATGAATTAAAGAATTATTTAAATAGTTTTGATGCAATTTCTGTAAGAGAAGCATCATCTATAAAAAAATTAGATTTGCCTAAAGATACTTCGATACTGCCAGATCCGGTTTTTTTATTGACATTGGAACAGTGGAGAAGGGTTGCTACTAAAAGAAAATTAAAAAAAAGATATGTCTTTGTTTATTTGATTCAAGAGGATGTAAATGTGCTTAAGTCTGCAAAAAAGTATGCAAAAGAAAACGAATGTGACATTATAATAAATAAAAAAAGTGTAGAATTTATTTTAAATAATGCGCCAGATCATTTTTTGTGGTGGATTGAAAACGCAGAAGCTGTTTTTACAAATTCATTTCATGGAACAGCTTTTTCTATTATATTTGAAAAGCTACTTGGCGCTGATATAATATTAAAAAATGGAAAACATAATAACCGAATTGAAGAATTGTTTGATTCGGCAGGATTAAAGGAGTGCATTATTTCAGAAGAGAATTATGTACCAAAGAAAGCGAATGCAAAAAAATGGTTAAATATGCAGAGAAAAAAGGCGTATGAATTTTTAAAGGAAAATATATAAAATTAAAAGGTGGAAAAAATGCAAACTTTTTACAAATTTAAACACTGTGATATAAATGTGGAGAAAAATAGTTCATCAGGAGGAGCTTTTACGATGATTTCAGATAGAATATTAGAATCAGGAGGAGTTGTATATGGCTGTGTTTTAAATGAAAAGTTTAATGCAATACACATTAGAGCAGAAAGAACAGAGCAAAGAGATAAAATGCGAGGCTCTAAGTATATTCAAAGCAATATTAGTGAAGCATTCCAGCAAATTGCTGTGGATTTGGCAAATAATAGAAAAGTCTTATTTTCTGGAACACCATGTCAAGTAAATGCTATTATTAACTATTTAAAAATTAAAAAAATTTGTATGGACAATTTTTTTCTGTGGAAGTAATATGTCATGGGGTTGGAAGTGAAAAATTTTTCCATGATTATATAAAGGACAAAGAAAAAAGTATCATTCAAAAGCAGTTAACGTGAAATTTAGAGCAAAATATAGAGTTGGGCAAAAACAAGATATGGCGATAATATTTGAAAATGATAAAGAGTATCACGCAGCCTCAACGAATTTAGATTGGTTTTTTTCAGTATATTTAAAAAATTTGATTTTACGACCTTCATGTTATGAATGTAAATATGCACAAGAACACAGGGTTTCAGATATTAGTGTTGCAGATTTGTGGAAAGAAAACGAAATAGGAGACTGGTCTCTTGTTATATGTAATACAAAAAAAGGAAAAACTTTGTTAAATGGCAATGATTGTGGTGAACTAATGGTTATAAATAAGTCAGAAGTTTATCAACCACATATGAAGTCACCGTGTAATGTGCCATCAAATAGAAAAGTATTTTGGCAAATATATTTGAAAAAAGGATACAAAGAGGTGCAACGATACATAGGAAACAATACGCTTAAAAGCAAAACAAAATATGTTTTTGCTCATATGTTAAGAATTTCTCATGTGGACAAGTGGGTTAAAAAAATAAGAAGATAAAGTAAAAAAGGAAAAATTATATTTAGGAGAAGTGAAAGAAGATGGAAGGAATACCAAAAATAATTCATTATTGTTGGTTTGGTGAGGGGAAAATTCCAAATCAATATCAAAAATATATAAAAACATGGGAAAAAACATTTCCAGAGTATCGTATTTGCAAATGGGACGAGAAAAATTTTCCAATGGAAAAATACAAATATGCGATGGAGGCTCTAAAATCGGGGAAAATGGCTTTTGTGAGTGATGTTGCAAGAATGTATGCATTGTATGAATATGGTGGAATATATTTTGACACTGATGTTGAAGTTATAAGAGATTTTTCAGAATTGTTAAAAGATCATGGTGTTGTGCTAGGAACAGAAAGTGAAAATAAAACTATAGGGACTGGATTTATGGCTTTTGTTCCTCACCATGAAATTTGTAAAAGTATGTTAGAGTATTATAAGACAAATAGTTATTATAAGCAGAGTGCAACAATGTCTAATACACAAATTTTAGCACATTTGTTAGAAGAGAAATATGGAATAAAAGCTCTAGAAAAAATACAAAAAAAAGGGGATATGATTATATATCCATCGGAATACTTTACGGCTCATAAAGGAGTAACATCTAAAACACGATGTATTCATCATTTTGGGGCGTCATGGTTACCTTTAGACAGGAGAGTAAAGGATAAAATAATAAAATATAAAAATAGAATTATTAGAAGGATAAAAAGGAAATGTAAAAATGGGAAAAAAGGCAAATAAAGTTGGAATTTTAACATTCCATAGAGCTAATAATTACGGAGCAGTTTTGCAAGCTTATGCATTGCAAACATATTTAGAAACTATAGGAGTGAATGCAGAAATAGTGGACTATAGGAGTGCATATTTAGAAAAGGCTTACAGAGGACATTCTTTGGCAAATAAGGATATTAAAAAGTTACTACGTGACCTATCTGATTGGCCAATAAGATATTTAAAAAATAAAGCATTTGAAAAATACAGAAAGCAATATTTGAATTTGAGCAAAACTTACTTAGAAAATAATGTTATTGAATCAAATAATATGTATGATTATTTTTTGTTTGGAAGCGATCAAATTTGGAATTATAATTTGTCAGGAAAAGATAGCAATTATCTAGGGGCGTTTGTTTCAGATAAGAAAAAATTAAATTCATATGCAGCGAGTTTTGGAACATATAGAACAAGAGAAAAAGAATATTTGGAAATGTTAAAACGTTTTAATAAAGTTTCGGTGAGGGAAGAAAGTGGCCGAAAGTTTTTTAATGAGATTACAAATAGAACAGATACAAAATTAGTTATGGATCCTGTTTTTTTAATAAACGAGAATAAATGGAAAAGCTTAGTTAATGAAAAAAAAGTAAAGAGATATATTTTTCTATATACATTACAAGGAGAAAAAACAAAGATGAAGGAGGTTGCTCAGTATCTTGCTGATAGGACAGGATTAAAAATAGTGGAAATGCAAGCTTGGTTAAGACCAAAACCAAAAAATTTTATACCAAGATACTGTGACACTCCTATAGATTTTTTAAGCTGGATAAGTGGAGCTGATTATGTTATTACAGATTCTTTCCATTGTACAGCTTTTTCAATTATATTTAAAAAAAAGTTTTGGGTAAAGATAGCCGAGTGCTCAGAAATAAGTGATAGCAGAGTAGGCAATTTGCTTCATTTATTACATTTAGAAGAAAGAGTTATAGGTAAAAATTTGGAAAAATGGGATATAGATGCTATGCCGAAATATGAAGAAGCACTAGATAAACTAAAGGAAGAAATAAATTTTTCTAAAGAGTTTGTTAATACAATAATAAAAGGGGAGAAAATTAAGTGAAATCACGATTAACTTTAAATAATTTAATAGCAGGATTACAAACTTTTTTTATTTGTATGACTTTATATGCAGGAGAAAAAGGCATTATGGGATATGCAGGAGAAAAATTAATCCTTGCTATTGTATTTTCACTTATAGGTGTATTTTTGAATAAAAAAAGAGTCAAAATAAATAGAAGATTTAAAGCATTAATAGTTATGACGTGTCTGATGGCTGTAGTAATTACCTATAGCTATTTTCATAGTTATTGTCCAGAAGTAACGTTTCCATATTGGTTGAGATTTATATTTGTTGTACTTTTTTCTTGTATATGTTTTGATGTTGACTATGTTTTGAAATTGTGTGAATATTTACAGAAAATTGGAGTATTTATTGCAGTGATATATATTGTGACATGGCCAGTTATGGGACGTGATGCGGGAATATATATGGATTACCAGTATACAGCTCAGGTTGTATCATTTTCTACAGCTTTTACAGTCACGAAATTATTTAGTAAAGATTGTAATGTTTTTAGAGAATTGATTAATTTAATGATTTTAATTTTGACAATATTAATTACAGGGAAAAGAATGCTATTTGTAATACCTCTTATTTTAGTGATTATTATTGCAATCATGTCAAAGGATAACCAAAAATATAAAAAATTTTTTATATTATTGGTTATAGCAATTATAGGAATTGGAACAATAAGTTTGACAATGCCGTCTGCTTTAAATGCAATTAACCGTTTGCTGGACTCAAGTGGAGATACAAGTTTAAATTCTCGTGTGTATTTTTGGGAATATGCAATGATGTTATGGTCAAGAAATAAAATATTTGGAATAGGATTTGCTTGCTTTCCAAGACATATAGCAACAGCAGGTGTAAATTTAGCAAAATATCATTATATAAATGCATGGGCAGCACATAACATATATTACCAAATGTTGGCAGAGATAGGTATAGTTGGAACTGTCGTCTTTTGTAGTGTATTTGTTTTGGGAATAGTTTATACAATTTATATTTATAAAAAAATTAAGTCTTTGAACAATACACAATACAGTAGAGTGGTTTTAGTTTCGTTATATTGTCAATTATGGTTTATTATATACGGCTTTACAGGGAATCCTCTTTACTTGGCAGGACAATTTTTTATAGAAATATTTGGATTGATCCTTATAAGTAGTATTCGAAATAAACTGGTCAAGACGAATGTTGGATATATAATAAGAGATATAAATAAGAATGAAAATTAATAATAGTTAGTTGATAGATGGAGGTTATATATGAAAAAATCTAAAGCAAAAAAAAATGTTGTAGTCGGCTTTACGGGACAATTAATTATATTGCTTTTGGGTATGGTTTTTCCAAGAGTTATCTTAAAAAATTATGGCTCAGATGCAAATGGTCTTATAAGTACGATAACACAAATTTTTTCATATATGGCACTTCTTGAAGCGGGAATAAGACAAGCAGCAAAAAATGAATTATTCAAATGCATTGCAAAAAAAGATGAAGAACAAATATCTGTGGTTGCGACAACTGCAAAGCGATATTTTCAGAGAGTGACAGTGTTATATGGAATAGGGGTAATAATTCTTTCTGTAATGGCACCTGTTTTTGTAGTTAGTAATTTAGATAAAGAGGTGATTTTTTTTGCAGCGTTCTTTGAGGGAGTGGCAGGTGTATTGTCATTCTACTTTGTTCAAACTCCATCATCGATTTTATCTGCATTTGGAGAGGATTATGTAAATACAACGGTTGAAGTATTTAATAAAGGTATAAGTTATTTGGTTAGAATAGGCCTTGCAACAGTAGGAGCGAGTTTGTTTCTATTACAATTTTCTTATTGCATTATAACTATTGCAAAAGTAATATTTTATGTTACATATTTTAGACGAAAATATAAATGGATAAATTTTAAAGCGGGAAGTGGAAAGGAAAAATTAAGAGATCGTAATGCATATGTTATTAATGAATTAGCATGGACAATATTTTCTTCAACTGATAACATAATACTTTCTACATTTGTAAGTACTAAAATGGCAAGTGTGTATGTTATATATAATATGATATTTAGTGCTTTGAACACATTACTAAATGCAGTATATACAAGTATAAATTATTTGCTGGGACAGGCATTTCATGAGAATATAAAGAAATATGAAATACTTCATGACAATTTTACTTCAATATTTTTGGGAGGAATGACAATTTTAATGTCTATAGCATATATATTAATTTTGCCATTTATAAGCATATATACAAAAGGGGTGTCAGATATTAATTATATATATGCGTCATTGCCGGTATTTTTTTGCCTGATTAGAATTTTTTCATGGAGCAGATATGTAACAGGAAATCTAACTGGTTTGGCGGGGTATGCGAAACAAACAAGTTATATTTCTATTTTAGAAGCGTTTATGAATATTTTTATATCGATTGTACTTGTACAAAAAATGGGAATTATGGGAGTCTTAATTGGCTCAACAATAGCATTACCTGTTAAAGTTATATATTGTGCATACATATCTGATAAAAAAGTTATGAATAGATCTTGTAAAAAAACGATAGTTATTTATGGATTAAATTATCTGTTTTTTTTCTCAATTGTATTTGCTTCTAGATTCATAAAATTAAGAATAAATACATTTTATGATTTGATTTTTTGGGGAGTAATTATTACAGTTGTGATTGGCATAGCGGGGGGGACAATAAATATGATAGCAAATCCAAATCTTTTAAAGTGGTTAACAAATTCATACCTAAGGAAAAAAAGTGAGAATAAAAGTTCATACAAATTGTAGGATGTGTTCTTTTTTGCTTTTATTGAGATAAAAAATAACATTAAAAATAGAATTAAAAAAATATTTGTAGTTTAATAGGTGCAGGAGATAAATACAATATGCCAAATACGGTTAACACAAGAGTATATGCGGGAAGAATCAAAGAAAAGAAGATAGTGATGAAAAGCTCATCAGGAGGAGCTTTTACAGCAATATCGGATTACTTTATAGAAAGAGGAGATGCAGTTATAGCTGCGGTATATGAGTATGATAATTACAATTTAAATTATAAAATAATTCAAAGCAAAAGTGATAGAGACAAAGCTATAGGATCGAAATATATGCAGAGTCGAATGGGAAATATATATAATGAGGCTTACTATTGGTTGAAACAAAATGTAGACAAAAAGATTTTATTTGTTGGAATGGGATGTCAAGCAGATGGATTTAGAAAGTTTTGTGAAATGAAAAAAATTCGTGACAGAGTATATATCGTAGATATTGTTTGTCATGGAATGCCTAGTGCAAAACTTTGGAAAGAGTATGCAGAATATATTGAAAATAAATATAACGGGAAGATTAAATATCTTACATTTAAAGATAAAAGAAATGGGTGGAAAAATCCGAGTGCATTAGTTGAAATAGAAGGAAAAGAGATTATGATAAAAGACTATGTGAATGTTTTTTATAGCGGATGTGCATTGCGTCCATATTGTTATAAATGCAAATATGCAACTATTGTAAGAAAAACTGATTTGACAATAGGTGACTTTTGGCATATTGAGGAGACAATTCCAGAATTTTTTGAACCAGAGGGAACTTCATTGTTTTTGATTCATACAGAATATGGAGTTGAATTATTTAATCATATAAAGCAACGTTTATTTTACAAAAAAAGTGATATTAAGCAGTGCTGGCAATATAATCTAGAAAGACCAACTGAAAAACCAAAGGATAGAGAAAAATTTTGGAACGATTATAGGAGAGGTGGGATTTTTCTTATCGTTAAAAAATATGGATTAAATTCACTTTTTGCAAAAATAAAGTATAGGATAAATAAAATTTCAAGAAAATAGAAAGGTAGCAAAAAACAGATATGAAAAAAAAACCAATATTATATAATAGGAAGGAAGAATGTTGTGGATGTATGGCTTGTTATGCGGTGTGCCCAAAGAAAGCAATTGATATAGTGATTGATGAAGAAGGGTTTGAATATCCTTTAATTAATTGTGAAAAATGCGTTGGGTGTGGTATCTGCTTAAAGGTCTGCCCAATTAAATCATAAAAATTAAGGTATCTTATAAGTACTAGTGAGACAGTAAAAATGAAGAATTGATGGGGCAATGTATATGAGACATAGTATTACATTATGTTTAAATTATATTAATGTACAAATACACTGAAATCTTGTTATATATATGGAAGACGGAAAGAGGATGAGTTATGGCATTGACGCAACAAAGACTCACAGATAGTGGGGGAGTTAAATTAAGATTAGCAATGGAATTAAGAGATGTTTTGATACCAAAGAACAACTATAAATTAGGGTAGCATTAAAATGAGTATGGAAATATATGAGAATAGGTTGTAATATGATATTAGTTATACGAAAGGTTTACTATGGATAAGGCAAATGAAATAATCACTAAAATCATAAAAGAAGTGCTTACAGCACTTTATCAGCCTTTTGGTGCGGCAGTGCTAATGGCTTTTGTTTCTATGTTTGTTTTTCTTTATGCAAAGGAACACGGCTGGAAGAAGGGAAGCCTGATTAAAAACATTTTTGGAATATGGTTTAAAAATTTTAAGGAAAGCTCTACATTTAGAAGGGCTTTTCTTTTAGTGTTTTATTCTACAATGATTCTTTTTAGAACTATTCTGAATAGAGATATTTGGTTTAATCCGTTAGATTATATTATGGGGGGATGGGGGCTTCATAATTCTGATGGGACCTTGTCTACGGAGCCTATTGAGAATTGCATGCTTTTTATACCTTTTGCTGTGCTTTTGCTTTGGGCATTTAAGGACGATATTCTTGGAAGCGATGTAAGGCTTGGAAA
Organism: Eubacterium ventriosum; assembly: GCF_025150745.1. NCBI lineage: Bacteria > Bacillati > Bacillota > Clostridia > Eubacteriales > Eubacteriaceae > Eubacterium > Eubacterium ventriosum. The sequence goes on from NZ_CP102282.1 coordinate 672,032, forward strand.
GGTTCTATGGAAGTCCACCGTTGTAGTTGGAATTTTTTCTTTTGGAATCGAATTTTCGCAGTTGTTGTTCCATCTTGGTACGTTCCAAATATCGGATTTGGTGTACAACACGCTGGGCGGAACCGTTGGTGGCGCGGTGTACTATGTGATATATAGGATTAGGCACAAAGGGGAATGATGGATACTACAGTTGATATTTTTGGCTTTTACGTGTATAACATAAGTACCAAGAGGAAAACTCTTCCTATAAAACAGGATATGAAGCATAAGGAGTTTGCTTCCGTTGTACTGGCAACGTTAAAACTTTACATCAACTCTTTAGCACAGTGGATAATAAAGCTGAGTGGGTGAGAGGCTTATGATTGATGGAAAGCATCACAATTAAACCAGCTATTTTGTATTTTTGGAGAAACCTTAGATAAAAGAGGTTTCTCTTTTTTTAACCCCAAAAAGAACTTGTGTTCGAATAAAGGGAGTGGTATAATTAACTGTAGAAATTTAATAATGGATACATATAATATAGTTAAAGTAGATTAAACGAAGTGTATGATACTTATTGCTATAGTTATGTCTTTGTTAACGTCAATATTTTACGTATATTTTTGGGGAATAAGAACCTTGATGGCTCATAATTGTAATATTCAATACGAATCAGTTTGGTTCATAAGAAAGGAAATTACTTTCGAAAAATATAGAAAAAAGTAAAAAAAATGGATTCAAATGATATTACAGATACAATGATAGCAGAACTATATAAATTGAATTATATAAATAAAATGAAAATGAGATTTATTAGTAAAACAATAAAAGCATTTGGAGCATCAATAATAATATTGGTTATTATATTAGCGTATGTAGGTATAGTTAATATGATGAATGTAGTTAATAAATAGAGGCAGGAAAAATGGCAAGGTCGATTATTGATGTGTGCAGTATTGCAATAAAATAAGATTGGAATTTCTCGACTAAAGAATTAAAAAATTAATCAAGGATAGTCAAGAATTTAGTCGAGGATTTAGTTAAGGATAAGGAATTATTGAACTAATTTTGCCTTTGGAACAAATATTAGTTTTTTAGGAGCAAACAATTATGAACATTATCGTAACCGGTGGAGCCGGATTTATCGGAAGTAACTTTGTATTTCATATGTTGAATACATATCCTGATTATAGAATTATTTGTGTGGACAAGCTCACTTACGCAGGTAACTTATCCACTCTTGAACCAGTTATGGACAATCCTAATTTCCGTTTTTGCAAAATCGACATTTGCGACAGAGATGCAATTTACGGACTTTTCGAGGAAGAACATCCTGACATGGTTGTTAACTTTGCGGCAGAAAGTCATGTAGACCGTTCAATAGAGAACCCGGAAGTGTTCCTTAACACTAATATTCTTGGTACTGCAGTTCTTATGGATGCCTGCAGAAAGTATGGTATTAAGCGTTATCATCAGGTATCTACTGACGAAGTTTATGGCGACCTTCCTCTTGACAGACCTGACTTGTTCTTTACAGAGGAAACACCAATTCATACAAGCAGTCCTTACAGTTCGTCAAAGGCAGGGGCTGACCTTTTGGTTCTTGCATATCACAGAACTTACGGACTTCCTGTTACAATCAGTAGATGTTCTAATAACTATGGACCATATCACTTCCCAGAGAAGTTGATTCCCCTTATGATTGCCAATGCATTAAATGACAAGCCACTTCCTGTATATGGCAAGGGCGAAAATGTTCGTGACTGGTTATATGTTGAAGATCATTGTCGCGCAATTGACTTGATTATTCACAAGGGAAGAGTTGGCGAAGTTTACAATGTTGGTGGTCACAACGAAATGAAGAACATTGACATTGTTAAGATTATCTGTAAGGAATTAGGCAAGCCTGAAAGCCTTATTACATACGTAGCTGACAGAAAGGGACACGATATGCGTTACGCAATCGATCCTACTAAGATTCACAACGAACTTGGCTGGTTGCCGGAAACTAAGTTTGTTGACGGTATTAAGAAGACTATCAAATGGTATCTTGACAATAAAGAATGGTGGGAAACTATTATTTCGGGAGAATACCAGAATTATTATGAAAAGATGTATGGTAACAGATAGCAATATGTTGCGGTAGAATAGTTATCCATACGAAAGGTTTACTATGGACAAAGCAAATGATATTATTACTAACATTATAAAAGAGGTGCTTACTGCACTTTATCAACCTTTTGGCGCAGCAGTGCTAATGGCTTTTGTTTCTATGTTTGTTTTTCTTTACGCAAGGGAACACGGCTGGAAGAAGGGAAGCCTGATTAAAAATATTTTTGGAACATGGTTTAGAAATTTTAAGGAAAGCTCTACATTTAGAAGGGCTTTCCTTTTGGTGTTTTATTCTACTATGATTCTTTTTAGAACGATTTTGAATAGAGATATTTGGTTTGATCCGTTAGGCGATGTTATGGGAAAATGGGGGCTTCATAATGCTGATGGCACTTTGTGTACGGAGCCTATTGAGAATTTTATGCTTTTTATGCCTTTTGCGGTGCTTTTGCTTTGGGCGTTTAAGGATGAGATTCTTGGAAGTGATGTAAGACTTGGAAAAGTTCTATGGAAGTCTACCGTGGCAGTTGGAATTTTTTCTTTTGGAATTGAGTTTTCACAGCTACTGTTCCACCTTGGCACGTTCCAAATATCGGATTTGGTGTACAACACGCTGGGCGGAACCGTTGGCGGCACGGTGTACTATGTGATATATAGGGTTAGACATAAAGGGGAATAAAACCAAAAAAGGAGCCGAAAAAAATAGCTGAAAGAAAACAGAAAATATTAAGTCAATCAGGGCTGGCATTGCACCAGCCCTGATTCTCTAAAAACTATTATATAAATATTATCTGTGAAATAAGCCAAAAAGTTAAGAGATTTTGTATCTCTTACTTCAACTTCACCTTAATTGTCTTGCTCCAATTACCTTTTCCGTGCTTATTATATCCTCGAACACGTATGTAGTATGTTTTCTTTTTCTTCAACTTTGTAATTGTAGCTGAGTTTTGCCAAGTTGTTTTTATCTTTAGTGTTTTCGTATTTTTCTTAAATCGTTTGTTAGTGGAGTACTGGACATAGTAGCCACTTTTTCCGCGGGCAGTCTGAGCTTTCCATTTTACATAAATAGAAGTTTTTGAATATTTCTTTGCTGACTTGATTTTTACAGTTGCAGGAGCAGGGTTCTTTTTTGTTTTTATTTTAACTGTTTTGCTCCATTTTCCGTAGCCAACATTTGTTTTATATGCCCTGATTTTAAAATAGTACTTTGTGTTATATTTAAGATTTTTGAAAGTAGTATTTGTAGTTTCAGGTTTTGTAATGTATTTATATTTAAATGCCGTGTTAAATGTTTTGTCAGTGGAATACATTATTGTGTAACCTGTTGCGGAACCTTGCTTGCCCCAACTTAAATGTGCACTGTTATAAGAAGAAACGGAACCTTTCAGTGTTTCTTTCTTAGGCAAAATCAAAAATGTAGTTGAACATACGCTAACGTATTTAACTTCTGTTGCAGTAAGTTTAACCTTGGCAACACCGGTGTTAATGTTAGATGAATAAGTAATCTTGTAATGATATGCAGGAACTAACTGACCGTCAACGTACAAATTGACAGTAGGTTTGATTTGTTTACCTGTTGCGTAGAAAACGTTATTACTCAATGTTATCGTACCTTTTTTTATTGAAACAAAAGGATTGTTTTCTTTATTGGAAGTAGAAATTACACCGTTGTTAAAATTGATAACTACATTAGCATCTGCAGTTCTATATAATTTGATAAAACGTCTTGCAAGTCTTTGAAGTACTGATTCCTTAGGAAATTCGCATATATCAGGAGTTCCGCAGGAAACAACTGCGTATTGTGGAGCAACTGCGTCAAGGAAGTTGGCACATGATGAAGCGGCAGCACCGTGATGACCTATTTTAAGAACATCAGCCTTAAAATTATAACCTTGTTTAAGAAGTTCATTTTCCATGGTAGATGGAAGGTCGCCGGTTAAGAGAATAGACTTGTTATCGCATGTGACACGCATAACAATGCTGGCTTCATTATAGGTTGAACCTTGTGAACCGTCATAAATCACTTCCACAGTCGCATCGCCCAATTTGAATTTTTCACCTTCCACCGGAATCCTGAAAGGACAATCTTTCTCCTTAACGGTTTTTATAAAACTAAGGTAGTCTTTGCTTGGTTTTGTACATGGTGAGTAAATTACCTGACCGATTTCATATTCTTTGAAAACAGCAGGAAAACCGCCAACATGGTCCCCGTCAGGGTGGGTTGATATAACGTAGTCAATTTTTTTATTCGGAATGTTTAAAGATTTAAGATATGCAAGTACCTTTTCAGATATTTGTGAAATACCTGAATCCACAAGCATAAAATGTCCGTTACTTTCGATAACAATGGCATCACCCCTGTCAACATAAATGGCATGCATTTTCATTTGCCCTGCTTTGGCAGAAACATTAATTGCCAAAATGCTAAACATAAAAAGAGCAAGAAATGCAATAAACTTTGTTCCTAAATTAATTTTGTTTTTCATAATTAAGCCATGTCCTTTCTAAATAATAATATGTACGTTTCAGAATAATCCAAAAAACAATTACCATAAATACAAGTACGCCTTCAAAGAATCTGCCCACAGCCAGGAGCATATTGAAATCTGAACCTATCCAGAAAACAAATGTGACTAAAATCTGTAGAACAAAAGTAACGAACCAAATCATTTTGCACCATTTTCTTTCATCTCTACAGCAAATGTCCGTGCACATCTTAAGAAGTCCGCTACTGAACATAAAAGTAGTTATAACATTGCTTCCAAGATAAGCCAGTCCCAAAACAAGAGCTGTATTGCATAGAACTATTCCGTTAGTGAAGAATGGAAGTGCCAAAATAACAATGTGCAAAATTAAGGCGAACAATGTCGTAACTGAACCGTATTTGAAACGGTTATTAACTTTAGCTAAGTTTAAGCATGCAATAAATATAAGAAGAAAACCTAAAGCATCACTGAAAATATCTACTGAAATATTTCCAAAATAAACGTGGTCAATAACTTTTGCCGTGCTCTGACCGGTGTTTGTTGATGAATTGGTTGAGCTATTATCATTTGTTGTATTATAATGTGAATTTTCATCAGCTTTTTCTGAACTTGTGTTAATAACTTTGTAATCGCACCAGGCATTATAGTTAGATGCAATGTTATAATACTGAAATTCTCCGATTACCGAACCTGAATTGTTATATTTATGTGGATATTTAAATGGAGTTGTAACATTAACGTCCAATGTTATGAGAACGAAACCAATTGCCAGCATAAAAATAAAAAGTTTAAATTTGTTTTTGAACATAAAAGCCTCCATAATATTATGTGCATTTTCTTAGATTATAAAATATAAATTTTAAGTAAATACGATATTTTTGTGAAATAAAAACGTTTAAGTACATTATATATGAACCACTTATGAAAAACAACTAATTAGGTGTTTGTGATTGTATATTGCCAAATAAAATAGTATAATAAGGGCGAATTCTGTTAAAGGGAATAAGCCGTAAAAGGCTTCAAAATAAGCAAAGGAGTAATGATATGAAGAAAATCACATCAAAATTAGTAGCAGTATTAATGATTGTTGTTATGGCATTTGGTATTTCAGGCACAGCAACAGTTAAGACAGAAGCTAAAGAAAGCAAAGGTTATGTTATTAAAGTTAACTTAGGAACAAACTGTACAACAGTTTACAAAAACGGAAAAGCAATAAAGGCTATGATTTGTTCACCAAGTAATGAAACACCTACGGGAACATTTTATACACCTGTTAAATACAGATGGCATGAGATGATAGGAAATTGTTATGCACAGTATTGTACAAGAATTACAACCGGCATCTTATTCCATTCAGTTTGGTATTACAAGAATGGTGATAAATCAACAATGTCAGTTAAGGCATACAATGTAATGGGACAGAAGGCATCACACGGTTGTGTAAGACTTTTATGTAAAGATTCTAAGTGGATTTATGATCATTGTGCATTAGGAACAAAGGTTGTAATTTTTAGAGGAACAAAGAAGGATGATCCTATTAAGAGACCTTCATTTACACCTATTACAAACGGTAAGTTTACAGATTGGGATCCAACTGATCCTGATCCTAAGAATCCATACAAGAGCAATAAGCCTGTAATTACTGCAAAAGTAAAGACTATTGAGTATGGAACAAAAGTTAAATTGTCTGACTTAATTACAGTAAAAGACAGAGCAGGCAACGTTCTTACGAAAAAAAATGCAAAGATTACTACAGTTGGTAAGATTAAAACATCTAAATTAGGAAAGTATAAGATTAAATTTAAAGTAAAAGACAGCTTAGGAAACTCAAAGACTAAGACTTTAACATTTAAAGTAGTAGATACAAAGAAACCTGTTATTTCAGGCGCAGTAAAGAATCCTGATGTAGCTTTAAATAGTTCAGTTAATGTTTTAGCTAATGTTACTGCAAAGACAGCAGCAGGCAAGAATATTACTTCGAAAATAAAAGTTACTGTTAAGTATAATAAGAAGAAAGTTAAGATTAAGAATGGTGTGGTTAAGTTTGCAAACAAGGGCAAATATTACATTACATATAAAGTTAAGGGCACAAATAAGAAGACAGCAAAGAAGACTATTAAATACGTTGTAAAAGACCACAAGGTAAGTCTTACAATGAAGAATACAACTGTAAAGGTTAAACAGAACAGCACATTTAATCCTTTGAATTATGTAGCTTCAGTTAAGGATTACAAGGGTAATGCTTTAAATATTAAGAACAGCGTTACAGTTACAGGAAAGGTTGATACAAAGAAACCTGGAACATATATATTAACATATAAGGCACAGTACTCAAATCAGGCATACACTGCAAGAACAGCAACACTTAAAGTTGTAGTAGAAGCTGTTGCACAGCAGCCTACAACAAAGCCTGTTACAACACAGCCTACAACCAAGGTACCTGAAACAACAACTAAGGTACCTGAAACAACAACTAAGGCACCTGAGACAACAACTGTACCGGAAACAACAACATCTAAGTAAATAATAGAAGAAAGAGGGGCAATAAATGTTTTCATATGAGACAACAGTAAGTTACAGCAGAACAGATAGAAATGGAAAAGTTCCAATGCATGAGATATTAAATCTTTTGCAGGATTGCTCCACCTTTCATTCAGAAGATATTGGTCGTGGCGTAAGTTATATGAAAAGAGAGGCCAGGGCGTGGGTACTTGTTGCATACAAAGTTATAGTTAACAGACCTATTATGTTTGGACAGAAAATAACAATAGGCACATCTCCTTCAAAGTTTAGCAGCATGTTTGCTTCAAGACAGTATTTCATAAAAGATGAAAATGGAGATTATCTTGTTCAGGCAGACAGCCTCTGGGTTCTTATTGATATTCAGACACGAAAACCTTTAAGAATTACTGAAGAGGATTCAAGTGTTTATAAACCGGAACCGATATTTGATAATATAAAGGCGTCAAGAAAGATTAGGTTTAGTAGTGAAAGAACAAAATTAGAGTCGTTTAAGGTTTTAAAAACTTACATAGACAGCAATGGTCATATGAACAATGCTAATTATTTAAGGGCGGCTGAAGAATTTTTACCAACAAATTTTCCTTGCCATGAGGTAGATATTGTGTATAATAAAGAAGCTATGGAAGGTGAAATTATTACACCATATCTTTATAGCGAAGAAAATGGAATAGGTATTAGCTTCGAAAATCAAAGTGGAGAGACACTTACAAGAATAATGCTTATGTAATGATAAAAGAGGTTATGGCGTTAAAGTCTGACCTCTTTTTTATAAAAGTGCTAATATCAGGTAAACTATAAAAAATAGAACGGAGAGACAAAAAATGGAATTAGGAAGAACACAAAAATTAGAAATAGTAAGAATGGTAGATTTTGGTGCATATCTTGGCACAGAGGAAGAACAGGTGCTTCTTCCAAAGAAGCAGGTTCCTGAAGGAGCAAATGTTGGTGATGAAGTAAAGGTATTTATTTACAGAGATTCACAGGACAGACTTATAGCAACAGTAAACAAGCCTTTAGTTGAATTAGACGAAACAGCAGTTTTGACAGTTAAGGAAGTTTCAAAGAATGGTGCATTTCTTGACTGGGGCTTAGAAAAAGACTTATTTTTGCCATACAAGGAGCAGACAGTTTCAATTAAGTCAGGGGATAAGGTATTAGTAGGAGTATATTTGGACAAAAGTAACAGATTATGTGCAACAATGAAGGCGTATAAGTTCTTAAAATGTACCTCAACATATGAACCTGATGATGTTGTAACAGGAACAGTTTATAACTACAATCCTGAGTACGGTGTTTTTGTTGCTGTAGATAATAAGTATCACGGACTTGTGCAGAAGAAAGAGCTTACAACAAGATTAGAAATCGGTCAGCAGATTCAGGCAAGAGTAAAAAGTGTAAGACCTGATGGCAAATTAGACCTTTCACTTAGAAAGAAAGCATATTTACAAATGGACGAAGATGCCGAAAAAATATATAAATACATTGAGAATAACGGTGGTCAGTTAGGATATACAGATAAGGCTAAACCTGAGGTAATTAGAGAAGATTTTCAGATGAGCAAAAGTGAATTTAAAAGAGCTATCGGCAGATTGCTCAAAGAACACCGTATAATCATTGGCGAAAGTAACATATTTTTAAATAAATAATAGGGGCTGTATGCAATATTAACAAAGATTTTTTTGTTATTTTGTTTATTTACAATATAGCATTTTTAGTGTCAGTGATTTAGAATACAATCAGACGCGAGATAGAGAAACTATTTCAATACTAGGAGGAATTTTTAAAATGGCAAGTTTATCATTAAGAAATATCTGCAAGGTATATCCAAACGGATTCTGTGCAGTAAAAGATTTTAACCTTGAAATCAAGGATAAAGAATTTATCATCTTCGTAGGACCATCTGGTTGTGGTAAATCAACAACACTTAGAATGATCGCAGGTCTTGAAGAAATTTCATCAGGAGAATTATACATCGGAGATAAGTTAGTAAACGATGTTGAACCAAAGGATAGAGATATCGCAATGGTATTCCAGAACTACGCTTTATATCCACATATGACAGTATATGATAATATGGCATTTGGTCTTAAGTTAAGAAAAGTACCTAAGGCTGAACAGGAAAGATTAGTTAAGGATGCAGCTAAGATTCTTGACCTTGAACAGTTACTTGATCGTAAGCCTAAGGCTTTATCAGGTGGTCAGAGACAGAGAGTTGCTATGGGACGTGCTATCGTTCGTAACCCTAAGGTATTCCTTATGGATGAACCTCTTTCAAACTTGGATGCTAAATTAAGAGTACAGATGCGTGTGGAAATCGCTAAGATTCATAAGAGATTAGGCGCAACAATCATCTACGTAACACATGACCAGACAGAAGCTATGACACTTGGTACAAGAATCGTAGTTATGAAGGATGGTGTTGTACAGCAGGTAGATTCACCTAAGAACTTATATGATAAGCCAGTTAACTTATTCGTAGCAGGATTCATGGGTTCACCACAGATGAACTTCATCGATGCAGAAGTTGAACAGGAAGGTGCTGACGTTAAGCTCCACATTGGACAGGCTAGAACATACATTACAGTACCAGCTGAACAGGCTAGAAGGCTTATTGACGGTGGTTATGTTGGTAAGACAGTTGTTATGGGTATCAGACCAGAAGATGTTCATGATGAAGAAAGCTTCATCGAAATGTCACCTGATAGTGCATTTAAGACAACAATCAGAATTTACGAATTACTTGGTGCTGAAGTATACTTATACTTTGACGTTGAAGGATTCGATTGTACAGCAAGAGTTAATGCTCGTACAACAGCTAGACCTGGTGATGAAGTTGTTATGGCAATGGATCTTACAAAACTTCACATCTTTGATAAGGATACAGAAAAAGTTATCACAAACTAATATATATATTTATCAAAAGACTGCCCGATTTGGGCAGTCTTTTTTACTTAATAAGAAATTCCTTTGGACTTTTTATTAGGCTCTTTGTCAAGAGTGGGGGTAAAAAGATTTTTGGCAAAAATTACAAGATAAAAGTACTATTGATTAGCTCTTTTCTCTTGTTTTTTGTCATAAACTGGTTTAAAATATAGTTTGACAGAATGTACGAATTTTTTAGAACAAGGAGTGGCCTATGATATCAAATCAGATTTTACAGAATACAATAGAAGGAATAAAAAGTATTTCAAGGGTAGATTTACATGTGGCAGATACAGACGGAAAGATTATTGCCAGTACTTCCCAGTTAGGAGATGAGTTTGGACATGCTATAATTAGCTTTGTTAATTCTCCGGCAGACAGCCAGTCAGTACAGGAATACCAGTTCTTTAAGGTTTATGATGAAAGCCAGTTAGAACTGATTCTGATAGCTCAGGGAACAAGCGATGACGTATTTATGGTAGGAAAGATGGCTGCCTTCCAGATTCAGAATCTGCTTGTTGCATATAAAGAAAGATTTGATAAAGACAATTTTATCAAAAACTTATTATTAGACAATCTACTCCTTGTTGACATTTATAATAGATCAAAGAAGTTGTACATTGATGTGGATGCAAGAAGATGTGTCTGTATTATTGAAACAAAGAACGAAAAGGACAGTGTTGCTTTAGAAACAGTTAGAACATTGTTCTCAGGTAATAAGAAAGACTTTATTACAGCAGTAGATGAAAAAAGCATTATTCTTGTTAAGGAGTTAGAAGAAAAACAGGGATATGAAGATATTGAAAAGATAGCAAGGACAATTGTGGACATGCTTAACACAGAGGCAATGGTTAAGGCTACTGTAGCATACGGAACTATTGTTAAGGAGATTAAGGAAGTATCACGTTCATACAAGGAAGCAAGAATGGCCCTTGATGTAGGAAAGATTTTCTTTAGCACTAAGAACGTAATTGCTTACAATAATCTTGGAATCGGAAGATTAATTTATCAGTTACCAATTCCACTTTGCAAGATGTTCATTAGCGAGATTTTTGAAGGAAAGTCACCGGATGAATTTGACGAAGAAACATTAACAACAATTAATAAGTTCTTTGAAAACAGCTTGAATGTATCTGAAACATCAAGACAGTTATATATTCACAGAAATACTTTAGTATACAGACTGGACAAGTTGCAGAAGAGTACAGGACTAGATTTAAGAGTATTTGAGGATGCAATTACATTTAAGATTGCCCTTATGGTTGTTAAGTACATGAAATATATGGAGAACACAGATTTTTAGAAAATAAATAGTTAAAATGTAGCAATATGAAGGCCCACTATGGACCTTCATATTGTGCTAGTGGAGCAAATTCAATTCAGAAATATATTAAAATTTTATTACAAGGATTGTTACGTGCTTTGCCCACCCACAAAAAAAACACATTTGTGTTATATATTTCTATTTAGAGCAGAATATTAGGAGGCATATAATGATTAAAATAGAAGGTGTAAGTAAGTCTTATGGCAACGGTGCACCGGCGTTAAGCAATTTAAATCTTGAAATAGAGGAAGGAGAGTTTGTATTTGTTGTTGGAGCCAGTGGCTCAGGAAAGTCAACATTTATCAAACTGCTTCTTAAAGAGTTAAATCCCACAGAGGGAACAATAGTGGTAGATAATGTTAATTTATCAAAGCTTAAATCAAGAGGAACAGCTAAGTATAGAAGAAAGGTTGGAGTTGTTTTTCAGGATTTCAGATTGTTACAGGATAGAGATGTTTACTCAAATATTGCTTTTGCACAGAGAGTAATAGGGGCGTCACCAAGAGAGATTAAAAAGAATGTGGCAAGAGTATTATCTTTGGTGGGACTTTCAGAAAAATATCGTTCCAATCCGTCAGAATTGTCAGGTGGTGAGCAGCAGAGAGTTGCCCTTGCAAGAGCACTTGTCAATAAACCACAGTATATTTTGGCTGATGAACCTACAGGAAACCTTGACCCTGAAAATTCATGGGAGATTATGAAACTGCTTGAAAAAGTTAATGAGCAGGGAACAACAGTTATTGTTGTTACACATAACATGGAAATAGTTAAGGCTATGAACAAGCGTGTCATAACTATGAAGAAAGGTGTAAAAGTAGAGGACAGCAAAGGGGAGGAACAGACAGATGAATACTAGAACAGCAAACTACTGTTTAAAACAGGGTTTTGTAAACATAAAGAGAAACAAACTGTTTTCCCTTGCATCAATAGGAACTATTGCTGCATGTACATTTTTAATAGGTGTAATTTTTACAATTATTATAAATGTAAACTTTATGGAAAAAAAAGTTGAGCAACAGGTTGGGGTAACAATATTCTTTAACGAAGGGTTAAGCCAGCAGGGAATAGATGATATTGGAAAAACAATTAAGTCAGATTCCCGTGTAAAGAGCTATGAATATACATCGGCAGAACAGGCATGGGAAAGCTTTAAGAAGAATTATTTTAAAGATAATCCTGATTTGGCAGAAGGATTTTCAAAAGAGAATCCATTGGCTAATTCAGCATCTTACACAGTTTACTTAAAGAGTATTAACGACCAGAAAGCTTTTGCAACAGCAATGGAAAAGGTTCAGGGTGTAAGACAGGTTAAGTATTCAAACCCAACTAGAGAGTTTCTTACAAACTTTGGCAAAATGTTAGGATATGCGTCTATTGCATTGATTATTATTTTGCTTGGTGTTGGTATTTTCCTTATAAGCAACACGGTTATGATTGGTATTTCAGTAAGAAGACACGAGATTAAAATTATGAAGCTTATTGGAGCAACTAATAGTTTTGTAAGGGCACCATTTATTATAGAAGGTGTGACAATCGGTTTATTAGGTTCAATAATTCCGCTTGTTATAATAAGACTTGTTTATGACAAATTAATTGATCTTATTATGACTAAATTTGGTGTACTTGGCAACAGTATTCCTTTTGCGTCAGTTCATCAGATTTTTTTGGTTCTTGTTCCATTAGGACTTGGAATTGGAGCAGGTATTGGTTTAATAGGATCAATTGTGTCAATGAGAAAGCACTTAAAGGTATAAAGTTAATTGAGTTAACAGGGAAAGAGATAAGGAGAAAGTAATGAGAAAATCTAAAGTATTAAGTTTTGTTCTCGTGGCAGCATTGGCAGTTACTGCTATTCCAATTAATGCATTTGGAACAGTTAGCGATGAGAAGAATAAGCTTTCAGATTTGCAGAATCAGAAGCAACAGGCTCAGGATGAAAATAATAAACTACAGAAATCTAAGTCTGATGCACAGGAGTATATTCAGTCAGTTGATAAGAAGTTAACTAATTTGGCTACAGAGATGTACAAGACTAATCAGAAATTATCAAAAACAGAAGGCAAGATATCTAAGACTCAGAAGGAATTGGACAATGCTCAGGTTAGCATAAATGAGCAGTATGAAGATATGAAGCTTAGAATCAAATATATGTATGAGAATGGTGATACTCAGATGATAGATTTGATTTTTAATTCAAAGAGCATAACTGATTTCTTAAATAAGGCAGAGTACATAACAGAGTTATCACAGTATGACAGAGATATGCTTAATAAGATGAAGAAGACTAAAGAGAAAATAGCTTCTGCAAAGAGTACTCTTGTAACTGAGAAAAAGAATCTTCAGACAATACAGGCACAGCAGAAGAGTGACCAGACTAAACTTACTAATCTTTCAGCATCAAAGCAGCAGGAACTTAAGAATTATGAAGATTTGATAGCACATAATGAGGCTACTTCTGATGAATTGGAAGCAGAAATCAGTGCACAGGAAAAGAGAGTTGCATCTGTTGAAGAACAGAGCAAAAACCAGGCAGCTGCTGAGCAGGCAAGACGTGAAGCGGCAGCAAAGAAACAGCAGGCAGCTAGTTCAAATAGTAGTACAGGCAATACATCATCAAATACAGGAAGCAACACAACAGATACTTCAAACAGTGGAAATTCAGGAAGTAGTGGAACAGTTTCAGGCGGTGGATTTACATGGCCACTTCCGGGACATACAACTATATCTTCAGGATATGGATATAGAGGTTCTGAATTTCATAAGGGTATTGATATTCCGGCATCAGCAGGAACCACTATTGTTGCAGCAGGTTCAGGTACAGTAGAGTGGGCTAATTATAGTACAACAGCAGGCAACTGGATTGGTATTAATCACGGCAATGGTGTATATAGTGTATATATGCATATGTCTGCACTTTTAGTTTCGGCAGGAACAAAGGTAAGCGCAGGACAGAGCATTGGACTTGTAGGAAATACAGGAGCATCACAGGGTAACCATTTACATTTTGCAGTACGTAAGAACGGGGCATATGTTAATCCTTGGGATTATTTAAAATAAACTTGAATTAAGGAGTCATGATGAAAAAGAATAAGAACCGTTTTTTACTTGGATTCTTTTTTGGAATGCTTGCCATGGCAGTTGTGGTAGGTGGTGTTGGAACAGGTTTGTATTTTGCAAACCAGAACACATCCGGAAAAACAATCAGTGAAAAAACATCACAAAAGCTTGATTATATAAATAAACTTATAGATGCTAAGTTCTTAAATAAGGTTAATGAATCTGACTTGGAAGATGGAATTTATAAAGGATTGTTGGAAGGCTTAAATGATCCGTATTCTGTTTATTACACGGCAGAAGAATACCGGAAAATGATGGAACAGACGTCAGGAACTTACAGCGGAATAGGTGCTTTGGTATCTCAGAATGCTGAAACAGGAATAATTACGGTAGTTAAGGCTTTTGCCGATGCACCGGCTGCAAAGGCAGGAGTAAAGAACGGAGATATTATTTATAAAGTAAAGGGCAAAGAAGTAACTGGTGTTGACATTAACAATGTTGTTACTGAAATGAAGGGCGAAAAAGGAACAACAGTTGACATAACTGTTTACAGAGAGTCCGAAAAGAAATACATTGACTTTACAATAACAAGAGATCAGGTTAATGAGCCTACTGTTGAATATAAGATGCTTGATAAGAAGAAAAAGATTGGTTATATACAGATAAGTCAGTTTGAAGAAGTTACTTATGACCAGTTTACGAAAGCATTGGATGACTTGAAGAAGCAGGGAATGAAGGCTGTTATCTTTGATGTTAGAAGCAATCCGGGTGGATTATATGAGACAGTCTGCAAGATGCTTGATGAAATACTTCCTGAAGGAAATTTGGTTTCAACTAAGGATAAATATGGAAATGAGGAAAAGCAGACTTCAGACAGCAAGTGTCTTGACATGCCGATGGTTGTTTTGCAGAATAAGGACAGCGCCAGTGCATCAGAAATTTTTGCAGGTGCAATTCAGGACTTTAATGCAGGAAAAATCGTAGGCACACAGTCATTTGGTAAAGGAATTGTACAGACAATTCTTCCATTAAGCGACGGCTCAGCGGTAAAACTTACAGTTCAGGATTATTATACTCCAAGTGGCAAAAACATTCACGGAAAGGGAATAACTCCTGATGTGGAAGCAGAATTGGAAGAAAATGCAACAAGCGATACACAACTTGAAAAGGCAAAAGAAACAATTATGGAATTAATGAAATAATGAACAGAAAGACCGTACATATATCTTGCAAACGAAGATATATGTATGGTCTTTTTCTATGCTTTGAATAACTGTATAAAATAAGTAAAAGGGTAAATGAAAAAGGTTCCTTTTTATTTTGACAAATGCTTATGAAAAAATTAAATTTGTAAAGTGTCAAAACAGACAAAGTTTTTACGAAAGTTTTGGTTATTTATTTGTCTAAAAATCATATTAATAGGCTGGGTTTTACATTGTTATCGTGACGTTAAAATGCTATAATATGCAATTATAGAGGCGGATGTATTAAAAAAGGGACAAAATTATGAAGAAAAAAACGAAAATTTTAATATCCATTGCAGTAATGATTTTTATGATATGCGCGGTTAATGTATCTTTTGTTAAAGCAGAAAGCAAGGTAATTAAAGTAGGTTATATTGATTATCCGGGATTTATACAAAAGATGGATGACGGCTCTTATGAAGGCTATGGCGTAGAGTATCTGAATGAGATAGCTAAGTACAATAACTGAACATATGAGTTTGTGGAGAATACATGGGAGCAGACTTTAAAAGATTTAAAGAACGGAAAAATCGACATAATATGTCAGGCTCAGAAAACAGCAGAAAGAGAGAAAGACTATATTTTTTCTAATTATTCTGTTGGAAGCGAGTTTACAATTGTATATGCCAATCTTAAATCTAATATTTATTATAAAGATTTAGAAGGTATGAATAACAAAAAAGTAGGCATGTTAAAAGACAGCTATCAGATGTTAACATGGACCAACTATGCTAACAAGAATAAAATAAAATATACACCGGTATATTATAATTCTGAAACAGAAATTGTTCAGGCCTTAAAGGATAACAAAATTGACCTTGCAGCAGTGGGAAGTATATCACTTCACAAAGGAATGAGAGTTGTTGACAGATTTAATCAGGAGCCTTTCTACATTGTGACAGGAAAGATGAATGGAAAATTTATGGCTGAAGTAGATAGGGCATTAGATGAAATTAGAAATGATTCTCCTTATTTTCAGCAACACCTTCAGGATAAATATTATAGTGAAAGTGCATATTCCAATCAGCCCCTTTTGACGAAAGAGGAAAATGAATATATTGAAAGATACAAGGAGATTGTGGTTGGATTAAAAGCTGACAGTATTCCATATAGCTATAAAGAGGCTCATAAGATTACAGGATTATTTAAAGGGGTTCTTGACCTGATGGGCGGAAAGTCCAAATTATCAATTCGAATAGAATATGTAAGTGATCCGAAAAAGTTTCTGGAAGAGGGGACTAATAGATTTTACATAGGAAATTCATTGGGATCAGGTGTGTCAACAGTAAAGGGTAAGTATTGGCATTCTAACAATATTTTTAGCGTTGACCAGGTAATTGTAAAACGTAAGAATACTTCAATAAGCCAGGATAAAGTGTCAAGCGTAGCTGTGGTAAAAGATGCATTATATAATAGTCAGACTAAACTGTTATATGTAAACAGTGATGAACAGATTAAGAAATATGACAGCGTAAAAGAATGTATGGAGGCTGTCCGTACCGGAAAAGTTGATTTTGCAATTAATGATATTTATTCAGTTAATTATTATATGCAAAGTAAACGTTATGCAGACAGTTTGGCAGCAGTCAGTGAGTATAATGAGTCTTCTGCATATTGTC
Organism: Eubacterium ventriosum; assembly: GCF_025150745.1. NCBI lineage: Bacteria > Bacillati > Bacillota > Clostridia > Eubacteriales > Eubacteriaceae > Eubacterium > Eubacterium ventriosum. The sequence goes on from NZ_CP102282.1 coordinate 689,298, forward strand.
TGTTAGCTTCAGCTCAGGTTAATGATATATTGAAATCTGTAGTAAACAAGCTGATTAGTTCTATTTCAGATGAAGAAATAGATAATGTTTGTGTTAAATATTCCAGCGGAATAAAATATAATGCTTCGCTTACAGAACGAATAGAAGACAATCTTGCTTTGATAATTCTGGGAATTGCAATTGCAATATTATTGATAGTTCTTGGATATGTTGTTATTTCAAAAAAGACTAATGCATTAATTCAAAGCAAAGAAAATGAAATTCTTCGAAGAAAAGTAGAAATTGATAAGCTTACGGGCTTGTATAATATTGATATTTTCTATGAAAAAGTTGCTGAAAGACTTAGAATAAGCGATGAAGAATTTTATATTATGAACATAAACATTAACAGATTAAAGGTTGTTAATGATATTTATGGCATAGAAGAAGGTGATGAGCTTATTAAGCATGTGGCTGACAGATTAAAGATGTTCAGAGATTCACAGACAGATGGAGACAATATTCTTCTTGCAAGAATGTCAGATGATAACTTTTTTGCACTTTTGACTAAGGAACAGTACGATTTAATTAAGACTTTTGACTTGGTTGATGACTATCATTTGAAAATAAATATAACTGTGCGAACAGGGTTATATTTGGTTGATGATAGAACACTTCCAATTAACGTTATGTGTGACAGGGCACAGATAGCAACGGATACTGTAAAAGAAGGAATGAAGAAAGTTGGTATATATAGCAGACAACAGGGAGATCAGTTAATCTTTGAACAGAACATACTGAATGACATAAATGGAGCAATGAAACAGGGGCAGATTGTTATATATGTTCAGCCGAAATATGATGTTGTTCATAAAAAGATTGTAGGCGGAGAATCGTTGGTAAGATGGTTACATCCGAAATTTGGAATGATACCATCATTTAAATTTATAACAGTACTTGAAAAGAATAATTACATAACAAGGCTTGATTATTATGTTTGGGAGAAAACGTGTCAGTTATTGCGTTATTTAAAGGATAAAAACGGAAGTGTACTTCCTATTTCTGTTAATGTTTCAAGAGTAAATTTCTATACAACTAATCTGGTATCAAATCTTTTGGAGCTGGTTGAAAAATATAATTTGGAACCAAAGGATTTGCAACTTGAAATTACGGAAACAGTATATACTGAGGAAAAGCAGGTAATATATTCAATAATAAGTGAATTGCAGGAAGCAGGATTTAAGATTTTGATGGATGATTTCGGAAGCGGATATTCATCACTTAATATGTTAAAGGATGCGCCTATAGACGTACTTAAATTGGATATGGCGTTTATGCGAAATTTGGATAATGAAAATGAAAGAAACAACATAATTGTTGAGTCTATTGTAGAATTGTCCAAAAAATTAAATATTTCGGTAGTAGTAGAAGGTGTTGAGTCAGAAAAACAGGTTAACTTCTTAAAATCAATTGGAGCAGAAGTGATTCAGGGATATTATTTCTCAAAGCCAATACCTACGGACGAATATGAAAAGTTAATAGAGGAATAATAAAAGAATAACAAAAGTACAGAACAAACATTCGATTTTGCTCTGTACTTTTGTTCTTTTGAATGATATACTTGACAAGTAACAATACTAAGAAAAGTAGTTGATAAATGATTTGGGTTTGAAAATACTCAAATATTGATTAGAGCTAATTGGGAGAAATCATATGGATCATTTTGAATTAGTTTCAGAGTATAAGCCTACCGGGGACCAGCCACAGGCTATTGAAGAGTTAGTTGAAGGCTTTAAGAAAGGAAAACAATTCCAGACTTTGCTTGGTGTAACAGGTTCAGGTAAGACTTTTACAATGGCGAATGTTATTGAACAATTAAATAAACCTACACTTATTATTGCTCATAATAAGACTTTGGCAGCTCAGCTTTATGGTGAGTTTAAGGAGTTTTTTCCTAATAATGCTGTGGAATATTTTGTTTCCTACTACGATTATTATCAGCCGGAGGCTTATGTTCCAAGCACAGACACATATATTGAGAAGGATTCATCAATTAATGATGAAATAGATAAGTTACGTCATTCGGCAACAATGGCTTTAATGGAGCGTAAAGATGTAATTATTATTTCTTCAGTTTCATGTATATATGGTTTGGGAGACCCAATAGATTACAAGAACATGGTTGTGTCTTTAAGACCGAATACCATTAGAGATAGAGATGAGATTATTCATAAGCTTATTGAAATACAGTATGACAGAAATGATATGGACTTTAAACGTGGAACTTTCAGGGTTCGTGGAGAGAATCTGGAAATATTTCCTGCTTCGTATACGGATAGTGCAATTAGAGTTGAATTTTTTGATGATGAAATCGAGAGAATTTCAGAGATTGATGCTTTAACGGGTCAGATTAAGAACGAGCTTGAACATGTAGCAATATTCCCTAATTCTCATTATGTTGTGCCACCTGAAAAGATGGAGCGTGCCATTAAGGATATAGAGAAAGAGTTAGAGGAACAGGTAGCATATTTTAAATCAGAAGACAAATTAATAGAGGCACAGCGTATTGCAGAACGAACTAATTTTGATATGGAAATGCTAAGAGAAACAGGTTTTTGTTCAGGAATAGAGAACTATTCAAGACATATGGCAGGTTTGGAGCCGGGAGCCACACCTCATACATTAATGGAATATTTCGGAGATGATTTCTTAATAATAGTAGATGAGTCTCATATTACGATTCCACAGATTAGAGGAATGTATGCCGGTGACCAGTCAAGAAAGTCTACTTTAGTTGATTATGGGTTCAGACTGCCTTCGGCGAAGGATAACAGACCGCTTAATTTTGAAGAATTTGAAAGCATGATTGACCAGATGATGTTTGTGTCAGCTACACCTAATGTTTATGAACAGGAACATGAATTAGGCCGTGCAGAGCAGATTATAAGACCTACAGGATTGCTTGATCCGGAAGTTGAAGTAAGACCGGTTGAAGGACAGATTGATGACCTTATAACTGAGATTAACAAGGAAGTTGCCAAGAAGAATAAAGTTTTGGTAACAACTTTGACGAAGCGTATGGCTGAGGATTTGACAGATTATATGCGCGATGTGGGAATTAGGGTTAAATACCTTCATTCAGATATAGATACGTTAGAGAGAACTCAGATTATCAGAGATATGCGATTGGATGTTTTTGATGTTTTGGTTGGTATTAACCTTTTAAGAGAAGGTTTGGACATACCGGAAATTGCTTTAGTTGCAATATTGGATGCTGACAAGGAAGGGTTTTTACGTTCAGAAACATCACTTATTCAGACTATTGGACGAGCTGCAAGAAATGCAGAAGGCCACGTAATAATGTATGCTGACAATATTACTGATTCAATGGATAAAGCCTTAACGGAAACTAACAGACGTAGAGAGATTCAGCAGAAATACAATAATGAGCACGGCATTACTCCAACAACTATTAAGAAGGCTGTTCGAGACCTTATTAGCATCTCCAAAGAAGTGGACAGAAAGATTAGCGACGTTGAGAAAGATCCTGAATCAATGGATTATAAGGAACTTAAAAAGCTTATCGAAAAGGTTAAGAAGAAAATGGAAAGAGCTGCAGCAGAACTTGATTTTGAAACGGCTATTGAAATGCGAGATAAGTTGGCAGAATTAAGAAAGTTGCAGGAAGATAACTAAAAATCTATAACGGAATTTATTTGGAAAAGATATAAAATAACCAAATAACAAAGATAGAAAAAGATAGGAAAATAAAATGAAAGACAATAAAAAATATATTCATATAAAAGGTGCAAATGAGCACAATTTGAAAAATATTGATATTGATATACCAAGAGATGAATTTACGGTAGTAACAGGTTTAAGCGGTTCAGGTAAGTCATCCCTTGCTTTTGACACTATTTATGCAGAAGGACAGAGAAGATATATGGAATCATTGTCTTCTTATGCAAGACAGTTCTTAGGGCAGATGGAAAAACCACAGGTTGAAAGTATTGAAGGATTGCCACCTGCTATTTCAATTGATCAGAAATCAACAAACAAGAATCCACGTTCAACAGTTGGAACAGTAACAGAAATATACGATTATATGAGATTGCTTTATGCAAGAGCAGGTATTCCACATTGTCCAAAATGCGGACGTGAAATAAAGAAACAGACAGTTGATGAAATGGTAGATCGTATTCTTATGCTGGAAGAACGTACTAAGTTTCAGATATTGGCACCTGTTGTAAGAGGAAAGAAAGGACGTCACGAAAAAGTATTTGAAAGTGCTAAGAAAAGTGGCTATTTGCGAGTAAGAGTTGATGGCAATATGTATGAACTAACTGAAGAGATTAAGTTAGAAAAAAACATAAAGCACAGTATCGAAATTATTATAGACCGACTTAGCATTCGTGAAGGAATTGAAAAGCGTCTTACTGATTCTGTTGAAAATGCTTTAAAGCTTGGCAACGGACTAATGATAGTAGATGTTATTGGTGGGGAAGAGATGACTTTTAGTCAGAATTTTGCCTGCCCTGACTGTGGAATAAGTATTGACGAAGTACAGCCTAGAAGTTTTTCTTTTAATAATCCTTTTGGGGCTTGTCCTGACTGTTATGGTTTGGGATACAAGATGGAATTTGACGAAGACCTTATTATTCCTGATAAGAGTTTAAGCATTAATCAGGGAGCAATTGTAGTATTGGGGTGGCAGAGTGCAAATGACGGAAAGAGTTTTAGTAATGCGATACTTCAGGCATTGGCTTTAAAATACAATTTTTCTCTTGATACACCTTTTGAGGATTATCCAAAAGAGATACATGATATTTTGATTTATGGAACAAATGGTGAAAAAGTAGCCGTAAGATACAAGGGGCAAAGAGGTATTGGAGTTTATGATATTGCTTTTGAAGGATTAATTAAAAATGTAGAAAGACGATATCGTGAAACAAGCGCAGAGTCAACAAAGGCAGAATATGAAACATTTATGAGATTTACGCCATGTGCAACATGCCACGGACAGAGACTTAAAAAGGGATCGTTGGCTGTAACTATTGGAGATAAGAATATTTATGAAATGACAGAAATGTCTGTAAGAGATTTGCGCCAGTATTTGGATGAATTGCAATTGACTGAAACTCAGCTAAAGATAGGAAAAGAGATTTTGAAAGAAATTAAAGGACGTCTTCAATTCTTAGTTGACGTTGGACTTGATTATCTTAGTCTTTCAAGAGCTACGGGAACTTTGTCAGGTGGAGAGGCTCAGCGTATACGTTTGGCAACTCAGATAGGTTCAGGCTTGGTTGGTGTTGCTTATATAATGGATGAGCCAAGTATTGGATTGCATCAGAATGATAATGATAAGCTTCTTGCAACGTTGAAGCATTTAAGAGATTTGGGAAATACTTTGATTGTAGTTGAACATGATGAGGATACAATGCGTGCAGCAGATTATGTGGTTGACATAGGTCCGGGAGCAGGAGAACACGGTGGACAGGTTATTGCTACAGGAACTGCAGAGGATATAATGAAAAATCCTAATTCAATTACAGGAAAATATTTAAGTGGAGAGATTAAAATACCTGTTCCGAAAACACGTAGAAAACCAAAAGGTTTCTTAAAAGTAGTTGGAGCCAAGGAAAATAACCTAAAGAACATTGATGTAAAGGTGCCAATTGGGGTATTTACATGTGTAACAGGTGTTTCAGGCTCAGGTAAAAGCTCACTTGTTAATGAAATATTATATAAGAGTCTTGCAAGAAAATTAAACAGGGCAAGAACAATTCCCGGAAAATGCAAGAAGATAGAGGGAATGGAGCAGCTTGATAAGGTAATAAATATTGATCAGTCACCAATAGGCAGAACTCCACGTTCAAATCCGGCAACATATACGGGAATGTTCGATATGATAAGGGACCTTTTTGCGGCAACAACCGATGCAAAAGAAAGAGGTTACAAGAAGGGAAGATTTAGTTTTAATGTAAAAGGCGGTCGTTGTGAAGCGTGTTCAGGTGACGGAATTTTAAAAGTTGAAATGCACTTTCTTCCTGATGTATATGTTCCATGTGAGGTCTGTGGCGGAAAGCGTTACAATAGGGAAACACTGGAAGTACACTACAAAGGTAAGACTATTTATGATGTTCTTGAAATGACAGTGGAAGAAGCATTGGATTTCTTTAAGAATGTGCCTAGAATTCTTAACAAGGTACAGACATTGTATGATGTAGGTCTTGGTTATTTAAAATTAGGACAGCCTTCAACAACATTGTCGGGTGGTGAAGCACAGAGAATTAAGCTTGCAACAGAATTAAGTAAGAGAAGTACAGGAAAAACAATATATGTATTGGATGAACCGACAACAGGTCTTCATTTTGCTGATGTGCACAAATTAGTAGAGATTCTTCACAGATTAACAGATGAAGGTAATACAGTAGTGGTTATTGAGCATAATCTGGACGTAATAAAAGTGGCAGATTATATAATTGATATGGGACCTGACGGTGGTGACCGTGGTGGAACAGTTGTAGTTGCAGGAACACCTGAGCAGGTTGCAGAACATCCAACAAGTTATACCGGCAAGTATGTTAAGCAGATGTTAGAGAGACAATAGTCATTTTTTATAAAAAAACGATTCATAAAAATGTTTAAATAAAAGGGCATTTATGCAATGTTTATAAAGATGAAAAAAGTGCTTGAACCCCCTTTAAAATAAGGAAAAATTGTGCTATATTGAACATACAAACAAAAACGTATTAAATACCTAAAAAAGACTTCTACAAAGAAGTTAACAACCCATTTGTTATTAGATGTCAACCTAATAACAACAGTATCTAAGTTTAGTGGTGAAAGGAGTTTTACCCAGTGATATCTGCTAACATGGCAATCAACGGAAGATTGTTTAAGTAGTAATTATTGGATGAGATGTTACAAAGAATTGGATAGGATAGGAATTATTCAAAACGAAAATTCAATGAAGAATAACATCTTATGGTTAAGGTAGGTAGTGAAGTCGAAGCAGGACAAATAGTAAGGAATAGACTAGGTATACAGATATTCGGAATGCGATCGAAACGAATAGTGTACAGAAGAAATTCCCGAGAAGATTCATTTAATAAAAAGTACCTGCGGTTGTTAACAAAATTGTAAAGTTAGGGTATTGAAATAGGGAGCATCTGTCATACGAGGAAGTAGGGCAGGTGCTCTTACTTCGTTATAAGTACTTGAAATGATATTAAAATTTAGGCACGTGTGAAAGTATATTATGAGTCTGAAAGATGTATAAGTTTAAAAATATTTTGTATATAGAGAGCAGTCAGGTTATAAGTTATGGGAATTATAAAAGTTAGTACAGTGTACTTGTTTTAAATAGAAAAATAGGGTAGAATTAAAAATTAGCAGGTAATTAGATTTTATATAGCAATTACCTTTTACAGTAGTATGGTGCAGGCACCATTTTAGGAGGAAATACATTGAAGAAAGAATTAGTAATCGTTCTTGACTTTGGTGGTCAGTATAACCAGTTGGTTGCAAGACGTGTTCGTGAATGTAATGTATATTGTGAAATATATTCTTACAAAACAGACATTGAAAAAATCAAAGCAATGAACCCAAAGGGTATCATCTTAACAGGTGGACCAAATAGTTGTTATGAAGCCGATTCTCCAACATATTCAAAAGAATTATTTGAATTAGGCGTTCCAGTGTTAGGACTTTGCTACGGAGCACAGCTTATGATGCATGTGTTAGGCGGAAAAGTAGAACGTGCAGATGTACGTGAATATGGTAAGACAGAAGTATTAATAGACAAGACTCAGTCAAAGATTTTTGCAGATGTTTCACCAAAAACAGTTTGCTGGATGAGTCATTTTGATTATATATCACAGGTGGCACCGGGATTTGAAATCTCATCACACACAAAGGATTGCCCTTGTGCATCAGCAGAAAACGAAGAAAAGAAACTTTATGCAATACAGTTCCATCCAGAAGTACTTCACACACAGGAAGGAACAAAGATGTTATACAACTTCGTTCGTGGAGTTTGCCAGTGTTCAGGAGACTGGAGAATGGATTCATTTGTAGAAGAATCAATTAAGGCAATCCGTGAAAAAGTTGGCGATGGTAAGGTTTTATGTGCATTGTCAGGTGGTGTAGATTCATCAGTTGCAGCAGTAATGCTTTCAAAAGCCATTGGAAAACAGCTTACATGTGTATTCGTAGACCATGGCTTACTTCGTAAAAACGAAGGTGACGAAGTAGAAGCAGTATTCGGTCCTGACGGTCCATATGACTTAAACTTTATCCGTGTAAACGCACAGGAACGTTACTACAGCAAGTTAGCAGGAGTAAAAGAACCTGAACAGAAGCGTAAAATAATTGGTGAAGAATTTATCAGAGTTTTTGAAGAAGAAGCAAAGAAAATCGGAGCAGTTGATTTCCTTGTACAGGGAACAATTTATCCTGACGTTGTTGAAAGTGGTTTAGGTGGCGAATCAGCAGTAATTAAGTCACATCACAACGTAGGTGGATTACCTGACTGTGTAGATTTTAAGGAAATAATCGAACCACTTCGTGATTTATTTAAGGACGAAGTAAGAAAAGCCGGCTTAGAAATGGGTATACCTGAATATTTAGTATACCGTCAGCCTTTCCCAGGTCCGGGACTTGGAATCCGTATCATCGGTGAAGTAACAGCCGAAAAAGTTAAAATGGTACAGGATGCAGATGCAATTTATCGTGAAGAAATTGCAAATGCCGGATTGGATAAAACAATAGGACAGTATTTTGCAGCACTTACAAATATGCGTAGCGTAGGTGTAATGGGAGACGAAAGAACATACGATTACGCCATTGCACTTCGTGCAGTAAATACTGTAGATTTCATGACAGCAGAAGCTGCAGAAATACCTTACGAAGTATTGACAAAGGTAATGAGCAGAATCATAAACGAGGTGCGCGGGGTCAATAGAGTAATGTACGATTTGACAAGTAAGCCACCTGGAACTATAGAGTTTGAATAATCCACGCAATCATAGAAACCAAGTATTCATGCGGGCTACAAACAAATTTGTTTAGTGGCTGGCAACAAAATGGCAACATTTTGTGATTATTCAAGAGATAAAAATTTTATTTCATAACGTATATAAAGAAACCTTACTGATTTTCAGAAGTAAAAAACTGAATATCGGTAAGGTTTTTCTTTTCTCTTATTTTTCTTTTTTAGTCAATTCTTTTACGAGGTAATCACTCAATTCCTGAGAGGGTACCTTGGCACGTTTCTGGTAAGTATCCAGTTCCGGGTACTTATATCTCCATTCATCATATTCTTCCTTGCTGATTTCACCGTTTTCCAGTTTGTCAGCTTGTTCCATCCATGCACGAAACATTTCATCGACAGATGAGCTGGGAGCAGATATGGAAGAGTCAAGCCAGAGATGAGGTTGTCCATCTACATTTTTTACCTTTAGACCATACATATCTTCCAGTGCAAATAGTGTATGCATCAGACCTATGTGAGTATCAATATCTGGAACTGTTAAGGCATGAGTATTGATATCAAAGATCTGAGACATCTGTTTTACAAGATCAATCTTAGGAACTCTGGCTTCAGATTCATACTGAGCCATGCGGACATCTGAGGTTTTTCCTTTGAATCCCAGTTGTTCTCCGAGTTGTTTTTGTGTCATGCCTATGCGGTTGCGAAAATATTTGATACGTTGTCCGATTGCCATTTTTGTTTGCCTCCTTATAGTGGTCATTCGTGTTGCCATAATTAATTGTGATAGAAAACAAAACAATTCTGTTTAGGTTCAGTATAGCATGAGCAATTTCGGATAGCAAGAAGAACTTAAACAAAAGAATTTAATATTCGCATAGAATCACTTGACTTAAATTAAAATGTTTAGTATCATGCAAATGTAACAACTTAAACAAATTGAGTTAAGATAGAAAGGAGAGATGCGATGTGATGAACAGAACTTTTATGACCGTAGAAGAAGTTGCAGCGGAACTGGGAGTTTCCAAGTCTTATGCTTATAAGATTGTCAAACAGTTAAATGATGAATTACAGAACCTGGGTTATCTTACGGTAGCTGGCAGAGTAAACACCAATTATTTCCGCAAAAAAGTATGTTACAGCGAAGTGTAAGAGAGAGGAGAATTTGTATGAGTATTTACAAAGATAATGTCACTGGGAAGTGGCGAGTGGTCTATCGGTATACCGATTGGACAGGGAAAACGAAACAGACTTCAAAACGAGGATTTCCTACGAAGCGAGAAGCGCAGATGTGGGAACACGAACAAATGTTAAAGCATGATGCAAAACTGGATATGACTTTCGCAAGTTTTTATGAAATTTATGTAGAAGATAAAAAGGAACGAATCCGGGATAACACATGGGGAACTAAGAATAATATTGCCAGAACAAAAATTCTTCCATACTTTGGGGAGAGAAAGATTGCAGAAATTGAACCAAAAGATGTGATTGCATGGCAGAATCATTTGCTTGCATTTAAGAGAGCGAATGGAAAAGGGTATTCTGCTTCATATCTGCGGAAAATCCACAGCCAGTTAAGTGCCATTTTCAATCATGCAGTTGATTTTTATCATTTGCCTTCTAATCCGGCACAGAAAGCTGGAAATATAGCAATAGAGGAATATAAGGAAATGTTGTTCTGGACGAAAGAAGAGTATTTGAAATTTGCAGATGTGATGATGGATAAACCAGTTTCTTACTACGCTTTTGAAATGCTTTACTGGTGTGGTATCCGTGAAGGAGAGTTGCTTGCCCTGACACCAGCGGATTTTGACTTTACAACGCATACACTGCGAATTAACAAATCATATCAAAGATTAAACCGGGAAGATGTGATTACCCCACCAAAGACATTTAAAAGTAACAGATTTATCAAGATGCCACAATTTATATGTGATGAGATGCAGGATTATATGGGAATGCTTTACGGTCTGAAGAAAGACGAAAGAATTTTCACAATTTCCAAATCTTATCTGCATCATGAAATGAACAGAGGATCAAAAGTATCTGGAGTGAAGCGAATCCGTGTGCATGATTTGAGACACCCGTATGTCAAGCCCACGACAAAAAAATTTATAACTTTTTTTGAAGTTTTTCGGGCAGCTTCATAGCTGCCCATAGCTGTTTCAAATGGGTGTTCACGGTTATACCTCCTTTTCAGATTGCTTTGTTTCTAAGAAATCCTGTGTTGCATATTCAATCTCAATCCGATCTCCTGGAAAGACGTAAACTTTGTTGATAAGCCGGTCAATCAGAGCTTTTGTCAGCATGTTGGCGTTTCCGACTTCCTGAACAATTTCCTGTTGTTTCAGCTTAATCTCATAATCACTTTTTATCTGCTTTGTCTGTGCAGTAATGACAGCATGAACATTTTTGGCTTGTACCAGCTCCGTGTCATAAACCGCTTTTCGTGTTCGATAGGTTTCCAAATCAATCTCTCCGAGTGCATACTGCTCATAAAGATGCCGCTTGCTGTCTTGAATAGAACGGAGTTTTTCTTCATGTTCGGCCTGCTGAACTGTCTGCAAATCCAATTTATCCTTATTGCTATCAATTCCCAATGCCGGACACATTTGAGCCCGAATTGTTTCAAATACAACCTGCTCCAGATCTGCCATCTTTATACGCACACCATGACAAGGAAGCGTTTCAGCCACCTCGGAATGACGGCAATAAAACCACGCACCATTTCGTAGAGACATTGCATGATCGCAGCATCCACAGAACACCTTACCACGGAGCAGATAATCACGCGGCTTTTTATTTGACAGAGAGAAACGCTTAATTGAAGCATTGGCTTTCTCAAATAGATCCACACTTACAATAGCCGGATGATGGTTCGGTATTTTGAACCACTCACTTTCATCCTTTAACTGTGTATGTCGGCTGCCAATTTCTTTTACCTTTCTCTTGCCAATTACATAGGTACCGATATATCTTTGATCTTCTAAAATACGCAGGACCGTTGATGTACTCCAAACGCCGTTTGTTCGGGAAACATTGTAATAGTCCTTGCCTTTAAGTTTGCGATATTCCCCAGGGGTGGGGATATTCATGGCATACAGTTTTCTTGTGATCTCGGCTGCGGTGTTGCCTTCAGACGCCCATTGAAATATCATCTGCACATTCGGGGCAACATCCTCGTCCGGTTCCATACGTCCGTCTGCACTCTTGCGATAGCCGTAAGGACAGATGACACTCTGATATTCCCCACGACGCATCTTTGCGTATTTTGCACTTTTGGTTTTCATGGACATATCCCGGCTATAACACTCGCTAATAAGATACTTGAAAGCAATATCAATCCCTCCGGTATCACCTTTGAAATTAGCTGTGTCAAAATCATCACTGACGGAAATAAAACGGGTGTGGTAAAGAGGAAATACCCGCTCAATAAAATAGCCGGTTTCAATGCTGTTACGTCCAAATCGGGAAAGGTCTTTTACAATAATACAGTTGATCTTTCCGGCCTGAACCATTGTTAAAAGTTCCTGCACCGCCGGACGCTCAAAGTTTGTCCCTGTATGACCGTTGTCAATAAATTCCAAAATCTCACTGTTATCCCATTCCGGCAGAGACATAGCTTTTTCACGAAGAATCAGTTTTTGATTTGGTATGCTCAAACTTTCGGTTTTGAAATCTTCCACAGAAAGACGGATATAAAGGGCAATCACATAGTTGCGCACAGTTCCACCGCCTTTCCCTGAAATTCATTTTTGAAACGGAAGGTTACATGAATATTCCGCTCGTGGTCAATCTCAATTCGTTCAATGAGCCGTTCGATCAGTTCTGCAGTCAGCACATGATCCTGTGCCAGTGTTTTTGCATCCTTTTCCATTGCACGGTATCGGGCAAGCTGGTTGTCCAGGGAGTCCATAGATTTTTCAAATACTTCAATCTCACCAGACAGAGCATTGATAGCATATTCATAATCCGCCTTCAATTCAAAGTATTCATCATTTGTCAAAATACCTTGCACAAAATTTTCATATAGACCACGGATCAGCCGGCGTGTTTTTTCAATTTCCTGCCGTTTGGCCGACATCTGAATTTTCAGCTTATCTTTTTCCTGTTTTTGTCTTGCCTCCAACTGAAAGAGTGGCAGCGACATTCCCAGCGCAACTGTCAGCTCTTTTTCAAGAATAGCCGTAACAGTAGAAATCAGTTCCTTTTCCTGCATCGTTGCGCCTTTGCAGCTATCTTTTTCTATCCGGCTGTTTGTAAGGCAGTGGAACCAATAAGTATCGGGGCCTTTCCGGCGCTCGGCACGTTGCCGGTGAAGGCTTCTGCCACAATCAGCACAGAACACTTTGCCTTTGAAAATGTTTGGCGTGTAGGGGCGTTTTGGAGTTGCTTTGCTTTCTTCACAGATCTGTTTTCTGTATTCCTGAACTGCATTAAACAATTCATAGCTAATGATCGGTTCATGGGTGCATTTGGCAATAATCAGATTATCTTCTCCAGCCTTGACCTGCTGATGATCTACAATCTTTGTTTTTCCTTGCACCAGATCGCCTGTATAGACTTCGCTTTCTAAAATTTTCATCACTGTACGGGTCTGCCATTTTCCGCTTCCAATCAGGCCCGGACTGGTAATCTCGCCAGTGTCCTTTTTATAATGGCTCGGTGCCGGAATCCCCATCTCATTTAGATTGCGGACAATCCGGTTCAGAGACACATGCTCATGTGCCCATTCAAAAATCTGTTTTACCACAGGGGCAGTATTTTCATCAATCAGAAGTTTATGGCAATTATCAGGGTCTTTCCTGTAACCGTAAGGTGCCCGTGCACCAATATAGTCGCCATCTTTCATAGCCTGCCGCGCTTGTGCTTTGATTTTTCGTCCAATGTCCAGAGCATAGGCTTCATTGATCATATTTTTCAAAGGCAGCATGATACCGCCATGAAGATTTCCGGAATCCTCTGTATCAAACTGATCCGTAACAGCAATGAAGCGAACATTATGAGCATGGAAATACTGTTCGATATAATAACCTGTGTCAATAGAATTTCGCCCTAATCGGGAAAGATCCTTAACAATCACACAGTTAATGTGGCCTGCTTCAATATCAGATAGCATTTGCTGAAATCCAGGGCGGTGAAAATTTGTCCCTGTCGCCCCGTTGTCGATATAGGTATCATACACAACGAAGTCCGGTTTATCTGAAAGAAAGTCATTCAGTACCAGCTTTTGATTTTCTACTGAGCAGCCCCGCTTTTTGTTATCCTCCACAGAAAGACGGATATACAGAGCCACATGTACATATAAAGATGGTGCCGGCATAGGCGCTGCCGTCTGTTTTCTGCTTTTTCTTGCCATTTAGCCCACCATCCTTTCTTCATTTTTTGTAGCAATCTGTTCTGCCAAAGAGATTGCTTTCTGATATTCATCCTGGTAATTAAATTCAATATGCAGTTCATCTTTACCCATTACACGTATGCTTCGGATAAGCTGCATGACTGCCCGGCGGTCAATATCCTCCATAGTAGAAAATTTCATAAAATGGTTGATCCAACGGTTTCGTTCGCTTCGGTTTTCCAATACATCTGTAAGTTTATCGTTCCATTCAACGATTGCCTTTTGGAACAGTTCAATATCTGCATTGTATTTTCGCTTATAAGAGAGAAATTCTTCCTTTGTCAGAATTCCACTCACCAGATTTTCATAGAGTTTTGCCTTAAAGCCCTCGGTCTGTGCCACACGCTTTTCATTTACTCTGATCTGTGCGGCATATTCCTGCGCCAATTCCCGGTTGATCCGTTCCTGACTGATACTGGACAGCAGGGCATCCAGAGAAGCAACATTTTCAATATGTCCTTTCAAACTGTCCTGCACACATTCAATCAGATCCGACTCTTTCAGCATGACCGACGATGTGCATCCATTCTTTTTGCCGGTCGGGCAGTAATAATAGTGATACTCTTTATCTTTATAGCGGTTCGTCTTGCGGGTCATACGGCAGCCACAGCAGCCGCAGATCAAAATACCGGAAAACAGGTAAACCTTATCCGATTTGGGAGAAGTCCTTGTGTCAATCCTGCGGAGCCGTTGCACCAGATCAAAATCGTGCTTTTGTATGATCGCTTCATGGGTTCCCTCCACACGAATCCATTCCGAAGAAGGTTTGTCCTCACGCTCTTTTAATTTGAAATGGGGCGTTGTCTGTTTGCCCTGGACCAGTGTTCCGGTGTAAGTTTCATCCTGCAAAATGCGGATGATTGTAGTTGCAGACCATTTGCAATCCTTTCGGTCTGTATAGCCACCTTTTGCATGAGGCATTCCGTGATTGCGCTTATACGCTAAAGGCGAAAGAATTCCTAATCGGTTCAGTTCATCCGCTATATGGGAAGCGCTGAATCCCTCCAGCCGTTTTCTGAAAATATCCCTCACAACATTAGCAGCATATTCGTCCACTTCCAGGCTCTTGTGTTTATCGCCGACTTTCACATAACCATAGATGGTAAAAGCACCTACAAAATCCCCGCTGCGCCGTTTTACTTCCAGGGCGCTCCGTGTCTTAACGGAAATATCCCGACAGTAAGCCTCATTCATAATGTTTTTGACAGAAACCGTGAGATCATCGGCAGCGTCATTTTCCGTGTCCACATTATCGTTAATTGCGATAAAACGCACTCCATAGGCTGGAAATACCCTGCGCATATAACGGCCTGTTTCTATGTACTCACGACCTAAGCGGGAGAGGTCTTTGACAATCACGCAGTTAGCTTCGCCTTGTTCGATCATCCGCATCATTTCCTGAAATGCCGGGCGATCAAACAAAACACCACTATAACCATCGTCAATTTTTTCTGCCACAACCTCAATTTCCGGGTGTCGGGCTATGTAGTCATCGATCAGGCGCCGCTGGTTAGCAACGCTGTCACTTTCTACTGTTTTATCATCCGTATAAGAAAGACGGATGTACTTAATCGCTTTGTAAACCTGCATAAAAAAACACTCCTTTCGTTGCACAGAAAAATCCCCGCAATTCAAGAAGTGTGGTTATTCCATATTCAATTCCTTTTCCGATTCTTATTCTACCATGCTTTTACGGAAAAGTCAGCCCCTTTCTTAAAATTGCAGCTATCGCAAAATACCCTTGATACATTCTTCCAGGGTAGCACCTTCAGCAGAAAAACTGGCTTGTACAGTAAAACGTCCACACTTAAAATGGTATGGATTTTTGATTTGCTGAACAAATTCTGCAATCCGTTCATCACGAGAAAGTTCTTTGTTGACAGAGACATCCCGAATGTCTACCAGCGTACCCACTTCACTGACAATGGTGTTCAATTCCATAGTATCAACTCCCTTCTGAAAACTGTGTTATCAAAACCACATGAATAGGTCGGATCTATGGTTATTACACACATAAATCCGGCCCATTATATCTGATTTCGATTTTGCTGCCGTATTTGCCACGCACCCCGGCAAGTCCTTCTGTTATAAGGACGGGGCTGTTACAGGCTGCGGGTAGCGTCACCGCATCATAGTCCCACATACGCCGCCGCTTTGCCAGAGCAAGCAAACGCCGCAGGAACTCTCCCCAAGTCTTTAGGAAGCTGTGAAGAAGTACCATTATGATCTGTGTCGTTATCGCGTCCGGCCTGCCACAGCCGGTTTCGTAGGTTGCGTTTATCGCTCGGACAGCCTGGATTCATCACCTCCTTAGGCCGCCTGTCACCGCGCCGCCCCATCTGCCGCTCGGAACACAGAATGAAGTACCCGTAACAGCGTATATTCGGTTGTCAAGGAACAAGCAAGGGGCATGGCAGACAAATTGATATTACAGTTAGGGTGGAGGATGTATATGCTTCCTTACCACACCCGTCCAGCTTGTCCCGCCGAATATGTCCCTCTATTATACATTTCATTTTTGATGGTAAATTTCGGGGTCTGTATTCATTTTTTCTAAAATTTTTTTCAAACGCCGAAGTCCACGTTGGATTCCTTCATGTACAGAGCTGACGCCGGTTCCTTCGCTTTTTGCAATATCCGATAAACTCATTCCCAACAGAAAATGTGAAGTGATACGGTTACGCTGTTTTTCCGGCAACGAGGCAAGCGCTTCATATAGTCTAGCGTTTTCTTCCTTCTGTTCAAAAATATCTGCTGGTGTCAAAACAAGCACCATAGCCTCATGTTCCACATTGATGTCATAATCCAAAGAAAAATAGGCTTTATGCCGGTATGTACGCAAAAAATAAGCTGCTTCAGCAAGTTTATATTCCCGGAGAATGTCCGCAACTTCATCCGGCACCTCAACGATCATGTCCTGTGTATAATACGGGTAATAATCCCGAAGATTGATTTTCTTCATAGTAATTTCCTCCAATTTCGATGTTTGAGTTGATGGCAAAAATCGAAATCAGAGGGTGGGCTGCGGCAGCGATAAGGTCTAAGTCTCTTTCTGATTAAAAAAAGGGTACAAAAAAGCGCGCCCGTACAAAGAACAGGCGCGCCAAAGCAGCAGTATGAAATTTCTCCGGGAGGCTGACAGCGAAAATGCTCAAATATTGTCGAAACCAAAAACGCCGCAATCCATACGAGCTGGATTACGACGTATAGGTGACTGAATGTAAAGCAGTTTATCTGCGGATCTGTGTTGCATAGACGCATAGGCATTTCCTCCCATCAAGGAGGAGCCTGAATCGGCTGCTTGATACCTCCTTGGGAGAAAATTATATCGGTTATGTTTCCTGTATCAGTCCGCAGGCATTCGCTTTTTACTCTTTATATTCGCAATTTTCTACATATTCTGCTCTTAGAATATATGCCGCAAAAAGCAAGCCCACAAGGGGAAAACGACACCTTGTGGGCTCATGTTATAGATGTTCAAATTTATAGCCGATTCCGGCGACACTCTCAATGTAGTTTGGAAGATCCGGTTCAAAGCGCAATTTCTTACGCAGCTTACTTATATGATTATGAATGGCTTTTCTCGAATAGAAATCACAATCCTCTTTCCAAACCAAATCGGTAATCAGTTCGTAAGTA
The DNA here is from genome assembly GCF_025150745.1 of Eubacterium ventriosum. Lineage (NCBI taxonomy): Bacteria > Bacillati > Bacillota > Clostridia > Eubacteriales > Eubacteriaceae > Eubacterium > Eubacterium ventriosum. Next base: position 707,306 of record NZ_CP102282.1, read on the forward strand.
AAAACACGTTTGGGATTGGCAATGAGTAATGCCAGTATATCAAACTCCTTACTTGTCAGGTTGATAATCCGTTCCCTAACCCTGACAGTGCGGTGTTCCAGGCATAGATAAAGCTCGCCTTCCTGTATTTCTGTTAGAGGATTTTTCTTTGATGCGGAGGAAGTGTGACAGGAATTGAATACCGTTCCATGACAGACTCCCTGTTCCAAAATATATTGCATCAGAGCATTCTTTTGTTCTTCGTTAAGAAGCAGAAATAACTTTTCTCCGATCTGCTTGCCGGATTCTTCTATATCCAAAACAGCTAATGTCCCATCACATCATCACCTCCATATTATGTCTTAATACCTAAGTGAAAGTTATCTTTGATTTATAATCATCATAAACTACAAATGTTACACAAATGTCCGAGGTGCCTTTGATTTCGACAGAAAAACAGGCTGAATTGTTACAACGCTCGGACATTTCAAAAAATAGTGTTCTACTCAACCGTTTCAATCGAATCCACAATATTCATTTTTGAAATTTTCCGTAGCGGAATTGCTGTTGCCAGCAAGCAAGCTCCTACTGCCAAGAGGGTTGCTTCAAGAATGGGCATGACAGGGATTGCAACAAGCTGGATGGTGTCGCTCGTGGCCGCCTCAATGAAGATCGTACAAACATATCCCAGCACGCTTCCAATCACAGAGGCAATGATTCCGTAATATGCACCTTCCCAAAGGAAAGTTTTATAAAGGCTATCGGCACTCATTCCAATGGCCCGCTGCATACCGATTTCTGTTACTCTGGTGTGAATATTTGTGTAAACGGTATTGATGATATTAAGAATACCAATCAGGCCAACGAAAAGAATCAGCCCCCATGCCAGCATTTGAATTTGTGCAAAGCTCTCTTTTAGTTGCTGGTCGGTTTCTTCATATGACAAGAATGTTGTCCCCGGTATTCTGTTACAAAACGCCTCGATAAATGTATCAAAGTTTTCCCTGTCAGCACCCTCGTTCAGTGTAGGCAAAAACTCTGAATAGGTATCTTTTCCCGTCAGGCGTTCATAGATAGCATCATCAACAATCACTTGAACACCATTTGTGAAACCGCCATTTCCAATACCAAGATAACCGTCATAGCCATCCAAGGTTTTCAAAACATTCAGCTCCATTCCCGCAACACAGATGTTTTCTCCGGCCTCTATATTTGTAAATTCAAGAACATCTTCGCCGTAGCTCATGGGAATAGGATTCCTTACTATACAGGCGTTCCCTGATTTCAGTTGTCCAAGCTGTTCTTCTGGTAATTGATCCCCCATAAAATAATCCCAATATTCATCGTTCAATCCGACAACCTGAAAAGTTTCGCCGGGTTTTAGTTGAAATTCAAGACTGATTCCATCGAGCTGCCCATTTTCATTTTGTTCGTAAAGCGAAAACTGTATAGCAGCTACGCTCTGTACTGCTTTATTTTTCTTTAAGGTATTCAGATCGTCTGCGGTAAATCCAACACTTTCATTTGTGATCTGATAATCTCCTAAATGGTTATCTTGCAGGGCACTTGCAGCGTTCAGTAAAGAGGAAAAACCTTGCAGTGCAATAAAAACCGTGATACTCATAACAAGGGACAAAATTGTAATTGCAGTACGGCCTTTATTTCTCTTTAAGTTCAGACGGGCATAGTATGCTTCAAAATTATGGATTTTCTTTGTTTTACGCTTTCTGCGTCGAATTTTCAGATTTGTTCCAGACATCGCCATAATAGGGGATACCCTTGCGGCTGATCTGGCTGCTGGTAATGCTGCAAACAACGCAAACGCCAAAGTGATTGCTCCGCTTAATATCAGTAAGGTTCCATTCAAAGAACTGTTTTCTGCTATTAGGGTTTTCAATTCGGAAGAATCCTGAACCAAGAACAATTCAGGAGAAACCAGGCCGGTAGCTGTCTCTAAAATCCCTCTGGCACTCAAAAAGCCAAGAAGCATACCAATAGGAATCCCAATCAGACACAATAGGGTTACTTCAATTACAATGATCTGATAAAGTTGTCCTTTTTCGCTTCCAATAGCCCGAAGTGTTCCATATCCCTTTATTCGTTTTGAGACAGATATTTTCAGAATGTTGTAAATCACAAGGCCAGCAGCCAGCAAAATTAAACTGCCCACTAATATCCCTGCGACTGTCATAAAAGAGAATCCCTTATCATTGGCATCCTCGGAATTTGCAGTATAGGAAATTCCCAAAGCGTTCAAATATACAATATTGTAGCTGGTATCAAGCTCATGGATGTTCAATTCCTTATTGAAGTCATCGACAACTGCTTGAAAACTCTTTTTATCGGCAGTCTGAATATCGACATTGTAATAAATATAAGATTCCGGTAGAAGTTGTTCAGCAGTTCCTTCCCCTACAACTCCCGTAACAGTGCCGCTTGTATATCCCCAGTAGTTATTTTTCAATATCCCTGTAAGAACAAATTCTGCTGTATAGGAATAGCTGTCCGCAATGTTGTGGCGAAGATTTTTTTGCAGTGAAAGTGTAATCTTATCTCCAATACCGCCCTCAAAGCCAAGATATTTCAGAATATCTTCCGAAAGAGCTATTTCCATCGGGGCTTCCGGCAGACGACCTTCTTCTACACTGGTACTGGATGGATAGATAGCGGCAGTATCATCCAAATATTCCATCAAACCAAGGGTGAGAGATGGGGAGAGTTCTAAACTTCCCATATAAATAGATTTCCCTACATAGGAAAGACGCTCATCCTGTTCCAGTGCGTGAAGCTGATCTGCATTCATCTGCAAAAAAGTGGCATATCGGTTTCCTCCGATAGCGATGGCCTGCTGTTCCCGCATTGCACTAAGTACGCCAATGGATTGTCCTACAATGGTTGTCATCATAGTAGACAGCACAACGGCAATCAAAATAAGAATAGAAGTGACTTTTTGGGACAGCAGTTCTTTCAATGCTAATGTACGATAAGATTTCATTTCGCTGTCACCTCCGTAAGCACACCATCTACAATCTGAAACTGCCGGTCTGCCATTCGTGCAATACGGCTGTCATGGGTAATGACAACGAGAGCTTTCCCCATCTTTTTCCATACATTTTGAAGCAGTTCCATGACTTCGCCGCCGCTTTTGCTGTCCAGATTTCCCGTAGGCTCATCCGCAAAAATTACATCCGGCTTTGCAATCAAAGCGCGGGCAATGGCTACACGCTGCTGCTGGCCGCCGGATAACTCATGGGGCAGATGTTCCAAGCGGCCCTGAATGCCAAGCAGTTCTGTAAGCTGTTTCAGGTATGCTTCATTCGGTTTTTGCTTATCCAGCAAAAGAGGCATGATAATATTTTCTTTCGCCGTCAGAACCGGAAGCAGATTAAATTGCTGAAAAATAAATCCAATCCGTTTCCGGCGGAATGCCGACAACTCCTTATCGCTGTAACTGTAAATATCTTTACCATCGTAGGTCAGCGAGCCGGAAGATGGCTTATCCAAGCCGGAAAGCAAATGCAGCAGGGTACTTTTTCCGCTTCCCGATGGCCCCATGATAGAAATAAAATCGCTGGATACAATTTCGAGATTTGCACGATCCAAAGCCACCACTCGGTTTTCACCGTCACCATAAATCTTTGATAAATTCTTTGCCTCAATATTCATAAAAAACACTCTCCTTATTTGTGGTATAAGGAGAGTGTAAATGATAAATCTCAAAAATCGCTCAAGGATTACACGAAATAAAAAATAGCCGTTGCGGATGCACCGCCCCCGGCCCGATTTTCCAAAATCAATCGGCCACCATGTTTTTCACATAAAATTCTGCTGCTGTAAAGCCCCATTCCAAAATGTGAGGAATTACTACTTGTCGTTTCAAAGGGGGTTGGCCCATTCTGCACGAGAGACAGCGGATAACCAGCACCATCATCTTCTACATTCAAGGTCATAGAATCATTTTGCAGCGTTATTTGAATAGAGATTGCTTTTTCTGCAAATCGCGCCGCATTTCCAATCAGATTTTCCGCTACGGTAAGAAATAGCCCGTGATCTATACAAACTGTTCCGCCTGATGGTACTAAAACAGAAACTTTTTTGGATAGCGCTAACAGTCGTGCTGTTTCCTGCAATTCACTCTGCAAAACTGATAGTCTGATTTCTTTTGGCTTAACAGAGAGTTGTTCCAACTTTTGAACACTGCTCATAGCTTCTACATACTGCTCGATCCGTAAAGTGTAACTTTCCAGCCGGTCTATGGTCTGTTCGTCCTGAATACCTTGCCGCAAAAGTTTTACACTTCCTTTTAATACCGTAATCGGGTTACGCAGATCATGGGAAAATGCGGCATTGAGCCGTTTGCGTTCCTCGGCCTGTTGCCACAACAGCCGATTCGATTTCAGAAGTTCACTCCGCATTTCTTCAAAGGCAGCACATAGTTGTCCCATTTCATCGTTAGACAAAATCGGCAGCGAAAAATCCAGATCATTATTCTGAATCCGCATAATGCCATTTTGCAGGCAGGAAATAGGCTGTTTCAATTTGAGATAATAAAAAAGAAAGACTGAAACAATCAATCCGCCTACTGGAAAAAGAATACAGGAAACCGTCTGCACAATGTTTAGGATAGCCAAAATACGCTGTTGTGACACCGTAGGAGACGGCAGAGGTACAACAGAGCCATCCGACAAGATTTCTACACCGCCTAAAGGATAATGGTTTTCAATGCCTCGGCATAGGAAGATAACTGCCCCAAGCAGGAGAAATGCCACTGCCAAACAGGAGAGGGATAATAGCAGGAAAGATTTCTTTAGTCCCATATTTTTTAGGCGTTCCACCGATAACCACACCCCCAAACCGTTTCAATGTAATTATGCAATGTATGTGCTGCAAATTTAGCGCGTATTTTCCGAATATGCTCCATAATTGTATCGCTGTTTCCGTCCCCATCCAAGCCCCACACAAGCTCATAAATTCGCTCACGGTCAAAAACCTGTCCTGCATTGAGGGATAAAAGTTCTACAATCTCAAACTCCCTCTTAGATAGCGGGATGTTCTGATTATTGATTGTAACTGTTCGGGCAGAATAATCCAGTATCAATTCACCAAAGAAGCGCACTGCCGAATTATTTTGGCGTCGCTGCTCCCGGCGCAGATGTGCGGCAATACGCGCCCCCAATTCATCCAAATCAAAGGGCTTGACGATATAATCATCCGCCCCGGCCTGAAATCCAATGATCTTATCGCTGGATTCAATACGAGCAGTCAAAAAAAGAATGGGACAGGCAATGTGTTCCCGTATCTGCTGGCATACAGTCAGACCATCCATTCCCGGCATATTGATGTCCAATAAAATTAAATCTGGTTTGCAAGCTACTTTTTTGAGCGCTTCTTGTCCGCTATAAGCAGTCAGAATATCATATTGTGTTTGAAAATAACTCTGTATCATATCAACAATACCGCGTTCATCATCAACGATCAGTAATTTAGGATTCAAAATCATGCACCTCCGTTCTTTGTATGATATATGGTAAATCTCAAAAATTTCTCAACACTCTATGAAACCACAGCAGCTAACATTATAAGCACTCAATTCAAAACCAATTCGCTTTTTCTGCTTTGAATTGAGGGGTATCGCCTTCCTGGTATGGATTATAGGTATTGCGATTACACCCAAATTCTTTTAATGCCTTTATTTTATTATCCTCTGTCCACTCAACCAGCGAGATTCCATCAAATTCCTCTATACTTCCATTGTTCATTTCATTTTTGAAATACCACTCCACAATCGTTTGATCTCCCTTATGAAAAAATTGCTTGATTTCCCAAATCACCACCTTGCCACGGGTATTCCATTCCTGAAACCAATGCTTTACTGTTTTTCGGTTGTTATACTGGGGACTCCAGCTTTCTGTATAGATTACATCTTCTGTAAAAATATCATCAATGCCCATATCCTGCTGATTGAGCCACATATCAAACCATAGTCGAATCGTTTTTTCTCGTTCATTCATAATATAAACACCTCACCACTCTATGAAACCACAGCCGTTCCCCTACATTATACGATATTCAGAACAAACATTGAAGATAAATGAATTAAAAATGGCGGCCTTGCTTAACAAAGCCGCCGAATAAAAAAGCTTCATTCCACAAAGAACAGAACCCGCCGGATCAGCTCCGGGATATTGACCGGGGCGGTGATATAGTCGTTCACGCCCTCATGCCGGTATTCATATTCCGTGGCAGGGTCGTTGTTCTCGGTGAGGATAAAGAACGGCAGAAGCCGGACAGGGGGATTCTTCATTTGGAACATCCCCGCCACCCGCCGTAGCGTATGAAACAGCTCCATTGCTGTGCCGTCCGGCAGTTCCAGATCGCACAAGATCAGTTCTATTTCCTTATCCTCAAAAATCCGGCGCTTGGCTTCCCAAATCGAGGAAACCAGAATCAGGTCAAAGCCCTTTTGTAGCATAGCAGCCCGCAGCACTTCGGCGCTGGTATCTTCTGCATAGACAAAGAGCAGCTTGTGAAAAGTCGGGGCCTTTTCGCCGGATAACTGCCGGTAGGCGTATTCCACCAGCTTATCTTGTAGTAGCAGTCCTTTCATTTTGTCCATGCACAGCGTCGCGCCCCGGCGCATAGCTTCCTGTTCGTAGTCGTCCTTGTCATGACAGGACGCCAGAATAAAAGGCAGCTCCTTGTCTGCGGCCCGCACCTCGTCCAGAAAGTCCATGCCGGAACCGTCCGGCAGGTCGAGATCACAGCAGACCACCAGCGGCATTTCCTCTTGGATGGCAGTCCGCGCTTCTTTCAGCGTACAAGCCGTTTTTACCGGGTAGCCCCGGTGCTGTAAGTATTTTTGCAGGCACCATGTATAGGTGTCGCTGTCGTCGATCAGCAGTATCTTTTTCATGTGTCCTCACCCCCAATATTGATTTACCACAAGCATAAACTACAAATGTTACACAAATGTCCGAGGTGCCTTTGATTTCGACAGAAAAACAGGCTGAATTGTTACAACGCTCGGACATTTCAAAAATTTCTTTGAGAAATGGCGAAAAAAGCGGGGCAGCACACGCCGCCCCGCCGATCCCATACGGCTATTCCATCGTCCTGATTTGCTCAACAAGAGATTGCTTTTTCAGATTTCCAGTTGTGTAAGAAATCAAGGTGAATTGCACAATCAGCAGGATTGCTAAATATATCAATACGATCAGCCACGGAAATGAATAGTAAAAGTATGGATTCATCGTTTTCACAACGACCTGTACGGATAGGAAGCCCAGTCCAGTCCCCAAAACCAATGTTACCAGCGTAGCAAAAACTGAATACATTAACCCCTCATAGCACAGCATTTTGATAAGCTGCTTTTTACTCAAACCAATCGCCTGTAACATTCCAATTTCCTGCCTACGGGATAAGAAGTTTGTGATTGTCGTATTGACAAGGTTGATTAAAGAAAAGCACACAACAATAACAGCCACGATCAACAATACCCCGAAAGAAAGTTGTTGAAGTCCGCTATAATAAGTGATACTTTCTTTTATGGTTTCCATAACCAAATCGCTATTTCCGTCTATCAGTTGATTTAATGCAGCTTCTACCGTATCATATTTTTTCATATCGGTAATTACGGAAATCGTACCTGTGCAATCTATCCCGGTCGCTTCATTCATAAACTGCTCCGGAAGCGCAAAGCATTTTGAGAAGCCGGAGTAAGAATATTCGTTTACAATGCCCATGACGGTATAGGCCTTTGTGCGAATTTGGCCGGATTCGGTTTTATAGTCCACTTCGACGGTATCACCCAACGCAGCCTCAATATCATAGAGATCGGCACGCTCTTGAAGCAAGACAATTCCATTGCCTGCCACCAGTTCATCATAATCAGTCGTTCCCGCAATTCGCTCTTTCTCCAAATTCTGCTGTTCATCTCGGCAAAAGCCCTGAATCCATTTTCCAGAATTACCATTTACACGATATTCTGCGTCCGTGTAATACCAGTGCTTGATTCCTGTAACGCCATCAATAGATTCTACTGCATTTATAAAATCGGCATTTAGAAAATTCTTTTGCTGCAATCCAGACAAAGAAATACCAGCAGTGTCCCACGATTGATTTGCGTTGAGCTGAATGTTAAATTCACCGACAGGGAAAGCCCTGCCTCTTGCCTCTGCAACGCCATCATAGGAAACTAACATTGTCGAAATCAATACAACCAATACTCCGCCGAGTGAAAGAGAAAGTATTGTTAAAGTGGACTTTGCCTTTTGTCTGGACAGATTCATTTTAGCAAGTGAAGCAGGCGTTATTTTACGGTGCAACACGGAACTTTCTTTCATTTTCCCCTGATAATCGGAATATCGCAATGCTTCCAGCGGAGATACTGCCGCAGCTCTTTTTACAGGAGTATGAATGGCAATCATCACAATAATAAATGCAAAAAGGCCAACCCCGACCGTCACACATAAAGTAGTCAGCCAGTACCAACCGGCAGGAATCAGGAAGTACCCAATCACATTTCCAATAACCAAACCAATCGGGATAGCAATGGCAGCAAGTAATTTCCCCTCGCGGTAAACCATCTTTTTGATCTGTCGTTTTGTAGTTCCGATTGTGCGAAGCTGTCCATAGTTACGGATACTGCTTGCTACTGAAATATAAAAAATCGAATAGATCACAATGCCGGAACCAATGAAAGTTACAAAACCGATCAAGAAATAGAACAGCATATCGCTTCCGTGATTTTTGTCCTTTAAGTTAAAATATGTGGAACGGACAATCACATTATCATCGGAAATTTTTAATTGCTGCGCCAGAGTGTTTGCATAGTTGGTGGCTTCTTCCTCGCTCATGTTTTGAGCGCCTTTCAGCCCAATGTAATAATCAATCATGCCTCCGTCGCCATACTGCTGTCTTACTAATTCTTTCGATATAATGGCTGTATAGCGCCCAATATCGCCGGTTTTCACATCTAAGATTCCCGTCAATTTGAAATCATGGGTAGTGCCGTCAGAAAAGGGGATTTGAATTGTCTGTCCCAATTCATTTGAATAGCCCAAACTATCCAAAAAGGATTCCTGCACTACAATTTCATTCTCCGAAGCTGGTAAATCTCCCGAATAGGGCATACTTTGGGATGTTAGCATATCTGCATTTGCATAAGTAAAGTTCACGGTTGAATGGTTTACCTGTTCAGAAAATGCGTTGAAAAATTCTCCAACCCACGCAATTTCTTCTTGCTTGTATAGTTCCTGTCCCTGTTGTTCAGAAATCGCATGATACATAATCTGCGCTGTTTTTTGGTTGCGGTTTTGCGTTTCCTGCATAACCCCAAAGCCATAGAGTACAATAGCAGATAGCAATGCGCTGGCAAGTACAATCGTCAAAACAATAAAGATATTTCTTTTTCGATTTGCCGATATACTGCGGTTTGATATGCGCTTTACAATGCCGCTGGTATCATTTTCAAAAGGCCATGTCATAGCCTGCCACCTCCTTACTCCACGATCTTACCGTCCTCAATGCGGACGATCCGATCGGCAAGGCGGGCAATGTCGTTGTTGTGGGTGATCATCACAACGGTTTGTCGGAACTCCGCACTGGTACGCTTGATCAGCCCCAGCACCTCGGCGCTGGTCTTGCTGTCAAGGTTGCCGGTGGGCTCGTCGGCCAGCACAATAGCCGGTTTGGTGATCAGGGCCCGGGCGATAGCCACACGCTGCTGCTGTCCGCCAGAAAGATTGTTCGGCATATTTTTCAGTTTATCTTCCAGTCCCAGCAGGTGAACGATCTCGTCCAAAAACTTCTGATCCACCGTGTCCCCGTCCAGCTCCACCGGCAGGACGATGTTCTCATACACATTCAGGATCGGAACAAGGTTATAGTTCTGGAAGATAAAGCCGATGTTGCGGCGGCGAAAGATGGTAAGCTGTTCGTCGTTCATCTTCGACAGTTCTTTGTCCCGGACAATCACATTGCCAGAAGTAGGGGTGTCCAGCCCGCCCATCATGTGAAGCAGGGTAGACTTGCCGCTGCCGGAGGTTCCCACAACGGCCACAAATTCGCCGTCCTCCACGGAGAAGTTCACACCGTCAAGGGCGCGGGTGATGTTCGGCTCTGTGCCGTAATACTTTTTCAGGTCGATAGTCTGTAAAATGCTCATAAAATTCAATCCTTTTTTTGTTTGTTGTAAATGCGGAACGCTGCTGCGCCGGTGGCCGCCAACTGCACCAGAATCAGCACAGCGAACAGGCCGAAGCTCTCATAGTAGAACAGTTCATCCCAAAATAGGAGAACATCACAGAGAGCAGTCAAGGCAACCGTCCAGCGGATGTGCCGGGCCAGCCATTGCCGGAACACCAGCACAAGGGCAACGGGCGGGACGATCAGCAGCGCCAGATTCAAAATCAATGTCGGGGTCAGTTCCATTGCGTCGCCTCCTCACTTTTGTTGATAAGGGTATTGTAAAACCCAAATGTCCGCGAAATGTTACAGCGGCCAAAAAATTTCATTGAAAATCGGGGTGAAATGTTACAACGCTCGGACATTTCAAAAAAATTCACGGCGGACAGCTGGAAATGGTCGTCCGCCGAATCATACTACACAATCTTTTAGATAGATTGATTGTGAAATAATTTCAATCCAATCACCACATCTATCATAAGTTCCACAATGAGAATTATACTAATGGCAACATTAAAATTACATAGGTTATATAATCCGATATAGATTTCACAAGTAAGAAATACAACTTGCAGACACAAATTTAAGTATGTCACTAAATGCTCGTTAGTTCTATTCCACAATCTAAACAGGAACATTGTAAAAATAGGTTTTCCCGTAAAAGCAAAAAGCACTGACAATACCGGCACCAAAAATACATAGTAAGAATCTACTGCATTGCTGGGGGATGTACCTACCCATTGAATTGCTATTTTATCAGGAACAACGAAAAATAAAACAATAGATAAAATAACATTGATTATTAAGATGATTGTTGTTGCTTTGCAAAAATTGATTTTTTTCATGGTGTTTTCTCCTGTTATAAGTGTGCTTTATTTAGTCGGCAACATAATGGAAAATTCCGAACCCTTGCCCGGCTCCGAAACCACTTTGATATAGCCGCCCTGCCGTGTTACGATCTCGCGGGCCAGATACAGGCCAATGCCCACGCCCTGCTGTTCGTGTACTTCTTCCTCACGATAGAAGCGCCGGAAGATGGCGGCCTGATTGCTTTCGGAAATGCCCTTGCCGGTGTCGGCTACTTTGATTTCCACATACATTTCCCACAGCACCACCGACACAGCGATTTTCCCGCCTGCCGGGGTGTACTTCACCGCATTGTCCAGCAGGTTAAAAAGGGCTTCGGATGTCCACTTGCTGTCATGGAAAACGGTCAAATCCTCCGGGCAGTCCACGGACACGACGATTTCCTTTTTCTCTGCTGCATACACAATTCCACTCATGGCCTGTGCCACGGTATCAAAGAGGCGGCCCGGTTTCTTATCCAACTGGATCACGCCCGTTTCCAGCCGGGAAGTTTTCACAAGGGCCTGAAAGAGAAAGTCCAGCTTATCCGTCTGGCTGCGGATTCCCCGGATAAAGTCGGTGCGCTCCGCCTTGGTCATAGGCTTTTCCAGCAGCGTGTCCGTCGCCATTTTCAGATTGCTTACCGGCGTTTTCACCTGATGGGAAATATCCGATACAAGGGTCTGTAACTCCTGCCGTTCCTCGTCCACCCGGCGGCGGTTCTCCTGCATGATCTGATAGAGCCTTGCCAGCCGGTGTCCAATTCTGGCAAGCTGGGTTTCGCTGTCCTCTGGCCGCTGGGGCGCTTCATTTCCGGCGATCATGTGGTCTAAAGTCTGGCACAGGTCAGCGGTAAACTGCGACAGCCGCTTTCCAAACGCCTGCGTCAGTACAAAAATCCCCACAAGGGCGCACAGCAGCAGCGCCCCGCCCGTCAGCAGCACCGCCGTCTGTTTTGTCACAAGAAACAGGGCTATGGTGATCCCGGACATGGAAAGGACAAGCCCCATTGCTACCCGGCCAAACAGCCGCTTTACCGAGAGGTTTTGCAACTTCATTTTGCCTCGCCTCCCGTCCATTGATAGCCCATGCCGTAAACAGTTTTGATGTAGGGCGCGCCGCCGTCGGATTCGATCTTACTCCGAATCCGGCTGATGGAGGTTGTCAGGGTGTGTTCGTCCACAAACTTCTCGTCTATATCCCACAGCTTTTCCAAAAGCTGCCCACGGGTCAGCACTTGCCGGGGATTTTTACGGAACAGGTTCAGCATTTTGTACTCCATCGGGGATAGGGTCAGGGGCTTGCCGTTTAAGGAAGCCGTCTGCTCCGAGAAGTCCAGAAACAGCCGCCCGTCGTCGTAAATGTCCTTGGCCGGTTTGTGGTGTTCCAGCATGGCGAACATGGCTTTGATTTTTCGCTGCAAGGCCCCGATCACAAAGGGCTTTGTGATGTAGTCCACCGCGCCCACCTCATAGCCCCGTATCTGGTCGCTCTCCTGATCGTTAGCGGTCAGGAAAATCACAATGGTGTCCGGGTGCTGGGGCTTTATCAGTTTGCACAGCTCAAAACCGTTGCCGTCCGGCAGGTTGATGTCCAGCAGCACTAAGTCAAATTCCCGCTGGCGTATGGCTTCGGCTGCGGTTCTGGCGTTTAGGGCAGAAGTCACGCCGTAGCCGTCTGCGGTCAGGTTATAGGCCACCATCTTATTCAAAAAACTGTCGTCCTCGACAATTAAAATCTGCTTCATATCCTCACTTCCTTTGCTTTTTGCAGATAGTATAACAGGCAAATGTCCGCGAAATGTTACAACAGACAAAAAATTTTATTTTTTTGCATTTCTCTGTTATAGCAGTTCAAAATAATAACTCTATTATAGGCAGTTATCAAAGGTTTATCAATGCGGCAACTGTAAACAGATCCTCTGCCAAAGACTCTTAAAACTACTGGCAAGCAATGCAATCTTACGTAAGATTGCGTATTTAGCAGAAATCCCGTTTCCGGAATTCCTGCTAATGCTTGTTGGTGACATATCCCCAAACCCCTGAGATCATTGCCGGTGGCAATGGCTGCGCGTTCCGTTGGAACGCTGAAAACCAAAAGCAGACAAATCTTATTGACGGGATTTTTCTGTGCTGCGCTGCGGTTGTGCTGATTGTAGTTTACGCAAATTGTGATATGTATTCCCCAGTATATATGGGGAGTTAGAAATGTATTGAGATTAGATAGCCTTTTTCTCCAAGTCCTCACAGTAAACGCTTGAAAATAAATGTTCCAGCTCATTTCCAAAGTTGTATGAGATTTTAAGTTTGCGGTTTTCATAAACTGTTATCTGGTCTATCATTTCCACAATAATATCTCTGTCTAATTCTTCAATGTCTTTCAGTTCCAACAACCGCCTTAACCACGGTGTTTCAAAAACATCTTCTGTTACACTTTCCTTTTTCTTTTCTTCCAGCGTTTCAATCTGTTTGGAGTAAAGCGTTTCTTTTTGTTGATAGTCCTCTCGATAAGAAAGAAATTCTTCTTTAGAAATCAGTTCGTCTTTGTAATCTTCATAAATTGACTTTTTCAACTTCTTCACTCTTTCAAGCTCTGCTTTTAACTTTGTCAGTTCTATGTCTGTTGATTTTCTGATTTTTGTTGCTGTGAAAGATTGTGATTTTACAAGTTCCTGCAAGTTCTCTACATTGCGGATAATCTGCTTTAAATCTCCCAGCACAATATCATTCAATACTTGAAACGGGAGCGTGTGCGGAGTGCAATAATCTTTTCCACTTCTTTTGTAAGTTCCACAATAGAATGAATAGGACTTACTTCCGTCAGCACGTCGCCAGAAATTTTTCATCATTGCCCGACCACAATCGCCACACTTGATAAAACCTGCAAAGATATTTTTATTTGTTTCTAAATCAATATCCCTATGTTTTTTCGTCAGCAGTTTTTGTACCTTATCCCACAGTTGACGGTCTATAATCGGTTCATGTGTATTTTCAACCCTTATCCAGTTTTCTTTCTCAACTGGACGCTGTTTGCTTGCCGTATTCATCATAGAGTGGACGCAGACAGCACTTTGATATGTACGGGTCATAAAATGCCAGTATCTTTTCAATCGCTTTTTCGTCCCCGTCCATTGCTTGTGAAAGCAAATAGTAGGACGGCTTCTTAAATATTTGTTTCATTTTTACTGTTTCTCCTTTAGTAATTTTTTCATAAGTGCCAATGAGTTGTGCCGATTTTGGAATACACCGCTTCTGGAAATATTCTGTTTTTTTGCAATTTCTTCGTTGTTCATTTCCAAGAAATAATACATCAGCAAAGTTTCACGGTTACGCTCGGATAACTGTTTCAAGGCTTCTGCCAATTCATCATCATAAACACGAATATCGTAACCGCATACATTGAAAATCGTATAGTCCGTTTCATAATCGTCCCAGACAGCCAGATTTTCTACAACGATTTCTGGGAGTTCGCAAAAGAGCGTTTCTTTCTCTTGTCGTCGTTTTAATTTCTGCTGGTAGTCCTTAACAACATGACGGACAACTTTCTTCAAACAACTTTCAAAACGGCATTGAACTGTTTTCTGGAAGTCAGACGGTTTCATCAATCTCACCCCCTTTCCGCTATGACGTGAAAAGTGGTTCTCCCTCTTTCCGCACCATATAGGGAACGGCAGGTGTGATTTGTTAAGTTGAGAACTCAAAAAATCCAAAATTTTTCCAGAATGAAAAAAGCCCGCACAAAACAGACTGTTTGCACGAGCGAATGAATTTATATATCTAATTAACGATTTTATTGATTGCTTTTTCCATTTATAGCCGATAGATTTCTTTAAAACATTCCATGAAACATACTCCTTGATTTACACATCAAAATTATTTTCCAAAATCATAAAGTATATTTCTAAATAATTTCTAAATGTACCATAGACTTCTTTGTTTGATGTGGATAGCATAAAAACCTTATGATACAATATCTAATTAAAGGAGATGAAATCACATGAATAAAATTGCTATTATTGAAGATGATATAGACATTTGCAATATGATTGCAAAATTCTTAGAAAATAATAAATATATCGTTCATTATGCCTTGAATGGTGCAGAGGGCATAGAATTATGTAAATCGCTTGTTCCAGATTTAATAATACTTGATATTATGTTACCGAAGTTAAATGGAAATGATGTATTACAGAGATTGCGTAAATTTACAAACGCTCCTGTCATTGTTGTTTCCGCCAAAACAATGGTACAGACAAAAATAGATTTATTAAAATTAGGTGCTGATGATTATATGACTAAGCCGTTTGACCTGCATGAGCTTCTTGCTCGTATTGAAGCAAATTTGAAAAGGACTTCAAATACGTCCTGTCAAAATGATACTTTGACATATAGAGATATTGAAATCAATAACTCTCTAGTTTATATCAAAGAGGTATTAGTATCTTTTACATCAACCGAGTTAAAGATTTTAAGACTATTATTGCAATATCCGCAAAAAATTTTTTCAAAGCAAAATTTATATGAATCCATTTGGAATGAAACTTATGCTTATGATGATGATACGATAAATACCCATATCAGTCATATTCGTAAAAAAATTAAGGCGATTACAAATGAAGATTATATACAAACCATTTGGGGAATCGGTTATAAAATTAAATAACTTTAGATTTTCTTTAGACTTATTAGATATAGTGGCATAGAAAGGAGTGTTTAGAATGACAAAATTTATATGCGAAACAAAAAATCTAAGCAAAAAATATAAAGATTTCTATGCTTTAAAGAATGTGAACTTAACTATTCCAAAAGGAGAAATCTACGGTCTTGTAGGCGAAAATGGGGCAGGAAAAACGACTTTAATCAGGTTATTAACAGGTCTTAATTTTAAGAGCGAGGGAGAAATTATCCTATTTGGACATCAGGATAATCTGCAACATGAAAGGTCAAAAATCGGTTGCACGATTGAAATGCCTGCGTTATATAAGGATATGACAGCTTCTCAAAATTTGGAAGTACAAAGAATACAACGAGGTATTCCAAATAAAAAATGTATTACCGATACTCTAGAGTTGATAGGCTTATCCAATGCTGGTAAAAAAAGAGTAGCAAACTTTTCTTTAGGAATGAAACAAAGGCTTGCTTTAGGCGTTGCATTATTAGGCGAGCCAGAATTTTTGATTTTGGACGAACCCGTCAACGGACTTGACCCAACAGGAATTATTGAATTAAGAGAACTTCTTAAAAAATTAGTAAAAGAACGAGAGGTAACGATTTTAATATCCAGCCATATATTAAGTGAATTACATCAGCTTGCTACCTGTTACGGATTTCTTCATAAAGGAGAACTTTTGAAACAAATTTCTACCGAAGAATTAAACGAAGAATGTAAACGCCATATTTGTTTAAGGACAGATAATATCCAAAAAACCACTCTTTTATTAGAGCAAAAGGGAAATATTAACAATTACTCCGTTTACCCCGATAATTCTATTCGGATATACGAGTGCTTAGATAATGTAAGAATGATTTCTAAATTACTATCCAGTAATGGAGTTATTATTGATGAAATTTCTGTGCAAGGAGAAAATTTGGAAACATACTTTGAAAATCTAATAGGGGGACGAAAAAATGTTTAATCAAATAAGAGCAGAATTTTATAAGTTATTTCATACAAAGGCATTGTACTTAACCTTTGCTTTGATTTTAGCAGTCTTTGGAATTTTCTCCATAGGCGGTCAGCAACAATTTGTGGCATCAAGTTCAAGTTTAGACGAAACATGGAAAATAGGAGAAACTGTTGGATTTCTTGCTCGTGCTTATAGCGATACAGCACACCCATTGATTGAAGAAATAATAAGGACAGCCACATCTTATACTGTATTTTTCTGGCTGATTGTTCTTATATTTTCTGTCATTTTCTTTTCAAGAGAATATACGGATTCAACAATTAAAATTGCAATCGCAAGCGGACAAAGCCGAATTAAGTTTTTTGTTGCGAAATATATTGTGATTTCGATTACCAGTATATTTCTATACTTTTCATTTATTATGATTGCATTTATAATAGAATGTGCGAAATTTAATATTCCAATACAACTGTTTCCAATGCTGAAAATTGCAGGACTAAATTGTATGATTATGGGAGCATTTATCGGAATTACACTTATGTTATGTGTAATATTCAAACATACGGCAATCGTTGTAGGTGCTATGTCATTGTTTACATTTAGCGGACCGCTTATCTATATGATGACATGGGATAATATGTCAACTCAATCATGGAGAGTTCTAACCTATTTAAAAATAAATCCTATGTATTACTGGATGAATACCTGTTCTTATAATATGATAAATAATTTAGAAATCAATATTTTGATTTATTTCGTGGGAACTGTAATTATTACATTTCTTGTTTCAGCATTGATACTAAGAAAGCAAGAAATACGCTAATCATAACAGAAAGGGGAAATGCGAATATGTTATATTTCTTATTGATTTGCTTTATTTTCATATTAGCATTTTCCTTATTCTCTATTATCAGAACAATTCGCAACATAAATAAGCAAATAAAGCAACAACGGAAAATACGAGTATCTTTATCAAATAGGGACATTGAAGAATTAGCTTATGCAATCAATCAAAAAGATAATCTACATAAAAAATTACAGGTTCAAATTAAGCAGGAAGAAGAACAGTTAAAACAGTCTATATCTAATATAAGCCACGATTTAAGAACACCTTTGACATCTATACAAGGCTATTTAACACTTCTGCAAGAATGTGAAGATAAACAGGAACAAGGACAATGCATTAAAATCATTAAGGCAAAAACAGATTATCTCACGGATTTAGTACAAGAGTTTTATGATTTATCTGTGATAGAAAATGAGCAAGTTGATGTTGAATGTGAGCGTGTTGACATAAATAGAATTGTTACAGATTGCTTAATTGAAAAGTATTATGAATTTGGAGAAATCCAACCAACCATTCAAACAGAAAATACTCCTGTATGGATATACGGAAATAACCTTATCTGTAAACGAATTATTGAAAATTTAATTGTAAATGCACTTCGTTATTCAGATAATTACATTGAAGTTTCTATCAATCAAAAAGGAGTGTTCACAATTAAAAATTCAACAAAATCCCTTGATGATATTGATGTAAACTTATTATTTAACAAGTTTTATACTGTTGATAAATCACGCACCAAAGGAAGTTCTGGTCTGGGCTTGTATATTGTAAAGGAATTGCTGAAAAAGATTGACGGTAAAATTGAAAATGTAAGTTACGAAAAAAATATTTTGTCTATTAGCATTTGTTTTCCCTTGTATAATGATAAAAAGTTACTGTGATCAGAACATCTGAATACAGTAACTTTTTTAGTAGCTTTAACTCTCTTTTATAAGTTTTTCAAAATATTCTCTTTTCTTCTCTGGAAGTTGATTTAAAAATTCTTCCAGCCATTTTTCTTCTTCTTCTAAAATTCCCTCGTCCTCATAATACTCTGGATATTCCAAATATATTTCATGTTCTCTTTCTTCTCGTTCTTCGTCAGCTTGTGCTAAGTCCATATATTTTCCAATAAGGAATTGAAGATATTGACTATACCCAAGAGAACTAACTAAATAAGTAATTCGTTCATAGTCTTTCAATGTCATTTCTTTTTTTCCAGTTAAAAGGTCATGGTCGTAAGAAGAACAAACTTCTAAAAATTCCTGTTCCTGCGTTTCTGCTTTTTTCATTGTTCATACGGAATTTTCCATAAGGTAAGAGGTCAGCAGAAGTAGAAGCGATACCCTCAATATCGGTACGAATTATCTTTACCACTTCATTTTTCTTGTATAACTTGCCCTCAACCAATACCGCATTATCATTTAAGGAAATGATGTCAAAGGCAGTATCTTTCAAAGTAGCACTTCCTTGTGGCTTTGTATCGCCCGTTTCTAAATCTCGTTTCTGAATTTTGACACCGCCACGGATAACCTTGTCTGATACGGAAAACTGGTTACTTCCAGTAAGTACGGCAAGGTCGCCGTCCTCTGTAATTTGTGTAAGGTATAAGCCCTTAATCTGTTCGGACTTATCGCCAGCCTGCATATATGCACCGTCCAGCAAGTAACCGTTTGGAGCTTTTGTTTCTTCTACGGTTAGTGTTCCAAGTGGAAGAACTGCCTTGCCGTCCTGCATATAGAAACTGTCGCCAGATACTTTGTATGTGTCCGCTAATTTTGTAACATAATGGATTGTACCGTCGCTGTCTGTTTCGGCGATTGTCTTTGTAACCCATGTTCTTGTAGCTTCGGCAGGGAGATTGTCTTTATTGTAGAAGCCAGTATAATACTTCCATGTAAATTCCGCACCTGCTAAAGAAGCGTTCCCCTGCGGATTGTCTTTCTGTGTTTCCATATCAATCTTGAAGAGTTCAATCAAAGTGTCTGTTACCTTTGGTGTATCTGATACGTTCAAGGTCGCTGTCTTTCCAGCTTCAACCTTTAAGGAATATATATTTGTATCAACCTTATATCCTGCTGGTGCGGATAATTCCTTGATATAGACTGTGTCAGCCTTTACCTCTACGACATCTGTATTTCCGTTTTCATCAGTCGTAAGGGTGGCAAGCTGTTTCGTGCAGTCCTTATCAGCAAAGACACCGTATGTCGCACCAGCGATAGAGTAATTCCCGTTACCGTCTGTAATGCTGGTATTACTGGAAGTCTTTTGAAGTTTCGCATTTCCAACATTGAGTTTCGCCCAGAATTGTCCCAATTCCTGCCCCTCGCCAGAGTAGATATAACCGCCACATTCATAGCGTCCTTTATTCTCTTTGACAAAGGCTCTTGCACCAGAGAAAACTTCGTCCTGCGTAGCTTTTGGAATTTCATCATAAGAAGCTCGCACGTTGTCGCACTGCCAGCCAAGATGTACGCTCAATCTCTGCCAGACCACACATTGTTCCAACAGATAGACTTGCTTGTAGTTCAATTCCTTGTGAGTTTCGCCATACTGTTTGACATACTCTAAGGATAACGCCACATCTGAAATCTGGTTGGCACTCATACGTGAGCTTGCGTCAGCTCTGGTCTTGTAACCATTCTTAAAATCTGTATTGATGTCGATACAATAGGCAGTTTCGCCCTCGACTTTCATATAGCCCTCATTGAATGTCGAACCGATAGAACCGTCATTCATTACTTTTTCAATGATACCGACACGCTCTGCACTTTCCGTCCAGTATTGCTTACTTTCTGCATGGACGGGTGTAGTCGGTAAAGCAGTAACGACAGTTGCAAGAGCTAAGAAGCCCGTACACAATCGTTTTAACATCTTTTTCATAAAATCTAATGCTCCTTTCATTTTGGGTATAAAAATAGACGCTCATTTCTGAACGTCTACATTATTGAAAGGCTTGTCCTCTCACACATATTCTATTTTAATAGGTACAACAGTTGCCTTTCTCCTTGTATTTTCGTTGTTTTCATCACTTGCGTTATCTACAACCTCCATGTGGTGGGGAAGAAATCTCTAATAGATATTCCACATTGGCCCGAACATTATGAAGTTCTTTCATATCATTTTTGGCCTGCTTATAGGCAGAATAGGCTTTCCGTTTTTGTTCCAGAAGATCGGTGTATTCCTCTCGGAGAGATTTGACAGAGGGGAGCTTTTTGATTCCCAGTTCGTCAAAATGATTCTTCGCTGTCTGGTGCAGTAAGATTTCCGCCTCATGTGCAACACGGAATTAAAAGGCTGAGCGCCAGCGGAAAAGATACCTCCTGTCTACGCATTTAGGGCGTTAAAAGTCCACGGAAATCAAGGGTTTTTCCGCATGGCCGGCAGGCAGGTGGATAAAGTTATCCTGTTCCCCGCAAAACGGGGTTCTAAATGCGGGAAAAAGGACAAAAAAGAAGCGCCAGATGCAGAGGCTTTGATACCTCTGCGCCCGGCGCTTTTTCAGCCTATTAGCTGATCTACATAGGTAATTAGAGGGTGCAGATGTTTCAGGCGAAACATCTCAAATAACTTATCTGGATTTACCCATTGAACATCCACAACTTCTGTTTCCTGTAAACGCATTTCTTCAATCTTTATATCCTTATGAAATAGCCAAACATCGTAAAAATCCTGCACATTTTCCCGTCTGCTCTGATAAATCAATTTTTCACTTCCGGGAGTAAGCAGTATTCCTAATTCTTCTTTTACCTCTCGGATTGCTCCTTGTAAACTGGTTTCCCCGGAAAGTACAGAACCACCCGTACATTCCCAATAAAGAGGGTATTGCTTTTTCGGATGCCGCTGTGATAAAAGATACTGCCCCTGCTGGTTGACGATCCATACACTCACAGATAAATGATACAGCCCTTTGGGTATGATTTCTCCACGGCACACTGTTATTCCAGACTTTTCCCGTTTTGCATTATATAAATCCCATTTTTCCATTTTCATACCTCTTTGTGTGGGATCGGTGCTTGCCGAAAATCAAGTAAGTAAATATCCGCAATCCTTTCTATTTCTGTACGCTGATCTGCGGAATACTTATCATAAATCCCGCCTGCTAACATACGGGCTGCCTTTGCGCTTTTAATTGCTGGAAGCACATCATCAAACACAATACAGTGTTCAGGTGCAACCCCTAATTTTCTTGCGGCCAATTCAAAGACATCCGAATATTCTTTTCCCCGCTGAACCTCATCTGTTGAACATAGAGCGTCAAATAATTCTAAAATAGAATTGTTCTTTAAGCATGGAATATAGAGCTTTTCCGGCAACCCCGTAGCAACTGCAAGTTTTATTCCATGTTCTTTTAAGCGCAGAAGATAATCAAGGGCATGGGGCAGCAGACCGACATGGTTACTGTATTCCTCGACCGCCATATTATTCCATTCCTCAATAATTCCCTCTACCGTTTCCTGCAATCCAAAAAGATCAATGGTATATTGTGCGGCTTCCTCAAAACTCCTTGCACATATTTCAGTTACATAATTTTCCGGGACGGGAAGATTTCTCTTTTTCAAAAACTGAATATCTATATGCTCCCATACATCCATTGAATCCAGAATTGTTCCATCTAAATCAAAGATTGCCGCATTAAAATCCATTTTTCTTTTCCTTTCCGCAAAATAAATCTTTCAGTTCCGCAGCAGCAGCTTTTATATCAGACTGCGCTATGATGGCAGATACAACAGCCAGCCCGTCAATTCCCATGGGCTTGAAACGCCCTGCATTTCCCTTATTGATACCGCCAATAACAACTATCGGCAAAGAAACGGCTGCGCGGATTTTCTGTAATTCTTCCATTGATACAGAATCAGCGTCGGTTTTAGTTCCAGTAGGGAACATTGCGCCAACTCCCAAATAATCTGCACCATCCTGTTGTGCCTGTATTGCTTCTGCAATGGAAGATGCGGATACTCCCAACAGCATATTTTCCCCAATTACTTTGCGGACGGCAGCCGCAGGTAAATCATGCTGTCCAATATGTACCCCCGTAGCCTGCACAGCCATTGCAATATCTATCCGGTCGTTTATGATAAGGGGAATATGGTATTTATCCGTAACCTGTTTCACGGCAACAGCCTGATTGTAAAATTCTAATGAGGACAATTCTTTTTCTCGGAGTTGTATCATTGTGCAGCCTCCTAAAATTGCCTGTTCCACCGCTTCTGTCAGGCTATCGCAGCTCATTAGTTGACGATCAGTAACAAGATAAAGTGTATAATCAAAGTTCATTTTGCACCTGCCTATTCTTTAGATAAACCATGCTGATACAATTCGTAGAAATGGTGCGTCGGGCCACAGCCTTTCCCAATCGCAAGAGAGTGTTCGATTGCCATTGTGACATATGCCTTTGCAGATTCGACTGCAAGCGGAACACTTTTTCCCTTTGCAAGCTGGGAAGCGATTGCAGAAGAAAAGGTACAGCCTGTCCCATGAGTATTTTTCGTATCAATGCGGGATGTTTCAAAATGGTAGAAATTTTCTCCATCAAATAGGACATCAACAGCATTTCCTATATGATGTCCACCCTTGACAACAATCGCCTTACAACCCATGGCATATATTTTTCTTGCGGCAGCCTCCATATCTGAAACTGTGGAAATCTGCATATCCGCTATTTTCTCTGCCTCTGGAATATTCGGAGTAAGTACATCGGCAAGTGGAATTACTGTGTCTATCAAGGTGGAAACCGCCGTAGGATTCATCAATGGGCAGCCATTTTTGGCATACATAACCGGGTCGATTACAACATTTTGGGGCTTATATTGTAATAGTTTCTTTGCCACCGCTTTCATACATTCTGGTGTAGAAAGCATACCGATTTTTACTGCGTCCACTTCAATATCTTCAAATACGGCGTCAATCTGTTTTTCAATCATATCCGGGGTAATATCTTGGATGTCGATAACGCGGCTGGTGTTCTCTGCAACAACAGAAACAATAACACTCATTCCAAATACGCCGTGAGCAGAAAAAGTTTTCAAATCAGCCTGAATACCTGCACCTCCGCTGCAATCTGATCCGGCAATGGACAATACTTTTTTCATTTTGCATTTTCCTCCATTCTCTCGTTCCGATAGGCCATCTTCCAAAAAGCAAGTTCTAACAAACTTGCTTTCTCAAAAATATCAGCCAGATACTTTTTATTTGCTTCTGATAACCCAGCACATTTATGCTCTGCAAAAGCAGACCATTCTTTGCAGCTTTCTGCATATTGTTCATCGGCATAATCTTTGATAAAGTCCCAATATCTTGATTCTCTGCTTGTGGGGACAGACGCCAGTTTGCGGAATATATAGCTGTAACTTAACATACAGGGAAGAACCGCCATTAAAATTTCTTCATTCTTTCCATGTGACGCAATCTCAAACATGAAATCAATGTAATTTTGATTTTCAGGCAAAGGGGCGATCAGTTCAATATCATCATCTGTTATGCAAAATTGCTTTAGATAATCCAGCCGCACTTCCGATTCCGTATCATTTACAAAGTTCAGCATGGAGTAGTAAAGCTGAATTTCTCTTAATGTAGCAGCATGAAAAATTGCCTTTCCGTATATGCGGGCATAGTTTTTCAGATAGATACTATCCTGAATCATATATCTCTTGAATTTTTCAAGAGGTAGCTTTCCAGTTTGCACTTCCTGCACAAATGGGGTAGCTGCACATTCTTCCCAAATGGGGATGTTGTGGGTTAAGATGTCTTTCATAAATGCCATGTTTGATCCTCCTAAGATAAAAAAATAGAGCCTCTAAAACAATTAGAAGCTCT
Source organism: Eubacterium ventriosum (assembly GCF_025150745.1). NCBI lineage: Bacteria > Bacillati > Bacillota > Clostridia > Eubacteriales > Eubacteriaceae > Eubacterium > Eubacterium ventriosum. The sequence goes on from NZ_CP102282.1 coordinate 731,584, forward strand.
TTCAGACGCAATACGAGCGTAAGAAATTGCTTCCCTACGCCGGTATTAGCCGACAGGTCCAGAGGTCAGGTCTTACCTTTTTCAACTTGTTCAGTTCCCTCGCAAACACATATCATATCTTATTCAATTAAAAAAGGACATTCCCAAAACAGAGAATGTCCAAAAAATACGAATCTGTATTCTTCAGCTCCCTGCGTTGGTATTAGCCAACAGGTTCAAAGGGTCAGGTTTTAACCTTCTCAACTACAAGGTAGTCCCCCTGCTTGAGTATTATTATAGTTAAGAAGTCCCGGAAAGTCAAGGTCTATAGAATTCAAGTTAGCAAACCTTATTGACGGGATTTTTCTGTGCTGCGCTGCGGTTGTGGTGGGGAAGAAATCTCTAATAGGTATTCCACATTGGCCCGAACATTATGAAGTTCTTTCATATCATTTTTGGCCTGCTTATAGGCAGAATAGGCTTTCCGTTTTTGTTCCAGAAGATCGGTGTATTCCTCCCGGAGAGATTTGACAGAGGGGAGCTTTTTGATTCCCAGCTCGTCAAAATGATTCTTTGCCGCCTGGTGCAGCAGAATTTCAGCTTCATGTTCTGTTCGGAATTTTTTGCTGTACCCGGCTTTGCGATATTCTACATAGACAGCCCGCGTTTTCGCATAGTTTACGATCTGTTTTTGCAGCTCGGCATTGGCGTTCATTTTTGACTCCAGATCTTTGATCTGAACGGATAAGGTATTGAAATTAGTGGTAGTGGCGTTGGCTTTTTCCAGAAGATCCTCATAACCCATATCGCCATGTTCTTTTAAGTAGAGCACTGCCTGAGAAAGCTGCTTTAGATTGAACACTTTTGCCCAGCGCTCATAACCAGGGCCCTTGCCGGAACGGATTGCAGCTTCAATATCAACCAGCAATCCAACTTTGGAAACCGTTTTTTTAGAAAAGGCATGGCGGGGTTTTACTGTCCGTGTACCGGCAATCCGTTCTTTGATGGCCTGTTCTGTATAATCGCCTTTGAGCGTATCGCATCGGGTATAATTTTCTTGTCCCGGAACTCGGAACCGAAGATGTTTTCTTTCACGGTTGACTTCCAGCCCAGCAGTTTCCAGCTTCTGTAGAAGTTCCTCAAAATCTTTTGGCTTTTCCTCTAATGCAGCATCAATAGCAATGCGTATCTGCTCCTGAAAGGAAGGCTGCTTTTTATTTCCCAGCCATGTGCCATAATGCTCCCGGCTGGGTTTCGGATTTTCTACAATCGAAAGTCCATGCTCCAAACACAGCTTGTCATTCATTCGCCGGATTGCCCAGGTAGAGCCCCAGAAGTTGCGAAATTTTTTCTGACAGTCCAGTGTAGTAGAGTTGATAATGATGTGATTATGGACATGGTGCTTATCCACATGGGTGCAGACAACAAAGGCATGGTTTCCTTTTGTGAGCTTCAGTGCCAGCTCCCTGCCGATCTGATTAGCTTCTTCTGGCGTAACTTCGCCGGGCTTAAATGCCTGACGGAGATGGTAGGCGATCACATCATCTGCACCCTGATTTCTGCCGGTCAGATTTGCATACTGTCGTTTGGACAGAAGAAACTCTGCATCAGCAAGCCGGGTATCACACTCATAGCCATAAATGAATTTTCCAAAATCGGTTTTCTGCGGATTTTCTACATAATCAATAATATCTGAGATCGCAGTAGAGATATTCCGACCTTTTCCTACATGCAGAGGCATCAGTCTTGTGGTCGCTATTTTCGTCACCTCCTTAACTTAATTCCAATCAGAGAAGTTATAATTGCAGAAAAAGAGCGGGGCTGCCTATGCGCCCCGCCAAATCTGCTTAACCAAATATAAAATCCTTTAAGGCACTGTTTGCCCCGCCAATGATCCCTACCAGCCATGCAGCCGCCAGAGGCAGACCGTATGGACTGATAAGAAAGGCGATCATAAGCCATGCAAGACCCGGCAAAAATCCTGCGACAAAGAACAGCACCAATGCCGCCAGAAAGATGATCCCAGAAAGAATCCCAAGTACCGCACCGGAAAGAACCACTAAAAATTTACATACCAGATAAAGAATCCCCGTAACCAGCATAAAGGGAAGTGCCAGTAATTTACCTATCAAACGCATACGCTTTGCCTCCTTTCAGAAGGGCATCTGCCCTTATAAAAATTTTACCGTGACGGCAAAAAGAAAGCAACGGCTTTCCGGCTGTTTATGAAATGTTTGCAAATCCCCGGATCAGTTTGTCCATGCCATCCCAAAGGCTGTCCAGACGGGTGCGGATGTCATCTATATCTGCGGCATAAATATTGCCGGTCTCATTGGCCCGTCTGGTATATTGGTTTAAGTTATTGGAACAAATGCGGAGAAGCCGGATCATTTCCTGAATATCTCCCATATCAAGGTGAATGATGTAACCGTCTACGGCCATCTTTCGCAGATATGCCGACAGGTTGGTAATGCCAAGTTCCGCCATGCGTTCTTTTACCAGTTCGGCCTCCGGTTCGGACATGACAAATTCGACGCGGACGGATTTTTTGTTATGCCCGCCCTTCATCGTTCCAACCCTCTTTTATGAGATGAGACCTCCTGTGTTGAAACCACCGTCTTTGCTCTTTTGAGTTTTTCCCGCAGGGTGGTCTTTTCCAGCTTATCAAGATATTCCTCCAGATTTCCGGCTGTCGCATGATAGCTGCGTTTGAAGCGTTCCCGTTTTAGAATCATCATCAGCTCCGGCTCATTTTCCGGCAGATAAGTCATTGTTTTAGGGGCTCCATGCTCTGGCATAAACCGGTTCATAAGCTGTCTCCGTTCCTGATAGGGAATCGTGATAACATTTCCATCCGCAAATGCAACGGCTACATTTCCGATTGGACAGGTCAGCTTTTTCATCCGTTCCACATGTTCTCTATAATTTAGCGGATAGAGATTGCCAAATATTTTTCCGTCCCTGACTTCTTTCAAAGAGATGGCATAAGCCAAAACGGGATCATTTGTCTGTTCCTGGTAAAACCGCCACACTTTATTTTCATGGCTTCCATCCAGATAAACTTCCCGTTCGCGCAGGGTATAGGTTCCGCAAGGGCGTGACATCCAAAGAAGCTGTTTATCCTCTGAACGGTCTGACACAGCCAGTTTTGAAATCAGTTCCTTATCCAGGTCAAAGTCCTCTTTATAATGTTGGGTATGAAGATCTACGATACGGGAAAGAGCACCCAAAAGATCTACATCCTCAAATCTTACCCTGGCCATCAGCGTTCCCTTTCCGGCACAGGAGGGATCATCTGCCTTGCTTCATGCTCCGGTTTGTCTGCTTTCAAACGGTCCATCAAAGACGGCTTTGCTTCCGGCACCAGCTCCCGGATTTCTTCATCCGTCTGTCCGTCTGTCAGATCCGGGCGCACAGGAGGTTCGTTGTTCAGCCTGCCATCCAGCATATTGTAGTTCCCGGTTTGTCCTTCCTCATAAAGTTCCGCATTGCGAAGATAACTTTCCGGCGCCTGAAACGGCTGTCCGGCAAACAGAATTTCTCTTTGGGTGGTAAACTGTGCAAGGACCCCATTTTGCAGTCTCGCAAATTCTTCATACTGGCGCAGGGTAAGCCCTCGTTCCAGCATTTCCGCCTGGGTATGCGCCCAGCCTTCTCCATAGAGAAAATAGTACATGTCGGGCTGATCACAGACAAAACACAGGGAACCGTCCTGATTGTCATAGTAAGATGGCTGCATATTCTGGTAATGGCAGCGTTCCTCACGCCCCAAATACACACGGTTGTCCGCACCCAGCATAGCGACCATACCCGCGTAATTACTATGGACCGCAGAGCGGATTTCTACCAGCGGATCTGTTTGAGAAGGAATCTGTCTGCCCGGAATCTCATTTTGTTTTTCCGCTGCATCATTTCTTGGTATCACTTCTTCATGGCTGCGTGCATCCAGCTCCGGTTGAGATGTTCCTTTCCGAACAGCACCGGGCTCCGGTTCTTTTTCTTTCACATAGTATCGGACATTTGCTGTCGTATGTTCGTTGGCTTCCTTTGCATAGTTTTCAGCAGCAGCTTTGGTATCAAACTCCAACGGTTTTCCATTTTCCTTGCACCAGCTTTGTGCCGGTCCGAAAATAGAAGTGCTGCTTCGTACTGCCCATACACCATAGGTCCGTTTCTTTTCCATTCCGCATCCCTCCTTATCGTTCCTGCTGTTTGGAAGTTTGTTGCTTTTTTACCGGGTCTGCCGGTTTTGTTGCTTTTAGCTGCTGACGGAGAGAATTCTTATGCTCCAGTTCGGAATCTGTGATGTTGACATATTCGCCAATGATACAGAGCGCTTCTCCATAACTGCCGGAAACAAATACCCGATCAGACATTTCTTTTGCCTGTTCTTTCAAACCATGCTCCCGCAAAGTACGGGAAGCAATACCCAGCAGATTAAAAATGTTCCCATCTGCTCCGATCAGCGGACAATCCGGTTTATCTGCCAACGCTTCCGGTGTTTCTATAAATCCGCCTAAATAATTCGGCACAAAGTCCGACAGCCATGTGCCGCCATAGACTTCATGGGTCTGTAAACGCCACAGGGCAAGTTTTCCTATATCCAGTTTCACATCATCAAACGGGTAAAGCAGACAGGTCAGTTCGCCGTGCTGAAAAGCAGCCACATTCTCAAACTGACAGCCATCTTTCAATATGCCTGCTTTTGTCAGCATTTCATTGATCCCGTCCACCCACTCTGTCAGATCCCCGCCACAGCCCTGTAAAATCAGTCCTTCCTTATCCGGCATGCGGCGAAGGTCCTCCGCGGTAATCGTGTTGATATTCAAAAAATCGCCTCCTATCGTTTTTGTTAAAATATATGTTTTGTCCGCAACTTAACCTCATTTCAAAGCACCGGAGTATTCTTATACAGCTCCCTTGAAAACAGGTGCAAAAAGCCCTTGAAAATCAAGGACTTTTAAGGCTAAGTTGCGGACATATCATGGTTGGTTTTGCCGCTTCCGGCGTTTGCGTTCCCGCTCGGATTTCCGTCTTGCATAGACCCGGCAGGCAGCGGAACAATATGCCTGGCTGGTTGTAGGAAGATATGCCTTTCCACACACAGGGCATATTTTCTGTCTCATGGAGGTGTCCTCGCCGGTAATGGCTGATTCCAGTGCTGCATCCACCGGCAGCACCGCTTTTTCAAAGTACCTGCAATAAGCACCGGTCCACCATTTATTCAGCATGTAACAAGGGCTGTCCAGAGGAAGGCAGATCTTATCCTGGGAGTCATAGTTGGCGCAAAGCTCCGTAACCAGCTTTCGGATCGTAGCCCGCTCCGAGCGGTTCAATTCTCTCTCCGCCATAACGCCTACCTTTCCGGGGCTCTGCTTTGCCGACCGCTGGAAATTTCGGTTGTATCAGTAACATTCCTGGGCTGTGAAAGGGCATCGGCGATAGAGTTCCGCTTTTTCTGTTTTGGTTCATGGTAAATAAAAAGTTCATTTTTTCCTGGTACATACAACAATCCATTTTCTTCGCAGCGGAAAATATCACATTCTTTGTCTGTTGAAACGGTATAAAAGTCTTTGTAATCATAAGGTGCTTTTTGCCGATCCTGATAGGTACACAGCCCTAAGTTGGGGTCACTTGCCAGCCGTTTCGATATGGCGAAAAAGTCGCCTTCTTTTTTGTGAAATTTTCGTATGGGCGTGAAGTGATAACCGCCATATTCAAAGGTTTTTCGATCGCTCATTTACGCCTGCCTTTCTTTACTGGAAATTCCAGCTTGAAATTCACATATTTACCGCCGGTATCATCCAGAATCACTTCCGCATCATAGGTCTTTCCTGTTTTTTCACTGTAAAGCCCGGACATAGAAATACGGCCCTCTTTCAAAAGAGCCGCTGCCACAGACTTTGTGATGGATTTTTTCTTGCTGGAAAAGAAACGGTTATCTTTCCAAAGAGCAAAAGAACATTCCCTGTTGTCGCAGAAAAAACCTTTCTTTCCTTCATATACCGGGGCTCCGCAGCGAGGACATACCCCTACGGCTTCATGTGCAGTTCCTCTGGAAGAAGGAAACAGATCCGCAAAACGTTCTTCCGGGGTAGTATGTTCTTTTACCAGCGTCCGGCTCATATCTGCAATCTGATCCATAAAAGATGTTGCCGACAGTTCGCCATGTTCCACTTGTTTCAGCATGGATTCCCATTCTGCAGTTAAGATGGGAGATTTGATATTGTCCGGCAGGACTGCGATCAGGTTCTTTCCTTTTTCCGTAGGAATGAGCTGCTTTTTCTTTCGCTGTACAAATCCGGCAGAAACCAGCTTTTCCAGTGTTGCCGCACGGGTAGCCGGAGTACCCAATCCTTTACGCTCGGCATCTTCCGGCATATCTTCCGCACCGGCAGTCTCCATAGCGGACAGCAGTGTGTCCTCCGTATAGTGTTTCGGCGGTGAAGTTTTCCCTTCACGGAGACTTGCTGATACAGCTTCAAAAGTCTGTCCTTCCTGCAGCACAGGGAGAGCGACAGCTTCATTTTCTTTGTGTTCCGTTTCACTCTGCCTGATACTCATACGGTGAATCCGTTCCACCTCTTTCCAGCCGGACTGTAAAATAGTCTTTCCTTTTGCCGTAAAAGTATATCCCTGGCAGTCCAATATAGCGGTGACCGCTTCAAATCGGTGTACCTGCGTTGTGGCACAAAGCAGTCTGACGACAAGCAGGGTAAGCACATCCCGCTCCCCGGAAGGAAGCTCTGACAGGTCTGTCCGTGCGATTTCCACAGTTGGGATAATGGCATGGTGGTCAGTCACTTTGCTGTCATCTGTTACCCGGTCAATGTCCGGCTCTCCGGCGTAGCCTTTTCCAAAGGTCATATTGTCACGCAGCCACAGGATCAGGGAAGCGGCGGTTGCCTGCATGTCCTTCGTCAAATACTGGCTGTCCGTTCTCGGATAGGTTGCCAGCTTCTTTTCATAGAGAGATTGCACATAATCAAGGGTCTGTTGAGCCGTATAGCCATAAATACGGTTACATTCCCTTTGCAGAGTTGTAAGGTCATAAAGGCGGGGAGGCTGTATAGTTTTTACCTGCTTTTCCACAGAACGCACAAAAGCGGAGTTGTGGTCACAGTCCATACGGATTTTTTCAGCCTCGGATCGTTCCGTCATTTTTTCGCCGGAAGCAGTAAAACCTCCGCAGGTGATTTCCGGCACATAAAAAGGCTTACTGATGAAGGATTCAATATCCGACTCACGCTGTACCAAAAGTGCCAGTGTCGGTGACATAACACGGCCGACATTTAGGGTGACACCATACAGGACAGAAAAAAGCCGGGTGGCATTGATCCCGATCAGCCAGTCGGCTCCTGCCCGGCAGACCGCCGCATCATAGAGCTTATCGTAATCACTGCCGGGGTGGAGATGGTCAAAGCCCTCACGGATCGCCGCATCCTCCATACTGGAAATCCAAAGGCGCTCCATAGGCTTTTTACATCCGGCATATTCATAGACCAGACGGAAGATCAGTTCTCCTTCTCGTCCGGCATCCGTAGCGCATACCACGGAATCCACCCGTTTGTCCTTCATCAATCGGCACAAAAGGGCAAGCTGCGTTTTCTTATCCTTTGGCACTTCATATTTCCAGTTTTCCGGTAGGATCGGAAGATCCTCATACCGCCATTTGGCGTACTGTTCTTTGTAAGCCTCCGGCTGTGCCAGTTCCAAAAGATGTCCCACGCACCAGCTCACCAGATAGCCGGAACCTTCGAGATAACCGTCTTTTCTTTCCGTTGCGCCTAATACTGCTGCCAGTGACATAGCAACAGAGGGCTTTTCTGCAATCACAAGTTTCAATTTTTATTCCTCCTTCATAGTTTCAAATTCTTTATCCGCAAGTTTTCCGGTTTGTATAAGACACATCAGCATAACGCCGGAAGCCATTCCTCCGGCAAAGGTAAGGAAATGTGAAATCAGGTTCCACATAAGCATTCCTCCTAAAAATGGGTAAAGAAAAACGCCCACTTCAAAGTGAGCGCATCAACAGGTATCTATTTTGTTTTTGGTTTCAAGTGATCCGGCAGGACGATCTCTCCAACCGGGATTTCCCGCAGTTCCTTTTTCATCCGGTGGGTGAAGCGGATCGTCTTTGCCGTACCGCCGGTTTCCCGTCCGTCATATACAGCGATCACTCGGTCGGAGTGCTCCACCATATAGCGGTTTCTGTGGGAGTAGACGCTTGGGAGATATTTTTCCTGTATGACAACAACATCCGCACAAGCCTCCAGCAGTTCACGGGTTCTTGTTTTCTTATTCAGGCTGTCCAGACGTTTGCGGTAAGGGATCACTGCGATCAGCTCCAGCGCCGGATTGGTCTGCTTTCTTTCCAACACCAGCTCTGCAAAATACTGATCCACGCCATCTGCAAAGCTACTCATAAAACAGGTAAATCCATCTGTAACGGCAGCATCGATCTCATGTTCCAAAGCGGCTTTTATTTTGTTGATCTCATTCTGCGGTAAATCCCTGTGTCCGGTAACACAGCAGGTCTTTCCTTTCATCGGTCATCCCTCCATCTGATAGGTAAAATTCTTCACTTTTCACATAGTAATAGATTTTATTTAGCAAGTCAACGATAATACCCTTTTTCTCTTTGCGGATAATAAAGGGGTGTAAGGTACAATCTATTACAGAATGGGAGGTGAAGGCGATGTATGAAGATTTTGTCCCGGAACGATTAGCGAAGCTGCGGACACAGAAAGGAGTTTCCGCACGCGATATGTCTTTATCGTTAGGTCAGGCAAACAACTACATCAATAATATTGAGAATAAAAAGTCACTTCCCGCTATGCAGTCTTTTTTCTACATCTGCGAATATCTGGGTGTGACACCGCAGGAATTCTTTGATGAAGGAAATACCTACCCGGAAACCTTAAAGGAATTCATTGCAGAGGCAAGACAGCTTGATCCTCAATCCATGCAATATATCCTCGGTATTATGAAAGAACTCAATAGCAGAAAGTAAGCGGTCACGGTAAAGGCCGCTTTTTTCGTGACTTTCTTTATTATATTTTATAATGTTCTCGAAATGTCCGCTCCCTATACCGATAAGTATTCAAAAACTGTTCCCCAAACAGCCTTTTTCTATTCGCCGGTACTGCCAAAGCTGCCGGTTCCTCGTTCTGTTCCCAGATCGGTTACAAAATCCGCAATGACGATCGGCGTGATCACAAGCTGCCCGATACGGGCTCCCTTAAAAAGAGACTGCGCCTGATTGCTTACATTGCTGATGATCGCATGGATCTCTCCACGATAGCCGGAATCCACAGGCGGCAGTTCACAGACCAGACCTTTTACCGCCATGCTGGTACGGGGAAAGATATATCCCGCATATCCATCCGGTATTTCCAGTCCAAAGCCAAGAGGAATTTTGGCGATTTCTCCGGGCTGTAAGGTACAGTCATAGGGCAGATAAACATCCGCTCCGGCATCATTGCCATGCGGACGGTAAGGACGCTGGTGCTCCGGTACGCCAAAGTCGATCAGTTTTATTTTCATCGGCAGCCTCCTTCCCAAAGAGCAGGATAATCTTTTTCTAAAATATCCTCTGGCGTCATATCTGCCTGCAGTTTTCGTCCGCAGGTCATTTTACCTTCCAGACATCGATCCATCTGACAAAAAGGCCCGGTCAGTGATGGGGCAAACAAAGCAGGGCTTAGTTCATAAAGTTCTTTCCAGACCTTTAGCAGCACGATCCTTGTTTCATCTGTATTTCTCCGGCATACCCGCTGGCTGATGATATGTTTCCACTGATAAGGGGTGGCGCTGATGAGCAGTACATTCCGTAATCCCTGGGGCGTGGCATAGCCGGCCGCATCGTGCCCGCTTCCGGCAGTGCACAGGGTTTCATAACATTCCATGCTTTCATTACAGCTTTTTAAGTACAATTCCCGTACCACTGCCGGAGCCGTCATAATAGAATACGGGACAGCGAAATCCGCCTGTCCCGTATAGTTGCTGTACTGCAGCGATGCACTCATAAATTTTACTTCGTTCTGGTGGCGGGTGATCTGCGCCAGAAAACGCCTGCTGGCGCAGACAATGGCTACCGTGATCACCGCAAATTTCTGGATGGTAGGATGGGGAAGCGCCCCCATAGCTGCTACTGTCTGAACGCTGAATGATTTTTCGTAGAGCTCCATCAGGTCGTCCATTGAGGCAATCTTATGTCCCTGCTGGGTAAGCCTTGCCGCAAAGACCATGTTTTTTTCTGCTTCCGCTACCGCCTGGCAGTTCAAAATTTTTACTTCAATCTGTTTAATTGGTATGTCCCTCCTTTACAATCGCTTTCAGTAAGAACAGATAGTTAAGACTGTCTGTGATCTTTTCGTCCCATGTGTCCATCGGATAAACTGTTTCCTCGGCAAAGCACATATCGTATAGAGAAACAATATGCTTTGCCAGCATACCGGCAAGGGCACGCTGGGGCGTTGTATGCTGTAAAGCTGCCGCTGCCTTAAATGCACCCAGCCGGTCCGGGTCATCCCCGGTGTATTCTTTGGTTTTTCGTTTCAAGGTATCAGCACAGAGCCGTACCTGTTCGTCAAAAACGGCATTGACTTCATTTTGCGTAATATAGCATCCCTCCTTTGAAAACAAGAAACCGGCTATTCTAAAGCATCTTAGAATAGCCGGCAAATAAACGGATATGTAATTGTTATAGTGTATTGATCTCTTTTTCCAGTTCCCGGACCGCTGCTATGACTGTCTCAAATGTCGGAACATCTCCATACAACATATCCTGCATAGAGTTATAGTCCGCTTCCAATGCTGCGAACCGGTATTCCGGCGGGAGTAATTTTAATGTGCCCGGCACAGCCTCCGGGTACTTCGCCCATGATCTGGGATAGAATTTCATTTTGAAATCTACAACTTTCTTCAGGAGATCCAGCCTGGAAAAAGCAGCTTCTTTGACCGGTGTTGCAGCCATGCGGTAGAGATCATAATAATGTCTGGAATACCGCTGCGGCATTTCCAAATGTTCCGGTCTGTTCGCTTCATGGTGCAGGATTGTGGCTTTTTCCCAGAAGGTCCGTTCCGGGGCAACGGTAAGGATTGCAGTTTCTTTTTGCTCAAAAATCTTCGGATAATATTTTGCCGCGTATGGTTCGATCTGCGCTGTTTTTGCAGGAGTCCACGCTGCCAGCGCACCAATCTCTAAACGGATCACCTGTAAGGTCGCCGTATTTGTAAAAAGGTGCGGATAGGCGAAAATGACCGTCTGTTTATCCTTTTCATCTATGTAGACATTTGCTTCACAACCGATTTCCTGGGATAAGCCGGCTTTGACTGCCGGGCAGAATGTTTCGGACAGAAATACCTCCGCACGCGCATTGGCTTCTTTGTTAAAAGCATCCTGTTTTGTATTGGAACGTTTCTCCCATGGTTCATCTTTGCCATATCCCAATACACGCCAGTCCAGAATCAAATCAATATCTTCTGAAAACCGGCTGATCAGGTGAAAGGCTTTTGAAAGGCTGGTACCGCCCTTAAAGGTGATGGACTCTTTCCATGGTGAGCGGTGAAATAAATAATCCAGCGTAAAACATACCCAAAAGTCTTTTTCTACAATGGCATCATTCAGCCCCATTTTATCTGCTGTATTTCTGAACAGCTCCCTGCGGTCGTTATCTGAAAGTCTTGCTATATTTCTCATTGTACCTTTTCACCTCCACAAATCTGCCGTATCGTATCGTAAACCCAATCCGTAGACTCTGTTGCTTCCTTCAAGCAAGCCTGTTTATCCTTGGCTGTCAGTTTTTCGGAAAGCATCTGTATGACTTCTGGCGTAACATTCGATCTGCCAAGCGTTTTTAATGCCTGTATAACCAAACTTGTCATATAGGACAATCCGGTAATCTCTTTATTGGTCCGGTGCTTAAATTCCAGCTTTGTAGAGTTCCACTCGTAGGTCTTATATGGACCATCGCTGATATAGGACCATACTGCTGTTACCTGTGTTGAAAGACCTAACAGGTTCAATGCTGTATTCCCACATGGGGCAATCGTCCAGTGATAACTTCGTGCCAATGCGTTCGCCACCGCTTCCGGGTCTGCCGCCACATATTCATCCAGAAGTTTGCTATATTTTGGTTTTTCATAAACTCCTTTCAAAATACGGCGCAATGTTCCTGATTGCACTAAACGACTTAAACTTTGACGAATAGTGGATGTATCTGCAATATCCGCAAAATCAGACATCACAAAAACAGTTCCATCTTCAAGAGAAAGAACACGCTCTCGTATTCGTTTTGTATATCCGTTGTCCACAATACCGCCTCCCTTCATGTCACGAATATTATATATTATTCGTGACATGATTGCAATAGGTCCTATTCCTCTTATTTTGAGTGTTCCCATTAAAAATCTGATTTATACATCAAAAATCAAAAATTTTGCAAGGCAGTACAGTTTTCATATATGTCACATATTTTATATATTATTCGTGACATCAGGCAGTTGGCAGGTAGATCCAGTCGTGCATCAGGCACACGCTGGGTTCATCCTCCCTGGGAACCAGACGGTAGGTACATTCCCCATAGACCGTGCGTTTGTCCTCGATCTCCATGCCATAGGCTTTATAAAAGCGGTATTCCAGATTGGAGATAATACAGCGCAGGGTTTGCAGAGCCTCCCTCTGAGCTGATACGATCAGGTCACGGTCAATGCTGCGCTTCAAAAACAGCAGCGATTTGTAAAGCTGTACCTCTGTGCGGTAAGGGCGGCAGTCTTTCGTTTCCAGCCATCCGCAAAAAGCGACCGGTCCGCTCTGGATCACACTGCGGTCCGGGTGATAATACTCATAGCAGTCCAGGTTTGCCGTATTCAGAAGATAGAGCATTTCCCGGACTTCATTTTCCGGCATGTCATAAAACCGCAAAAGCGAGCGGTAAAGATGGACATAGCCGGGAATGGAAATCATGGTATTTACCATAAAATAAAATCCTCCTTGTAAACAGCAGGTGCGGGAGCTTTTGCCCCCGCACCGTCTAGAATCTATATTTCGTTATCTACTTTCACGAGTTTTCCCATGACAAGGAAGCGTCCTGTGCCGCCCGGCGTACAGGTAGAAAGGGTCAGTACCTTATCGCTGCAGGTCACAGTCACATCACTTTCCACCGCGGAACGTTCCTTCATAGCTGTAAGCCAGGTAGTATAAGCACCGTCATCCTTCCAGGAAAGCTGCCAGGGAGAAGTTTCACTGCCGGATTCTTCCGGCTTTGCTGCAAACGCCGCAAAGATCTCCATGACATAACCACCCTTCGGAGTAACGAGATACATCTGCCTGTGGGTATCAAAGTAACTTTGTTCATCGTACCGGTTCAGCAGAGCAAACATGGAACCATCCCGCATATTATGGCCGTAGACGATCGTATTGCGGTCTGAAAAACCTGCCTGATTTTCATAGTCGGCAAACAGGCAGCCAACCTTGTTGTAGGTCCCGTCATAAAGATGGTTCAGGTAATACTCGTTGTTGTCAGTCTGCGTCACCGGATAATTGAGCACCGTATCAGGAAGGGAAAGCCATCCGATGATGTCCGGTCCATTTTCACGGAGCGCTTCAAAGTCTACCGAAGGCAGGACAATATCGGCATCGTCCTGTTTTGTTTCCGTTGGATCGGTTGCCTGTTCCGGGGAGGCTGTCTGCTCCGGTACTTCCACATATCCGGCAAGATCCTGATAGGCATCTTTACTCTCGGCATACTGGTTTAAGTCACGGAACACCAAAAAACCGCTGCCAAAAGCCACCAGAACGCAGAGTGAAAGGACAGAAATCCCGACAGCCGTTCTTTTCGGGGAAGTCCTGCTGTATTTTCCCTTTTTGAAATAATACACAGCAAATACGCTGCCGCCAATCAGTGCGGCTGCCAACAGTCCGCCATATAGGAAAATATACGGATCATCCCCGGTCTGCGGTACCGGCTTTTGAGGGGTGGAAGGATTGGACGGAACAGAAGGTTTTTCCGGCTTCCCCGGCTTTTCCGGTTTTTCATTAAAGAACTGGACCGTAGATGTCTGGTCAGCTTTGATCTCCACCGTAGCGGCATCAGGGATGATGTAATCCTTGCTTGCCCGGTTTGCAACTTCTGTTACGGTATAAATACCGACACGAAGGCCCTTTACTTCAATTACACCGGATTTTGGAGTGGTGAATGTCTCGCAGTAGGAGCCGTCCGCGCTCTTGACCTCGATGGCAAAACCATCTTTGCGCCCGTCGCTGGAATCCTTTGTGATCTTTAAGTTGCCACGGTAAGCCTCATTGGTAAATCCGTGCCCGGCTTCTCCATTTTCCACAACTGCGACCTGTCCATCTTCTGTGATGGAAAAATAGTAAGCGTTTGGATCAGGCTGATAGCCCTCCGGCGCTTTGCTTTCTTTTATAAAGTAGCCGCCAGCCAGAAGGTTTTCCGCCGTATGATAGCCTGCATCGGTTTCTTTCAGCGTACCGATCTTTTGATCGTCAGGATCATATTCCTGGTTGGCGTTGGAATCCGCATACAGGTCGAACACCGCACCGGGCAGGAAACGCAGGAAAGAATTCTTGTCTTTCTTATCCTCCTTTTCCACAGGGGAAGGTCCTTCCACAGCTTCGGTTTTAGTTACCTGCACACTGCCGCGGATCAGGGTGTTTTCCACACGGATCTCAATATGCTGTCCGTCTGCACCGATATATACATGGTGCTGCTGCGGGCTTACTGTATAAAGGTCAGGGGCAGAGATCTCCTTGACGATCCAGTGTCCGTAAGGAATATTCTCAAAGGAAAAACTGCCGTCTTTTCCGGTAACAGCAGTAAGCAGTGCATTTTCTTCGGTAAATTCTTCTGTATCAGGTCTAAACAGTCCCATGAGCGCACCGGCCAGCGTGACATCTTCGCCGCCTTCCGGGTTTTCCCCAACTTTTACACCGTCTACACGCCCGCGGAGAAGTTCATTGGAAACAGCCTTGCCTTCATTGACAAGGATCTGTACCAGGGCGGTTTCCTGTCCGGCATATTCAAAGACGACCGGATATTTCTGATCCGAAAGGATATAGGCGCCGTTGGTCGTGCGTTCCTTGACATAATAGCTGCCAAAAGGCAGGTCGGAGGCGAAGGAAGCACTGTAACCGCCGGATTCATCAGACGAAACAGAGACCACTTCCAGAAGTCCATCTGCCGGGATCACGCTGCCATCTGCCGCCGTCAGGTCTGCGGAAGCATAAAGTCCAAAGGAAATATCCTTATATTCCTCGTTCATGCCAAGACCGAACAGGTCATTGGTCTCCATTGCCTTGAAAAGTGTGACATCCACTTTCTGTCGTTCGTCATAAAGACCTGTTGCTGCCTGTGTGACCTCCACGGTCTCACCCGCATAGGTCAGTTCCACATATTCCGGTTGAGGATTCAGCACACAACCGGAAGGAGCCTGACGTTCCTCCAGACGGTAACGGCCAAGATAGAGAAGCCCGCTTTTCGCTGTGCCGTCCTCGCCGGTCGTAAGGGTTTCCACAACCGTATCTTTTTCTGCCCGCAAGGTACCGTCACCGGTATAAATATCTTCATCTGCGATCACGTCATAGATCGCTCCGGGAAGTCCGGAAACCTCATACACAGGTTGGTACAGTCCGTCGTTTTCCTGGACAGAAGCAAATACTTCTCCGGTCTTTGTGATGGTAAGCTGGCCTTTCTGCGGCATATTGTACTGAGTGACCGTCACAACCGCCTCGCTGCCGTCAATGGTAAACGGTACCGGCCGATCGGAAAGCACATAGCCATAAGGGGCAGCCACCTCATAAAGTTCATAATCCCCAGCGGCCAAAGGCTCCGGCAGCATCAGCCAGCCCTCGTCAGAAACATAGAAGGTATCCAGTGTTTCCGGGTTCGGATAGTAGACGGTCTGGGTGATAAATTCCCCGGTGGAAAGATCCTTGATCTGAAAACCGGTTCCGGTCACAGGGATAATCTTTCCGGTCTCTGCGTCACATTTTTCAACTTTCAGACGGGCTGTGATGGTGCGGTTGTTCAGAATATAGCTATAAGTCTTTCCGTCAGAGGAAATGAATACCGTAAAGTCCGGGACAAAGGCTTTGCCTTCCTCGCCTGCGATCTGATGGACCGTATAATGCCCATAAGGAAGCGGTTTACTGGAAGCAAAACCATCCGCATCCGTGGTAAGAAGGTCACGTTCACTTTCCTTTGCCGCGTCATAGCTTCCGGCTGCCTTTAAGTAAACTTCAAAGACTGCGCCTGCTTCCGGGCGTTCGATGATACCGGCATTGGAATCGTCGGTATTTTCGTCCTCAGGCACATCCGGGTCCAGGTCATCGGTGTGCTTGACAAGCTGGATATTTCCGTAAATAACCGTTTCCGTCACCTGATTTTCTGTGGTATTGAGTTCCACTTCATACTGGGAAGGGGATGCACCCACTTCATAAATAGTTTCATTCAGAAGATACCCGGTGCTCGGTTCGATTTCCCGGATCGTCCAGCCATCCCCGCATACATAATAGCGGGTCATAAAGCTGCCATCTGACCCGGTAGTATAAGTGTCGATCAGTTCGCCATCACGGAAGATCCCATAGGTCGCCCCTGCAAGAGTGGCATCCCCCTGAGCATTTCCGGTGTCAGCATCACTCTTTACCACATGGACGCGGAATTTCTTCAAGATATTGCTGAAATGTACCGAAGAAGTCTGCCCGCTTTCAATGGTCACGTACTGTGCGGAAGGGGTCACATAGCGGTCCACCGGAAGTTCTTTTACCAGATAGGTTCCCGGCAGGAGCTTCTTTTCAATCTGGCCGTTTTCTCCGGTCGTAACTTCCTCATTGACTTCATTTCCCAAAATGTCCGTACCGGAGATATGGAAGGTGATACCGGAAACAATGGCGTCCTCACTGGTCTTGACAAGTTTTGCAGTACCGTAAGTTTCCGTTTTGATCTTTACAAAGAAGGAAACCGGATCGCTGGCGCCGGTCATCATGGTCTGGTAGCCGGGTCTGCCCCAAATCAGCATGTCGTTTGCCACCGGGATATTCTTTCGGAATTCAAACAGCACCGGGTCCATCATCATCTGCCTGCTGGTAAAGGTGTATTCATTTCCGTTTCTTGTCACAGAAACGCCGCTGCCTTTCAAAGCCTCCAGGTCGATCTTCAAGTTGTTGGTATCTGTGACCGTCAGGGTATAGACCTTTTTTTCAACATCCCATTTCAGTTCCAGTTCCGGTGCTTCGCTTTTCTTAGAAGAAGTAAAGGAAGGGACTGTGGAATGGGAAGCAACCTGTGCCAGAATCCAGTCATAGGCTTTTTCTGCCGGTCGTCCGGCGATCACGCTAAAATACTGGTCGGCGTCTGCGTGGCCGTTTCCGTGGCGGCTGTACGGATCGCTTCTAAGCTGCTGCTGGTATTCCCAGAGGATGATCTGGGTCGCCATCTTATAGTCGTCCTCGTTGATCCCGGAAACAGGGAGCGCCGCACCGGGTTTCCAGCCATAGATCGCAGTCAGGGTGATCCCCCTCCTTGCCTCGGCAGGAAGCAGGTTCAGATATTGGCTGTTGGTCCCGCTTTCTGAAACATAGGTGTTTTCCGAAGTATGGTAAGGAATCCCGCTCTCCACACAGTAAACCTGGTGGCTGATCCCGTCAGAATCCGTCAGCATATAATGCCGGTAAGCATTGCCCCCGGAACTGGTGTGTACGTCGATGGTTCCGTCTGTATGGTAGGCAAGATAGGTGTAAGGCGCCGGGGCGCGGTAGTGGTTCCCATCAGAGCCTACATACTGGTCGCCCAGCCAGGAGCTTGCCGTCTGTCCGACAGACATGGCAAAAGCCTGAGCCGGAAGAAGCCCCAAAATGCTTGCCATACAAAGCAAAAACGCCAACAGCTTGCGAAAGCCGCGGCGTCTGGTTATGATATGTTCCATGAAAAAATCCTCACTTTCATAAAATCTAAAAGGACAGCCTTATTTGCTGTCCTTGTCGTCAAAATCGTCCTCTGAAAGATATTCCGGTTCCCCGTATGCCTCATCCGGGTCAAAGCCTTCGCCATAACCGTCATCCTCAAATTCCGCATCGTCCTCGGCCTGCTGTTTCGGACGCACGATTTTTACATAGTAACCGATTCCGCCGACCGCAAGTAAGGCAACAAGGATAAACAGGATCGTGCCGACGCTGCCGGTTTCTTTCTTCGGCTTTTCCGGTTCTGCCGGTTTTTCAGTTTCCGTCGGCTTTTCTTTTCCTTTGCAGCCATTTAAGTCATTTTTGCAGACCGGGCAGCCGGTATTGACTTTTCCCGCCTCACATTTTTCTGTGCAGCTGCAGCTTTCTTCCTGGGGAATCATGCTCATGCTGCCATTGTTCTTTTCTGCAAGCGCCATCAGGTCGGACTCTGTGACGCCGTTTAAGAAGTAGACATTGTTATCTTCCCGTTTCCCGTCGATCACCAGATAAAAGACATTGCCCGCGTCCGTAGTGATGGTGTAAAACTGTTTTTCCCCATCCGTACCACTGATGTTGTCCTGTACCGTTCCGGTGCCTTCCGGGGTAAATGCACCTTCCGGGACCGCAGAAGTATTTTCCTGCTGTCCGGTACTGTTATCTGAACCGGAAGAATTTCCGCCGCCGGAAGGAGTTGCAACGTTTGAGCCGGAAGGTTTTTCTTCCTTAGGCGGTTTTGTCTGTGTACCGGACGGACTCTGGGGTGCTGCCACAGCAGGTTTCTTTTCAGGAGCCGGTTCTTTGTAATACGGATTATCCAGCTTTACCGCATCAGAACGGTTTCCTGCATAATCCTTTGCGTATATGCTTACCTGTTTTTCTGTTCCTGCATAATCTTTTAGTGCAACCGACGCTTTCCCATCGGTAAGGGAGTTGATACGGTTTTCATCAACAAAGACCGCCTCCACGCCGGATAGATCGTCACTGCTTTCTATTTTCAGGGCATCGCCCTCCAGGGAAGCAGTCAGCGTTGGCGGTGTGGTGTCTTTGGAACCGCCGGCATGAGCCGTTACAGGTAATGCGCTGACACTTACAAGAAGCGTAAGCGCCAGCAGCAGGGAAAGTTTTTTAAGCCTCATGCACATCCTCCTTCTCCTGCGGTAAAATAGTTTCCGAAGGGGCCGCCTGCTGTGATTTCAAAAAATCCGCAAGCTGCTGGGGCGTCAGTTTGAAACTGCGCGCCACCGCCACATAATCGGTATTTTCCAGCTCCGTTTTCTGTTCCTCCAGCTTATGGAGCTTTGCCTGCATTTCCGCAATCTTTGTTTTGGTCTTTTCAATTTCCTTTTCCAGTTTTTCAATTTTAGGATTCAATTTATTACCTCCAATCTGTTAAGGCAGACGCCCAAATGTATAAAAATGCTGCTGCCAGTAGCTTGTATTGATGTTGGCATAAGAGATCGGGTCTCCGCAGTGGATCATCATTCCATTTCCTACATAGATCCCTACATGGCTTGCGCCGCTGGTATTGTAGGTCCCCTGGAAGAAGATCAGGTCGCCCGGTTTTGCATCTGCGCTTGATACCGGCGTACATACACCTAAAAGACCGTCCGCAGTCAGCCTTCCGAAATTCCAGCCGACGCCGCAGTTGTTGATCACCCAGGACACATAGCCGGAACAGTCAAAGGAAGTGGAAGGGCTTGCGCCTCCCCATACATACGGATAGCCAAGATATTTTTCCGCCTCGGCCATCATTGCAGCAAACTGTTCATCCGCAAGGGCTTCCGGTGGAATGTCATAATCGAAGTAGTTTCCTGTGCCGCCTGAACCAACTTCCGGCAGGTGCCGTTCGCTGGTATCGCCGGTATCAGCAAAATACAGGGGATTCAAATACTGACCGTCAACCAGGACTTCTAAATGCAGGTGGGGACCGGTGGAATTTCCGGTATTCCCGACCTTTGCGATCACATCCCCGGCTTTGACCTCCTGCCCGGCAGAAACAAGGATCTGGGAACAGTGCCCGTATTTGGTCGTCAGGGTATGTCCTTCGTATGCCTCGCCTTCAATGGCAACACATAAGCCATAACCGCTGGCATTTCCCGCAAGGGTGACTGTTCCGTCATGCCCGGCAAGGATCTCTGTGCCCTCCGGCATCCCGATGTCCACACCGGTGTGATAGTTCTTTTCCCCGCTGATGGGATGTACCCGGTAGCCGTAGTAGCTGGTCACATAAGGGAGCCAGTTGGTGCCAAAGATATTTTTGACATACTGGCGGTTTCCTTTTGTCTGCAGCAGGATCTCGCAGATCTCTTTCTGGTCTGCGTTCATCCGGGAAACGACCAGGTTTTCCAGAGGTGTGACTGTGAGCTTGACATTTAAGATGCGCCATTCATAAGGCACTTCCTCCTGGGTTTCTTCCCCGGTTTCCGGGTCAACGGAAGTTTCGGTGCGGTAACGGATCTCGGTTTCTTCTGAAAAGGACAGGGTATATTGTTCCTGGAAAAGCTGCCGCAGCACGCTTTCCACTTCATCGTAAGTAAATCCCTGATAAGCAGAAGTCAGATACCCCATCAGCACATACGGGTCATGCTCGATCGCACCCAGGTTATACCGGTATTCGTCATAACCGGGGCGGTCTGATTCCACCCTGTCTATTTCCATTTGCAGATCTGTTTCCCACTCGGTATAGGTAAGCTCCGCCTGATTGATGTCCTGATCGTCTGCAAGATAGGTAGAAGCAGCCAGACTTCCCAGACCGCCGGTCCCAATATTGGAGAACGTGGAAAACAGGGACATGATCAAGAAAATTACCAAAAGGAGAAGCAGGAGGACAAGGCAGATCATAGGGTGCCGTTTGACCGCATGGACAATACCGACGCTGACCCTCTCTGTTGCGACTGCGGCATTTTTTGCCTGTTTCCCGGCTTCACGGGCAGCCTTGGCATACTGCCTTTTCAGTTTTTGTTTCTGCCATATCCGGGCAATCGCATGTTTCTTCAGCTCCGGGTGGTCGCTAAGAGCCTGCCGGTAGGCAAGTCTTGCGTTGGCCTTTGCTGATTTTTGCTGTAATTTCGCTGCCTTTCGGTAGGGGGCAGTTTTATGCCGGTGATATGCCGTGCGAAGCCCCGCCTCGCCCACAAGTTCAGAGCGGTGGGCTGCCTTGATCCCCACATTTTCATCCTCTGCCTCATAAATCTTTTTATGAGCGTAACCAATGGCAGTATTGGCGCCCGCCTTGACCGGACGCAGGGGTACAGGTCCTTTTACATGGGCCTTTTGGGATTTAACCTCCTTTTCAAATTTTAAGTGTTTTTTGGCTTTTCCGGTCTCCGGGTCGGAAACCGTCTCCATGCGCAGTTTCTTCCGGGCCGGCAGACGATTTTGCGCCTGCTCTGCTTTTTGTGCAGTCCGTTCCGCCTTCCGTCTTGCATGGGTGAGCTTTTTATCCTTTGTCTCCGGTGGCAGTTCATCCGCAGTAAATTCCAGCTTGGATGTTTTCGGCGGTTCGCTATCCACACCCTTTTCCTTTTGTGCTGCCTGTTCCTCCGCCTGTGCCGCTTCCTGAAAACGCTGCTGATATTTGTTCCCATGCTGATGTGTCCGATAACGATGTCCCTGACCGGATCTGTCTGTGCCGCTCGGTGGGGCTGATCCTTCGGAAGAAGGTGCATATTGTCCGGTATCATGGTCTGTCACATCCTCTGTTACAAAAGAACGCCTGGAAACCTCCTGCCGGAAATTGCTTCGTCCGTTGTCCTGTGTCGGGGACTCTGTTCCGGTAGCATCCGGTATCTCAAAGCGATCCGAAAAAACATCCAAAGCGGCCGCATAAGCATCGCCCTGTTCCAGCAAGGACACCGGTGTTTCCGGTGATAGCTGGGAAAATTCCGTCTGTACAGGGATGTCCTGCCTGTGTGTCTTGCCGTTGACAGAAGAAGGGGTGTCCCGTGCCCTGCGCAGGTCAAAATCCTGTTCGGTCTGCCTGGCTGCCGGTTGATCTTCCCCGTGGGAATCACGCACCGGCATCCGGGTATCTTTGCGCTTTCTTTGAAACTCCCTGTCGTGTGCCATTGTTCTCACCTCCGATCCATTTTAATTTTTGTCTCACGCTTTGGTCCCCGCTATTTCATCCGGTCTTGTGGTAAGCACACTGTACAACAGTGTGTCCTTCGGGAAGTGGTCCACAAAGGGGATGATCACATTTCCAAAGAACAAAAGCCCCTCGCCGGGACCGGAATGGGTCACATAGGAAAGCTGGTGCGGGGAGATTCCCAGCTGCTTTGCCAAAATCTGACGGTCTCCCTGGGCCTGGTTGAGCATATAGATAAAGTCCGAGTTCTCAAAAATGTTCTCGATCTCACGGGAAGCCAGAAGGTCCTTGACGTTCTGCGTTAAACCTGATGGGATTCCGCCCCATTTACGAAAGCGTTTCCAGATCTCCACGCTGAAACTTCCTGTCTGCCCTTTCAAAAGAAGGTGGAATTCGTCGATATAGAACCAGGTTGTTTTATGTTTGGAACGGTTGGCCGTAACACGGTTCCACACCGCATCCTGCATGATCAAAAGCCCGATTTCCTTTAAGGCTTTTCCCAGTGATTTAAGCTGGAAACACAGTACCCGGTGTTGATCCATTTGGATATTGGAACGGTGGTTGAACACGTTAAGGGAACCATTGACATAGATTTCCAGCGCAGTTGCGATATTCTGTGCCTCCGGTTCAGACTGTTTCAAAAGCAGCTCGTAAAGATCGCCTAAGATCGGCATATTTTCCGGGCATGGGTCCTGCAGGTATTCCCGGTACACCAGTCTGGTACAACGGTCGATGATCGTCCTTTCAATAGGGGAAAGCCCTTCTTTGCCGCCGATGATAAGGTCACACAGCGACAGAATAAAATCACTTTTCAAAGTGATCGGGTTTTCATCATCGGAATAGTCCAGATTGATGTCCATAGGGTTAATGTAGTTTGTGGAAGTAGGGGAAATATCAATGACCTGCCCCTGGGAACCGAACTGCTGCACCAGCGGCCCATACTCATTTTCCGGGTCAGCGATAATGATGTCGTCCTCCGTCAGAAGGAACACATTGACGATCTCACGCTTGGCAGAGAAAGATTTACCGCTTCCTGGGGTACCGAGAAACAGCCCATTGGGATTTTTCAGCGTTTTTCTGTTCGCCATGATCAGGTTATTGGAAAGGGCGTTCAGACCGTAATACAACGCCTCGCCCTCCTGGAACAATTCACAGGTGGTAAACGGTACAAAGATCGCTGTGCTGCTGGTCGTAAGCCCGCGCTCAATTTCAATCTGGTTCGTGCCAAGAGCAAGCGAGGACATAAGCCCCTGTTCCTGTTGGTAATCCAGCCGTTTTAAGGCACAGTTGTATTTCTGTGCCACACCCGAAGCGGCAAAAATATCATTAAACAGCTTCTGACGTTTGGCAGCGATATTTTCCACCAGTACCGTCACAAGGAACATGCGCTCATTGCGGCTCTGTAAATCCTGCAAAAGATTTTTGGTTTCCTCTCCATAGGTGGCAAGGTCGGTGGGAATGATGTCCATGTCATACCCGGATCGGACCGCTTTCTTTTGTTCCTCAATGGTCATTTTCTGCAGGTCCGACATTTTACGCTTGATGTTTCGGATCGCCTGCGCCTGGTCGATAGACTGGATATGCAGGTTGACGGTCACGGCGTCGTTTAAGTCAAGAAGATCCGCTAAAAGCCGGTCGGTAAGCTCCGGCGCCAAAATCTGCAAAAAGGAGACAGCACCGGAATGGTCGCCTACCCGGAATGTCTTTCCATCCTTTGAAAAAGACAGCCCGGATGGGGAAATGAAGTCTTTGGTAGAAAGACCAGTCTTAGGCAGATCCGACCACTGGAAATGAAACTTTTCCTGACCGTCCGGGTGAAGCTGGCTGTGAAGAAGTTCCAGACGTTCCAGTCCGTTTAAGGATCTCGCCTGAACTCCCAGGGTCTTGAAATTTGCCAGCACATCCGTTTCAATGCGTTCCAGACGCATTTTCGCAGTACGCAGGTCATCTGCCTCGATTCCAAAGGTAATGTATTTGCGTTTGGTGAGACCGTTATTTCCTTTCTGCAACTGGTTCTTTAACATATCCCCGTATTCCCTGCGGATTCCGTCATACTCGTCGCCGCGGGGAGGGATGTCAATGCTTCTGGTAAAATCCTGCATATTGGCCCGCTGGTTGATAAAGGTAAGCTGCACATGGATCGAGGCATCGAAGTAATTTAAGAAATCGCAGTAACCCTCGAAGATCTGTGCTTTATCATCTGCCTGTGCAAGCTGATAGTTAATATCAAAAAACTGCACCGTTTTGGTGTAAAGGGTATCAGTCAGCCGGCAGATCCCATCCCGGTACATTTCACGGTAGGGGATGCTCTGCTGGACCGTCTGCGGGGCATCTGCTTTCAGCCCGGCAAAAAAGCCGCCTTTTTTAGACGGCTTGGAACGGGCAGACTTAGTTTTGCCCTGCTTTGCATCGGCTCTGGTCTTTTTGGCCTGCCTGATATTTTTTTGCAGACGCTTTTCCTGAGCTTCCTGCTGCTTGTTTTTTGGCAATCTTTGTAACCTCCTTCTTTGACATAGATTTATACAGGTTATCCGTCCTGTATGGACGGTCCTTCGGCCAGAGCTTATAACGGAGCCGGTTCTTCAAGATCTTTTCTGCCGGCTGCCCGTCACGCTCATACATGGCGAAGAAGAAAAAGGGCATCATCAGCCCGATCATCAAAAGTACAGCCGCCGAATTGCCGATCGCCCCGCGGGTAAAGAAATACACCGGAAGGCCGACAAGTCCGGCAAGGCTGAAACAAATAAGCTGGCGCTTCGTCAGATTGAAGGCCAGCTTAGTCTTAACTTTGGTTAAATCCTTTGGTACAGGTACATAAGGCATCTATACACCTCCCATCGTAATATAATTTCCGGCCCATTACCGTGCACCGAAATCGCGTACCGGTTTCTCCGCAGCCGGACATTCCCGCACTTCCTGAGCCGCATTTTGCAGCCGTGCCAGGACAGAAACAGCCGGCTCTCTCTGACACAGGTATTCCTGGCTGTCTCGGATTCCGGCAATATTTTCCCGAATATCCATATCCACGTCGAACACATCTGAAACCGGCATAAGCCAACGGTCTGCAAAGTATTTCAAAGGATTCTCAAGCGCCAGCACATCATCCAGCATTTCATCCCTGAACTCAAACTTTGTTGTCAGATAGGAATACGCCTCCTGCATGGCTGTAATTTCAGCAGCTTTTTCAATTAAGGATTCCTTATCTCTTGACATAAGGCTTTCCCTGTAAGCAAAGTAATTCTGTCCCAGCCGTTTCATCAGGAGCGTATATTTGTCCTGTGCGGAAGGTTCGCTTGTGAAATGTTCAAATTTTTGCTCTGCATCAATTTCTTTGAGAAGATCGCAGATCGGGAAACTGTGTTCATGGTTATTTTCTTCCCAGCACCATCGGGCTACATCCAACGGGTCCTGAAAAGAAAGAAGTGCCTCTACTTCCGCCGGAGTAAATACATGCTCAACCTTCAGATAATAGTGGAGTTCCGAAAATCCCTGCAACTCGTAAATGCTGCCGATGTTCTGTGCATCCAGCATATCCGCATGAACCTTCAAACACTCGTCCAGCCGTTCCATAAGCAGCCGCTTTGCATCTTGTTCTATCAAAATCACCCCTTTCGCTCCGGCATAGTCAGCGTACAGTTCACTTCATTGCCCCATACATCCCAGCCGGGAGTCTTTTGTCTTGCAAACAGTTCCACTCTGGGCTGATCGCCCATGAGTTTTACGATCTTATCCCGCACCTCGTCCGGTTTCTTGCTGTGCTGCTCAATATGGGAGATCACAAACTGATGGATTCCCGCACACTGGCGTTTCGGACGGCCTCTGGTTGCCAGCAGGCAGACCTCCGCGTTTGAGCGGGTCCAAAAGCCCATGCCATAAAACCAGCTATCCGCTTTCCGGTTCTGTTTGAGCCATAGAAAAGCTAGCGTTTTATATTTGAACCCCCAGGCGTCGATCACCCGGAAGGCTTCATTAAGCTGCGGAAAGGTTGCCCACAGAAAGAGGGCGCTGTCTTTTGCGGCAAGTTCCGATACCGGCAGGGCACAGATTTCTTCAATGCTCATTGTGGGGTAATGGTTTTCCGCAACGCCGCTTCCATGTTTCCTGTCATAATGCCAGGGCGGATCGGCATAGATAATGCCGTACTGTTTCGTTTCCGGCATTAGCGAGCCTGCTCATTCTTAGATGGGGCAGGTTTAGTCGGCTGTTCTTTGACCTTACCGGCATTTTCCTTCAATGTACCGGTCAGGGAAGGTTTTTCCGCAGCTCCCTTTGTCGCTTCAAGAGTCGCCTGCAAATTTTCAATAGCCTGGCCGTACCCATCAATGAGAGCATCGTTGAGCTGCTTGCGGAACTCTGCCGTAACCGGCCAGCAGACATCTTTCCAGTTGCCGCCCTTATCCTGGGTTGCGGGCATATTGACATACAGCCCCTTTTCACTGGAACAGATACGGAAACCGTCAATCTTAAAGCATCCGCCAATCGTAACATTGGCAAACGCCAGCAGGTTTCCCATTGGAGCAATCGGACGCACGCGGACATCCAGCTTCATGCCGTTTGCCATTTCCGGCGTCTGTGTTTCCGGCGCCATTTTTTCTGTATTGGTTTTACTCATATATAAAATCCTCCTTTTTAGAATTGGTTTTGTTCATGCTATCTTGCATTAAATATGGATTTGGATAACGAACCTGTCTTAAACAGGGCAAAAGCCAGCAGTACCGTATAACCCGCCGTTCCCCAGATCGCGCCGTGCACGTCGCCGGACGATGGGATAGACTGGACCAGCACTGCATAAATGGCAACACAGATCAGGATCAAAAAACCCTGAAAACCCAGGGCAAAAAGGGAACGCAGATACCCGGTTCCCATTTGTCCCCATTCCCGGTTTGCCATTGTGGAAAACGGGATCGGTGCAAGGCTCACGGTTAAATAAATCTCGATCATACGGCCATATACAATGACAAAGATCACGATGGACAGTACCCACATACACAGATTGATGATGTTGGTTTCCAGCCACAATCCAATCAGTTCCCACATTCCCATTGCTTCAAGCTGGGTTTCCAGGTCAGACAATGCCGCCTGCACATCCAGGTTCCCGTTTATGACACCGGCACTTTGCGACACCACATTTTGGGCCACATCAAAGACCGCCATCACAATCGTAAAACAGTTGGTGAGCAGGTAAGTGGCAACAAAAGTCTTGAAAATCCACTTGAAGATGTTGAATGTATCGAATTCGTGCATGTTGTTCTTTTCGAGAATCATCTGGATCAGTTCATACACCAGAACAAAGGTAAGGATCATGCCCGCAATGGGAATGACGACGGTTTCCGAAAGATTCTGGATCATGGAAAACACGCCGCCATTCCAGCCCTGCGGGGTCTGTCCTACCTGATTTGCCACATCCGCAACCTGGTTGTTGACGGAGTTGAAAATACTGGTGTACTGTCCGGTGATCGCATCGATCAGGCCCTCTTTAATCCAGTCTGTTATCCATTCAAACAGACTGCCCATAAGTCAGCCCTTAACCGAACAGGCCGGAAAGCAGCGGGATCAGCGTTGCACCAACCAGAGCGATACCTCCGCCTGCCATAAGCTGCTTGATCCCCTGGGATTTTGCACCTGGGTTATCATTTCCGTAACCTTCGAGAAGGTTTACAACACCCCATGCGCCCAGACCTGCGCCCAGGGCGATCACAAGGATCTTCAAAGTATCAATCGCGCTTGCAAAAAATGCCATAATGTTCCTCCTTTAATTTCAGAAATTTTAATTTGTGATATGGCCGTATCAGGCCGGAAACAAAAAAAGCCGCCGCACTGTTTTTAGAAAAAATCTGTTTCAAACAGCACGGCGGCATGGGGCAGGAAAAATCCTGCGGTTATTTACTTTTCAGGGAGAATCACGAATCCTCAAAAAATCCTCCTTTCATCGTGACAAAAACAAAGCCTGCCAGGGCGTCATGCTTTGACAGGCAGGAACAACTTTATAAAGTCTGGGAAGCCAGATCTTCGGCTGTGACTTCATAATTGCGGTATCGTTCACCGGGACGCATCGGCATCCGGGTAGAAAGAAACTTTTCGATATTAAAAGCGTTCTTCTCATTAAAATCGGAAAGCAGTTTGTAATTTGGGTGTTTGGTTATATCGTATTTCCGGGAGAGGAACGGCCGCACACCCCTGATCTGCAACAGACATTTACCCCCGTCCATGACTGCCAGTTCATCCACCGACATCAGATCCTTTCCCAGCTTTTGAAAATTTTGTCCGTGGGATTCCTGATTGCCCTTTGTGACACTGGTGTTATACAGGTCGATGGTCTCTTTCCCCAATAGGGAGTTCCAGCTTTTTAAGGTGGTTTCTTCTTTGCCTCCTAAGAAAAGGGAGGCGTCACAGTTACCGATGATGGTGTCCATGTTGTCTTTATACAGGGCTTTGAGCTGGCTTTGCGCCTGCAGCACCAGGCAGGCAGAGATCTCACGGCTTCGGATGGTCGCCATAAGACGCTCCAGGTTCGGGATCTGCCCGATATTTGCCGCCTCGTCGATCAGGCAGCGCACATGGATGGGAAGCCTTCCACCATATACATCATCCGCCCGCTCACACAAGCGGTTAAACAAAATGGAATAGATCAGACTGATCAAAAATGCAAAGGTCCCGTCCGTATCACTCATAATAAGGAAAAGAGCAGTCCGTTCATCTCCCAGCATATCCAGATCCAGTTCGTCATACATGGTAATTTCCCTGACTTCTTTAATGTCAAAAGGAGCCAGTCTGGAAGCACAGGAAATAAGGATCGACTTGGCTGTTTTTCCGGCAGCGAGCTTATATTTCTTATATTGACGCAGGGCAAAATGATCCGGGTCTTTCTGTTCCAGCGCGTCAAAGAGAAGGTCAACGGCATTTTTGAACGACTCATCATCCTCACGGACTTCCATTGCGTTCAGCATTTCTACCAGTGTGGCAAAATTCTGTTCGTTTGCCGGAGCCTCATAATAGATATATCCGATCAGTGCCGTATAGAGCAGGGTTTCTGCCTTGACCCAGAAATCGTCTCCGGCTTTTCCTTCGCCTTTGGTATTGGCGATTAGGGTAGTGACGATCTTCAGAATATCTTTCTCGGAATGAATGTAGGCGAACGGGTTAAAGTGCATACTTTTCTGGAAATTGATCGTATTGAATACCCGTATTTTATAGGACTCATAGATGATCTTTCCTTTTTCATTACGCACAGGCTTTCCGTCCTTGTCCAGCTTTGGTGTGCCTCGCTGCAACATCTTTCCGCATTCCACAAGGACTGTACCTTTCGGATCGGTGACGACGTAGGAACTGTGCATTTGCATCAGATTGGGCTTGATGAAAAAGCGCGTTTTTCCCGAACCTGATCCTCCGACTACCAGTACATTTTTATTTCTTGCATTGGCCGGATTTTTGGGCCTTCCGTTTAACATCAGTCCTTCACTTTGGGTAAGAATGATATTGTTTTCCGGATTTGGGTCCATAAACGGGGCAATATCGGCTTTATTTCCCCATCTTGCAGAACCATATTCCACATTTTTGCGGTATTTCTTAGCGTCTTTCCCTCTAAGATAGACTGCCAGCCGCATAATGGCTGCACCGCAGAAACCGATCAGCCAGTCCATTGCCGCCCCCGGCCACATACTCTGAAACGCAAGGGCAAAGCCTTCGGACAGTCCTAACAGCTTTTGGGAAGCGTCTGCTCCGGGAGCCAGCCGCACCGCTTCGCCCAGCTTGGCAAATACCAGAAGGAACAGAACATAAGGCAGATGGAGAATGACCTGTTTTTTCAATGTTTCTGCATCAATCTTCATCGTTCCGGTCCTCCGTGTTCTTTGTTCTTTACACGGTCACGGCCAAGCGACTGTGCCAGTTCTTTGAACTTATGAAGCTGTATAAGCAGCGACGGTCTGGTGCTGCGTGTAAGGTCTTTCTTTGTATATTCCTTAAAAGCTGCCGTCAGTGCATCCGCCTGGTTTGCCTTGAAATATACCGTCCATTTTGGGGGATCGGTCCCAAGTTCCTTTTCTATATGGTAGCGTACCTGATGTTTTCTGGCATACCGTTCAAAAGAGCGGATTCGCCCTGAAACTTCAATGGTATTGGCTCCGGGGTCTTTATAAGTCAGCCGCTTCATGCTGTTGCGCCCGACTTTTGGCATTGTGCGTTCCTGTTCCATCTTTTGGAGTACCGCAGCAATAGCCGCACGCAGTACCCGCCCTGACAGTTTTGCTGCCTGTATAGAAACAGAAACCGTTCGTTGTTCGAGTTCTTCCTGCAAGAGCATCCTCCTTTCTGATAAAATCGGTATTTATAATATGGAAATAACTTTTTACCGGCTTTCCCCAAGAACCTGCTGTCGGGAAGCGTGTTCAAAGGCTTTTGCTGCCTGATCGACCTGAATTTTAGCATGTTTCAAAAGCGTCTTGATGATCGTAGCCGGGCGTTCCTGTTCCTCCAGATGATCGACCATCCCTTTGCACTCATCCGGGAGGTATGCCGCCATATCTTTCAACACATCGGAAAAGTTACCCATAAAGCCCCAGCAGCTATCCGACAGCTCCCCGTTTTTATAAAGCTCAAACCCATAACATTCGCCACGCAGATAGGAATCATAAGCGGCGACTTCGCTGCGCATCAGTGCGTCCGCTTTCTGCCGGATGGCGCCGGTCATCTTGTCAGCGTCAAATTCCTTTAGGGCATCTTCTTTGGAAACATAGATCCAGCCGACCTGTCCGCTGTCCCATTCTGCATGAGGAGCCCTGCCTGAGAAACTTTCTGTACTCATGGCAAGACCTGAGTGGTCGTAGAGATAGAGGGGGAGCATCAGATACTTTTCCGAAATTACTTTCTGCATTGCTTCATCGATCGCCCGTTCCTCTGTCTTTGGTCCATGCCGGAAACGGCTGCTTACAATGTTTACCATCCGTTCATAGCGTTTCATGCCGGCTTCATCATGTCCTACGGTATCTAAATACATTTCCCGCAGGAAGTCATCTTTGTCCATATGGTTGTGATGGTCGCCCAGCGCATAGCGGGGATGAAAGCATACCATCGTCCCAAAATGTTCATCTACCTCACGGGGAGAGATCAGAATATCGTCCGGCTGCACCATAAGGGCATAAGGTTCATTTACTGCCATTAACATAATTGGCTCCTTTCTTTCTACAAATCCGGGCCGGAATGGTGCATCATCGGTTTTTCCCGGTGCTCATTGGTTGCAGGCTGCTTGACTGCAATGATCTCGCCGGCAAGCCTTGCAAATTTTTCAGGGTACTTAAACTGCTCCCCATATTTCTCCATCAGATCCGGGGAAAGGTCTGTAAAATTTTCCTCGCCAAGACCAACGATCAGAAAATTCCCGGACACAATATCATAGATGTGGCCGTCATCGTCAAAGAGAGCTCGGTTCAAAGGCAGCCCCATCAGCTTGCCTTCTTCATTGCAGATCAGAGCCACCGGGTCCTCATACGGATAGACCGCCTGAATATCTCCGCCCACTGCCGCCTGCAAGGATTTCAGACCACTTTCGATCTCCGCAGCATAAGGGGACTTGCCCGGCTCTACCATTAACACTTTCATAATTGTATATCCTCCTTCTTTTTCATTGCCGTACCGGGAGTGGTTGGCGTTTTTTCCTGAGTTTTTGCCACAGAGAGCTTCCCCAGGACGGAAGGCTTCTCCTGGTTTTCGGGTGTAAAAATACCGCCCTCCGAAACCTCGGCGGCGGCATGTTCCGTTTTGGCCTGTTCCAGTCCTTCAACCGTATAGCCAGGTAAAAGAGTACCGTGAACCATAAAATGGTGCTCATATTCTTTCGGGATCGGCGGGGAAATTTCCGTGAATAAATGGGAATAGGCTTTCTTTCGCCCGTCCAGGTATTTTATGGCTGCGTTCTTATCTGTATATCGTTTCTGGTTTTGTCCGGCAATCTTTGCTCCATATCCCTGCTTCGGGGAATGAATACGGACTTCCCATGTCACATACCAGGCAATCGGAACACTCTGTTTGGTTTCTCTGTCATATTTCGTATCTTCCCAAATACTGCAGGTCATCTGATAGACCCGGTTGCTGATTTTCTGATCCGCCCTCCAGTTATCGGTGTCTTTCCACTGGTTGCCGGTATGTTCAATCTCCGGTGTACGAAGATATTCCAAAGCCCGGTTGATCGTCTGTGTTGCCGCTGCCTGCTGTTCCCATTGTTTTGCAGCAGCCACCACGATTTCATAGGCTTTCTGCTCCCCGTCGATACTTCCCTGGCGCATGGCTTCCAGGCTATCTATTCCCATTGTGATCAGAGTAGAAATATCCACATTTTCACAAACTACGCTGTGTTCAATTTTAAGCTCTGATCCCGGCGTCAAGTGGTCGCCATACCGGTAGGCATGATAATCTTTATTTTCTTCCAAAATGCTGTTCACCTCCTGCTATATTTCCGGCTCGTGGTTTTTTCTGGAAAACGTCTGTGCCGGTGATTTTTTATCTGCCGGCCTGTTTGCCGCAAGCTGATCCATCACGGAAGGACGGCCGACGCCGAACATGGATAGCTGCCCGTCCGCCGCCTCACGAAGTTCAGAAACAGAGAGGGGAAGCGTTACATCGGCATGGGTCAATAGCTGTTCCCGTTTCAAATCCTGAATGATCTCGTCAAAAACAGCGTTGATTGCACGGCGTTCTTCCCCCACAGGGAAGGCTTTCAATACCTCCATTTCTCCGTCTTTACCGGAAACCAGGGTAAGGGCACAGTCGGCATGGCCTGCCAGATAATCCGATGTGTAGGGCAGTTTGTCCTTGATATAACAGGCAAAGGCTCTGGCTGTCATTTCCACATTGCTGTCCCAATAACCGCCGTCTTTTTCACATTCTTTTCCCATGCGTACCGAATTACGGTAAAAATCAGTTTCCGTCCGTCCAATCTGCGGAGCTTCCTGCGCCTGCATCCCGGAAAGCATACGCTCAAAAATTTCCAGCCGTTCCCGTTCACTTTTGGGAATTACCCGGCCGGTAACATTCTTCTTAAATGCGCTGATCTGTTCCACAGAGCCGGGTTCGCCGGACAAAAATGCTTCCCGCAAGACTGCGTAGGTTTCCATCTGTTCCTCATTGCCATACCGTTTCAGGGAGGCAAGAACCGAGGAATCCAGCCAGCTTGCCGCATTTTTCCGGGTGCGTTCTGTTTGTGCTTCCGTGCGCTTTGCTGCCTGTTCCGGTGTTTCCGGTTTATACTTCATGGTGTCAATGAGTTTTTGGAACGGCGCATAGAGGTGGGGCTGTTCTGACAGCATCCCTTTTGCTCTCATCTTTGTACCAAGATAATCGTCAAGTCCATGCCACCATTCATGTGCCAGGGAACCGGCCCCGTGCATTTTTGTAAGATTGATGACTGTACGCAAAGGTTCATAATGAGCTGCAGCATTGCCGCTGCCTCTTGCACCAAAAGCGATAGCAAGTGTTCCCTGATAAGCAATATCTTTATCGCTGATCTTAAGGGCTGACGCCAGATCCTTTAGTGCTTCAAATCCCATGTTAAGGGAGGTCTGCCGGTCGTTCTGGTTCATCCAGTTTCCAAACTCACCGCCGCGGAACCCAAAGGTATCAAGATAATGCTGTCCGGTGATCTCCACGCCATTCCGATAATCCGGTCCGGTACGTTTGACATGGGCAAGCTGTGGAGGGACAAAACGGATCTTTCCGTTTTTGTTCCTGCCTTTGGCAAGTTCCTGCACCCATTTCAGGGCAGCTTCTTTGGTCCCAAAATTGGTCCGCAGGATCGAATAGCCTTTTGTCACATAGTAGGTACCGGGTTTCCAGTCCCCATTTTTAGAATAGGTCTGTTTCCCGTCGTTGAAGTGGATCGCATAACCTTTCGGTATTTTCTGCTCTTTGGAAACACAAAACTGTTCCTTTTTTGCTTCCTGAGTAAAGTTGCGCTCAAAATATTCAGCTGAGCGGATCAGCATGGTATTGGACAATTTGTTTGTGATCACGGGATTGTCCTGTCCCTTTTTCGTTGCCCGGTAATGGATTCCGCTTCCCCAGCCCTGTACCTTTTCTAAATATCCATTGTCAACGAAAAAGCGGTCATAGGCTCTCACAGCATCCTCCACAGTACGGACATCTGAAAGCACTGTCTGCAATTCCCGGACTGTTTTTATATATTCCTTTTGTCTCGCGGTCCGTTTTTCCGGGGTGTCATCCGTGCGGTAATACTGAGGGGAAGCGTTTAAGCCGTCTCTTGCTTTTTTAATAAAATAGACCACGCCAAGAGGAATCCCTTCCTCCAGCATGGCTGCATAGTCCGGCTTTTTCCAAACATTATCCTTTTTCACAAATTTTTCGGCTTCGCGCTCATTCATGGCTTCCAGATCATCTGCATACAGCCCGCGGTCTTTCCACAGGTCTTTTTTCGCACCGCCGATCTTTTCGCCGAAATCTTCATGCACTCCTGCCAATCTTCATCACCTCCAGTCAGTGTAAAATTCTTATCGCTCCGGGGCAGGGCGGCGTTCTTCGTTTTTGTGAAGTTGTGGGAGGTTTCCTGTGAGCCGGTCAGTTTCCCTGCGGATCAGTTTGTCCAGAGCGCCTAAATCCTCCGGTGCAATGGCAAACTCCCGGTAATTTTCATACCACAGGCCCGTAGAGATTGCCGCGATGGGCGCAATTTTCTCCGAACCGGATGGAAGAAGGCGATACACAGGGGCTTCGTCATAAAGAAGCATCTGCTTTGCCGTTCCCTGTGGTATGCGGTACTTATCCATATCCGGGTTCTGGGCTGCCTCCATATATTGCATATTCAGGCGTTCTTCTAAATCCTGGGGCATATAACGAAATGCCTGATCCATCCACTGTCTGAACATCGTGGAATAGTGGTACTGCCATTCCGTAACTTGATTCGGGGCATAAGAAAATCCCCAACTTTTCAGAGCATCTTTTTCGTAAAGCTCCATTTCAGTCCATTCTTTCAGGCTGACCGTAGCCGCTGAACCATCTTTGCGTTCAATATTGACGCCGCAGGGATAGAGGATATTTCTTTTTATATCCTGCCGCAGCGTGTCTAAATCCATCATCAGGACATCTCCGTACAAGTGACCGCCCTCGCTCCGATCCGTATGAAACAGGAAAGCCCTCGCTCCGATGAACTCCGTTGTTAAGATCATTTGATGAAGATCCGCCGTAGAACAATAAGCAAATAAGGCGTCGGAAAGCCACATGTGATTTTTCCCCATGATGGCAATGGAATCAGCCCCGGTATTTGTTGCCAGAGAACGCATATTGAATTCGCATTCTCTAAGAAAATCTCCGGCAAAAATATGGAGTTCATACGCAAAGACGGATAAGTCTGTATCGCGGATCAAATGAATCTGCGGTAGTGGTTCCTGATTCAATCAAATTCCTCCTTTCATGTGAAGCAGCTCTTTGACCTGCTCATTTTCCGCAAACGGCTGGCTATCTGTCCCCGCCATTTAATCAATCCCTCCCATCTGCCGGTAGCTGCCCGCCGGCAATCTTGCCGACAATCTCCGGACCGGTTTCATAAATCTGCATGAGGCGTTTTGCTGTGCCGCAAGGCTGTGCAGCTCCGCTGGTCCAAAGACGCACTGTGGATGGGGCAACATTCATCAAAAGCGCAAAGCCCTTTTCGTTCATGTCCAGCTTTTTCATCAGCGATTTAACCATATCGGGGCCGTAGTCTGGACACCGGGAAGCCTCGGCAATCATCTGCAAAGCGGTATTTTCAATTTTTTTCATTTTCAAATCCTCCTGTTATTTGTTTTCCAGCCTTATGCCGGGGCAAAGCTGATCTGGTTGTGTTTCATCCTTTTGGCAAAGTCCGGCATCGAATAATTTACCCCGTCAATTTCTGCATGGGTGTCATCCAGACGATGACAAACAGCAAAGTGCCTGTCCCCGTTTCCATAGAACAGGCAGAGTAAACCATTGTCGGGAATGGAAAACAGCGCTTTTCCGGCGCTGTCTGTAAAGCAGATATGTTGAGATCCATTCATGTTGAAATCCTCCCTAAATTGAAACAGCCGCCTCTTTTGGGCGGCGTTGGTGCTGGCTGGTTTGCAGTTGTTCCCGAACCAGCAGCAATTTCTCATTGTAATCTTTTCCCATCCGGGGAGGGTTGACACTTACCCGGATATGACGGAAACGTTTATCCTCGTGAAGCATGGTCTTGATTTTCCGGGCATTGACAAATCCGGCAAGGTCGTGGTCCATATAAAGGGTAACACGCCGTATCTCCGGGTGGCGTTCCAGGAAAGAAGTCAGCGCCACATGGGAAGTACCGCCCAAAGACAAGCGATAACCATTCCATTTCCATCCCTCCAGCTCTTGAAGTGTCGCATGGGAAAGCGCATCAATAGGAGCTTCAAAGACTGCCACATGCCGGCTGCCCGGACTTTGCGGGGGATAACAAAAGTTATATCCTTTGTCGCTGCCATAGACATCCTTTTTGAGATTGCCGCTGATACTGCGCATACAGGCAAACTTCGCTTTCCCGGAATCATCTTTCCCAACAAACACACAAACCGGTTCTCCATGATACCGGGCTTCGTAAAAAATCCCGGCTTGTAAACACTGGCGAATGACTTCTGAGCTGATCCCCCGTTTCTGCAAATAGAAGACCGCAGCGGTCGCGCAACGTCTGCCCCAGGGGAGAGCGAATGTTTTCTTTTCCGGCTCTTTTGATACCTGTATTTCTGCCGTACTTCGGTAAGCCGGTTCCTGTGGGATTTCGCCACCTACCAGAGCATGAACCGCATCCACAAGACCATATCCCCGAATCTGGATCAGGTAGTCCAGCGCATTGATACTCCGTCCGCGGCTGTTCCAGTACCAGTACCTTTTCCCGGTCACATATACCAGACTGTCATGCTCCTTATGCCGGAAATTAGGTCCATCCTGTTTCAGCACGCCGGGTTCATGGAATTGCAGGTAAGTAAACAAGTCAGCTTCCCGCGCTGCCTGAATCTGTTCTTTGGTTACGCCGGGCATAGTACCGGCACAGTGTTTCTTTTCATTGTGCTTTGCCTCCTTCCTGTGATGAAATGAAAAAAGACACCCAAAGGTGCCTAACAGCCGTACAGGTCGTGATTGACCTCGGCACGGTAATAGCTGTCCATTGTAGCCGGGGCATTATACAGCGCCGCCAGCAGATACGCTTTGATGTTTCCGACCTTCGTTGTGTTCTTG
This sequence comes from Eubacterium ventriosum, assembly GCF_025150745.1. Taxonomy (NCBI): domain Bacteria; kingdom Bacillati; phylum Bacillota; class Clostridia; order Eubacteriales; family Eubacteriaceae; genus Eubacterium; species Eubacterium ventriosum. The sequence continues at coordinate 768,825 of NZ_CP102282.1, forward strand.
TCGATACAGTCAAAGACATACTCTAAGTGGCCGGAATTGATCTTCAGGAACCGGCTCTTGACGATTTCCCTCGGAAAATCATCTCCGGCAATGCGAATGTAAGGGCGTTTCGACAAAATCACTTCAAGCATAAGTTCAAGGGCTTCATCCAAACGTTCCCTGCCATACCGTAAGACCAGTAAGTCATATTCAATATTTTCTTTGATGATTTCACGATAGGCTTCTATCAGCTCTATCCGATCCATCCCATCCGTGCGGTTTGCCGCTTCCGGCTCTGCCGGATAGATTGATGGATAAGTTATTGATTTATCTTTTTTTGATTTTTTTGTTTTTAATGGATTAGTATTTAATTGTGCCGGATTTTCCTGTTCAGGTTCCGCCTGTTTAGGTTTTGCCTGTTCTGGTTTTACCTGTCTTGGATTTTCCCGTTTAGGTGAAAGCCCTGTGTTTTCGGTACTTACAGGCTGCTCATGGATCGTATATTCAATGTCTCCCAACTGCCCGTTATCATAGCGGAGGCGCTGTCTGGTGAGATAACCATGCCGCTCCAGTTCCTTCAGGGCAGTAGTGATAGAATCCACACCATCCTTGCAGATATGGGCGAGTCCCTTTGTGGTATAATCCCAATCTTCCGGCAGCGACAACATAAGTGATAAAAGCCCCTTTGCCTTTAAGGACAACTCCGTATTGCGCAGATGGTGATTGCTCATTATCGTAAAGTCCTTTGTTTTCTCTACACGGAATACTGCCATTGTACCGCCTCCTTTCTTCGACTATTCCGTTACAAGGCATGATCCCTGCGGTCATAATGGAGATGACCGTCAGAGACCTTCGCATGGTTTTTCAGTTTCACTTCGCCCCGTTCCTGGCTCTCTAAAAATTTCTGATAGCCGGCATCTGTAAGGAACAAGCGCATCTTATCGCCTTTGTCGCCAACAGGGGAATCGTAAGACAATACATCAAAGACGATCATGTGCTTTACTTCTGGATCAAAGCGTTCAAGTGCCATGATGTCATGCCCCTTCAATTTTTCTGCCCCTGATTGTTGTCTGGCCTCGGCGATCTTTTCTCCAATCGTCCGGGCTGGATAGGGCAGACGGTAATTCTTCTGAATATCTTTTACCAAGTCCATGCACTCTGCATTTGACAGAACACGAAGTTTTGCCATAAGACCTTCTGCCGCCTCCCGCTGTTCGGAATTATTTGAATACCGCACGGTCATATAAAGTTCATTCAGGATCTTTGTCTGATAATCGCCCTCCACTTGAAAGAGCAGCTTTTTTTCCATTTCGTTTAATTCCATGTGGATCTCCTTTCTCTCGAAAATGAGTATGAAAAAAGGGCGTCCACCTATAAAAGTGAAACGCCCACGGCAACCAGCGGTCAGACATAAAGCCGGACCGCTGGCACTATTAAATTTTGTCGTTAATAAAACAGCCTCCTTTTTTCTTTATAGTTTTCGTCAATTTTCAACTTGGAAAAGGAATTGAATAAAAGACGACAAACGCTCAAACCCCTTGAAAATAAAGGCTTTTTCTGTTTGTCGTTATTATACCGTAACGGCATTCCCATGTATCGTTATTGATCAATATGGGATTTACGGTATTGGCAATTGCAGACCGAATGGGACATGAGAGCATTGATATCACTTACCGATATGCACATTTGTTTCCAAGTGAGCAGACACAAATGGCAGAACAGCTGGATATTGAAAGGATGGAAAAATTAAATGGAGAAAAATCTGGACAGTAAAGGAAGATGGAGAAACAAAATCGTAGCATTCCGGGTATCACCGGAAGAAGCAGAACAGATTGATGCATGTGTCCGATTGTCAGGACTTAGCAAGCAGGACTATATCACAAAACGATTAACTGATCGGGAAATTGTGGTACAGGGGAATCCAAGAGTGTATAAAGCATTGCGAAATCAGATGGCAGAGATTTATGAAGAACTGAAACGTCTGGAAAAATGTAGCGAGGAAAACGAAGAGTTGCTGAGTACCCTGAGATTGGTTGCAGAGACATTGTATGGATTGAAAGGGGAAAATGAATGACAGAAAAAGAAAAAATGACTGCTCCGATTGCATCTGTTGGCGCAGATGTGGAACAGCCATCAAGTAATAAATTAACCAACCAAAGTATAGCAGATTTGCCCGGTAAGGGCAATCTGCAAGCCACAAATAATGCGGAAAATACAGCAAAATCAGCAAATAAAAAGAATCCATATGATCTGGAAACCGTTTCTATGATGGAATTATATGATACCGCATATCCACCAAAACTGCCAATTGTAGATGGACTTCTGTATAACGGAACTTACTTATTTGTCGGTTCACCGAAGATTGGAAAATCATTCTTTATGGCACAGATCGGGTATCACATCAGTAAAGGAATTCCATTGTGGGGCTTTTCGGTCAGACAAGGAACGGTTCTTTATCTGGCACTGGAAGATGATTATGCAAGATTGCAAAAGCGGTTATCACAGATGTTTGGAATGGAAGGCAGTGAGAATTTCTATTTCGCTACAAAATCTAAATCGCTCAATGACGGACTGGAAAAACAGCTTGTAACGTTTGTGACAGAGCATAAAGACGCAAGATTGATTATCATTGATACTCTTCAGAAGGTTCGAGAGGTCGGTGGAGATAAATTCAGTTATGCCAGCGATTATGAGATTGTAACAAAGCTGAAAGCATTCAGTGATAAATATGGCATCTGTTTTCTGGTTGTGCATCATACAAGGAAAATGGAATCTTCAGATAGTTTCGATATGATTTCCGGTACGAATGGTCTACTAGGAGCTGCGGATGGAGCATTTGTTATGCAGAAAGAAAAGCGTACAGATAATAAAGCAGTTCTGGAAGTGGCAGGGCGTGACCAGCAGGATCAGAAACTATGGTTAAACTTTAACCGGGAGAGATGTGTCTGGGAACTTACCAAGACAGAAACGGAACTTTGGAAAGAACCAGAAGATCCAGTGTTGGAAAAAATCAAAGAGCTTGTAACAGAAACTACGCCAGAGTGGGCAGGTACAGCAACAGAGTTGGTGCAAATCCTGCAGGTGGAAATGCAGCCAAACGCATTATCAAGAAAATTAAATGTCAGTTTGGAACGTCTGATTCTGGAATATGGAATCCAGTATAAAACAGAACGAGGACACGATGGAAGAAAAATTAGATTAACCTTTGTCGGAAAACAAGCGTGACGATATGTGACGGTTGTGACGGTATTTTATATAGCGTGACGGTAGTGAAAATATCGTCACTATCGTCACGACCGTCACGGAAAGGAGAAACATGGAAAGAAAATCACAGGTACAGATACCAAAAGATTTATTACTGGCATTGTTCCAATACCATCTTGCCGGAAATGAAGATTATTTACCGAAAATTGAAAAAGCATTGATGGAAAAGCTGGACAGCATGGTAAAACGAGAACTTTATACAACCTTTAAAACAGCACCAACAGAGGAAGAACGGGAAAAAGCAAGGCAGGAATATTTGGATAAATGCGGAGTACCGGAGAGCTTTCGCTGGTAACAATTCAGCTTGATTACTTTATAACAGGAGCGTGACACGCACCTGTAGATAGCAGACAAGGAGAAAGCAGGTAATGTGCAGTCGGGAGTTGGCTGGCGAAGTAAGGAGATTTTCAAAAGGGGATTCTGATTCAGGGCGTCCCTGCGGAAATGATAAATGAAGGGAGAATGACACCATGAGAGAAGGAAGATTAGGTTACAGCAGTTATAACAAAAGATATGGATTATTATCATCAGACTTATGGATTGATTCAGGATTTCACTGCGGAGAATGTCTGGAAGTTCTAGTTGATGATCAGTGGGTAAAGACACGAATGGAAATGAATCTGGCGAGAGAATGGTATTTGGTTGGAACACCGTATTGCGGAGATTTGGAGTATGTACGGGCAAGGATACCGGAATAAAGCAGACAGAAAGAGAAAAGGCTGATTGGTTGTTAGTGATAAAGAATAAGCCCGGACACGGGCAGAAAAAGAGGGCGGATACGCCCAAAGTAAAAAGCTAAAACCAAACTATAGCAGAGGTATGAAGTATCTCACAAAGCCCTCGGCGTTTGAGAGCGAAATACACTCATCGCACAAACTTCGTTTATGCTCTGTGTATTTCGCCCTGCCGTGAGCTGCTTGTGCTGGAAACAGCAGTTAGTTCGTAAACGGATGCCTGAGCATCCACTCACAAAAATATAGCAGAATTTACTTTGCTGAAGAAAAAGGAGGGAGTGCCTATTGCAAGAAATTCATTTATCCAATTAACGAAACTAAGCAATGTAAAAGGTCGGATCACTTATATATCCAGCCATGCAAAACAGGAAAATCTTTATGCGGTTTATGAAACTACAGAACGGAAATTTTGGAGAGAACTTGCAAAGTGTAATCAGGAAGAATTTGCAAAAAGCGGAACGGAAGGGAAATGTATTGAAGCACGAGAACTGATTATTGCTTTACCGGAGAGTTTTGTGGAATATTCACCAGATAGGTTGCTGAGGTTATTTACAGAGCATTTCAAACAGAACTATGGAACGGAATGTATTGCAGCATTGCATCACAATAAAAGGAAAACGAATTATCATATTCATTTGATCTTTGCAGAACGAAAACAGTTGGATGAACCGATCATTAAGACTGCCAGCCGGAATATGTTTTATGATGAAAACGGGAAACATGTCCGTACCAAGAAAGAAATATTAGGAGAAGACGGAGAAATCCGGGAAGGCTGCCACATCGTAAAGAAGGGCGAGATTTATGAGAAGAAGTTGTTTACAGTTAAAGATGAACGGTTTAAAAGCAATTCTTTTCTGGATGAAGTGAAGCGTTCCTATACTGATCTGATCAACCTTTATGTGAAAGATGAAAATCAGAAGCTACAAGTATTTCAACGTGGCAGTGTTTATCTTGCAACAAAGAAAATCGGGAAACGTAATCCCAAGGCACCGGAAATTGAAGCGGATAATCGAAAACGCCAGGAATGGAATCGGGCGGTTGATATGGCATTGATCAGCGGTATTCCGGAACCGCAGATTATGGAAGTGAAACAAAAAAGAATTTCAGAACCAATCAAGAGTGCAATTTCCCGAAAGGGAAGAAAAGCAAACTTATTTGCAAAAGTTGTTACGATGGCGATTGAGGCACTGGAACTGATGATAGAAACGGTACTCGTTAAAAAGTATAAGGAATCTTTGGAACAGAAAGAACAATTACAGAAAACAGATGCTTCTGATATGGAGACTGTAATTCCAGAAACAGAGCGAACAGAAGCAGAAATTAAAGAGCCAGTGGAAAGATTGCCAGAACCGAAACAGCCGGAAATGACAAGAATGGCATCAAAATATCCGAGATTCTATAAGATTTACAATGAACTGGAACAGCAGAACAATGCAATTTATAAGAAAGAGAAACAACGTTCTGCCAAGAAAAAAGAACTGTCTGAAATTAAAGGCTGGTTTAAAGGAAGAAAGAAAAAAGAATTGCAGGAAGAAATCGACGATCTGACAAGCCAGATCCGGAATATGAAAGATTATCTTCCAAAGATTGTACAGAAAGTCGGCTACAGAAGTGTACAGGAATTTCTGAAAGACTTTAAAACTGCAAAGTTTGAGTATAGTCAGTATCAGAAGGCAATCGCACAATGGAAACAAGAAACCGGAAAAGAGCCAGAGCTGCAACCACATGGTGTCAGGGCAAAGTTGGTAGCAAACAGAAAGAAAATAGAGCAGGAACAGAAAAACACGCAACGCACCCGAAGCCAGAGTAAGGATCGAGGGGCGAGATAGGAGAATAAAATCATGGAGAAACACATTATGGGAGAAAATGGAATCAGCTATACTTTGGGAGAGGACGGTCTGTATTATCCAGACCTGTATCTCCCGAAGGAGACAGAATATCCGATTGGAAAGTATGGAATGTTGCGAAAGACGTATTTAAAAGAGCATCGGAAAGGGCTGTATCTGGAGCTGGTACTTGCCGGGAAATTGAATGAGCATTTGCACCAGATCGACGAGGAGTGTCATCAGATGATGGACAGGCTGGTGGAGCAGATGAAAGAACAGCAGGGAGTGACAGAAGAATTGAAGATGCAGGATCAGATGGCATGGGTTGGGAGAATGAATAATATCTGGGCTTGTGCGGAAGAAGTGGTGATGAAAGAAATTGTTTATAGATAGTAGGATTTAGGGCAGTTTTCGGGCTGCCCTTTTATAAAATATGCGAAACAGAAAAGAACATACGTTTGTAAAAGAACATTGAAAACAGGGCCGAGTTATAGTATAATAGCAAGAAATAAAAGGCTTGTAGGTAGGTGGAATATGCTAGAAAAAATTATAGAGCTTACAAACGAATATATAGAAAGTATGCCAAAAAAAGAGCGTAAAAAATATGGACAGTTTTTTACAAGTATGGAGACTGCCCGTTTTATGGCTGGTTTATATAATATTGATGAAAAGAAGAGTAAGGTAAGCGTACTCGATGCAGGAGCAGGTTCGGGCATATTATCATGTGCCTTCATTGAAAGATTGGAAACGATAGATTCCATTCAGAAAATTGAGATTACCTGTTATGAGAATGATAATAACGTATTACCATTATTAAAGCGAAATTTGGAATACTGCAAGGAAAAATCTGGAAAAAAGATAGTCATTAATATAATCGAAGACAATTATATCCTTAGTCAGTATCTTGATTTTAATCATATGATAGGTGGAAATGATAACCCTAGGAAATATGATTTTGTAATTGGCAATCCGCCATATATGAAAATCCCTAAAGATGCTCCAGAAGCAACAGCGATGCCAGAGGTATGCTACGGGGCACCGAATTTGTATTTTATTTTTGCTTCTATGGGACTGTTTAATTTATGTGAGGATGGGGAAATGGTATATATTATTCCTCGATCATGGACATCCGGAGCATATTTTAAACGCTTCAGAGAGTATTTCCTGACAGTAGGTAAACTGGAACATATTCATCTTTTTGTCAGCCGTAGTAAGGTATTTGACAAAGAGAGTGTATTGCAGGAAACGATTATTATTAAGGTGAGAAAAACGGTTAGAACGCCAGAAACCGTTACCATTACATCTTCGCAATCGAATAGTGACTTTGGCGAAATTACTTCATTGACAGTTCCGTATGATTTGGTTGTAGCTGGTGAGGATTATTATGTTTATCTTGTGACAGATGAAGACGAAGTAGAGGTTTTGAGAAAACTTCATAAATTTGATAAAACGCTGCCTGCAATTGGAGTAAAAATGAAAACAGGGCTAACGGTGGATTTTCGTAATCGTGAAATTTTGCGGGACGAGGAAGAAGAAGGAGCGATTCCTTTATTTTATTCGCAGCATATAAAACAGGGAAAGGTAGAGTTCCCAATACAGAAAGAACATGAATATGTGGTGACAGAACAAAAGGGATTGATGCAGGATAACAAGAATTATCTGTTTGTGAAACGATTTACAGCAAAGGAAGAACCTCGAAGATTACAGTGTGGAGTATATCTGGCAAAAAGATTTCCGCAATATAAAAAGATAAGTACGCAGAACAAAATTAATTTTGTGGATGGTGTATTAACAGAGATGTCGGAATGTTTGGTGTATGGGCTGTATGTATTGTTTAATTCAACGCTTTACGATGAATATTATCGTATTTTGAACGGATCTACGCAGGTTAATTCAACAGAGATCAATGCAATGCCTGTGCCGGATTTAGAAGATATTCAGGAAATGGGAAGAAAAGTGCTTAAAAGTAGGGACTATTCAGAGGCAAATTGCAATTTGATATTGGAGGGGTACTGTGGATAAGAAGATAGAAGAAACAAGGGAATTTCTGCAAACAATAGGTATGCCTAAGGCACAGCAAGCGGATATATGCTGCTACGTGATACTGGCAATGGCGGGAGTAAAACCAGATATGTCATGGAGTGAAGCAACAAATGAATGGATTCGTATTCATGATATTATTCAGTTTGTCAATACATTTTATGACATGAGTTATGCGGAAAACAGCAGAGAAACGTTTAGAAAGCAAGCTCTGCATAGATTCCGGACCGCTGCTTTGATAGAGGATAATGGGAAAGCAACCAACAGCCCAAATTATCGGTACAGATTGACGGAAGAAACAGTACAAATACTAAGAACTATGGGAACTCCAAAGTGGAAGGAATCTATAAAGCGATTCCTTTGCTACCATGAGAAGTTAATTGATCTGTATGCTTCTAAAAAGAAGATGACAATGATGCCGGTAAATATAAATGGTGAAAGTTTTAAATTCTCTACAGGTAAGCATAATGAACTGCAAAAAGCCATTATTGAGGAATTTGCACCGAGATTCGCTCCAAATTCTGAATGCCTATATGTTGGAGATACAATAGCAAAAGATCTGGTAAAGAATGTAGAAAAACTGAAAGAGTTAGGCTTTGAAATTACACTACATGATAAGATGCCGGATGTTGTGCTGTACCGGGAAGATAAGGACTGGATTTATTTTGTGGAATCGGTAACATCGGTCGGTCCGATGGATCCGAAACGCATATTGGAAATTGAAGAAATGACCAAAGATGTTACGGCTGGAAAGATATTTGTAACAGCGTTTCTGGACTTTAAGACATATAAAAAGTTTGCAGAGGAACTTGCCTGGGAGACGGAGGTTTGGATTGCTGAAATGCCGGAGCATATGATACATTTGAATGGGGACAGGTTTATGGGCCCGAGATAATGAAAGAATGGGAGGTATTATAAATGAGTATAGTTAAGTCTTTTTCTGTTGGTGATGGTGATATGTTCTATATTGATCATAACTCTGATAATTTTACAACTATTGATTGTTGTTATTCAGATGATGAGAATAAAGAAACAAATTTTGAAGAAATGAAAGAGATAGCAGATAAAAAAGGAATTACTCGTTTCATATCTACACATCCAGACGAAGATCATATTAAAGGAATTGAGGATTTTGTGGAAGAAGTCGGAATAGTAAATTTTTATTGTGTGGAAAATGAAGCAATAAAGGAAGATGAAACGGATAGTTTTAAAAAATATTGTGAATTAAGGGATTCAGATAAGGCATATTATGTTTCAAAAGGATGTAGAAGAAAATGGATGAATGTATCGAGCGAGGAGCGTGGCTGTGCAGGAATAAATTATTTATGGCCAATTACTTCTGATGAGGATTATCAAGAAGCATTAGAGAAAGTAAAAGAGGGAAAAGAATATAATAATATTTCACCGATTTTTACATATTCAGTTGAAAATAATGTTAAAATGATGTGGATGGGGGATATGGAACATGACTTTTTAGAAAAAATTAAAGAAAAAATAGAATGGCCAGAAATTGATATTTTATTTGCCCCGCATCATGGGAGAGATTCCGGAAAAGTTTCGGAAGATGTTTTGAAGAAACTAAATCCACATATTATAATAATTGGCGAAGCTCCATCTCAATATTTGAATTATTATTCTGGATACAATACGATTACGCAAAATTCAGCAGGGGATATAGTATTTGATTGTTCGGGAGATTATGTGGATATATATATTGAAAAAGAATCATATAGATATGACACAGATTTTTTAGAAGATAAATCAAAATCTGATAGTAGCTATGGACATTATTTGGGTTCATTTAAACCTAAAAATGCATGAGGCTAAATGGAAATGACTGATATAAAGGATTATAGAAATAGTGAATTAAAAAACTATGTTATAGGGAATATATTATTGGTTTTGTATTTTTCAGGTATGTTTAGTAAGATTTTTTCAGAGGATGTTAATAGCAATTTAGACATCTGGTCTATTGTCATAGAATCTGCCTTAATATCATCAATAATATATATTTATGTTTTTTTGTTGGATTCGATGATTCCAGGTAATATCAAACAAAAGATTGCATACTTTCATATCGGAAAATTGCCAGGATACACAATTTTTACGAAAATGAAACAAAGTGTAAGAGATGATCGTTTTACACAAGCTGATGTTATGCAAAAATATAATCAAATATATGCTAATATGCCGACTGATAGAAAAGAAAGAGAAAAATATGAAAATGCCCAGTGGTATAGATTGTATAGGGATTGCAAAAATGAAAATAAAATACTAATTACAAATAGAGATTTCTTGCTTTGTAGGGATATAACAATTATTACGTTAATGTTATTGATTATATATATGATGCTATCATGTCTGAAGATTATGATGTTCTCAAAAATTATTGTTGAAATTATGGGGGTTGAGCTAATCGTTTCAAATATTTCAATGAGGGGTAAAGCAAAACGCTTAGCATACAATGTTATTTCGGAAGATATATATAAATAATGCAACAATCCTGAACAATATGTTCTTGAATCAAGAGATTAATAGGTTGTATAGTTACTTTCTGTAAATTGATGCAACATGTGGAAAACGAGGCGAAGAATCATGAAGATACCGAATGATTATATGGAATTGTCCTATCGCATGGAAATTGTAGAAGACAAGGATGAAGGCGGATTTGTGGTTTCTTATCCAGATCTGCCTGGTTGTATCACTTGCGGAGAGACAAGGGAGAGTGCAGTAGTAAATGCATTAGATGCGAAAAAGGCATGGCTTGAAGCATATTTTCAAAATAATGATTGCGAAGGAATCTCAACGCAGTTATAATGAAGTGGCAACAAACTGGCAACAAAAAATCAGCAAGCCAAAATAATATATGTAACAGAGATAAAATACTGGCAGAAAAGAGATAAAAACTAAACATATATGTTTAGAGATGCCTTCGAATTTGCCGAGTTTGAATAAGGGAAACACACGTTCAAACACCCCATAAATAAAGGGAAAACACAGAATATAAGTCTCTTATGAGAACATTTTGAGAACAAAATTAAGAATAAGAAGAGTTATTTTGACTAATAAGTTGAAATAGCTCTTCTTTTTTGCTTGAAAAGCCGATAAACAAAGGGATCTGGAACTTTAAGCCTGATAAAAAAACAAATTATTTTAACATTGGTTACAAGAGAAAAAAGAAGTTTATTAAAGGAAAAGGTATAGTGCCTCTAACTCTAAATTTATGGTGAAAGGCAGTATATTAGAAGAGGCTCAAATGAGCCGGAAAAATCTCCTTTAAGCAATGCATAAGATTAGTTTCTACTTATTATAAATATAAGTATGAAGTTGTTGACTATGCCGTGACCCGTATACAAATACGATAGCAAGCTACAGCACATATACCGGTGACGACTGGAGAAAAGAAACAAGGCAGTAAATAATTTTTGGCGTGTTATATTACTGCAAAAGTATCAGACGTGATGCAATGCATTGGGAGAGAAAATCAGGAGGAATATATGGAATACAAAGGTTTAGCAGTTGGAAATACAATTAAATCATTAAGAATAAAAAAGAATGTATCTGTATTTGAATTGGCTTACAGAGCGAAAATAAGTCAATCGCATGTGTATCAGTTGGAAGAAGGAAGTAATAAAATGAGTATAGATCTTTTATATAGGTTGATGGATGCTCTGGATACAGATGCGAATACAATATTGGGAATAAAAGAAAATAATGAAAATTCAGTGGATGAAAGACTGAAAGAGTTAAGTCCTAAGATGAAGGAAAACTTGACGGAATTGTTTTTGAAGACAATAGATGGGGTGAAGAAATAGAAGTTGAACAAAATAAAGATTATATGAAATAAGAGTCGAATCTAAAACACTTACAAGTATATTTGTAAAAATGTTTTATTCGACTTTTTTCAGTAAAAAAATAATTTGTAGACATAATATTTAAATGACATCAAGAAACGAATTATGTGACTTTTAAATTTTGGAATTATTGACTAAAAAAGTAAATAAATGTATAATGCGAATAAATATATGAATTAAGGGGGATAAAATGTCAACTATAGTTCTTTATAAGGATAGATTAAATGGTATAAATACTTACATAAACGATGTGACTAATTCATGTGATAGTCTAAGTACTCAATTAAATTCTTTGAAGTCAATCTTACAGGGGGTAAGTTCTAATTCTTGTAATCTACAAGACACAGTCAATAATATTAGTGCTTCAACAAAAACTGAAAAAGATAAGGGATTTAAAGAAACTCAACAAAAAAATTGGTGAGTTTATTTCTGTTACAGTAAAGAAGGATAATTCTGTAAAAGAACAAATCGAGAAAACTAAGAAAGAGTTTTACACAAAATATTCATATTTGAAGCCGGAATGTGAAAAAAATGGCTTGGAAAAAGTGTGTGACGGATTAAAAAGTGCTGTAAGCTGGCTTGTGGATAACATTAAAGAGATACTTGTAGTTGGCTTGGCTGTATTAGCAGTAGTTGCCGTAGTAGCACTTGCGATTGCTACATTTGGACTTGGTGCAGTGGCTATTGCTACGGTGGTTGGAGCAGCAGCGGGATTGGCAAGCCAGTTAATAACTGATATAGTTAGTGGATTTGTCACGGGAAATTTTAAGGTTAGTAGTCCGTTGAATTATATTTCATCGGCAGTAGGGGGAGCAATTGGAGGAATTATAATGTTACCAACAGGTGGTGTTGCTGGTGTTTCAGTATTTGCTAGTAAAGTGTTTGGAAATTTTGCATTAGCAGCAACAGCAGATGTATTTGTTTCTACTTCTCTGAGTGAAGGTACTCCTATGATATTTAGCAAAGAAAAATTATCTTTAGGTCAGTGGGGAAGCAATGTCGCAGTAGGAACGGCATTGTCATTAGTCTTAGCAAAAGGGTTTGATGGCTTCACTACGAAATTCAACAAGGGATTAAAAAATACTGGATTTAAGATTACGGAAAGATTTGCAGGGAGTCATAGTTATAGAGCTGACTACAATAGATCTATAAAGAGATTGATACATAAAAATTCTAGTTTAAAAAATATAACATATAGGACATATAGAAACGGATTTATGGCAGAATTTACAGAAAATATTTTTAGTAACCCTACAAATGGAGTGCTTGGCGTGGGATGGGACGAAATAAAGGAATTAGTATTTAATTAGTGTGAAAGGAAGGAAAATATGAAAAAAATTGAATGTTATCAGCCAAGAGAAATTGTAAAAATGTTAATTTATCTTTTTCTTTTTTGGACAGTGATTTGTTGTGTGAGTGTAATATCTAATAATGATTATTTTATTGAAGGAATAGTTTGCTCTATTTTTTTTGATATGACTATTTTTCTTACAATATTTGGAATATTAGTATATAAAATAACAGCAACAGATGAATGTATTATTATAAGAAAATGGTATGGCAGATGTGTAAAAGTTAACTTTGATGATATCACCCAAGTTGTATTTGCCACTTTAAGCGGAAAGCCTGTGGATGCTACTCGAATTCACATATATAAAGGTAAAAAGAAGGTGTTATCTTTAGATCCGGTAATGGAAAATTATGATAAAATGAAAAATTATCTATTAGACCATATTGATGAAACAAAAATAGATACAATTTCGTAGAGACAATATAGACGTAAAAATTGACTATTCAAAGTTTACGCTTTTTCAATGTTCATGATATTGGCAATAAAATATAAAAATAATTAATAACAGGAGAAAATAAATATGATTTTTTGGGGAAAGGCTGAATATAAGAAAGAAGAGTTACCGTTTTGTTATATAAAAAACAATGAGGATATAGAATTAGGTGGAATCACTATTGAGGCTTACGGTAAAATTGATGGTGAAATGAAATATTTATCCGCTACATTTATTTTATCTGACCCGAAAATGTATGACCGTAATGATTATAAGGATATGATGAGGGTTATGGAAGAGACAAAAGATAAAAAGGTAGTTTTAGATTTGAAATATAAAAAGGAACGGTTAGTAGATTTTAAGCTAGATAGTGAGTCGTTGGCAAAAAATCTCAATGATGAAAGGTTTAATAAGATAGAGATTTTGATTACGGGAATTGATGATAAAAGTGCAGCCAATAAAGGGGTTTAAAATTATGAGAAGAAATAAATATGATATCAAAGTTTATACTCGTTATTATATGCGTCTTGTTATACTTTTTTCAATTCTCTTTATTGGAGTACTTTGGGGACCAATTAGTTTGTACTGCATTGAAAAAAAGCCGATTAATGTCTCAATAATAGTATCAATTTTTTTCATAATTTTCTTTGGTGGAATAGCGCTGTTTCAATATATAGCATTTGCACCAAAATTATATGTTTATGGCAATAAGATTGTTATAAAAAAGTGGTATGGATTAAGAAGAAAATATTATGTTAAAGACATTGACAAAGTTATTTTTGAAAAAAGTGAAGGGAAGATTGTTACAATACAAATCATATCAAGTATTAGTAAGGATAAATACATTGATACAGTGGAAAATTTTGACAAACTGTTAAATTATTTACTGAAAAATGTTGAAAAAGAAAAAATGGAATGTTACATATTAGGTACAAAAGAAGAGGCTGAAATATGATATCGTTGAATGATGTGGAAGTATACATTGGAGAGAATTTATTATTCCCAACGACATATACTGTGGCAAAAAGTGTTAAAAAATCACTTGAACAAAATGAAGAAGAAATGCTTAGTGTGGATAAATCTATAGGTATATATGCACCTGATGGAGAGATGGAAAGCATTTTATTTGGAGAAAAAGGATATTACGAATTTCTATAATGAAATCTGAAGGATTGGTGTCAGAAGAATGTTTCGTATTTGCCGATGATTCAGCAGGAAATCCAATTTGTATGAAAATAGGTGGAGAGGATAAGGAAAGCATATTCTTCTGCAATCATGAGTTGGAGAATACTAACAATGGCTATTTTCTAATGAGTAAAGTTGCAGATTCGTTTGATGAGTTTATAAAGAAGTTATACATAATAGAGTAAAGAAAAATAAAGATGCAAGGAGGGTTTGAAGTGAAAGTATTAGAGTGTTATCAGCCAAGAGGAATAGCAAAATTAGCTTTTTTTGTTTTGTGCTTGGGAATGATTCCTTTCTGTGGGCATTTAGTAATGAAAGATGAAGAAACAAGTGGGTATATAGTGTATGCGCTTTTTTTTATAATACCTATTTTGTTGGGGATACTTGCAATATTTGTATATAGGATATCAGTGATAGATAATTATATTATTATAAGAAAATGGTATGGCAGACGTGTAAAAGTTAAAATTGATGATATCACCAAAGTTGTATTTGCCACTTTAAGTGGAAAGCCTGTGGATGCTACTCGAATTCACATATATAAAGGTAAAAAGAAGGTATTATCTTTAGACCCTGTAATGGAAAATTATGATAAAATGAAAAATTATCTATTAGACCATATCGGTGAAGAAAAAATAGAGATAATTACTTAAACATAATGGAAAGGGGAAACCTATGGAGGTTTGTACAAAATTATTAGATGTAAAAAATCTAAATAAAGTTCAGCTAAAAATATTAAAAACTATAGGAATATGGTTTGTTACATTTATCATTTCGTTGGCATTACTGGTTAACCTTAACAAAAATGAGCATATTGAAATTTTAGTTGATTTATTATTTTTAGTTGATTTATTATTTTTCATACCAGTTATGATTCATGTGATATTTATATCGCGTAAAGCCAAGAAAAATGAATGGGTTAGCAAAAAACTTGAAATAGAAGCTTATGAAAACAAACTTTATTTAAATAAAAGAAGTATATTTGTTAATTTGGATAAAACAAATAATAAAATTTACATAGATAATATTTATGATGATTATATGAATTCATATGATACAACCTTTTGCGGATATATATATGAAAAAGATTCGGAAAAATTTTTAAATTTTTTAAAAGAAAATAATATCGCAATTGGCGTTATTAATGCTGAATTATTAATATATAGATACAAAAATTTGTCAGTACCGGTGAAATATAATAATTTGTCAAGAATACTTAAAAATAGACCTGAACAGCTTGTCAGCCAAGGGGATTGTTTCTTATGGGATTGTTTGGAAGATTCCTTTAAGGTTATGCCTTGGAACTCTGGAGAATTAAAGATAAAGGAATTAATATATTACAAATATAAGAAACTGACATCTGAGGATTTGAGTTTAGATTCAAAGGTGCATATAGAAAAGGCGATGCATTATGGCTTATATTTCGGAAATGTTAATGGAGAATTTTGGATAAAGTATGGAATTCCACAAATAATAAAAAACTATAGAATTTGTAATAGAAAATTAGAGTTTGCTATGCTGTCTCCGTTTATTTTGATATTAATTATATTTGGTGTACTAGTTGGTCTTGGAGTTATTACATAGAGGGCACACATATGAAGATTTAACAGATTTATATCTAAGACTATGATTAGATTATATAAAGCAGAAAAGTAGAAAGAGGAGAAAGGAAATATGCAACAAAAAAATATATTTTTCAAATTCTTCATAAAGAAATAAAACTTGCATCTAAAGTGTTAGCTTTTGCAGATAGTACAAATGAAAACATATAAGTATTTCAGAATTGTTAGACTATATTAATAAATTAGAAAATGAAGGTAAAATTTAATGAAAAATACAAGTTGTTTTGTTAGAAAGTGTTGGAAATATAAAGTTTGGAATGACAAAGCAAGAAGTAAGAGAAAAATATGCGGTTAAGGGAGAGTTTATTAAAAATGATTGTTCTAATAACTTGACTGACGATTTAGGATTTTGTCATGTATATTATAATGATGAAGGAAAATGCGAAGCCGTAGAGATATTTAATGATGTGGAAGTATATATTGGAGAGAAATTATTATTCCCAACAACATATGCTGTGGCAAAAAATGTTGAAAAATCACTTAAACAGGACGACGAAGGAATGATTAGTGTTGATATGTCAATAGGTATTTACGCACCAGATGGGGAGATGGAAAGCATTTTATTTGGAGAAAAAGGATATTACGAATAGAGAAAAATATTGTAATTCGAGGAACTTGATATGAAATTATTTGATGAAGGGATAAAAATTACAAAAGAAGATATTTTGGAATTTGAAGAAAAATTGAATACGAAATTCCCAGAGGCATATGTTGATTTTTTGTTAGAGAGCAATGGAGGAACTCCGGAAGAAGATTTGGCTTTTGACTTTATAGATATTGCGTCTAATAAAAAAAATAGTACAGATATTAGAGAATTTTATATATTTTATCCAGAAGGAGAATCATCGTATGATGATATTATAAAGGTAAATTATATAATGAAATCTGAAGGATTGGTACCAGAAGAATGCCTTGTATTTGCCGATGATTCAGCGGGGAATCCAATTTGTATGAAAACAGGTGGAGAGAATCAGGAAAGTATATTCTTCTGTGATCATGAGTTAGAGAATACTAATGATGGTTATTTACTAATGAGTAAAGTTGCAGATTCGTTTGATGAGTTTATAGAGAAGCTATACATAATAGAGTAAAGAAAAATAAAGATACGAGGAGGGCTTGAAGTGAAAGCATTAGAGTGTTATCAGCCAAGAGGAATAGCAAAATTATTATTTTATTTGTTTCTTCTTTGGACAGTGATTTGTTGTATAAGTGTAATATCTAATAATGACTATTTCATTGAAGGGATAGTGTGCTCTATATTTTTTGATATGACTATTTTTCTTATAATATTTGGAATATTAGTATATAAAATAACAGCAACAGATGAATGTATTATTGTAAGAAAATGGTATGGTAGACACATTAAAATTAAATTAGATGATATTACAAAAGTTATTATGCCTTCACATACAGGAAAAGCTATTAATGCTTGTAGGGTTCATATTTATAAAAATAAAAAGAAAATAGTGTCACTGGATCCATTGATGGAGAATTATTATGAAATGGTAAAATATATAATAAAACATATAGATGAGACAAAATAGAGATTATTACATAAATATAGTGGAAAGAAACTTCTCGATTCAAATGGTGATATGCATTGAAGAAAACATTTTAAAAATTAAGGAGAAATAATATGTTAAAAGGATTTGAAGATGCTTTTGTAGATGTGCAAGCAAGTGTGATTTCACTTTGCTTAGAATTATTAAGTAATTCAGGAAGGACAGCAGAAAAGATATATGTATATTTATATCAAAATAATGATATTGATTATATTGATGCTTTTTTTGAGCAGGAAGGGAAATTATATACTACAAATGATTGGTTTCCAGCAGAAAAAATAAGTGATTTTTTTGACTGTGGTGTTGAGGATATAGAAAAACTTATAGATATTTGTAATGCTTATGATTCAAAGTGTCCACACGAATTAAAACTAATATATAATGTTGTTACAAAATCATTTGATTCAGAGTACAACTATGAAAATATTATCGATATAGGTGAAAAGAGTGTTGTTGAATTGGCTAAAGATTGGTTTGATGATTGCGACAAAAACATTACTAAATGATAGGAGATTTTTGGTATGCAACTAAGTGAGTTTAATGGGATTAGAATAGAAATTAGAAGAAAGATAAAAGAAATATTTGGAAATAGAATAGGAAGTTTAGAAACGTTTGATATTGTTGAACAAGCAAATCATTGGGCATTTAAAATAAGATTTATAGCTTATGATTAATAGGTGGAACACTTTTAGCTGGAGCCTGTTGGGGAGCAATAACAGGAGCAGTTATCGGTGGTGTTGCCGGTGGATTGGAAAGTATGAGCCAAGGCGGTTCTTTCCTTGACGGATTTGAAGATGGTGCTTTTTCAGGTGCAGTAGGCGGTGCTATTGGAGGCGCAGCTTTTTCAGGACTTGGAGTCGCCGGATCCACATTAGGCAAGGGAATCAGTTGTGCATCAAAACTCGGAAAAGTAATAAAGGGAACGGCAGCGGTATCAAAAGTGTTGAGCCTTGGAATGGCTGGAGTTGATATGATTTCTTTAGCTGATATGGCTATTGATAATAAAAATAATCCTATTGCAGATCTGAATAAAAAACTACATTCAAGCAAGGCGTATAATATATTTCAAACAGGAATATCTGCGCTGGCAGTATTTACTGGAGGAATGACTTCGACAATGTCATGCTTTATTGAGGGAACGTTAGTTTCAACAATAAGCGGAAGATGTGCAATAGACAAGATTAATGTTGGAGATAAAGTTCTTTCAGCAAATCCAGAAACGTTAGATAAAAAATATAAGTGTGTTGAAAAAGTATTTCGTAGAAAAGTAAAAAAATTAATACATCTCGTAGTTGATGATGAGGAACTGGTTACTACAGAGAATCATCCGTTTTATGTAATGGAAAGAGGATTTTTGGAAGCATCAATAGTATGCATTGGAGATGAACTTGTTGATTCAAACGGAAATATCCATATTGTTAATGGAATATATAGAGAACTATGTGATAAAGAGACGTATGTTTACAATATTAAAGTTGAAGATTTTCATACATATTTTGTTGGAACAAATGAGATATGGGTACATAATGCAAATTGTACACCGGCTGAAAAATACTTGGATAGAACAGAAGATAATGGTGATAGGGTTTATAAGCGTAAATTATCAGATGGAAAAGAATATGAGGTAACTTATACAAAAGGAGAAGATGGAAATTATTACGCTCGTTTTGAAGACTATGCAACACATCCGGATTTTCCAAAACCTGTTTATCCAAGTGATAAAGGACTAGTTTTGAATGGAAATGAAAAACATGATTTGTCAATGATGAAATCTAATTATGGAAAACCAAATGGATATACATGGCATCATTTAGAAGATGGAAAGGGGATGCTTTTGGTTGATTCAAAAATACATGGAGGATTTCATCATTCTGGTGGAGCGTCTGCTCTTAGAGGTAATTAAAAGGAGAAAAAATGAAAGAGATATATTTAGATGAATCTGAAGAAAAGTTAACGGTTGATGAAATTCAATCATTTGAAAAAAAAATAGGAAAGATTTTCCCAAATGACTTCAAAAAATTTTTACTCAAATCAAATGGAGGATATCCAAGAGAGGAATTATTTACACATCCATTTATTGAGATAAATCCAAATACAAATATTGAATTTGTGCAGGAGACAGATGTAGAAAAATTTTTTTCTTTAAATGAAATGGAATTTGAATATGGAGATATTGTTGATGAGGATTATATATCAGAAGAATATGTACCATTTGCTAGAACTTCATTTGGCAATTTATTGTTGATAAGACTAGATGAAAGTGAGTTTAATGGAAATATATATTTTTCAAACCATGACTTATTTAACTCGAAAAAGAATAAATTTACAATATCGAAAGTATGTAACTCATTTAATGAATTTATTGATTCGTTATATAGCATTGGCGATTAAGATATAGTTACAACGACAAATCATCCGTTCTGGGTAAAAAGGCAAAGGATTTGTTCCGGCAATGAACTTAGTAATTGGAAGTGAATTAATAAATGATAATGGTCATGCTATTTGTGTTGAAAATATTCTTCGAGAGTCGAGCAATGATGGTGTAGAAGTCTTTAACTTCAAGGTTGAAGATTATCATACATATTATGTTGGTGAGAGTTGTATTTTAGTTCACAATGCGGATTATGATACCGAATTAATCTCTAAGAATATAAAGTCTAAGGTTGCTAATGATGAAATTGATCCACCAACAGAAAGAGGAAGAGCACCTAAAAGTAAAAAAGATGGATACTCAATAGAAATACATCATGACGAACAAAATCCGAATGGACCTTTTAAAGAAATGACTAGAACAGATCATAGGTTAGGGGTAAATTATAAAAAAAATCATCCAAATCATACGCAAAAATCTAAAATTGATCGAACGCAATGGAAATATCAGCAAAGAAAATATTGGGAAAATGAATGGAATAGTGGAAGATGGAATATCAAGTAAAATAATTATTAAAGGTAAGGTGAATAGAGATGAGAACATATAAATATTTTGACAATGTCAAAAAAAATGCTGTTTTTACTGAACAAGCATGTCAGTTTTGTGGCAGTAAGAATGATTGTTTAGAAGGTGTATATTTTGAGAAAAATAATATTGAATCAGTGTGTGTTGAGTGTTTGGCGCAATCAAAAACAAGTGTTTATATTCCAGATGAAATACAATCAAAAATTGTAAGAGATAGAATAAAAAAAGTAGGTGAGCTTAGTATTACTCCACCAGTGGCATGGGTTCAAAGTAACGAATGGCCAGTTTGCTGTGATGATTATATGAAATATATTGGTGAGTGGGAAAAAACGGATTTTATTAATCAATCGAGTCATGAGGAATATATAAACTACTTTAAGAAATTATTAGATAAGAAGATGCTTGAACGAATAGATGATATAGAAACATTAATCGAAGATCTTGGATATGATTCGGTTGCATATGCTTTTAGATGCATATATTGTAACAAAATAACAATAGTTTGCCAAGATTATTAATAAAATTCAAACTAATAATTCTGATGGCTCAACAACTTATACAAAGGTAATAGATGGTAAAAGGGTAAGTGTAACTTATAATTCAGAAGGATATCCCGACTTTTCGCCTTATGTTCATCCGGATTATCCGAAACCAGTCAAGATAAATATGACTGGTAATAATACAACAGATTTTAGAAATGCAAATATGGCAATTGGGAGAAAAGGCAGCAAACCACCAAAAGGATATACTTGGCATCATATGGAAGATGGCAAAAGTATGATTTTAGTTAGAAGGGATATTCATGATTGTACTACAGGAGGATTTGCACATACAGGCGGTGCATCAGTTGTAAGAAACAAATAAAGGAGTTTGATATGGAATTGTTTGATGAAGGGATAAAACTTACAAAGGAAGATATTTCGAAATATGAAAAAAAATGAATACAAAATTCCCAGAGGCATATGTTAATTTTTTGTTAGAGAGCAATGGAGGAACTCCGGAAGAAGATTTAGCTTTCGACTTTATAGATATTGCGTCTAATAAAAAAAATAGTACAGATATTAGAGAATTTTATATATTTTATCCAGAAGGAGAATCATCGTATGATGATATTATAAAGGTAAACTATATAATGAAATCTGAAGGATTGGTACCAGAAGAATGCCTTGTATTTGCCGATGATTCAGCGGGTAATCCAATTTGTATGAAAACAGGTGGAGAGAATCAGGAAAGTATATTCTTATGTGATCATGAGTTGGAGAATGCTAACAATGGTTATTTACTAATGAGTAAAGTTGCAGATTCATTTAATGAGTTTATAGAAAAGTTATACATAATAGAGTAAAGAAAAATAAAGATACGAAGGAAAGATATGCAATATAAAAAATATATTTTTAAAATACTTCATAATGAAATAAAACTTACCCCTAAAGTTTTTTCTTTTGCAGATGATACAAATCAAAATAGTATTGATATTTATATTGGAGAAAATAGACCAGATATAGGAATTAACACTTACTCCACTATCGGATTATCAAAGTATCCAATTGATTTAATTTGTGAGGATGGGAGAGAAATAAGAGTTGAGTATATTGGAATGTGCAATAGTGATTTTCATGAATTTTCAAATATTGTGGCGTCGTGTGCATTCAATATTATAAAAGATAATTACATATGCAAACCGGGAATGGTTGCGGTTGACGCGATTGCAGACTATTGTGATGAGTTAGAAATGAAACATATATATTATACTGTTCCTATATTTTGGGAAAATCTACAGGGAATAGAATATGATAATAAAATTATAAATTGGCTATATATGGTGCCAATTTCAGATAAAGAACTAGAATACATTAACGAGTATGGAGATGAAAAGTTTGAGGAATTATTAGAAGAAAAAAATATTAACGTGTTTGACATATATAGAAAATCAATATTATAAAAAATGAGAACAATAAGGGAGAAAGAAGGAACAAACTATCTTATAAATGGAAAATATGGGAATGATAGGAATAAAAGTAGCTAATCAAACATTTAATGCGTCCATTGCAAAAATAATGAGAAAGTATATATCGGACTCCATTTCTGATATTAAGCTAAAAGTGATAAATGGTGAATATATATGTATGTGACTACACAGATTCAGAAGGAATTAACACAATAATTGCGATACAGCAAGAAAGTCATGAGGAATATATAGACTACTTTAAGGAATTGTTAGATAAGAAGATGATTGAACGAATAGATGATATAGAAACATTAATCGAAGACCTTGGATATGATTCAGTTGCATATGCTTTTAGATGCATATGTTGTAACAAAGTAACGATAGTTTGCCAAAATTATTAATAAAATTCAAACTTTATTTTGAAAATAACAATAATCCTATTGCTGATTTGAATAAAAAGCTGCATTCAATATATTTCTAATAGGAGTGTCGGCATTGGCCGTGTTTGCATGCTAAGCTGACAACCTTTTGGAAAAGATTGCAGTTACAAATAGAAAAAGATACTTAGATTATTAATATTATGTAGTAGAAGGGAAACAACAAAATGAATGAAAGTATACTTGAGATTCTAAAAAAAATGGATAAGGAAACACCAGCCACAAAGATAATGATAGAAAAAGTTGAAAAGGAGTGGAATATTAGTTTACCATGTGAGTATAAGCAGTTGATTTTATTTTCAAACGGTATAGAAGGGCCAATTGGAAAGGCAAATTATTTATCAATTTGGCCAATAAATGAACTAATTGAATTAAATCAAGAATATGCTGTCGATGAGTTCTTACCAGGAATTAAATATTTTGGTTCTGATGGGGGAGATATGGCATATGGATTTGAATTTGATCATGATAGGACTACAATAATTGAAATACCTTTTGATTCGATAAATAAGGAAGAAGTGAAAAAATATGGTGAATCTTTTTTTGAATTTCTAATCGAGAATAACAAGTAATTCTACATAAAAATTGTTGATTAAAATAGGAGAGTTAAAAATGTCATTGTGGAATGAATTAGAGGAGATGTTTGAGACATCAGGAAATTCGATTAAAGTATATAATGCAAAAGTGAAAACGTCCGGAGTTATTGAAAAAATAGGTGTTACAACTAATTCAGTACTTGGATGTATCATTTACAACTTGGAATTTCTATTAGTAGATAATTGGGTAAGAGTAATTGGAAGGGGAAATAAAGAGAAGTATGGAATAATTGACTTTAATTCGTATTTTATGAAATATGAAAAAAATATGTTTGTTGTTGCAACAGATGTAATTGGTGGCATATTTGCTATAAATCAAGGTAAATACTGCGAAGACATTGGAAAGGTTTGGTATTTAGCACCAGATACTTTGGAATGGGAGAGTTTATCTTTTGAATATTCAGAGTTTATTGCATGGCTTGCACAAGGAAATATAAATGAGTTTTATCAGAGCATGAGATGGAAAAATTGGAGAGATTTAGCAATAAATGTTGAAATAGATCAAGGAATTTTGATATATCCTTTTTTATGGTCTGATGAAATAATAATACAAAATGCAACAAAAAAAATAGTCCCATTTTACGAGTTGGTTAGTATTAATATGGAGTATATATCAAAACTTGGAATAAATGATTAAAATTTATGGTAAGTTTTCAAAAAAACATTTTAAAAATGAAAGATAGAGAATTCTATGTTTTCTATCAAGAAGGAGAATCGTCATATGATGATATTATTAAAGTTAATACTATAATGAAAACTGAGGGATTGATACCAGAGGAATACCTTGTGTTGAGGCGGCATTATTATGTATTGGCAATGAACTTCTCGATTCAAATGGTGATATATATTTGGTTAATGAAATATATAGAGAAAAATGCATTGAAGATAAGTATGTATATAACATAAAAGTCGAAGATTATCATACATACTTTGTCGGCAATTGTGGAATTTGGGCGCACAATAAAAATTGCCCACCACATATGAATGAAGATGGAACATTAAAACCGAATCAGGAATACACTACAGGAGAAAACGGATATACATATAAAACAGATTCTAATGGTAATATTGTGAGTGCTCATGCTGATGAATTAAAATTTAAAACGCATGATGGTAGATTAAAACATAATCCTAACACAGCAGATAAATTACCAGGTGATGATGCGGGACACATATTTGCAGACCAATTTGGTGGTTCTCCGGAACTTGATAATCTTGTATCGCAAAGAAGCACATTAAACAGAGCTGTTAAAGGAGACAATAGGACATATAGAGCGATGGAAAAGAGTTGGGCTGATGCAATGAATAATGGCAAAAAGGTTACTGACATAGATATTAATTTAGCATACAGTGAAGGCTCGTCACGGCCGAGCCGATTTGATGTTTCTTATAAAATAGACGGTAAGTTTGAAATGATAAGTTTTAAAAATTAAGGAGGTATAAAATGTTAAAAGGATTTGAAGACGCTTTTGTTGATGCTCAAGCAAGTGTAATATCGTTAGGCTTGGAATTGTTAAGCAATTCAGGAAAGGAAGCTGAAAAAATATATATATATTTGTATCGAAATGACGAAATGGACTATATAAATTTCTTCTTTGAGAAAGAAGGCAAATTGTATACAAGAGATGATTGGTTTTCATCAGGAGAAATAAGAGATTTTTTTTATTGTGCAAAGGATGATTTAGATAATATCACAAATGTTTGTGAGGCTTATGATGCAAAACGCCCATATGAATTTAGATTGATATACAATGTAATTACTAAAGCATTGGATTCAAAATATAATTATGAGGACATTGTTATAACAGGAGACAAAAACATTTTTGATTTATTTGAAGATTGGTTTGATGAGTGTGGCAAAAACATTACTAAATGATAGGAGATAAATGAAAATGAATGAACAAATTCAAACATTAATAGCCAATTCAAGATTGGCATTTGTACAAGGAAAATATCAGGAAGCACTTGATATAGCAAAAGATGCTATCAAAGTGGATCCTAATAATGCAGACGCATATTTATGTGCTGGAAATGCAAATATGTCATTTGAAAAATATGACATAGCAATTAAATATTATCAGAAGGCCGTAGAGTGTGAACCGGAAAATGGCGACAGATATTTTCATTTAGGATATGCTTTGGCAACTAATTCACAATCAGCGGAAGCAATTGCGATATTTGCAAAAGCAGATGAAATTGGATGTTCTCCGGAGGTTACGGGGCAATTATATAAGATTCTTGGAATGCTTTGTTTTGATTTAAAAAAATATGATGATGCGGTTGTTAATTTATGTAAAGCCGAAACAATTATCGGAATCGATATTGAAATATTACAAAGAAAAGCGTTAAGTTATGGAATGTTAGGCGAATATACGAAGGGGTTAGAAGTTGCAAATCAGATTAAATTATTTGCACCTTCTGAATATTTGGGATATAGAATCGCTAAAGAAATATTGCTGTTACAAAATAGAAATGAAGAAGCAGAGGAAGAAATTGACAGGGCAGAAAGATTTTCCAGACCATGCATGGATTTCTTCATAGATAAGATTTCCTTGGAATTAGCGAAATATACACAAGATAAGGAAAAGGAACATTATAGAAGAGCACTAGCGTACATAAATGATTCATTATACGCAATTAAACCAGAAGTACAGAATGTGGTAGATGCATATATTAATGCTGCAGAGGTTTATGTCCAGTTAGAGGATGGAGATATGGCAGCTAATTGTCTTGGCGCAGCAGAGAATCCGATAGACTCATTTAATGAAGGATTCTCAATTAACAAAATGGAAAGTAAGGAAAATGCTGGCCCTATTATGAGACCTAGCGATAGAGAGATTAACAGAGCTGTTGAAGAAGCAAGAAGAAAATATGGTGATAGACGAATTGAACAAACAGGTTACAGAGTTTATTACGACTACTGTTAAGAGAGATAATTCTGCACGCGATGAAATCAATAAGTCGAAAAAAGAGTTTTACTCGAAGTACAGCTATTTAAAGCCGGATTGCGAAAAAAATGCCATCGAAAAGATTGTGGATAAAGTTGAAAAGGCAGCTGAGTGGTGTGCAAAACATTGGAAGTTAATAGCCACTGCTGTGATTGTTGTGGTGGCAGTTGCATTAATAGCAACCGGAGTCGGAGCAGGAATAGGTGGAACACTTTTGGTTGGAGCCTGTTGGGGAGCAATAACAGGAGCAGTTATCGGTGGTGTTGCCGGTGGACTGGAAAGTATGAGCCAAGGCGGTTCTTTCCTTGACGGATTTGAAGATGGTGCTTTTTCAGGTGCAGTAGGCGGTGCTATTGGAGGCGCAGCTTTTGCAGGACTTGGAGTTGCCGGATCCGCATTAGGCAAGGGAATCAGTTGTGCATCAAAACTCGGAAAAGCAATAAAGGGAACGGCAGCGGTATCAAAAGTGCTGAGTCTTGGAATGGCTGGGTTTGATATGATTTCTTTAGCGGATATGGCAATTGATAATAAAAATAATCCTATTGCAGATCTGAATAAAAAACTACATTCAAGCAAGGCGTATAATATATTCCAAACTAGTGTGTCGGCATTGGCAGTTTTTACCGGTGGAATGACAACAACAATGTCATGCTTTATTGCAGGAACATTAGTGGCAACAAAAAAAGGAAAGATTCCTATTGAAGAAGTTAAATGTAATGATTGGGTATTATCCGCAGCTCCTAATACATTGAGAAAATCTTATAAACGTGTAGAAAATATTTTTAATCGTCAGGTTGACTTTTTAATTCATTTATACATCAGTGGAGATGAGATTGTAACATCTGATAATCATCCGTTTTATATAGTTGGAAAAGGATTTGTTGCAGCTTCTTTATTATGCGTTGGCATGCAATTAATTGATGCAAATGGAGATGTTCATGTTTTAGAAAACATTTATAGAGAGCAATGTAATAGTAAAGTTTGCGTTTATAATTTTACTGTAGAGGATTTTCATACATATTTTATTGGACAGAATACTATATTGGTCCATAATGCAGAATGTAATGTCGCATTTAACAAAAAATCAAAATATGATCAAAAAGAATATGAACAACAATTGAATGACCAACAAGAAGGATTAAATAAGTTAACACTAGAAGAATATAAGAATAACAGAGAAACTTATATTAAAAACGGAAGAAACCCAGAGGGACAAAAGTATCAAACTGCAGCTAGAGATAAAGAAGTTTTAAATCGACAGCTTGCGTATATGAAAAAAGGTGTTGACTCAAATAAGGCTTTACAACTTGCAAAACAAGATGTAAAGGGTTTAGCTGCATTGCATGGTCCCGATCAAATTGCTGGGGGGCGAGCAGATAATATCACCGGTTTAGGAAATTCGGGAATAAATTCATCAATTGGAAGCCAATGGAAGAGTAGAGTTAATGTATTAGACGATTATGTAAACTCGAAAATTAGCAACTACATAAAATCAAATCCCACTAATACTAATGGTTGGAAAAATTTACATTTAGATGTAGAGTTATCGATAGGTAACTAGAAAGGAACATAGATGATATATAGAGACTTTCATAGAGAAAATGAAATTGGAAATGATGTAATAAAAAAATATAGTGATATTCTTCCAAAAGAATTAATTTCTATTTGGAAAAAATACGGTACTGGAAGCATGATGAACGGATTTCTTAAAGTAGTTAATCCGGATGAATATATTGAGATACTTCGGGAGTCTTTTGCAGACTATGAGGGAGTGGTTCCAGTTATGTTAACAGCTTTTGGAGACATAATAACTATTAATAGTGAGGGGAGAGTTGATATTATTTATTATCGTTATGGATATTATAGTGTAATTGCAACTGGTTGGGAGATGTTTGAGGTGTTTGCTGGCGATTCTTTTATGAATGAAAGAATGTTTAAGAATATTCTTTATAATGCTGCTGTCGAAAAACATGGGAGAGTTGAATTTGAAGAATGCTTTGGTTATGTCCCATTACTCGCTTTGGGAGGAAATGAGACGGTTGATAATCTTAAAAAAATAAAAACAAAGGAGCATATTGAAGTAATAATTGAGATGGTTGGAATTATATCAGATATGAAGTCGATAATTATGTAATAAACACAACGAGTATAGTATATGTTAAAAGGATTTGAAGAATTATCTGAATAAAAAATATATTCAGTAAATAGAAATCAATCTGTAATTAATAAAATGATTCAAGTAATGAATATTGCTTGGAGCCTGTTGGGGAGCAATAACAGGAGCAGTTATCGGTGGTGTTGCCGGTGGACTGGAAAGTATGAGCCAAGGCGGTTCTTTCCTTGACGGATTTGAAGATGGTGCTTTTTCAGGTGCAGTAGGCGGTGCTATTGGAGGCGCAGCTTTTGCAGGACTTGGAGTTGCCGGATCCGCATTAGGCAAGGGAATCAGTTGTGCATCAAAACTCGGAAAAGCAATAAAGGGAACGGCAGCGGTATCAAAAGTGCTGAGCCTTGGAATGGCTGGATTTGATATGATTTCTTTAGCTGATATGGCAATTGATAATAAAAATAATCCTATTGCTGATTTAAATAAAAAGCTACATTCAAATAAAGCTTATAATGTATTTCAAATAAGTGTGTCGGCACTTGCAGTATTTACCGGTGGTATGACAACAACTATGAAGTGTTTTGTCGCAGGAACTTTAGTATTAACAATAGATGGATTAAAAAAAATCGAAGACATCGAGGTTGGAGATAGGGTTTTAGCAGCAGATACAGATACGATGGAAAGAAAATACAAAGAGGTATTAGATACATTTGTAAGAAAGACAAATGATTTGATACATATTTTCATTGGAGAAGAAGAAATAGTTACTACAGCAGACCATCCATTTTGGGTCGAGGGAAAAGTTTTTGTCCCTGCAATGAGCCTTGTAATAGATAGTGAATTATTAAACAACAGTGGAAATGTAGTACGTGTTGATAATTTACTTAGAGAAACAAACGCTGATGGTGCAGAGGTATATAACTTTAAAGTAGATGAGTATCATACGTATTATGTAGGAGATATGCATATTCTTGTTCATAATGCAGGTGATGCATATAGTCGTCCTTCGGGATTCAGAAAAGGTGTAAGAGATAAAGCATGGGAAGAAGTTGAAAAAGCATCTCCAGATGGTATAGTTCACGATCCTAAAACAGGACGACCAATGAGTAAAGATGAACCATGGGATATGGGACATAAGCCTGGGTATGAGTTTAGAAAACATAGAGCAAGTGCACGGGAAAGAGGAATTACTAGGAAACAGTTTCTAGATGAACATAATAATCCTTCACATTATAGACCAGAATTGCCGTCATCAAATAGGAGTCACGTATGCGAAGATTTAACAGATTTATATCTAGGACCATGATTATATTATAAAAAATAGAAAAAGTAGAAATAGGAGAAAGGAAATATGCAACAAAAAAAATATATTTTTCAAATTCTTCATAAAGAAATAAAACTTGCACCTAAAGTGTTAGCTTTTGCAGATGACACAAATGAAAACAGTATTGATATTTATATTGGAGAAGATAGGCCAGATATAGGGCTTAACACATACTCTACTATTGGACTATCAAAGTTTCCAGTTGATTTGGTTTGTAGTGACGGAAGAGAAATCAGAGTAGAATATATTGGAATGTGTAATAGTGATTTCAGCGAATTTCCTAATATTGTTGCGTCGTGTGCATTTAATATTATTAAAGATAATTACATATGTAAGCCAGGAATGGTGGCGATTGATGCTATCGCGGATTATTGTGATGAACTAGAAATGAAGCATATTTATTATACTATTCCAATATTCTGGGAGAAGCTACAAGGAATAGAATATGAAAATATAATTATTAATTGGTTATATATGGTGCCAATTTCCGACAAAGAATTAGAATACATTGAAGAGTTTGGTGATGAAAAATTCGAAGAACTATTAGAAGAAAAAAATGTCGATGTGTTTGACATATATAGAAAATCAATAATATAGGGATTGAGAAGGAACTATTATTGACAGATATGGTTCTAAATATGGACAATATACTTCTCCGGTAGGAACACCTTTTGGTCAAAGAGCATTGCCATACAGAGATAATTTATGGGCATATCATAAGTATGCTGTTGTTAAGGACATTAATAATGTAACTACATCGACTATCGAATCTACGTTCAATATGCTAGGTATGGGTATTCAAATTGAAATGCCTTCGTTGATTAAGAGATTGGTAAAGGTTGGATATTTGAGGGAGATATTATAATGGATAAAAAAGAATTTATTAAAATTATGAAAAAAATGCATGTTCCTATTGCATGATATAATATAGAGGGCAAAGGGCGTGATGATGAAAGGTTCTGTTTGGTGAAAGATGGAGAAAAGTGGAATGTATATTATTCTGAGAGAGGATGTAAGACCACAAATAAATATTTTGACAGTGAAAGTGACGCACTGGAATATATGTGTAAAGAATTATCTGAATAAAAAATATATTTGGTAAATAGAAAACTAATTTGTAATTAGTAAAATGATTCAGGTAATGAACATTGGTTAGGAATAGAATGGCAACAATTACATTATATAAGGATAAGCTGAATGGAGTGGGAGGCTTGATAGACAACATCATAAAGTCTTCCAATAACTTGGATACTCAGTTAGGAACACTTAAATCTACGTTACAAGGAGTAAGTAACAGTACATATAACCTGCAGGATACAGTAAATAGCAT
The DNA here is from genome assembly GCF_025150745.1 of Eubacterium ventriosum. Lineage (NCBI taxonomy): Bacteria > Bacillati > Bacillota > Clostridia > Eubacteriales > Eubacteriaceae > Eubacterium > Eubacterium ventriosum. The sequence continues at coordinate 800,321 of NZ_CP102282.1, forward strand.
AAGTTCCTCTTCCAAAACTGAGAAAGAAAAGGTCAGCAATTTAAAATAACTAATGCAAATATGCAAAACGGTGTACTTTACATAGATGTTATAGCAAAATAAGGAGTTTTTATGGAACAAAAAATACTGACATTAGCAGAAAAATGGGAAATAGATGCTCAGGCGTACAAAGACGGTGCTTCTGTTATAACAGCATCTCCTCAGTGCGAATTTTGCAAAGCAGATTGCCAAACAGAATCGTTGTTATAAGATGATGTTACTTACAGGTTCTAAGGAAGAAAGTACATTAAACTTTTATCGAAGTGCAGGATATAATAGCTCGGATAAGACGGCATTTATTCAATGGATTGATATGTAAAATATGGAGAATGATTATGATATATGAATTAGCAACAATAGAAGAATTGCAGGCTGTGTACGATTTGGTGCAGCAAACAAACTATCAAATGATATGGATATGTCATTGGTGGAAAAAGAATCCTATGAGTATTATAAGAACACATTAGAAACTGGTGAGCATATTGGATATCTGGTGTATGATAACGAAACCTTTATTGGTGCTGGTGGTGTCAGCTTTTATCAGGTTATGCCGACATATCATAATCCAACAGGTAAAAAGGCTTATATTATGAATATGTATACGGCACCGGCATATCGGAGACAGGGGATTGCATTTCATACATTGGATTTACTGGTAAAGGATGCGAAGAAACAGGGCGTATCACAGATTGCATTGGAGGCGACAGATATGGGGCGGCCTTTATATGAAAAATATGGATTTGTAAAAATGGAAGATGAAATGGAGCTGAAGCATAGTCATGCGTGTTCCGATTAGAAAGTAGGTATATAATGAGAAATAGATCTTTAACAGCGGAATGTAATAAGATATTTAATTTTTGGAAATTAGAAGAATATTTTACACCATCGGATTATCCCGAATTGACTTTAACAATAAAAGAGGGAAAACAAGATATTCCGTTTGATGCATATTATAATGCTTACAGTACAAGAAGTTTACCATTAAAAGAATACAAGGCACATAATGAGTATTTGAGACAAAAACATAAATCTGATGAGAAGTTGTATAATCGTGCAAATGTTTATTGTGGCTGTTACAAAATTAAAACCTTTGTGGAAAAAATGGCTGAAAAATGTAAATTAGATATGGAAAAATATGCAGAGATAAACGAATTGTCAGGTAGATTTTATATTTTCTCAGTTCAGATAGACTTAGATGGGAAAATTACAGAAGAAGGCGTGCAAGTCAGTCCGTTCTTTTATGCTGTACTTTGTATGATAAAAGCCGAGGGCATAAATGTTAATATTATGCAAGAAAATATATGGAAGCTAAATGAAGAAGTAAATGAGATACTTAAACAAAATAATGTACAAATATTGGAGTTTACAGATGTAACAATAGTAAAAAATATTATATTTGATAAACTGAGAATTGAGTCTGAAAGTGAAGTTGGGCTAAAAAGTGCTTCGGATAAAGTATATGCATGTAAAGGTTTAAAAAAAGAAGATGAAACAAGTGACTTTACCAGTTTTTATTTGGACGAAATAGAAAATGTTCAGAAGAACCATAAGAATAATGAGAATTTGATAAAATATACCACCTCATTATTGGCAGGAAATCAAAAAAAGATAATGATAGACAGTGATGTTTGTTCCATGAAAAAATGGTTAGAAGTAGATAGATTTCCGATGGGAAAATATCCATCAAAGTTTTCTCCGACATTAATGCAGCAAATAGCTATAAACATAGCTATATCAGAAAACGATAGAAAGGAAAAAATATTTTCAGTAAATGGACCACCAGGAACGGGAAAAACGACTCTTTTGAAAGAAATCATTGCTTCAAATGTTGTCCAATTAGCAGAAGTTTTAATTAAATATGGAATTAGTGGTAGTAATTTTGTTTCTAGGAAAGTTGAATCCGCATCAAATGCTAGATATACAGAAAAATATTATGAAATACCAGAAGAAATTTCTAAATATGGAATTCTTGTGGTATCAAATAATAATGGAGCTGTAGAAAATATCACGCTCGATTTACCGAAATCTGGCGATATGGAAAAAGATAAAACTAGGACAGATTACTTCGACAGAAAGATAAATAAAGAAGTGTATTTTTCAGCGGTAGCAGATAATCTTTTGGGAAAAGAAGGAGGTGCGTGGGGATTAATATCAGCTCGTATGGGAAGAAAATCCTATGTTACTGAAGTTTTAGAATCTTGTGTATTCGCTAAAAAAAATGATGCTTCGGATAAAGTGACATTAGATCTGGCAAGAGAAGATAGTATTTCGTGGGATGAAGCTATTGATAAGTTTAATGTAGCTAAAAGAAAGGTTTTGTTATTAAGAGAAGGCATCAAAAAAGACCAAAAACTCTTGGATGATTTTTATAAAGAAGGAGAGGGTTTAGCGAAGAGTAAATTGGACTTAAAACAGTTGCTCATAGAAAAGGAGCAATTAAATATAAAGTTAAATGATGTAAGAACGGAATTAGAAAGTAATGAACAGGAGACTTTAGAGCAGGAAGGGGAAATTAAGTATATTAAGGAACATAGCTCTATTTTTAAGAAACTACTTATCCTTTTGGGAATAGGGAAAATAGGTAGGCATGTTGCTGAAAAACAAAAATATGTCGATGAGTTAATAATTAATCACGAAGATATTAAACGTAGATATAGTTTGGCTGTGAGAAATACAGAAGAAGTATGTACAAAAATTGAAAAGCAATATAGTATAATCGCTGCTTTAACAAAGAAAGTACAGATACTTGAAGAAAAAATATATGGAAATAATGGGTCTTTGAAAAACAAATACAAAAATAATTTTGCAGATAAAAATTTTTATATAGATATTAAAGAATCTGAGGACTCGCAGAATGCATGTCCGTGGACATTTGACGAATATGATATGGCTAGAGAAGAATTGTTTTTTGCTTCACTACAGGTGCGAAAAGCATTTATTTTGGAGTCGCCATATATAAAAAGAAATCTATTTGTATATGAAGCATATAATAATGGGAAATATACAATGGAAGAAAAAAAGGAGATGTTTCCGCATTTGTTTAATTCCTTGTCAATAGTGATACCTGTACTATCTTCTACATTTGCATCTGTCGGAAGATTTTTAAAGCATGCAGGAAATATGAGTTTAGGTATGCTTATAATTGACGAATCGGGACAAGCAGTTCCACAGTCTGCTTTAGGAGCAATTTATAGAACAAGGCGAGCAGTTGTTGTGGGAGATCCATTGCAAGTAGAACCTGTTGTAACAATTCCTAAAGTGCTAATTGACATACTGGCTGATAGTACTTGTGTAGCAAATGAATATAAGGTGATTGAAAATTCAGCTCAGACTTTTGCTGATAATATAAATGAGTTTAACGGTATGATCGGGGAACGCCAGGTTGGTTGTCCGTTGGTTGTTCACAGAAGGTGCATAGAACCAATGTTTTCTATTTCAAATTTGATTTCATATGACAATAGAATGTTTAATAAAACAAATAAGAAGGAAGAATATTTGAAACCAGAAAAACCATTTTTGATAAAAAAATCTGGATGGATTAATGTTGAAGGAGTAGAAAATGGTGGCAAGGATCATTTTGTGAAAAATCAAGCTGAGAGAGTATGCCAATTAATGGAAGATGCAGTACATATATATTCAGATTTGTTTGAGACAGATGATAAGATTTTTATAATTACACCTTTTAGAACAGTTGCAGAATCAATGCGTAAGTTTATCATTAGCTACTTTTCAGCAAAAGGATATGATAAGGAAATCTTGTCAAAGTGGACCAAAAATTGTGTTGGTACAGTGCATACTTTTCAAGGTAAAGACGCGAATGAGGTACTTTTGGTATTAGGTTGTTCAAATAAAAGTGCAGGTGCAATGAATTGGGTAGTAAAGAAAGCTAATATACTTAATGTTGCATGCACCAGAGCAAAATATAGAATAGCATTTATTGGCAATATAAATGATTGGAAAAATAGGAGGTACTTTAGAGAGTTTATTCCGAATTTAATTGATATAATAAATGTGTAAAATATAGACGATATGGAGTCAGAGCAGGAGATATTGTTATGGCTGTATCATATAACAAATTATGGAAACTATTAGTGGATAAAAAAATGAGCAAATCTGATTTGCGTAAAAAGGCAGAAATTGCCCCAAACACAATGACAAAATTGCGCCGTGATGAAGAGGTGAGTCTCACAATTTTGAGCAAGATATGTAAGACTTTAAATGCTGATTTTGGAGACATTGTAGAGTATGTACCGGATGCAGAAATATGGGATTTGTATAATGAAAACCGAGAACTTCTGGGAAAAGACCATGTAAGAGGAGAGCAGCTACCGATAGACGGATACCATCTGGTGGTGCATGTCTGGATTCGTAATTCTAAAGGAGAGTATCTTATCTCGCAGCGTTCAGCAAACAGACCGACATATCCTTTGATGTGGGAATGTGTAGGGGGTTCGGTTGTAAAAGGAGAGGATAGTTTATTAGGAGCAATCCGGGAGGCAAAGGAAGAAGTTGGCGTTGATTTGATGCCGGAAAATGGACAAGTTCTTTTTACAAAGACACGAAAAATCATTGAGGGAAAAATCTTTAATGATATTATGGACGTTTGGCTGTTTGAATATGACGGAGAGGTTGATTTAGGCAATGCCACAACGGATGAAGTGGCACAGGTTGCATGGATGGACAGAAAGCAGATAAAAGAATTGTTTGATGCGGATATGTTTGTGGATACATTGGAGTACTTTTTTACAGAAGTGGATAAGAAATGTTGAAAAGGAGCTAGTTGTTATGGAGCAAATTGAGTTGGGTTATAAAAGTGTGTGAAGGTGATTATGCGACAGATGAATTGTATGAAAACATAAATATGGTAAAGACTATAAATTAAACAGGAAGTGAATGTTTGGTATGAATATAAAAGATTTAATTGGTGAAGCAACAGAATACGATAAAAAGCTGGCATTGGAGGAAAAGAAACCAAAAAGTTGGTGTAAAAGTGTTAGTGCGTTTGCAAATACATTTGGCGAAGCTATCATGAAGCACTCGTAAATGCTTTAGCACATCGTGATTATCTGGTAAATGGAAGTGAAGTTCATATTGACATATACGATGACAGAATGGAAATCTATTCTCCGGGAGGAATGCCGGATGGGTCCATGATTCAGGACAGAGATCCGCTTACAGTACCTTCTACCAGAAGAAATCCGGTTCTTGCGGATGTGTTCAACAGGCTTGGATATATGGAGCGTAAAGGTAGTGGATTTGGAAAGATTATTAGTGGATATGAATTTCAAATTAATTATGATGAGAGTAAAAGACCATCATTTCGCTCGGACAGATATCAGTTTACTGTAGTAATGCCGAATCTGAATTATGATGTTTCTCACGATTTTGAAGAAAATGAGGCAATGTCCGAATCAATGTCCGAATCAATGTCCAAATTGGAAAGAACAAGAATGCAGATTATTTTGCACTATCTCGATACAAATAAAAAAATAAATAGCTCTATTGCAGCAAAATTATTGAAAGTGGAAATAAAGACGGCAAGTCGACTGCTATTGAAGGCAGAAAAATTGGATATTCTTAATAGTTATGGAAAAACAAAGAATAAAGTATATTTTAGAGAATAGTGCAAGGCAATGGTGTGAAAGACATAAGATTGATATTGTTGTATAAAAGAAAGGGGCTGCTATGATACCCACAGAAGATATTATACCGATAGTGAAAAACACAATTGCTGCATCAATTAAATGCAACACCCATCGGGGATACATTGGTTGGAGCAGCTGTGATAATATTTGTATGGATATGCATGACTGCCTTGATATGTGTGCTGAGACCTTAGAAAAGCGTGGCTATATGGTTGCACTTGAGGCGGCTACATACATTTTGGTATCTGGCGTTAAGTTAGCATCTCATGCGGATAGTAGTTCGGGAATGCTTACAGATGTTATCATGTGTACATACCAACTGATAGATAAATGCACAAAAGAAATCGAAAAAAAGGACCAACAAATGCGGGATCAAGCACTAGCATTAATTCTAAAAGAGGCGAAAAAGAGTGTGTTTGACGGTTGGATTGACTGGCGTTATAACCTGCTGAAAAGTGGAATTTGCCTGTGTGATGAAAAGAGTGCAAAGAAACTTGAAAAGGTTTTAGATACTTTGTTGGAAATTTTGCGGGAGGATTATTTTCCAGAATACACGAAAAAAGAAGATTTGATTGTAAGATATCTTTTACATAGACATTTATATGGCAAAGAGAATACGCAGAAGGAGTTATATCAGAATATTCTGATAAATGAACTCCGTATTATAGCGATTAAGGATGCTATGGAAGCGAAGAATTATGATGAAGCAGAGAAGCTTTGTTTAGAGAAGGCAAATGCAGAAAATACATGGCATTATCGTAGTGGCGATCCGGAAGATTGGAATAATATGCTATATGACATATATAGGACAGGAAACAACAGGGAAAAGCAAATCGCACAGGCAAAAAAGCTGTTATTAATGGGAAATGAGAAGTTCTGGGGTGTTTTGAAACAGATTTACAAAGCGTGTGGTACGTGGAATGAGAATTACGAGAGCCTATTGGATGAATTAAAGGACAGCAAGCGAACTGTTTGCTACCGCAGTGTTCTTATTTCAGAAAATGAAAAGAAGAGATTGCTTGAAGATGTAATGGAGAATCCGTATGATTTGTTTTGTTATGGAAAATATTTGGTGAAGGAATATCCGGAGCAGATATATGAGTTGTGTTATAAGGAAATAAGTGAAAGCTGTGCTCAGGCAAAGGATAGACGAGAATATAAGAAGATAACGAAGAATATTGCACAGCTTATAAAATGGAAGGGTAATGATACCGCTAAGTCTTTAATTGAGGAATTGAAGCAGAGATATCCAAGAAAACCAGCATTGTTGGATGAATTGGAGAAGGTGGAGAAGAAATTGTAATTCAAATAAAATACTGGAATTTAAACATAGTCTCACCAGTCTCAAATCATTACGATACTGGTGAGACATAGATGAGACTAACTTCAATAAAATGCTTCCTCAACTAGGGAAAATTAATTGAATTCATTCATAGCATCCACATATTCCTGTAATCCATTAGGTTTACAAGCTAATTCAGCATACAGCAGAGAATTCTCCTGTGCTAGCCGATACAGATACACAATATCATCAGGTGTATCGAGCAAGACAGCTGAATTGCATTTTTCGCAACTGATAGTTAGAGGTGTGCCGGTATATGTATTATTGATGGCATTAACAATAACAGAATCTGTATTAGGTTCATACATTCCAAACAGGCAACAAGGGTTATTTTGTTTCATTATGTTCTCCTTCCCACAGATACTTAGCGCCATCAAGCAGATCAATGATGGCTGTAAGCATATTATTATAATCGGTCTGTAGTTCCTTGATTTCATTGCATGTAGTGAGATTGTTTAAAGTTTGGTGCTCACAGCATTCAGTAAATGTTTTTTGCATTTCAAGCAGTTGCAGATACAGAGCATTAACAGTCTGCACAAGCGGATATATGGTTTCTTTCTTGCCTACAACGCAGATTCGGTTATATATGCAGGAACGGACAAAGTAATCTTTCTTCATCATACCGCTGGCAAGGATATGGGCTTCAATTTGTCTGCGTTCAGCATCGCTGATTCTAAAACTTATTGTTGGACGTTTGTGTTGATTGCTCATAGAAAAGCTCCTTTCATAGTGGGTGTGGCAGCAGACATGATAAAGCACCCGCAAGCCACATTTGATTATTCGTTTTTAGTTGTAAAAGTAGATTATATCTGCCATGAATTTCGTAGAAGCAATATTGAATCATTGCAACTAATTTGCAACTAAAGTTTTTGAAAAAGATATGAAAAGAGTAACATTAGATGAAACAGATGCGGTGGAATGCCGCATAAAATCAGCATTTTTGATTTGATGATACTTCCTTTGGGAAGTATAAGAATAGTGTGAAATGATACTTTCATTACTATTTATACTACCAAGCAACAAGTGAAGGTGCGATAGAGAGGAGATATGTATGAGGAGAAATATATTATGTATTATATTGTGTATGATATTACTGAGTGCATGCAGTTCCAAAAGTAATGAGATTATTGAAGGGTATAGTAACTGTGAAGAATATTACAGTGATGGATTTCAAGATTATATAGATTATTGCAAATATTTCTATAAGGAAAGCGAGGATAAAAAATTTGAGGAGAACAGTTATTATTCTATTGTAACAAAAGAAAATATAGATGATATAAAGAGTTATTTTGATAAGTTCCCTTATGAAAGTATGGAGGATAGCAATAAGTATGACTTTGAAACAGATAATATAAATGAAGGAGACTATTATAGCCTGAGAGCAGGGTCAAATAATGATAATTACAGTGTATTTTTATATGACGTAAATAGTCATATATTGTACTATATACATTATAATATATAGCGTAATGAAAATTATTGATTTGCAATTAGATTATTTTATGCACTAGCACTAAAAAATAAAGTATTGTGTATAAAATGTCATTATGAAGAATGATAGTTCATTAAATTTGAAACGTATTTTTTATAGGTGTTAAAATAACTTAATGAAATAAAATCTGACTTATGTTATAATACTTCCGTGGCAACACTATGGCAACACGAAATCAGAAGGATAATACAAATAATATAATATAGGTAAATTAACAGATAAAAGCACACGAAACCTAAACAAATATGTTCAAGTTGAACTCGGTACAAGCCAAGTTTGAATAAGGGAACACATGTTAGAACACCCCATAAATAAAGGGAAAGCACCGAATATAAGTCTCTTATGAGAACATTTTGAGAACAAAATCAAGAATAAGAAGAGTTATTTTGACTAATAAGTTGAAATAGCTCTTCTTTTTTGCTTGAAAAGCCGATAAACAAAGGGATCTGGAACTTTAAGCCTGATAAAAAAACAAATTTGTTTAACGTTGGTCACAAAAGAAAGAAGAAGTTGATTAAAGGAAAAGGTATAGTGCCACTAACTTCTATTTGGAAAGTAAAAGGACTAAAGTAGAACTACGGTCAAACAAAAACAATTTAATCAAAAGAGAAAAAGGAGATTACAAATATGACAGACAAGATGTTTAAGGAAGTTGATGCACCTGAACATTACAAGGCTGCAAAGGATAAGAAAATAAGAATTAAGGACACAGGAAAAGTTCAGAAACGTACAGTTACAGACGAAAGAATCCCTGTGGTACCTGACACACCACAGACAGGCATTAATGGAAAAACAGTAGGAATGGTAGTTTCACTTATTTCATTATTAATTGCACTTGGATGTTTTGCATGCGTAAGAGCAAAGGACAAGTCAAAATACAATTTCAAATAGGATAAGGAGTTTTTAATAAGCACAGAAAGATATATTTTACAACGGATAAAAAGAGAGAGTATGAGGTGTTTGCAGTGATGAGTGTTAACATACATAAGTTTGAATACTGGAAATTCGTAATGGCAAGGAATAAGGAAGAGCATGATGAGTTCATTGACAAGGTAGAGGAGCATAGTTTGTGGAGACAGGAGAATAAGCCCAAGTATGGAGAGCAGATGCTGATGTTGTCTACTTGCGATAATGGGAAAGGGGATGATTGTAGGATTGTGGTTATTGGAAAAAATATATAATAATAGCTAAATAACAAAACAAATTTAGTTATATAGATTTAGTTATATGATAGCCAATACTGATATTAGGACATTGAATGATATCAAATATGTTGAGAGATATATTGGATTTGGAATAAAGTGAAAAAATGGGATATGACATACCATAGTTTACATTTGAGATTGATTAAGAAGGAGAAAATGTATAGAAGAATTAAGAACAAGTCTCATATTTGATATTAAACTTAAGTAGTTTGTTTGCAAAAAAGTATTGTAAAAAAATATAATACACATTAGAATATTGTAAAAACGTATTATAGTAAGAGTTACAATAGGAGAAAAATTGAAGTATTAATTATATGGATGAAAAATTATATAAAGAGTTAAGAAATATAACCGATGAAGAAAAGGAAATTCTTCAGGGAAGGGACAATATTGACCGTAGGCTTTATATGGAGCAGCAGTCGGATATAATAAATGCAAACAAGCTTTTGGAGCAGGGAAAGATTATTACAATCAGACCACATACAAGGTTTATACATTTTCCAAAGCATACTCACGACTATATTGAAGTAATTTATATGTGTTCGGGCAGTACCACACATATTATTAACGATAATAAGGTGGTTTTGGAGAAAGGTGAACTGTTATTTTTAAGCATGAATGCAGTGCAGGAGATTCTTCCGGCAAAGGAGAATGATGTTGCGGTTAATTTTATAATACTTCCAGAATTTTTTAACAAGGCACTTAATATGATTGAAATGGAAGAAAGTCCACTGAAAGATTTTATTATAGAATCTTTGGTTGGAAAAAAAGGCAATATAGCTATCTTCATTTTAAAGTTGCAGATGTTTTGCCTGTGCAGAATCTTATTGAAAATTTAATATGGACCATAAAGAATGATTCCCTAAATAAGCGAAGCATAAATCAGATTACAATGGGACTTCTTTTTGTTCAGCTTTTAAACAATACAGACAGAGTTGAGGTGGGCAATAATAGCGACGATAGAAAGCTTTTGATTACAATTCTAAGATACATAGAAGAGAATTACAAAGATGGTGAACTGACTAATTTGGCAAAGAACCTTAATTATGATGTGTATTGGATTAGCAAGAAGATTAAGGAGCTGACGGGAAGTACTTATACGGATTTGGTTCAAAGAAAAAGATTAAATCAGGCAGTATATTACCTGACACAGACTAACATACCAATTGCAGATATTGGACTTGCAATAGGTTATGACAATTTAAGCTATTTTCATAGAATTTTTAAGGCAAGATTCGGAAAAACTCCAAAGCAGTACAGAGATAACTATAAGAAATAAATCAAAGAATTTAATAAAATTACCAATAAGGATACTTTTTAAAACAAAAATGTCCATATTTTTGTATACAGCATTTAATAAAATTTAGTAAGAAATATTATGTGTTAATAGATTACATAAAGGAGAAAAATATGATTAACAAAGATATTACAATAGATATAGAAGGAAATGAAGCAAAATTAACATTATACATTTTGGACAGTTCACCGGAATTATATTATGAAAAAAGACCAATTATTGTTGTTTGTCCCGGCGGAGGTTATTCAATGGTGTCTGACAGAGAGGCAGAGCCAATTGCAATGAAGCTTGCATCAATGGGTTATCACGTGGCAGTTTTAAGATACTCAGTAAGTCCTGTCAGATATCCTATAGCTTTATTACAACTTGGAAAGGTAGTAAGTTACCTGTATGAAAATGCCGAACAGTATAATATTATAAAAGAGAAAATTGCAGTTATGGGCTTTTCAGCAGGTGGTCATTTAGCAGCAAGTTATAGCATTAAGTGGAATGAAAACTGGGTGGCAGAAAAGCTTGGCGTTAGCAGTGAAGAGCTTAGACCGGACAGAATGATTTTATGTTATCCGGTAATTACGTCAGGGGAGTTTGCACATAATGGTTCATTTGAATGCCTTTTAGGAGACAAATATGATGAGCTGAAAGATGAATTGTCAATTGAGAAGAATATTAATAAAGACACGCCAGCTTGTTTTGTATGGCATACAAAGACAGACAATTGCGTACCATATGAAAATACATTAATGTTAATTGATAGCTTAAAGGAAAAGAATATTCCTGTTGAAAGTCATATATTTGATAAAGGGGACCACGGTTTATCATTGGCTAATAAGGTTTCAATGGACAAAAATAAATGGGGTATAGAAGAGTCAGTGCAGGTATGGACTGACTATTTGGAAAAATGGCTGGATGTATGGAGAAATGAATAAAATCGCAAAGAATATATGAAAGAAGCAAAGATAAATAAAACGTTAAAGATTAAATATAAAAATAAAATCATAAAATCTAAATGAAAATTAAATAAAGTCATAATACCTAAATGATTTTAAAAGAATTGCAAATAAGGACACTTTTTTAAACAAAAGGTGTCCTTATTTTTGTGCCTTAAATTTGATAAATTTTAAATTAGAGAGAATGACAATTAATATTGGCGAAGAATTTACGGAGAGAAAAATTAAAAAGTAAGAACAAAGTTTAGAAAGAGGGGTGCATATGAACTATTATCTTGCAATAGACATTGGAGCTTCCAGTGGAAGACATATTCTTGGCTCGTTGGAGAATGGTCAGTTGAATCTGGAGGAAATATATCGTTTTGAAAATGGAATGAAGAAGAAAGAAGGTCATCTTGTGTGGGATACTAAGTATCTTTTTCATGAAATACTTGAAGGAATTAAAAAGTGTAAGGAAATAAATAAGATTCCAAAAAGTATAGCCATTGACACATGGGCAGTTGACTATGTTTTGCTTGATGAAAACGATGAAGTAATAGGAGATGTTTACGGATACCGTGATTCCAGAACTAAGGGGATGGATGAAGAGGTTTATAAACATATAACACCTGAAAGATTATATAGATTTTCAGGTATACAGAAGCAGTCATTTAATACTATTTATCAGCTAATGGCAGACAAAATTCAAAGACCTAAAGAGTTGGAGAAGGCGAAAACATTCCTTATGCTACCGGATTATTTTCAGTTTTTATTAACAGGAAAGAAGAAATCCGAATATACCAATGCAACATCAACCCAATTGGTTAAGGTAAATACAAGAAAGTGGAACAGAAAGCTTATGGCAGACCTTGGAATACCAAAGGATATGTTTTTAAGACTTAGCAAAACAGGACAGTATACAGGAAAAATAAGACCGGCAATTAGAGAAATAGTAGGTTTTAATGCCAATGTGGTTATGTGTGCAAGTCACGATACGGCATCAGCAGTAATGTCAGTGCCTGAAATTAGTGGTAATGGAATTTACATAAGTTCAGGAACATGGTCATTAATGGGTGTTGAAAGCGAAAAGGTTATTAATACTGAAAAAAGTATGAATGAAAACTTTACCAATGAAGGTGGTTATGAATATCGATACAGATATTTGAAAAACATTATGGGACTGTGGATGATTCAGTCAGTAAGACACGAATTGGATGATAAGTATTCTTTTGCAGAACTTTGTGAAATGGCAGAAGAATGTAAAATATTTCCGTCAAGAGTGGACGTAAACAGTGATGAATTTCTTGCACCAGAATCTATGATTGATGCCATTAAGGAATATTGTAAGAAGACTAATCAGCAGATTCCTGAACAAATAGGTGAGATTGCAACAGTAATCTATCAGAGTCTTGCAGAAAGCTATGGACAGACAGTAAAAGAAATAGAGGAAAATACAGGCAGAACTTATGAGGCAATTTATATTGTAGGTGGAGGTTCCAATGCAGAATACTTAAACAAGTTAACGGCAAATGCAACAGGAAAGACTGTATATGCAGGACCTTTAGAAGCAACAGCCATAGGTAACATAATGGCGCAGGCAATAAGAGATGAGCAAATCGAAAATCTTACGGAAGCAAGAAAATGCGTAATGAACTCATTTGAAATCAAAAAATACCAACCGGACAATAATTAAAAGTAAATCATTACGAAAAATTAAATAATAGAAATGCTAAATAACAATTACACAAAATTAAATAATAAAAATGTCAAATAACAATTATACAAAACCGAATAACAAAAAAATTAAAAAGTACACTTATAAATTAAAGGAGAATATTATGGCAAACGAAAGATTTGAATCAGCAAAAATTGAATATGAAAATATTGGAGTGGATGTTGAAGCGGCAATAAACAGATTAATGAATGTACCTGTATCAATGCACTGCTGGCAGGGCGATGACGTAAAGGGATTTGACCAGGACGGACCTTTAACAGGAGGAATTCAGACAACAGGAAATTATCTGGGAAAGTCAAGAACACCGGAAGAACTAATGGCGGATATGGATAAGGCTATGTCTTTAATTCCGGGAAAAAAGAAAATTAATCTTCATGCAAGTTATGCAATTTTTGAAGAAGGCGAAGTAGTAGACAGAGATAAGATTGAGCCTAAGCATTTTAAAAAATGGGTTGATTTTGCAAAAGAGCATAATGTGGGAATTGACTTTAATCCAACATTTTTCTCACATCCAAAAGTTAAGGATGGATTAACACTTACAAGTCCTGATGAAGAAACAAGAAAGTTTTGGATTGAGCATGGAAAGGCGTGTATTAGAATTGCACAATATTTTGCAGAAGAAACAGGAATTCCATGTGTAATGAATATTTGGATTGGCGATGGCTTTAAGGATGTTCCGGCAGACAGAATGGGGCCAAGACAGAGATATAAAGATTCAATAGAGAAAATTTTAGAACAGCCTTATGACAAGTCCAAGGTTAAGATTTGTGTGGAATCAAAGGTATTTGGAATAGGAGTTGAATCATATACTGCAGGTTCAGCAGAATTTACTTTAAGTTTTGCCGCAAGTCATGAGGGATGCCTTCCATTAATGGATAACGGACATTATCACCCAACAGAATTGGTATCTGATAAGATTCCGGCATTATTGTGTTATTATCCTGAAATTGCCCTTCACATAACAAGAGGTGTCAGATGGGATAGCGATCATGTTTTACTTTTGGATGATGAAACAAAAGAGATTGCAAAAGAAATCGTAAGATGCAATGCTCTGGATAGAGTTTATATGGCTTTGGATTATTTTGATGCAAGCATTAACAGAATTTCAGCCTGGGTAGTTGGTATGCGTAGCTGGCAGAAGGCTTTGCTTAATGCAATGCTTATGCCTAATGAAGCGTTAAAGAAACTTCAGAATGAAAGCAGATTTACAGAACTTATGGCAATTCAGGAAGAATTAAAGACAATGCCATTTGGTGATATTTGGAAAGAATATTGTAGGAGATGTGGTGTTGATGAAGATATTACATGGTTTACAAAGGTAACTGAATACGAAAATCAGGTGCTTTCAAAGAGAAACTAATTATGATTGCGTGAGTGCAAAGCAGGTCACAATTCTTGCACTCAAAAAAATAATATTAGAAAAAGGAGAATAACAATGAATTTTTATGATATAGAATTTGTAAAAGGATTTATACGTATGTGTGATGACGGATGGCAGCAGGGATGGCATGAAAGAAATGGTGGAAATCTTTCATATAGATTATCAGAAAAGGATGTAGAGGAAGCTAAGGAGTATTTTAAGGAAGATGATAAGTGGCAGAGCATAGGTGCCAGCGTTCCGGATCTTGCAAATGAATATTTTATGGTAACAGGAAGTGGCAAGTTTTTTAGAAATGTAATTTTAAAACCTGAAGACAGCACATGCATAATTAAAGTTGATGAAACAGGTGAAAAATACAAGATTGTATGGGGGCTTGTTAATGGTGGCAGACCAACAAGTGAGCTTCCAAGCCATTTAATGAATCATCAGGTAAAGAAGAAGGCAACTAATGGAGAATATAGAGTAATTTATCATTGCCATACAACAAATGTAATAGCGTTAACTTTCGTTTTGCCTTTAGATGATAAGGTGTTTACAAGAGAATTATGGGAAATGGCAACAGAGTGTCCTGTAGTATTTCCTGACGGAATCGGTGTTGTAGACTGGATGGTTCCAGGGGGACATGATATTGCAGTTGCAACAAGTGAATTAATGAAAAAATATGACGTGGCGGTTTGGGCTCATCATGGAATTTTCTGTTCAGGTCCTGACTTTGATATTACATTTGGACTTGCACACACAGTTGAAAAATCAGCGGAAATTCTTGTAAAGGTATTGTCAATAACACCTAACAAATTACAGACAATAAAGCCGGACCAGTTTAGAAGTCTTGCAAAAGATTTTAAGGTAACATTGCATGAAGAATTTTTATATGAAAAATAAAAAATTATATGAAAAATAAGTTTACATAGTGGAGACTAACATTAAAAGTTTTGAATTGAAATATAAAGGGGAATAACAATGAAAGTATATGTAGGAGAAGATTATAAAGGATTGAGCCGTAAGGCAGCCAACATTATTTCGGCACAGGTTATTTTAAAACCTGACAGTGTTCTTGGACTTGCTACAGGCTCCACACCTATAGGAACTTATGAACAGCTTGTAGAATGGTATAAAAAGGGTGACTTGGATTTTTCACAGGTAACAAGTGTTAACTTAGATGAATATAAAGGATTGTCAAGTGACAATAATCAGAGTTATCATTACTTTATGAAAAAGCATTTGTTTGATATGGTTAATATTAATCAGGAAAAAACATATGTTCCTAACGGACTAGAACCGGATTTAAAGAAAGCATGTGAAGAATATAATTCTATTATTAATGATCTTGGCGGAATAGATTTGCAGTTATTAGGACTGGGTCATAACGGACATATCGGTTTTAACGAGCCAGGGGAAGCATTTGAGAAGGAAACACACTGTGTTGATTTAACTCAAAGCACTATTGAAGCTTCCAATATGATTTCTAAAGATGTTCTTGTTATAAGTTGGGAAAATCATTATCAGAATGTATATGACCTGTTGAAAAATGGATTTAAAGTAATAAACTGCTCATGGCAACCGTTATATGTGGTTAGTGGAATCTTTGAACACGAAAGGTATCATTTTGAAGATATTTTAGATTGGAATGTATATGAGTGGAAACATTGGTGGCTGGAATCAGATGCAAGTTTAAATCCAATTCAAATACAACCAACAGAACAAGTTCTGGGAGCACAAATCTGTGCATGGGGATTAACTTACGAAAGGGAGATACAGAGAATTGTAGAAAATTTAGCAGCATTTTCCGAGCATAGTTGGTCAGTAAAAAGAATATGTAACAAATATGATTATCAGAATAAAGCTTATAAAATATTGGATAAAATCTATATGTTAATCTCGGAAGAATAATATTAATGATAAAATGTAAAATACAAATATTTGGCTTTTAAACTGTAATTATAAAGTTTTAGAATCTGTTGTAGATACATACAAATAAATAATTGATGATTTACATCTATAAAAAGTATTGTTATGAATTACTTTTTATAGATGTTTTTTTATAAAATCGTAAAAAAATACCTTAAACATATCTCTGTAAAAGTAACTGTTAGTTTGCAAAAATAGTAGCACGGGAAAACTAGCAGTTTAAATTGCAATTAAATGCCTCAGAATATCCGGAAAAATTTTTTCCAGAATTTTGAAAATTCATCAATTTTGATGTGTACATATTCATAAAAGTATAGTATAGTATTATTTGCAACAAACATACGTTCGAACATAAATGATCAGCTTGCCAGGGCACTACTCGCAGTGCTACGGAAAACTGGCATTTATCTGCAAGATTTATTTCCCTTATCAAGCAGGTATTTATTGTTTAATCAAGAATACTGAATAAAGAAAGTGAAACGAATATGGAAAGACTTATTGAGATTTCTTTTCGTTTCCATAAGTGTAACAAGCAGATACTTAAGTACTATGGAGGAACTACTAATCTCGTAATGAAGTGCGAGAGATGTAAGAGGATATTAGACCTTAAGAAATTTACACAGGATATGATTGTAAGCAACGCGAAAGATGGAATTTTCAAGATTTAACTATGTTAGAGGAGAAAAAATTGAAGAACAGATTTAAGATTGGAGACCACGTGTATATAGTTGAATGTGGGCTGTATGCAAAAGAAGTGGTAATCGTCGGTATAGCCGGGGGATTTTATCAGATTTGTTTTAATGATAGGCAAATTTGGTGAAAAAGGAATACTTAACTTGGGAAAATTGGTTCCAGGAGTAGGAGCGGTTATTAATGGTGGGCTTGATTATGCGGAAACAAAAGTAATTGGTAATAGAGCTTATAAAGCATTTTTTGAGGGAGATTTTGATTTTGATGATAAGAACAAGGATAAAGAAATAATTGAGATTGATGAGGATGATATTAAAGAAGCAGAGAGCTAGTATAGAATAATCCAGGCGTGATAGTCTGGATTATTTTATATTTGACGACTACAATTATTTCTATTACAATGATGTTGAAGGCATAATCTGTAAAATTATAACATTGTTTATATGTGTTTGGTTTTGTTTATGCAAGTGAGCAAGGGTAAACACCACAAAACAAAGAGTTAAATTTATTTTTTATGGTTTAATATCAAGTGGCTTAGTGTATCAGTGTACCTATAAGGCTGCTTTATTAGGCTATTTTTATGCCTTCTAATAATTATTTATATTAGGAGGATTTTTATGAGCGAATTATCATTTGGAGAAGCAGAAAATTGGGTTGATTTTGTAGAAAGACAGATAGGCTATAAATTTGTAAATAGAGATTTATTAGTTCAAGCTTTTGTCAGAAAGTCATATTCTATGGAAAATGGTGGAGAAAACAACGAAGTATTAGAATTTATTGGTGATAAAGCATTAGACTTATCTGTTGTAAAAACACTAACAGACAAATACGGGCACATGATTTCTGATGAACCTGATTATGAGGATGAAGATGATGAATTTTACTGTGAATATTCAGAGGGAAAACTTACGCATCTCAAATCGTTGTTAGTACGAAAAGAATATTTATCTGCAAGAATCGATGAGTTGAAGTTGGCACCATTTTTAATAATGAGCAAAGGTGACCTAAAAAATAATATCGATAAAAATACATCAGTAAAAGAAGATTTGTTTGAGGCTATTATAGGAGCTGTAACTTTAGATACTCTATGGGATTTTGATAAAATCCAAGATGTAGTAGGAGTAATGCTTCGTCCGGAATTGATTTTAGATGCAGATGTTACAGACGATAACTATATCAAGTTAATACAGGACTGGGAATCAAAACACTATAATGATCTTCCGAAGTTTTTATATAAAGAAAGAGGTAGGAATGAGAGTATTCGTGTTGGAAAACAATCACTTTATTGGAGATATGGGAGTTCAACACCGGAGAGCGTGTATTATAAGGAAACTTGTTACACATATCCATATGGCAATGAGCATTTGAGATATGAGTGTAAAATGAAACTTTCAGATGATCTGCCGGAGTTCGGTGCATATGGAGAATCAAAGAGTGATGCAAGAAGAAAAGTTTGCGAATGTGCATATAAATTTTTAGAGGAAGAAGATCTTCTATGGACAATAAAAGATGAGATTGAGAATCCTAACAAAGCAGAATCTATTAGTCAGTTAGAGATACTTGCCAGAAGAGGTTATTTCTCAATGCCTGAATATGAATATATAGAGCAATATGATGAAAACGGAAATCCGATTTGGAATGTGGAATGTCATATAGAAGAAGAAAAGTATTACTTCGACGCTGAAGCATCTTCGAAAAAAGTAGCAAAAAAACAAGCAGCATATGATATGTTGATGTATGTGCTTGGTGAAGAGTAATATTTGTAAAATGATTTATAAGTAAGTACTTAAAGATAAAGGATGAAAAAGAAAGAAATTGATAGAAGAGAACATTTACATAAACCCACAGAAGACTTAACAGAATTATATAAAGAATTATGCGTTATTTTTTTTGAATACTATAATGCATTTTCGGAAGAAGTTGAATGAATATTAAGAAACAATATTCTAAATGTAGTACTATTTTGAGAAATGTATAAAAAAGGAGAACATTTATGAGCATAACATTTGAAATAGTCAAATTTAAAAAGCCAACAAAAGATGATTTGTCTAATTTACATATGTTTAATCCTTATGGTTCTATTCCAATATTAGATGATGATGGCGATAGCACGGGATGGAATATTTATATGTTCAGGGCTAATGATAAGGATATACAGAATATTATAAATAGCAGTTATGCAGTCAAAATGGAACTCCCAGAATGCATTACAGATTATGATAGTTTTTTTGAAGATTTGGGATTCCCTAAAGAGGCAGTAAGTAATGGAGATGTTCGCATTATAAAATCCAACTCCAGATATATTACTATTTCTTATGGCGACAAATCAAAGGAGATAGAAAAAGGCAGACTTGAAAAATATAAGGTGATGGTTCAAACAAAATGTGTTGTTTTGAAGATTAAGGCTTTATGGAACAGCAGTGAAAATAATTTATATGGTATAGATAAAAAGAAAGCTATAAAGTGTATACCAGATATTGAAAATTATGAATATGTTTCAGTTAATAATAGTATGCTGGCAAAAGCAGAAATTCCCTTCTTGATATTTGAAAGAAACCGGGGAAAATGTTTTATAGAGATGTATTGATAGAATCTAGAGAAAGGAACATTTTTATGAGCAAAGAATTACAGATAAGAAATAGCACTGTTGATTTCTTGGTTTTCACACGAGATGCAAGAGAAGACGGAATAGAAGTCAGGGTTCAGAATGGTGATGTATGGCTTACGCAGAAAGCAATTTCGCAGCTTTTTGATGTAGATAGAAGTGTGGTTACAAAGCATCTGAGTAATATTTTTAAAGAGGGCGAATTAGATGAAAATTCAACTTGTGCAAATTTTGCACAAGTCGCTGATAATGGAAAAACATACAACTACAAATTTTATTCACTAGCTGCAATTATTGCTGTGGGCTATCGCATTAATTCAGAGCGGGCAATGCAGTTTAGAACATGGGCAACAAAGGTATTGGATACATTTACAAAGCAGGGTTATGTTCTTGATAAAAGCAGATTGATTAATGGACAGATTTTCGACGAAGATTATTTTGAGCATCTTATTGCTGAGATTCAGGAAATCAGAGCAAGTGAGAGAAGATTTTACCAGAAAATTACAGACATATATGCAACAGCAGTTGATTATGATAAGAATTCACAGGTGACAAGAGAGTTTTATGCAACAGTACAGAATAAGATGCATTATGCAGTTCATGGTAATACAGCGGCAGAAGTGATTGTTGCAAGAGCCAATCATAACAAGAAACATATGGGACTTAAATCATGGAAAAATGCGCCTGATGGTAAAATTGTAAAAACAGATGTGTCAATTGCAAAAAACTATTTAGAAAAAGAAGAACTTGCAGAATTAAATGAGATTGTGACAATGTATCTTGATTATGCAACAAGACAAGCACGAAGACATATTCCTATGACTATGGAAGATTGGAAAACAAAGCTTGATGCATTTCTTAGATTTAATGATGCAGAAGTACTTCAGGATAAAGGAAAAGTTACTGCGGCTATTGCGAAAGAATTTGCAGAAAGCGAATTTGAAAAATACAGAGTTATACAGGATTCACTATATGAAAGTGACTTTGATAAATTGATGAATGATATGGAAAAGAATGATGCTATCCATTAGTACCTCAAAATTTCTAGTTGCAGAAACATCGTCCGGAGATTATAGTTTTCATAGGTGGACTTGCAAACTATCAGATTGTTATTCTCTGAATAGTAGACAAACCTGCAAGCCACCGGAACTACATACAATAATGACAATATAGCAGTGGTACTGGATTGGTACTAAAAATGTGTGGAACGAAGAATAATGAGTGGAAAAGATGCAAATATCAATACAAAACAGTATAGATAACTATATTGAAATAACCTAAATCAAACTAGATTCTGCGAGTTTGAATAAGGGATTAAAATGCCGAAAGCCTGTATTTATGCGGGTTTCCGGCATTTGTTTTATCAAATGGCTCTAGTTTGGCTCTATTTGTGGGGAGGGTAATGAGCTAGAATATACAGAAGGAGAACGGCGTTATGTCAATCTTGTCAACAAGAGAATGGGCAACATTAATATGGGGATGTATTTTCATGTTATATGTATTATGCCATAGGGAAATAAGAAAAAGTTTGTGGAATGTCATAGTAATATTTTTTGACAAGAAGTTAAGGATATTATGGGAAATAATATTGCTATATGTTCTAACGATTACAATGGTATTCTGTTATTTGCCTATTTGGGAGAATATATATATCAAAGATATTATTATATGGTTTCTTTTTTCTGGATTAATATATTGTATGAATGCGGTTTCGAGTGAAGCTGATGAAACATACATTAAAAAAATCCTTAAAGATAATTTGAAATTTACCATGATTTTAGAATTTTTTATGAGCACATTTACATTTAATATATGGATTGAACTTGCGATTATTCCAGTTATTACAATAATTACTGTTATGAATGTAATTGCAGAAAGAAAAGAAGAATATAAAAGTGTTCATAAATTATTGGATAGTATATTGGCAATCGCTGGATTTTGGATTTTTTATGAGACAATAAAGATTGGGATAAATGAATACAAGCAATTAAATATAATAAATACATTGGTAAGTTTTATGATACCGATTGTTTATTTAATATTGATAATTCCACTAGAATATCTATTGGAATTATATTCAAAATATGAAGTGTTATTTCTAAGAATGACTTTTAAAGAAGAAAAAGATAAAAGAATTAGATTGCATCATAGGATAGCTATACTTCGTGTGTGCAATTTTTCAGTTCGCAAGATATTATTATTTCAAACGGAATATATGATACAAATGTATGCTTTAATGAAAGAAGATGAATTTAATCAATTGATGCAAAAATTTAGAAGTGCGTGTAAGAGAATGACATCGTAAGTTTGGCATAAATAGAGTGAGTTTAATGTGTTTATTATAAAATTATTGACATAAGAAGGAATATAGATTAATCTTATAAAAAAGTTGAAGGAGAACATACACATGAATCAGAACTTATATTCAAGATGTTATATGTACATGTATTACGGACGTACACGGCTATAAAAATGCAAGGTTAGTGCATTAGGTTATAGCTTGTAGGTCTTTTAGTCTAGTGCATAAAACCAGAATATAAGAGAAGATTTTACATACATTGCATCTTATTAAGTTGGAGAAATCGCACTAGACATTGAATGTTTGGTGCGATTTTTTATGTTTACAAGAGAGAGGTGCAGAAAATGAATGATTTAATTGAACTGAAACTGATAAAAAGAGAGGATGCAGAATGTTTGTATAAACTGCAGATAGAAGCATTTATGCCCTTATATGAAAAATATCAGGATGATGCTACAAGTCCAGCAAAAGAAAGCCTTGAAATAATAGAGAAAAAGATAGTTGAGGACAAATCAGATTTCTATTTTATTTTGTTTAATGGTGAGAAGGCTGGAGCTGTAAGAGTTAAATGGTATAAAGGTGGAAAAGTATATGAGAATGTAAATTGGATAGCTTCTATTTTTATTATTCCACACTTTCAAAATAAGGGAATTGCCAGCAATATTATTAAGCAATTATTTACTATCTATCCAAATGCTATCGAATGGAGGTTAGATACGATTAAGCAGGAAGAGAGGAATTGTTATTTGTATGAAAAATGTGGATTTGTTAAAACAGGAGATGAAACAGTTGCAAATGAAAATATGACATTGATTGATTATGTGAAAAATTGCATTAGGGTGAGGCGATTTAAGGAAGAGGATACCAAAGAGGTCAGAAATCTTATTGTCAGAAATTTCTTAGAGGTTAACAGTAAAGATTATGGCATATCAGCAATGGAGAAACTTGCAAAGGGTTACGATGTGGAAAAGATTTTGAATGTGGCAAGTTATGCGCATATGTATGTCTTTGAATTTGATGGAAAAATAATTGGAACAGGTTCTATCTCAAGTTTTTGGGGAAGTGAAACAGAAAGTATACTTTTGTCCATTTTTGTCCTCCCAGAATTTCATGGAAAGGGTGTTGGAAGAAAAATCATAAATACTTTAGAAACGGATGAATTTTATGTAAGAGCAAGCAGAATAGAGATACCGGCATCCATTACAGCAACTGAGTTTTATAGAAAATTTGGATATGATTATAAGAATGGTATTAAGGAATTGGATGATGAGCATCATTACAGATTGGAAAAATTTAAGGAGACAGAATTGAAATAACAGCAGATAATCAATTATTTTTATTTACTGTACTAGAGTATAGCAGAGGTTCTTCTTAGGAGCAAATAAAAGATTGGTAAATGGAGGGCTTTTATGGAAGGACAGAAGACAGAATTAAAGATGATACGGATGTCGGAGGTTGAGTCACAGGAAGTGAAATGGCTGTGGTATCCGTTTATACCATATGGGAAGCTGGCAATTGTTCAGGGAGATCCGGGCGATGGAAAGACCACATTGGTGTTAAACATAGCAGCAAAGCTGTCAAAGGGAGAAAGTCTCGACAGTGATATGAACGTGCAGGAGCCAGTGAATTTCATTTATCAGACAGCAGAGGATGGACTGGCAGGACTGTCAGATGATATGGAGTTTTACAAGGGCAAGATTAAGGATATGAGTGATAGGACAGGCTGTTGCAGGAAAAGGCTGATGATCTGGAGAGTGTGAAGAGATATGCCGGTGCAGAGCAGATTGATACGATTATTCGTAAGGTAAAGGAACAGGGCGTACAGAGCAGCAGATAAGGCAGTAAGACAGGTCTTATGGGACAAGATAATGGGAAGGATGGATTGATGAGATGAAATATAATCGAATGGATAATATCGTGGAATATGCTTATAACATGGATAACGGCTATGTTGAGGTGTGGTTTACAGATGGAAATATGTTGCGGATAAAGTGTGAAGAAGTGGAGGCTGCTCTGAGGACAACGGAGCAGTCACTGGCGAAGCTGCATAGGTTGTTGGATAACAAGCCAATAGAGTATGTTGCAATGGCTATGGCCGGGGAGATGCAGGCAGGCATATTGTGATATTGAGGATGATATGGTTAAGGGAATGTTTGGGACGATTGTGCAGGGGTATCTGAAGAATGGGTATAACAGGGGTACAGCGGAGATGATGGCTAGGGAGTTTTTTAGGTATGAGAGTTGAAATAGATGTAAATAAAATAACTATAAGAATGTGAAAAAATGTAGTATAATTAATAAAGATATGTGTTGGAGGGAATGATATGCTTTTATATGATTTGATTGAGAAATGTTCTTACAGAGATGAATATCAGAAGGAACATGAACAATGTGAGTATTGCTCATATGGGGACTGTTGTCCACGAGATTGTCAAAGTTGTTTACAGTATGTACATTTTCCTCAAAATGCTCCAGCTCCAAGAAAATATGACTGTATACATATGGCAGATTGCTATTATTGTAAATATGCATATAAATATGCATCTGAAATGGTGTATGGATTAAGCTGCTTTGCTGAAATTCGAGATAAGAAGAAATTGAATATTATGTCAGTTGGATGCGGACCATGTACAGAATTGGCTGCAGTTGATTATCTTAGAAATGAGGGGGTGCTTAATTATGACCAATTGGACTATAGGGGAATTGATCCATTAGGAGATGTATGGAAATGTATTTGGACTGATATTAAAACGTATTTTGGAGATGGAATCCAGTTTTATCCAAATGATATTTTGCAATTAGTAGATATTATAGTCAAACATAGTTGGGTTCCGGATGTACTGATTTTTCAATATGTATTTTCTGATATGTATAAGCATTCAAACGAAGAAGAGATAATTCAATTTATAAATAAATTGGCTGGTTTTTTAAACTTATATGATGAAAAACCAATATATATATTGTGTAATGATATTAATCTTAGCAAATCTATGGGCGGTGGAAGAGAGTTTTTTGATATTTTAGAGTCAAAAGTTGAGAATCCCAAAATAGTGAGAAAAATGCATTTTGATAATATTAATAGAGATAGACACTATGAGTACGGAGACCAATATAATAGTAATGCACTTGTCTTTAATAATATAACAGATGACATAAGAAACGCATATAACCCATTTGAGAGTTGTGCTAGTGCACAAATACTTATAAAGAAGGAAAGAAGTGATTAAATGATATTAAGTGTAAGTAGAAGAACGGATATTCCTAATTATTATTCGGAATGGTTCTATAATAGAATAAAAGAAGGATTTTTATATGTTCGTAATCCTATGAATGCTCATCAGATAAGTGAAATAAAAATCACTCCAGATGTTGTAGATTGCATAGTGTTTTGGACAAAGAACCCTTTGCCAATGATAAAGAGGTTAGACGAGATAAAAGATTATAATTATTATTTTCAATTCACATTAACTGGATATGGAAATGATGTTGAGGTTAATTTGCCAAATAAAAAAACAGAAATGATTCCGATATTTCAAGCGTTGTCTGAAAAAATTGGTAAGCAAAGAGTGATTTGGAGATATGATCCTATATTTTTTTCTGATAGATATACAAAAGAATATCATTTGAAGGCATTTAAAAGTATTGCAGAGGCTTTAAGTGGATACACGGAAAAATGCGTGATTAGTTTTGTTGATGTATATCCAAAAAATAAAAAAAATATGGATGGGTTATCAAGCTATGAATTAAATGATGATGAGCTTAGAGAATTCGCTCAGGAATTAAGCAAGATAGCAACTGATAATAATATTAAGATTGGAAGCTGTGCAGAAAAAATAGATTTGGATGAATGTGGTATAGTTCATAATTGCTGCATAGATAGAGAATTAATTGAAAAAATTATTGGATGTAAACTCAATGTTGGCAAAAACAAAAATCAGCGTATAGAATGCGGATGTGTTGAAAGTGTTGAAATAGGTACGTATAATACATGTAAAAATGGATGTGCATATTGTTATGCAAATTATAGTTCAAAAAGCGTAGAAACAAATGCTGCCAAATACGATCCATTATCTCCACTTCTATGTGGCAAAGTTCAAGAAGATGACAAAATAACGATTAGAAAAGTTGAGTCATTAAAAGAAACACAGCTAAGTATTTTTGATATTTGATGGCATTATTTCGTCATGTATTTCCTGAGTATATTTAGCCCTAAAAATTTTAGATGAGGTAAACAAAAATGAAAAATAAGATGAATATGAAGAATAAAATACACAAAAATGTACCAAGAAACAGCCAGATAAATCTCTCCGCCCAAGAGATTGAATAAGCTACAAGCCATGCAAGGCTGAAAAGGAAGAAACTCCCAGAAATGCATTTATGGATTTCTGGGAGTTTCTTCTTTTTCGGTCTTATACGGCGCCAGCCGTCAGTGAGAAGTAGCAAAGCGGAATCGAGCTGAGCATGGCGTAGAAAAACGGTGGGAACGTTTACGTTTACCATCTGTTGGCTTTTATTATTGCATTGCCTGAACCATTCTGTAACATGGACAAACAGAGGGTATTGAAAGATTTTACTGAGCTGTTTAGAAGAACTTACGGAGTAAACTGCATTGCAGCAATGCATCACAACAAGACAAAAACAAACTTGCACATTCATTTGATACTTTCAGAAAGAGAAGAATTGAAAAATGGCATAAAGAAAATTGCCACAAGAAACATGTTTTATGACGAAACAGGAAAGCATGTAAGGACCAAAAAGGAGATACTGGATGACATGGGAATGTAAGAAAAGACTGTAACATCATAAGAAAAGGTCAGGTTTATGAGTACAACAGATTTTAAGGCAAGGTCATTTCTAAAGGGAGTAAAAACATTGTACACTGAGCACATCAATTCCTTCTTAAATGATAAAGATAAACTGCAGGTGTTTAACAATAAAGATGTTTATCTGCCAACAAAAAAGATTGGAAAGAACAATCCGAAAGCAGAGCAGATAAGAAGAAACAATCAGGTGAGAATGAAGTGGAACAGTACAGTTGATGAAGCACTGTTTTATCAGGTCCCAAGAAAATATATCAGAACCATTAAAGAGGAAAAGATACTTAAGAATGTAAATAAATTTGGAAAGTCGGAAACAAAGACAGTTGGTGGATTAAGGAAAAACAAGTCATCAAGAGAAAGTGTAGGCGTAGGAATATTTTCCAGAGTTTTTGAAAAGGCTGTTGGAATGGCATGTGATTGTTTAAAGGGACTAATTAGGATATTTAGAGATGCAATTGCACCAAAGCCACCACAACCGGTTAAGGAGTATAAGCAGTATGCAAAAATGGTTGATGAATTATTGGAAAATCATAGAGCATTAAACAGAACACAGATGGCAATGAGAGAGACAAAAGACCAAATAGATCGAAAAGAATACGGGATGTTTGGAGGAAAGAAAAAGTTAAAGGATGAAATTGTGCAGTTGGAAAGGCAGGAGAAAACGGCAAGGAGTTTAGAAAACAGATTGTTGAAAAAATTAAATGGTGACAGTGTGGATGAAGTTATAAAGAAATTTAACCGAATGAGAATGGAAATGGATGCATATAAAAACTTTGTTGACAGGGCAGAGGATGCTAAAGAAATGCTGGATGAAAATGTCAGAGAATATATGAAAAATGTGCAGGAAAAGGCATTAGCGGAAGATAAAAGTAAAGATAGACGAGGTGAAGAAAAAATGGAATTTAGAAGATGAAGATGATATAATATGAGGGAATAAAGTTAATTTACAAAGTAACATGCATAATAGGAGAGAAAATGTTTTGTGATTATATAGGGAAATTTTCAAAATGGAATAGTTGGGGGTTATATACAGTATCATTAATTTTTACCATTATTTTTTATAAATATGATATTATATCTGTGTTGATTTTGGCAATTTTTTTCGTTATTTATTTAGTAAGGATTGTTTATGCTGTAATGCATAACAGTAAGATTAATTCTATAATATATGATGGTGATACAGTAGATTATTCAGAAAGCAAAAAGGTGTGTGCAGATAATTGTGCTGATATTGTAGCAATGCTAGTTTACGTGATAATATTTTTGAGCAAAAATCCCCAAATTGCTAAATTATTAACCAGTGATAGTATTGCTCTTGTGCTATTTTACAGTTTAATATATTTTATGTTTGTATATTATTCTATTAAAAATGATTACGTTATTTTAAAGATATGTACGTTATTATGTTCTACAATACAAGGTGTAATGTTTTTATTGGTTATGATTACAATACCACTTCAATCATTAGTTTATAGTATGGAAAATCAAAAATTAATAATTGAAACAATTCCTATAGATAGAGATTCGTTTTGTTCAAGTATTATAATAATAGGGCATATGTTAGAAAAACATCCATTATACACATTTATACCTTTGATTATATCAATTATATTATATACTGTTTATATTTGTATGAGCCCAGGATTTCAATTAGGAAAAATAAAAATTGCAATGCAAATAGTTAATATTTTAATAGCTACGATCAGTATTATAATGTTTTTTGGAGCAGATTATTTGAATGAATACGTAAATCAATTTAAAAAAAGCATTATGTTAGGAAATAATAACAATTATGCTTTTAAGTCATGGGAAATGGAAATATTAAAATATATAAAAAATTTTGAAACAGTAAATATTAAAAATCTAGTATATTTACTTGTTGTACCTTATTCAGGTGGAATATTATATGCTAATTTAATTGTAGAATTAAAGATAAGGTATATAAAGAGAAAAACAAATACAATACTTGAGAATATGCTAGATAATAAAAAAATTGAAAATAAAGAAAGAAAAAGATATTTTTATTATGGTGGAGATAAGGTACATTATAAATTGTGTAGAAAATTTGAGGATGAAAAAGATAAAGTGGATTAAAATAAAAAATGAAGAGTGAAAATGCAAAAAGACAATAAATTATGTGTTCTCATAAATTATTGCCTTTTTTATTGTCATATGATTCCCTTTATGTTAGTATAATAGAAAGTATGTTCGAATGAAGAGAAGAATGATTATAAGTTATAAAAAACTTTGGAAATTGTTAATTGACAAAGATATGATGAAAAAGGAGTTGGCAGAAAAGGCTAACGTAAGTTCAGCTTCCATTGCAAAACTAGGAAGAAATGAAAATGTGAATACAGATATTTTGTTAAGAATATGTACAGCATTGGAATGTGATTTTTCTGATATAATGGAAATTGTTAATGATGATAAATAAAAGAGGTTAGACAATGGATCGTTTAACAAAAGAACAACGTCATAGGAATATGAGTAACATAAAAAACAAAGATACAAGTATTGAGATTAAACTAAGAAAAGCATTATGGGAAAAAGGGTATCGATACAGGAAGAACTATAATAAGCTTCCGGGAAAGCCGGACATTGTTCTCACTAAGTACAAAATTGTAATATTTTGTGACAGTGAATTTTTTCATGGAAAGGATTGGGAGAAACTAAAGTTACAGTTAAAAAAAGGAAAAAATTCAGAATTTTGGATTAGTAAAATATCTAAAAATATAGAAAGAGATGAAAAGATTGAAAAAGAACTGGAATTTATGGGATGGACAGTTATTAGATTTTGGGGAAAAGATATAAATAAAAATGTTGATGAATGCATTAAAGTTATTGAGGAAAAAATATTCGATAATATGACAGCTGATGATTCATTATAGGACAGAGAGGAAATATAAGATGAAATATAGAGCAATAGATTTATTTGCCGGAATTGGTGGAATAAGAAAAGGATTTGATAATGCTTTTGGGAAAAATATAGACACGGTATTTGTGAGTGAATGGGATGAATATGCACAGAAAACATATAGAGCAAATTACAAAGATAAGTTTGAAATAGCAGGAGATATCACGAAGATTGATGAAAAAGATATACCTGAGTTTGATATATGCTTAGCAGGATTT
The DNA here is from genome assembly GCF_025150745.1 of Eubacterium ventriosum. Lineage (NCBI taxonomy): Bacteria > Bacillati > Bacillota > Clostridia > Eubacteriales > Eubacteriaceae > Eubacterium > Eubacterium ventriosum. The sequence continues at coordinate 830,837 of NZ_CP102282.1, forward strand.
CCGTGTCAGGCATTTTCACTTGCAGGAAAGAGAATGGGATTTGATGATGATTACAAGGGAATGTGCAGAGGTACATTATTTCAGGATGTTGTAAGAATATGCGAATATCACAAACCAAAAGTTATTTTTTGTGAAAACGTAAAAGGTCTTACGATACATGACAGAGGAAGAACTTTTAAAGTTATTAAGAGTGCCTTTGAACAGATAGGATATACGGTATACGATAAGGTTTTAAACAGCAAAGATTTTGGTGTTCCGCAGAATAGGGAAAGAATTTATATAGTTGCATTCAGAAAAGATATTAATTCTGAAAATTTTGAATTTCCGGTAGGAAATAAACCTGATACATGCATACGTGATATTATGGAAGAGCAGGAAGTAAGTGTTAAATATTATCTGTCGACAACATATATAGAAACTTTAAAGAGACACAAGGCAAGACATGCGGCCAAAGGAAACGGATTTGGTTATGAAATAAGAGATTTAGATGGAAAAGCAGGAGCTATTGTTTGTGGTGGTATGGGAAGAGAAAGAAATCTCATCATAGATAATAGACTTACAAATTTTGTACCTGTTACTCATATTAAGGGTGAAGTTAACAGGGAAGGAATTCGTAAAATGACACCTAGAGAATGGGCAAGACTGCAGGGATTCCCGGATGATTTTAAGTTAGAATTGGCGGATACACATTTGTATAAACAGTTTGGTAACAGTGTAACTGTTAATGTCATTGAAGCAATAGCAGATAAAATTAAAGTGATTCTTGATGCAGATGAAAAGGCAAAATCCGTTGTAGAAACTGTAAATATCAGGCAAACAAAGAAAGAACGCGCTGTAGGATAATCAGTAGGGGAGGTACAGTAATATGATAAAAGGCAATAAAGGTGAATGGAGTGAACTATATGTGTTATTGAGACTGTTGGCATATGGCAGGATTTATGCAGCGGATGATCAGGTTAAAAAGATTGAAAATGTATATTTTCCAATTCTTAAAATAATGCGTGAGGAAGTAAAAGGAAAAAAACTTGAATATAGGATAGGAACTAATGAAGACATTGAAATCTATAATAATGATATTAAGATAAAAAGCGTTAGTAGGGAACAGTTAAAAAAAGAGGCGGACTATTTATATAATGAAATAGTAAATATGAAGAGTAGATCATTTGAGATTGAACATACAGAAAAATTTGCAAATGCTATTGAGTGTTATCGTCTTGCAGCACCATCTAGTGACAAAACAGACATTACAATGCAAATACATGACATACATACAGGATTTGAGCCAATATGTGGGTTTAGTATTAAATCGGAATTAGGGAGTGCTCCAACACTTCTAAATGCATCAGGTGCAACGAATTTTGCATTTGAGGTCGAAGGAATTAATGATGAACAGATGGAACAGATAAATGCACTTAATAATCCAAAGAGCAAGATAATGGACAGAATGGAACAGATTTTTTCGCTTGGAATAGTTAAGTATTCAAAACCATTAAATGAAAAATTTGCAAATAATCTAATGCTTATAGACAGCCGTATGGAAGAGATAATTGCACAGGTGCTAATTTGTTATTACCGTGATAACATAAGCGATTGTAAAGATATTATAAATAAGCTCGAAGAGGAAAATCCTCTTAGATTTCCAAACAAGGGGTTTTATGAATTCAAATTCAAGAAGTTTTTATGCTCAGTTGCATTGGGTATGATGCCATCTAAGGAATGGGACGGACACGATGAAGCTAACGGAGGTTACATAATTGTATCTTCAGACGGAGATGTGTTAGCATATCATATATACAACAGAGATTATTTTGAAAAGTATTTATTGGATAATACCAAACTGGAAAGAGGTTCAACAAGTAGACATGGTTTTGCATCCTTGTATAAAGAGGATGGCAAAATATATATGAATCTTAATTTGCAGGTTAGGTTTAAGTAGAAAGTATAGAGGATAAATATAAAATTGTGAAGAATATAATTGTATAGAAAGAAGGGATATTGTATATGGTTGTTTCTGAAGAATTAATTGAAATCATAGATAGTGACATAAAGACATGTGAGTTAGCAATTCAAAGGGGTAATAAAGATGAATTGTGGGAAGTTCATAGTAGATTGGTGAGTAAATATTCTAATATTATTGACGGGTTTGCAAAAAATTTACAGAGTCTTTTTTATGATGAAAGCGGAAATATTAAGAAGCAAAATCTTGAAACCATGAGACAGAAGTTAGTTTTATTTAAAGCTATGGGATATAAAAATATATTTTCTAGTGATGCAAAGGGCACACAGGTTAGTGTTAATAATGTTAATCAAAATACACTATTAAATAATATAAGCTTTGAAGACGCACGTAATAACATAGAAAATATGACGGCCTTAAGAGAAGAAGAAATAAACGACATTTTTGAAAAAATAGATGAGATAGAAAAATTAGTTCTATCAACAGAAAGAAAAACAAAAAAATGGGAAAAGGCAAAGCCGATTATAAAGTGGATTGCTGATAAAGGTGTAGATGCAGGAATGTTAATGTTGCAATTATTACTTAAAATCGGATAGATTATAGGAAATTGAGGAAAAATATATGTTTGCAGGTTTTAATTTAGAAATTAATGAACATTTTTTTTGTTCACAGAAGAAAACATTTTCTGAATATCAAAAAATAGGAAAAGAACATCTTGCTTCGCAAGGCAAAGGTGTGGAAAAAGCGTTAAGTGAATATATCAAGAACAATATTGTGGATGGATCAGAAATACAAAAAGATTGGTTTCCAGAGATTGAAGCAGATATATTTTTATCACATTCAAGTAAGGACACAGAATTAGTGAATGCCATTGCAGGATGGCTTTATGATTCATTTGGTTTAAAGTGTTTTGTTGACTCGAATGTTTGGTGTTATGCTGGTAATATTGCTGATATGCTCAATTCAGACTACAGTAATAAGAGGTCAGATGTTGATGGTGGATATTTATATGATCATAAAAAATGTCTTAAAGTTTCTGAGCATGTTAATACAATGCTGAATGTTGCGCTTCAAAAAATGATTGATAAAAGCGAAAGTGTTTTTTTGATTAATACGGATAAGTCTATTCATATAAATCGTGATTCAAATAGCATTGATTTGACATATTCTCCATGGATATATATGGAATTAGTGTGCAGTGAAATTGTTCGAAAGAAACCATTGTCTTTTTATAGATATGATAAAAAAGTATGTCATGCAATTAGTGAAAAATATCAATTTGATGAAATTAACAATGATTTGACAATATCATATAATGCGCCGACTCAATATTTAATAAAAATAAATCAAGATGTTTTGAAAAAATGGAAAAATCAATTTAATGGGAAACATCCTTTTCCGTTAGATATATTGTATAATGATTATTTTGAATCTGAGGTAGAAAAGAACAAAAAATATTTTAAATATTAATAGGAGTTGTGGAAAAAGATATGTGTAGAGAGGATAATATAATCAAAATTGAAGAAATTCATAAAGAAATTGATTTAATTCAAGCATGTATAACAAGAATGGCTCAAAATTCTTTTAAAATTAAAGGATGGTTTGTGTCAATTTATGCGGTGATTTTAGCGTTGCTTCCTGAAAAAGTAAATGTTTTTTTAGTGTGTATCACATTGATTGCTGTTAATATCATTTTTTGGTATTTGGATGGTTTTTTTCTTAGAACAGAAAAAGTATATAGAAAAATATATGATTGGGTATTAGAAAAAAGACCACAAAATAACAGAGAACTAATGTATCAGTTAAATCCAAGTAAATTTATTGGGAAAATAGAGAAGGTCGAATCTGTATGGCAAGTTATGTGGTCAAGAACATTGCGATGGTTTTATTTAATTCCGCTTGTAATTGTAGTAATTGTATTTGCAATTAAGTGTGGACCAACTTTGTGTAAAATAATACAATTTTGTGCATATAAGTAATATGAAAGAAAGTGGACTATGGGAAAAAAGATATTTGTTTCGTATAAATATAAAGACAATAATGTGAAGGAATTACCTAATGTAACGCAACCAACATGGCCGTGTGATTACGTTGATTATATTAGGAATAATGTTTTAAAAGATGATGATATTTATAAAGGTGAAAATAGTGATGAAGATATTTCTGCATGGAGCGAAGATAAAATTTGGAATCATTTAAAAGGAAAAATCTATGATAGTACAATCACTATTGTTTTGGTGTCACCTAATATGAAAGAAGATTGTAAATGGCAACGATCACAATGGATTCCGTGGGAAATTAGTTATTCGGTTAAAGAAACGACCAGGAATAACCGAATGAGTCATCGGAATGCTCTTCTTGTTGTAGTTTTACCAGATAAATTAGGATCATATAAATATTATGACAAAAAAAACCTTTTTCCAATATTAAAAAGTAATATTGATAATGGGTATGCTTATGTTGTTACATGGGAAGATTTTTTGAAATATGCAAGCACAGATATAAGCATTGCATTTGGCCATAAAGATAGTACACCATCATATGAAATTGTGAAATCTCTTTAATATATTTAAAATTAAAAGTAATGACTATTTTGAAGTAAGATGTAATATATCTGGGATAAAAACAATGAAAGAAAAGAGGATTAACATGAATAAGTAAATATCTTCATTTATTGATAGGTATGTAAAAGAAATCAAAAACAATAGTGCTGCAATGTTTATTGGAGCAGGTTTTTCTAAAAGTGTGGGATATGTTGATTGGAAAAATTTACTTAAAGATGTAGCAGATGATTTGGGGTTGGATATAGATAAGGAGTATGATTTAGTTTCTTTAGCTCAGTATTGTTATAATAAAAATAGAAATAGAAGTATTATTAATGATTTGATTTTGGATGAGTTTAATAAAGAAAAAGGGATTGATGAAAATCATCGTATTATCGCACGTTTACCGATTTTTACATATTGGACAACAAATTATGACTCCTTGATTGAAGACGCATTAGAGGAAGCTCAAAGGATTGTAGATATAAAGTATAATAATAAACAACTTTCTCTTACAAAACAACACAGGGATGCCGTTATATATAAAATGCATGGAGATAAGAACAACCCTGACGAAGCGATATTAATAAAAGATGATTATGAAAAATATTATAGAGAGCATGCACAATTCATTACGGCATTAAGTGGAGATTTGATTTCAAAAACATTTTTATTTATCGGATTTAGTTTTTCAGATCCAAATATTGATTATATATTAAGTCGGGTTAGAATTGATTATGGAGAGCAAAATAATAGACAGCATTATGCAATTATGCGTAAAGTAAATGAAAAAGATTATGATAATCGAGCAGAGTATGAGTATGCACAACGTAAATATGATTTTTTTATTGAAGACCTTAAACGCTATAATATACGTGTTCTCCTTATTGATGAGTATGAAGAAATTACGGATATTTTAAATGAAATAGATAAAAGACTGAATCATAATAATGTTTTTATTTCAGGTAGTGCTCAAGAATATGGCGAGTATACTGAAAAAGAGGCTTTAGAATTTATCGAATCATTAAGTAAAGAATTAATTTTGCAGGATTTTAATATAATTTCGGGTTTTGGTTTAGGTGTGGGTAGTTCTGTTATTATTGGTGCATTACAAGAAATATATATGAAACGAAAAAGTATAAATGAGGATAGATTACTTTTACGCCCGTTTCCACAAGGAATAGAGGACAATAATAGTCGGCAGATTTTATGGAAAAAGTATAGAGAAGATATGATTTCTAGGTCTGGTGTGTCAATCTTCTTATTTGGTAACAAATTAGTCGATGGAGAAATTGTATTGGCTAATGGTGTGGAATCAGAATTCGAGATTGCTTTAGAACGACATTGTTTGATAGTTCCTGTTGGATGTACAGGGTATATGGCGAAAGAAATATGGAAAAAAGTGGATTCAAATATGTCAGACTTTTATACGAATGTTGATGATGTATTGATTGAAGCATTTAAAAAATTAAATTCTAAATCTAGTAAATCAGAACTAATACCTGACATTCTTTCGTTTATTAAATTGTTTGAAAATGGCAAATATAGTCCAAGATAAAATGGGAGGAAAGAAAATATGGCACATAAGACATTTATTTCGTATAAATGGAGTGAAGCACAGGATTTACGAGATGATATTATAACTGCTCTTGGTGAGGATGCTACATACTATAAAGGTGAAACAAGTGAATCACCAGATTTGACGGATACATCGACTGAAAATATTAAAAAGAATTTGAAAGATATGATGTATGATACTTCTGTTACAATTGTGATTTTATCACCCAACATGAAAGAGAGTAAATGGATTGACTGGGAGATTGAATATTGTTTGAAAGATATAACGCGTAAAGATAGAACTTCACATACAAATGGAGTTGTAGCTGTTATTATGAAAGTGGATAATAGTTATGAGTGGTTCAAAAAAAGTGGAACAAATTGTCATGGTTCTTCGACGGTATCATATGAATTAGATAAAGTGTTCGACATTATTTCACAGAATCATTTTAATTCAAATCCGGAACAATGGCATTGTGATAAATGTAAAACATATGATTGGTTAAATGGTTCGTATATTACTTTTGTTGAAGAAGAAACATTTTTGGATGATCCGGAAAAATATATTAATAATGCGTATGATAAAAGTGAGAATGATGCGAGTGGATATGATCTTGTAAAACAAAGATAAATGTGCATCGTTCTTAAAATTAATGTCGCAAAATTTACTTGAACCATTTGTAATTAAGTGTAGATAGCCGTCGGTGAGACGAAGCAAAGAGGAATCGAACTAACCATGGTGAGAAAAAGGAGAGTTAGTTTATGTAAAGGTAAATTCTATTGCAAGAGGGCAGATTGGAATTTAAAAATTTAATTAGGTGAATGACATCATTAAATATAGAGTTTGAGTAATATAATTATTTCATAGATAAGTATTATGACAATAAAATGACAATATTTTTACCAGAAACTATACGCAAAAATACTAAAACAGTACAGAAATGAACTGCTAAATACAATAAATATCCTGCTTTATAAAGGAGTAAATTTTTGCGAGTAGGAGTTTGAATAATTTTCAAAAGCTCGCAAAGCCTAGTAAATGGTGTGCTACCCGTCAAGTAGACATTTTAAATAAAGGGCTTTGAACCACATAATTGTATATAATATTACCGAGGTGATACCAATATGATACCATTTCGGCAAATATAGGAGAATAAGGCTCCAATGTGATTAATTAGTCACATTGGAGTCTTTTTTTCTTTATAGGAAAGACCGTAGTTGGCGTTCTGGTAAATTGAAAACAGCCTGCCGGGAGGCGGGCATAGATTCCACCATATCGAATCATTTTAAAGTGCTTTTCAGGGATGTGTCTGATTAACCGTTTTATGAAATCCATAGTAGGGAGAGTTTCTTCGACATACTTTTCGTCTTCGTGACGATTGTAATGGAAGGTAACGAACACGCCGTCATAGCTGTAGCCACCTTCAAAAATCAGGCAGTGAATGTGAGAATTCCATTTGAGATCCCTGCCAAAAGTATGAAGAACCATGATATAACCGGGAGTGAAGTTTTTGGATTTGTTCATTTTAAAGAACATATGGGAAATAACACTGCAACAGAATGGAAAAAACAATGAAGCAGAGTTCTGTCCTGAAGGGAAAAATCACGGAGATTTTCATCAATCGTGAAGACGCAGTGTCTGTGATGAACGTTAACCAGTTTAAAAGACATAGATGTAGTACGTTCCATGGAATACTTGTTACCGCAAGAGGGACAGAAACGGCTGTGGCAGCGAAAAGGAATGAACTTAAGATTTCCACAGTGTGGGCAGCCGTACATAGCACCACCAAAAGGAGGATCACCACAGTTTATCATCTTTTCGATATTTTCCATCTCAGAAGATCTGTGATGAAGAGTATATTTAATTTCTTCATAATAGTCGGTAAAGATTCTTTGTAAGATATTCATATGTCTATTATGCAGAAAAATGAAGCAAAAGAAAAGCCCACCCCTCAAGATTGAGGGGCGAGGGAGTTGAATAGGCAAAGCATGTTTTTATTAGAGGTAGTACATGACTCAAAATATTTACTTTCTGATAATTATGAAACAATTAAGGCTACAGAAATTTTGGCAAAAGAAGGTTTTGTTGTTATGCCATATATGTATCCTGACTTAAATGCGGCAAGAGAATTAGCAGATGTGGGAGCAGCATGCGTAATGCCATTAGGTGCCCCAATTGGTTCAAACAAAGGATTGGCAACCAAAGATTTTATTCAAATTCTTATAGATGAAATAGATTTACCAATTACTGTTGATGCGGGAATTGGACGTCCATCTCAGGCATGTGAAGCCATGGAAATGGGAACAACAGCAGTAATGGCAAATACAGCAATTGCAACAGCAGGAGATGTTCAGGTGATGGCAGAAGCATTTAAGAAGGCAATTGAAGCGCAAAAACTAGGAGCAACCTATATAAGTGCAGGTCATATATTTGCTACTGACTGCAAAAAAGATTTACCACCAAGAGGATTGGAGTTTTTAAAAGAGGTTTGCAATAGCGTTACAATTCCAGTTTACGCAATTGGAGAAATAAAACTTTCAGATGTACAAATGGATGAAATAATCAAATGCGGTGCCAAAGGCGGTTGTATAATGTCTGGTATGATGAGCCTATAATTCTAAAAAATTAGAACACAAATTTAATCTGGTAAATGCTATAATGAATATATAATTAAGGTGTAAAAGAATAAATGATTAAAAGGAGATTTTATGAAAAAAGGGTTTAGTATAATCATGGCGTTTGTTACGGTTATGACAATGCTTTTTAGTGGCGTAACTTTTGCTGATGATACGAATGAAAATACAGAAAATAAAACAAAAGAAAGTAATTTTACAAATCTTATAGTATTTGCAAGATTTTTAGATGAAGATGAATTTATAGATAATTCTTATAATGGGGAATCTGTTAGAAAAATTACAGATAATACTTATAACAGTGCATATTTTAATGTTTCGGATTATTATGAAATTGCGTCAAGGGGAAGTCTTAAGATAAATAGCGTGTATTTGTTTAATAAAGGTGGTTCAGTGCAGTTATCTCATACAAGAGGATACTATGCAGAGTATAGTGAAGAGAATCCTGAAGGTTACAGGGACAACGGAGAGAGAGCAGAGCGTATGTACGAATTAAAAACAGACTGGTCTGAATCTATAAACAGAGCTATATCAGCGGGTAATGTGATTACAAATTATGATGGTACAAAAAAGTACAACTTTTCTGAACTTGATAAAAACAATGATGGGGTAATCGATGCAATCACCATTATTTATAAAAATACAACTCAGAGTATCTCTGTGGGTTGGTCCTCACCTTTGTGGAATTATAAGGATTATGCAGATTACGTAAAAATAAATGCAGATGGAAAAACAATTACAAGTAAAAACTATGTACAGGTAACAAATTCCTATAATTATTTATACAAGGATAATCGGGAAAACGTGATTTTGCCTATGGCAGTGGCAACTCATGAAATGGGGCACATTTTAGGATTTAAGGACTTGTACAATAGTTCAAATAGTTCGCCGGTATATTATATGTCTGCAATGGCAAAGCATATGTCACCTGTGCCACAGTTTATATCTGTAAAAGAAAGAGAAGCAAAGGGGTGGCTTACATCTGACAATGTTAAAACAATTTATCAAAATGGACAGTATACCTTAAAGGAAGCATCGACTAGAGGAGATTCACAGATAGTCGGATACAAATTAAATTTAAAAGGAACCAATAAAACACTGTACTTAGAATATAGAAATTTTGGCACAGGTGGTAATAAGTATGATTGTCAGTCAAAAGAATTGTATAAAACAGATGGAACGAAGCTAAAAGGATTGATAATTGGTTCAGGACTTGTTTGTTATTTGGTGGACAAAGACACAAAATTCCCAAACAATATGGGATGCGTTGCAGGAAAGTGGAATTATGAAACATTAGGTGGCACATATGCAACAAAATCTGACGCACCATTAAAACTGAATCAGAGCTTGGAAATAACCGATGATATGTATGTTGAAGTCACAAACATAACTGATAATCAATTAACATTTAAAATAGAAGGTGATTTTGAAGAACAACAGACTGAAATTAAAGAAATCTCAGACAGGGAAAAATATGATGGAAGGGACGATGGCATAGTAACACCAGTAAAAGATCAGGGAGATACCAATTTGTGTTGGGCATATTCAAGCATTGCAGCAGCAGAATCATCCATTTTGAAAAGTGGAATTGATCCTACAGTAACAAAAGATACATTATCATTAAATCCGATGGCGGCAGCTTATAGAGTTTTTAAGAGAGAAAGCGATCCATTGGGAAATACAGATGGAGACTGGCAATCAGTAAATTATTTGACGCAGTCAGGAGACCCACTAAAAATTGCCAAGTTATATTCAATGTGGTGGGCACCGGTATCGGGTAATGTGGTTACGACAAACCCATATGAAAATCCATCATATAGATTTGAAAATGCAATTTATATACCTGAAAACAAATCAAATCCGGAAGAATACATTAGGTCAATAAAAAAAGCCATAGCAAAATATGGGGCAGTAACATTTCAGTACAACAATGCAAGAGAAACATTATACTACAATTCAAAGAATGAACAGGGCAGTACAATTTCTCCACATGCATGCACAATCATTGGCTGGGATGACAATATCCCATCAGACAAATTTGTGCCAAATGGTGCTACCCAAAAGGGTGGCTGGCTTGTAAAAAACAGTTACAAATCATTGGAGTATTTTTGGCTATCATATGACAATACAAGCAGTTGTTCTTATGCATTTTCATTTGCACCAAAGGACAAGTATGACTTTAATTATTACTATGATGGAAGCATGGGCGATTTCCCATTAAGAAAAGATAAGTCAGTGGCAAATGTGTTTAAAGCAAAAAAATCTGATGATTTAAAAGATGAATATATAAAAGCAGTAAATGTGGCTATTGGTGGTGAAAATGTAACCGCTAAAGTGGAGATATACAAAAATGTAGATTATCCTTATGGCGGACAGGACAATGTACCAGTTTCAGGTGGTTACCTGGCAAATACTACAACGGCGTATTTTGAAAACAGTGGATATGTAACAATAGAACTGAATCAGCCGGTAAAGATTGAAAAAGACCAATGGTTCTCTGCAATAGTAAGTGTTTCAAATGAAAATGGCGACGCCAAAATAATGACTTCATATAAAAATGGCAGGGAAATGTCATATATAAACAATGGTAGTGGATGGACACAACTTAAAAATTATGTAGGAAGAATAAAGGTATACACAAAATTGGAGAACAAAGTGGAGAATCCAACTATAGAAGTGCCTACAACGGAAGCACCAACCACAGCGGAAGTGACAACAACATCAGAGCCAACAACGGAAGCACCAACCACAGCGGAAGTGACAACAACATCAGAGCCAACAACAGAAGCACCAACCACAGCGGAAGTGACAACAACACTAAAGCCAACAACGGAAGTGACAACTACATTAGAACCAACAACTAACGGAAAAACTACAACTCGTGTTGACGGTGTAAATAAAAAGAGTTTAAAGCAAACAAAAATTCTAAAAGTAAAAAAACTTAAAAATAGAAAAGTGAGAATTACTTTTAAAAAGGTAAGTAAGGCTAAAATATATCGGATACAGTATTCAACTGACAGAAAATTTAAGAAAAACGTAAGAACAAAACGTACAGGAAAAACTACATATCTGTTAAGAAAATTACGTGTTAGAAAAAGATATTATGTAAGAGTGAGAGCAATAGTTGGAAAAGACAAAGGCAAATGGAGTAGTGTAAAATCTTTTAAAGTGAGTAAGCGGTTTTATAAGTAATTGACAGTTATTCCATATTTGTTATAATACCGTCACTTGGTAGCGCAATGGTAATGTCAATTTACACACTTACAGATGCAATTGAGGGTGCGGACATTTTCTTGGACTATCTAAGTGACCAATCCAAGTCTATGTCTGTACTCTATAGGACTCAAATATCCTAATAGTTTCAGTTACAGACTCCGTTTGATGATATATCCGTAGTGCAATATCTTTTTGTTCTTTTGAATACATAAAAAGGCTCCTTTCTTTAACTACGGCACAATTTACCATTTATCCGATAAACTGAGCTTGTACTCTCAGATTGGAGCGTAACCGTCCTACCGTACTGAGGTAGCACCAATATAGTTTAACATATTTGTCGAATGTTATCTAACAATTCTAACATTTTACGCCAAAATCAAACCCTTATTTTCTCTATGATATAATTAATGTACAAGTAAGATACTTGTTCGATTGAGTATCTGCTTAAACTTTTTCCTCCAAATTATTAAAAAAAAGTAAGTTCCTTAAAGTAGAAGGGACTTATTTTTTATTATCTTTTTTATTTTTATATTCATATTTCATCATATTAAAAAGGAATAAAAAAAATAAGGAGGATACATAAATGTATATAAAAAGAAATCAAGCTACAACAGTAGCAGAAGTTGTAGAATTAAATACGGGAATAAAAGCTGAAGAATTTATAAAACCATGCAAGTTACCATTTATAAAGAATATAAAAGAAGCTAAAGAAAAAGAAGTCCCTATTAATATAATAGGAGATTATGAGTATTTGGAAAAGTCCATTGAATTTTGCCAGAAGCAGGGAATGGAAGTATTACTTTGAAGACCACCGGAGAGAAAAGGAAGAAGAAAAGCTGGGATATGATTTTGAAGAATATAAAAAATATATGGATAATTTGAGAGAGTTAGAAAAACAAATTCAGGCAGAAAAACAACTGTGGAAAGAATAGAAAGGTGAATAATATTAAGGCTGTCAGAAAATAAAACAATTATTGTAGATGTTTTGTTCTCTGGCAGCCTTTTGTAAATATTATTGTTATGCTCAGAAGACATATAGGCGAAAGAATTTATAAAGATAAAATGTTAAGAGCGTAAAAACGATACAACGAGAAAAAAAGTCCAAAAGTAATAAAAAATTACCTTAAAGTTCCATAGGCTTAAAACTTTTTATAAATTATAATTATTTTAAACAATGATACAATGCAAAAAAGTGAAAAGGAGGAAAAAGATGAAGAGACATTTAATATCTTTGATTTTAACAGTTGTATTAGTCGTAGGTGGAGTAAATGTTATTCCGGCAGGGACAAAAGATGTGTCTGCAGCTATGCAGTTAAATGATTTTGAACCATATTATAATGTTGACTTAGCGACAAAAGGAAATAAAATTTCACAGGGAGCAAAAAGTGGACATGGTTGGAGTGAAAATGAGGATGGAATTATTACAGACGGAAATGATGTCTGGTGGGTAGGCGGAGCTGATTTATCTCCAGAATTATCAGTATTACGATATAAATTAAAAGAATATAAAGATTTTTCGTTTTCGGTTGAATTTAAGAATCAATATAAAGAGGGAGAGATACGATATGGAGCCATGATTGGATTTGGAACAAAAGTTAATGCTGATGGTTCTATAAACGGTTGGAATGGTGAGGATACTGGAGTCTGGATGAAGCCTTGCATGGGAAATGTAATTAAATTAGCAGGAACATTTAAGGATATAAAGAGTGGAAATAAACAGGCAAAGGTACAGTGGACTGACGATGTTGAAGGGCTTAATATTGCGGATGAAAAGTGGCATACAATGAAGCTGGAAGTCAAAGAAGGAATTATGAAGATTTTGGTAGATGGAAAGCAGGCATGGGCAAATCAGCCATTGGCAGTTAGTGATAGTTATAATGGCGGTTATTTGTTCCTGGCATCAAATAATGGTGGCACACAGTTTAAAAATATTGAGATAAAAGAATGCAAAAGTGTTTTGGCGGATTTTGAACCATATTATAATGTTGACTTAGGGCCTGGAAATATAATTTCACAGGGAGCAAAAAGTGGACATGGTTGGAGTGAAAATGAGGATGGAACTATTACAGACGGAAATGATGTCTGGTGGGTAGGCGGAGCTGATTTATCTACAGAATTATCAGTATTACGCTATAAATTAAAAGAATATAAAGATTTTTCACTTTCGGTTGAATTTAAGAACAATATTAGAGGCGACTATAAAGAAGACGGTACAAAGAAAGATAACTGGGAAGTAAGATATGGTGCTTTTGTTGGTTTTGGCATAAAGGATAGTGAAGGTGGCATTACAGGATGGAAAGGTAATGGAACGGGAACTTTTATAAAACCTTTTGGACCAAGATGTGTAATGATGGCTGGAAGTTTTGACGACAAAAACAGTGGAAAACATTGTGAATTAGTACAGTGGGATACTTGGCTTGATAAGAGTGTTGATCTTGCAAATGATGACTGGCATACGATGAAGTTACAGGTAAACAAAGGAAGTATAAAGATTACTGTAGATGAACAGCAGGCATGGCCGACTCAGCCACTTGGATATTCTGACTGGTATAAGGGTGGTTATGTAGTAATAGGCTCAAATAATGGTGGTACTCAATTTAGAAATATTCAAATCAGTGAAGTCAAAAAGCCTTCTGTACAGATTGATGGAAAAAAAGTTGAAATAAGTGATGGTAAAGTAACTCTTGGAGATGCTAAATACGGATACTTATGTGATGGAAAGATGTATGCACCAAATACAACAGTAGAAGTTGTAGATGGAATGACCTTTACATCAGTAAATGAATTGTCAGTAACCATGGCAGATGGAGCAGGAATCAGATACATAGGCAATGAAGAAGGAACAGGAGGAATCAGATTCCAGGCAAGAATTGCATCAGACAATATGGCTGCAGTAGCATCAAGTGCCATTACCGAGGGAACATTAATTACAGCAAAGGATATTAATGACGCATTTAAAGAAGAACTGACACTTACATACAGCCATGACAAGATAAATGTTAAGAACAGTGGATGGTTTAATGGGGAAATAGGAACATACTGTGGTTCTATTTGTAGAGTAAATGAATTAAACTACATCAGAGACTTTACAGCAAGAGCGTATGTAACAATAAATTATGAAAATGCAGATGCAGTAACAATTTACAGTAGCATGGGACCAGAAAGAAATATCAGCGATATTGCAAAAGAAGTTAAGAGACAGGGATATCCGGGCATTGCAGAAGAATATTGGTCCGTAATAAATTCATTTATAAAATAATTAAGGAGGAGGATAGAAATGAGAAAATTTTATACAAGCCCAGAGGCGGAAGTCGTAGAATTTAACACAAAAGATGTGATAACAACAAGTTCTAGCAACCTTATCATCCCTGATAGTTTTACAGGTGAGTCAGCGAATGAAATACAGGGCTGGACAGGATTATTTTAATAAGGAGAAAATAAAATGATAAAAAGAAAGAAAAGATTGTGCGCTGTGATACTTACAGCAACGTTGGTTATGACAGGTATACAAATGCCATTAGGTGTACAGCAAGTATCAGCGTATACAGAGGATGATGCAGTAGAGGCAACATTGAATGATTTTGAATCGTATTATAGTCGTGATTTAGGACAGACAGAGAATTTGTTAGGAACAGTTTCGAAAGAAGAAAAATGGAATATTGACGAAAATGGTGTCATTACAGATACTAATAGTACATGGTGGAATTCTGGCGACAATCTCTGGCCGGATATGTCGGTACTGAAATATAATATATCTCAATACAAAGATTTTACATTAACAGTTGATTTTAAGAATCATATCCGTGGTGATTATGAAGAAGACGGAGTTACCAAAAAAGATAATTGGGAAATGAGATATGGGGCATTTGTTGGTTTTGGTATTAAGAATAATGGTGGTGATATCACAGGTTGGAATGGTGACAATACAGGAATAATTATAAAACCATATGGAACAAATTCTATAAAGTTGGCAGGAAGTTTTGATGATATTAATAGTGGAAAGCATGAGTCAGCAACACAGTATGATACAACAATTGATGGCGTTGATATTGCGAATGAAGATTGGCATACAATGAAATTAGAGGTCAAAGCGGGAATTATAAAGATTACTGTAGATGAACAGCAGGCATGGCCGACTCAGCCACTTGGATATTCTGACTGGTATGAGGGTGGTTATGTAGTAATAGGCTCAAATAATGGTGGCACACAGTTTAAGAATATAAAGATAGCGGGCGATAAAGTAGTGTTAACTTCACAGGAAGAACGACTGAAGGAGTACAGTGCTTACTACGCTTCTGATTTAGGAACAACAGGAAATATCCTTACATCTGTAAATAAAACGGAAAAATGGTATGTAGATGATGATGGTGTCATTACAGATATGAATAGTACATGGTGGAATTCTGGCGACGAGCTCTGGAAGGATATGTCGGTACTGAAATATAATATATCTCAATACAAAGATTTTACATTAACAGTTGATTTTAAGAATCATATCCGTGGTGATTATGAAGAAGACGGAGTTACCAAAAAAGATAATTGGGAAATGAGATATGGGGCATTTGTTGGTTTTGGTATTGAGAATAATGGTAGTGATATCACAGGTTGGAATGGTGACAATACAGGAATAATTATAAAACCATATGGAACAAATTCTATAAAGTTGGCAGGAAGTTTTGATGATATTAATAGTGGAACGCATCAGTCAGCAACACAGTATGATACAACAATTGATGGCGTTGATATTGCGAATGAAGATTGGCATACAATGAAATTAGAGGTCAAAGCGGGAATTATAAAGATTACTGTAGATGAAAAGCAGGCATGGTCGACTCAGCCATTTGGATATTCTGACTGGTATGAGGGTGGTTATGTAGTAATAGGCTCAAATAATGGTGGAACACAGTTCAAAAATGTTCAGATTGAGGAATATAATAGCGAGGAAGGGGAACCAACCAATGACTTTAGTAAAGTAAGCAGTTATTATACAGAAGATAATGCAACTTCTGATTTGAGATTAGCAGAGCCAACAGATTATTGGACTGAGACGAATGGAAGTTATAAGAGAAAGGCTGTAGAAGATAATCCGGAAGCAAAAGATGCGTTGTATATGGCACAGTTATTCCTTAAAGATAAGCAATATTATGAATTTGAATTGGAAGCCGACATTAATATAGGAAAGAATAACTGGAGAAGAACGATTATTGGCTTTGGAGCTCAGGAAGGAAGACATTTTCGACAATCAGGTGGTGGAATGGGTATCTATTTTGATGGTATTGATTCACCGACAGAAGCAAGCGTATGTCATGTAGGAAATTGCTTTAATGATGATGGCGTGTTCAAAAACTGGGACACATGGGGAGATCAACATTATAAAGGTATTGATGCAAATGGTACAGTTCATGTAAAAATGATAGTAAAAGACCGTGCTGTTACAATATACGTTGATGATAAGGAGACACCGACTAAGTTTTCTATTCCATATTGGTATAAAGGAGGATACATTTATCTGGCATCAAACGCTACAGGAGCAAAATTCTCTAATATAACCATTAAGGAAATCAGTGGAACAATATCAGAAGATACAGAAAGCCCATTATATAAAAAGTCTTCATTGTTCATAGGAGATTCTATCAGTTATGGAGCTGGTGCAGATCTTGTAAATCCGGTAGGATATTCCTGGGGCGGAATTATTGGTGAGAAAAATGAAATGGATTGGTTGAATGTTTCTGTAGGTGGTGCAACGATAGCAGAAAGTCCGGCGACAATTATTGAAAATGAATTAAATGCACCATGTGTAGAAAGCAAAGATTGGGATTATATTATTGTAGAAGGTGGAATAAATGATGCTATGAAAAATACTGAAACGGGAGTTTGTCCATTAGGAACAATAACCCCATCTTTAAATAATAAGTTTGATAAGACAACCTTTGCAGGAGCACTCGAGGCACTATTTAAAAGATTGATTGTTACATATCCAAATGCTAAAATAGGATATATTGTGACATTTAATATTAAATGGGAACCGGCATATGATTCTGACAAGTATTTTGATTTAGCAAAGCAGATTTGTGATAAGTGGGGAATTCAGTACCTGAACCTCAGAGATAACAGCATTTTAGACAATGAATCTTTCATGGAGAATCTTTTGATGGATGGCTGTCATCCAAGTACACAGGGATATGAAACTTTATCTCCGATTATTGAAGGATGGATGAAGACATTAAAAACAGATAAGATAGATATTCCAAAAGATCCGGACGAAACAACGAAAGAACCGGTAACAGATGATATAACAACAAAAAATCCTGTAACACAGGAAACTACAACGAATAAGACAGATACTCCGGGTACGACAACACAGAGACAGGTAACGGTTCAGAAACCTGCAAAAGCTGTAATAAAGAAATTGAAAAATACAAAGAAAAAATCAATTAAAATATCTTTAAAGAAAGCAGTACGTGCTAAAAAGTATCAGATTCAGTATTCGTTGAATAAAAAGTTTAAAAAAGCAAAAATAAAAACTACAACAAAACTTACCTACGTAATTAAGAATTTGAAAAAAGGAAAAACTTATTATGTAAGAGTAAGAGGAGTTAATGGAACGAAAAACGGAGCGTGGAGTAGAATTAAGAGAGTTAAGATAAAAAAATAACAAATTGATAAAAGGATAAAATAATAAAATTTTTTAATCAAACATAAAAAGGCAGGTCAATATTCGAGGTATAAAGAATGACCTGTCTTTTTGTGTATTATAATTAATCAGATTGATAATGGGAGTCAGGGTTAGGCGATATGCGATTTCGTAAAAAAATAAAAAAGTCCATATGAAAAAAAAAAAATACTAAATTGTCTATAGGATTTAAATAAGACAGGAGATATACTTACACTAAGGATAAAATAAAGATGCAATATGGATGGAGAACATATTAGGAGGAACAGAAATGAAAAGAAAGATAATTTCAATAATGCTAAGTATTGCTATTGTTATTACAGGAATTCAACTGCCAGTAATTAAGAAGGCTGTACTTGCAAAGGAAAATGTGTTAAACAAATTTGACGCTTATTATACAGCACATAGTGATAATGTAAAAGATTATCCCGCAAAAAAAGTGATAAAATCGGATTATTGGGAGGAAGATGGAGCAGGTGTTATTACCAGAACAGCGAAAGATACTACGACGGAAACAAATTCCCAGAATCCTAATTATGACGGAAATCCGTATCCGGATATGGCGATGCTGTATTACAATATTAAACAATATAAGGATTTTACTGTAGAGGTAGAATATAAAAATCCGAATAAAGGAAGAGGAGCAGCATGGCTGGGATTTGGCGGAAAAGTAACTGGTGATACTGCAAATACATGGTGCACAGAAAATGGTGCAACAATATTTGGAACAAGTGGAGAAAAGACGGTCAAACTTATAGGAACTTATATACCATGGCAGAAATCTAATAAGGGAGCAAAGACTGATGGAAGTACACTTTGGGATACAGATATATCAGGAGCAGACTGGGGAACAGAATGGAACGCAGTTAAGATTATAGTAAAAGATGGAGTTATCAATTTTTATACTAAGGTCGGAAGTGAATGGAAAGCAGCATGGGGAGACGACAAATTTTATTATGGAGACTGGTATAAAGGAGGGTATATTTTCCTTGCAAGCAACAATGCTGGAACACAGTTTAGAAACTTTAAGATAGAGGAGATTAAAGATACAAATATTCTCAAGAATTTCAATGGTTATTATACAGAAGATACAAAAGGTAACAGTTCAGTAGCAGATGTTGTCAGCAAAGAAAAATACTGGACGGAAGATGAAAATGGAATTCTAACCAGAACTTCGAAAAATACAACAGCAAACGTAGGGGATGCTTATAAAAATATGGCATACTTATTTTATAATGTAAAAGAGTATGAAGAGTTTTCTTTAGAAGTAGACTATAAAAATGCTGATCCTAAAAAAGGTGGAGCATGGGTAGGATTTGATGGAAAAATAGAAGATGATGTAGCCAAAACATGGTTTGGTGATGGTCAGGGAACTATGATTGCAGCCAATGGCAAAAACGAGGTGAATCTTGTTGGAACATTTGGTAATGGAGATAAACCAAAGATTACTACCTACAACACAACGAAGAGAGTCTGGAAAACTGAAGTGGAGGGGGCAGACTGGACCAAAGCAGAATGGAAAACTATAAAAATTGAAGTGAAAAAAGGAAAGATTAATTTTCAAATTAAAAATAATGGAAAATGGTATACGGTATACGAAAAAGAAGAACTTTTATATGATACATGGTATGATGGCGGATACATATTCCTGGCAAGTAATCATGCGGGAACACAGTTTAAAAATTTCAAACTAACAGAGTATAAAGAGTCAGAAGAATTTCGTGAGTTGAAAAAGTTTGAATCATATTATGCAGAAGATATTTATAATGCAGAACCAGTGCCTGCTTTTACAAAAGACTATTGGACAGAAAATCAGGATGGTATCATAACACGTAAGACGAAAGACGTAGGCACAGAAAATGATGGAAATCCTTACCCCAATATGGCGCTGCTTTATTATAATGTATCACAATATAAGGATTTTACATTAGAAGTGGAGATTAAAAATCCAATAAAAGGAAAAGCATCAGCATGGGTAGGATTTGACGGGACGAAAGGAAAGTCGTGGTTGACATCCTGCAATGGTACGATGATAAGTGCAATTGGAGAAAGTGCCGTAAAATTAGTGGGAAGTTTTGATGCCTATGGAATGAATCCGTTTAGATCATCGAAAAGTAAACCTGTCATTTGGGATTATTGGATGGATGATGTGAAAAATTGGGGAACAGATTGGTATAAAGTTAAAATTCAAGTATTGGATGGCGAAATTAAATTTTTTTATAATACAAGTGGAAAATGGATGAGCGCATGGCCGGAAGAATCATTTACATATGATGAATGGTATAACGGAGGTTATGTTTTTCTGGCATGTAATAGTGGTGGCACATCTTTTAGAAACTTTAAAGTCACGAATGCTACTACAAAAAAATCTGTTTTAGACAAATTTGAAACATGGTATACAGTGGGATGTGATAAAGAAAAACCAAAGAAGGTATTTACTTCACATTATTGGGAAGCAGATGAGAATGGGGTTATCACAAGAAAAGGAAGAGATGTAAAAAAAGGTGAAGATGCTAATGATGGTAATCCATATCCGAACATGGCATATCTTTTCTATAATACAAAGAAATATAAAGATTTTAGTTTGGAAGTCGATATTAAGTCACCTACAGATAAAAGAAGTTCTGCATGGGTTGGATATGATGGCGAAAAAGGAAAAACATGGCTTAACAAATTGGGCGGAACAATGTTGAGTACACAGGGAGATCGGGTGGTAAAAATGGTTGGAAGCTTTGATGCATACAATCATAACAAATTCCGCCCGTCAATAAAAACACCAAATATCTGGGACTATTGGATGGAGAACGTAGAAAACTGGGCACTGATTGGTATAAATTAAAGATAGAAGTGTGCGATGGGACAATAAAATATTTTTATAAAGTTAAAAAAAGCGGGAAATGGAGTCCGTGGCTGAATGCATGGTTAGAGGATGCGTTTACATATGATAAATGGTATGATGGCGGATACATATTCCTGGCAAGTAATCATGCGGGAACACAGTTTAGAAATTTAAAAGTTAAAGAAATAAAGAGGAAAAACTCTATATTGGATGATTTTGAGCCGTATTACACAGCAGGATGCGATAAGCAAAAACCGAAAGCAACTCGCATGTCTTATTATTGGAAAGCTGATAAGAATGGTGTCATTACAAGAAAAGGTATGGATTTGACAGACAATCTGAAAGAATGTAATGATGGAAACCCATATCCGAACATGGCTATTCTTTACAGTAAGAAAATTTATAAAGATTTTACTATGAATCTTGAGTATAAAAATCCAGCTGGAGACCGTGGTGGCGCATGGATAGGATTTGACGGAGAAAAAGGTAAGACTTGGACAGACAAAAATAGTGGAACCATGTGGTGCACTTGTGGAACGAATGGAATTAAGATGGCAGGTACATTTACCGCTTATAATGGAGTTAAGTGGGATAGTGCATTATGGGACTACTGGCTTGACAAGGCTGATTTTAATGCCCGCTGGATTAAAGCAAAGTTAGTAGTTAAAAATGGCGAGATTAAGTATTATATAAAAATCAAAGGTAAATGGAAGTTGACATGGGATACTGCAGACTATGCAAATCCACTCTATTATACTGATTGGTATGATGGTGGAAGGATTTTCTTAGCTGCAAACGAATTAGGCGTTCAGTATAGAAACATCAAAATAAAAGAAGAAAAATCAACCAATGATTTTTCAAGATTTAATTCATATTATTCAAAGTGTGTTGAAAATCAGCCGTTGGTAAAGGTTGACCCGGGTAAGTATTGGTATGAAGATAAAGGTGTTTTGATTAGAAAGAATGAGGAATTAGGAGAGTTTCAAGGAAAAGAATGGAATTTAAGTAATTACCAGCAGAACAAAATGGCATACATGTTTCTTAATGGCAACTATGTGTATAGCGATAACTGGCAGTTAGATGTAGATGTTACATTAGGAAATAGTGCATGGAAACGATTCTATATAGGTTATGGTGCCACAGATACTGTTACCTGGCGTAAGCCGAATGGAGGTACAGTATTTTGGACAGATGATAATGGCGGAGTCTGTATGGAAGGTAATTATGCCAGCAATGAACAAATATATGGAGACACAGCAGAAAGTATAAAAAATTTTGAAAAGAATAAAGCACATCATTATAGGATTGTAGCAAAAGCAGGTGTTGTGCATCTTTATATAGATGGAATTCAAGTAAAAGAATATGTTCAGCAGAAGTATCAGAAAGGCGGACGGGTATTTTTTGCGAGTAATTCAGTAAACACTACATTTTCAAATATCAGTATTAAAACGCTTGAATCGGATTTCTCCCAGTCATCATGGTCGGGATATAAAGAATATTACTCATCAGATATTACGAAGAATGCATTAACTAAGGTTCAGGAAGGAACAAACTGGGCAATAGAAGATGGTGTTATCAGACGTAAAGCACAGGAGCCGGGAATGGATGATTGTAGAAATTATCTGGATATGGCATATTTATATTTAAATGATAAGAAATATACAAATTTCAAGTTGGAACTGGATTATAAAAATGGTAATTCCGGATGGCATAGAGCACCGATAGGTTTTGGAGCAAAAATGGGCAGACATTTTATGGAAGAAGGTGGAGGAATTACTGCATTAGTACAGCCGGATGGATATGTGCATTTTGACGGAAACAATCAGAGTGATGGCGCATTTGAGGAACATGTATTTTGGCCGGTTTATGACGAAAAGGGAAATGATGTTTCAACATTAAAGCCGTATGATGAGACAAAATGGCATCATATGGTAATGGAGGTTGCAGATGGATATGTGACAGTAACAGTCGATGGATTTAAGTATGTGTATGAGATGGCACTTCCGTCATATTATAATGGAGGATATATTTATCTTGCGGCGAATTCTGTCTGGGCAGAATATAAAAATATTAAAATTGAAGATTATTCCGAGATGTATAATTCAGATGATAAGGGATGGATACCAAAACGTGAAGATATCGAATATGATTTTGAATACAGAGAAAAGGAAGAAAATAATTCAATATGGTCATGGATTTATAAAGAATTATAATTTGGTACAGTGGAAAGGAGAAACAGATGAGAAAAAGTAATAAAATTATTGCATTAGTGCTTTCGATTATTTTGACAGTAAGTATGTCTGCTACAGTTTTTGCTGCTACCAAAGCAAAACCGAACGAGTGGGATTCCTTTGGAACAAGTGCAGAAGGTCCTAAGTACCCACAGATTCGTGGAGAGTATAGAACAGTTGACAGTTTAGTTGGAATTAAAAAGAAGCAGAAAGAATTTATTTTAGAAGTGAAGGTAGATGGAAAAACAGAAAAATTACATTTGACATTTCCTTCTACCGGAGGATTTCGGTTGACAGGAAGCCATAAAGGATATTTTGCTCCGAAAGATGTTCAGGATATAACATATCAAAAGAATGATAAAACAATGATTCAGATGAGAGCAGAAGATGGAACAGCAGTGAGCTTTAAGAAGGAGGGGAGTGGCTTTCGATTAAGTGTTTTCAACAAGGAAAACAGAAAGCTGTTTGATATTTCTCCGGAGCAGATAGCATTTTCTTTTGAGAATAGCGAGATTAAAAAAGTGCGGCTGGAATTGCCATTAGCAAGTGAAGAATCTATATACGGTACAGGAGAACGTTTTAATGAATTAGATCAGACTGGAAAAAGACTTCTCATGTGGAATGTTGATGCAGGGTATAACAATGCAACAGGAGCACTCAATGCAGAAAAATGGCGAGGATATAAAAATGTTCCTATCATATATAGCAATAGAGGATATACTTTGTTTTTTAATTCGTTTTACAGTGGCAGGCTGGATATAGGATATACTAACAGTAAAAAATGTACGATGGAATTTCAGGGTCCTGATTTTGATTTTTTTGTATGGACAGGGACTCCAAAAGAAAATATTTCGGGTTACACAAGTCTTACGGGAACATCAATTGTTCTCCCTAAGTGGGGATACCGATATATGGCGGGAGGTCATTCAAAATTTTGGGAGACATATGGTGGTTCGACAATCGGTTCTATTTTGAAAATGCAGCAAGGCTTTAAAAATATAGGCACTCCTGATATAGCAGCAGTATATGTAGAATCGGCCGATATAACAGATGCAAAAATTTATAATGCACTTAAGAAAACAGGAACAAAACTGCTTACCTGGAATTCTCCAGACTATAATATAGATACAATGAAGGGATATCTGCCGGGAGTTGATACGAAGAAATTACCGATAACAAAATCGGTAAATAATCCGTTAGCAGATGTTGGATGTTTTATAGATTTTACAGATCCTATGTCAAAAACAATGCTGAATAATCGTATTGGAAATTATGGAAAATTAGGCTGGGCAGGCGGATTAGTAGACTTTGGCGAATTAATTCCATTAAGAGCTTTATTTAGAGGAAATGGAAGCACTGGAGCAGAAATGCATAATATGTTTCCTTATTGGGAAACAAAAGTATATAACGAAGTGTTAAAAGAGAAAACAATAGATGGTAGTGTGACTTTTTCAAGAGCCGGATGTGCAGGAGCGCAAAGTTATTCGGCATTCTTTAATGGAGATCAGGCCAGTGGAATGAATGGCATGAAAATGCAGTTGATATCTGGTTTATCAGATAGTGCCAGTGGATTTACGATGTGGGGAGCAGATTTAGGAGGACTTGATGGCAGTCTGAGTAATGAAGTGTACGCAAGAGCAGTTGAATTTTCTGCTTTTCAGCCAATAATGAGAGCACACGGACAAACAAGCAGATTTCCGTGGGATTATGGAAAAACAGGTGAAAAGACATATCTGAAATATTATTGGTTAAGAGAAAATTTGCTTAATACTATATATAGTGCAGCAATTAAGTCTAATAAAAAGGGAACACCGGTAGCAACACCACTCACTATGGAGTATCCTAATGAGGCAAAATATGATGGATTATATACTACCTATTTATTCTGTGATGATTTTTTGGTGAGCCCAGTATTGGAAGAACAGGCATATTTAAATGATGTGGCTTTTCCGAAAGGAACATGGTATGGACTTTATAATGGAGAAAAAATCGAAGGTGGGAAGACAAAACAGGTAGAAGCTCCGATAGATGAAATACCTGTGTATCTAAAAGCAGGAGCAACAGTGCCAGTCACAGTGTCAGACAGCCTGAATCTTTCAGACAGTATGCAGGACGTGGATAAAGCTGAAGCACTGCTGGTTACAATTCCGGATGAAGAGAGAGAGAACATATTTTATAAAGATGAGAATACTTGTGCTAAATACGTGAGTACACGGGTAGATGAAAATACTTTTGAAGTAAAGGCAGACTCAGGAAATGAAACGACTGCTGTGATATTAAAGGGAAGTGCAGCATATTCGGTTGAATTAGATGGTGAGAAATTAGAGTGTCTGGATAATAAACCAAATTCCAAAGGTGAGAAGGGTTATTTTTGTGAAAATAATGAACAGACCATTATTAATCTTGGTAAAAAAGATTGGAAAAAAATTAAAATAAGTCTTGGAAAAATTCAAACCAAAAATGTCCTTAAGGATGCAAAGGTAAGTGATAAAAAATTAGCAGCAACAATTGATGGTGACTATAATTCAAAGTATGTTCTGAGTAATAAAGCAGGAACAGAGGATTTGATTTATGAATTAAAGGAAAAGAATGAAATTCAAAACATTAAAGTGAAATGGACTGCTCAGTATTCAGAAAAATACAAAGTATCTGTATCTGAAAATGGAAAAGAGTGGAAAGAGGTTTTAAGTGAAGAAGAAGGTATAGGTGGAATTAAAGAGATACCATTAAAAGGAACAATAGCGAAATATATAAAGATACATGATGTGGAGAAAAAAACAGGAAGTGTTCCAACGTTGTATGAGGTAGAAGCGTATGGAGTACAAGCCACAACGAGTATATGGATCTATGCTATTATAATTGTATTGATATGTATTGTAATTGTTTTGATGATTGTTACACTGAAAGTTTTAAGGAGGAAGAAACATGAAGATATTGTTTCAAGGAGATAGCATTACAGATTCTAATCGGGATTATGATGATATTCACGATTTAGGAGATGGATATGCACACTATGCAGCAGGTTTTATTTCAGAAAAATATCCGGAGTGTACATTTGAGTTTGTGAATCAGGGAATTAATGGAAATAAAACAGAAGATTTATTAAATCGTGTACAATCAGATTTGGTTGATATTCAGCCGGACATTGTATCTATTATGATTGGAATTAATGATGTATGGTATTATTCGGAAGATAGGGAATGGCTTTCAAATGAGGTTTTTGAGGAGAGATACCGTACGATTTTAGAAAATATCAGACAGAAGACAAAAGCACATATCATGATATTAGAGCCATATTTGATGCCGGCTGAGGATAAATTGTTTTTTAGAGATGATTTATACGGTAAGGTTCAAATTATTAGAAAACTTGCATACGAATATGCAGATGTATTGGTTCCGACAGAAGGTTTGATTTATTCGTCTATTTTAGGAGTAGAAGAACAAAAGTTTATTGGAGATGGTGTTCATCCGACAGATTTCGTGGCGAGAGTTATTGGTAAATATTATTGTGAGTATATATCAATGATTATTGATAAAATTATATAATTGCACAGTCAGAAATACTCCTAGGATCGAAGAGGCACAGAAAAGTAGTTGTTCTTACAAGTCCGTGCATTGAAAGAGAGTTTGCTTGCAGACTCTCTTTTTTGTATGGATAATATTTACTTTTTTAAAGAAAAATAAGAAAAAAAATATAGATGTATGTAGAAAAAACACGAAAACCCCTCTTTTTTTTTAGCATAAGGGAATTATCAAAAAGTAAAAAACGAAAAAGTCCATACGTGACTTTATTGTGAAAAAAAATCTATAGGATTTAAAAAGATGTCGATATATAATTATTGCATAGATATAATTCAGTGCAGAATTAAAGAAATGAAAGGAGTATTATACTATGAGAATCAAGAGAAAATTATTGGCAGTAGTGCTTTGTTTGAGCATGGTTACATGCTTGTTTACAGGATGTGGAGGCAGTTCAGAGGAAGAGACAACGAAAGCGGCATCTACGAAAACAGGTGGAGATTTGGTAATTGAAGGGTTAGGAACCGACCAGAATGCTGACTACTCAGTAGAAGGAACGGTTACGATTGCTGTTGATACGGCGAGAGCTACAGATTATGAAGCTCTTTTTGATGCATTGCAGCAGGCTTATCCAAAGTTGGATATTCAGTTTGATTATTTTTCACATACAGATAAGGACAGCGCGGCAGAATATTTGTCAGCTAAGGCTTCTGCAGGAAAGATGCCTGACATTATCTGGGATGAAGCTGCTACGGATGGTTCGCTGATGACATATATATCACAGGGATGGGTATATCCACTGGATGAGTTTGTTAAGGATGATCCGGATTTTAAATATGTACCTGAAAATTTAGTTAAGAATTATACATTTTGTGATAAGTTATATGCGCTTCCACATCAGGCACAGTTTGAAGAAATGGTCGTGAATTTAGATGTTCTTGATGCGTTAAATCTTGATATGCCGGAATTAGACTGGACATTAGAGGATTTTGAAAAATATCTGAAAGCGGCTACAAATTCTACATATTCAGGTATAGAAAAACTTTTCCAGATACCAAGTTTGGTAGTGAGTGCCTATAATCCTAAAGATACTGTAAATGGATATAATGAAGATACGCATCAGTTTGAAGCAGATGCGTATGTAAAAGCATTGAAATATATGATTAATTTAAGAGCTATTCCAGGGCTTGAAGCGTGGGCTCTCAGAAGAACATCAACAGGTGATAAGACAGATTATGTTAAAAAATTTGGAACGGATGAAGATAATGCAGCTTTTGATAAAGGACTTACATTGTTCCATGGTGTAGGTACGTGGGAATTGGCAGATGCTCAGTCCAGATGGTCGGACAAAAACTGGACCAGTTGGACAATACCTCAGAATAAAAAGGCAAAAGGAGTGATGCCGTACCATGTAGATCACTGTTTTATGACAAGCAGTTGTGAAAATACAAAAGCAGCTTGGCAGGTTCTGAGATTTATTACATATAGTTCTGAGGGAAATTTGGCAAGACTCAGCATGTATGATGAGACAAATGCAGGAAAATATGCAACAATCAATAAGTTATATTATCCTACAACAACCAATCCTAAGGTGGCAGAAAAATTTAATAGTTTACCGGGAGTGACAGAGGTAGACAAATATTTGTTTAAAAATATTGATAAGTGCAGACGTATTGATGTGGAAAAAATAGTGCCACGGTATAATGACATAATAAAGAACTATTTTGATGAAGCACAGAATCAGGCAACAGACGGAACAAGTTCTAATGTTGAACCGATTATTAAAGAGGCGGTAGCAAAAGCTAATCCGGAAATGAAAAAAGCCTGGGAAGATTTTGAAAAAAAAGTTTTGAAAGTTCAGAAAGATTTTGAACAAAAACATTCGAAATAGAACAGAAACACAACGGGTTACAAAAAAAGTTTGGAACAGAATAGGTTAAATTGTTAGAGGATGGAGGAAAAATGCAAAAAAGAATCAGCTTGTTATTAGTTATAGTAATGATTGTTACTTCACTTTTAGCGTGTGGAAAGGAAAAATTAAATACAAAGAACGAATCCTATGAAGGAAAGACAGGCGGATTTTATACAAAACAGGCAATTGAAAACTGGAATTCATATGACGAAGCTGACTGTACAAATATAGAAGCAGAAAATATCCGGCTTAGTGGAAAGAAAGTTTCAAATTATCCGATAACTGTAACCAGAAAAGAAAAACTGAAGTTGCGTGTTACGCCTCCAGAGTCAGCAGATTATTGTGTTGTAGCAGAATATCGTCCAGTGGGCGATGTTCTGGCTACAGATGCATTGTATGAAGTGAAATTGAATGGAAAAGAAACAAAGCGGACACAGTTACAAATGCTTTGGCATGATTTGACAAGAGAAGCTGTTGATAGAAGTGGGAACGAATCCGTTAGAAGACAAACAAACTTGGATGAATATGTGAAGAGCACATTTTTAGATTATGGAAATACGGATAGAGAGAAAGTTCAGTGGAAATTAGAGAAGGGAAAAACTTATACATTTGAGATAATTCCGGATGAGCAGGGAATAGAAATATCCGGATTAATGCTTTATAAAATAAAAGATACGAAAACAGAAAAAATGCAAAAAACGGATAATGTTCCGATGATTGTAATTGAAGCAGAAAAATATTCGTTAAAGTCAGATTCTTATATCAGAGCAACATCAGCAAGGGACGCATCTCTTTCACCTTATGATACATATCATAAAAAAATTAATTTGATTGACAGTTCTGCATGGGGAACAGCAGGTCAGAAGATTATATGGGAATTTGAGGCGAAAGAGGAAGGCAATTATCGTTTAGGTCTTCATTTGAAACAAAATGCTGATGTTAATAAGACGGTGTTTAGAACGATAGAGATAGATGGAAAAGTTACAGATTCCAGATGGGAGAATGCAAAAGTCCCATATACAGGAACCAGTGGATATCATAATTATACATTTAATGACGAAGAGGGGGATATGACGGTACACCTGGCGAAAGGAAAACATACTTTGGCAATGGTGGTAACTGTGGGAGATTATAAAGAAATATATTCACAGATTGATGAATTGATGAAAAATGTAAATCAACTGGGAACTGAGTTACTTCGTATTACAGGCGGGGTGTCCGATGAAAATCGTACATGGGATTTAGAATCTTATATGCCTGATGCAACAGACAGAATAAAGAAATACGCAGAACAGGCAGATAAAATATATGAGCAATTAGAAAAAATAGACGGAAAAGAACCGGTATATGCGATGGACTTACAGACAGCGTCCGATAAACTTAGAAAACTATTGGAGGAACCGGAAAAAATACCAGGGAAAACAGAAGATATTTTCAGAGGTGATGATTCAGCCTCCAAGTATTTAGGAAATGTGTTATCCTGCCTTACAGGTCAGGGATTATCTTTGGATAAAATTTATCTGTATGGAACAGATGAACTGCCAAAAGAAGATATATCAATATTCAAAACAGCAGGAGAGGCGATTAAGCGATTTTTATGGTCATTTACAGACGAAGCAGATAGTGATAATTATGCTGCCAGTGATCAGAATGAAGAAGAACTGGAAGTGTGGGTGGCACAATCTACTGTAACAGTTCAGATATTACAACAGTTATTAGATGAGACATATAATAAAGAGCATAATACAAATATTCGTTTGAAAGTTATGCCAAATGAACAAAAACTGGTATTGTCCAATGCAACGAATACAAATCCGGATGTGGTGCTCTGTGCAACGGCAGGGCAGCCGTTTACGTTTGCCTGTAGAGGGGCATTAAAGAATCTTCTGGACTATGAAGACTTTATGGATGTCTACACAAAAGATTATCAATTGGAATCTTTAGTAGCAACATCTTATGGTGACGGTGTTTATGGCGCTGTGGATTCCAGAAACTTTCAGTTATTGTTTTATCGCAAAGATATTCTGGAATCACTACATCTGGAAGTGCCACAGACATGGGATGACATAGAGGCCATGATGCCGACACTGTTAAGAAATCAGATGAACTGTTATATACCTATTTCACAGAGAGCATCATTAAAGGGTTTAGGAGTTACTACTCCATTTATATACCAAAAGGGTGCAGAAATATATTCAGAAAAAGGTAATACGACAGCAATTAATAGTACAGAGTCGGTGGATGCTATTACAGAAATGACAGAATTCTACAAAATATACGGAATGCAGACTACTGTAGAAAACTTTTATCTGAGTTTTAGATATGGTGAGGTGCCAATCGGAATAGGAGATTTTAATACGTATCTCCAGTTGAAGATGGCAGCACCGGAATTGGCAGGACAGTGGGGAGTTGCATTATGTCCGGGAACCAGACAGAAGGATGGAAGTATTCTCAGATATCAGCCGGCTGACACTACGGCATCAATGATTTTTGCGAATACAGATAAGCCGGATGAAGCATGGGAATTCCTTAAATGGTGGTTGGACGAGGATACACAGTATGAGTATTCTATCAGAAGATGTCAAAGTTTAGGTTTAGAATACCAATGGAATACAGCAAATATTGAGGCCTTCAAGAAACTGCCATTTGATTCGGATGTAAAAGAAAAAGCCATAGAACAGTGGCAGTATCAGAGAGAAGTTACGCCACATCCTGCTTCTTACATTGTGGAGAGAGAGTTAAGCGGTGTATGGAATGATGTGGTTATAGACGGCAGTGATATGATGGAATCTTTAGATCAGGCTGTTTTAGTAATAGACAGAGAAATTAAAAGAAAACTTCAGGAATTTGGATATATAGATCAAGATGGAAAATTAATTAAAGATTATAATATAGAGATACTAAAAATGCTTTACACAAAAACAGGAAGACGAGGTGCCAAAAATGAAAAGTAAACTCCTTTCTTTAAAAAAAATTAAAAATGAATATTCCTCTTTAGTTTTAATGGCACCTTATACATTCCTGTTTATTTTGTTTATTATAATCCCGGTGGGGGCGGCTATTATATTATCATTTACATCATTTAATGCAATTGGTGCGCCGTCCTTTACAGGGTTAAGCAATTATGTGAATTTGCTTACGAATGATTCGGTATTTATGCAGAAAGTATTGCCGAATACATTGATATATGCCATTTTTGTAGGACTTGGTGGTTATGTATTATCATTTTTTTTGGCATGGTCATTATCTCAGATACCAAAAATACCGAGAACAATTATGACCGTTATATTATATTCTCCGTCTGTAACTGGTGGAGTATTGCTGGCGACTATATGGAGTTCAGTTTTTAGTGGAGACAAGAGAGGCTTGTTGAATTATTTACTGTTAAAATATGATATTATCGAGAATCCTATTCAATGGTTACAGTCGGGATCATATCTCATGCCGATTATGATTATTGTAGGTCTTTGGAGTTCTATGGGCATAGGGTTTCTCTCAATGCTGTCAGGTATTTTGAATACGGATAAAGAAATGTATGAGGCAGCAAGAATAGACGGTGTCAAGAATAGATTTCAGGAAATTATCTATATTACGATTCCGGCGATAAAACCGCAAATGATGTTCGGTGCAGTAATGGCGATTGTTAATATCTTTAAAGATGGTGGAAGTGGTGTAACACTTTCCGGAGCCAACCCCACACCGGATTATGCAGGACAGTTGATAGCAAATCATATTGATGATTATGGATTTATCCGTTATGAGATGGGATATGCTGCGGCAGTTTCTACAGTATTACTGTTGATGATATTTATATTGTCAAGAGTTGTTTCAAGAGTGTTCAGTAGTGATGGTGAGTAGGAGGTACTGTATGTTAAAAAGAAAAAGGCGACATAAATTGGGAACAAGTAATACAGATCCTGCCAGATTTAATAAAAGCCAGATAAAAATATATGGGTATCTGATACCAATATCTATTGTAATGCTTTTACCAATTATATATATTGTAGTATCTGCATTTAAACCGATGGATGAACTGTTTGCATATCCACCAAGATTTTATGTGAAAAATCCTACATTTGATAATTTCAGGAGGTTGTTTGAGGTGTCTTCAGATACTGCAATTTCGGCAGGAAGATATTTATTCAACACTTTCGTGAATACCGTTGTCATTATGTTTTTAAATGTGTGGATATCTGTGTGCGTCGGGTTCGTTTTATCTAAGAAAACATTTCGTGGCAAAGATGCATTGCTGCAGGTTAATAATATGGCGTTGATGTTCGTTCAGACGGCTGTGGCAATACCGACCTATTTTGTTATTGTATATACAGGACTTAGAAACAATTTTCTTGTAGGCATTATACCTGCATTGGTAGTGCCAACAGGAGTGTTTTTAGTAAAACAGTTTATTGACCAGTTGCCGGATGCATTGATTGAGGCAGCACGTATTGATGGGGCTACGGACTATCAGATTATACGAAAAGTAGTGTTTCCATTAGTGAAACCGGCGTTAGCTACCGTAATGTTATTAGCATTTCAGGGGGCATGGCTTGATGCAAATGCCTCTACGATGTATTTGGATAGTGAGACTTTAAAAACATTTGCGTATTATATAGGAACATTGACGGCAGGAGGAAGTGTTATCACACAGGGGATAGCAGCAGCAGGAGCATTAATTATGTTAGTTCCGAATATTGTTTTATTTATTATTCTTCAGTCAAGAGTAATGAATACTATGGCAAACTCGGGAATTAAGTAGTTAACAATATAAATGGAGAAAAATATGGCGACAAAATTAAGGAATATATTTTTATTTATAATACTTATTAGTGTTATTTTGTCAGGAAAGACAAATATTGTTTCGGCATCAGAAGGAACAACATACACATATACTATTTCTGTAGATGGCGATTATATCAGAACGCAGGAAGCATATTTGGCAAGTACGGTTTATATGCAGAGACAAGGGCTGGTACAGCCAAGTGATTTGTTTATATACGGGAAAGAGATATTTATTGCAGATACAGGAAATAAAAGAATCGTAGTTTATAACAAAGAGAATGGAGTTGCCAGAAATATTACAAATGATGCATTTGAGGGACCGAGTGGATTGTTTGTGACAGATGAAAGAATGTACATAGCAGATCCGATTGCACAAGCGGTATTTATCTGCGACAGGCAGGGGAATATATTGACAACGATTTCCAGACCAAAAGATTCACCTTTGATGAGCAAATCGGCAATATTTAAACCGGTTAATGTAGTTGCTACAGATGACTCCAATATTATCGTAGTAGGTGAAGGCTCTTATGATGGTTTAATGCAGTTTGGTGATGATGGCGAGTTTAAAGGGTACTTTGCAGCAAATCAAAGAAGCTTAACACTATTAGAACGAATTCAGGAGATGATATATACCAGAGAGCAGAAATCTCAGCTTCAGACAAGGAAACCAAGAGCAATACAAAATATAGACTTATCTGCCAGAGGTTTAGTTTATAGTGTTACGCAAAGTGCAGAGGTAACTTATTCATGGTCTAAGGCTGAAACGAAAACATCAAACGCATTGAAATTACATAATATGGCAGGTACAAATATTTTATCACCTAATAAGTTTATGGATGATGAGTGGAATTTCGTGGATGTGACAGCAGGACCATATGGAAATGTGTATGCATTGACGCAGACAGGGCTGATTTATGAATATGACAATAGCGGAAATCTGCTGTTTTCGTTTGGAGGAAGAGCAGTGTCTAATGACAGATACGGATTGTTTACATCAGCAGCAGCGATTGATTTAGATGAAGAAGGATTTGTTTATGTATTAGATAAGGAAAGAGGTTTTGTTCAGGTATTTGCCCCTACAGAATTTGCAATGTTGAATCACAGGGCGATTTATGATTTAGAAAAAGGAAATTATGTAGAAAGCAAAAAAATCTGGCAGGAAATTTTAAGATTAAACGGCATGTCCAAAATAGCTCATATAGGATATGGAAAAAGCCTTTTAAGACAGCAGCAGTATGCAGAGGCATTAGAGCATTTTAAGACAGCCAATGATAGAGATAACTATTCGGAGTGTTTCTGGGAAATCAGAAATGTAATGATTAATAAATATATTGTATGGGTAATCGCCGGATTATTGATAATATTTGTAATATCACTAATCAAAGGAGCAGTTCGTCCGAAGAAAAAAAAGAAGCAATATAATACACATGGTATTGCTGAAATACCAGCAAAGGGAATTGGCAGATTAAAGGGTGATTTTAAATATATGGGAACAATGCTGAAACATCCTATCGATGCAATTTATTATTTGAAGATTGGAAAAAGAGGAAGTTTGTTGTCAGCGGGGATTATGATAATCGTAACGTTTATCATATATATGGCAGACATTTTAGGAAGAGGATTTATCTTTAATCAGAATAGTTTGTCAACGTTGTCACCAATGTTGCTTTCGGCAATTTTCTTTATCATTCTAGGTTTATTTATTGGGGGTAATTACATGGTTTCCACAATTAATGATGGCGAAGGAACGATAAAAAACATATTTGTTTCAGTGGCATATTCCATGGTTCCATATATGATAATGGCACCAATAGCAATTGTGTTGAGTTATGTTTTGACCCAGAACGAGGCGTTTTTGATTACATTAGTGTGGTATATTGGTATTTTATGGTCAGCGGCACTTGTAATCTTAAGTATATTGAATGTGCATAATTATACATTTAAACAGACAGTGAAAAATGTGTTGCTAACATTGTTTTTTGCAATTGTTGCACTTATTCTGGTAGCAATTTTATATCTGGTATGGGATAAGTTTATAGAGTTTATAGGAGAGGTAATATCGGAGGTGGAGTATCGTGTACAAATATAAGAGAATAATATGTATCGGCTTGACATTCATTTTATCTGTAACAGTAACTATGGCGTATGCAGCAAAGAAGGAAGATAATAAAGTATCAGAAATTGATTTTGTTGTACCGGATTCATCTGCATTAGATGTAACTTCTGGAAGGTATACACAAATAGAAGAGGTTAGAAAGGTAAAAAACAGACTGGCTGATTTGAAAGGCTTTGAAAAAAAGATGGAAAGTGATATCCTTGCAGTTTACTATTCAGATGAAACAAAAGGTATTCGTATTTTAAATAAAGAAACAGGGTATGTGTGGGGAGGCTTAAAGGAAACAAAGGCAGAAGATATGAATAAAAAGTGGTCGTCTATGGCAAATTCAATTATATCCATAGATTATCTGGGTGGAAAATGCCAGTCTGCCAGAGCAACATTGGGAGATAGTGGAAACTCTATTAATTTTAATTGGAAAGAAAATGAAGCAATTTGTAATGCAAACTTTGTTTTGGCAGGAATATCATTGTCATTTAAGATGAAACTGGAAGAAGACCATTTGACAATAGAAGTGTTACAAAACACGGTAAAGGAACTAAAAAATAATAAACTGCAGTCGGTTTGGATATTACCGTTTTTAGGAACAGTAAAGGAGGATACTACGCCAGGGTATATGTTTGTGCCGGATGGTTCAGGAGCATTAATCCGCTATAATAAAAAGGGAACTTATACATCGGTGTATGATGAAAGAGTTTACGGAAAGGATGCATCTGTAGATGGACTTTCAGAGGCTGGTGATCTGATAGCAAAGCGAAATAATGATTACATGATTGATACACAAAAGGCTACAATACCAGTTTATGGTGTGGTGCATGGTGCAAATCAAAATGCGTATATGGCAGTAATTGAAGAGGGAGCAGAGTATTCTTCAGTATATGCTTCTCCGGCAGGAATGGTGACAGATTATAACTGGGTATCTTCCAGATTTGATTACAGACAGGCATATAGTTATCCGGTCAATAAGAGCGGAAAGACAATTATGACTACGCAGGATGAAGCAGAAGCATATAACGGCAGAGTTACATTTTATTTTCTGTCGAACGAAAAGGCAGATTATTCCGGAATGGCTGTAAAATATAGAGAACTGGTAAAAAATGCAGGAATATTGAAAAGGAATGAACGAGAGGACAAAGAAATTCCTATGTATCTGCATATGATGGCAGGTGTAGTGGAGGAAGGACTTATTTTTAATGGATATAATAAGTTGACTTCTGTGAAAGAAGCACAGGATATTGTTGATAATTTGCGGAGAAATGATATTAAAAATATTTCAGTTTCATATGAAGGATGGCAGAAAAATGGAATCAGCGGACATAAATATGGGACAACCAGTTTAGATTCCGATCTTGGAAATGAGGGAGATTTGAAGGAATTACATAAAATGCTTGGAGACAATGGTGGAAGATTTTATCTTTACACTAATCTGGTAAGTTTTAATGAAGATCAGGCGAGGATTGCTTCAACGTCAGCTCTTACAATTTCGAAAAATTATTCTTCATATACTAGAAGTAATACAATGTTAATGTATCCGACAGAGTATTATGCACATCCGTCAGATGTGGTTGATTCACTGGCGGATATGGTAGAGGATTATCCCGAGTATAATCTGGATGTGGCTAAAGTTGGAAACATGATTTATGGTGATTATTCTAAGAATGAAAAAATATCAAGGCAGAAAAGTAAACAAATATTGAGTGAAACTGTTTCAAAAATAAAAAAAGATAAAGTATTAGAAAATCCGAATCAGTATTTGTGGAATGATACATCTGAGTATATAAATATGCCGTTACAGAATAGTCAATATATGTATGAAACAGATTCTGTTCCGTTTTTACAGATCGTTTTGAAAGGAAGCATAGACTATTATGCACCATATGCGAATCAGGGATTTTATAATCAGACAAACAAACTAAAGATGATTGAGTATGGCGCGTATCCTTCTTTTATAATTATGTCAGAGAAAAACGAAAAGTTAATAGATACTCCATTAGAAGATTATTTTTCACTGAATTACAATGATTGGTCTGATGTGATGAAGGAAGTTTATCAATATTTAAATGGTGCACTGAAAGAAGTGGAAGGAAGTTCTATTATTCAACATAAGATGCTTGATACAGGCGTTGCGGCAGTGTCATATGATAATGGGAAAGTAATTTATATTAATTATTTAAATCGGGAGTATGTGACAAAACAGGGAGTACATATTCCAGCAAAGAATTATTTGGTAGCAGATAGATAATTTGGCATAGAATAGGAGAAAAACATGGTAATCAAACCAAAGGGTAAGGTATCAAAAAACGGAAAATATAAAAAAACAAAATTAACAAATACCATAAAAGGAATATTATTTGTTTCACCATGGCTGATTGGATTTGCTGTGTTTACGTTGATTCCTTTTATTAACAGTATTTTATATAGTTTTAATGCAGTATCCATTACTCCGGGAAAGATAAATTTAAAATGGGCAGGTCTTGAATATTATAATCATGCGTGGAATGTAAGCACAAGTTTCAAATTAAATCTGTCCTCTTCGGCAATGATGATATGTTGTGCGACGCCGGTTATATTGGTGTTTGCATTGATAGTAGCGGTGATGCTTAATAATAAATTTCGTGGAAGAGTATTTTTCAGAGCAATATTTTTTATGCCGGTAATTATTATGAGTGGTCCGGTTATAAGTAAACTTCTTACGGGATATACAGTGAATTTTACGGAAGAAGGTTCCCAAATAATGCTTTTTCTACAGAGCCTTCCAGGTGTGATTAGTAAGCCATGTGTGTTTGTGTTGGATAATCTGGTACTAATACTCTGGTTTTCAGGAGTACAGATTTTGATTTATTTAGCAGGTCTCCAAAAGGTATCAACCAGTCTTTATGAAGCAGCTGAAATTGATGGTGCCGGAGCATGGGAAAAATTTTGGAAAATAACATTGCCACATATGGGACCGATTATTTTAATTAATGGAATATATACAGTAGTTACAATAGCTAACTATTCAGAACAGGCAATCAATCAGGAAATATCAAATAGTATGTTTAATACATCTATGATGTATAGTTTATCAGCTGCCATGTCGTGGATATATTTCTTATTGGTACTTTTAATACTGGCAGTGGTAGGACTGTTGTTTTGGTTTATCAGTAAAAAGGAGAATACATAATGAAGAAAAAAAGAAAGATACCAGTATCAAAAATATTTGTATATTTTATATTGGCAGGAATTGGATTCGTGTATTTGTATCCGGTTTTATACATGATAGTAAACAGTTTTCTGTCAGCAGGAGATTTGACAGATCCCAGCGTGACTTGGATACCTACAGAATTATGTTTTGATAATTTTAGTACTGCATTTGAAACATTGGATTTTTTTAAAAGTTTTGGAATGTCTATGCTGATGAGTTTGATTCCGGCGGTTCTTCAGACAGCCGTAACAGCTGTTGTTGCCTATGGATTGGCGAGGTTTCATATACCATTTAAAAAAGTAATATTAGTATTGATATTGATAACATTTTTATTGCCGACACAGGTTATGCTTGTACCACGTTATGTGTTGTTTGATACATATCATTTAACAGATACTATTTGGGCACAGTTTTTGCCAGCCTTGTTTGGTCAGGGACTTAATAGTGCAATATTCATATTTGTTTATTATAGTTACTTTGTTTCCTATCCGGTGGTCTTGGACGAAGCAGCTGAGATAGATGGAGCAGGAAAATGGAAGATATTTTTAAAGGTGTCACTTCCAATGGCAAAAGGAGCAATTATTCTGAGTATGTTGTTTTCCTTTGTATTTTATTGGAATGAAACATATTTGAGCAATACATTATGGGGGGGAAAGATACAGACACTGCCATTGAAACTGCAGAGTTTTACATTACAGTATGAGGCTTTGTATGGAAAAGAGGCAGCAGGTTCTATTAGTGAGTCCGTATCATTAGCAGGAACACTCTTGTCAATATTACCACTTTTAGTGATGTATTTGATTTTTCAGAGACAGTTTGTAGAAAGTATAGAATCAACAGGAATTACTGGTGAGTAGGCACAAAGAAAGGGAAAATAGATTTATGA
Source organism: Eubacterium ventriosum (assembly GCF_025150745.1). Taxonomy (NCBI): domain Bacteria; kingdom Bacillati; phylum Bacillota; class Clostridia; order Eubacteriales; family Eubacteriaceae; genus Eubacterium; species Eubacterium ventriosum. The sequence goes on from NZ_CP102282.1 coordinate 870,883, forward strand.
ATATTGAAGAAAGAATAGAAGAGCTTTTGTCAAAGATGACATTACATGAAAAGGTGGGACAGTTGCATCAGGTAGCACCTTCGAAGGTAGGGGGATTTGAAATACCTGAGGAGGAAGCTTTTAAATTATATAAAAGCGGTGATATGGATGAGAAGACATATGATGCAATTATTAATCACAAGATGTTGAGTAATCATGAAGACGAAATAAGAAAAGGCGAAATAGGCTCTTTTATTAGTGTCATGGATGCAGAAACAGCGAACCATTATCAAAAAATTGCGGTGGAGGAGAGCCGGTTGGGAATACCTTTAATCTTTGGTTTGGATGTTATTCATGGATTTAAGACAATGTTTCCAATACCATTGGCGGAGTCATGTAGTTTTGACGATGAACTTTTTGAAGAGACGGCAAGAGTAGCAGCAAAAGAATCCGCAGCAGGAGGGGTGAACTGGACATATGCACCTATGGTGGATGTGGCGAGAGATTCCCGTTGGGGACGTGTTGCTGAAGGTGCGGGAGAGGATACATATCTTGCGTCACGTTTCTCAAGAGCAAAGGTAAGAGGATTTCAGGGAAAGGATTTAACAGAGGAAGATAGAATCGCAGCTTGTGTGAAACATTTTGCAGCCTATGGAGCTGTGGAAGGAGGATGTGATTATGATACGGTAGATATGAGCATGCCAAAGTTTTTTGAGACATATTATCCACCATATGAAGCTGCAGTTAAAGAAGGATGTGCATCAGTTATGATGGCGTTTAACGACTTATCCGGAGTTCCATGTACGACAAATGAATGGTTGATACAGGATCTGCTACGAAAAAATTTAGGATTTAAGGGTGTGGTAATCAGTGATGCCAATGCGATTAAGGAATGTGTGAACCATGGAACAGCATTAGATACTGAAGATGCTGTAAAACAGTCTATTGAGGCGGGGACCGAAATGGATTTAGGTTCGGATTTGTATGAAACTCTTTTAGAACAAATGGTGCTAGATGGGAAAGTAGAAGAAAAATATGTTGATGAGGCAGTTAGAAATATATTGAGGCTAAAATTCAAAGTAGGTTTATTTGAAAAACCGTATGCAGATGTAACTAAAAAAGAATGTCTTTTATGTGATGAACATAGAGGTATCGCCAGAGATGCGGCAAGAAAATCTATTGTTTTATTAAAAAATGACAATAAGCTTCTTCCATTATCAAAGAAATTAAAAATAGCGGTTGTAGGTTCAGCAGCTTCAGATAAAGAGCAGATGTATGGATGCTGGTCATTTACAGGAGAATGGGAAAATGCAGTTACTCTTGTAGATGCATTGAAAAAAGAGGGATATGATTATCAATATGGGAAAGTATGTGGAGAAAAACTGCCATTTGATAAAGAAGAAATGATGAAAACAGTCAAAGATGCAGATGTAATTATTGCAACGATTGAACATTTGAACAGTGGGGAGGCAGAATCCCTGGCAGATATTACTATTCAGGGACAGCAGTTAGAAATGCTGTCAGAACTAAAAAAATTAGAAAAACCTATTGTGACAGTATTATTCAACGGAAGACCCCTTGCAATCCCGGAGATTGTTGAAATGTCAGATGCATTGGTTGAGGCATGGCATTTAGGGAGTGAGGCGGGAAACGCTGTGGCAGATGTATTATTTGGAGATTATAATCCAAGTGCAAGGCTGACAATGACTTTTCCTCATAAATCAGGGGAATATCCGATTTATTATAATCATCCAAATACCGGAAGACCGGCAGGGGATTATTTCTGGACAAACAAATACATGGATACGCCACAAAAACCATTATTCCCATTTGGATATGGTTTGGGATATTCAGAATTTGAATATGGCGACTTAGAATTAGAAAAAACACAAGAAGGATTTAAAGCAACTGTAGAGATAAAAAACATTGGAGAATATGATGGCACAGAGACAGTGCAACTTTATATCCATAGAAGAAAGGCCACAAGAGTACGACCTGTGAGAGAATTGAAAGGATACAAAAAAGTTACATTGAAATCAGGTGAAAGCAGGAAAGTATCTTTATGCGTTAATAGAGAAGATTTAGGTTATTATGATACAAGAATGAATTATATTGTGGACGAAAGTGAGTTTGATGTATGGATGGCACATGATAGTGGGTGTGGAAGTTGGGCGAGAATAAGCTTATAAGGAGATATCGCATATGAAAAGAGTCGAAAAGATAGTATTAATATTGTTGATTGTTATTATGTCATTTCACACACCAATAATTTCGTATGGGTATACAGCAGTACCGAGTGATCAGGATCCTTTTGATAGTGGATATAGTCCGGAGTTTCCATCAATGGAGGGAATTTATAATACACCGAATAAACTTCTGGGATATGAACAGAAAGACAGAGAATTCTGTTTTACAATAAAAACACCTGATTATATAGTACCATTGTCTATATCTTTTCCTAAAATTGGAGGAGTTAGAATACATGGCGAAAAAAAAGGCAGTTTTGAAGCAGCAGAGAATTACAAAATTTCGTATACTATTTCAAAATCCGGTGATATTACCATGAAGGGAAATAATGAGACAAAGGTAGTATTCCAAAAAAAAGAAGATGCATTCAAAATACATATTTACAATGGCTCAGGAGAGCGTATTTTGGGAATAGATTCTACGCAAATGGAATTTGCATTTAATGATGCAGGAGAACTGATAAAATATAATCTGAAGCTTCCGTTAGACAGAAACAAAGAAGAAATTTATGGTTCAGGGGAGAGATTTAATGAATTAAGTCAGGTAGGAAAGCGTCTTAAGATGTGGAATTTGGATGCCAGTTATCATGGAGATGATACTTTAAACGCAGAATTGTGGAGAGGTTACAAGAATATACCATTGCTTCATAGTTCTAAGGGATATACATTATTTTTTAATACATATTATGCGGGAACATTTGATATCGGTTATTCAGAGGCGAGTAGGATATGTGCAGAGTTTAAGGGAGCAGAATTTGATTTTTATCTTTGGACAGATGCACCAAAAGAAAATCTGAAAGCATATACAGAATTGACGGGAAAATCTATCCTTCTTCCTAAATGGGCATATGAGTATAGTGCAGGGGGGAGTATTGGGTTTTGGAATAGTGGTAAAGGAGTATATGGAAATTCAGTAGATGCTATTAATGGGTATAAGAGAATGGGAACTCCAAATATAGCATCAGTATATTTAGAATCAGCCAGTAAAGAGACTCAGAGTGTATACGATTTGTATAAGAGTGCAGGAATTAGAGTATTGAAATGGAATTCCCCCAATATGACACCGAAAGAAATGAAGAGTTATCTTTCAGGGATGAGAGAAGATGAATTGCCATATATAAGATATATATGGGACAAAACAGCTAGTTGTGGTGACTTTATAGATTTTACACAGAATACTTCTACAACAGCATTGATAGGGCGCTTAAGCAGCGAAGTTCAATGGGGAGCTAAGGGAGGATTAGTAGATTTTGGAGAACTAATTCAGCCATATGCTTATTTTCCGGGAGTAGATAAAGATGGAGCAGTAATGCATAATGAATTTGCATATTGGTATTCCAGAAGATATTGTGAGGCTATGTCACAACTTATGGGAAATGGAGATTTTGTACTTCATTCACGAAGTGCCGCTGCAGGTTCACAAGCGTATACTGCATTTTTTACAGGAGATCAGCAGACTTCAATGGAGGGGCTCAGAAGGCAGCTGGCAGGTGGAATTAGTGCAAGCGCTAGTGGATTAACAACATGGGGTGGCGATATTGGCGGTTTGTCCGGTGGAGCAGCAGGAGACGGACCAACAACACAGGTGTTTGCCAGAAGTATGCAGTTTTCAACCTTCCAGCCATTAATGAGGACGCATGGAACAACATCCCGATTTCCTTGGGATTATGGAGCTTTAGGAGAAAGTACATATAAGACACATTATTGGCTGAGAGAAAATATATTGAATAAAATATATAGTACAGCGATTGCTGCACATAAAACAGGGAGCACAATCGTTACACCATTAACAATGGAATATTCAGATGAACAGTCTTTGGGAAATGTATATGAAACATACTTGTTCTGCGATGACTTTTTGGTAACACCGGTTTTAAAGGAAAATGCATATCTTTATAATGTAATGTTCCCACAAGGAAACTGGTACAGTTTATGGACAGGTGAAAAAATAAGTGGTTGTGGAGAGAAAACAGTAGAATCCCCAATTGATAAATCCCCAATATATCTCAGGGCAGGAGCAATTATCCCGGTGACTGTGGCAAACAGCCTGAATTTAACAGACAGCATGCAGGATGTAAAAAAGACAGAAGCCTTGTTGGTGACAAAGCCTGATAATGACAGAACAACAACATATTATAGAGATGAAAACACTAGTATTTCTTACAAGAATATGAAAAATGGGAACAATGGATTTGTTATTTCGGCAGAAACTGGAAATGATACTACGGCACTGATTTTGAAGGGAACAGCCGCAGGAAGTGTAGTTGTTGATGGGAAAAGTCTGAAAAAATTGACAAACAGACCAACAGGAGACGGAGAAATTGGATATTACAGTAATGATAATAGGGAGACTATTATTAATATAGGAACAAATGATTGGAGCAGCGTAGAGATAGAAAATGCAGATGTTGATAGTGTGAATCTGATGAAAGATAACATTTTAACAGACAATATGAAAGTTACAGCTGATGGAGATTTCAACACGGCATTATCATTATCTGAAAAAGAATATGTATTTGAATTGTCTAAGACATCTAATATGAATGAAATTTTAGTGAAGTGGACAGATAAATACGCAAAAAAATTTAAAGTAGCAGTTTCAGAGAACGGAAATGATTGGACTGTAATCAAAGATGAAGCAAATGGTTATGGCGGTATAACAAATTGCAGCATTGAAAATAAGAATGTAAAGTATGTCAAGTTGTATGATATAGAAGCAGGTACAGAAAGTGCACCGGAAATTTATGAAATAGAGGCATATGGAAATAACAGTAATTGCTGTATAACTTATAATTTAAAGGGGGGAGCAACCAAAATCGAAGAGAAAACAGTGGTGCTTAATAATTCTCAGTATACATTACCATCAAAAAATCGCTTTACAGCCCCACAGGGGAAACAGTTCAAATGGTACCTAATTAATGGAAAGGTTTATAATCCGGGTGATGTGTACAAGGTGATTGGAGATACAACCATATTTTTAGTATGGGAAGATTATGTTCCATCGGATGAAAATGACAGTATTTTGGCATCCTTTGACGGTTTTTATAGTAGTAACGCAACTACTTCTAAAAAAGTAAAAACTACAGATTATTGGAGTGAGAATACAGAGGGAATAATTACAAGAAAAGCTAAGGGAACTGATGGAGCTTTATATAATGGTGACCCGGCCTCTAACATGGCAATGCTTTATTACAATGCAAATATTTATAAGGATTTTGTTTTGGAATTAGAGTATAGAAATCCTGTAGCCGGTATGGGAGGGGCCTATGTTGGTTTTGGGGGAAAGATAGATAACGGAGTCGCTACGACATGGAAAAGCAGTAATGCAGGAACAATTTTTGGAACAGCGGGGTCTAGTGAAGTAAAACTGGCAGGAAATTTTGAAGCATATGGTGGAAATAAGCATTCTACAGGTGAAGAAGATTCAAAAGTCTGGACAGACTGGGTAATGGATGCAGACTGGGGAACAGGATGGAATGCTATTAAACTGGAAGTAAAAAGTGGACATATAAACTGCTATGTGAAAGTTAATGGCAAATGGATACAATCATGGAAAAATGATACTTTTGATATGCCATTTACTTACGGAGACTGGTACGATGGAGGATATGTATATATCGCATCGAATAATGAAGGAACGCAGTTTCGGAATATTAAAATAAGTGATAGGGATCTTTCAGTGGATGAAACTGTGGCAGCAGAAAAAAACGAGATAATGAACCAGTTTGATTCGTATTATACAAGTGGTGTAGATAAGAAAAATCCCGAATATGCTGAAATATATAAATATTGGACTGCAGATACAGATGGAGTATTAACAAGAAAAGATATAAAAGAATCAGGTGAAAAATTAGGAAATGAAAATAAAGGAAATCCTTATCCGGAAATGGCAATATTATATTATGATATTGGAAAGTATAAAGATTTTACCATGACAGTAGATTACTATAATCCTGTGGCTGATAATGGTGGAGCATGGATTGGATTTGATGGTGAAAAAGGTGAAAGCTGGTACAATCATTCCGGAAATACAATGATTAATACTTCGGAAGGAAATGTTTATCATTTAACCGGAACATTTGATGTAGATGGAGAAACTTATGAATTACCAAATGCAAATGACATTAAATGGACAGGTTATCTGGAAGATGGAAAATTTAATTCTTTGTGGAATACAGTCAAGATAGAGGTGAAAGAAGGGAAAATCAAGTTTTTTATTCAAGTAGATAATGAGTGGAAATCACTTTGGAATGAAGAAACGTTTTCCTATGGTGACTGGTATGATGGTGGATATATTTTTTTAGTAGCAAATAATGGTGGAACGAAATTTAGAAACCTTCAGATAACAGGAACGCCGATAAAAGAAGTAACGGAATCGGATTTAAAAGATTTTACAGCATATTATAGTCCGCATTGTCAAAGATATCCTAGCACAAAAACGAATATTAATACTTACTGGAGTTGTACCAGTGATGGTGTTATTACCAGAAAGGCGAGAGGAACAACGACAGAAACAGGACCATATGTGGGGAATTGCTGGCCGGATATGTCTATGCTTTATTATGATGTTTCCAGATACAAAGATTTTACATTAGAAGTGGAATATAGAAATCCGAATGAAAGTATCGGTGGAGCATGGATTGGGTTTGATGGTGAGATAAACGATAGCGGCAGTGCCACCACATGGTATGGTGATAGTACAGGAACAGTGTTTGCCACAGATGGAAATAACAGTGTACGGATTGCAGGAACTTTTGACTATAACGGAAGAAAACAGACGACGTATAATACGAGTGATTCTATCTGGAGAGCTGAAATAGCTAATTGTGAGTGGAAAACCAGTTGGATGAAAGCAAAACTGGAAGTAAAGAATGGATTTATTAATTTTTATGTTGATGTAAATGGGAAATGGGAAACACCATGGGAAAAAGATGCTATAAGATATAGTGGATGGTATGATGGTGGATATGTTTACATTGCTTCGAATAATGAAGGAACGCAGTTTCGGAATTTTAAAATCACTGGAGAAGCATTAGAAGAGGAAACTACATCAGAAATACCTACGACAAAAGAGGTTCCGACAACGACAAATGAAACAGTAACATCAACAAAGGTTTCAGAGTCAACAAAGGATATGACAACTGAGACCACGAAAGTAGATATTACTACTGAAATACCAACAACTTATAAAATTCATGAAAGTACAACGGGTTATCTTAATCAAATAGAAACAAAGAGGCCTGGCAGAGTGAAGATTAAAAAAATAAATATAAAGAAAAAACACTCTAAAAAAGTGAAAATTTATCTGTTAAAAGTAAGTGGAGCAAATGGTTATCAAATTAGAATTTATACTTCGAAGAAAAGGGCGAAGAAAAATAAAAAAGCATTGATTACCAAGAACATAAAATCTTTTAGAAAAGTGTTTAAATCAAAGAAATTAAAAAATAAAAAAAGACTTTACGTGAAGGCAAGAGCATATAGGAATGTTGGTAAAATAAAAATTTATGGGCGATGGTCTAAAATAAAAAAAGTCAGAATCAGGTAGAAGAAGACTTGGTTTGGAAGGGCGGATAATTTATGAATAATAGAACAGAACAGTATATTTGGATTACATTTGGAAATGAGACAAAAAATGAGCCAATAAATTATTGCAAAAAAAACAGTAATGTTATGATGGGGCTTGGATATCATATTAATCCAAAAACAAGAGAATTAGAAAGTAATTATTATTGTAGTTCAAATAGTGTGGAAAGTGATTGGGTAGCAGATAAATATGCTTTTAATCCATTAGTAGCACATAAAATCAAATTAACGGTAGGAGAAGATGGTTATATTGTATGGGTTGATGGAGAAAGACAGATTGTTTATCCTCTACCCGAAAATTATAAAGGTGGCTATGTAGGCATAGGTACAGGATATACAAGTACAGAGATAAGAAATTTAAGAATAAATCTAAAAAAAGAAGAGCCAAATAGTTGTACATACTTTACAAATTGCCAAAATGAGGGATTTGAGATGCCTATTTCAAGTTTTTATGAAAAGGGGAAGGATGTATATAAGCGAATTTTTAATGGTTCAGGAAGTTTTATTTCTAATATACCAATTATGTTTTTTGAGGATAAAATGGAAACTTTTGAATTAGAATTTGACTTATTCTTTGCTGAGTCCATAGAAGAGAATGCTCCGGCTTCAAAAGAATTCGAAGATCCGTTTAGGACATATTCTTTTGGTCCATATCCATTACAACTATTTACAGAGTGGAAACAGTATGATGACGTTTATGAAACCATTTTACATAAAGACAGTTTCGAGATTAAGACGAAGTCACCAGAGTGGGATCAAAAGGAACGCTCCTTGTTTATTTCGTGTCCTAATGTAGGTGGAATCAGAATATCTTCTGAAGCACCCAAAAATGCAGATGCATCTTATGTAGGAGATACTGCTATATTTGAACCGGAGTACTCACTTGCAATTGATAAAGCAGACTTTAATAATGAATTGATAGGAACTGATGGAACAAAAGTAAAAATAATATGCAAGACAGGTTATTGGGGGTTAGAGATATATAATGCTCAAAATCAACTGATACATACAATTAACAAATGGAATTTATCACGTTCTGACGACCGATTTGTTACACGTCAATATTCTCTTGAGTTGCCATTGAATAGTGATGAAATTATTTTTGGCACAGGAGAGAGATATAATCATTTCAATCAACACGGATTGAGAATGTGTTTTTGGAATACAGATATGTGTTATCAGGGATATACATCTCTTGATACACATGAATTGTGGAGAAGTTACAAAAATGTTCCGGTAGTTAACAGCAACAAGGGGATTACATATTTTTTCAATACTACTTGTTATGGGGAAGGTGATTTTGGATATACGGACAAAACAAGAACGAGAATTTCTTTTGATGACAGCAGAGTAGATTTTTATGTATGGACAGGAACACCAGTAGAAAATATGGTGAAGTATACTGATTTGACAGGAAAGCCTGTATTACCACCAAAGTGGGCGTTTCGTTATCAGGCAGGCGGTTCTAATGGCTTTTGGGGACTAGGTCAGAATAGAGGGAAGGAATATCCAAGAGAAATTACGAGAACGATGATTGAAAAGTTCAGCGAGATGGGAACATTACCGTCTGTTATTTATATGGAAGGCGGAGGTGCTGATGATAAAGTATGCTATGATATGTGCAACGAAAAAGATATTAAGGTAATGCAGTGGAATTGTGGCGATTTCTGGCCGGAATTTATGCATAAAAATTATCCGGATAAGGATTATAAAGAAATGCCGATGGTAAAAAATATATATAATCCGGATGAGGTACACTATTTTGGCGATTTTACGCATAAAGATGCTCTTTCTGTTTTAAAGAAAATTCATGGAGAAAGAATCAGGTGGGGACTGCGTGGTGGAATGGTAGATTTTACCGAGTTAGTTCCTATAGATACAAAGTTTGACAATGGATTGATGGGAAATCGAATGCACAATTTCTGGGTATGGTGGTATGCAAAGGCATATCATGACTTGTATACAGAAATGACAGGTGGGGATTATCTATGTTACATGCGCGGTGCTTGTGCTGGTTCTCAAAAATGGAATTGTACATGGACAGGAGACCAGATGAATAGCTTTGACGGATTAAAACAACAGATAGTAGGTGGATTAAGTTTGTCGGCGAGTGGTTTTTCTATTTGGGGAACCGACATGGGAGGTCTTTCAGAAAAACCGGAGGATGAAGTATATATAAGAGCGTATCAGTTTTGCACATTTATGCCAATTATGCGTACCGGAGGGGATGCAACGAAACTTCCTTGGGATTATGGTGAAAAGGTTCAGGAAGTGTTTAAGAAATTCTATTGGTTAAGAGAAAATCTTCTTGATATGATTTATAGTTATGCCATTTATTCTCATAAAACAGGTATTCCAATGACACAGGCAATGGCTCTGGCTTTTCCAGAATGTAAAGAAGCTGCAGGAAATGAAGAACAATATGTATTTTGTGACAACATTTTGTTTGCATCTGTATTTGAAAAGGCGGATACGAAGAATGTTTATTTTCCTGCAGGACGGTGGTATTCACTCTTTAATGATGAAGTAATTGAGGGAGAAGGATATCAGAAAGTTGCTGCACCACTTGATTATTCTCCGGCATATTTAAGAGATGGAGCGGTGATACCTGTAACTTTAGGGGCTTCTCTAAAATTGATGGAGGATATGCTGGAAAACAGATATAAAGGTATATTGATTGCACCACCCGAAATAGAGCGCTCAAGTCAGATATATAAAGATGAGAACACAAAATTAGTCATGATTAGCAAGCGGATTACGGATCAAAAGTTTACTGTTGAGATTACAGGAGAGAATGATTTTGAAGTGGCAGTAATTTTAGCCGAAGCAAAAGAAGTATCTGTTAATGGTCAAATAATCGGGAAGAAAGCAGACATTATTTCTGAAAATGAGGGATATGTAGTGCAGGATGGCAGGACATATGTGAAACATTCAGGAACTGAAATAAAAGTAATTCAGGTAGTTACACAATGAGGTAATGAGTTTTTAGAAGATTTTTAACATAACAAAAAGACAAAAACTTTTTAGATGGTTTTTGTCTTTTTGTTTTATGGGTCGTCATGATTTAAAATGATGTCTGAAAGTTGTTAGAATACAAAAAAGTCCAAAAAATAATAAAACCCAACCCCAAAAAATATATCATTTTAATTTTATAAGAGAGATAATTTAAAATAAGTAAGAAACAATATACTTTGGAGGATAGTAATAATGAGCGATAGTTTAAGAGGGATTCCAGTAGAGGGATTTGCAGAAAAGAGCCGTGAGGCAGCAGTGGAAGGTATCGTATTATTAAAGAATGAGAATGGTGTACTTCCATTTACAAAAGAAGATAAAATTTCAGTGTTTGGCAGACCACAATTAGAATATTACAGAAGAATTTGAGGATGTAGTTGTTGTTTTGAATGTTTCTAATATTATTGATATGAAGTGGATGAATGATTCGCGGTTCAATGGAAAGATTAAGGCAGTTGCATATGTCTGGTCCGGTGGAATGGAAGGCGGCAATGCAGTTGTAGATGTTCTTTCCGGCAAAGAAACACCAAGTGGAAAACTTCCGGATACCATCGCAGAGAATTTAGAAGATGTCCTTGCAGGCATCAAAGTAAAGTATATGCAGTTTAAGAAGTTAAAGAAGAAATAGAAAATAAATAAATCATGACCACCCTGACGGGTGGTCATGATTTAGAAGGGTTATTGATAATAGATATCAATAACAGAATTTCTTTTATCACGTACTTTTATAGCATCATCTCCCCATACAGTATCTCCGAAATACTCTTCGCCATCAATAATAATTTTCTCGATTTGAGCATTCCAGGTATTTTTTCTGAAAGGGTTATGCAGGATAACCTTGTTAGTTGATAAAAAATTATATGTGATACGATTATTTTGATCAAACAAGTCACCGCACAGTTTTGGACGAAGAGATAAACCTAAGCGATTATCTTTATAAATAAAAGGATGTTTACCAAGAAACATGTCTGTCCAAATGTATAAAACTTCTGAGTTAGAACCTGATAGCCTGGAAACAAAATTTCGTCCGTGTAAAGTTTCATCTGGATTAGCGGAGGAGACAATGAATGAGCAATTTTCTAATATGGAACGACCATATATTTCCGGATTGCAGAATGGAACAAACACATTTGTCAATTCTTCATAAAAACGTTCATAGATTCCACTTTCAATTAGTGAAAACAGGAATTTGTATTCCATATGAAGAAAAATGGATTCATTTTCCTGCCATCCGGGAGTAAAAACAGCAATACGGCCGAACTCAAGTCCCTCAGTAATTGTAGGAGCACTTGTTTTGTACATTTTTAGTTTTTTATCGTATAGTTCAGAGGCTTTTACTTGGTCTAAGATATGAGAAGCTTCTGAAGGATTGGTACAGTTTCGAATTTGTTTCGCAGGTCCCTCTAAAAAGTCTACAACTTTTTGTGGTTGAAATGCGTTTACTTTAATATTTGGATAACCATTTGGGTTTTCTTTTATAATTTCATAATCAGTAGCGACATATCTAAAGTAAGTAGGACAGAGTCCGTCGCCTAGTTGCATTGCTTTTATTACTCCATCAGATAAAAGATTTATATATATATCCAGTGAATGGATGAAATCAGGTATGTCCATAGCGACAGTTTGTCCACTGATTGAGTAACAGGTTTTGTCACGATAAGTTTCTCTTGCTGTAGCCAGAGCGTCCCATAACTCAAAACCAGAACTACATGTGGCAATGGAATCATTCACTTTAGCATATAATTCAAAAAGTTCTTCAGGAACTGTAATTGTATGATTGCTATATTTTGTTAAAACATCTTTTACAAAATGGCAAGTACGTGCAACTTCGAAATTTTCACTCATACCACTGCCAAAGAGGCTAGGGAGACCATTACAGGCATCGTTCCAGCCGGCACGGTTAGCTTCCATCTCAATACCCATCTGGCAAGGATCAAGTAGAGCGATTTTATTGACAATAATGGCAATTAACTTTTCTATTAAATTAGTATAGTAAATTTCACCGGAACTGGTTTTCAGCCAGTTCGTATCCTCGGCTTTATAGCCTAATTCATATTTTTTTGTATTTACATAGAAAGCATCTAATTGTCTTGCTTTTTTTCCGTCGAAAAAATATTTTTCGTTACGGGGTTTTACTGTTTGGTCTGAATCGAAGTATTTGTAGACCTTTGATTTGAATATTAAATCTTCTATCTTTTCTGGATAGATGCGTTGATAACATAATATCATATCTAATAAATAGTCCCATTGGTCAATGTAGTTTCCGACTTTTTCTGTAGATGATTCATAGTTTTGCTGACAAAAATCTAATATACGATGGAGAAACTCGTCAATGGAAATAGTGATTGAAATGTTATTGCTAAGAATCACATTTGCCAATGAGCCTGCCGTGAATCTGTCTTCAAGTGCAGAAATTATTTTAGATTTTCCATGTAATACAGTATCATCAAGAAATTTATAAACGTCCTCTTTGTGTTTTTTTATTACAGAAAAGGTGCAGGCTTTTACGTACATAGGTGTATAGCCGTCTATTTGTACTAATGAATAAAATTGTCTGATGTCAAATTCATTAATCTCTGGATGAAAAATAATATCACATCGTCTGTTTTGTAAAACGTCTCTAAAATTACCATCACCTTGAGAATAGAATTCGGCAGCAGTAGAGAATTGATTATAATCTCTCTCAGGGTCACCATGTTTTCGGGAGAAAAGGTGAAGTACTTTATCATCATTACTGCCGGAAACAACAATAGGATATCCACCACGCAAAAAGTTATCTAAATAACTTTGGCGGAAATATTCATCAAGAATAGGATTTCCGGTTGTTGTTGCAATATCATTGGTATATTTTAATGCTAATTGGTCAGCTTCTACTAATTTTTTATTAATATATTCTTTATCTAAAATGTGTGGTATAAGACGATTAATAAAATCTTCGTTGTGTGCAAAACCACATAATGTAGATAGTGTATAGTTTTGGTTAGTACTTAACTTTTTCGCCACCGGAGCAAACGCACATGAAATTTTGTTTGTAAAGTGTTGTGAATAACCAGCTACAAATTTAAGACCGTGCATTATGAAATTTATTGGAAATTGAAGAGATGTTTCATTTTCGAATAAGGCACATGGGTCATATATTGGGCATATAGTTCCGTTATTATCAAAACACATGTAATAATAGCCGCCAACATTTTCTTTCATTTCTGCGGCATCATCACTTTCTATGCGGGAGAAAAATAAAGGAACATCATTTTTTAAGTTACTTACGGTATTATAGGAACGCATGAGATTTGCCATTGTGGTAAATTTTGTTCCTGGAATACCATAAGGAATAATGCGCGACATACCATCTAAGATTTCAAAGTCAGCTTCTTCCCCAAGATTAGTGAAAGTTACGTTTCTGACCAGAGCACCAAAAGGTTCATGGGGTAGAATAAAGTATGTAATTTCTGTTTTAAAGTTATGCGTGTAGTCGGTTTCAATAATGCGAAAAGAATTTGCTTTAATTCGCATAGTGCGTTTAACTTTTGCATCATAATTGACAGAAAAAGGCTCGAAGTATTCATCGTTTTTGCGTATGAATGTTCGAAAACCTTTTAATGAAGTGTTTTCATAGGCGATAACCGCCGGTTGAAATTCCATAATTGGATTTTCCTTTTTCTCAATACCAAAACTAGTCAGGCATTGTCCCCTGTTTACGTAAAAACTCCATAGAGGAATTCCATCTTCCCCGGTAAGTCCCGGAAGAAAACTGGTAAAGGGGGCTTTAGAATCGTAATTTTCAATGATAAATTCATTGTTTTCAAGTCTGTAATCACTCATAAAAAATATATCTGCCTAAAAGGCATGTCCTTTCTAAAAATTATTATATGAAACGCCATGGTATTTTTTATTTACTCACGGCGTTTGATTATAGTTCCATCTTTTTTTGTGGTTGATACGAAAGAAGCATCCAGGTGTTTTTGCCTATATTGGGAAGGTGTGATTCCTTCCGCATTGGTGAAGACACGGCTGAAATACATCTGGTCCGGAAAACCTGTCTGCTCAGCAACTTGTCTAATGGACATTGTTGAGAGCAGCATGGATTTTGCCTTTTCTATTCTTAAATTCGTAAGATAGGCTTTAGGGCTAAGACCAAAATGTTTTGTAAACGTTTTGGAAAGCCAGCTGGAACTGTAATTCAGTTCTTTGGCAATAGAAGTAATGCTGATTTTGTTTGGATAATTAGTATTGAAAATTTCTAATACTTTTTCTAAAATCAAATCATTTTTGGAAGAAATATATGTAATAGTACAGATATCTCTGGAAATTGTGTACAATAATTCTAACATTAGAATAGATGATATATCCATAAAATGAAGTTTTCTGTTTAGCAGTTCACTAATGATTTTATCAAAAATAGTATCATATTCAGGACAGATAGTTCCCATAAATGCATGTTTCGTTGAAAGGTTTAATTCTCCAAGAATATTGTCAACATTATCTCCGGTAAAATGAACCCAGTAAATATCAGGTGCATCTTTAAGGAAAAATTCATAATGCAGTAATTCGCTTGGTTTATAAATTAGAATTCCACCTGCAGAAATTGAATATTGTTTTTTGTCAATATAGTAGTAAATGGTGCCATGCTTTACATATAGTAACTGATAATCCTGTCGCTTTTTTTGATTTACGCAGAAAGAATCATGGGTATACAAAACATGCCTTCCACAGCTGGTGGCAATTACGGGATATTCATAGTTGGGTAAATCTATTTCGGAACTTGAATAACATGAACTATTAATAGATAACATAAGATACCTCCACGAATAAATTAATTTTATTATAACAAGAACAACTAAAAAAAAGAATGGATTTAATTGACAGTAGATAAAAAAATATGGATTTTTTTGTTGCATATAATGGAATTATTTCTATATATGTCCTGTAAAAATATATTTTTGATAAATTTAAAAAGAAATATAAAAAATAAATCCATATCAATCAAAAGAAGTGTAAAAAATCCATATGCTTTATTGTCAAAATAAAGTAATATAAAATTACATAAACAGTAGTAAGTAGTAGTAAGTAAACAAATATAGAAGGGACGGATTTTATGGATAAGAAAAAAATGTACCATCAGGTGGAAAAAAATGAATTTGGTAAATTTAATAGTGGAGCATCGCCAACAGAACCAATTGTAGATGAATGGAGAATGTTGGAAAAATTGGTTGATATTGTAAAGTTCGAGGACCGGTTAAAGATTACATATCAATTAGGAAATGAAAATATAGATTTTGTCATATCGGCTCCAAGTTTGGGAGGAATCCGAATTACAACAACAGAGAGTAGTTTTTTTAATCCGACAGAAAGAGAAGAAATTCATTTTATAGAAAGTGACGACAAGGATATTATTCTTTTTAGGACAATGGATGGTACAGAATTTCATTTAGTAAATGGTCCGGAGTGGACAATCAAAATTTTTGATATTTATAATGTACTTCAATATTGTTTGACAAAAGACAGCGTTCGTTTTGGATTCTATGAAAATAAATTAGTAAAAATCCGCTTGGAATTTGATATTGATCCAGATGATGTGCTTTTAGGAATGGGAGAAAAATTTTCAGATATAAACCAAAATGGGAAACGACAGTTTCTTTGGAATACGAATTGTGAATATGATATTGATAGTGATGGATTGGAATTGTGGAAATCTTATAAAAATGTTCCATTGTTACATAGTTCCAGAGGCAATACGTTGTTTTATGCTTCTTATTATCCGGCTGTCAGCGACTTGGGATATACAAATCCGTATAAAGGAATATGGGAGTTTTGGGAAACAGAATTTGATATATATATTTGGACAGGAACTTTAGACAAAAGGTTACGTTCTTATACAAGATTGACAGGAAAGCCGTTTCTTCCACCTAAATGGGCGTTTCGTTATACTATGGGGGCAGGAAATCAGGTATGGTATGGGGAGAATTGGGAAAAGGAAAATAATCCGGAAAAATACTTAAAGATATTAAAGGAAATGTTGAATGGATATAGGAGATTAGGAATTACAAATCTTTCTGCAATGTATGGAGAAGGATGGATTGCAGAAAATAGGATTGCTTATGAAATACTTAATGCACAAGGAATTCGTATGATTGTCTGGTGTACACCGGATTCAGAGTTAGAACAGAATAGAAAATATCTGCCAAACGTTAAGGAGGAAGACTATCCTATCATTAAAATAAAAGAAGGTTCGAAACAGGAATCAGGGGGACGTATTGATTTTTTTAACCACAATGCAAAAGTTTTAATTAGAAACCAAAAGAATGATTATTTTATTAAGGGTATGCGTGGTGGAATGCTGGGATATAGTGAACAGATTACAGAGGACGATATGTATTGCAATGGTATTACAGGAAAAGAGATGCATAATTGGGGGGCATACTGGTACACAAAGGTTTATGGTGAGGCAACGCGGGAAATCATAGATGACGATTATATATATTATTGTCGGGAAGGGTGTGCAGGAAGTCAGCAGTGGGCAGCAGTTTATTCGGGAAATCAGCCAGCAGAGCTGTATGGATTAAAACAACAATTAAATGCAGGATTATCTGCCGGCTTATGTGGATTCGCAGTATGGGGTGGAGATATGGCAGGTTATGAAGGTAAGCCGAATGTAGAGACTTACATCAGAGGAGTTGAGTTTGCAGCTTTTCAGCCATTAATGCGGAGTCATGGAACAAAAACACGCTGCCCATGGGATTTTGGAAAAGAGGCGGAAACAGTATATTTGAAATATTATTGGTTACGGGAAAACCTTATAGAAATGCTTTATAGTGCGGCAATTTCATCAAATCATAGAGGATTACCAATGATGAAAGCAATGGCTCTGGCGTTTCCTGAAGAGAAAGATTATCTGAACAATGGAGAACAATATTTATTCTGCGATACAATATTAGTTGCACCGGTTCTGGAAGAAAAGGCACAGACAAAGAAAGTCTGTTTTCCGAAAGGAACATGGTATGAATTGTGGAGTGGTAATGAAGTTTTAGGAAGTTGTGAGAGAGAGGTTCCGGTATCTTTAAAAGATTGTCCGGCATATTTAAAGTCCGGAATTGTACTTCCTGTTATTATGAATGAAAAAATGAAGTGGGCGGTCCCATTTTCAGAACAGAATCAGACAAAAGTGATAGTGATTACACCACCGAATATGGATGATGAATATCGTTATTATGCAGAGGAAGATGATAAATATGTATTCAAGTCTGTAAAAGAAGATGAGAGAGTATTTACAATTTATTCTTTGAAAGACATTTTCATTAATAAACTCTTAATATATGGAAACGTGCATGAAATAGAGGTTGATGGCAAGAAAGAGGAATTTTCTATTGTATATGAAAATCAGACGATGACTGCACTTAGATTAAAGAGCGATAGGTGGAATAAACTGACAATTACTTGTAAATAAATAACAAGCTTAGAAAGAGAGAGGAAAATGAGAAATTACGAGAATCCGTTGGTAACCAGCGAAAATAGAATGAATCCTAGGAGTTACTATATTCCTGAAGGAGTATCGGAACTTCAAATGTTAAATGGAGAGTGGAGTTTTAAATATTACAAACGAGACATTGATGTCAAAGATGAAATTGCAGACTGGGACAAGATAATGGTTCCTTCCTGCTGGCAGTTACAGGGATATGATGATTTAAATTATACCAATATTAATTATCCATATCCTGTAGATCCACCTTATGTTCCGGATGATAATCCATGTGGAGTATATCAGAGAGAGTTTGATATAAAGAAAGTATGGGGAAAGATTTATTTTGTGTTGGAAGGTGTTTCTTCCTGTGCGTATATATATGTTAATAAAGAATATGTAGGATTTACACAAGGAAGTCATTTACAGGCAGAGTTTGACATTACGAAGTTTGTGACTAAGGGAACGAATACGATTCAGGTAAGAGTTTTAAAATGGTGTTGCGGAAGTTATTTGGAAGATCAGGATTTTCTAAGATATAATGGTATTTTCAGGGATTGCTATATTCTACAGCGTCCGAAAGATCATATAGAAGATGTGAGGATTTTATCAGATGCGGAGAAGATTTCAGTAGATGTGGGAAAAGAAGCAGATATTGCATTATTAGATGCAGAAGAAAATGTTCTTCAGTTGGAGAGGAATGCATGCAATGTAGAATGGAAGATAGAGAATCCTATATTGTGGAATGCGGAAAAACCATATTTGTACACAATCAAAATTAAGCGAAACGGAGAAGAAATTGTCCAGAAAACAGGAATGAGAAGTATTGCTATTTCGGAAAAGTCAGAACTTTTGATTAATGGTGTGCCTGTAAAACTACATGGGGTAAATCATCATGATACAGATCCAAAAACGGGCTGGTATCAGACCCCGGAAGCACTGGTGAAAGATTTAAGATTAATGAAAGAATTGAATATTAACTGTATTCGTACCTCACATTATCCACCGACACCGCATATGATTGAACTGTGTGATGAAATGGGATTTTATGTTATTCTGGAAAATGATATGGAAACGCATGGATTTCGTATGAGAAATCCTAATGAAGAGGACCGATATGATATAGAGACAGGAGAATGGCCATGTCAGAGAGCCGAATGGAAGAAAGAGATGGTTGAGCGTATGCAAAGAACTGTTATGCGGGATAAGAACCATACCAGCGTTATTATGTGGTCATTAGGAAATGAAAGTGCTTTTGGAGAAAACATGAAAGAGATGGTCCGCTTCATTAGAACGCAGAAGGATTGTCGTTTAATACATAGTGAAGATGCCAGCAGATTAGGAGAAAGTGATTATGTAGATGTACATTCTACAATGTATCATTCTCTCGAAGAAGTAGAAGCGTTTTTTAAAACAGGAAGCAAACAGCCATATTTTTTCTGTGAATATTGCCACGCTATGGGAAATGGACCGGGGGATATATATGATTATAATGAACTGATTCATGCAACGCCACAAATGATAGGAGGATGTGTATGGGAATGGGCAGATCATGTTGTTTTGGATGAAAAGGGAGTACAGAGATACGGTGGAGATTTTCAAAATGAAAAAACACATGACAGTAATTTCTGCTGTGACGGTATGGTTTTTTCTGATAGAAGTATTAGAAGTGGTTCCTTAGAAGTAAAAACAGCATATCAGCCAATGGTGACGCAGTATGAGAATGGCGTGCTTACAGTAACAAACAGATATGATTTTACAAATATGGAAGATTGTGAATTTACATATGAAATACAGGCAGATGGGGAAACGATTGTATTCAGAACGATGAAACTGGCGATAGAACCACATGAGAGCCTGAAATTAAACATAGATGTGCCAAAGGTAGAATATCAATATGGATTGTATTTAAACTGCAGATTATACAAAGATGGGAAGGAGTATGCTGTCACACATCATAAGTTAGCAGATACCCCGGCAAGACAGAAAAGTGATGAAGCAGCGGTACAGGCAGTGTATGAAGGAGAAAATGTGGTTATAACCGGGGAACATTTTCGATATGTATTTTCCAGACATTATGGAACATTTACGAGTATGAAAATCAATGGAAAAGAGCAATTGGCAGGACCAATGAGACTTACAGCATGGCGGGCACCTACGGATAATGACTGTAATGCACAGTTAGAGTGGGGCGGATTAGAGAGTTACCGTCAAAATGGCAGAAGTGAAAATTTAGACAAACAGTTTTCTAAAATATATGATTGCGAAATCAAGGATGGAAGAATTATTGTAAAAGGAGCCTTAGCTGGAGTAGCGAGAAGACCATTTTTTAAATATATGATGTCAGTTAATGTTACAAAGGATGGTAGGATTGATATACTTTTAGAAGGCAACGTTCATGAAAGAACAAAATATTTGCCGAGACTTGGTTTTGAGTTTGATATTCCCGAAAGTAATGCAGCATTTACATATTATGGACGTGGAGAAGGTGAAACATATTGCGACGAGTGCCATTATGCAACGATTGGCATGTATGAAAGTAATGCAGAAAAAGAATATGTTCATTATGTGAGACCACAGGAACATGGAAATCATATAGATGTTAAGATGCTGAAAATAGGAAATTTAAAGTTTGAAACAGAAAAGACATTTGAATGTAAGGTCTCTCAGTATAGTACAGAAGTGTTAACCAGAGCACAGCATACGGATGAATTAATTAAGGATGGAAAAACACATGTAAGGGTAGACTATAAAGTTTCAGGTGTAGGTTCTAATGCCTGTGGACCATTTCTGGCTGAAAAGTATCAGTTAAATGATAAACAGATATGTTTTGAAGTAGAGATAAGCCCTGATGAACATTATGAGTAAAAATAATAAAGTATATTATAGTGAAAGGGGATGAAAAATTACCCTGACAGATGACCTGCATCAGCTAATGCTGATGCAGGTTTTTTCATTTCAAAACGATGTTTGAAAGTTGTTAGAATACAAAAAAGTCCCAAAAAACAATAAAACCCAACAAAAAAATATATCATTTTAATTTTATAAGAGAGATAATTTAAAATAAGGAAGAAACTCGTGAACAGTTGTATGGAGAAATTATAAAGAAGAATAGTGAGTTGAAAAGTCGGGAAATTGATGTAGAAGCATTTGAAAAGATGAGAGAGCTTGGAGATGAAAAGTTGTCGTTTAGGTAAGGTATATTAAATAAAAAATTTTTAAGTTAAAATCTATTTAATATATAGTAGTATGAATATTTAGTAACAAATAAAGAATACTATAATATATATACAGTATATTATCAAAAATATATTTTGACGGCGTGACTAAAAGAATATACATTAAGTATAGAAAAAGAATATAGCATTGCACAATGTGGATTCAGAAATTTTTTATTCAATAGACACTGACTACTCAAAAAAAACCACATTTAGGAATACTTACTACTTGTAATGGCAGAAAATATGTTATTCCGCTTACTTCAGCAAAGAGAAAGCATGCTAGTTGGAGAAATGTTACTACAACCAATTATCGTGTATATGAAGAAATTGATACAAGGGCAACAATAGTGGATAAATATGATATTATTGTTGATGAAACAGATTTAAATAAACTTAGACAAAAAGGAATTCCAGAAGATGAGCAGAGACGAAATCTTATGGTAAAAGAATATTTTTTCTGCAAAAAGTACAAAAAACAGATTGAAGCTAAAGCAAAAAAAATCTATGAAAAGCAGATGGTGACAGGGGTTGTTGCTCCATACCATTGTAATTATAAAGTTTTAGAATCTGTTGCAGATACATACAAATAAATAATTGATGATTTACATCTATAAAAAGTATTGTTATGAATTACTTTTTATAGATGTTTTTTTATAAAATCGTAAAAAAATACCTTAAACATATCTCTGTAAAAGTAACTGTTAGTTTGCAAAAATAGTAGCACGGGAAAACTAGCAGTTGAAATTGCAATTAAAGTATGTATTTTCATTTAAACATTTTCATATACTGATGACGGTCAGATTGAGGGTGGTTCTCAGAATATGAGCATAGAATTATTATTCAAGATAGCAGACACCTTGGAAACTGATCCAAATACAATCTTAGGAGTTAAGAACAACGTAGCATCTGTGGATGAAGCATTAAATGAGCTTCCATTAGAGATGAAATCAAAACTCTCCGTACTATTTGGAGCAATGATTAATCAGATAAAAGAACAGGATGTGATTAATTAGAAAAACAGACGATATGAACTATTTTTTCTTTTCTCATAATTAGAAGTTCATATCATATTTGAATATAGTTTTTTTCCATAATTTTTTTGGAGAACCTTCAGGAATACAAAACCTGAAGTCTCGTAAGACGCAGTTGAGGAATAGACGGATTTATACTATAATTTAATTTGAAAAGTTATACCCAAGGGTAAGCAAAAACTCATCTTCCGATTGCAATCGTATGTCACGGATTTATGGCATGGCAAGACAGTGTGAAACATTATGCGGCTTTTTTGGCTGAAATGGGATATGTTGCATTTACATTTGATTTTTGTGGCGGTTCTGCTATGTGTGGAAAAAGTGACGGAAAAACCACAGAGATGTCTGTTCTGACAGAAACCAAAGATCTGAAAGCGGTCATTGAATATGTTAGAAATCTTTCCTATACAGATTCTGAAAAAATTTTATTGATGGGATGCAGTCAGGGCGGTTTTGTGTCTGCTTTGGTGGCAGCAAAGAACAACTTTCCGATAGAAAAACTTGGCCTGTTTTATCCGGCATTGTGTATCCCGGATGACGCCAGAGCCGGAAAAATGATGATGGCAAAATTTGATCCGCAAAATGTTCCCGATACTTTCCGCTGCGGACTGATGAAATTGGGGTGTTGCTATGCAATGGATGTCATGCAAATGGATGCCTTTGCAGAAATTAAGAACTACGCCGGCAGGGTGTGCATCGTGCATGGTACAAAGGATAAAATCGTAGATGTTTCTTATGCCAAACGTGCGGCAGAAGCATATAAAAGTACGATGCCGATCGGAATGCAAGATTCCAAACGGGTGCAACTTCATTTTATAGATGGCGGAGGGCATATGTTTTCGAAAAAGCATGATGTCATTGCAATGAAATTATTAAAAGAATTCGCCGCAAAACACGAATGATTTTCATCTGATACCATATGGACAAATCTCCACCTTTAAAGACTTGACAGTTGATATAATCTGCCATCACCTCGGAACATTCGTGTTCCGAGGCTTTTTTATGCCCGAATACTGCTTTTTACGGCGGTATTCGAGCAAAGTGTCTGCGTTCTTTGCAAAATTTCTTTTATATTTTTCAAGGTGTACTCGGTCGGAACTCCTATGCCGATGTCATTCGTTCCGATTAAAATCACAAGATTTTTCGGGTTTATGTTCAAGGCGTTACATTCGAGCCTTTCCAACAATCTGTCGCTGTCAACGGCAAACAATCCCGCACCGATTGCGCCGCAAAATTCAGGATTATCGGATATGAAAATCTTTGTGTTCAACCGCTTTTGCAACACTTTTTTCAAAAACGTGTTTTCGGGCAGATGAAATAGTCCCCCTTGGCTTGCAACTAAACCTAAAAATCGCATAATTTTTAAGGCTTTTGCCCTGTTTTGGGCAGAAGCCTTTTTGCATATTTAATAAGATTTTCTTCTTCGTGTAATATTAAATGTGTCGGCTGTAAAATTAACAAAAATTTAATTGGATTTTCATTGACCCATATAACACCTTACAATATAATAAAAGCAAATATATAGCTTATAAAGGAGATTCCTTAATGACGAAAAAAATAACCGCAATATTCTTGGCATTGTGCATGGCAATTTCCGTTTTGCCGATGACCATTCAGGCGGCATCAAAGCCCGATATTAAAGTTGGCGACTATGTTAAAATGGGCGCGTATAACAATGCCTCAATTCTTTGGCGATGTGTAAGCATTGACAATAACGGACCGCTTATGCTTGCAGACAAAATTGTTGACACCCTTGCATATGATGCCAAAACAAATGACAACAGCAATTCAAAATCACACAGCAGAAGCTATAAGCGTGATGATTACGGTTCTAACTATTGGAAAGACAGCAATATGCGTTCTTGGTTAAATTCGACCGCAGCTGAAGGCAAAGTCGATTGGCTTTGTGGCAACCCTCCGAAAGACGGATATGTAAGCGGTGTGGGAGCGTACAACGAAAAAGCGGGTTTTCTCAACGCTTTTTCAAAATCTGAAATTGCGGCAATGAAAACCGTTACCCAGCGTTCTCTCGTTTCTCATCCCGAATACAACAAGGGCATAGTTGATGGAGACGCAAATTCGGATTTGTTATACTACACCGATATTTCGGAAGCGGTGGCAAACTACGACAGTTCATATTTTGAAACTACAACCGAAAAGGTTTTTCTTCTTGATGTAAAGCAGGCTAATGCCGTGTGGAAAAATCTCAAAGGTTATTATGTTGCGTATAATAATGACGGTATGGCTTGGCCTTATTGGCTTCGCACTCCTGTTACCGATTGCAATCACGATATGCGTTATATCAGTTCATCGGGTCAGGTCGGTCGTTATGCTCCGTGGTATTCCGATTTGGGCGTAAGACCTGCATTTTATCTCGATTCCGAATATTTTGTTACAACTTCCGGCAGCGGCTCACAAAGCAGTCCTTATATCGGCTCTGCTCCAAATAAGCAAGAGGATGATTATACAATTTCGGAACCTGCCGAGGACGCAAATCCCGATTGGAATGTCAGCACCGAGCAAAGCATTCAGCTCACCCTCGGCCCGTGGTATTCAAATGACGGAAAATATTCTAATCCTACCATCCCTGTTTATACCATCCAAAAAACACGCAGCGACACGGAAAATATGGTTGTTGTCGTTTGCGGCGAGGGATACACAAAAAGTCAGCAGGGCAAATTCATCAATGATGTCAAACGACTTTGGCAGGACGCTATGAAATATGAACCGTATCGCAGTTATGCCGACAGATTCAATGTTTACGCTCTTTGCACAGCTTCCGAATCGACTTTTGACAATGGTGGAAGCACCTTCTTTGATGTTATAGTCGACAAATATAATTCGCCTGTTATTTCTAATAATCTCCACGGAAGTCAGTGGAAAAATCATATTTTTGAGAGATGTATCGGTCCTGAATTTATCGAGAAAATTCACGATGCTCATATCAAAAAAAAGTGTGATCCAAACACAATTCCGTCCGGTTCGGAATATGAGCCTTATTATTATGTTCACGATTATATTGCTCAGTTCGCTATGGTTGTAAACACAAAATCAGATTTCGGAGGTGCTTATAATAACCGTGAATACGGCTTCCATTATTTCATTTCGCCATCAGACAGTTATCGTGCGTCAAAAACTTTTGCACACGAGTTTGGACACGGTTTGCTCGGTCTCGGTGATGAATACAGTAACGGATATTTGCTTGACGATAAGGAACTTAAATCACTCAATCTTTCCTCGGTTGAAGACCCGGAAAAGATAAAATGGCGACAGTTTTTAGGTTTTAGAAACACATATACCTGCCGCAATGCTTACGGCTCAAAAATGCTTGTTTCAAGTTATGAGTGCATAATGAGAGACACAAACTATCAATTCTGTGAGGTTTGCCGTTTGCAGGGCTTCAAGCGAATGTCTCAGCTTGTTAAGGATGTAGACCTTTATGTTGCAACTCCCGAGGTTAAGGAATATACGGGCGCTTATTCAAAGCCGTCTGATTTTACCGACCTTGAAACAAGTTCATATTATAATTACACATATAATCGCAATGACCGACTTTTGAGCGGCAACAGCAAAAGCAGATTTAATACTAATATGAACGGTAAAAAAATCGAGCTTAGAACTGTTATTCAAAACATTTCAGATAAAAATGCACGACAATTAAAATTCAAAATGTGGATTAAGCACTCCGACGGAAGTGTTGCGACCGATTCATCGGGGAATCCGCTTCAAACAGTACAAACCTTTGACATTCCTGTTTGGAATGATAAGGCAAATTTCTGGCCGCTCGGTGCTTTGGATCACATCAAAAGCGACTTTAATTCAGGCTTAAAGAGTTGCTCGCTTATTTATCAAATTCCGTCTGATGCACAGCTTAAGAGCGGCGATACCGTGGCATTTCAGGTGCTCGATGAAAACGGAAATGTGCTTGCAGACGACAATACGGAAACACAGCGCTACACAACCGTTTCAATTCAGTATAAATTTGAGGACGGCTCTGAAATTCCAAACACTGCCGGCGGAACATTTACCGTGCCATACGGCACAAAGCTTGATTTAACACCGGCAAAAACACTTTATGATTATGAATTTATAAAGGTTGACGGCTTGAATAAGCCTATTGTTTCGGACGGAACGGTTGTTACATATTATTACAAAAATAAAAACGAAGAACACACTCACAATCTGACTTTGGTTGCTGCGAAAGCTGCCACCTGCACTACTGCGGGCAATTCCGCATACTACACCTGCGATGGCTGTGACAAGTGGTTCGCAGATGCAACAGGATCGATAGAAATTACCGATAAAACCAGTGTGAAGATTCCGGCTCCCGGACATACCGCAGGCACAGAATGGAAGTCTGATGATACTAACCACTGGCATGAATGTTCTCGTTGCCACGACAAAAAGGACGAAGCGGCTCACAGCGCCAGCGAGTGGATCATTGACACGGCAGCTACCGAAACCGCAGAAGGCGCTAAGCATAAGGAATGCACCGTCTGCAAGAAGGTTCTTGAAACCGCAACGATCCCCGCAACAGGCAGCAGCCATACCCACAGCTACGGCGTATACGTTGGAATGACATATACGGCAGGAAATTTAATATACCAGATTACATCAATTGATACTGCAACATTAGGACAATCAAAGGTTATTGGTGTAGTAGCTGCTAAGAAGAATAAAATAACAAAGATTACAATTCCGGACAGAGCAGATTGTAAGGGATATAGATTAAATGTAACAACAATTGGTAACAATGCGTTTGCCGGCTGCAAGGCCCTTAAGAAGCTTACAATAGGTAACAAGGTAACTGTTATCGGAAAAAATGCATTTAAGAAGTGCTCAAAACTTAAAACAGTAGTAATTGGAAAAGCAGTTAAGACAATAAGTTCTAAGGCATTTATAGGAGATAACAAGATTAAGAAGATTACATTCAAAGGTAAAAAACTTAAGACTGTAAATAAGAATGCATTTAGCAAGAAAGCAAAGAAAAACATTAAGTCTAAGAAGACTAAACTTAAAGGAAATAAGAAAGCCATTAAGTTGTTTAAGAAGAAACTTAAAATTAAATAATTAAAAAGTAATTAAAGAGGCTGGCTTTTTAAGAGATGGACATGTCATGTATGTCTTGTATTCTGCGAAAAGGTAGCCTCTAATAAGTTTAATAAGAGGGAGATAAAATGAAAAAATAGCAGTTTGTTTACTAAGTGTTATAACTATGGTAGCTACATTGCATGTCCCGGCTCCGGCATACGGCATTTGTTTTATCAAATGGCTCTAGTTTGGCTCTATTTGTGGGTGGAGAAATGTATAATCATTGCAGAGCAGATGCAGACAGCCATAGCTGAGAACAGCCGGACGGCACTTGACCAGAATGAATATGAAAGAAGATATGCTGACCTTACCGAAAGGTACAATACCATCAAAGCAGATTATGACAAGATTTCAAAACAGATTGAAAGCAAAAAGGCTCAGAGAGAATTATTCAAGGGATTCATCCGGGCATTGGAAAAATAGGGTGCTTTGGTAGAGGAATTCGATGAGGAACTTTGGAGCAGCCTTGTACAGGAAGTGGTGGTAAAGTCAAAGGATGATATACTATTCATCTTTAAGAACGGATTTAAGATAAAGACGAGATAAATTAAATCCTGATTTGACACATATTGTAATAGAAGAAAAAATACAGAAATTTGATTATAAAAGGTCAGATTCGTCAGCAACCATCGGGCTTGACGGGTTTGACCTTTTATATTGCAGAAATATGACATAAAATGGATATGCGAATCTGCCGATATAAGGTATAATAGGTGTGTTGAGTTTAACAAATCGAGATTTGTGGAGAAGAGTAATTTGCTGGTATTAAATAAATTAGAGCGGTTGCTAACGGTATGTAAAGTCAAAAACATTGATGATATAGATTTCAGATGCTTTAAACCCAAAGAAAATTATACGAGGAGTGATTATTAGCATGAAAGTTCAGCATATTGCAATCGAAGGAAAATATTTCTTTATCAACACTGATATGATTATCAGACGCAGTTCATACCCTTCTGATCTGAAGGAGTATAATATCGTATCTAAACTTCCAGGACTTGTGTGCAGAGGAGGAAGCTGCATTATTGATTCATATGGGCATTATTTGACAAAACCTGTCTGGGATAAAGAAACTATCATTTACGCAGAACTTGATATGAATTTGCCTGCCGCCTGCAAAATGGAGCATGATGCAATCGGACATTATGCCCGTCCGGATGTACTTGAATTAAAAGTCAATGAAAAATAACAATAAAAAAACACTAAAGAAATTGGCAATCCTTGTAATAGGTTCTATAATTGCGGCTTATGGAATTACACTTGCACTGTATGCTGGATTTGGCGGAGCTACGCTTGCGGTGCTGTGGCAGGGGATTGCAAGAACATTTCACATAAGCATTGGCACAGCATCTTTTGTTGTAGCATTGGGAATGATTTTGTTTGCGCTCATTTACGATAAAAGTCAGATTCATATAGGAACTGTGTTGTACCAGATTGTATACAGTATCTGTGTAGATTTGTTTGCTAACTGCCATATTTACAGTACCTATAAGTGGATCAATTTTTTAATTATGTTGTTAGGAGTGGTTTTGTTTGCTGTCGGAACAGGACTATATGCGTCGGCATCCCTTGGTAGAGGCTCCTATGAGGCAGTCACTTTTGCTTTAGCAGAAAAAAATCACTGGCAGATTAAATTTGTTCGAATGGCATTGGATATTTTGGTTGTTGTTACAGGTGTTTTGTTTGGCGGAAAGTTTGGTGTATGCACGCTTATTACAGTTATCATTTCAGGCCCAATTATACAATTTGTTAATGCGAAAGCAAAACAAGTTTTAAAGATATGATAGTAAAGAAACTTACAACTTAGAATTTGATGGGATGGTGATATTATGAAAAAGATAATGGCAGTTGTGCTATGGTTGCTTGCTTGTACGGTTTTGCTTGCAGGGTGCAACACTTCCTCCGAAAGCAATGAAGAACAGCCCTTAAAGGTATATTCATTTAGCGGAGAAAATAAATATATTTCTGTGTCGAATGGTGTAATTATTTTAGATGGCAAAGATGAAATTTGTTATGGTGGCGATTTGAAAGTGATGTCAGACGATTTTTCTGATATTACCACATACTCAACTACCATCTATATCAATGGAAGTGAAAAAGAAATTTTGATTTCTAATGGTGCTGATGATCAGACAGGTGGGACAATAGATGTTTCTGGAAATATTGGAAAAATTTCTGGTGACATTCTTAGAGATAGTGACGATAAGTTGACTGATAATTTGTGGTTTGAATTGAAAACAACCAATTTGAGCGGAGAAGAAAACACTTATCAGGTACAATTAAAGACAACTGAAATCACAAAGGAAGTCAAAAAGTAACTTCTAACTTCAAGTTTATGGGGAGTCACCGTTATGATTAGAGAACTTCAAAGGGATGATATAAATAAAGTTGCAGATATATGGTTGGATACGAATATAAAGGCACATAATTTTATCCCCGACGAATACTGGAAAAGCAATTTCAAATCAGTAAAAGAAGCGTTGTTATTAGCAGAGGTTTATGTGTATGAGTATGATACAGAAATACAGGGTTTTATAGGGTTAAATGATGAATATGTTGAGGGCATTTTTGTTTCTGGTGAAATGCAATCGCAGGGTATAGGTAAAATTCTGCTGAATTATGCAAAGGATAAAAGGAATAAGTTGCACTTGAACGTATACCAAAAGAACGCACGGGCAATATCTTTTTACAAGAGAGAAGGATTTGAGATTCAGCATAGTGGATTAGATGAGGCTACCGGAGAAAAAGATTATGTAATGACATGGCAACACAAATAGAAATTCCAGTTTGTATAACAGGAAAATTTAAATTTAACGCTTGAAAAAAGGAGAAATAAACATGGCAAAGAAAGAAGAAAGATTTGAAGTTACATTTAGAGACGGAAGTCAGCTTAAGGATGAAGGAGTTCGCCAAATCCTTGTAGATAAGGAGACTGGGGTTAACTATCTTTGTTGGAAATCTGGATATGGAGCGGCTATTACACCTCTTCTGGATTCAGAAGGAAAAGTCATAGTTACAAAGTAAAATCGGTAGTTATGGAGGTGAAAAATGTATTTCACAGACGAAAAAGACTATATTATGCGAATGATAAAAGAAATGGTAAGAGTATTATTTTCTTTAATGTTTGGGAAAAAGTATGTTTCTGTTGAACTTGAAAAAGAAAATAAATATGAAGTATCAGGGAAAAATTTGAAAGATTTTCTTGATATGATTGATTCTGGGGAAATTAACGAAGCAGAGAATATACTTTTAGATAGCATTGATTATACAGACAGAAATGAGGTAATGGCAGCAGCTCTTTTCTACCAATACCTTAGTGAGAAGGATAGTGAGTTTTTGAAAAATAATAATTATACAAAAGAAGAAGTGATGTCTGGTTTTAAGCAATTACTTATGCAGTCAGGATATACTGATTTGCTATGTTTGGTCAAAGCTGAAGAGTAATGTAGAAAATCCAAAGAGATAAGAGTGATTGGCTGAAAGGAGAAATTGTATTATATGTTCTATATTGTTTTTGACTTTATGATGGCAGTGATTATGTTTTTGTTTGGAATGTGGTTTTATAAATCAGAAGGAAAAGCTACTAAATTCTTGTCGGGTTATAATATGAAATCAGCGGATGAACGAAAGAAATACGATGAGAATGCTATGTGTAAGGCATATGGAAAAAGAATGATGTTTATGTCAGTTCCTTTTATTATTGGAATAATCATAGATATCCAATATCAAGGAATAGGCTGTTGGATCGCATGGGGGATATGGCTTATTATGTTTGTTTTGTTGCTTATTGATAGACATAAAAGAGAACGTTAAATTCCCATTTATTGGGAAGTCGCTGAGAACGAAAAATCGAAGTTTGTGATGGTAGATAATATGGAATGACTTAATGTTTTTGGGCTGATTTTTATTGCAGTCATTATGATACCCAATGTTGTATTTGCGATTAAGTGCAAAGATGGATTTGATAATAAGTGGAACAATAAATATGTTGAGGTCACAGAACAAGTAGGGAGATTGGGTTGTTTCGGATTCATGATAATCAATATTCCGGGAACTTGTTTCGGGGGGTGGTCTGACGAAGCATTTGCACTATATCTGATTGTAGATACCATATTGGTAATCAGATTTCCTGTCCGGATGATTTTATGGATCTGTATGAAAAGCCTTATCAGAGATGCAGTATCGTTTTTTTCGTTTCTTGTGAAAAAATTTGTAGTTATTTGTAAAAATTTGTCGAAAAGTGTGCTATATTTTAATCTGCTGACAAGCGGAAAGTTATATGAACACCTTGCCGAAATTGATACTTCGGCTCGTGATATGGCGGAATATCTGATAAAGGAAATGGCAAAGAAGCAAGGTGTAACAGAAGAACTGAAAGCAACGGATATGATGAGATGGATAGGATTGATGAATAACATTCGAGCCTGTGCCGATGAGATTGTAATGAATGATATTGTGTATTCCTAACGGATACCAACCGAAGAAGAACTGCTGTCAAACCGATGGCAGTTTTTCTTTTTCGGCAAGTATTCAAGAAGTCATTAAGTTGCGAGTATAATCGAAGTGGTAGAAAAGTTATCTATTATACCGGTTGTAACTTTTTTATGAACTCTATTGACAAGAAAACTTGGTATGTGTATAATTAAAACATGCAAAGAAAACTTGGCATGGAGGTGTTTTTATGAAAAAGGACGAAATCTTAAATGCAAGCAGAAAAGAACATCGCAATAAGGACTTGGCTGAAATGGAAGTGGTATATCAAGCCGGAAGTCACGCAAGCAGAGTTGGTGCTTTAGTGTGTTGTTTGCTTTCGCTGTTATCTTCTGTGCTTGCTCATACTATGATTTACAGTCCGTGGGTTATATACTTCAGCATTATTGCAACACAATGGTTAGTTCGTTTTATCAAAATGAAGCGAAAGAGTGATTTGGTCTTGACCGTTCTGTTTTTTGTGCTTTCCATTTTTGCATTTGTTGGATTTGTTAGCCACCTTTTAGAGGTGAGAATATGAAAGAACAATTACAACTGAAAAATCACTTAAAGGAAGTTCGCACAGAAGCAAATCTTTCTCAAGCTCAGCTTGCAGAAATGGTAGGGGTATCAAGAAATACCATTAGTTCTATTGAAACAGGACAGTTTAATCCAACTGCAAAATTGGCTCTAATTCTTTGTATTGCATTGGACAAAAAATTTGAGGAACTATTCTATTTTTAGGAGGTCACTATGGAAAATATTATACTGTTGATTTTGGGAGTGTTCATATCTGTTGTGGGAATTGTAAATATCAAAGGCAATATCAGCACAATTCACTCTTATAACAGGCGAAAAGTAAAGGAAGAAGATATACCAAAGTATGGAAAAACAGTCGGCACAGGAACGCTGATTATAGGAATATCTCTTATATTAGGTTTTATTGTTTCGTTTTGGAGTGAAATAATTATAGATTATATCATTCTTCCAGCAGTTATTGTCGGATTAGGCTTTATATTGTATGGACAGTTCAAATACAATAAAGGAATTTTTTGAGAATCAGGGAGGTATAAAGATGGAATTGAACACAATATCAGGTCTGGCGATAGCGGGAGTTATCTGCTCCGTTGTCCCATCTATGTGATTGAAATTGGTGTCTTTGTGATGGCAGCCGGAACTCTTGTTATGGCGCTGAAGATGGGAAGGATGGAAGAACTGTGAATTCCAGTTTTCTGCTATCATAAAACAGAATATATCTTACAGAACGCACCGTAGAAATACGGTGTTTTTTGTTATCCCAAACCCACAATTTCATACACAACCACAGGTTAGTACAAATACCTTGCGATTTTTTGAAAGGCTTAGAAAGGAAATTTCCCCTGATTTTCGCCCTGAGAAATGACACAAACAAGGCTTAATGTATCTTTCCTGTGGTTTTTATTTTCGGCAGGAAAGGAGGATTGCTTGCTCTGCCGAGAAAGGAGAACGAAATGGCGAAAAGCAACAAGGCGGATATGAGTTGTGCAAGGGTAAAAAGTACACCGTTTCTGATGTGAGCAAGGCGGAAAGGCACAACGAACGCAAGAATGAAACCTATGAAAATATAAATATGATTGAGGAACGCATACCCTATAATGTGCATTTCAAAAAGCCTTTTGCTCCGACCTATATGGAGCAATTAAAGCAGATGGAAGCTGACGGTATGGTGTCGCTTCGTGGGTTGAGAAAAGACGCAACGCTCTTTAACGAGATTGCGATTAAGTGCAAAGATGGATTTGATAATAAGTGGAACAATAAATATGTTGAGGTCACAGAACAAGTAGGGAGATTGGGTTGTTTCGGATTCATGATAATCAATATTCCGGGAACTTGGTTCGGGAGGTGGTCTGACGAAGCATTAGCACTTTCTATTATTCCTTCAATGTTGTTCTTATTTAGTGGGATTATGAGTAGGTCAGTGCTATTGATTATTGCATCAGTATTATTTGCACCAAGTCATATTGTGATTTCATATAAAAATGTAAAATAATATTTACAAATTCCAGTTTGTCATACATGCAAGAACGACTACAACGGTATTGACTCGTGACAATAAAATGACAATATTTTCGTCTTAGACTATATGCAAAAATACTAAAACAGTACAGAAATGAACTGCTAAATACAATAAATATCCTGCTTTATAAAGGAGTAAATTTTTGTGAGTAGGAGTTTGAATAGTAAAAAAAGAAACCATGGGCTTGAGGTTGTATCCTATTTGGTGCTACATGGTTTCTTTTTTGATTTCTTCAATGAATTACAGTACAAATATTTGCTAACTATTTCCTAAGAAATTCCCTCAACCTATCCGGATAATAATTCATTATTAATTCATTATCAACATTCATTGATTCTACCAATGGACCGCAGTGGTCGTAGTTGGCAATATCAGTTGTAAAGTGAGCATCACTTCCCATTATGAAAGGATGATTGTATTTCTTACAGTTTTCGATAATTAATTTCTGGTTTTCTTTTACATTTTTTCTATTTTTATCCCTAAGGGCATTATTATTTATTTCAAGAAGAACGTGATATTCTTTTGCAGCCTGAACAAGGGCTTCGTAATCAAGAGGACAACGGCCGTCGTCAGGATGGCTTATAATGTTCACATTAGGATTCTTAATGGCATTTATTATTGCAGCAGTGTTTTCTTCTTTTGAGCCAAACTTGTAACATACAGAATGGATGCCGGCAATAACAAAATCAAGTCGGTCAATGTATTCCTGACCAAGGTCAAGTGTACCATTGTAGTCAATTATGTTAATTTCCGCACCAAGTCTTAAATCTAATCCAAAAAGGTCTCTTGGAATAACTCTTAAATTTTGAAAATAAATATCAGCACAAGTTCCGGGGATTCCTGAACTGTGTTCAGTGATTCCATAAATTTCAAGTCCTTTGTTTGCTGCTTCTTTACACATTTCTGTAAGTGTGGCATAAGCGTGACCGCTTGCAATGGTGTGAGTGTGCATATCTGCGAGAATTTTGTTCATAGATTTTTCCTCCTGTATACTTCGTTTATTTATGATTACACGGATTGTTGCGTGCTTCGCAGTCCCACAATCCTTCCCCTCAATATTCGCATGTTGTGGGCGCGTCTCAAAGTCATTATCCCTTTATTGTGCAAGCACAAGCGGGATAAGACTTTTTGACGTTGTAATCATTTAATATTGTATCACCATTGTATTGACAATGAAATAAGATAATTATATATTATATAAGGTTAGAAATACTAAACTTTTTGTTTAAAAATAACAAACTCAGCTTTAAAGTATGATTAAAGCTAAAAATAAAAAGGGATAATACTATGGATATAGGAAAAAAGATTAAAGAGTTAAGAATTTTGAAAGGACTTACTCAGGAGGAATTGGCTGATAGGGCAGAGTTGACTAAGGGATTTATTTCTCAGGTTGAGAGGAATCATACATCTCCGTCAATAGCAACTCTTGTGGATATTCTCCAGTGTCTGGGTACGGATTTGAAGAATTTTTTTGAAGATGATGAGGATAATCAGATTGTCTTTTCTAAGGAAGACTATTTTGAGAAGGAAGATAAAGAACTTAAAAATATGATTCAGTGGATTGTGCCAAATGCACAAAAAAATCTGATGGAACCTATTATGGTCACATTAGAGGCAGGCGGTTCAACTTACCCTGACAATCCTCACGAGGGTGAAGAGTTTGGCTATGTTTTGTCAGGAACGATTAAGGTCGTGCTTGGAAGCAAGACTTATAAAGTGAAAAAAGGTGAAACTTTTTATTATGAGGCAAAATATAAGCACTATCTTAAATCAGACAAGGGCGCAAAGGTGTTATGGATTAGTGGCCCCCCAAGTTTTTAAAACAGTTTAGGAGAACGTTATGGAAAAGAAGATTATTGAATTAAAAAATATTAGCAAGAATTTTGAAGACCAGCAGGTTTTAAAGGGGATTGATTTAAACATATATGAAAACGAATTTCTTACATTACTTGGACCAAGCGGATGCGGTAAGACTACTTTGTTAAGAATTATCGGTGGTTTCGAGGAACCAAGTAATGGTCAGTTGATTTTTGACGGAAAGGATATTTCAAAGGTTCCGCCTTACAAAAGAGAAGTAAATACAGTATTTCAGAAGTACGCCCTGTTTCCTTTCTTAAATGTGGCAGATAATATTGCTTTTGGTCTTAATCTTAAGAAAATGGACAAAGACGTCATAGAGAAAAAGGTTAGCAGAATGCTTGAACTGGTAGGCCTTAAAGGCTTTGAAAAAAGAGATGTAACTTTACTTTCAGGAGGTCAGCAGCAGAGAGTTGCCATAGCAAGAGCCCTTGTTAACGAACCTAAGGTATTGCTTCTTGATGAGCCTTTGGGTGCGTTGGATGCCAAGCTTAGAAAAGATATGCAGACTGAGCTTAAAAAGATTCAGAAGGAAGTTGGAATTACATTTATTTTTGTTACTCACGACCAGGAAGAGGCACTTTCAATGTCAGATACAATCGTTGTTTTGAACGACGGTGTTATTCAGCAGATTGGAACTCCAATGGATATTTACAACGAGCCACAGAACAGATTTGTAGCTGAATTTATTGGTGAGTCAAATATTATTGAAGGTAATATGATTAAGGACTGCCTTGTTAATTTTGATGGCATAGACTGGGAATGTGTAGACAAGGGATTTAAGGATAATGAAGATATTGAAGTTGTTTTAAGACCTGAAGACATGGATGTTGTGGAACCGGAGGCAGGTAAGGTTTCAGGAACTATTATTTCAAAAGTTTTTATGGGTGTTCATTATGAATATCTCGTGGAAACTAAAAACAGAAATTATAAGGTTCATACAACAGAAAATTATGAAATTGGGAAAAAAGTAGGACTTACAATTGATCCTTTTGACATTCAGGTAATGCACAAAATGGAGAATTAAGGAGGAAAGAGATGCATCATTATAAAGGCTTAGTGAAACCTTATGTGTTATGGTCTTTTCTGCTAATAGTTTTGCCTTTGGCATTAATATTACTTTACTCCATTACAACAGGGGATAATTCACTTATAACAATACATTTTACATTAGATAATTTTAGAAAAATATCTGATCCTATTTACTTAAATGTTTTTATTAAATCTTTGCAAATGGGACTAATTACAACGGGAGTTTGCCTTGTTTTGGCATATCCAATGGCGTATATTATTTCAAAGTTTGATGAAAGTTCTCAGAATATTTTAATACTGTTAGTCACAATTCCAATGTGGATTAACACATTGCTTAGAACTTATGCATGGATAAGTCTTTTGTCAGACAACGGAATTATTAATTCATTATTTAAACTGTTAGGATTAAATCAGCAGACAATGATGTACACTAATTTTTCGGTTGTTATGGGCTTAGTATGTGATTTGTTGCCATTTATGGTTATTCCAATTCACACATCACTGGCAAAAATGGACCACTCACTTGTGGAAGCTGCAAGTGACCTTGGTGCCAACAGATTTCAGACTTTTACAAAGGTTATTTTGAAATTGTCACTTCCTGGCGTTATAAACGGTGTTTCAATGGTATTTCTTTTGTCTATTTCAAGTTTCGTTATACCACAGTTACTTGGCGGACATCAGTTTGTACTTATTGGTAACCTTATTGAAAATCAGTTTATTTCTGTAGGTGACTGGAATTTCGGAAGTTCCATTTCAGTTATTCTTGCAGTTATTATTTTAGTAATGATGGGATTTATGAAAAAAATAGATCCTGACGAGAATGGAGGTAACTAATGAATAAGAAGAAAATCTCCATAGGACCAAAATTATATATTACATTGTGTTTTATATTTTTCTATTTACCAATTGCAGTTACAATGTTTTTTTCATTTAACTCATCAAAATCCTTAACTAAGTTTACCGGATTTTCACTTAAATGGTATAAGAAACTTTTAACAGACAATGATATTATTGCAGCAGTTTATGTATCTATAAGTATTGCTGTTATTGCCACAATTATATCTACAGTTCTTGGTACAATTACGGCAATCGGACTTTCAAGAAGCAGAAAAATTCTTAGAGAATGGCTTTTGAATGTTAACAATATGCCTATTATGAACCCTGATATTGTTACGGCAATCGGACTTATGATTTTGTTTACGTCAATGAGACTTGAACGTGGATATCTTACAATGCTTTTAGCACATATTGCTTTTTGTACGCCATATGTTATAACAAGTGTTTATCCAAAGGTTCGAAGTATGGACCACAACCTTGCAAATGTTGCCATGGATCTTGGTGCCACACCGTTTCAGGCGTTAACTAAGGTTATTATTCCGATGTTAAAACCGGGAATTTTTGCAGGAATGCTTCTTGCATTTACAATGTCACTTGACGATTTTGTTGTTTCATATTTTGTAACAGGAAACGGTGTTTCCAACATTTCAATTGTTGTTTACAATATGACAAAGAGAACAAATCCTACAATTAACGCTTTGTCAACATTGCTTATTCTTGTGGTTGTTTTGATTTTGGTTGGTGTAAATGTTATACCGGCTCTTGCAAAAAAAAGACACAAAAAGGTTGAAATGTCAGCATCACACAATAGTCCCCTTAAAAAGATTGGTGTGGCTGTTGCAACTGTTGGAGTTTTGGCAGTGGCAGTATTTTGTGGGGCAAGATTTTCAGCCATTAGCAGTAAGCCGGTTCTTCGTGTGTATAATTCAGGGGAATATATGGATACTTCTCTTATTGAGGATTTCCAAAAAGAGTATAACTGCAAGGTTGTATATGAAACATTTGATTCTAACGAAACAATGTATACAAAGCTTCAAAGTGGGGCAGAATATGATGTGATAATACCGTCTGATTATATGATTGAACGACTTATATCAGAAGATTATTTGCAGCCAATTGACTGGAAACTTATAACTAACAAAGACAAGATTATTCCAAAGCTCTTGAAGAATGACTTTGATCCTGATAATAAATACACAGTACCTTATTATTGGGGAACTGTAGGGATTTTGTACGACAAAACAGTTGTAGATGAAAATGACTTAAAAGAAGGTTGGAATATTCTAAGGAATAAGAAATACAGCGGTCAGATTTATATGTATGATTCTGAAAGGGATTCTTTTATGGTGGCTTTGAAAGACCTTGGTTATTCAATGAATACAAGAAATAAAGATGAACTAAAACAGGCGTACAACTGGCTTATTGAACAGAATAATACAATGAAACCTGTATATGTTGGAGATGATGTTATGGACAACATGATTTCAGGTAATAAGGCAATGGCTGTAGTATATTCAGGAGATGGCTCATATGTTATTAATGAGAATGATAATATGGGATTTCTCGTGCCGGATCAGGGAAGTAATGTTTGGACTGACGGAATGGTTATTACCAAAAAGTGCAAAAATACTAAACTTGCTCATCAGTTTATTGATTATTTCTTAAGTTATGATGTGGCAGAGCAGAATACTGATTATATAGGATATGACAGCGCAGTAAAAAGTGTTTATGAATATTTTAAAAATGATGCTTACGCAGGAAATCCGGGCTGTGGACCTGACACGTCAAATCCTAAAAATGAAGTTTTTAAAGACCAGCCACAGGATATAAAGGCGTATAGTTCAAGTCTTTGGACAAAAGTTAAGTCACATTAGAATTTAAAATTTCAATCACACTAAAGTTTTTGGCTTAAAAATTAAATGTAATTTAAATATATTAAATTGAAGTTTATGTTTTGAAATAAATGGGAGAGGGAATCATGGACAAAAATTTTTGGAGGGAATATTTTTCTATTCCTAATATAATGGGATATTTTAGAATAGCGTTGGCAATGTTATATATGTTGCTATTTTACAGGGCGTTAGACGGTGCTCCTTACTGGCCTGTAATTGTGACAATTGTAATCTCGGGAATAACAGATTTCTTTGATGGTAAAATTGCCAGAAGGTTTAATATGATAACAGACTGGGGAAAGATGCTTGATCCAATAGCCGACAAAATAACTTTGGGAGCTATTATTATAAGCATGTCTTTCAAATATTCCATAGTTGTACCCATGGTTGTCTTTTATATAATAAAAGAAGGCTATATGGCGGTTGCAGGAATTATATCAATTAGAGCCGGACACAAAATCGAAGGTGCAATGTGGTATGGCAAAGTATGCACTTTTGCAACTTATGTAATTCTGATTGTATTGCTTTTATTTCCTAATATGCCGGAAGTTATGGTTAATGTTTTGGTTATAGCAGATATGATTATAATGGCATTTACCCTGATAAAATATTTTATTTATCACAGAGGCTTGTGGGAAGAGTTAAGAGGTAAGTTGCCGAAAAACATCGAGAAATAATATGGTATACTACTAGTACAAAATAATTTTTATATAAGAGAAATTAAAAAAATCTTGACAAAAATATTTATATAGTGTAACATAACAGAGCGATAAGTCATAACGCAAATCGCCCAGTTAGCTCAGTTGGTAGAGCAGAGGACTGAAAATCCTCGTGTCTCTGGTTCGATTCCGGAACTGGGCACTATATAAATATGCGGGTGTAGTTCAGTGGTAGAACACCAGCCTTCCAAGCTGGATATGTGGGTTCGATTCCCATCACCCGCTCTATTTTTTTGCCCGAAAGGCTGCCGTGCTAAAGAAAGCACGGTGGCTTTTCTTTTTATATTCCCCTTGTTGTATCTTTGTTCTTTTGTGGTAAAATTAAAAAAGAGTGTTGCGATTTTACGCAATGAAGAACGGAGGAATTAGATATGGCAGAAAAAGTTCAATTTACAAATTCACAGATGCTTAAATGGATGGAATATGTAGCAGATATGCAGGGAGTAAGTGCGGAGAAGATTAAGATGCTTAACACTTGCAGCAAGAGAAGAAATGTGTTGGCAACTATTGCAACACATAAGAGAGTTTTGATTTTTGCAGATTCTACATATCCTAACATGTTATATAAATGCTGGGAAGCAGGATATGGTGATTATGAAATGTACTTTGGTGAAGGGTACGAACCTTCTGAAATGAAGCATTGCAAAGTAAGCGATATGATGGACGGCAATTTAGAAGGACCAACGGTTATTTATATTGTTAATGAAAACACAAGAGAATCAATGATTTTCGGAATGAAGAATGATAATTTTTCATCAGGTATGGTTAAATATGTAGGTCATGAAATCCGTGCAGTTATTATGAATAAGCTTGAAATGGATGTAAGAGACACTGTTTTACTTGCAAATGCTGAGAGTATTGCAGTTGAAGCATCAATGGTAGCTTATGAAGGGGTTGTTATTGCAGCGGAAAGAGATGCAGGTTCACTTAGGACAATGGAAGAGAATGCTTCTAAGTTTGGTACCCATAATATTGAAATTATTCCTGAAATTACTGTTGAAGCATTGGAAAAACTTCCAACGCCAAGACTTGCTTTTATCGTGGCACAAAAAAGTACCATCGAAAATGATATAGTAACTTTATTAAAAGTAAATCCGAAGATTAAATTTATTATTTATACATTAGAATTAGATATTTTAGCAGATATTAAATACCTAATGAAGAAACATGGTGTAGATGTAACAGAAGTAATGCAGATAGCTGTGTCTAAGGTAGACAAGAATGGAGTATTTGTCGCACAGCCGGCACCATGGATGATTACATGTGAGGTAAAAGAGAAATAATATGAAGTTTTTGCTAGTTGCAATTAATGCAAAATACATACATTCAAATCTTGCAGTTTACAGCCTTAAGGCTTTTGCTGAAAAATATGGAAATAATAATAATGAAATAGAGATTGCAGAATATACTATTAACCAGTACAGTGATGATATTTTAAGAGATATTTATAAAAGAAAACCGGATGCAGTTGGTTTTTCATGCTATATCTGGAACATTGGAATGGTTAAGGAGATTGTTAGGGATTATAAGAAGATTTGCCCAAATGTGGATGTTTGGGTGGGTGGCCCTGAAGTTTCCTACAATGTGGAGCAGGTTCTTAGGGAGAATGAAGCCATTGATTATGTTATGTATGGGGAGG
The DNA here is from genome assembly GCF_025150745.1 of Eubacterium ventriosum. Classification (NCBI taxonomy): domain Bacteria; kingdom Bacillati; phylum Bacillota; class Clostridia; order Eubacteriales; family Eubacteriaceae; genus Eubacterium; species Eubacterium ventriosum. The sequence continues at coordinate 913,004 of NZ_CP102282.1, forward strand.
GCGAGCTTACTTTCAAAGAAGTAATGGACAAGTATACTTTTAATGGAATTGGTATTGATGAACTTAATGATATACTTGGTATAGGATATAGAAAGTCTAAAAGTTTAGAACATCAGATATTCGAATCAGAAACAGGAATACTAGATTGTTCAAAAAAACAGAGAATCCAGATTATAATCAACAAACCTCAACAGCCTGTTGATATGTCGGACATTCCTTTTGTTTATAAGGAGATGAAGGACTTTGAAAACAAGATTATTTACTATGAAACAAGCAGAGGCTGCCCTTTTTCATGCAGTTATTGTCTTTCATCCATTGACAAAAGATTAAGGTTTAGAAGTCTTGATTTGGTTAAGAAGGAACTTCAGTTTTTCATAGACAATAATACTAATCAGGTTAAGTTTGTGGACAGAACTTTTAATTGCAACAAGAAGCATGCAATGGAAATTTGGTCATATATTAAGAAACACGATAATGGTGTAACTAATTTTCATTTTGAAATTGCAGCAGATCTTATGACGGATGAGGAGATTGCCTTAATAAGTGATATGCGACCGGGGTTGATTCAGTTAGAAATTGGCGTGCAGTCAACTAACGAGAAGACTTTGGAGGCAATTAATCGTAAAACGGACATTGAAAAAATAGCAGAGATTACGGAAAAGATACATCATGGTGGTAATATTCATCAGCATCTTGACCTTATAGCAGGGCTTCCATATGAGAATTATGAAAGCTTTAAGAGAAGTTTTGATCAGGTGTATGCAATGAAGCCTGACCAGTTTCAGTTGGGATTTTTGAAAGTTCTTTATGGCTCAATGATGAAGGAAAATAGTGAAAAATATGGTATGTCTTATAGTGGCAGGGCACCTTACGAAGTGCTTAAAACCAACTGGGTTAGTTTTGATGACATATTGAAACTAAAAGAAGTGGAGGCTGTTGTTGAGATATATTACAATAGTTTTCAGTTTGAAAATACAATAAGAAAGCTTAGTGAACTTTACGAATCACCATTTGAACTGTATGAACAACTGGGTAGTTTTTACCAGAGACACAGTGAAAACGGGGAGAAACATTCAAGAGTAAAGCGTTATGAATTACTTTTGAATTTTATTAAGAAGAGGAACTTTGAAGAGAATATTCAATGGGAGGAGCTTTTGACAAAAGATTTTTATTTGCGTGAAAATGCCAAAAGCCGTCCTGGATTTTCTAAAAACATTGAAAAATACAAGCATCAGATTAGAGAGTTTTTTAAAGGAGAAGAGGTTAGAACAATCCTTATGGATTATGAAGATTACGATTCCAAGCAGTTAGAAAAAATGACTCACGTTGAAGTGTTTGGAATAAATGAGGACAATCTTACATATATATTATTTGATTACAAACACAGAAATCCTTTGAATAAACAGGCTAAGCTGATTAACATAACAAAGCAGATAAAGAGATAGGAATTATGGTTAAAGATTATGTGTGTGTGGATATCGAAACATCCGGCATAAGAGTAAAGTGGGACAAAATAATAGAGATTGGAGCAGTTAAGGTAAGGGACGGTAAGGCAGTTGATACTTTTTCGGAGCTGATTAATCCGGGACTGAAACTTAGTCCCTATATTACGGAACTTACGGGAATAACTGACGAAATGTTAAAGGATAAACCTTTTATAGAGGAAGTTCTGCCAAGATTTATTGAGTTTGCCGGGGACGATGTGATTATGGGACACAATATTATGTTTGACTATAGCTTTTTGAAACAGAATGCAATTAACCAGAAACTTAAGTTTGACAAAATGGGAATTGATACATTAAAGATTGCAAGAAAGACTTTGAAGGGACTTGAAAGCAGAGGCTTGGAATATTTGTGCAATTATTATGGAATAGCAGATGAAAACCATCACAGGGCATTTAATGATGCAGAGGTTACATCTAAGTTATACAACGTGCTAATGGAAAAGTTTGGAACAGAGAGTCCGGGACTTTTTGAACCTTATCAGTTAGTATTTAAAGCGAAAAAAATGCAGCCTATTACTGACAGACAAAAGAAATATTTAAAAGATTTGATGGTATATCATAAGATTGAAATGAATTTTAATATAGATGAGCTTTCAAAGAATGAGGCGTCTAAAAAAATAGACAAAATTCTTTCAGAAAAAGGCAGAATTTTTGACTAGGACATTTTTGACAGTTATGGTATACTTTGTTAAAGAAAAAGTGGGTTATTAGACCACAGTTCACAATATTAACGTTTTTTATTAATATAATAAATGTTAAAATACCTAAAATTTGATTACACTGTAATCATTAGTTTATTGGGAAAAGGAGAATGGTATGAACTTTTTTTACAACAAGAAGAATCAGAGAATTATCGCAGGAGTAATAGCAGGTTTATTAATACTTGCAATGGTTGTTACAACAGTATTTAGTGTATAGAGAAGGACTTGAGGAGGCTAATTGTGAAGGGGATTAAGAAAGTAGTTTTATTAATCGCATGTGTTATTCTTACAATGGGAACAGTGTGTGTATGGGCTGCTTCTGAGGATGCAGAAGAAAAGATTAAAAAAGGCGTGTCAATTGACAGCGTTGATGTAAGTGGAATGACAGCAAGCGAAGCTACAAAAGCGTTGAAGACAGTTGTGTCAGACAAGACAGCTACAACGGTAACATTTGATGTTAATGGTAAGTCAGTTCAGACTACGTTAGGGAATTTAGGATACAAGTGGAGCAATAAGACAGTAGTTGATGAAGCTGTGAATACAGGAAAGACAGGTAACATTATAAAGAGATATAAGGATGGTCTTGATTTACAGCATAATGGCATGAAGTTTAATGTTGAAATGTCATTTAATAAAGATACCTTAAAAAAGAAGTTGCAAACTATTTGTGCTGAGTATGAAATAAAGGCGCAGAATGCATCTTTGGAGGCTACAGGTCATGGATTTAAGATTATAAAAGAGAAAGAAGGCGTGACTGTAGACTATGATAAGACTGTAGAACAGTTATATACATATGTAACAGAGAAGTGGAATAAGAAAGCTAACATAAAGTTAACTGCCACAACTACAGTTTCAAAACCTAAGTATACAACAGAGGATTGTGAAAAGGTTTCTAACGAACCAATGGGCAGTTATACAACAGAGTTTAGTGTAGGAAGTTCTTATGCTAATAGAAACTTAAACATACAGAATGGTGCTAAGTTAATTAACGGAGCAGTTGTTTATCCGGGAGAACAGTATTCATGTAATGAAAACTTATATCCGTGGACAGAGGATAACGGATGGCATCCTGCAGGTACATATGTTGATGGTGGCGTTCAGGACAGCTTAGGTGGTGGTATTTGTCAGGTTTCAAGTACACTTTACAATGCTTTGCTTAGAGCAGAGATTAAGGTTGTTAAGAGATTCCCGCATTCAATGGCAGTAGGATATGTTCCTTTGTCAGCAGATGCAGCTTTGGCAGGAGATTACAAGGATTTAGTATTTGAAAATGATACTGATGCGCCTATTTATGTTCAAGGTATTTATAATTCAGGCGGTTCAATTACTTTCAATATTTATGGACATGACACAAGAAAAGCAGGTCATTCAGTAAAATATGAAAGCAAGACTGTAAAGACTACACCTGTTAAAACACAGACTAAGAAGGATTCAAGTAAGCCTGTAGGCTATTCAGAAGTTGAATCTTCAGGTCATGTAGGGTATGTGGCTGAATTATGGAAGATTACATATGAAAACGGCAAGCAGGTTAGTAAGGAATTAATACATACAAGTACTTATGCAATGTCACCAACAATTGTTGTAAAGGGAACTAAGAAGGCTTCCACAACAACTAAGAAAGATGATAGTGATAAGGACGACAAGAAGAGTAGTGAAAAGACAACAAAAAAGTCGACTTCAAGTAAGAAATCAAAAAAATCAGAATAGTTAAATAAGGCGGTGAATTATGAATCCGGGAAAAGTTTCAGAAGTAACTTATAAAAGAGCTATTTTAAAGAATTTAAATTCCAAAAACGAAGGAGTTAAACCGGGAGTAAATGCTGCAAACATACAATTAGAAGACATTACGGCTGTAGTGTCTTCTAATTGTATATTAAAGACTTTTGACGGATGTGAAGAGTTTTATGTTCAGCGAAGTATTAACAGTATTTGCGAAAAGGGTGGCGTTCCAAAAAGTTTACAATTAAGCATTACAATGCCATTGGAATTTGAAGAAAAAGAAGTAAACAGAATGATTAAAAATTTTAGAAAGTCAGCAGACAGTCATAATGTGGAAATTAACCAGTGTAATGTTTATAGAGGAACCACTGAAGGTCCAATTATTAACATTTTTATGATTGGAACAACAGGCAATTTACTAAAAAGTGATAGCATAAAACCGGGAATGGATGTTATAATGGCAGGAACACTTGCTATTGGTGGAACATCTGTTATAGCAGAAAGATATAAAGATAAGTTAGAAGGCAAGTTTTCCGGAAGATTTATTTCAGAATGCTTGGAATTGAAAGATTACACTAGTACCGAGAAAGCTTCTGCAATAGCAATAGATGCAGGAGCTGTGTATATGCACGCTGTTTCTGAAGGAGGATTGTTTAGCGGATTATGGGAAGTGGCTTCATGTGTGGATAAAGGCATTCAGGTAGATATTAACAAGATTCCTATTTGGCAGCAGGTTATTGAAATAGCAGAATTTATGGATATTAACCCTTATTTGTTGGAAGGTTCAGGTTCGCTATTGATTGTAAGCCCTGATGGTTATAAAATAGAAGAGTCACTAAACGCTAACGGAATCTATGGAGAAGTAATCGGAAAGATAACTGACAATAAGAACAGAGTAGTTATAAATGGCGATGAAACAAGGTATTTGGAACCTCCAAGAGGTGATGAAATATACAAATTTATTTAAAAAAGGAGATTGGCAATGAGAGAAGAGATTTTACGTTTAATTGAAAAAAATAGCAGAATTGACATTCATGAAATGGCGATTCTTTTAGGAGCGAAGGAGGCGGAAGTTGCCAGCGCCATAGCGGATATGGAAAATGAAGGTGTAATATGTGGATATTACACACTTATTGATTGGGATAAAACTAACGATGAAAAAGTAACAGCATTAATCGAAGTTCGTGTTACACCACAGCGTGGAAGCGGATTTGATGAAATTGCAGAGAGAATATATAAATTTGAAGAAGTTAAGGCAGTTTATCTTATGTCAGGTGGTTTTGACTTTACAGTTATACTTGAAGAAAAAACAATGAAAGAGATAGCCCAGTTTGTATCAAGTAAGCTTTCTACTTTAGATTCAATTTTGAATACAGCAACACATTTTGTATTGAAGAAGTATAAAGACTACGGAATGATTTTAGATGAAAAAGAAAAAGATGAAAGGATGTTAGTGACACCATAATGAGAGATCCATTATCAAAAGTAACAAAGGAAATTAAACCATCAGGTATTAGAAAGTTTTTTGACATTGTAAGCGAGATGAAAGATGCTATTTCACTTGGCGTAGGTGAGCCTGATTTCGATACCCCTTGGCATATTAGAGAAGAGGGGATATATAGTCTTGAGAAAGGACGTACTTTTTATACATCTAACTCAGGTCTTAAAGAGTTAAAGATGGAGGTATGCAATTACCTTAAAAGAAAATTAGATGTAGATTATGATTATAACGGCGAAGTAATGATTACTGTAGGTGGTAGTGAGGCCATTGATATTGCGATGAGAGCAATGCTTGATCCGGGTGATGAAGTTTTGATTCCACAGCCAAGCTACGTTTCATATGTTCCATGTGTTGAATTAACACATGCTGTTCCTGTCATTATTGAATTAAAGGAAGAGAACGAATTTCGTTTAACTAAGGAAGAAGTTTTAGAAAAGATAACTGACAAAACTAAGATTTTGGTTTTACCTTTCCCTAATAATCCAACAGGTTCTATTATGGAAAGAAAGGATTTGGAAGATATTGCTCAGGTTTGTATAGAAAAAGATATTTTTGTATTATCTGATGAAATTTATTCTGAATTATCTTACAAGGAAGACCATGTTTCAATAGCATGTATTCCGGGAATGAAGGAAAGAACAGTTTTGATTAACGGTTTTTCAAAGGCTTATGCAATGACAGGTTGGAGACTTGGTTATGCGTGTGCGCCAAAGGTTATTATGGATCAGATGGTTAAAATCCATCAGTTTGCAATTATGTGTGCACCTACAACAAGCCAGTATGCTGCAGTTGAAGCATTAAGAAACGGTGATGATGATGTGGCAAGAATGAAGGAGTCATACAATCAGAGAAGAAATTATCTTGTTCACGAATTAAGAGATATGGGACTTGATTGTTTTGAACCATATGGAGCATTCTATGTATTCCCAAGCATTAAGAAGTTTGGACTCACATCAGAAGAGTTTGCTACAAGATTGCTAGAGGAAGAAAAGGTTGCCGTAGTTCCGGGAACAGCTTTCGGTGATTGCGGAGAAGGTTTTCTTAGAATATCATATGCATATTCACTTGATGATCTTAAGCTTGCCCTTGGCAGAGTTAGAAAGTTTGTTGAAAGACTGGAGCAGAAGTAGACTATAAGCTTACATGATTAGCAGATGTACATTAGTGTACAGTTTTGTAAGACAGAATGGAGATAGGTTATGAATGTTATATTATTAGAGCCTGAGATCCCACAGAACACAGGTAACATAGGACGAACATGTTGTGCAACAGGTACAAAGCTTCATCTTATTGAACCTATGGGATTTAGAATAAATGAGAAGAATCTTAAGCGTGCAGGAATGGACTATTGGGATGATTTGGACGTGACTATTTATGATAGTTTCAAAGATTTTATGGATCAGCATCCGGGAATAAAGATTTGGATGGCTACAACTAAGGCTCCACACAGATATACAGATGTAGAGTTTGGACCGGATGATTATATAATGTTTGGAAAAGAAAGCGCAGGAATACCGGAGGAGATTTTGGTAGATAATGAAGATACATGTATTAGAATCCCAATGAATCCGGAGATTAGATCATTAAATCTTGCCAATTCAGTTGCAATTGTACTTTATGAGGCATTAAGACAGAATGATTTCCATGGAATGCAGATGGAAGGTCACCTTCACAGACTGCAGTGGAAGGAATAATATAATCAGAAACAAATTGATTATAGAAATAAAAAATAAATTATAAAGCATTTAGACTATTAAATAACAATGTAAAAAATAGCCTAAATGCTTTTAATTTTTTGTGCATTATAACGTTTTTAGAGATTGTGGTCGAAAAATCTTTAAACTTCTGCTAAAATGTTTTATCGAAAGTAAAAAAAGGAGGATTTGACAATGTCAAACAACGAAATTGGTAACTCAGCAGTATATGATGCCAGAGAGTTGGGAAAAGGAAAGATGTTTCTTTTAGGTTTCCAGCATATGTTCGCCATGTTTGGTGCAACAGTTTTGGTACCACTTTTAACAGGTCTTGATGTTCAGACAACATTACTTATGGCAGGTCTTGGAACTATTCTTTTCCATATTTTTACAAAATTACAGGTTCCGGCATTTCTTGGTTCATCTTTTGCATTCCTTGGTGGATATACAACAGTATCAGGAGCTTTTGGTGACTTTGGAGTAAAAGATTCAGCTCATATGCTTCCATATGCATGTTTAGGTGTAGCTTGCGCAGGACTATTATATTTAGTTTTAGCGTTGCTAATAAAGTTAGTAGGTGTTAAGAAGGTTATGAAGTTCTTCCCACCTGTTGTAACAGGTCCTATTATTATTGCTATTGGTCTTTGCCTTGCACCATCAGCACTTAATAACTGTGCAACATGTTGGCCACTTGCCGTCGTAGCGCTTGTTATCGTAATATTCTTTAATATCTGGGGAAGAGGAATGGCAAAGATTATTCCTATTCTTTTAGGTGTAGTTGGAGCATATTTATTCGCCCTTATTTTTGGAAACGGATTAGGTTTATTAGGCGAAACAGGTCAGGTTGATGTAAAAGCTATTGCTGATGCAGCATGGATTGGTCTTCCTGTTCATATGGACGAAACAATTTTTTCAATTGACTGGAACAACAGCTCAGCAATTATTTTTGCTATTACAACAATGGTTCCAATTGCCATTGCAACAATGATGGAACATATCGGTGACATTTGTGCCATCAGTGCTACAGTAGGAAAAGACTTTATTAACCGCCCAGGTCTTCACAGAACACTTTTAGGTGACGGACTTGCTACAACATTATCATCAATTTTTGGTGGCCCTGCTAACACAACATATGGTGAAAACACAGGTGTACTCGCTCTTTCAAGAGTATATGATCCAAGAGTAGTAAGAATTGCAGCTTATCTTGCAATGTTATTCTCATTCTCCCCTAAGTTTGCCATGATTATTCAGGCTATGCCATCAGGTATCGTTGGTGGTATTTCATTTATGCTTTATGGAATGATTGCAGCAATCGGTGTTCGTAATGTAGTAGAAGCACAGGTTGACTTTAAGAAGAGCAGAAACGTTATCGTTGCAGCTATTATCGTTGTATGTGCTTTAGGTATCAAGTTTAGTTCAGGAATGGGCGCAGATGTATTAAGCGGAGTTGACGGAGCAGTTTCATTCTCAATCGGAGGAGTAGTAATCAGCCTTTCAGGACTTGCAGTTGCATCAATTGCAGGAATTATCCTTAATGCAGTATTCCCAGACAAAGATGAAGTGAACGACGTAACAGAATCCAAATAATAAATTAATGTAATTACAGTGTCAAAAGGTCCTATCCCAATTATTCCAGTACAAAAAGGGAAAGGTGAATTGGAATTTTGATATTTTAATTAAGTATCACAAAAAAATGGATGCCAGCAAACAATAGGCAGATTTTCGAAATTTTGCGAGTATAGTGTACAGCGATAAAACTACTGTCCGAGCGAAGCGAGTTTAGTTTTTCGCTGTACGATAGACGACGGAGCAAAATAAGAAAATCAACGTGTTTGAGGGCATCCATTTTTTTGTGATACGACAAGTGGCAAATTACCTGTTAATGGTAACAATTCCTTTGTTAGTCTGTATCAATCCTTCATCTTTCATTTTCTTTAATTCTCTACTCATGGCACTTCTGTCAACTGAAAGATAGTCCGCAAGGGCAGTCATTGTGAAGGGAAGCTTGAAAGTATTGCTTCCGGATTTCGAAGACAAAATTTCAAAATAATTATTTAAACGGTCACGTATGGTTCGACCGCTTAAAACTTCAAGATGTTCACAGATAGATCTTGTCTTATCTGAAATTATAACAAGAATATTATTAACTAACTGGCTGTGATGTGGACAAGCTTTCGAGCATCTTTTTATAATGTGTTCATAATCAATAAAACGAACAACGCAGTCACATGTAGCTTCAAGAGAAATGCTTTCAGGACAGGCATAGTGATAAAAAAGCTGACCGAAAAGATCACCACGACATAATTGCTCAAGAATAGTCTGGGTCCCGTTAGGAAGAAAATGTATAACCCTTGCGCTACCTGACTCGATTATACCTACCCCTATATTGTTGTCGTCATAGAAGCAGATAACTTCTCCGGATTTATAAGTTCTGGTATACGTTTTAAAACAGTGCATCATTTCAGCCTGTTGCTGTTCTGAAATATTGTAAAACAAATCTGTTTTTGTTATTTCCATAAATAAACTCCAATCTATATTGATATAACTATTGTATAAAAATTTTTATCATGAATATGTTGCAAATGCAACAGAAAAATAAAAACAATCATCATATAATAAGAATGTAAAGAAAATATAGACCAGGATTGCACTTTATAAAGTGAAAAACGTTAAATTTTAAAAACGAAAATAATTCCTTCTTAACGTTGCAAAAAAAAAGATAAAGTGTTATATTAATCACAGTTAGTGAAAATTACTTTTATTGTGTCTAGTTGCGTCTTCTTGACAATTAAACACGGCACTGGCTAATATTTTTGAGAGGTGTATGATATGGATACAATAACATGCATTAAAACAAGAAGAAGTGTTAGAAAGTTTAAACAGGAACCAATATCTAAGGATATTATTGAAGATTTGGTTTTGGATGCTTCGTATGCGCCTTCTTGGAAGAATACTCAGACAACACGATATATTGCAATAACAGATGCTGAGATTAAAGCTAAGCTTGCAGAGGAATGTTGTGCAGAGCATAACAGAGGAATTATTAATGGAGCACCACTTCTTATTGCTACATTAATAGTGGACAAGCGTTCAGGTTTTGAGAGAGATGGCAGTTATTCCACATCTCGAAAAGATTGTTGGCAGGCATTTGACAATGGCATTGCTACACAGACATTGTGTTTGGCAGCTAATGACAAAGGCTTGGGAACAGTAATAATGGGATTGTATGACATCGATAAAGCAGAAGAGATTATCGGGGTTCCCGAGGGACAGTTACTTATGGCACTTGTTGCTGTAGGTTATCCTGATGAAGAACCTGGTGTTCCAAAGAAGAAGACAGTAGATGATTTATTAAGCTATCGTTAGTCATTCACTATATTTTATGCTTTACATTTATTTTTAGGAGGAAAAACAAGATGAGAGAAGAATGGAAAGGATTTACTACAGGCGAATGGGCAAAAGAAGTCAACGTCAGAGATTTTATCCAGAAGAACTACACACCATATGATGGTGATGCAAGTTTCTTAGCAGGTCCTACACAGGCAACAACAGATTTATGGAATCAGGTACTTGATCTTCAGAAACAGGAAAGAGCAGCAGGCGGCGTACTTGATATGGATACAAAGGTTGTACAGACAATCACATCACACGGCGCAGGTTACTTAGATAAAGATAAAGAAACTATTGTTGGTTTCCAGACAGATAAGCCTTTCAAGAGAGGTCTTCAGGTTAACGGTGGTATCCGTATGGCAATGAAGGCTTGTAGTGACAATGGATACGAAGTAGATCCAGAAGTTGTAGATTTCTACACAAACTACAGAAAGACTCATAACGCTGGTGTATTTGATGCTTACACACCAGAAATCAGAACATGTAGAACAAACCACATCGTAACAGGTCTTCCAGATGCTTACGGACGTGGACGTATCATCGGCGACTACAGAAGAGTTGCATTATACGGTGTTGATACACTTATCACAGATAAGGAAGCTCAGAAAGCAGCTACACCTACAGAAATGAGACCAGAAGTTGTCCGTGATAGAGAAGAATACTCAGAACAGATTAGAGCTCTTAAAGAATTAAAAGAATTAGGTAAGATTTACGGATTTGATATTAGCAGACCAGCTCAGAACGTACAGGAAGCTATTCAGTGGATGTACTTCGGATACCTTGCAGCAGTTAAGGAACAGAACGGTGCAGCTATGTCATTAGGACGTACTTCAACATTCATCGATATCTATGCTGAAAGAGATTTAGCTAACGGAACATTTACAGAAGAACAGATTCAGGAATTCGTTGACCACTTCATTATGAAGTTAAGATGTGTTAAGTTCGCAAGAACACCTGAATACAACCAGATTTTCGCTGGTGATCCAGTTTGGGTTACAGAAGCAATCGGTGGTGTTGGTATTGACGGACGTCACATGGTTACAAAGATGTCATTCAGATATCTTCATACATTAGAAAACTTAGGTGCAGCTCCAGAACCAAACCTTACAGTTCTTTGGTCAACAAGACTTCCACAGGACTTCAAGAAATACTGTGCTAAGCTTTCAATTGAATACTCATCAATGCAGTACGAAAGTGATGACTTAATGAGACCAATCAATGGTGATGACTATGGTATCGCTTGTTGTGTATCTTCAATGAGAATCGGTAAGGAAATGCAGTTCTTCGGAGCTAGAGCAAACCTTGCTAAATGTTTACTTTACGCTATTAACGGTGGTGTTGATGAAAAGACTAAGGTTCAGGTAGGACCTAAGTACAGACCAATTACATCAGAATATCTTGATTATGATGAAGTAATGGAAAGATATGAAGACATGATGAAATGGTTAGCAGACGTTTATGTTAACGCTCTTAACATCATTCACTACATGCATGATAAATATTCATATGAAAGAATCCAGATGGCTTTACATGATGCTCATGTAACAAGATGGTTCGCAACAGGTGTTGCAGGACTTTCAGTAGTAGCTGACTCACTTTCAGCTATTAAGTATGCTAAGGTTAAAGCTATCAGAGATGAAGATGGAATCGTAGTTGACTATGAAACAGAAGGTGACTTCCCTAAATATGGTAACGATGATGACAGAGTTGACCAGCTCGCAGTTATGATCGTTAACAAGTTCATGGGTTACTTAAGACAGCACTTCACATACAGAGATAGTATTCCAACACAGTCAATCCTTACAATTACATCAAACGTAACATACGGAAAGAACACAGGTAACACACCTGACGGTAGAAAGATGGGACAGCCATTCGCACCAGGTGCTAACCCACTTCATGGTAGAGATACACATGGTGCTGTAGCATCACTTGCATCTGTAGCTAAGATTCCTTTCGAAAACGCTAGAGATGGTATCTCAGATACATTTACAGTAGTTCCAGATGCACTTGGAAAAGACTGTGACGTATTTACAGGTGACCTTGACGCTGATGCACTTGGTCTTGATATTGATGAAATCATCAAGCAGCAGCAGTTATAATAAATACAAATAAAAAGGAAAATCAGAATGTCAACAGGAATAATTCATTCAACAGAAAGTTGCGGAACAGTAGACGGACCGGGTGTAAGATTTGTAGTGTTCTTTAAAGGGTGTCCAATGAGATGTGCATATTGTCACAATCCGGACACGTGGTCAATGGAAGGCGGTACAGAAATGACCGTTGATGAATTGCTTAAGGAATATGAAACAAAGAAATTTTTCTACCAGAGCGGCGGTATTACTGCTACAGGTGGTGAGCCTATGGTTCAGATTGATTTCCTTACTGAACTGTTTACTGAAGCACATAAGCGAGGAATTCATACCTGTCTGGATACATCAGGTGTAACATTTAGACCTGATGATCCGGAAAACCTGATGAAAGTAGATAAATTACTTGAAGTAACCGATTTGGTTATGCTGGATATTAAACATATTAATCCGCAAGAACATTTAAAACTTTGCAAACAGCCTAATGACAATATTTTGGCTTTTGCAAAATATCTTGATAAGAAAGGTATTCAGATGTGGATAAGACATGTTGTTGTACCACATATAACTTTAAATAAAGAGTACTTATATGAATTAGGACTTTTCATTGGAAAGTTAAAGATGGTTAAGGCTTTGGATATATTGCCATATCATGATATGGCTAAGCCAAAGTACGAGAAACTTGGCATGGATTACCCATTGAAGGATATAGAGCCTGCTACCAAAGAAATGGCAGTAGCTGCTCGAAAAATAGTGTTGCAGGGATTTAAAGAATCCAGAATTAAGTTATTACAAGAGAATAAATAGGAGGTAATAAAAATGGCAGCAAGCGAAAAACAGATTGATAATTTAGTTTCTTTAATAGATGGATATGCACAGGAAGGTGGTTACCATCTTAATGTTAACGTATTAAACAGAGATACATTACTTGATGCTCAGAAGCATCCAGAAAAATATCCACAGCTTACAATCCGTGTATCAGGATACGCTGTAAACTTTATTAAGTTAACAAAAGAACAGCAGGATGACGTTATTCACAGAACATTCCACGGAAGTTTATAAGATAACGAAAAGAAATGATTCTTTATCGCCATATCGGGGTTACCCGGTATGGCGATTTTTTCTTGCTAATTAATGAAAAGAGTTTATAATTATAAAAAGAGTGTCTTACTCAAATATATAGTAAAAGAGGCGAGAATTATGCATAATATAGTTTCAAAATTACTTATTTACGGAGATATGCCTAAAGATTCCATTCTTATGGAACTTAGTGACATTATTAGAGAATATAAAAGTGGTGACTATAAGAAAGATGAAATAATCACTAGGATATATAATCAGATTAAGAGAATTCTGGAAGTATCAACAGATTATGCTTTCGATAAGAATTTGTGGCACAACTATCTTACATATTTATTAATAACAAATGAGAACCCATTTAGCTTAACATGTGAAAAGGTTGGAGCAAGTGTGGGAACAGTAAACAGTTTTGCAAAGAATGACTTTAAGCAGTTCAAAGCCTTATTTGATTATGACTTTAAGCCAATGGAAGAAGAGCTTGGTATTGACTGTTTTACAAAGATTGAAAATTATCAGGCAATTGGGAAACCTGAACTTATGTACAACAAGAATGTTAGTGAAAAGGTTAGAGATTTAAGCGAAAAGCTTGAAAGCGCTAAGGATGAAGAAGAATTTTTTGATCACGTAACACAGTTTTATAAAGATTATGGTGTTGGAATGTTTGGTCTTAATAAGGCGTTCAGAATTTCAGACAACAATGGCAAGGTTGAATTCCAGGCTATTAACAATATGGAAAAAGTTATGCTTGATGACCTGGTTGGATACGAAATTCAGAAAAAGAAACTTGTTGATAATACAGAAGCTTTCGTACAGGGAAGAAAGAGCAACAACTGCTTATTATTTGGTGACAGCGGTACAGGTAAATCTACAAGTATTAAGGCTATTGTTAACGAATACTATGATCAGGGACTTAGAATGATTGAAATATACAAGCATCAGTTTAAAGACCTTTCTAACGTTATAGCTATGATAAAGAATAGAAACTACAAGTTCATTATTTATATGGATGACCTTTCATTTGAAGAATTTGAAATTGAGTACAAGTTCTTAAAGGCAGTAATTGAGGGGGGCGTTGAAACAAAACCTGAGAATATTTTGATTTATGCAACATCTAACAGAAGGCATCTTATTAAAGAAACATGGAATGACAGAAGTGATGTTCAGGTTGATAATGGAATGCATAAGTCAGATACTATGGAAGAAAAATTATCACTTGTACATAGATTTGGTGTTACAATTAACTACTCAAAACCTACACAGAAGGAATACTTTGATATTGCAATTGAATTGTGTAGAAGATTAGGTGTTGAACTTAGTGATGATGAAATCAAGGCTGAAGCAAATAAATGGGAATTAAGCCATGGTGGAATTTCAGGTAGAACAGCACAGCAGTTTGCTAACTATCTGGCAGGTCAGCAGAAATAAAACATAGGACAGTATTGATGATAACTACACAATAATAGTTAATTCATGTGGATAATTGTTCAATAATAATCAACATATGTAGATAAATCTTGCAAGGTTGTTAAAAAAATTAACCTTGCAAGATAAAAGAAAAATAAAAAAATAAAATTTTTTTGAAAAAAATTAAAAAAGTACTTGCATTGTTATAGTGACTGTGCTAGAATATTTTTTGTCGCGAGACATTGGCCCATCGCCAAATGGTAAGGCACTGGACTCTGACTCCAGCATTTTCAAGGTTCGAATCCTTGTGGGCCAGCTTTAAACCACTTCATTATGAAGTGGTTTTTTTCTTTCTAAGATTATCAAAATTCATTTGTAAAGCTAAGAATATATTTATAGTCTGTAATCCTGTATCCTATTTTATACAACTGCTTGGATTGAAAGCATAGAAGTTCTTTTTGTCCATGTCTTCAGTTACCATTCGTAGAGCTTCGCCAAAACGTTGAAAATGAACAATTTCTCTTGCTCTTAAGAATTTAATAGGTTCTCGAACATCACTTTCTTTTACAAGAGTTAGGATATTATCGTATGTTTTTCTGGCTTTTTGTTCTGGTGCGACCTCGTAAGAACAACATAGCTGGAAAACCTTGAAAATACGCTATTTTGCGTAGGACAAGCACTTTCTTGCTACGATTGCATAAGAACAAATATATAGAAAAATGAAGATGAAACAAGCTATCCTACATAGTTCCAATGTTTTCAGCAACTAAGACGTTCAGAAATGAGCGTCTATTTTTTTACCCTAAAATCGAAAGGAGAATTAAATATTATGAAAAAGATTATAAGACGATTGCTTACAGGTGTACTCACCCTTGCAACCGTATTTACCGCCTTTCCAGTCACACAAATTCATGCTGCGGATTCTGTCTATACTCATTCAGATGGAAAAACAGGCACGGTTTTAAAAGTGACAGATGGTGGCGAAGTTGAATCCACATTTCAAGAGGGGTGGATGAAAGCAGATGGTGAAACTGCCTACTGTATTCAGCTAGGTGTTGCGTTCCAATCTGGATATAAAACTCGCAAGGACGCAACCGAACGTCTGAACCAGTCACAGATTACAGATGTAGCATTGAATCTGGAATACATCAAGGAACATACCAAAAAAGGTTTTACAGATGAACAGTCTTACCTATTACAACAGTGTACGGTGTGGCGTAGATTAAGCGTTCATTTAGGATGGGGATTTGGAAAGACCCATGTTGACTATGACGAAATCTCAAAAAGCATACAAGATAAGCTTTATGCAGACGCACAGGCTTTTGCTAAAGCAAATAAAGACCGTTACGATTGTGGCGGTTATATTTACGTCGGTGAGGGTCAGGACTTAGGACAGTTCTGGGCGAAATTGGCTGTCGGAAATGGCAAGATTCAGAAATCTTCCAGTAATACAACGATTACAAAATCTAATGACTGCTATTCAATCGCTGGTGCGACTTATGGTGTCTATTCTGATAAAGGCTGCACGAAGTCTGTTGCCACACTTACGACAGATAGTAATGGAAACACTGATACAGTGGAATTAAGGGCAGCGACATACTTTGTAAAAGAAACGAAAGCTCCAAAGGGATTCCAGTTAGATAAGAACGTCTACACCCTTACGGTAAAGGCTGGTGAAACTGCTACCTTAAAAGTAAGCGATACACCAAAAGTCACAGACACATTGGTTGAGCTTTTCAAGATTGATATGGAAACTTCCAAATCAACCGCACAGGGTAACGCTTCTTTGGAGGGTGCGGAGTTTGTCTGGAAATATTATGACGGATATTACACAAAAGAAAATCTACCATCAGAACCGACACGCACATGGACGACAAAAACAATCGCTGAAAAAGACAGCAAGAATGAAGTCCATTACATCACACATTTAGCTGACGTTTACAAAGTATCTGGTGACAGCTTCTATACACAGAATGGTACTATCTGTTTGCCACTTGGTACTATCACTGTGGAAGAAAAGACAGCTCCAAAGGGTTACTTGTTAGAGGGTGCTTATATGCAAGCCGCTGGAAGTTCTGAACAGATAAAAGGCGTGTATGTGGCACAGATTACAGAGAATGGTGAGCTTGCAGCGTTAAGCGGCAGCAACCAGTATTCCGTATCAGACAAGGTTATCCGTGGCGGTGTAAAAATCCAGAAGCGTGACCTTGAAACAAAAGATACAAAAGCACAAGGCGGTGCGACTTTGAAAGATACTGCCTTTGAAATCATCTCCTTAAATGATAAGGCTGTCTTGGTAGATGGCAAGTTATACAGCAAGAATGAAGTTGTCAAAACAATCCATACAGGCATAGACGGTATCGCTACGACTGACGCAGATACGTTACCATACGGAAAATACCGTATCGAAGAAAGCAAAGCTCCAGAGGGATATTTAACTGACGGTGCAAAACCGATTGAGTTTGCAATCACAGAGAATGGAAAAATCGTTGATTTAACTGACGAAGTACACTCTGTTTACAATCAGATTAAGCGTGGTGATATTGAGGGTGTTAAAATCGGTGACGGTACTCACAAGCGACTTGCGAATGTTCCGTTTAGGATCACAAGCAAGACGACTGGTGAAAGCCACATCATTGTGACTGATAAAAACGGTCAGTTCTCTACTGCTGCTGACTGGGTATCCCATAAACAGAATACAAACGCTGGCAAATCTAGTGAGGACGGTATCTGGTTTGGAATATCTGAACCAGACGACAGCAAAGGTGCTTTACTCTATGATACTTACGAGATTGAAGAATTACGCTGTGATTCCAACAAAGGAATGACCTTGATTCCTGCCTTTGATGTTGTGGTATCACGCAATAAGACTGTCGTTGACTTGGGAACATTGACAGATGATTACGAACCAGAAATCTCTATCCATACCACAGCTACCGACAAGGTAACAGGCGAAAAGTCAATCATTTCTGGTAAGAGCGTGACTATCGTTGATACAGTCACTTTAGATGGCTTGAAAAAAGGAACAAAGTATCAGCTCAAAGGCTGGCAGATGGTAAAAGCTGAAAATGCAGAACTTATTGTTAATGGTGAGCGTGTGGAAAGTGATTATTCCTTTACCGCTAAAGATTCCAAAATGGAAGTTGAAGTTTCGTATACATTCAATGCCAGTGCTTTAGGTGGCAAAGACCTTGTGACGTTTGAAGAATTGTACGACCTTTTCAATCCAGACGAGCCTATCAAGGTGGCTGAACACAAGGACATTGAGGACGACGGGCAGACGGTGACAATCACAGAGCGTATCATCACTATGCACACGACCGCTGCCGACAAGGTAACAGGTAAAAAGACAATCGAAGCTGGTAAGGACGTAACTATCGTTGATACTGTTACCTTAGATGGTCTTGAAAAAGGCACAAAATACCAGCTAAAAGGTTGGGAAATGGTGAAATCGGAAAATGCAGAACTTATCGTCAATGGTAAGTGTGTGGAAAATGACCTTACATTCACCGCTACAGATACGAAGATGGAGGTTCAGATTGCCTTTACATTCAATGCCAGTGAGCTTGCTGGTAAAGAGCTTGTCACTTTTGAAGAATTGTACGACGTGACAAATCCAGACAAGCCTATCAAGGTAGCGGAACATAAGGACATCAAGGACGAGGGGCAGACGGTGACAATCAAGGAAAAATCAGAATCCCCTACTACACCAGAAGAATCCAGCACACCAACGAAACCGAGCGATTCACCAAAAACTGGTGACAATACGCCATTTGCCGCATTACTCGCTATGATGGGAATTTCTGCTGCTGGTCTTATCTTTGCAGGTTATAAAAGATTCCGCAGAGTAAAGAAATCTAACTAATGCAGGAGGTAGCAGCTTATGAAAGCACTCCCCCGACCACCGCCCATCATAGAAACGTCAGCCTTTGGCTGACAGTTTAACTAAATTCTGCTTGACTGTCATTTATCTTTCTGAATGGGGATTGTCAAGGGTGTAAAGCACAACGCTTGCCCTTGATGATTCACAGGCAGACAGATACAATCTATACAGCAGAATGACACTATCAATCATTAAAATATAGAAAGAAAAGAGGTAAATACATTTATGGAATTAAAACACGTTATCCCGAACATGGAAAAGACATTCGGAAATTTAGAGTTTGCAGGTGAGAATAAAGTGGAACAGCGTAGGATCAACGGACGTATGACGGTAGTTTCCCGTAGCTTCAACCTTTATTCGGACGTACAGAGGGCAGATGATATTATCGTCGTGCTGCCTGCGTCTGCTGGTGAGAAGAACTTTGAATCAGAGGAAAAGGTAAAACTTATCAATCCCAAAATTACCGCAGAGGGCTATAAAATCGGCACAAGAGGATTCACAAACTATATCCTGTCAGCAGACGATATGGTGAAAGCATAAGGAGGGAAAAAGATTATGAGATTAGCAAACGGAATCATCATTGATAAGGAAAAGACATTCGGAGTATTGAAGTTCTCGGCATTGCGTCGTGAGGTACATATCCAGAATGAGGACGGTACGGTTTCTGAAGAAATCAAATTACGTACCTACGATTTGAAGTGCAAGGAACAAGGACGTATGATACAGGTAAGTATTCCTGCTGCTGTTCCGTTAAAGGAATTTGACTACAACGCAGAGGTGGAAATCATCAATCCTGTGGCTGATACGGTGGCAACTGCTACCTTTCAAGGGGCAGACGTTGACTGGTATATCAAGGCAGATGATATTGTTTTGAAAAATAAACGAGTGTCTAAAAACGCTACTGAACTACCAAATAAAAACTGATAGTATTATTCATTGTTTCCAATAATTAGAAGTGATATAATTATTAAAAATGTTTTAAGGAGATATGTGTATGGAGTTGATTAATTTCATTAAAGATAATTGGGTCAATCTTGGTTTGATTATAGTAGGTTTATCTGCTGTATGGATTTATAAAGCACAGGAAAAGGGGAAATTGCGTGACGCTGCTTCTTTAGTTGTTTTGCAGATAGACGAACTTCAAAAGCGTGTACAAGAAATTCAGTCTTATATAACTAATCAAGGTTTAAATTTAACTGCCTTTTATGAATCACTTCCCTTAATTGATGTTAATCATTGGAAAAACTATAAGCATTTATTTATTCGCAGAATAGATAACAAAAGTTATGATAGTATAAATAAATTTTACCAATATGTTACTTCTATGCAAGAGCAACAAGAACTGATACGCAATTTGCAAAGGAACTATTTTTTTGTAAAACAAAGTGCTTTATGTAATGTGGAAATTTCATTTATTGTTGAGACATTGAAAGAAGTTGATTCAAGTTCTGTATCCAGCAAACAATTACAAGAGCTTATGCAAGCCACTTCCGTAGTAACTAATGAAAATCAGCAAGAAGTTTTAGCAAATTTAATTAGACAAATCGAACAAAATAATCCGAATATTGATATGGATAGATTTTGGGGGATTTATCAAAATAAACGAAGAAGATTTATAACTATTACAAATGGGGATTCTTTAACTCCATACACGCCCGAACAAATATCAGTGACATTACAATCACTTCTAAACCAATATAATTTGTTAGAAATATCAGGAATCGAAGGATATAGAAAGCTTCGTAAAATAGCTAAAATGACAAGGAAATAATATGTAAGCAGTAAATCTATAAGGTTTGCTGCTTTTTTCATGGAAAGGAGGATTTTATATGCCACTATACAAAAAAAGAGGAAACCGTATCAGAGCCAGTGACAAGTCGCTGGTTTTTCGTTTCTCGGCTAGTTCACTGTTCCTGTTGTTCCTTGCTGTGATTATGCTGCTGAACCTAAAAGCAATCCTAACAACGGACTGGAAATCGGTTCATCTTATGCAAGATGGTAGCGTCCATTTTACCGTCACGCCATACATGATAGTTACAATCATTGTGGCAGCTCTGGTCTGTGTGATTGCTGCCTTTTTGTACCGAAGATTCCAGTATGACAGGGTAAAGCAGCTCTTTCACCGTCAAAAGCTGGCAAAGATGATTCTTGAAAATGGCTGGTATGAATCGGAAACCACACAGGACAGCGGATTTTTCAAGGATTTACCAGCGACCAGCAAAAAAGAGAAAATTACCTATTTTCCAAAACTGTATTACCGTATGGATAACGGACTATTGTATATCCGTACAGAAATTACGCTGGGGAAATATCAAGACCAGCTTTTACACTTGGAAAAGAAGCTGGAAACAGGCTTATATTGTGAGCTGGTTTCCAAAGAATTAAAGGACAGCTACGTTGAGTATGTCTTACTCTATGACACTATCGCAAACCGTATCACCATCAATGAAGTACAGGCTGAAAATGGCAGCTTGCGTCTAATGAAAAATGTCTGGTGGGAGTATGACAAGCTCCCACACATGCTGATTGCTGGCGGCACTGGTGGCGGTAAAACTTACTTTATCCTCACTATCATTGAAGCTCTGCTCCGTTGCAATGCAGTCATGTATGTGTTAGACCCGAAGAACGCTGACCTTGCGGATTTATCCGTCGTCATGCCAGAAGTCTATTACAAAAAGGAAGATATAACCGCCTGTATTGATAGGTTCTATGACGGTATGATGGCAAGAAGTGAAGATATGAAGCTCATGGAAAACTACAAGACAGGTGAAAACTATGCCTATCTCGGTCTTGCTCCGCACTTTTTAATCTTTGATGAATATGTGGCGTTTATGGAAATGCTGACGACAAAGGAAAACGCTGCTGTGCTGAATAAGCTCAAACAGATAGTCATGCTCGGACGACAGGCAGGTTACTTTCTTATTCTCGCCTGTCAGCGACCAGACGCAAAATACCTCGGTGACGGAATCCGTGACCAGTTCAACTTCCGTGTCGCATTGGGGCGTATGTCAGAACTGGGCTATTCCATGATGTTCGGAGAAGTAGACAAGGACTTTTTTCTGAAACAGATCAAAGGACGTGGCTATGTCGATACAGGAACAAGTGTCATATCCGAGTTTTACACTCCCTTTGTACCAAAAGGACACGATTTTCTAAGAGAAATAGGCATACTCTCACAAAACAGGCAGGACGGACAGGCGGCGTGCGAAGCAAAAGCCGCAGGTACGGACTAGCCTGTGTTGGTGTGGCTTGCCACACCAACCATTCGCCCCCATTATCTAACAGGGGGGCACAAATTATCTGGAAACAGTTATAAAAATATCGGGAAGTCCTTGAAAACAGCGGACTTTTCAAACATTCAAGGGAGTGTGACAAAATCGGTAAATGTCACATTCCTTTTTCGATTGGAGGGATTTTTACTGAATGATACCGACTGGATAAACAAGCTCAAAGAACAACGGACGCAGTACGGCGTTTCCCAGAATCAGCTTGCGGTCATGGCTGGTGTCAGTCGTGAATACATCAGCAGGCTTGAATCTGGAAAAGTAGCCTTGACAGAAGAAATCAAGGTGAAACTCACGGACGCTCTGGATAAACTGAATCCAGAAAATCCGCTGGAAATGGTCTTGGATTACGTCAGAATCCGATTCCCCACACAGGACGTAAAACACGTTGTGGAGGATATTCTTAAATTAAGGCTTGATGTGATGATACATGAGGATTTTGGCTTCTACTCCTATGCGGAACATTACGTCTTGGGTGATGTGTTCGTGCTGGCTTCACCCGATAAGGAAAAAGGCACATTGCTAGAGCTGAAAGGTAAAGGCTGCCGCCAGATGGAAAGTTACCTTTTGGCACAGCATAGGAGCTGGTATGACTTTCTCATGGACGCTCTGATAGAGGGAGGTGTGATGAAACGTCTTGACCTTGCCATCAACGATATGGCAGGAATCTTAGACATTCCAGAGCTGACAGAGAAATGCAACCATGAGGAATGTATTTCCGTATTCCGCAGCTTCAAGAGCTACCGTAGCGGTGAGCTTGTAAGAAGTCAAGAGCAAGACAGATACGGTATGGGAAATACATTGTACGTCGGTTCGCTCAAATCGGAAGTCTATTTCTGTATCTACGAAAAGGACTATGAACAGTATGTAAAGTATGACATAGCCATTGAAGATACGAAAATCAAGAACCGTTTTGAAATAAGGCTAAAGAATGAGCGAGCCTATTATGCGGTGCGTGACCTGCTGACTTACCACGACGCAGAACGTACCGCTTTCGATATTATCAACCGCTATATGCGATTCGCTGACAAGGAGGTGGATAAGCGACGCAGCGAATGGAAAACCAATGAGAAATGGGCGTACTTTATCGGTTCTGATCGTGGGCGTTTGAAACTGACGACCAAACCAGAACCGTACACGCTCACAAGGACGCTGAACTGGATAAGCAGACAGGTAGCTCCCACATGGAAAGTCTTACAGCAGATAGACAGTACCAACGGTACGACTTACCTCAAAGATATTTTAGACCATGCGAAGCTCACCGAGCGTCATAAAAAGCTGATTGAACAACAGACGACTTCCACAGAGGAAATCATCAGTAAGGAGGAATGACAACATGAAGCATATCTTATTTGACTTCTTCCTGTTCTCACTTGGGGCAGGATTCGGAGTAGTGACTATGTGTCTTATGCAGTCTGCAAAAGCCGCAGACAGAGAAATTGAAATGATGGAAAGGAGAAAGAGATAATGAATTTCGGACAGAACTTATACAACTGGTTTTTATCTAACGCACAATCCCTTGTGCTTATGGCAATCGCTGTTATCGGGGTGTATCTCGGATTCAAGCGTGAGTTTTCCAAACTTATTGGATTCTTGGTGATTGCCTTAATTGCTGTCGGCTTGGTATTCAATGCCGCTGGCGTGAAAGACGTACTGTTACAGTTATTCAATAAGATTATCGGGGCGTAATATATTGTTTTTTCTTCCAGTATTTTGATATACTAGAGAAAAGGTAATTTAAATCTGGGAGGAATAAATCTTATGCTTCAATATGCTTTAAATAAGAGCTTTGAAGAAATGCAAACAGTAATTAAGCTTGCTGAAAGTGATTTGAATAATGATGAATTAAAAAAGGAAGTCAATTATAGGGTTGGTACATTTCTACATTGGTTATTGGATTATTATGAATGGTTAGAAAAAACTTATAAAGGAAAACTGAATAAAAGTGATATTTCTTTTTTCAGCGGATTAAGATATGCTAACAATAAATTGAAACATGACCCTAACGTAATTCAAATATATGAGCGTACAGGAGGTTTTACTTTTCCAATTACATTTCCTCTATCCATTGAAAAAATTGAATTTAAGTGGGGTAAGATTGATGTGGAAAAAAATCCAAAGTATCAAAACCAGTATGATAATTACGTTACGTATATTGATGGAAAAGAAATCATTACTCTATCACAACAGGCATTGAAGCAACTAGAAAATTATAAGTAAAACAAGCTGACAGCAGCTAAATTAGTTGCTGTTTTTTATTTGTAAAAATCAAAGATTGGAGGACAACATGAAAACAGATATTTTTGAGGATATGAAAGAGCTGGTCGGCTGTAAAGATGTTTCAGACCTGCCCTATAGAAAACGCAAGGTATGGGAAGAAATCAAACGACAGTCACTGCTTGCCTATCCAAAAGAACAGTTAGAAAAATTTTCCCATTATGTATTCGGTGTAGATTATGCTGTTATAATGGGAATACTGGATATGATGAAAGGAAGTGACAGACCATGCAGGAAATGCGAATCTACCTGTTAAACAATACAAAACCTTACCACGACGAGGACGACGGTTACTCTGGCGACTGGTTCAACTGCCCGATAAATTTTGATGAAGTCAGAGAAAAGTTAGGTGTAGAGAATGAGGAACAGGTCGAGATTGCAGACTATGAGCTGCCATTCCATATCAACACCGACACACCGATATGGGAAATCAACGCCCTTTGCCGCTTCGTGCTGGAAATAGACGGTACGCCTATCGGTAACGAAATGAAAGCCATTCAGCAGAAATGGTTTGACAGCTTCGAGGACTTTATCGACCATAAGGACGAGATACGTTACTATGATGTGGGTGACGGTGCAGCACTGGCAGAATACCTTATCTGTGAGGAAAATATATTCGGTGAGATTCCCCACGAATTACAGAAGCATATCGACTACCATTCCTACGGAAACGAGCTGGAAATGGACGACAGATACCTTTTCACAACAAGCGGTGTATTCCGTTATCAGTAAGGGGTGATGTGGTATCGAAGAAATGCGAATCTATATCGCCAATCTGGGGAAATATAACGAGGGTGAGCTTGTAGGTGCGTGGTTCACACCGCCTGTCGATTATGATGAGATGGCAGAACGTATCGGCTTGAATGATGAATACGAGGAATACGCAATCCATGATTATGAGCTGCCCTTTGAGATTGACGAATACACACCCATTGAGGAAGTCAACCGCCTGTGTGAAATGGTGGAGGACTTACCAGAGGACATACAGGACGAGCTTTCAGAGCTGCTCTGCTATTACAGCAGCTTGGAGGAATTGTGCGAACACGCAGACGACATTATCCATTATCCCGATTGTGACGATATGACAGACGTTGCCTATTACTTCATAGATGAATGTCAAAGCCTTGGTGAGATACCAGACAGGATAAGGAACTACATAGACTATGAAGCCTACGGTCGTGACCTTGATTTAGAGGGGCGTTTTGTCGTCACCAATCATGGCGTGTTTGAATGTCCGTATTAGCAATGACAACTGAATATCTTATTATCAGCCAGTTATCAATGAACTGGTATTTTTTATGCAGCAGCTTGTGAAAACAGGCTGCTGTTTCCATTTTAAGAGAAATCTTCAAAGAAAGGAGCTGTGAAAAATGAAGAAAATCAAAAGCTATACAAGCATTTGGAGCGTGGAAAAAGTCATTTATGCCATTAACGACTTTCAACTCCCGTTCCCTCTCACGTTCAGTCAGATGGCATGGTTTGTCGTGTCGCTGTTCGTGGTTATCCTCTTTGGGGAGCTGCCGCCCTTTAACATGATTGACGGTGCGTTCCTCAAATACTTTGGAATCCCTGTCGCTTTTACATGGTTCGTGTCACAAAAGACCTTTGACGGGAAAAAGCCTTTTGGGTTCTTGAAATCCTGTATCTCGTTCTTCCTGCGACCAAAAGTGACCTATGCAGGAAAAGCCATCAAGCTGAAAAATGAAAAATTCAATACCGCTGTTACAGCAGTTAGGAGTGTGATGTATGTTCCCGATTAAATATATCGAAAACAATCTGGTGTTCAACCATGACGGTGAGTGCTTCGCCTACTATGAGCTGACACCTTACAATTATTCGTTCCTGTCACCAGAGGAAAAGTACATGGTGCATGACAACTTCCGTCAGCTTATCGCCCAGAACCGTGACGGGAAAATCCATGCCTTACAGATTGCCACAGAAGACAGCTTGCGTGCGGTGCAGGAACGCTCAAAGAAAGGAATCACAGGCAGGTTGAAAGAGATAGCCTGTAAAAAGGTAGACGAACAGACCGAAGCGTTGGTTGAGATGATTGGGGAAAATCAGATTGACTACCGCTTTTTTCTTGGCTTCAAGCTGCTGGTGAATGAGGAAGAAATCAGCTTAAAGGGCATGAAAAAATCAGCGGCTATGACCTTTGCCGATTTTATCTATGAGGTCAATCACAAGCTCATGGGCGACTTTGTTTCCATGAGCAATGATGAAATCAACCGATTCATGAAGATGGAAAAGCTGCTGGAAAGTAAAATATCAAGACGTTTCCAGTTCCGCAGACTGGATAAGAACGACTTCGGGTATCTCTTGGAACATATCTACGGAAACACGGGTGTTGCGTACAGTGATTATACCTATGAGCTGCCTGTCAAGAAGCTAAAGCGTGAAACGCTGGTAAAGCGATATGACCTTATCCGTCCGACACGCTGCATGATAGAGGAAAACCAACGATACCTAAAGATTGAACGTGAAGATCAGACAACGTATGTTGCCTACTTCACGATTAACAATATCGTGGGTGAGCTGGACTTCCCATCTTCGGAAATCTTCTACTATCAACAGCAGCAATTCACGTTTCCTATTTCCACTTCCATGAATGTAGAGATTGTAACGAATAAGAAAGCCTTAACCACAGTCCGTAATAAGAAAAAGGAATTGAAAGATTTGGATAACCATGCGTGGGAATCCAATAACGAAACAGGAAGTAATGTCATGGACGCTCTGGATTCGGTGAATGAGCTGGAAACCAGCTTAGACCAGTCAAAGGAATCCATGTATAAATTATCTTACGTTATCCGTGTAGCTGCTGATTCTCTGGACGAGCTGAAACGACGCTGTGATGAAGTCAAGGACTTCTACGACGATTTGAATGTGAAGCTGGTACGCCCATTCGGGGATATGCTCGGCTTACATGGTGAATTTATCCCATCAAGCAAGCGTTACATCAATGACTATATCCAGTATGTCACTTCTGACTTTCTCGCTGGTCTTGGATTCGGTGCGACACAGCAGCTTGGGGAAACGGACGGTATCTATATCGGTTACAACCTTGACACAGGGAAAAATGTATATCTAAAACCCAGCCTTGCCGCACAGGGCGTAAAAGGCTCTGTCACCAACGCATTAGCGGCAGCGTTCCTCGGTTCGCTCGGCGGTGGCAAGTCATTCTGTAACAACCTTATCATCTATTATGCGGTGCTGTTTGGAGGGAAAGCGGTCATTGTAGACCCGAAATCAGAGCGTGGCAACTGGCAGGAAACACTACCCGATATTGCACATGAAATCAAGATAGTCAACCTTACCAGTGAGGACAGGAACAAAGGACTTCTCGACCCGTATGTGATTATGAAGCGTACAAAGGACGCTGAAAGCCTTGCGATTGATATTTTAACATTCCTTACGGGCATTTCTTCCCGTGATGGTGAGAAGTTCCCTGTCCTTAGACGTGCAATCCGTTCCGTTACGCAAAGTAAGCAGCGAGGACTACTCCATGTCATTGATGAATTAAGGAAAGACGGTTCGCCTGTTGCAGAAAATATCGCAGACCATATCGAGAGCATGACAGACTATGACTTTGCACACCTCTTATTCTCGGACGGTGATGTGGAGCAATCCATCAGCTTAGACAGGCAGCTCAACATCATACAGGTAGCAGACCTTGTGCTGCCAGATAAGGACACAAAATTTGAAGAATACACTACTATGGAATTATTGTCAGTGGCAATGCTTATCGTCATCAGTACCTTTGCCTTAGACTTTATCCATTCAGACCGCAGTATTTTCAAGATGGTGGATTTGGACGAAGCATGGACGTTTTTACAGGTGGCACAGGGAAAGACTCTCTCTAACAAGTTGATTCGTGCTGGTCGTTCCATGAACGCCGCTGTTTACTTCGTCACACAAAACTCTGGTGATGTGGACGACGAGAAAATGAAGAACAATATCGGCTTGAAGTTTGCCTTTAGAAGCACGGATATAAAGGAAATCAAGAATACCCTTGAATTTTTCGGCGTGGATAAGGAGGACGAGGGCAACCAGAAGCGATTGCGTGACTTAGAGAACGGACAATGCCTGTTTCAAGATTTGTATGGGCGTGTAGGTGTTATCCAGATTCACCCTGTATTCGCTGATTTGTTCCATGCCTTTGATACCAGACCGCCCGTACAGACGGAAGAATCGAGGTGAAGCCTATGCGTAAACGAAAAATCCTGAGATTCTTCGGTATCGCTCTGCTGGTGGTTCTCGGTGTGCTGGTGTTCCTATCTATCACAGGCACGGTGGCTCATGCCGCTGGTCTGGTTGACAGTACAGTGAGTGACGCTAACGCCTATTCTAAATATCCGCTGGAAAACTACCAGCTTGACTTTTACGTTGACAGCTCGTGGGACTGGCTGCCTTGGAACTGGTTAGACGGTATCGGGAAAAGTATCCAGTATGGCTTGTACGCTATCACAAACTTTGTCTGGACGGTGAGCTTATATATTTCCAATGCAACGGGATATGTGGTACAGGAAGCCTACAAGCTGGACTTTATCTCTGATACTGCAAGCTCTATCGGAAAGAACATTCAGACGCTTGCTGGTGTCACGCAAAGTGGTTTTTCCAGTGAGGGATTCTATGTGGGATTCCTGCTTATCCTCATTCTGGTAATGGGTATCTATATCGCCTACACAGGACTTATCAAGCGGGAAACCACAAAAGCGGTTCATGCAGTCGTCAACTTCCTTGTGGTCTTTATCCTGTCAGCGTCCTTTATTGCTTACGCTCCGAACTATATCAGTAAAATCAATGATTTTTCCGCTGATATAAGCAGCTCGGCATTATCGCTCGGTACAAAGATTGTGCTGCCCGATTCCAACAGCAAAGGGAAAGACAGTGTGGATTTGATAAGGGACAGCCTGTTTTCCATACAGGTGAAACAACCTTGGCTGCTCTTGCAGTATGGGGAATCCGATATTGACAAGCTCGGCTCTGACCGTGTGGACAGCCTGTTAGAAGCAAGCCCAGATACGGACGACAGAGAAGATATAGTGGTTGAGGAAATCGAGGATAAGGACAATGCAAACCTAAGCGTTACAAAGACCATGAGCCGATTAGGAACAGTGGTATTTCTGTTCATCTTCAATATCGGAATCTCTATCTTTGTATTCCTGCTTACTGGCATGATGATTTTCTCACAGGTGCTATTCATCATTTACGCTATGTTCCTGCCTGTCAGCTTCATTTTATCCATGATACCGACCTATGAGGGCATGGCAAAAAAGGCACTTACGAAGCTGTTCAATACCATCATGTTAAGGGCAGGTATTACGCTGATTATCACCACAGCATTTAGTATCTCAACTATGTTTTACTCAATTTCTTCTGGCTACCCGTTCTTCATGGTGGCATTTTTACAGATAGTCACTTTTGCAGGAATCTACTTCAAGCTCGGTGACTTGATGGCAATGTTCAGTCTGCAATCTTCCGATACACAGCAGGTCGGCAGACGTATCATGCGGCGACCTTATATGTTCTTAGGCAGAAGTGCAAGACGCTTGGAGCGTAAAATCGGCAGGACGGTTGCGGCTGGTGCTGCTGGCGGTGTAGCTGGTGCGGTGGTCGCTTCAAATAGCCGCAAGGCTGATACAGCAAAAGGAAACAGTCATACACGACCAAACCATGACACCGCTTCTGATACTTCCACTTTTGGGAAACGTGCTGGTGCGAAAGTCGGTGCAGTGCTTGATGGTAAAGACCGCTTGAAAGATAAGGCAAAATCCATTAGACAACAGGTCAAGGATATGCCGACACAGGCACAGTATGCAGTACATAGCGGTGTAAACCAGATACAGGAAAATGTATCAGACTTCAAGCGTGGCATTGTGGAGGAAAAAGCGACCAGAAAACAGGGTCGTGCAGAGAAACAAGATAAGCACAGACAGACAGTTGCGGAAAAACGTATGGAACTGGATAAAGCGAAAGAAAGCACAGGATTAGTGACAAAAGGAACTGCCCCTGTGCATGAGCGACCAGTGACAACGCTTGTATCTGCAAAAGCAGCTCCACAGGTGGCAGCTTCTAAGCAGGAGCAAACGGTCAAGGAACGTCCTGCTGTTACAAGGGAACAATCTTCTGTAAAGAAAGAGCCTGTTACGAAACAGCAGGATAATGTGAGGACGCAGGTTGTCAGAGAATCCTCTCCAACCGTGAAACAGGCTTCAACAGCAGCTACAAAACAATCTGTCCGTCAGACCATGCAATACCAGAAGCAGACAAAGTCCGTACAGAAAAAGACCACAAATCCGTCAACCATGAAGAAAACGACCAGCAGGAAAGGCGGTAAGAAATGAAGCTAAGACACTTCGCTGTGTTCGGTGGGATTTTCACGGTGATTATTTGTCTGCTTTTGTTCCTGTTTATCGTGACCGCAGATGATGAAGAAAACAGCACTTCCCACTTTGATTTTTCTGGACTGAATCTGTCAGAGGAAGTGCTGAAACATCAGCCGACGGTAGAAAAATATGCGAAAGAATATGGAATTTCGGACTATGTGAACTATCTGCTTGCCATCATGCAGGTGGAATCTGGCGGTACAGCTACGGACGTTATGCAGTCGTCAGAATCAATGGGGTTGCCGCCTAATTCCCTCTCGACGGAGGAATCCATCAAACAGGGGTGTAAATACTTCTCGGAGCTTTTAAAATCCGCAGAAGCGAAAGGCTGTGACATTGATACAGTGGTACAAGCCTATAACTATGGCGGTGGCTTCATTGACTATGTGGCGAAGCATGGAAAAAAGTACACTTTTAAACTGGCTGTCAGTTTCGCTAAAGACAAATCGGGCGGTGTCAAAGTCACCTATAAGAATGAGATTTCCATTAAGGAAAATGGCGGCTGGCGTTATAAGTATGGAAATATGTTCTATGTCCGTCTGGTGAACCAGTATTTAGCTGTTCCCAGTTTCGGTGACGCTACCGCACAGGCAATCTTCAAAGAAGCATTGAAGTATCAAGGCTGGAAGTATGTCTTTGGCGGCAGCAATCCGAACACCAGCTTTGATTGTTCTGGTCTTACGTCTTGGTGCTATGGGAAAGCTGGTATCAGTCTACCTCGTACCGCACAGGCACAGTATGACGCTACGCAGCACATACCGCTGTCACAGGCGAAAGCTGGTGATTTGGTATTCTTTCACTCTACTTATAACTCTGGAACGTATGTCACCCATGTGGGAATCTATGCAGGAAACAACAGAATGTATCACGCTGGAGACCCTATCGGATATGCAGATTTAACAAGCCCCTACTGGCAGAAACACTTGATTGGTGCTGGTCGGGTAAAATCAAAATAGAAAGGAAATGGTACTATGATATTTAAGAAAAAGGACAAGGAATCAAAACCGAAAAAAGAGAAAAAAGTGCCTGTGATGAAAGTCGGCACACACAAAAAAACCGTGATTGCCTTATGGCTGGTGCTGATTGCAAGCGTCAGCTTTGGGGTGTATAAGAATTTCACCGCCATTGATATGCACACGGTACATGAAAAAGAAGTCATTGAACAGCGTATTGTCGATACCAACAGGATAGAGAACTTTGTCAAGGCATTTGCGAAGTCCTACTATTCTTGGAGCAACACGCAGGAATCCATTGATAAAAGAACCGTGGCAATCAACAACTATCTGACTAAGAGCTTGCAGGATTTGAATGTCGATACGGTAAGGCAGGATATACCCACAAGTGTGGCGGTTACGGACGTAAAGATTTGGGATATAGAACAAGCTGGAACAGACGACTTTACCGTTGTCTACTCGGTAGATCAGACGGTAACGGAGGGTGAAACGTCAATCGGCTACACTTCCGCTTACATGGTAGTGGTTCATGTAGATGGTGACGGGAACATGGTTATCACACAGAATCCGACCATCAGCAGCACACCGACAAAATCCAGCTATGAACCAAAGACAAAGGAATCTGACGGAACGGTGGACGCTGCCACTACGGAGGAAGTGACAGAGTTCTTGGAAACATTCTTTAAGCTGTACCCTACCGCTACGGAAAAAGAGCTTGCCTACTATGTATCTGGAAATGTGCTTGAACCTGTAAACTGTGATTATCTGTTTTCAGAGCTGGTGAATCCTATCTTTATCAAAGATGGGAAACAGGTCAAAGTTTCGGTATCGGTGAAGTATCTCGACCAGAGGACAAAGGCAACACAGATTTCACAGTTTGATTTGACGCTGCAAAAAGATAGTAACTGGAAGATTGTGAGATAATATGATGAAAGGCTTGCATTTCGCATATAAGAATGAAATGCAAGTCTTTTTATAGTGAATGAATATTATTCATTGACTTTTGCTTCTACAGATTGTATAATACGAAACTGAAAGGAGGCTTATGTTTATGGATAGTATAAAAGAGAGGTCAAAAATAGCTTTTAACCAACAAGCACTTACTTATGATAAGGATATAAAAGGTCAACACGCCAGAAATCTTTATCCTTACATATTAAATATGCTAAAAGATAGACATTTTTCCTCTATCTTAGATTTAGGGTGTGGTACGGGAGAACTTCTTTATCAAATACAACAAATATATCATTCAAAAGATTTAACTGGTATAGATATATCTGATAAAATGATTGATATAGCTAATAGAAAAAAGATTAACAATGCTCATTTTGTAATGGGTGATACAGAAGATTTACCCTTTAAAAATAGTACATTTGATATTGTTGTTTGTAATGATTCTTTTCATCATTATCCGGCACCAGAGAAAGTATTAGACGAAGCATATCGTGTTTTAAAAGACAGTGGCATAATTATTATTGGTGATTGCTGGCAGCCATTATTTGCACGACAGCTAATGAATCTGTATATGAAATACAGTAAGGAGGGTGATGTAAAAATATATTCCAAAAAAGAAATGATTAACCTTTTATTAAACAAATTCCATAATGTTAATTGGGAGCGTATAGGAATTACTTCTTGTATATCATTTGCGACAAAATAGATATGAGTGAATATCAGTCATTGACACTTTATTTTGTAAATGTTACTCTATAAAAAAGGAGGTTTTTGTATGCGTATTTCCAAAGAACCAGAAGCAAGAAAACAAGAAATATTAGAAACCGCTATGAAATTATTCGCTGAAAAAGGATATGAAAAAACGTCCATATCTGATATTGCAAAAGAAATTGGAGTGGCACAAGGGCTATGTTACCGCTATTTTCCATCAAAAGATATTCTTTTTCAAACGGCAATCAATGAATATGCAAATATATTAGTCGATAAATTAAAAACAAACATCAATATTGAACAGGATTCTATAAAGGATATTTTAAATCATATGGAAGTATTATCGGAAAGTACAAATGATACATATTATGATATATTCCATAATGAAAAAAATAAAACTTTTCACGACTTATTATCCTTAAGTGTATGCAAAAAGTTAGTGCCTGTCGTTGCAAAACTGATAAAAAATGCAAATGTAACGGGAGAGCTTAATGTTTCTGATGTAGAATCATATGCTAATTTTTGTGTATACGGTCAGCTTGGAATTTTGACAGATGATAATTTGTCATCAGAAGAAAAAAACAGAAAGATAAAAGCAATTTTATTTGATTTATTCAAGCTATAATCTTTCCCCTGCTTTTACGGGCAGGGAAAATTTTTAAACAATAAATGAATGATATTCATTCATCAAGGAGGATTACATGAATACGAAATTAGATTTTATAAACGGAAATACTAAAAAATGTTTGCTGGCAATGACACTTCCTATGATTGTAGCTATGTTTTTAAATATGGCTTATAACTTGGTTGACAGTCTTTGGATTGGGAATTTACTAGGCGAAACAGCGTATGCTGCATTAACTAATTCTACACCTATTGTATTACTTTTGACTTCTGTTGCGATGGGAGCAACAAATGGGATTTCTATTTTGCTCTCACAGGCAATAGGAGCTAGAAATGAACAAAAGAAAATGAAATTGATTTCTACGTCCTTTTGTATTGCAATAATTTTTTCTCTGTTTATTACTTTAATTTTAGAGTTGTTTTTGCCTGTTATATTAGCGGCATTAAATACGCCAGCGGAAATAATGAACATGGCAAGAGATTATTTATCAATTTATATTTTAGGTTACTTAGCTGTATATCTTTACTTATATTTTACAGCGGTTCTTCGCAGCTTTGGAAATACAATGTTTCAAGTGATTGCTATGCTTATATCAACAATTTTAAATATCATTTTAGACCCTATTTTTATTCTTAAAATAGGTTTTCGTGGAGCTGCGATTGCGACATTACTCTCACAATCAATGTGTTTAATTTTTATGATTATTTATATTAAGAAACGAAATGTTTTTAAAATTTCATTTGCGGATTTTGATAAAAAAGAAATTATTCCGCTAATAAAAAGTGCTGTGCCATCTGTAATTCAGCAAAGTATTCCAGCAGTTAGTACCACTTTTTTGACTTCGCTTGTCAGCACTTATAGTATTTCTGCCATTGCAGCATATGGCGTTACAGGAAAATTAGAAACAATATTATTTTATCCTGCAATGGCATTTAATATGGTTCTAACTTCCATTGTTGGACAATGTATTGGTGCAAAAAGAGTTGATAGAGCAAAAGACTATTTAAAATTATCCTTGAAATACGGT
The DNA here is from genome assembly GCF_025150745.1 of Eubacterium ventriosum. Classification (NCBI taxonomy): domain Bacteria; kingdom Bacillati; phylum Bacillota; class Clostridia; order Eubacteriales; family Eubacteriaceae; genus Eubacterium; species Eubacterium ventriosum. The sequence goes on from NZ_CP102282.1 coordinate 948,188, forward strand.
ATTACAGTTTTATTTATACTTTCAACTCTGATTATTATTTTTTCAAAACAGTTAGCAGGCTTATTTGTTTCAAGCAATCCTGTAGCACAAATTGTAAAAGAATATTTTATGATTATTAGTATTGGATATGTGTTGAATACCATAACAAATTGTTATTTAGGTTGCTTGAATGGAATGGGAAAACCTACAAAGAGTATGCTTTTAATGATTTTCTATTATTTAGTTGTTCGCATACCTTTAGCTTATGTTTTCTCATATATAGGACTTGGTTTAAATGGCATTTGGATTGCAATTTTAATTAGTCATATAATTGCTTGCATTACAGCTATTTCAACTGGTACACACTTATTTAAAGAGAATATAAGAATGGAGGGTTAATTTCCCTCCACTCCCTTAGACTTAATGATTCCGTCTGCAACGCTTTCCATGATAACTAAATCCTTATCAGACAAGTTATCAAGCTGTCTTTCCAACTGTATTCTTCTGGTGCTTTTCGCCAGATCAGAAGCAGGTAGGAAAAAAGCGTCTGCTGATACATTTAACAAATGAACAAGGTCATAAAACACCTGTAAACTTGGGTGCTGCCCCTTATTCTCAATATTCGTCAAATAACGTGGGTCAATCTCAATCATTGCTCCTACCTGTTCACGGGTAAGACCTTGTTTTTTACGAGCTTCTTTGATGGCAAGACCAAAGGCTCTGAAATCATACTTATCTTCTTTTTTACGCATATTTAATCACCTCACTACATTTTACTGTTCCTGTTGATTTTCTAACAGGTATAGAAAAACGTATAGTATGGTTTGTCAGTTCCTATTATGCGTATAAAGGTGAAAATGTACTGCCTAGCGGCAAATAAAAAAAACCGCTATCAACAGTACCGTTTTTGCATGTCACAAAATATCTTTTTCCAGATGGCGGTTGAAAAGCCGCCTTTTTCTTTTCCCATCAATAGGAAAACAGCATAATGGTTTTGGTTTAGCGGCTCTGGGAGGTAGCCGCATTGAAAGACCTGTATAATCGACAATCTTCGATATATCCGTTATTGTCAAAAAAAACCTAGCTTTTACAGCGGCAGAATATACCCTTGAATGTGGTTTTTTACATTACACAACAGGAACAATTTTTAAAGCACAAGAACAGCATTTCTTTCATGCACTTGTGCTTTTTTGCTACTCAAAAAAATTTTTAAAATTTTATCTGGTTTGGGTTACAAATCTTCCCTCCGTGTTGAGTGTTAGTGCGGAAAGAGGTAAAAAGCCTTTTCGCTTTGGCAACTTCAACTTGAAAGGAGGTGAGATTATGAAACCTTCTTCATTTGAGAACGCTATAAGACTTCAATTTGACTGTCTGGTTCGTAAGGTGATTGGCAGAACCGTCAAGAACTATAACAAAGAACTTGCCAGACGTTCAAAGCATGAAATATCTTTCTGTGAAATGCCAGAGCTGGAATTATGCCAGTTAGGTGTAACGGACGAATACTCGATTGAATTTACTTCTTTTGATGTGTTCGGTACAGAAGTTCGTGTCTATGATGAGAAATTATGTGAAGCAATCAAAAAATTAAGTGAAAGACGACGCAATGTTATATTGATGTTCTACTTTTTGGAACTGCCTGACGCAGAAATTGCAGAGATTCTGAATATTTCCAGAAACTCTGTTTATAGAAACAGAATGTGTTCACTAAAACTCATTAGAGATATGTACGAGGAGGAATTATAACATGATGAAGTCTACAAAAAAGTGTCCTCTATTCTCCACAATCAGTTTAGCTGCTGATGGCGACAGTGTGGCAATAGAGAAAATACTAAATCACTATGACGCTTACATATCAAAAGCTAGTTTACGTCCATTCTATGATGAACACGGAAATATGTATATTGTGGTCGATATGGAGCTAAAAGGCAGAATTAGAGCTGCCCTTATCAAAGCAATTCTAGGTTTTGAAGTCAGAGTGAAATAAACAAAAATATATGGAGTGCAATACTACCTCATTCCAGCTCCGTTTAGAAATGTGTTCTTTGAAAACTGAATAAAGTAATCAGATACGTTTGATATACGGTAAGCCGACGGACTGGAACGCCATGACCCATGAAAGGAGGGATATAAGAGCGAGCGACCACGCCAGTGATCCGTAAGCGACTGTTGGAAAAGTTGCTGCCATGACCCGTATATCAGAATAATGATACACTCGCATGGTGCGATTCACCCATAAGAATGGGAATGGTGAAATTCCAGTGGAGCTTGCCAAAGCCATCTGATTACTTTCTATTTATAGACAAATTCTTTCATAACGTACAAGCATTTTTGCATACTTTGTAAATATATTGTAGTGAGGTGGTTCAATGGCAAATGATATAAAGGTAGTTTGCAAGAATGTTTTTAAAAATTGTGATAAAGCGGCGTTTACAAAAGCATTTACTCTAAAATGGATAGAGTTGATAAATCAATATGAAAAAAATAAAGGAAAGGCAACTCCTGCCAGATGATAGACAAACTATCCTACAAGATGTTATAATAACATTATGTAGAGATAGTTTGTTTCGTCTTCTCTAAAAGGAGAACGAAGCATGATAGAATCGAAATCAAGAGTTGCTATCTATTGCCGCTTATCAGAGGAAGATAGAAACAAACAATCAGAAACAGACGACAGTAACAGTATTCAAAATCAAAAGTCAATGTTACTTCAATACTCATTAGAACATGGTTGGGAAGTCTACAATATATACAGTGATGATGATTACACTGGTTCTGACAGACGACGACCAGAATTTAACAGGTTGTTGGAGGACGCAAAGAATCGTAAATTTGATATTGTCCTTTGCAAGACACAATCCAGATTTACCAGAGAACTGGAATTAGTGGAAAAATATATCCACGGTCTTTTCCCTCTTTGGGGTATTCGTTTCATCAGTATTGTTGATAATGCGGATACTGCCAATAAGGGGAATAAGAAATCTCGACAGATTAACGGTCTGGTAAATGAGTGGTACTTGGAGGATATGTCAGAGAATATTAAAAGTGTTCTCACTGACAGAAGAAAGAACGGACACCATATCGGTGCTTTCGCCCTGTATGGGTACAAAAAAGACCCAGATGTAAAAGGTCATTTGATTATTGATGAAGAAGCTGCGGAAGTTGTCAGAGAAGTTTTTACACTGTTTTCACAAGGGTATGGAAAGACCGCCATTGCCCGTATGCTGAATGACAGAGGAATCCCGAATCCTACGGAATACAAACGACTTCATGGATTACGTTACAAACAACCGAAAACGAAAAATAACACTTTATGGAAATATTTTAATATTTCTGATATGTTAGTAAATGAAATGTATATTGGAAATATGGTACAGGGTAAATATGGCAGCATATCTTATAAAACAAAGCAAAATAAACCCAGACCAAAAGACCAATGGTACAGAGTTGAGGGTACACATGAGCCGATTATCGAACGTGAATTATGGGATAGAGTTCAAGCTATGGTCGCTCAAAAAGCAAAACCTTTTATAGTAGGAACAATCGGTTTGTTTGCAAGAAAGGCTCGTTGCATGAATTGCGGTTATACAATGCGTTCATCAAAAAATCGTGGCAAGCACTATTTACAATGTTCTTGTCGTCATATATCAAAAGACGCTTGTATAGGCTCTTTCATTTCTGTAGATAAACTAGAAAAAGCTGTGATTGATGAACTTAATAGGTTATCCGCAGAATATCTTGATAAAGATGAGCTTGAACAAAATGTGCAATTCAACAATGACTTGCGAGGTCAAAAGGAAGCTCTGGAAAAGGGGATTGCCGCTTATCAAAAGAAGATTGCGGAATACACAAAAGGAATCCGTGAGTTATATTTAGATAAGGTAAAGGGTATTCTTTCAGAACTCGATTATTTGGATTTATCCAAAGACTTCTCAACACAAAAAGAAAGGCTCGAAAAACTGGTAATTGATACGCAGAAACAGCTTGACGTTATCGAAAGGAAAATGCTGATTGGCGACAACAGACGACAGTTAATCGAGCAATATACAAATCTTGAACACTTAGACAGGGAAACAGTTGAAAAACTGATTGATTATGTATTGGTCGGTAAGAAAGACCCTGTAACTAAGGAAGTACCTATTGAAATACATTGGAATTTCTAAGGTTCTCATATCTGGCAGCTAGTATGCCAGATTATCGGGAACTATCTTTTAAAACCTCAATGTTGTTTTTACATAATCGTACCATCCGCAGCCATATCTTCTATAAGGTCTGCAATAGGATCACCACAAGATTGGAAGGTAGTAGCTGAGAAAGGAACACCTCCGGCAGACTGTGGCCATACGCCCAAAGTGTGGTCGACATAGTATTTCTCAAAGCCTGCAAGGTCAATATCATCACAAGGAAGGTCTTTTACAAGCTGGGAAACAATGGAGCCGACCATTTCGAGATGCCCAAGTTCTTCCACCGCAATATCATTGATTAAACCTGCAACTTTAGGGTTTTTCATTGCAAATTTCTGTGACATATAACGCATTGCGGCCGCTGATTCTCCGTCAGGACCCCCATACTGACTCAAAACTATTTGAGCAATTTTTGGACTTTTGATTTTAATATTTACAGGATACTGTAATCTTTTTTCATAATTATACATTAGCAGTTACCTCCTTCCCAAGGCATTGGACCTTTATTCCAGTCCCAGTAGTCCTTATTTGCTACATCATATGCCGAAAGAGGTCCAAAATTGTTAGTGTACATTTCCCACGCCTCTTCCCGCATTTCCTTCGCCTTGCGATAGTATTCAAGGGCCTCCATGCAATTGGGATGAGTATCAAGGAACAGCTTTACGTCATCCATTGCAAAACTTGCTTTAGTAATAATATCCATAAGTTTTTCTTTACTCATATCACACTTCATCGCCCACATCCCCTTCCAACATAAGGTTTATAAAGTTCCTTGAATATGGTTCCACAGCCTATAGCCTGGTCAATGTCATAAACATCCTGCCATTTTTGCCAAGGGACAAAACACATACCGGGAGCCATATGGTCGACATGTTCTGTTCCACGGTCACAACCCTCATTGTTCCGTTTCATATTGCAACCACAACCCTGATTATCATAAGTCATATTGCAACCACATCTATGGTTATCATTTCCGATACTGTGATTCATAGTATTGCGTTCCATACCACGATTTGGGTTATCCATTTTTCGTTCTCTCACATTGTTGTTCATTTCACATCCACATTCCTGTCCCGACATAGGTCTGCCACATGGCATCATTCTGTTACAATTACCACGATTATATCTTCCGTTTCTTGGCGTATTCATATTGTTATGATTAAAACAATTTGCGTTTTGATTGCAATTGTTACAGTCCATAAAAATCTCCATTTTCTTTTTGTTCTACAGTATTATTCTATGCATAAAATAATTTGGTGTTAAATAAAAATAAAAAAATAAAATAAATGCAATATTTTTTGAAAACCTTTCGTTTAATATGTAAAGACACAAGGAAAGCTAGCAAAATAAAGTGACTTTGAAACAACAGTAAGGAAGACTATGAAAAATCAGTATTAAATCAAGAAGGATACACAAACAAGGAGGTAGGAGCTATGAGGAAAACATCAAAATTTTTATTTGCAACAGCTATGGCAGTAACTGTTTTGGCATTGGCTAATCCATCACCAACAGTAATGGCTAAATCAAAAGGGAAAAAGGCAAAGGTAGTATACACGCTTAAAAAAGGCACACTTACAATCTCAGGAAAAGGTGAAATGCCTAAGAAAATGACTTTCAAAAATAATAAGAAAGTTAAAAAAGTAGTTATTAAAAACGGTGTAACGTCAGTTTCAGACAAAGCATTTTATAAGTGTAAAAACTTGTCAAAAGTAACAATTGGCAAATCGGTTAAGAAAATAGGAATTGATAGTTTTAATGGAACAAAAATTAAGAAAGTAACAATTCCTAAGAAAGTAAAAGAAATCGGTCAGGATGCTTTTGAAAATTGTAAGCAGTTAGAAAATATCACATTACCAGGAAAGTATACATTAAAAAAGAAAAAAGGTGATGACGCTTATGCAACAATTATGGGCGGTTCAATGGCTGACACAGTAACTTTTTCAACAAGTATTGATTTAAAGACAGTTACATATGTTAATTCTAATGTTTTTGATGTTAGTGCAAATGACAAGAATTATACATCAAAGTCAGGAATGATTTACACAAAGGACGGAAAAACTCTTGTAAGAGTATCAGCAGGAACAAAGGAACTTTCAATAGATGAAGGTTGTGAAACATTTGCATTACAGTCAATTCTCTATGCAAGATATTTTGATGGAGATGATTATGTAGTTTGTAACAAACTTGAAAAGATAAGAATACCGGCATCAGTCAAGAAGATTGACTTATATGCATATGAAGCGGGAGATTCTCTTGACAGATTTGATGAAGTAAAAGATGTAGTGATTTCAGCTACAGATTTAGATGGGGAAAGTATTGTAAATCTTTGCAACCGTACAAATATTTCTACATGGGCAAATGTTGCAAAGCAGGTACCAGACGTAAAGGTTGAGGATGGAATGTATATTTCAAAGGAAGGAGTAATGCTTGGTTACGAAGGTAAAGACGAGAAAGTTGTAATACCTGAAGGTGTTAATACTATTGCTTCAAATGTATTAAAAGTAAAAAATATTGATGGAAAAAAAGTAGCAAAAGAAATTGTAATGCCTGACACAGTTACTACAATAGAGGATGATGCTTTCTATGAGGCAAAGGGTGTTGAACAGGTTACATGGTCAAAGAGCCTAAAAACTGTAGGAGATAGCGCTTTTGCAGGTTGCAGTTTAATAACATTGGATATGCCAACAACAGTGACAAAGTGGGGCGAAAATGTATTTGCGGATAATCAGTTGGAAAAGATTACAATTTCAAGTGCAATAAAAGAAATTCCACAGAATATGTTTACAAGATGTGGTTTCTTAAAAGAAGTTGTTATACCTGACAATATTGAAAAAATTGGATGCTCAGCTTTTGCAAATTGTGGCAGATTAGAAAAAATAACAATAGGAAAGAATGTAAAAGTCATTGAAGCGGCTGCATTTAATAATACGGATTTAAAGGAACTTGTAATACCGGCAAATGTAGAAAAAGTTGAAACAGATGCTTTCAGTGAGATTTGGTACCTTGGAAATGTTACAATAGAAGGCAAAACAGTTATTGAAAATGGTGCATTTGGCAGCTCATCATATCCAACTTTAGACTATAGAGCAGGTGCACAGTATAATAAAACTAGTATAAAATTAAGAAGCGTTAAAAAGTCCAAAAATAAATACCTTACAACTAAGACAAAATGGGTTAAAGTCAAAGGTGTTAGCGGTTACGAAGTAAAAGTTGCAACAGACAAAAAGTTCAAGAAGAACACAAAAACTGTAAAAGTAACCGAAACAAAAACAGATGTAACTGTTAAAATTAAAGTTAAAGATGTTAAAAAAATCAAAAAAGTTTATGTTAAAGTAACTCCATACACATTTGTTAATGGTACAAAAGTATATGGAATTGCACAGACAGATTTAATGGAGATTAACTAAGACTTTAATGGCTTAACAGCAACAAAACCCAGAAAAACTTAATATTATGGTAATAACCCGGGAAATCAGAAAGGTAACAAACAAGATTTCCCGGGTATTATATTTTGTATAGAAGAAATATAACTGTTGGTTTTTGTCAGAAACTGGGGTATACTAGATTTCGTGGAATAAAGTTTTGGAGGTAATTATGAGAAATTGTTTAGTTGCACAGTCTGGTGGACCGACTGTGGCTATTAACTCAAGCTTGGCGGGAGTAATTCAGGGAGCAATCGACAGCAAAAAGTTTGACAAGGTTTACGGCTCTCTTAATGGTGTACAGGGACTTTTAAATGGATGCCTTATGGATTTGACTGAAAAAGTTGAACAGGTGCCTATGTTTATTGAATTGTTAAAAAAGTCACCTTCTATGTATTTAGGTTCATGTAGATATCAGTTGCCTGATTATACAGAAGACGATGCACCATATGCATATATTTTTAATAAGTTTGAAACATATGAAATAGATGCATTTTTCTATATTGGCGGAAATGATTCTATGGACACGGTAGACAAGCTTAACACATATGCAAAAGCTGTTGGAAAGGATGTTAAGATAGTTGGTATTCCTAAGACTATTGATAATGATTTGTGTATTACAGACCATACACCGGGCTATGGTTCAGCAGCAAAATATGTGGCATCTACTTTACTGGAAATAGGTCACGACACATCAATTTATCCAATTAACAGCGTAACTATTGTAGAAATTATGGGACGTGATGCAGGGTGGCTTACAGGGGCTTCAGTCCTTGCAAGAAATAAATATAATCATGCACCTCATCTTATTTATTTGCCGGAAGTTGCTTTCGATGAGGCTCAGTTTATTGAAGATGTAAGAGAGGCAATTAAGAAATACAATAACGTTGTAATTGCTGTTTCAGAGGGAATCAAAAATGCAGAAGGAAAGTACATTAGTGCCACATCTGCAGTGGAAGATACTTTTGGACACAGCCAGTTAAGCGGAACAGGAAAGTGCTTAGAATATATTATTAAGCAGAATCTTCAGGTAAAGGTTCGTTCTGTTGAAATTAATATTTTGCAAAGATGTGCTGCACATATGTCTTCTATTACAGATATTGGCGAAGCATTCAGACTTGGGCGTCATGCAGTTGAAACTGCACTTGAAGGCAAGTCAGGCGTTATGGTTACAGCAATCAGAAAAGCTAACGAACCATATAGTGTTAAAATGGGAGACACAGATGTTAAAAATGTGGCAGGCCTTGTAAAACATGTTCCAAGAGAATGGATTAACGAAAGAGGAAATGATGTAACACAGGATTTTGTTGATTACGCATATCCGCTTATTCTTGGGGAACCGGTTGTTAAGTATGAGAGAGGAATTCCTGATTATTTGGATGTTTCTCATTTGTATCCTAATAACTAAAGTAGAGAACAAACTTCACAATAATTTTATAAAAGTGCAAAAAACATAGTTATATTAGCGAATATTAGTGTTGCAATACTACCAAAATGGGTTATAATATAAGCAGTTGTTTAAAAATTAACAATGAATGAATTTTACGGAGGTACATTATGTTAGTATCAGCTAAAGAAATGTTAGAAAAAGCTAAAGCAGGCCACTATGCAGTAGGTCAGTTTAATATCAACAACCTTGAATGGACAAAGTCAATTCTTTTAACAGCAGAAGAATTAAAGAGCCCTGTTATTTTAGGTGTATCTGAAGGTGCTGGAAAGTACATGACAGGATACAAGACAGTAGTAGGAATGGTTAACGGAATGATGGAAGAACTTGGAATTACAGTTCCAGTTGCTCTTCACTTAGATCATGGTTCATATGAAGGATGTTTAAAGTGTGTTGAAGCAGGATTTTCATCAATCATGTTCGACGGTTCACATTATCCAATCGAAGAAAACATCGAAAAGACTAAAGAATTAGTTAAAATCGCTAACGAACACGGTATGTCACTTGAAGCAGAAGTTGGTTCAATCGGTGGTGAAGAAGACGGTGTTATCGGTAGGGGTGAATGTGCAGATCCTGATGAATGTAAGGCTATTGCTGATTTAGGAGTAACTATGTTAGCAGCAGGTATTGGTAACATTCATGGTAAATATCCAGCAAACTGGGAAGGATTAAGCTTTGAAACATTAGCAGCAGTTAGTGAAAAAGTTGGTAATATGCCATTAGTTCTTCATGGTGGTACAGGAATTCCTGCAGACCAGATTAAGAAAGCTATCTCACTTGGCGTTTCAAAGATTAACGTTAATACAGAATGTCAGCTTTCATTTGCTGAAGCTACAAGAAAATACATCGAAGCTGGTAAGGACTTAGAAGGAAAGGGATTCGATCCTCGTAAGTTACTTGCACCAGGTGCTGAAGCAATCAAAGCAACAGTAAAAGAAAAAATGGAACTTTTCGGTTCAGTTGGAAAAGCTGAATAATCCATACAAAAATAAAGCAAGAATACATGCCCCGGCAAAAGCCGGGGTTTTTCTTTTGGCAGGAGGAGATTCCTATACATAATGATATAATTGATTATTTTGCTATGTTAGATAATATAATCAAAAATCACTTATATAATTCTTGATTAAAGTTTAAAAAGTATTTATACTTTACTAAGAAAGGTTATGATATGAAAACTAACAAAAAAGAATTAGGAAAAGAACAGAATACAAAAATAGAATCTGAAAAAACAGAAAATAATAAATCAATTGAAACAGATGAAAAAAATTCTACAACAATTGAAGACAAAAAAACAAGCTTGGATGACTTATCACCTAAGTCTAAGAAGTTTGCAAAGATTTATAATGCTGTAAGATTTCTTGTGATTATTGCGGCAGGAGTAGCCTTGATTTATGCGTCTTACAGCCTGACAGAATCTTATTTGAATTACAAGGATGATGAGAAGAAGTATGCAAGTCTTAATGATATGTTTGTACAGGATGCTAAAGGAAATACAGGCTCAGATAGTAGTGCCGGTTTAAATGGAAACAAAGCTTTAAATAATAGCGAGGTTTCAGACAGCAATTCAACTGCCAACAGCACAAATTCCAATACTTCAAACACAGGCTCAAGTACCACAAGTTCAAACAGTTCAAGTTCAGACACCTTAAACTACAGTGCTGATAGCAAGAAGTGGGTTTGGAACTATGATGCCATGCTTAAGTATAATGATGAGGCAAAGGGGTATATTAAGTTAGACGGTACAAGAATACAGTATCCGATTTTTGAACATAGTGATAACAAGTATTATTTAAAGCATGGTGCAGACAAGATTTATAATGGAGCAGGTGCGATTTTTATTGACTATAGAACAGCAGGTCTTGAAGGAGATATGTGTATTTTGTATGGTCACAATATGCTTGACGGTTCTATGTTTAAAGAAATTATGAATTTTAGAGATAAGGATTTCTGCAAGAAACATCCAACTTTTGATATTTATATTGGTCGCAAGCATTACATTTATTATGTTTTCTCTGTTTTTTCGGGAAAAGACGTTGATGAGAAGATTTACCAGTATGGTTTTGAAAATAAAAGCGATTTCCAGAGCTGGATTGACAGAGTTTACAGCAAGAGCACATACAAGTTTGATACAAGAAAGCCAACGACGGATGACAAGATTATTATGTGTTCAACATGTGTGGACGACTATGGAAACAGACAGCTTGTTTGTATGTACAGAGGGGAAGAAGTTGTGGATTAAGGACTTACACTTAATTTTATTAAGAAAAAGGTTTAAAAAATTAGATAAATACTCATATGCTATTGATTTTTGTAAAGAAATGATGTAAGTTATGACACGTACAGAGCAAAAAGCTCAACCGCTAAATGAGATTAAGGACAAGGACGTTCTTCAAAAGTGAAGTTTGGAGAAGTGTCCTTTTTTTATAAGTGACGTTCATTAGTGTATTTACTATCATAAATGCCATTTATAAAACTTTAAGATGAAATTGTTAATTATATTTATTATAGCGGACGAAAAATTTGTTGTATAGGAAAGGAACAGAACTATGGGAGTAAACATTGAAAAAGTTTTTGGGGAAAACGTATTTGACGATGCAGTAATGAAAGTTCGTTTACCAAAGAGCGATTACGAAACAGTTAAGAAACTTATGTACGAAGGCGGTGAAATCACAGAAGATTTAGCAGATGTGGTTGCACAGGCAATGAAGGAATGGGCGTTGGAAAAAGGTGCTACACACTTTACACATGTGTTCCAGCCATATGTAATTTCAGTAGGAGCTGAAAAACATGATTCATTTGCTTCTGTTCCAATAGATGGAAAAATCGAAAACACATTTACAGGAAAAGATTTATTAATGGGTGAACCTGATGCTTCATCTTTCCCTTCAGGTGGTTTAAGAGCTACTTGCGGAGCAAGAGGATATACAGCATGGGATATTACATCACCTGTTTATGTTAAAGAAGATACCCTTTGTATTCCAACGGCGTTTTGCTCATATACAGGGGAATCACTTGATACAAAGACACCATTACTTAAAGCAATGCATGCAGTAAGTAAGCAGGGTGTAAGACTTATGAGATTATTCGGTGATCAGGATACTAAGAGAATTTTCTCTTATGTAGGACCTGAACAGGAATACTTTTTAGTAGACAGAGAAAAATATTTAAAGAGACCTGACCTTATGTATTCAGGACGTACACTTTTCGGAGCAATGCCTCCTAAGGGACAGGAAATGGACGACCATTACTTTGGAGCAATTAAGCCTAGAGTAAAAGCTTTTATGGAAGATATTAACATTCAGTTATGGAAATTAGGTATTACAGCAAAAACAGAACATAACGAGGTTGCACCTGCTCAGCATGAAATTGCACCAATTTTTTCAATTTCAAATGTAGCATTAGACAATAACCTTTTAGTAATGGACGTATTAAAGAAAACAGCTACAAAGCATGGTCTTGTATGTTTATTACATGAAAAACCATTTGATGGAATCAATGGTTCAGGTAAACATAATAACTGGTCACTTACAACTGATGACGGAATTAACTTGTTTAAGCCAGGTAAGAAACCTGAAGAAAATAAATTATTCCAGTTAGTACTTGCCTGCACAATGGCAGCAGTTGACAGACATGCAGTATTATTAAGACTTGCAGCATCAAATACAGGTAACGATCACAGATTAGGAGCTAACGAAGCACCTCCAGCAATTATTTCAATGTATCTTGGTGATCAGGTTGGAGATATTGTAGAGCAGATTCTTAAGAACGGTAAGGCTACTTCAAGTCTTTCATCAGGAACACTTGAATTTGGTATTAAGAAACTTCCTGTACTTGAAAAAGATCCTACAGATAGAAATAGAACATCACCTTTTGCATTCACAGGTAACAGATTTGAATTTAGAATGGTTGCTTCATCTAACTCAATTGGTGATACAAATACAGTGCTTAACGCAATGATGGCAGAAGCATTTAGCGAAGCTTGCGATGCCCTTGAAGGAGCAGCAGATTTCGATAAGGCAGTTGAAGAATATACAGCTAAGTTAATGAAAGAACATGCAAGAATCGTATTTAACGGTAACGGATATTCAGATGAATGGCCAATTGAAGCTGAAAAGAGAGGACTTCCTAACTGCAGATCAATCGTTGATGCAATCCCTGCATTAGTAGACGATACAACAGTTGCAATGTACGAGAAATTCAACATTTTATCAAAGGCTGAATTGGAAGCAAGAAAAGAAATTCTTTTTGAACAGTATGCAGGCGTGCGTAACATTGAAGCATTAACAATGGTTGAAATGTCAAACAGAATCATTATGCCGGCAGTTACAAAATATACAAAGGATCTTGCTGATACAGTTATCGCTGTTAAGGAAGCAGGAGCTGACGCATCAGTTCAGGCTGGATTATTAGGAGAAATCTCAGCTAAGTTAGCTGAAACAAAGGCAGCTACAACAGCACTTGCTGAAATTGTAGAAGAAGCAAAAGCTAAGGATGACAGTAAGGCAATTGCAATATCATACAAGGACGACGTAATGGCAGCTATGGCAGCTTTAAGAAAGCCTGTAGATGAGCTTGAAGTAATTATGCCTAAGGAAGTATGGCCAATGCCTACATACGGTGATTTAGTATATGAAATCGATAAATAAAAGGCAATAACAATAGAATAATTTTGCTAAAGCAATACAAATAAAGTAGGGATACTGTTTTTGAGTAAAGACGGTATTCCTATTTTTTGTGCTATAATGTTAAAAAATCTTATTTCACCTGTGATTGATAAAGGTGAAATAATGAGCTATATCTGTTGCATAAATGCCAATAATTGTATAAAATAATATCTATGCGATTAAAAAGAAAAGGTGAATAAATGAAAACAATATTAGATATTATTTTATTATTAGTAGGATTTGTGCTTCTTATAAAAGGAGCAGACTATTTTGTAGACGGAAGTTGTGCAGTGGCGAAGAGACTTAGAGTACCATCAATAGTAATCGGACTTACAATTGTGGCAGTTGGAACTTCCCTGCCGGAACTTGCAGTAAGTACATTTGCAGCAGTTAAACATTCTAATGCCATAGCACTTGGAAACGTGGTAGGTTCTAACATATTTAATCTTTTGATGGTAATTGGTATTACTGCATTATTTAAAGATATGTTAGTAAAAAAATCCATACTAAAAAGAGAAATGCCACTTTTGCTTATAATATCAGTACTGTTAATATTTTTGGCAGGAGATATTTTATGGTTTGGAGGAATAATTAAGAAAAACAACATTTTCCTATTTGAAAATGGATCAACAATGGTAGGAAATGTTAACAGAATTGATGGTATATTATTGCTTGTACTTTTCGTAGGATTTATAGCCTGGACTGTAAGTTATGCTTTAAAAGAAAGAACAGAAGAAGATGGTACCGATGAAGTTATAATGCTTTCAAAAAGAAAAAGTGCAATTTTCATAGTTGGTGGTGCAATTGCCATAGCGGTAGGAGGACAGGTTGTTGTAGACAGCGCAAAGAGTCTGGCTCTTGCAGCAGGAATGTCTGAAACATTGGTAGGACTTACAATTGTAGCAATGGGAACATCACTTCCTGAACTTGTAACATCAGCAGTTGCAGCTTCCAAGGGAGAGGCAGACCTTGCAATAGGAAATGTTGTAGGTTCAAACATTTCAAACATTCTTTTAGTACTTGGATTATCAGCAGCAATTTCATCAGTTGGAGTTACGGCAATGAACTTCGTGGACATAATAGTTTCATTGGCTGCTACAATTATCGTGTTTATTGTTGCATCAACACAGAGAACAATTAAGAAGAAAGAAGGAATCTTTCTTGTAATAATTTATGCATTCTATATGGCATACATTATTTGCAGACAGATTTATGGATAAAAATGAAAAAAGAGCTTCACGTTTCGTGAAACTCTTTCCGTGCAAAAAGGATGCAACGCACGCATCCTTTCCGCAAATATATTCTAATAATAAAAAAGGGAGGGAATCGGATTAAATCCGATTCAAAAAAATTATGAAAAAACATAAACAAATGATTAATTTCTTTTGTTTATGTTTGTATTATAATTTTTAAACGTGAAAAAAGAGTGTTTTACGTGTAAAAGAAATATGAACAAAATGTAAAAGTTAAAGGAGATATTAAAATGGCAGAAAAAAATCCAATAGTAACAATTGAAATGAACAACGGAGATGTTATGAAAGCTGAACTTTATCCTGAAGTTGCGCCTAACACAGTTAACAACTTTATCAGCCTTGTAAACAGAGGATACTATGATGGAATTATTTTCCACAGAGTAATCAGAGGCTTTATGATTCAGGGTGGAGATCCTGAAGGAACAGGTATTGGCGGACCGGGATACTCAATTAAGGGCGAATTTACACAGAACGGCTTCAAGAACGACTTAAAGCATGAACCGGGCGTACTTTCAATGGCACGTACAATGATGCCAAATTCAGCCGGATCACAGTTTTTCATAATGCACCAGACATCACCTCACCTTGATGGTCAGTATGCTGCATTTGGCAAGGTAATCGAAGGAATAGAGGTAGTAAACAAAATTGCAGACGTGGCAACAGACAGAATGGACAAACCATTAGAACCACAGGTAATGAAAAAAGTAACAGTAGAAACATTTGGAGTAGACTATCCGGAACCTGAAAAATGCTAAAAAACATAATTATTGAAAAATAATTATAGAAAAGGCAAAAATCAGAACAAAATTAAAATAAGGAAGTAAAAAACATGGCAAAGATAACAAAAGACATGATAATCAAAGATATCATAAACATAAACATGGGCTGTATTCCAATCCTCTTAAATGAAGGAATGCACTGCGTAGGATGCCCTGCATCACAGGGAGAAACATTGGAAGAAGCATGTATTGTACACGGACTGGATGCAGATGTACTTGCAAAGAAATTAAATGATTTCGTAGTAAGCGTAGACGGCGAATAATAGAAACATATCTAAAGAACATCGAAGGGAGCATACAAGTTGTGCTCTCTTTTTATTTGATTTATATTGTGTCGGCAGAGAAAAAACACCTTCAAACACGTTGATTTTATCATTTTACGCGTTACTGCAAGCGGTGCATGAATTAGTGAAAAAAAGAGCCGCACAAATGCGACTCTCCTGATATCTTTAGTATATGTAGGAATTATAAAGCTACGTCACCAATAATTCCGTCGATTACGTAATAAGCTTTCATGTCTTCAGGCTTAATGTAGATAGAAACTGACTTCATATCCTTCTTACCATTCTTTGCTGTGTAATCAGCCTTTACAGCCTTTTCGATTGCAGCAGTATCAAATTCCATACCTGAGAACTGAACATAAATGTTGTTTTCAACTTTAGCAGCCTTAGCAGGTGCCTTTTTAGCAGTTGTAGCTGCTTTCTTAGTAGTTGTAGCTTTCTTGGCAGCCGGTTTCTTTTCAGCAACTTTTGTAGCAGCCTTAGCAGGTGCCTTATCTTCTTTCTTAGCTACAGTCTTAACTTCTACAGCCTTTTCAACTTTTTTAGGTTCAGCTTTTTTTACTTCAGCTTCTTTCTTAGCTTCAACCTTAGCTTCTTTCTTAGGTTCAGCTTTAGTCATTGCTGCTACTACAGGAATCTCTACTGTATTGTCTTTCTTAGCAGCAACAGGTGTTGTTTTTTTCTTTGTGTTTGCCATAACAAAATTCCTCCTTAACAAACTTTCGGGAAAACTAATTTCCATATCTTCCATATTTAATACAGATCCCGAATTTACAATTAACTTATATATTTGTTAATTATAATGGTAGGTCGATACTAAGTCCGTAATGTCAAGTTAAGAAATTTATCAACCAAAATAATAAATGCATACCTCACAATAATACAACTTTTGTGAAAAATATGCAATCTTTGGGAAAAAGTTTATGAAAATATTACAAGATGTATTAACTAATATATGCTTTTAATAAGGAATTGGTTAATAAAAATTTAATTAAAAAAGTTAAATGTTAAAATCTAACAATAAAAGAAAAAATCAGCTGAAAAAAATTAAGCATTTTAGGTATAAAATATATGACAAAAAATTGACATAGACTGTAATATTTGTTACAATTTTTAAAGACGATGACGAAATTTGACAGGAAAATTCGAAAAATCAGAGAAGGAACCATTAATGGATAGCAATAGATTAGAGAGAAAAAAGAGAATAGAGAGAAACAGAAAGAGAAGATTATACAGAAATGTTAATAATCTTATGTACGCCGGTATTTTTGTTATGGCAGCAATTATTACAATAGCTGCAGCAGTTAGCAGAAATAATAAGATTGAATATGTAGATACAGCTCAGATGGCATCAACAGAGTCAATCAGAGTTAACAATAGCAATACAGACAAGGTTGCAGCTAAGGCTGAGGAAACAACCAAGAAATCAAAGAAGAAGGTAGTTACAACAGAAGAGGCAGTTGAGAGTACAACAGCCGAAGCTGAGACAACAACAGAGCCTGAAACCACTACAACAAGGGAAAATAACCTTGAATTAGGCGGAAGAATTAAGATTACGGCAGATACGTTGTATGTAAGAGAGGAAGCTTCAGCAGACAGTTCAGTGCTTGGAATGGCATCAACAGGCGATGAGTTCTACGTTCTTGGAAAAGAAGGGGACTGGGTTTTAGTCAACTATCAGGGTAATGATGGTTATATCAAAGCAGAGTTTGCCGAATCAGCAGATTAATATTTATGTAGGATAATAAATCTTGAGTATAATGTATAAAATAAAATATACTTAGGGTTTATTTTTTTGCGTTTAGATGATAAAATTGCATAAAATGAAATGAAAGGAAGATGAGTATGAGCTATATTGCTTGGCTTGTAGTGTTTGTTGTTTTTGCAGCACTTGAGTTGGTATCACTTGGCCTTACCTGTATATGGTTTGCCATTGGAGCTTTAGCCGGATGTGTGGCAGCATTGCTTGGAGCAAACTGGATTGTTCAGGCAGTTGTTTTTCTGGTAGTTACCATGGTGGTATTAATATTTATAAGACCATTTGCCATTAAGTATGTAAACAACAAAGCTGAAAAGACTAATGTTGAATCAATGGCAGGTAAACAGGGAAAAGTTGTTGTGGAAATTGATAACATTAACGCAAAAGGAATGATTAAGGTAGACGGTATGGAGTGGACAGCCAGAAGTGTAGATGGAGAGATTATTCCTAAAGATTCATTAGTTACAGTTGTGTCCGTAGAAGGGGTAAAAGCTATGGTCAGAAAGGCCTAGTATACAAGGAGGTAGAATATGATATTTTTTATTATTTTAATTGTGTTAGCCATTGTATTGGTTTCAACATGCGTAAAGATTGTGCCACAGGCGCATTCATTTGTTATTGAAAGATTAGGTGTTTACAAAGAAACATGGTCAGTGGGACTTCATTTCAAAATTCCATTTTTGGATAGAGTATCAAGAAAAGTTAATTTGAAGGAACAGGTTGCAGACTTTGAACCACAGCCTGTTATTACAAGAGATAATGTTACAATGCAGATAGATACAATTATTTTCTATCAGATTACAGATCCAAAGCTTTATGCTTATGGTGTTGAAAATCCAATTGTGGCTATTAAGTCTTTAACGGCTACAACACTTAGAAATATTGTAGGTGATCTTGAACTTGATGAAACTCTTACTTCAAGAGAGACAATCAATGCTAAGATGCGTACAGAATTAGACGTTGCAACGGATCCTTGGGGAATTAAGGTTAACAGAGTTGAGCTTAAGAACATTATTCCACCAAGAGATATTCAGGAAGCAATGGAGAAACAGATGAGAGCTGAACGTGAAAAGCGTGAACAGATTCTTAGAGCTGAAGGTGAGAAAAAATCAGCAGTTCTTATTGCAGAAGGTAAGAAAGAAGCAGCTATTCTTAATGCTGAAGCTGACAATCAGGCAGCAGTTCTTAAGGCCGACGCAGAAAAGAAGAAGAGAATCCTTGAAGCTGAAGGTGAGGCACAGGCTATTCTTAGTGTCCAGAAAGCTACAGCAGACGGTATCAAAGCCATTAAGGAAGCAGGAGCTGATGAGGCAGTTCTTACACTTAAGAGTCTTGAAGCTTTTGCAGCAGCAGCAGACGGTCAGGCTACAAAGATTATTATTCCATCTGAAATTCAGGGAATTGCCGGTTCAGTAAAGGCTTTGGCTGAAGTTATTAAGGATTAAGAATTAATTTAATTTTTACTGATAAGGAAGAAATATGTTTAACGAGAAAATGGTATTGTGTGGTGCTAACGCATACGACAAAAAATATTATTTAAATGAGCAGTTTTCCAACCTGCCAGAACAGATTAAACAGGAATTGCAGATTATGTGTGTTCTTTTTACGGAGGAAGTTGGAGGAATACTTGTTCTAGAATATGATGAGGAAGGCAATCTTCAGATTATAACAGAAGCTGATGAAGGGGATTTGTTATATGATGATATTGGCTGTGGACTAAAGATAAGACAGATGCAAATGGAAAAAAGAGATTTACTGGAATCTTTAGAAATGTACTATAAAGTTTTTGTATTGGGAGAAGAAATATAATGTTACTTACTGTTGATGTTGGAAATACTAATATAACACTTGGACTATTTAAGGAGGATAAGGTATTTGCCACATTTAGAATGAATACCCAGATGGTGAAAACATCTGATGAATATGGTTCAACAATAGCCGAATTAATAGCGAGAAAGAATATTAATATTAACGAGATTGAGAATGTTATTATTTCATCGGTAGTTCCTAAAGTTATGTATTCCTTAAATAATGGTATTATTAAGTATTTTGGAATAAAGCCTATAATTGTAGGCCCGGGGACAAAGACAGGAATAAGAGTTAAAAGAACTGATCCGAGGGAACTTGGTTCAGACCGTCTTGTGGATGTTGTGGCAGCATATGAATTATATGGCGGACCTTGTATTGTAATAGATTTTGGCACAGCTACAACTTATGATTTGGTTGGAGCTGACGGTACTTTTGAAGCAGGAGTTATTTCGCCGGGAATAAAGATTTGCACAAAGGCTTTGTGGAATGAAACAGCTAAGCTCCCTGAAATTGAAATCAAAAAGCCTGAAAGCATTTTAGCTAAGGATACAATTTCATGCATGCAGGCAGGTATTGTTTATGGATACATCGGTCAGACAGAATATATTATTGAAAAGATGAAAGAGGAAAGCGGTCTTACAGATGTTAAGGTTGTTGCCACAGGTGGCCTTGGAAGAATAATATGGCAGAATACAGACAAAATAGACATATATGACAAGGAATTAACTCTTCAGGGAATGAGAATTATTTACGAGAAGAACAAGAATAATAAATAAGCTTGGA
The DNA here is from genome assembly GCF_025150745.1 of Eubacterium ventriosum. Taxonomy (NCBI): domain Bacteria; kingdom Bacillati; phylum Bacillota; class Clostridia; order Eubacteriales; family Eubacteriaceae; genus Eubacterium; species Eubacterium ventriosum. The sequence goes on from NZ_CP102282.1 coordinate 968,545, forward strand.
GATTAATTATGAAAATAGGCAATGTTGAAATTGAAAATAGTTTGGCATTGGGACCAATGGCAGGTGTAACGGACCTGCCATTTCGTCTGCTTTGCAAAGAGCAGGGATGTGGCATGCTTTACACGGAAATGGTAAGTGCCAAAGCTATTTTGTATAAAAATAAAAATACAAACATATTATTAAATATTGATAAGGCTGAGCATCCAATAGCTGTTCAGCTTTTTGGCTCTGATCCTGACATTATGGCGGAAATCGGTGCAAAGGTTGCAGAAGGTCCTTGTGATTTTATTGATATTAATATGGGGTGCCCGGTGCCTAAGATTGTTAACAATCATGAAGGTTCTTATTTGCTTACGCAGCCTAAACTTGTGGAACAGATTCTTACAAAAATGGTTAAGGCAATAAAGAAGCCTGTTACAATAAAGGTTAGAAAGGGCTTTAAAGACGGTGAAATTCAGGCACCTGAGATTGCAAGAATTGCGGAAAGCTGTGGCGTATCAGCAATTGCCGTTCACGGAAGAACAAGGGAGCAGTATTACAGCGGAAAAGCAGACTGGGACGTGATTAAAGAGGTAAAAGAGGCTGTGAAAATTCCTGTAATTGGTAACGGTGATATTTTTTCTGCAAAAGATGCAAAGGCAATGAAGGAATATACCGGATGTGACGGGTTAATGGTTGGAAGAGCCGCAAGAGGAAATCCATGGATTTTTAAACAGATAAAAGAGTATCTTGAAAATGGAATTATTGTGGATGAACCGTCTTCAACAGAAGTACGCGATATGGTTTTGAAACACGCAAGAATGCTTATTGATTACAAAGGTGAATATACAGCAGTTAGGGAAATGCGAAAACACATAGCCTGGTATACACAGGGCTTGCCACATTCTGCAGAGCTTAGACGCAGATGCAATGAGATTGTGGACTGGCAGTCCCTAGAGGAGCTAATTAAATCAAAATTATAAGGTTTTATAGGCTTTTTGTACACTTTTTCGGGGCTTTAACATTGACAATAAATGGTGGTTGGGCTATTATAAAGTGTAAAACTATGAACGAACATGTAGATGGAGGAAGTAAACATGGCAGATGCAAAGAAGAATATATTGACATATGCAGGTCTTCAGGAATTAGAAGCAGAATTAGAAGATTTAAAGGTAAATAAACGTAAAGAAGTAGCACAGAAGATTAAGGAAGCCAGAGAGCAGGGGGACTTATCAGAAAACGCTGAATACGATGCAGCTAAAGATGAACAGAGAGACATTGAAGCAAGAATCGAAGATATTGAAAAGATTCTTAAAAATGTTGAAGTTGTAGCTGAATCTGATATTGATGATACAAAGATTAACGTTGGATGTCATATCATCATTCATGATTTCGAATATGATGAAGACCTTGAGTTCAGCATAGTTGGTTCAACACAGACAAACAGCTTAAGTGGAAAGATTTCTAACGAATCACCATTAGGTCATGCACTTATTGGACACGAAGTTGGAGATATTGTAGAGGTTGAAATGGGCGATACAGTATCAAAATATAAAGTTCTTGATATTAAGAAAAAGAAATAAATTATATTATACAGTGTCAAAAGGTCTTAGCCCACCTGTGCTTGCACAAAGGTGGGAAAATGACCTTGAGACACGCTCCGATATGAGCATAAAAGGGAAGCGTAAGCTTCACGATATGCGAATAATCGGGGAGGATTGCGGGAGTGCGAAGTGCGGAGCAATCCGTATAATAGAAATATAGATAATAGATTTATAATTGGTTTAACCAGTTGAATATATACTACTTTAAGGAGTTTAAGAAAATGGCACAGCAGAATAAGAATGAACAGCAGGTTGACGTTAATCAGCTTTTAAAGGTGCGTCGTGAGAAGCTTGCTGATTTACAGGAAAGAGGAAAGGATCCTTTCCAGATCACAAAGTATGATGTAACAAACCATACTACAGAGATTAAGGATAACTTTGAAAAGTTTGAATGTGAACATGATGAAGAAGGAAAGCTTGTTAAAGATCCTGCAAAGCTTGTTTCAATTGCAGGTCGTATTATGCTTAAGCGTGTAATGGGTAAAGCTTCATTCTGCAATGTTCAGGATAAAACAGGAAATATTCAGGTTTATGTTGCAAGAAATGAATTAGGTGATGAACCTTTTGAAGAATACAAGGATTTCAAGAAGATGGATATCGGTGATATCGTTGGTGTTAAGGGATATCCTTTTGTAACAAAGACAGGTGAAAAGAGTATTCACGCTACAGAAGTTACTCTTCTTTCAAAGAGTCTTCAGATTCTTCCTGAAAAGCATCATGGCCTTACAAATACAGACCTTAGATACCGTCAGAGATATCTTGACCTTATTATGAATCCTGAAGTTAAGGAAACATTTATTAAGAGATCAAAGATTATCAGTGAAATCAGAAAATACTTAGACGGACAGGGATTTATGGAAGTTGAGACACCTATGCTTGTACACAATGCAGGCGGTGCAGCAGCACGTCCATTTGAAACACATTTTAATGCTTTAGATGAAGATGTTAAGCTTCGTATTTCATTGGAACTTTATCTTAAGAGACTTATCGTTGGTGGTCTTGAAAGAGTTTATGAAATTGGACGAGTATTCCGTAACGAAGGTGTTGATACAAGACACAACCCTGAATTTACACTTATGGAATTATATCAGGCATACACAGACTACCACGGCATGATGGATTTAACAGAAAATCTTTACAGACATCTTGCTGAAAAAGTTTGTGGAAGTGCTAAGATTGAATATAATGGCATTGAAATGGATTTAAGCAAGCCTTTTGAAAGACTTACAATGGTTGATGCAGTTAAGAAGTATGCCGGTGTTGACTGGAATGAAGTTGAAACAGTTGAACAGGCTAGAGAACTTGCAAAAGAACATCATGTTGAATTTGAAGAACACCACAAGAAGGGTGATATCTTAAACTTGTTCTTTGAAGAATTTGTTGAAGAACATTTAGTACAGCCTACATTTATTATGGATCATCCAATTGAAATTTCTCCTTTAACAAAGAAGAAACCTGAAAACCCTGAATATGTAGAAAGATTTGAATTTTTCATGAATGGTTGGGAAATGGCTAACGCTTATTCAGAGCTTAACGATCCAATTGACCAGAGAGAAAGATTTAAGGCTCAGGAAGAATTATTAGCACTTGGTGATGAAGAGGCTAATACAACTGACGAAGACTTTATGAACGCACTTGAAATTGGTATGCCACCTACAGGCGGTATCGGATTTGGTATTGATAGAATGTGTATGTTACTTACAAACGCAGCAGCTATCAGAGATGTTTTATTATTCCCGACAATGAAGCAGTTGGATAAATAATTTATTTTTAAAAACTGTAGAACCCCTTTATTTATGGGCATTGTAACAAGTTATTAGTAATTAAAAATTTACTAATTAAAGCAAAAGGACGTATAAAAGGACGTAGAAATTTTACGCTATAATAAGTCATAGTACGTTAACTTAATAATTAAATAAAAAATTTAGACACTTTCTAAAAAGAAATTTTTAGAAGGTGTCTTTTTTTATTTACATTTTCAGCACTTGTGATTTTGTAGGAGATATAAAAAATATAAAAGGAGGAAGAAAGAAATGTGTAAGGTAATTGCAATAGCAAACCAGAAGGGTGGAGTAGGAAAAACTACTACAACAGTGAATTTAGGTATTGGATTAGCAAGAAAGGGGAAAAGGGTTCTATTAATAGATGCAGACCCACAGGGTAGTATGACAGTAAGTCTTGGAATTGATGAACCAGACAAGATTGAGTATTCATTAGCAAATGTGTTAATGGATGTTGTAAATGAGGAAGAAATCGATTATGCAAAAATAATTTTAAAACATGAAGAAAATATTGATTTTGTTCCGGCAAACATAGAGTTGGCAGGATTAGAGGTTTCTATGGTTAATGTAATGAGCAGAGAATTAGTAATGAAAAGATTTATTTCTGATATAAAAGAAAACTATGACTATATTCTTATTGACTGCATGCCGAGCCTTGGAATGATAACCATTAATGCACTTGTGTGTGCCAATTCAGTGTTAATTCCTGTTCAGGCATCATATTTACCGGTAAAAGGATTACAACAGTTAATAAAGACAATAAGCAGAGTAAGAAGACAAATAAATCCGGAACTAAAAATAGAAGGTATGGTTATGACAATGGTTGATATGCGTTCTAACTATACAAAGGACATATTAGAGGCATTAGAAAGCACCTACGGAGAAACAATTGGAATATTTGACAGTAGAATACCAATGTCAGTAAGAGCTGCAGAAACAAGTGCTGAGGGAAAGAGTATATATATTCATGACCCAAAAGGAAAAGTGGCAAGAAGTTATGAAGAATTAACAGAGGAGGTGCTTGTACATGAGTAAAGTAAGAGAAAAAATAAAATTAACAAGTTACGATGAATTATTGAAAGTGGAAACAACAGATGGATTAAAAGAAATAGATGTAGATAAATTACATGATTTTAGTAATCATCCATTTAAGGTTTCGGATGATGAAAAGATGGAAGAATTAACAGAGTCAATAAGGGAAAGAGGCGTACTTCTTCCTATATTGGTAAGGAAAACAAATGACGAAGAATACGAGATAATATCAGGGCACAGAAGAACACATGCAGCAAGGCTTGCAGGACTTGAAAAGGTGCCGGTTATTATAAGAGAATTGAGTAATGACGATGCAACAATAGTAATGGTTGATTCAAACATTCAAAGGGAAGAAATACTTCCAAGTGAAAAAGCCTATGCATTTCAAATGAAACTTGAAGCGATTCACCATAAAGGAATAAAAGGAGCAGAAAGCAGGGAAGTTGTAGGAGAGGCAAATGGCTTGTCAGGGAGACAGGTATCACGATACATAAAACTTACTAATCTGTTACCGGAGTTACTTGAAATGGTAGATAAAAAAAAGATTGCCATAAAACTTGCAGTGGAAATAGCAGAATTGTCCGAGAGTGAACAGCAGGAAATTTTAGATTATTTCAATCTTGGATATAAGGTTAGTTTAGAGCAGGTTAAGGCAATTAAAAATAAGGAAAAATCAACGGACATCATTGAAAGACCAGAAGAGAAAACCAAGGAGAGTACAAAGGTTACAATATCCAGGAAGAAACTTAAGCAGTATTTTCCTGAAAATTATACAAAGGCGGAAATGGAGAACATAATTTACCAGTTATTGGAGAAATGGAAGAGTGACGGTTATGACATTTGATTATTATTATGGAGCTCAGGCAGAGCAGTTTAATTTCATAAGAATTCCCAAAGCAATGATTGTGGACCCAATGTTTGCAGATTTGTCAGTCAATGCAAAACTTCTTTATGGAGTTTTGCTTGACCGAATGAACCTGTCAATGAAGAACAGATGGTTTGATTCAGAGAACAGAGTGTACATAATTTATCAGATTGCAGAAATAATGGAGGACTTTAATTTCAGTAAAAAGACAGCTGTAAGATATTTAAATGAGCTTGAGAATTTTGGATTGGTTGAAAAGAAAAGAAGAGGTTTGGGACTTCCAAGCCTCTTATATGTAAAGAATTTTGTTGTGTTTCAGGACCATTCGGAGCCTGATGACACAGATTTTGATGATGTAGCGGAAGATGATAATTTGAATGAAAATATGGAAACTTCAGGAGGTATACAGAAGGAAACTTCCAGAGGTGTAGGAACTTACACTTCAAGAAGTGTAGATATGGAAACTTCTAAAGGTGCACAGGAGGAAACTTTAAGAGGTGTAGAAACTTACACTTCAAGAGGTGTAGATATGGAAACTTCTAAAAGTGTACGACAGGTTACATCAAGAGGTGTAAAAAGTGAACTTCAAGAAGTAACCAAAAGGGGTCCGCTCATTAGTAAGACTAATAGTAATAATATTAATATTAATAATACTAAAGAGAGTAATAATATCTTATCTAATCCCATGGTGAAAAATGCAGTTGATGTGATGGGAAGAGAAGAAGAATCAATTTTTGAAAAATATACAAAAATGGTAAAGGATAACATAGACTATGATGTTTTAATTAGCAGACATTATCTTGAAAAGTCAATGATAGATGGAATGGTTAATCTTATTGTTGAAACCATTATCAGTGAAAATGATTATATTATTATTTCAAGTACAAAGTTTCCAAAAGAGGCTGTAAAGTCCAGATTCTCAAAATTGGACATCAGTCATATTGAGTATGTGTTAGAGTGTATGAATCATAATACAACAAACATAAAAAACATTAAGAAATACCTGTTGGCAGCACTTTATAATGCACCAACAACAATTGACAGTTATTATAAGGCAAGAGTGCAACATGACATGCCAGAACTTGCAAATTAGAAAGTGGGACACCGGGTCCCAATGTTTAAAATACAGAGTATGGTTGAAAGAGTCGAAATTCAACCACATTAGAATTTGAAATCGAAGATTACTATGATAAAATGTATTTATCAATTCTTGGTGGAATTACCACAACACTAAGAATGATGGATATTTGTTATAAATGGTTAAAATACAATTCGACAGAAGGGTTGGAACAATGATTAAGAAAATTAAATATGCGATTATAGTAATGTTGATTATCGCCAATGTGATATGTTTAAATAGTATTGAGGCTGCAGAAATATCCAAGGTGACTAATGTAAAGACAAGAGAAGTTACTAAAACTTTCAAGACTATTAAGGATGCAAGTCTTGCGACAACTAAGTTAAAGTACATAGCAGGTTACAAGATAAGCTGGAAAAAGCAAAAGAAAGTTACAGGTTACAATGTTTATGTTTACTATCCAGCAACAAAAAACTGGAAGAAAATAAAGACAACAAAGAAAAATTGCTTTACATTAACTAATTGCTTTCAAGGTGAAAAAGTAAAAATAAAGATAAGAGCATATAAAAAAATTAATGGAAACAATGTATATGGACAGTTTTCAAAAGTGAAAAGTATTAAAATCAAAAAAGCTCTTTATTCAAGAACGAAATGGGGCAAAATCAAAAAGCCCTTCACAGACAGAATAGCATCTGAAAAAGCATTTGAACTTCAAAATGAATACCGAAAATCCGTAGGTTCTGACAAAATTAAATGGTCAGAGAATTTATATAATGTTTGTCTGGAAAGAGCAAAGCAAATTAGTAAGAATTACAGCCATAATGGATGGTATGAAACAACGATGAAAGTTCTTTCAAAAAAATACAAGATAGATGACGAGTTTATTTGGATTAAAGAAGGAGATTCCGAATATGGTATAAATTATGCTTCCGGTGAAAATATTCTTAATGGAGCGTATTCATACAAGGAAGCAATGAAACAATGGAAAAGAAGTAGTGCTCATTACAACAATTTGACATTAAAAAGTCATGTTAAGGGAGCGATAGCATGCTATAAATCAAAAGGAGATTATTATTGGGTCGCATTGTTTGCAGATGCGGACATTGATAAGCTCCTAGAAGAAAAATGTAAAAAATGAATATAAGACAGATAACGCCTTATTAAATCACAATTGATTTGATAAGGCATTTTTTTGTTTTTTTCAAGAAAGGAAAGAGGTATAAGATGTTTAATAAAATGAAAAAAATGGTAGCAGGATTATTAGCTACAATAATGATTACAACAAATGTTTGTCCAATGTTTCCAGTAAGAGCTGCAAGTGGAGTTGCCAGCTTGGAATCACTGGGAAAACTAGGAACAGTAAATATAGGGTCAAAGAGTGAGAGTGGAACATGGCTTCAAACTCAAGTAGATTCAAAGCCGGTTTTTTGTATGGATTTGGGAAAGGCATGCCATACGGGATATACTTACAAATCTGAATCAAAAACAATTAGTAGCGATGATTCCAGTACAAAGAATAAGTTAGAAGCCAAGATTGGATATTGGTATGACCAAGTGAAAAAAGGTAGTAATAAGGCTTGGGTTTATGCACAGTGTCTTATCTGGAGTGTTGAAGAGGGGTGCACAAGTGAAAGTAATTTAAAAAGTGTAATAAATCAGGTTAAAAAAAATACAGGATATTATAAAGATGATTCATTATATTCAGATATTTTTGAAGTAAGTAAAAAAGTAGAATGTGATATTTATATATGGAAATATTCAGGAACTACAGATGACAGTGAAGTTCAAAAGCTGTTACAAATCAAATCAACTGATGAAGAATATAAGTATTTAGCTACAAATGGAAAAAGATACTACAGACAAAGAATAACACTTGAAAAAGTTGATGAAGATGGAAATGCGCTTCCAAAAGTTGCTTTTATGTTTACAGCTAAAAACATAAAGGAATTATATTCCTATCAGTATAATGGTTGGGGAGATTCAGTGAAAGAAGAGGCTGATGAGGATGCAACAAAGTTTAGTCAGGATGTAATGACAGATTCAAATGGAAAAATTGTATTTAGATTTACATATATATTGAATTCAAAAAAATATTATTATGTTTCTGATGATGAATTATCAAAGATGAGTTCATCTGAGAAAAAGCAAATGAAAGACTTATTAGATGATAAAGGATATAATTATGCATCTGATTTATCTAAAGCTAGTGCTGAAAAATTAAAAGAAGCAGATCTTGATGACCAGATGGATGATATCAGTAACAAGTATGTTATTGAGGAAGTAAATTCAGGAAATGACAATATATTAACTTCTTTTGTGGTAGATAAGGGAAATAAGAAGATAACAGATGCAACTAATAATAAAGTGACAGTGACACTGACTAAGGCTGATTCATGGACAAGAAACAGTGACGGAAAGTGGCCTGAAACTGCAGAAGAATCTTATAGCAATTATAAGCTTGCATACAAGCCTGTTCTTAAGGACAAGTATAAGAAAGTGAAATTAACTGCAGTAAAAATTGATGAAGAAACAGGCAAGGTTGCCCAGGGTGATGCAACACTTGAAGGTGCAGTGTATGGAGTGTATTCAGACGTAGCCTGCACAAAGTTACTTAAGTCATATACAACAGACAAGAACTACCAGTTTGAAACAGATTATATGAGATGTGGAAAGACATATTATCTAAAGGAAATCACACCACCAAAGGGATATCTTAAGAATGACAAGGTGTATGACATTGTGGCTGACGGTACAAACTTCACTGCAGAATACAATTCAATTGAAAAGCAGGTTTCAGAAAGGCCAATCAAGGGTGATGTGGCAATCATCAAGGGCATGGGTAACGGAACTGCAGGCATTGTACCATTTGAAAAGAGTGCACAGTTTCAGGTATATCTTGCAAGTGCAGGTTCATATGACAAGGCAAAGGCAACTGAAAGAGACATTTTAACAACAGACTTAAACGGATATGCCAAGTCAAAACAGTTACCATATGGTACATATGTTGTACATCAGATCATTGGAGCAGACAATACTGAAAAGTGTCCTGACTTTTACGTGAATGTGAAGGAAAACGGAAAGACATACAAGTATCTTTTAAACAATCCGGAATTCAACGCATATCTAAAAATCGTAAAGAAGGATTCAAAAACAAATCAGACAGTTTTAAAGGCTGGAACAACATACCAGATTTACAAAGTTGATAAAGATGGCAAGGAAACTCTTGTGACACAGACACACAGCAATGTAAATGCAATAGAGGTTGTGGACAGATTTGTAACAGATGAAACAGGAGAAATCATTACTTACGAAAAGTTAAAAGCCGGTACATATAAGGTTTATGAAATTGAAGGTCCGGAAGGATACAGGGTAAACAGACAGCCGGTGATGGTTGAGATTAACAGTAACTCATACAAGACAATGGTGGACAAGCTTGGCAAGGAATATCTGTACGCAGAGTGTGAGTACTATAATGATGTGACTTACGGAAAATTTACAATAAATAAAATTGGTCCTGAATTATGCAAGAAGGATGATGAAAGTGATTATGCAGATAAAAATGCGGATGGCAAAGAAAATGCAGGCTTGGAAAATAAAAACGGCAATGAGGACAAAACAACAGTAAATGATAGCAATAAGTTAAATGACATTGCCATAAATCCATTTAACTATAAGGACACATTGCTAAATGGTGTTGTGTTTGAACTTACTGCAAGAGAAGACATCATGTCACAGGATAATCAGGGAACAGTATTGTTTAAGAAGAATTCAGTTGTTGCAAAAATTACAACAGGTGAAAGGGCAGAGTTTACAAATGATTGCAATGGCATCTGTAATTTTGTGTTAAACGATGACGGAACAATCACACTTAATGTCCCACTTGGAGAATACACTTTAAAGGAAGTAAAGACAAAGTATGGTTATGTTCTTCCAGAACAGTCATTCTGGGACTTAAGTTTTAAGTGGAATAACAAGGATGATGAGTATGTGTTTGACATTTCTGAAAACTCAAAGGATGGAAAGATTGACATACACAATGACATGGTAAAGACAGACATTACACTTGAAAAGCAGGATTCAAAGACAAATGAGCCTGTTGGAAATGCAAGATTTGGATTTTATTCAAGGGACAACATTTATGACAGGAATGGAAATGTGATTGTAGCTGTAGGTGAAAAGATTGCAACAGTTACAACTGACAAGGAAGGAAAGGCAAAGATTCCTTTTGATGTGCCTGCAATGGATGAAGGTTATGGAAAGATGGAAGGCAACTTAAATTCAGGAGATTACTATTTCCTTGAAGAAAGTGTTAGCAACAGTTATTACATTAACAGGGAAAAACATCAGGTACATCTTGAATACAAGGATCAGGAAACTGCAGTTGTATCAGCAAAGGCAGTGGTTAAGGAAGACCAGACTGAAACAGTAATCAGCAAAAGAATGATTGCATCATCAGTTGAGATTAAGGACTGCCATTTGAAAATCAGTGATGAAAACGGTAACGAAATCGTAAGCTGGATAACAGGTGACATTTCGTCAGTTAAGTTAAATGAAAAGCTTGATGAGATGGGATATGACAACGTTCATGTAGAAAAATGCGACGGTTATGCAGTTAAGATATACGGATTACTTCATGACAGGGAATACACCTTAACTGAAACAAAACCATCAGACGGTTTCGTAACTGCAAGTGATATTATCTTTAAACTTGCGGAAAGTGATGATGCAAATGCCAAGACAAGAGTACTTATAAAAGATGGTGATGCTTTTAATGAAAATATTGACAATCAGGTGGTAATGTATGATGACACAACAAAGATTGAATTTTCAAAGACAGACATTACAAATGGAAAGGAACTTCCGGGATGTCATATGCAGGTAACTGAAAAGGACACAGGAAAGGTAATGGATGAATGGGTTTCATCAAGACAGAGCCATGTGATTGAAGGAAAGTATGCCGTGGGAAAAACTTATGTTTTAATGGAAACAAAACCAAGAGACGGATACGCAACAGCAACAAGTATTGAATTCACGGTGGCTGATGATGGAAAAGTCCAGAAGGTAAACATGGTGGATGACACAATCAAGGTTGAATTCAACAAGATTGCATCAGACACAAAGAAACAGCTTGGCGGTGCAAAGTACAAGGTATATGACAGCAATGGCAAAAAGGTGTATGAGTTTACAACCGGAAAGAAAGCAGAATTCATAGAAGGCATGTTTAAGGCAGGAGAAACCTACACATTTAAGGAAGTGGATGCACCAGAGCATTACAAGGTTGCAAAGAATAAGAAAATCAAAGTTAAGGATACAGGAAAAGTTCAGAAACTTACGGTTACTGATGAAAGAATCCCTGTGGTACCTGACACACCACAGACAGGCATTAATGGAAAGACAGCAGGAATGGCAGTTTCACTTATTTCTTTATTACTTGCACTTGGATGTTTTGCATGCGTAAGAGCAAAGGATAAGTCAAAATACAATTTCAAAAAGGAGAAGGACGATGAAGAGGATAATTAAAATATCTGTGATACTTCTTTTAGTGGGGATGGCTGTGATTGCAGCTGTCCCTTTTTTGAAGGAAAAAAGAGCAGAGAAAAAGTATGAGAATGATTTTAAGAACATACAGGAGAGCGTGATAGAAAAGAAGTCAGATGCAAATGGTCTTGTAAAGAAAAACAAGGACTGTATAGGTTATGTGGAAATACCGGGAACAACCATAAGTTATCCTGTGATGCAGACAAAGGACAATCCGGATTTTTATTTGAATCATGATTTTAACAGGAATTACAGTTTTTATGGAACACCATATTTAAGTGCATACTGTGATGTGACAAAATCAGACAACCTGCTTATTTACGGTCATAACATAAACGGAGGAAAAATGTTTGGAGCGCTGGAACAGTATAAGGATAAGGAGTTTTTTAATAAGCACAGGAAGATATATTTTACAACAGATAAAAAGAGGGAGTATGAAGTGTTTGCAGTGATGTGTGTTAACATACATGAGTTTGAGTACTGGAAATTTGTTATGGCAAGGAATAAGAAAGAGTATGACGAGTTAGTTGACAAGATGGAAGAGCATAGTTTGTGGAGAAGGGAAAATAAGCCAAAGTACGGAGACCAGATGCTGATGTTGTCTACTTGCGATAATAAAAAAGGGGATAATTGGAGAATTGTGGTTATTGGAAAAGAAATATTTTAAAAATAGTAAAATAATCTGGTAGTATCTACAGATAAAATAAGTAAAATACTACCAGATTACAATTTTGTACAGATTGTTAAGTGCCTTTGATATTATGTGTTAACTCAACTTTTATTTTAAGTGTTTTTTCTAAAATAACTAGAATGGCTGCCAAATCAATAGATGTAAAAAGCGTAGTAGAATATAGAAAATATTTTGTAAAAAATAAAACGATTCCAATAAAAAGGATCACCAGTAAGGCTACACGTTTAATTTTTGTGTATTGAATAATTTCGAAATTCTCCAAACAACGAGTCTGATTTCCTTCTGTTTGAGTAAAAAACAAGTAAATAAAATTTGCAAAAGATATTATTATTAAAATAACAATATTTTTATAAAAAAATGGTTGACTAACCAGCAAAATAACAATAATTATGTTAGAAATCACATAGCAAAGAAAACGCGATTTACAATGGAATCCACCACAATATGAACGTAACGGTATGAAAGATATTAGAAAAAATAGCAATATATCTGTTTTTTTGACTATATATGAAAGAAATAATGCTGTTAAAAAATTTGCGATTATCATAAAACCATTATTTAAACCATAAATGTAAAATTCCTTATTTTCGCTAATAATTTTTTTCTCTATCATTTTGTCAACTAAATAATCTGTAATTACCATAACTAAAATTTCCTTAATTTTTTAGCATTTTCAGGTAATTTTTCTTCGTGTAATACATACCAACATCTTTGATTGGATGCGACAGTAGTAATGACTAATGCAAATGTGGCAAATGAAGAAAGCATTTTTATATTTGCATTTGAAATGAATTTTTTAAGAATTGCCTTCATAAATAAACCTCCTTTTTTATTTTGATAAATATTATCACAAATGATGCAAAAAAAACGAAATTGTAATAAAAGGTATTTTATATGTAATATTTTCACAAAAAATATATAAAATATTGTCGAAAGTAGCACTATATATAGACCTAGTTTTGAAAACAAACGAGTAAAATTGTAGCAGGACTATATATGGGAGGAGTGCTATGACTTCAAATGAAGCAATCTGTAAGAGAATATCAGATTTGTGTAAGGAACAAAATATTACTTATTATGCATTAGCATCTCGTGCGGCTATTCCAAAATCTACACTCATGAACATATTGTCTGGTACTAATACAACTGTTGCTACCATTAATAAAATATGTAGTGGTTTAGGAATAACGATGTATGAGTTTTTTCAGTCAGAGTATTTTGAAGATTGTGAAGATGATTAATATGAAGGGGAGAAAAATGTTACGTTTGGCAGTTTGTGATGATGATAAAATTGTTGTAGAACAAATAGAGTCATATATAGAACAATTAAAAGAATTATCTATAGTATATGAGGTGTACTTTTCAACAGAAGAATTTTACGGTCACATGTTTGAATTAGATTTTGATGTATACTTTCTAGATATAGAAATTGCAGACAAATCAGGAATAGAATTGGCTAAAAAAATAAGACAGGCAAATCAATATGCAGTGATTGTATTTATAACCAGTTATTCTAAATATGTTATAGATGTGTTTGATGTCAATACCTTTAATTTTATTTTAAAGCCATTGACGTATGAAAAATTCAAAAAAACTATATGTAAAGTATCTGACTATATTTTTACTTCTAAAACTAATTTTGTCTTTATGCATAACAAAAATCAGTATGCTATTCCTTATCATAATATTATTTACATAGAAAAGAGAAAACGTAAAGCATATATTTATACAAATTCTGGGTATGTGTATAAATGCAATATGACTATGGAACAAATTATAGAACGACTTACGACAAATAGATTTGCAAAAATAAATCGAGGATGTATCGTTAATTTGGCAATGATTGATGAAATTATAAGAGAAGAAATTCATTTGCTAAATGGGGAAATTCTATATATAGCACGAGATTGTAAAATGGACATAAAAGAAAAGCATCTAAATTATTTTAGAAAAATGATATAATAAATCTGCAAGATAAGTATAAAAGAGTACATTTATTAGGCTGATTTAGATAGGTAAGTGTGTTATAATTACAAAGTCATTAAATCTAAAGGAGAGACAGAGGATGAAAATTGCAATATGTGATGATGACACAAATGTAATTGAGCAAATAGAACAATATATTGAAAACATTAATGATAAGTCATTGGAATACGAAGTATTTTTTAGTGCAGAGGAGTTAAAATGGTATATAACTAAAAACGATGCAAAATTTGATTTGTTTATATTAGATATTGAGATGAAAGAAGTGTCTGGAATAGATTTTGCAAAAAATCTTCGTGAGAAAGATATGGATACGTTAATTGTTTTTATGACAAGTCATTCTAAATATGTATTTGAAGTGTTTGATGCAATAACATTTGACTTTATTGAAAAACCGTTGACTTTTGAAAAAATGAAAAATATGTTGGAAAAAGCAAAAAAGTATCTGGGTATGGCACAAAAAAGATTTGTGTTTTCTTATAGAAAAAATAGTTATAGTATTGCTTTTTCAAATATTAACTATTTAGAGAAAGCAGGTAGAAAAGTATGGATATATACGACGGATGACAAAAAATATCAGTCTAATATGACATTGGAAGAAATAGTGTCACAATTAGATGCTGAAATGTTTGGGCTATTGAATAGATCTTTGATTGTAAATATTTCAAAGATTGAAGGATTTATAGGTGAAAATGTAATCATACAAGGTGGAAAAATGCTATATGTAAGTAGAGATTATAAAAAAGAACTTAAGAAAAAACACTTAGATTATTTAAGGGGGCAAGTATAAGCGTGATTTACGATATTATAATAAATTTAATTGATTATTTAATCATTTTTAAATATTTCAATTGCTTTGGCAAAAAAAGAAATTTGAAAAAGAAATATTGCATTAGTATTTTTTTCAGTTGTATTGTATTAGTAAGTGTAATTAATCAGTTGCAGAATCAGTATATAAATCTTATTTTATGCATATTAATGATTTATTTATACAGTTTATCCTTTTCATATGGAATATCTTATCATATTGTTTTGCCTATTCTGTATATTGGGTTTGGAATTGTGGCTGAACTAATAGGATTCATTATTTTAAATGTTTCAGGAAGTATATTACCATATCCAGTTCAATATTATGGCAGTTCATTCATCTGTGAATTTATTCGCTATTTGATTGTTTGCGTTTTTTGCAGTATCAAAAAAATAAAGCTTCCAAAATTATCTTTCAAAATAGGTAAATTTCTGGTGATTATCCCGATTTCAAGTATTATTATATGTTGTATTGCAATTAATATTATTCAAAATAGTAAAAATAATCTAGTTAATATGATGTGTATGGTAATAATTATTATGACAATTACTAGTAATATTTTGATGTTTAAAATGTTTTTTAAAGTAATAGATACATTATCAGATAATTATGAAAAAGAAATGTTATTACTAGAAGCAGAAGCAAAAGAACAATATTATCAGGAACTAGAAAAGAGTAGCAGAGAAGTACGCAAAATCAAACATGATTTAAAAAATATGTTATTAGCAATATGTGGAAAAGCAAAAAAGCAGAATGAGATTTCAGAAGAAATTTATAAAATTATTAAGGAATTGGATGAAAGCGACAAAAAAATATATACATCTAATGTGGTTATCAATACAATAATAAATCACAAGATTAGTCAGGCAAAAAAATTAGAGATAAAGACAGATGTAAATATTAAAGTGTCAAAAGCTATTCATATAGACTATAAAGACGCTGGAATTTTGTTAGGAAATATATTAGATAATGCAATAGAAGCGTGTGAAAAGATAAAAAAGAAAGAGAGATGGATTAAAATAGACATGCTTCATAATAAGAATACATTGTTTATTGAAGTATGCAATAGTAAAGGAAAGGAGCTAACAAATATCAGTAAAAGCAGTAAAAGTGATGCTCATAATCATGGAATAGGAATATCAAGTATAAAGGCTATTACAAAGAAGTATGATGGTTATGTAGAATTTGTCGATAAAGGAGAAGAATTTGAGGTTGTCGTGAACTTATACGGAATGAGTTTTTAAAATAAAGTATATAGATTACACATTTTTAATGAGTAGAGGTTGTTTTTAGGAAGAGTATGTAGAAATATGTGCTCTTTTTTGAATATTAGCATATAGAAAATTATATTGAAAAGCGAAATTGTTGAGAGATGCCGATTTTTTGGAGGGTATTTTGTGAGGGCTAATTAATGAGTTTGGTAACTCCAGATATTCTTCTAGTATTATTAGTTTTGATAATTTTTTTTTCTAGAAAAGTTTTTTGGAGTTGTACAAACAAAAATAAGTGATATTAAGACATACAAAAAGGTAAGTGCATCAAAGATTGAAAAATTCATCATCGTATTCATTGTAATAGTATTCTTCGGCAACAAAATAGATTATGTTTGTAAAATTAGAACCACTCATGTCCTTGAAAAAATCAGTAGTTATTGTTCTAAAAGGAGTGTTCGTATAATTTTTTAGTTTTGTAACAAGTTTTGAGTTTTGCTCCTCTAACTCGATAATAGGATAAAACTCTTAAACTGAACCCTAAAAAAATCACCATTCTAAAAAATTTAGTTACCACCTAAATATAGTTGGTTAATATTAATAAATAAAGTTAGATAGAAAGTATCAAATAAATTCACATGATTAAATTTAAGTATTTTATATCAATTAGGAGAAAACAAAATCAATTATTGTATCTATTAATTATGGTTGGAATAAATCAAGATATAGATATTTGAAAAAAATTTTAGAAAAGCAAAAAAGGGAAAAGTTATTTAAGAATAGGTAGTGCATATTTTTTATTTTGATATGGAAAGTGTCATCGTGTTGTTGCACCGATGGTTTGTTAAATGTCTTGTTATGAGTTAGTATACGAAACATTTTAACTAATATATTATTCAAACTATTTTTAGCATATTAGTCAAATAATAGATGGAATCATAAAATCTTTTATTTGAAGTCTAAAATCTTATAACTTATTTTGGCTTATTCACATATATGTCAGAAATCTTATAATATTAAGATGTGTCTTGATTAAAAAATATATATTGTGCCTTTTATTACAGATAAACGACAAATCATGACATATGAAAAGAAATAGAAAAAATATGTGTATAATAAATGACAGTTATTTGAATTGAAAAAATAGAAATTTACATTCAAACATGAGACGAAATGTCAAAATGGAAGACAAATTATGATATTTAATAGGTATAAAAAATACAATATATATAAGAGGAATAAGAAGAATGGCATCTACTACATACAAATTATCAAACTATAATTTTGTAGTTGAAAATAATGGGGAACTAATAGTTTATAACTCATATATAGGAATGAATAGTATACTGAAGATTTCATCGGAAGAACTGAAAAAAATTATTAAACCAGATTGTGAGAGAATGGCTATTGGTGATAATAAATATGTTGAAATATTAATTGAAAAAGGGTTATTAGTAGAAAAAAATATTGATGAATTAACACTTGTAAACAAGAAAAAAGAAGAATATTTTAGCAATAATATGTTGGAGATAACGATATCATTGACAAAAAAGTGCAATTTCAATTGCACATATTGTTATGAGAAAAAAGATAATTGCACAATGAATATTAAAACAATAGAAAATTTAGTTAAGTTAATTAAAATCTTGATGAGAAATAAAAAAACATTGAAGGTTAATTGGTTTGGCGGTGAACCATTGATAGAGAAAAATATTTTAGAGGCTTTATCAAGAGAACTTATAAAATATTGCAGAGAAAATAAAAAATTATATTTTTCTACAATGACAACAAATGGATATTTATTGGATATTAATACATTAAAGTTGTTAATGAAATTGAAAGTTTACAGTTTTCAAATTACGATTGATGGAACAAAGAAAACTCACAATACATTAAGACCATTAAGTAATGGAGGAGAAACTTATGATAAAATTTTAATAAACTTGAAAGAGATAAGTAAAAAAATAAAATCACCAATGTTAAGAATTTTGTATAGATGTAATTTTACAAGTGACAGTTGGAATGATTATAAATCAGTAATAGAGGAGTACTGCAAGAATTTTCTGGAGGACAATAGATTTAATTTTTTACCGATGATAGTGAATGATTGGGGAGGGGAAAAAGTAAAATCTATTAAAAATGATATAATTTCAAAAGAAAAATTTTCACAGCTTGAAAAGAATGTGAATAATGAGCTTTTTAAAAAGGGATATGATAAAAATAATTATTATAATCAACTTGAGGAGTTAGAGATACGATCAAATTGTCAGTATTTTATTAATGATAATTTTTCGGTTGAACCTAATGGAGACATATATAAATGTACAGTTCTTCTTAAAAATAGAATAGGAAATGTTAATGAAAACATTGATTATAAAAAAATGAAAGTTAATATGGACAAATTTAAGAATTGTACTGAGTGTGTTTTTTATGGAATGTGTAATCAAATTTTGTGCAATAAATTTGATAATAAGTTAACTTGTAAAAATGTTGAAAAGCATATAAGTACTATTTTAGAGAATATCCCAGAAGAGCTTTTTGTTAAAGTGGCAAATTTGGAAGGAGTTAAAGAATTAAGAGGATTTAAGTTATGAATGAAATATTAAAGATAAAAATGATACTAGAAGATATAGGCATAGAAATTAATATTGATGAGAAAAATTGTGATGATATAGATTTAACTGAATACATAGAAGATTCAATGGAATTTATGGAGTTTATGATGAATGTAGAGGAAGAATTTGAGATTGATATACCAGATGAATGTATGAGTTTAGAGGCTATAAAGTCATTAAATGGCTTTTTAAATATAATTATTTCCTGTAAAGAGGAACAAAAGAAAGATGGCTTGAATAGCAAATTATAGGAAAGGGGAGTGAAAAGGAATGAAGTTATATAAGAATAAAAGTTCTAAGAACTTAAATTTATATGCTCAAGAAAAAGTGATCATTAATATCTATAGATGCAATTGCTAAATCTTGAAATAATATTAAGTAAAAGGCTGTCAAATGGCAGCCTTTGTTTAAGATTATTTTAATAAAATATATACTACAAAGTATATGCTACTTTTATATTCAATATATTGCGATAAAAATGATTTTAATTAAAATAAAAGATCTTTATAATTAATTATTATATTTTTAAAATGTCTATTTACTAAAAATAATTTGCGGTCAATTTGATAATACAATATTTAGGTGGATAATAGTGAAAAGAAAATTATCGTGTGCTGTCACTATAAAGGTTATTATTAAAATAATAAATGGTAAGATGGTTTTATCGCTATTTAAAAGGCAAGTATTTTTTTACTGAGATCATCAATTTATGGAGGTGAAAATTAGCATGGACAAATTGAAAAAGAAAATTGGATATTTATTTTTACTCGTGAAAATTTTACATCGTACAGATAAGGGTTTTTTATGGACGTTAATTATACAGATTGGATTTTTGGCGATTATTCCATTTATTCAATTAGAGCTGACAAGACAATCAATAAAGATGCTGACGGATTATTCAAAGTATGATGCATATATATGTAACATAGTGACATTATTATTAATTTTACTTTTATTAAATATAATGAGTACTTTTTTTCAAGGAAAAAATGAACTTAAAGCAAATGTAATTGGACAAATATTGTATAAAGAAATATTAAAAACTTGTCTTTTTATGGATTATGAAGAACTACAGAAAAAGCAAACGCAAGAAAAAATGAAAACCGCGACTTTAGCATTTGAAAATGGATCGCTACAAAATTTAACAAGAGAATTCAAAGTTATTATTTCATCTGTTGTAATAATAAGTGGAATAATAGGAATCGTCGCGTATTCAAATATCTATTTGTTAGTTATTTCTTGTGGGATTATTCTTGTGAATTATTATATCTTGAAAAATGTAAAAGCAAAACAATATAATGTAGATAAAGAAATAGTACCAATAGGAAGACAAATTGAGTATTTTGATAATATTGCGGCAGACTTTTCTATTGCTAAGGAAGTGAGATTATACCATACAGAAAATGCAATGTTAAATGAATACAATAATTTAAAACATCGTTTGGTTAATATAGCAAACAAAATGATTAAAACTAGAATTGATAGCGAAATGTATATAAACATCGGAAATCATATTTTAGAAATTGCCATTTATATTATTTTAGGCTATAGCGTTTTGATAAAAAAAGAGATATCTGTTGCTGAATTTTCAGCTGTTGCTGTTGCGGTTAGAACATTTAGCTCATGTATGAATGATATGTTGGATTCTTTTACGGACATAGAAAAAAATTCAATGCATTTGAAAGATTATTTCGAATTTATTCAAATAAAGTCAAAATTTAAAAAGAGTGGTAATAGAAAGATTGAAGCTTCAAAGTTTGAAATTGTATTTAAAAATGTAAGTTTTAAATATCCTGAGAGTGAAGTATATGCATTAAAAAATTTGAATTTAAAAATTAGAAATGGAGAAAAGATTTCTATTGTAGGGGAGAATGGTTCTGGAAAGACTACCTTTGTTAAACTGTTATTGAGATTATATGATCCAACGGAGGGGAATATTTATATAAATAATATTAATATAAAGGATATTAAATACGAAAATTATTTAGACTTGTTCTCTACAGTTTTTCAGGATTATAAATTATATGCCTTTACTATTAAAGATAATATACAAATGTTTAATAAGGATAGAAATGAAAGCGAAAATGACAATAAACATATTATGAATATTTTAGAAAAGTTAAATATTAAAGACAGAATTGAAAGCTTAGAAAATGGGTTAGACACATATTTGTATAGAATATTTGATGAGAATGGTGTTGAATTATCTGGTGGACAAAATCAAAAAATTGCTATTGCAAGAGCAATATATAAAAATGCTGGGATATTTGTGTTGGATGAGCCTACAGCAGCATTAGATCCGAGAGCTGAACATGAAATATTTAATGATTTTAATAATATGGTTCAAGGGAAAACTGCAATATATATATCTCATAGATTGTCAGCTAGTTTATTAGCTGATAGGATAATTGTCTTAAAAAATGGATTGATTGTTGAAGAAGGTAAACATAAAGATTTAATCGATAGAAACGGATTATATGCGGAATTATTTAATTTGCAAGCACAATATTATATCGGGGAAGAAGGAAATGGCAAAAATTGTAATAATAGATAGTGGAATAGACTTAACAAATAGAGAATTTGAAGGAAGAAAGATTTCGGGTATACATATTTATGAAGACAAGGCTGGTAAAATAAATATAGATGAGAACATTAAAGATCAAATAGGTCATGGAACGGCAGTTGCAGCAATATTAAATGAAGATTTAGATAATGAATTATTCGTTATTAAGATTTTTGATGAAGAAATGGAAGGTGATATTAATTTATTAGTGCGAGCATTGGAGTATGTCTATGAAAATGTGAAGTGCGACATAATTAATATGAGCGTAGGGTTTACCGAATTTGATTCTATAGCTGAAATAAATAATATTTGTAATAAATTATACTTTGAAAAAGGGATAATTATGGTTTCTGCTTTTGATAATTTTGATACAATATCATATCCAGCAGCATTAGATACCGTCATAGGTGTAGACATATCAAATGAAATACATAAAAAAAGAGAGTTTTACTATTTAAAAAATAGTGTTGTTGACATATTATTAAAAGATTCAATGCATAGAGTAGTATGGTTAGATAAAAAAATTATGGTTCATGGAACAAGTTTTGCAACTCCAAAATTTGTTAAAATGTTAGCAAAAGAATTAAAAACAACTGATAAAGAAAAAATAAGAGAAAGGCTTGAACATATAGCAACAAAAGTTGTTGATTTTAAAGATGAAAAATATGAATCAAAATTGGAGTATTTTAAAATTGAAGAGGCTATTGTATTTCCTGTAAATAAAGAAATGCATACATTAATAAGATTTGAAGAAGATTTGAAATATACTATGAATTTTTATGATATAAAATATTCAGGTAAAGTTGGTTCAAATACATCACGATTTGTGCCAAAATCTAATCATATAATAATGGATATAGATAAAATAGATTGGACAGGAAAATTTGATACTGTAATTTTGGGACATTGTAATGAGTTATCAAATATAACAAATAGGGATTATATAGATAATATTTTGAATAATGCTATCAAATATAAAAAAAATGTGTTCGCTTTTGATGATTTGAAAGAATATAGTAGTCTAATAGATAGAATTAAAAAAAATGGAAATCATGTATATTATCCATTTGTGACAAAGCGAAAAGGGAGAAGTACATTAAGTAAATTGCATTATATACCCAAACCCGTACTAGCAGTATGTGGAACAAGCTCAGTACAAGGAAAGTTTACACTTCAATATATGTTGAGAAAAAAATTTGAAGAACAAAATATTAGTGTTGGACAAATTGGAACAGAGCCAACATCATTATTATTAGGATTAGATGCAGACTTTACAATCGGGTATGATTCAAGAGTTGAGGTGGGAGGATATGATTTTATTTCTGAAGCAAATAAAGTTATATTTGAAGTATCTCAAAAGAATAATGATATTATTATAACAGGTACACAATCAAGTACGATACCATATAGTTATAATTCTTTAAAGAATATACCTTTGCATTCACTAGAATATTTAATGGCTGTAAAACCGGATGCGGTAGTATTGTGTGTGAATAGGTATGATCCGATAGAGTATATAAAAAGAACAATATTAACCATAGAAAATTTGTTTAACACAATTGTAGTTGCTATATCGGTATATCCTATAGATAAAACTAGAGAGAAATTTAAAAATAAGGAAAGAGAGAATAGCGAAGAATTCATTGAAGAGATGTCTATGAAAATAGGAAAAAAATGTTACTTAATGAATTCTGAGAAGAAATTAGGGTGTTTATTTGATGATGTATTAACGTATTTTACTACACCAAAATAATGAAAGAGGAATAAAATGATACATAAATTTTCTATACCAAAATTTCAGACATATCCAGATATGACAGGAATTTTAGGAATTTTAACAGCTTTAGGCATTGAAAAAAATTGGATATATAATAATTATTTATTATTATGGTCTTATAAGAAAATCGACGACGATAATTATTGGTGTGATTTTAAACAAGGAGATTATCTTATTGACAATTCTATACTTCCTTTGAAATTTATTGAATTTGATAAAAAAAATTTCAACAGTAAGAGAGAAGTTATAACATTTCTTAAAAAACTTTTAAAAAATGGGTATATATTAACAGATTTAGATACCTTTTATTTTGATGAATGGTGGTCTAATGAAAGTATAAGAGAACATAATAGTCATACGGTAATGATATTTGGTGATACTGAGGAAGAATTTTTATGTGCCGATTTTTTGAAAAGTAAATATGGTTTGTTTTCGGGGAAATATATGGATATAGCAGAGGCTTTTTTCCGGGGGAATAATAAAATATATGGGATAGAAATTACAAATACTAAGCTGGAGAAAAATAATGATTTATTAAAAAAACAAATTATTGATTTTATACATTGCAGTGGAAATTCAGTGACTAATTTTTTGAATTTATATACTTATGAAAATACTCTATATGGATTTGAAGCATTAAAAAACATTTTTTTGAAAATAAAAATATGTTTTGAGAAGAGGGAATTTATTGATTTGAGATCAATACAAATTATTCTGATTTTTGCTAGAATTATGAAAGAAAGAGTAATTTTCTGGAATAATAATAGTTTAACAAAAAAATATGATTACATAATGGATATATGCGTTAAACTAGAAAGTAAAGTATTTAATTTACTTATTTTGTGTATGAAAATAAATTATAAGAAGAAATATACAAACAAGAAATATATATATAGATTAACAGATGATATTTTAAGAGAAACCACGTTGTTGTTTGAAGAGTTATTAGAATGTTTAGATATCGAATTATCTGAAGTTGAGAAAGATATATTGTGGAAAAATTGGGATAAATTAAAAAAAGATAGAGTGATAATGCATGAGTGTAGAAAAGTAATTGGAGATGAAATAAATATTAGTTTTTTTAGAAAAGTAAAAGTAAAGTTTGATGATTGTTTAAATAAACCTAACAAATTAGAAAATATGATATACAATATAAAAAATGAATGTATAGCGATTTATACAAATGATTTTTGGAAAAATGTTTTTCAATTTGATATCGAAGAAAATGGATTTGAAAAAAATGGGAAAATAATTTCAGATAAAGAGTGTAATAATCAAGTTTCGGAAAAAGTTTATTTTTTTGATGCTCAAAAAAGGATAAAAATGATTGAGTACAAGAATAAATTTATGAAGAACATTTATCTAATCTATGAGTATGAAGGTAATCATATTATAAGATATAAAGTAAATAAAGAATCTAAAACGATACATCAAGTATTATTTGACATACATAATAAAGATAAAGAAATTCAATACATATATGCAGAAGAATATAAAAAATTAATTATGTATGAATTAAAAAAAGGAAGAAAAAAGAGAGCTTTAATATACAAAACTTCTGATTTTAATATGCCCGATAATATTTGGATAGATAATAATTGGAGTGAAAATCAAGAATATATTTACAATAGTAAAAACGAATTATTACAAATAATTAGAACTGATTATGAGAAAAATAATCAGTTGATTTATTCAAACCTAGGCAGGCATTTAAATGAGGGATTAATAATGGAACAGTTTAAAGTAATTCTTAATTCAATTATTCAAAGGAAGAACATTAAGAAAAGTGATAGGATTGTTATTAATTTTAATACATCTATTCATACTGTAACTGTAAAAATAAATAATGAGATATATGATAGTATGTCTTTTTTAGAAGAATATAAGTTATATAGAGAGGCATTAAATAGGTTTACAACCATTTTTTCTATTGAAATATTTAAATATAATAAATTGTATAAACTTAATATTTTTTTAACAGTAAATAATTTAAAAGTTGTTCTAGAAAAACAAATTTTAAGCAATAAAACGATATTTTATTGTTAATTTAAGGGTACACAAAATATTTAGACAAATGTGCTGTACCCGCTGTAATTATTGTGGTAAAAACTACTTTTCAGTGAAAGTGGCGCAACTATTTTTGTTGTTTAAAGCATCAGTTTTATGTTGCAAGTTCTTTACATAAGTAGCCATTGATGGAATATATTATAAGACAATAATACTGAAATCATTTAATTGTTACATTGTCAAAAAGTTATGTGTGTAGGAGACATAAGCAAAGAGCCGTATTGAGCAAAATGCAGGTAGGTGGCTCAAAGTATCCTGATATAATTAGTTTCAATCTATCATATTTTGCTGGAAAGTTGCATAATGAAGAATAGGGATTAACAATTTTCTATATTAGAAAAGAGACCGTTTATAGTAAAAAATGGAAATATAGAGAAGTCGTAGTAATGGGGTATAATGCTTTTAATAGCAGAGTGAATAGTCTGCTTTCGAATAAATCACCTGTCCAGCATGAGCGAGTCACGATTCTATTTTGTCATAAGCCATCATTCCAGTTACAATGAGCCACTTGTTTAATAATAGAATTATGCGCAGTCATTGTGTAAATCTATTAAGAAGGAAGTCACCATTATGGCAAATATCGTTAAATACTAATATTATCTAATTAATGAATTATTATCGAAAAACTTGATTTTATATGAAAAAGAAAATTATAACAATGAAAAAGCTGATACAACTGAGTGATGTGACCCCAAGACACACTTATACAAGCAATCTGCTTTGTATAGTCATCCTCATGTACATATGTTTCTGCGTGAGGAAGCATTTCTCTTACCATGTTGCAGTTAGCACGCCAGTAATCGGACGGTATGAAATGATGTGCTTGAATATTCGTATCAAGCCATATCTGCATCACAGCGTCTATATCGTTATCGCTGTATTGTCTTACCAATTCTCTATCTACTAACTACTTATTTCTTGTTCCAAAAGTGGAAGTTATTATTGAGTTTTCTTTCTTGATTTTGCCGAGAAACTATTTATAGCGATCGCCAACAGAAGTGATGACTCCAATATCTTCTACCCCCATAATTCTTGCTGTCGTTTTATGGATTTCTGTAATACCTGCATAGATGCCATCGATGCGGATACTCAGAAGCATACCGCATTTTTTTAGTTTTGATGGCTTACCCAAGGCGTAAATTTTACCAATAAAAAATAAATTTGACAAAATAAGACAAATATAATAACATCAAATTAAGGATGGATTAGATAAAAATCCATAATTGAAAGGGAAAATGAAGCACTTAAAGAAAGAAGGGGACACTATGGAACAAAATAAGAAACGTTTATGCATAATCTCATTATTCATAATGGGGTTATTTTTTTGTATTGGCTCGGAAACAGTTAATGCAAAGACAAAGGTTGTAACACCCAAGAGGATAAGGAGAATTTATCAAAATGTGGAATACAAATATGAAGACAAAAATGGGAATACAGTAAGAAGAACAGAAAATGAACCAATATCCTGTGGAATTGAAACGTGTAATCAGCATAGCAGTGAACACATTGTGGAAGGAATAAAAAAAGGGATACATGCAAAGGAATATGTTAAGTGCAATTCAGGCTCAAACCTTTACATGATAAAGATTCCATTAAACACAATAAGGAACAAAAAGGTTGAGAAGGAATACAAAACCCTTAAGGAACTTAAATTTTATTCAATGCAGGGAAGCTGCTGTAAGGGAAATGACATATACATAGCATTCAGTGACAAGGGAAGAAGCGGAAAAGTAAATGACATAAAGAAAAGCACGGGAATTGAAGAACTTAATCTCACAGCGATCGTAAAGCTTAAACTGGAAGGCAAGGATTACAAGGTGGCACAGGTTGCCGTAATAAAAGGATTTGAAAACATGGATGATTCCATTAATTATATGGGACATGCAAATGACATGACTTACTGCAATAAAAAACTTCAGACAACATGGTATGAAGTTAAGGGAAAAAAAGGTAAAAAAAGATTTACACTGGGTTACATCGACATAAGTGATACCGTTAAGGGAATGGCGACCAACATAGGAAATGATGCGGATTCAAAGAAGAAATCAGTGTTTGGAGTGGCAAAGTACAAGAACAGAGACAATGAACTGGCAGTGGGCATCCGTGAAAAGGGAAAAAGCGTGAAGAGATATGTGGATGTTTATAAATGCGTGAAGAAAGACAACACAGGAATTAAATATCGGTATGTGAGAAAAAAGAGACTGTTTGACATAAAAGCCTCAAAAATAAACAAACAGAAGTATTCCATTACACAGTGCATGGAAAGCAGTGGAAATTACATATTCGTCAATCAGTTTTATGAAAAAAACAAGGGAAACAATAACTGCATACAGATATATAAAAACAATAAACATAAAAAAAACATTGTAATAAGGGATCCGGGAATTAGAATGCCGGGACAGGAAAAAGAGACATCATTAAGTAACAAGAGATGGGAAATGGAAGGTTTCGGAAAAATTAAGGGAGATACCTATTACTGTCTAATGGCAATGCCATTAACAGACAAAAAGGATGGGATAAATAACGACAAAAAGGTAACATTAAAAACCAAACAGGCATACCTGTGCACAATGAAAATAAAAAAATAGAAGAGGGAAGAGAGTGGAAATGAAGAAGAAAATTTTAATGATGGTGTTAATGCTGTTGCTTGTGACAACAATGATGCATTCGCCGGAGAAGGCAATTGCAGCCGAAGAAGGAAAGGTACAGATATGGAGCAATACCCATAATGAAAGAATAGAACACAGAAGCATTGCAGTTGGAGATTCAAATCCAAACTTTTCAATAAGGATAACTCCGGAAGGGACTGCATACGGCAATGCACTGTGGACAACAAATAATACTGCAACAGCGGAAGTTACCGGGGATGAAAGCGGAGCAACCGTTCAGGGAAAGGCTGAAGGTTCAACAAGGCTTAATCTGTCGGTGGACACAACAAAATACGGAAGACTAAGTTATGACTGCATCATATCAATATATACACCGATAAACGATGTGTCAGGAAAAATAAAAAAAGCCACAAAATTATATCGTGGTGCAGACAGCGATTCATGGGTAAGAACTGAAAAAGTAAGAATTGGACAGAGTTTCGTAATAAAAGGTTCATGTGGAGACTATTATTACATAACCATGCCGGATGATTATAAGTTTGATGATGAAAGAAAACAGAGAGAGGCATATGTTGCAAAATCCGATGTACACATTCCGGTCACATCAATAAAAGTAAGCAAAGACAACATTGTTATGAAAAAAAATGAAAGTGAGCATATACAAACGGAACTGTTGCCGGAGCTTGCATCAGACAGGACATACGTATACAAAACCACAAACGGAAACATTGCAATGG
Organism: Eubacterium ventriosum; assembly: GCF_025150745.1. Taxonomy (NCBI): domain Bacteria; kingdom Bacillati; phylum Bacillota; class Clostridia; order Eubacteriales; family Eubacteriaceae; genus Eubacterium; species Eubacterium ventriosum. Next base: position 997,483 of record NZ_CP102282.1, read on the forward strand.
TGGATCAAAACGGAATGATAAAATCAACAGGAGAGGGATTTGCCGTGGTTTCATCAAACGCAACAACAGACGGTAAAACAGCAGAATGCAGGGTGTCAGTGTATTCACCAATTAATCCGGTTAATGGAACAACCATGGAACACGCAAGGCTGTATGAGGGTGCAGACACATCATGCAGAATAAGAAAAGACAATGCAGGGAAGAATGAAAAGCTTAAGGTGATTGGAAAATGCGGAAATTTTTACTATGTGGAAATGCAGGACAACCATTTTGGAGAAGGGGACAACAGGGCATTCATTTCCAAGTCAGACGTGTACATTCCGGTGGAAAGAATAGAATTAAGTGAGTCAAACTTAATACTTAACATAAATCAAAAAAAGAAAATAATGGTGAAAATATATCCGGAAATAGCAACGGACAAAAGTGTAAGATTTTATTCAAAGATGGGAAATGCGAAAGTTGATGTAGAAGGTATTGTTTCAGTGTCTAGGTTGGATGAAGATATAATATGGGCAGAAACAAAAAGTGGCATAACAACAAACGAATGCACAGTACAGGTTCTATCAGATAAAATAATTGAAAAACTTGATCCACAGGGAACGTTTAAGATATCATCATTAAAGACTGACCTGGACGGAAATCACGTCACATTTTCAAAATGTAAGGGGGCATCGGAATACATAGTGTTCAGAAAGGGAAGGAAAGGTGGCTGGAAGGACATCTACTACATATACAATAATGACTCAAAGAATCAAAGGCACGTCTTTGACATGGGAGCAAAACCGGGAGAGAAATACAGTTACAAGGTATTGGGATATTACAAGTACATAACGTATGAAAACGGAAGGCTGGTGACAAAGAGAATAAGCAAGGCGGTTGAATCTGGAAGCATAACAACAGGGGAACCCACACTTAACACAAAAATTGTCAGGAACAAAAAGAAAAAAATAAAATACATACAGCTTAACTGGAACAAAATGTCATATGATTATGGAGGAAAACATCAAAAGACAGAATATGAGCTGCAAAGAAAAGAAGGAAAAGGAAAAAGAAAAAAGATAAAGACATTTAATGAAAAAACGTTAAGCTATAAGGATAAAAACGTGAAAAAGAACAAGGAATACACATATTACCTGAGAGCATTTTACAAAACAGGAAAAAAGAATGAGTTTCCTGAAAAAAAGATAAAAATAAAAACAAAGTAAGAATAATGAAAGGAGAGTAGCAATGAAAAGAATAACAATAATGATGACAATGGCATTAATGGTCTGTTTGTGCCTGGGAATAAACGGTACGGAAGTAAAGGCAGAAAGCATGACACAACAGGTTTCTGCACCTAAAGGATTTCAGGGAACATCCACTAATGGAAAGATAAAGCTTAAGTGGAAAAAGAACGGTGATGCAAGTGGCTACATACTTTACAGAAACGGAAAGAAGATAAAAAAATTAAAGTCGACAACAACATCATATGTGGACAAAAAAGTAAAAATCAACAAAAAATATAAATATCAGATACTTACTTATAAGAAAACAGAAATTCAAACTGAAAAAAGTGCGAAAAGCTATAAAATAACAGTAGTTGCAACAGACAAGAAATCAAAAAAACTAAATGCTGCAAGATTTGTAAATATTAAAAGTAATTACAAGATTGGATGGGGCGAAACATTAAAATTAAAACCGGTAGCAAAGTATTCAAAAAAAATCAAAGGAAAGTATAAGAAAGGTAAAAAGGTATACAGCAAGAAGATTAAATGGAAATCCTCAAATCCACAGCTTGTAAAGGTTAACAAAAACGGAAAAATCACGGCGACATCAGAAAGAGTAATCGGAACAGCAAAGATAACAGCAAGAAGTCATAACGGAATAAGGAAGACCTTAAATGTAAGTGTGGTTAACTTTGCAAGGTTAGATAAGATACAAAATCTGGAAAAAGTAAAGGATGAAGGAATAAAAAAATTGTTAACAACACAAAAAGATGCAACATCTATAATAGCAGATTTCTTTCAAAATAATATACCAAATCAAGAGTTAGAATTGACATTAGGAATGAAGCAAGTGAAGACAGAAGATGGAGCGATAACACATGCTTGGAGCATAATCATAAACCCGGAAGAAGAAATAGAAAGTAATATGTATAATTACATTTTAAAATATTTATCTGATAATTATAGAACAAGCATAAAAATAACGAAAGATTATATACGTTTTCAAAAACGTCAATTATACACCTGGGGCTACGAACTTAACGATCTAGTTTATGTGTTTAACAACAAAAGTGCGTTAGACAATTATCAGTATGATAATGCGGTATATGACATCGTCAAAGTAGCAGACAGATGGTATTATGGAACAACCAATGCATACGGGCTGGCATATTAAAGAAGTACATTTTAATTAGAACTATTTCATTACACAGTTTTCTCTATAGTATTGATTTCAAAAAATATGCAGAGAAAACTGTGTGGGAAATATGAATGTAGGATTATGCCTATTGCAATAAATACAAGGGAAAATGAATCACTTAAAGAAGGAAGGTAAAACTATGAATCAAAGGAAGAAATGCTTATGCATAATTTCATTATTATTAATGGGATTACTTTTTGATATTCACATAGAAGCAACCAAAGTAAAGGCAGAAAACATGACACAACAGGTTTCTGCTCCTAAAGGATTTCAGGGAGCATCCACTAATGGAAAGATAAAGCTTAAGTGGAAAAAGAACAGTGATGCAAGTGGCTACATACTATATAGAAATGAAAAAAAGCTAAAGACATTAAAGTCAAAAAACACATCATATGTGGACAAAAAAGTAAAAATCAACAAAAAATATAAATATCAGATACTTTCTTATAAGAAAACAGAAACTCAAACTGCAAAAAGTGCAAAAAGCTACAAAGTAACAGTAGTTGCAACAGACAAGAAATCAAAAAAACTAAATGCTGCAAGATTTGTAAATATTAAAAGTAATTACAAGATTGGATGGGGCGAAACATTAAAATTAAAACCGGTAGCAAAGTATTCAAAAAAAATCAAAGGAAAGTATAAGAAAGGTAAAAAGGTATACAGCAAGAAGATTAAATGGAAATCCTCAAATCCACAGCTTGTAAAGGTTAACAAAAACGGAAAAATCACGGCGACATCAGAAAGGGTAATCGGAACAGGATAACAGCAAGAAGTCATAACGGAATAAGGAAGACCATAAATGTAAGTGTGGTTAACTTTTCAGGATTAGACAAGATACAAAATCTGAAAAAAGTTAAGGACAAAAACATTATAAAAATGTTAACTGATGAAAAGCAGGAGACATCTGATATCGCGGATTATTTTCAAAAGAACAAAGTCAATGAAGAAGTTGAATTAGAATTTGGACAAAGGAAGGTAAACACAGAAGATGGAGGAATAACATATGAAATATGTATAAAGATGAACTCAGAAATAAAAATAGAAACGGATATGTATAATGAAATATTAAAATGCATAGATGATAATTTTATTAAAATAAAAATAACACCTGAATATATTCGTTTTCAACATAATTATTTATACACCTGGGGTTACGAACTTAATGATCTAGTGTATGTGTTTAACAACAAAAGTGCGTTAGACAATTATCAGTATGATAATGCGGTATATGACATTGTTAAAGTAGCAGACAGATGGTATTATGGAACATCCAATGCTTATGGGCTGGCATATTAACTGGATATAGGGATGAATTAAGTCATATAAAAAACTAAGTGATTTTTGAAAAGATTACAGAAAATAAAGGTCGATATGGTTACAGACGAATTCACGCCCTACTTAAGCGTGAAAATATAATTGTCTCAGAAAAAGTTATTCGTAGGATTATGAAAGAAGAACAACTTGTAGTAAAAATCAAACGAACTCGTAAATATAATTCCTATCAAGGTGAAATATCTCCAGCAGTAGATAATCTAATTAACAGAAATTTTTCTGCATCTAAACCTAACGAAAAGTGGTTAACAGATATAACCGAGTTTGCAATTCCGGCAGGAAAGGTTTATTTATCGCCTATAGTAGATTGTTTTGATGGCTTACTTGTCAATTGGAATATAAGCACTTCTCCAGATGCATTACTTGTCAATTCTATGCTTGACGATGCAGCTAAATTACTATCTGTAGGAGAAAAACCAATCATACATTCAGACAGAGGCGTACACTACCGCTGGCCAGGCTGGATTTACAGGATTGAGAAAAATGGTTTCATACGATCAATGTCAAAGAAAGGCTGTTCACCTGATAATTCTGCCTGTGAGGGCGTATTTGGAAGAATTAAAAATGAGATGTTCTATAATGCAGATTGGTCTGGGGTAAACATCTCAGAATTTATTGGTATTTTAAATGATTATCTTTATTGGTATAATGAAAAAAGAATAAAAAAATCATTAGGATATTTGAGTCCTATAGAGTACAGACATAGACTTGGATTGGTCACTTAGATAGTCCAAGAAAATGTCCGCACCCTCGACTCGTTAAGTATAAAGATTTATTTTTTTGTTTTTCGTTGCTTAACGACAATATCGTCTCCGATTGCTTTTTTAGCAGTGAAATTTCCTACGTGGTCATCAAAAAATAAATCTTTTTCCCATACTTCTCCAGTTGTAATAGAGTAAATAGGGTATATTGTTATTGTTACAGGATATTTGTAAGTATTACTCCAACTTATACTAAATTTATTTGTTTTGGTAACGTTGTATCCCAACTGTGCGTTTAATATTTTTGATGTAACTCCACCAGAAGCAGAAAATGTGTTACTTATGCTAACACTTTCTGAAATTTTTACTTTTCCAGCAGGTCTTTTATATTGTCTTAAGACATTACTTTTATCTGTTTTTCTAGTTACTTTTTTTGTTTTTTATACAATAATCATCACCAAAATATAATGTTTGTATCATAGCATTTTCGTTAGGAACATCAATATGTCTGTATATTTCTATTATATCTGGATCGTATTTCAGTCCCATTGATTCTTGGTATTCTTTTATTTCCTGCTTATTTGTAATATGTATAGTTCCTTCCTGGGAAAATTGATTTGTTTTTGTAGCTATTTCAGCATTGCTAACTTTGTCATAAGTCAAATTATCTCCAAGTGTAGCTGCGGATGAATTAATAGAAATACATAATGTAGTAATCATACAAATTGTAATTAAGCTTAATAATTTCTTCATAGTGTTTTACCTCCTGTTATTTGTTATCAATCTTTAATTTCCCGAGAGAATAAAAGTATTGCACACGCGATATAAATAATTGATATAACGAGCTCTAAAAAATTCAGTGAAACAAAAGGTTTTGTATTTATTTCATATAATGATTTTATGCAAAATATCATAATCATTGCATATCCAATTAAGGTTAATAAGATATTTTTCTTGGATTTATTTTTCTTTTTAACAATAAAAAAAGAAAAAAATGTAAATGATAACATAAACAAAAGCAATGCTATATTAACAATTCCATACAAATCATAATAATCGATGAATCCTATAAAACCTGTATACCAGGTTCCAGATTCTGACTGTCTGGCAATGGGAGTTTGAAAAAATGTTGATATTAATTTTATTAGTATAAGGAAAATAATCGAAATAGCCATTCCAGATCCTGGCAATATGAATTTGAGATGCCTTTTGATTGCAGTGGCTTTTGTGCCTACATTTTCATTATTTGCAATCTTATTTTGTTCGTTGCTAAATTCCTCCTCAAATTGGTCTTCTTTATCATCATTCATAAGATAATCTAAAGAGCAATCAAAAAAATTGCTTATCTTTACTAAATTATTAATATCCGGTAGGGTTCCTAGTTCCCATTTTGAGATGGCTTGTCTGGATACACATAACTCAGAAGCTAGTTGCTCTTGCGATAAGTTATTATCCTTTCTTAATTTTTGCAATTTACTAGAAAACGTCATTATTTATATCTCCTCTCCTTCTTGTTTTTTGTATAGTACAATAACTCAAGCTACCAAATTGCTTAAAAAATTAAAAAGTGAGCCCCCCCTATCTCGCAATCTATAAATTTGGATATGAGTAAATGTACAGTTACAAATTTTAGTGAAAAAATGAAAATCCTCAACCATTTAAAGTTGGAACTTCCGCAACTCACAGTAGCATCTTGCCTATTTCAGGCGTTTCTCTTGTATTTTTCGTATGTAAATTCTATACATTTGCAATTTATAATATCATAAATATTAGGAGAGATTCAAATTATTTTGAATCATTTACCTTCGAGAGTATCTCTTAATTTTTTATCTGAAGTGTAAAAAATTAAAAATATTTTGCAAGAATTTCTGTATGTTGTAAAACAAGAGAAGATAGAGAAAGTAAGATTGTATATTGATTAGTGGCAAAAAAATAAACCAAATTGAAGATAATAAAAATAACTTAATGAAATAGCTAACTTATGTTATAATTCCCTCGTGGCAACACGAAATCAGAAGGATAATACAGATTATATAACATAGGTAGAAAAACGGCTGAAAGAACATTGAACTTAAACAAATATGCTTAAGCTATACTCTGTACACGCTGAGTCATAATCGTTAGAGCACAGTTCCTTTTCTTTTTCATATTCATTCAATAATTTAAACCACAATACGGTTTATTTTCCTAAATCCCATCCACGTTAGAATTCGACATAGACACACTGCAATAGTAAAATATAACCATAAAGTTTGAGACCAACAAACCTTAAAACTTTAAATCAAAAATAAATAAATGCCTTATTGAGAACAGTAGTTTAAGAAACTGACTGTTTTTCAATAAGGCATTTTTTATTGCAAAAATGGAGGTGTCTTATGAAAAGTGAAAGCATTTTAGTTGTTCCACCGTAGGAGTGAAACAGGGCCAATATTAGAATTATGAAATTTTTTAGGAGGACAAATATGAATTTAAATTACGAAGAATTTAAGGAAAAGATTAAGGAAGATATTAAGGATTACATGGATGAGAAGTACAAGGATTGTGGAGTTGTAATCAGAAAGGTTAATAAGACTAACCGTGAGGTTGATGGATTAAATTTTTATGATATTCCAGGATTAAAAAATGCCACACCAACATTATACGTAAACAACCTGTATGAAGAATACGAAAGAACAGTAAATTACGAAGATGTTGTAAGAATGGCAGCTGAAACAATGGAAAATGGAATTGAATCATTTAACAAGGAAATTAAGGCAGATTTTTTAGATACGTCAAGACTTAAGGATAACGTATTTTTTACATTAATAAATGCTGAACAGAACAGAGAGTTATTGAAGACTGTTCCACACAGAAAATTTGAAGACCTTGCAATTGTGTACAGATGGAATCTTGGAAATGATTCATTAGGAACATATACAAATCTTGTTAACAATGATTTAGCAGCAAAGGAAGGTCTTACAGAAAATGACTTATACAATGCAGCAAATAAGAACACAAAGGAATTATTCCCAGTGTCAATTAAGAACATGAATGAAGTCATTAGTGAAATTATATTTGGTGAAAGTGAATTGGGTGAAGAAATGCAGGAAGAATTCAATGAAGTAATGATGGAAACACCTAATGAACATTCAATGTATGTAATTACAAACGAAAGTAAATTGTATGGAGCAGCTTCAATTTTGTATGAAGAGCCACTACACGAATTAGCAGAAAAAATTGGAAGTGACCTGTATATTTTGCCATCAAGCATCCATGAAGTTATTGCCGTATCAGCAGATTTTGGTTTACCTGATGAATTGGCAGAAATGGTTTATGAAATCAATATGGACCAGGTAGACATTAATGACCGTCTTTCAAATCAGGTATATTGCTACGACAAGGATTTAAGAACATTAAGACTTGCAACAGACACAATAAATAAGAGTCTTGATGACGTTGACCGTGGAGCAATATCAAGTCCGGAAAGAGAGGGCAGATAGTCATAGAAGATTTTCAAAAAGAATTGGCAGAGAGGATAAAAAGTGAAGTTGCTAACTGCAGTTCGGATGAAGAGTTTTTCATTAAAGTTGAGGTGATTGCAGATGGAAAAGATAAATCAGGTATCAATTAGACTTGTAAAGGAACGACCGCTGCTATCAGAAGAACAACTTACATCCCCTGAAAAGGTGGCAATGGTAGTTGGAGATTACATAAGGGATATGGATCGTGAAGCTTTATGTGTAATCAATTTTAACAGTAAGCTTCAGCCATTGAATTTCAATCTGGTAAGCATTGGAGCAATAGATACTACAATTGCTTCGCCAAGAGAAATACTTAAGTCAGCAATATTGTCAAATGCAGCAAATATGATGATTTTACATAACCATCCATCCAACATTTTAGAACCATCAAAGGAAGACATCAGAACTACGGCAAAGCTAGTTGATATTTGCAATCTGGTGGGAATACCTCTTCTGGACCACATTATTGTTGGTCCAGATAAGGGGAGGTATTTCAGCTTAAGGGATAAGCAGTTGGTTGATTTTAGAAAAAGCAGTATATATTCAGACAAGTTAGAGTTCTTAAATTTTAAGAAAGATAAGGACATAAAAATAGCCGAGGAAGTAAAGGTTAGATAAATAAAAGGGGTTTGGGGATATGCCACAACAAGAATGCATTTGTATATACAAATGCGTATCTTGCAAAAGACATAGCCTACATTATTTTACAGAAGGAAGGTGGAGATATGAGTTCAGATAAAAGAGACATTACTAAGCTTATAAGATTCAATGACAGGGAATATAAGATAGTAATGGAAAATGCAAATGCCTGTAACATGAATTTCTCAGCCTATGTCAGATATGCAATTTCAAACATAAAGATGCCAAATCCTGATATGAGAAAACATATTCTTAAACTTATTAATGAGGTCAATCACATAGGTAATAACGTTAATCAGATTGTCCGCAATAATAACAGTGGTTTGTATATGGACAGTGATAAGACAAGGCTTATGGAGTACATGCGATTACTGAATCTTAAGGTGGGAGCTTTTATGGAAAAGTATGGCGATTAGCAGAATATTACACATGAATAGCCATCACTGTTCTAAAGGCTCACATCTGCAGGTGGCAATTGATTACGTCTTAAAGGATGAAAAGACCATGAATGGTCTGCTTACAGGAAGTGTTAACTGCATAAAAGAAAATGCCTATGAGTGTATGAAGGGGACAAAAAGACTTTATGGAAAAATGGACAAAAGACAGGGGTATCATCTCATCATTTCGTTTGAAGAAAATGAGTGTGGTGGAGATACAGCAATGAAGGTTATAGAAGAATTTGTTCACGAGTATCTGGAAAGCGATTACGAGGTAGTATATGCAGTTCATACCAATACAGACCACATTCATGGTCACATCATCTGGAACAGTGTGCGTTTCACAGACGGATATAAATATCATTACAAAAAAGGTGATTGGGAAAAAGACATTCAGCCAAGAATAGACAGAATATGTGAAAAGTACAATCTTTCAACACTGGATAAATCAATTAAAAAAACAGACAAAAGGGAATGGGATGTTTTAAAGAACGGGCCGTTTATATGGAATGAACAAATTAAACAGGACATAGAGGCGTGTGTTTTAAGAGCTTCAGATTATTCAATGTTTCTGCAAATGCTTGAAGCAGAAGGATATGAAATAAAGCAGGGGAAATATCTGGCAGTAAAACCGCCGGGAATGGAAAGATTCAGACGTACAAAGACGTTAGGACAGGGCTATGGAATTGATGAATTAAAAGAAAGAATTGTAAAGGAAAATCTTAATACTTATAGAAGTAATCAGATAGTAAGATCTCCAAGAGTCAGAAGGTTTAAGTCAAAAAAAGTAAGAAAAACGAGGATGACAGGATTGCAAAGACAGTATTTTAGGGAAATGTATCGTTTGGGAAAAATAAGAAAACAACCATACTCACAGGTATGGAAATACAGGAAGGATGTTAAGAAGTTTAAGTTATTACAAAAGCAGTATTTATTCCTTGCAAAGTATGACGTTACTGATGTGGAACAAATATCTGATGTGCAAAAAGATTTGAGAAAAAAGGTGTCAGTATTGCTTAAGGCAAAGAAGGTAATTGTTAATGAAATGGACAAACACCTTAAGGTATTTCAGGCAGTGGAGAATATAGATAAGGAAAAGAAAGCAACCATTTTCTATAAGATGGGTGATGACACATTTAAGGAATCAGAGCAGATTGTATCAGAAGCAAGGGCAACACTTAAAGAAGAGGGAGTGTCATTTGAGAAAGTAAAAAAATTAAAGGAATATTATACAGAACTTTTGCAGGCAAATGAAAAGGAAATAAAACAACTAAGAAAAGAAATTGGTGTAGGTTACAAAATCATAAAGGAAGTAAAAGTAAGGCAGGAGAAAAAAGAAATTGAGGAAAGAGCAATTAAAGAAGAAAAAAACAAACAGGAAGAACAGGAGAAAAAACATGTTAGAAGGAAGTGATTTATGTGGAACAGGCAAAGGAATTTAAAAGTGAATTTCAGATAGCCCAGAAGAATAGAAAAGAGAATATGAGAATTGAGAAAAACATCAGAAAAGGAGAACCGGTATCCCTGATTAAGAGATTGTTTTTCTCTAAAAAATACAATAATGATTTGGTGGAGAGATTGGCAGATGGAGATTTGACAATTGCACAGATGAAACAGATAAAAATTGCAATAAAAAATAAACTGTCTGAAAAACAGATTGATTCATTGATTAACTGTAAGAAAGATGAAAAGGCAATGGCAACAATAATAGACATAGCAATCATGCTTAACAATGGGCAGAGGAGGTGAGCATATGTCAGATGAAATTTCACAGGCAATACAGATAATAAGACTTGAATTTGATGGTTTGAGATTTGGAATGGACATAACAGGTGGAACAGTGAAGCAGGCAAAAAATCTGGCGGTGTTCATTTATGCACTGCTCACAAGAGAAAAGCTTCAGGGAAAGACATCATTGAAAAAGATGTTAAGTAAGGATGGTAGTTTGCAGATATTAAAAATCAGGGAAGAGGACATGAAGAAGTTTAAAAAACTTGCAAAGAAATATGGAATTCTTTATTCAAAACTTCCGGACATAAACAAGTCAGACGGAATGACAGAAGTTCTCTTTCACACAGAGGCAACACCAAGAATAAATACATTAATCGAAAAGTTAGGCAATGGAAGCATTGAGAACTTAATGGATTATGTAAGAAATGGTAAGGATGGAGATTTTGAAAAGGTTGTTGATTATCTTAAGAAAGAAAACATTTTAAAAGATACTCCCAGTGAAGTCGAACCAGAAAGAAAGGAACAGTTAGACAGGTATGCAGATGAACTTAAATACAATGCAATGATAAATGATCCTTCAAGAGTAGATATTACCATTTCAAGGAAACTTTATGAAGAGGAAAATCTTACATCCATAAAGACAAGGGTTCCTAATACATATGGTGACAATGTCAGATACTTATGGCTTGATAAGTCAGATGTTGTATCAATTAACGGTGGAAAGACTTTCTTCGCATATCTTAACAAGGACAAGGAATACGAACTTGTTGACAGAGACGGGCAGGTGGCAGAGAAACTTTCAGGTCAGAATTTACAGAAGCAGCATTATGACAGCGTGGATGTAACTGTTAAACACAGGGCATTACAGGAACAAAGAAGAGGTAAAAACGAAATGGAACAAAAATACAAAAAGGTTGGGACTCCGGGTCCCAAGGTCAGAAAAACAGAATCGGTTAAAGGAACTCCAAGGGGGCGATAGCCATGAACAGAAAGAATTCAATAGTAATTCCCTGTTTAATAATTGGAGAACTTTTTACCATTTATGTTTCATACGTTCTAAATGGCGTATGGAACACCAATGGCGATATAGTACTAATTCTTAATAAGTTTAATGCTGCAATAAAAAATCCATTCGGACATTACTACAATGCCAATACATTAAGAGCAGTAATCTATGGTTCGTTAATATACGGAATGGCAGTTTTAATGTATGTGACAAGCAGAAGAAATCTTATGCATGGCAAGGAATATGGTACTGCAAGATTTGCAGATATACGAATGGTTAATAAGGCACTTGCAGATAAGGATGAAAGCAAGAATAGAATATTAAGTAATAACGTGCGAATGAGCACTGATACCAGTGTTACCGGTTTGAATAACAACATGCTTGTAATCGGAGGCTCCGGTGCAGGAAAAACATTTTACATTGTAAAACCAAACATAATGCAGATGCTGCCAAAGGGATCCTTCATCGCAACCGATCCAAAGGGAGGTGCGAAACGTTCCATAGTGAAAAGCTATGGCACGATTGCAACTAATAATTGAATAAAAAATAGTAGTAAATCGGAGAACTAAACACACGATATGTCGAATGATGGAGTAACGTTCTGAAAGGCAACCCTAATCCTCCGACTTGCACCTAAGTTAGTAGAAACTAAAGTGTAAGAAGCTCGGTGAAGTCGGCAGAGAGATACCGAAACAGATTAGATGTCGAAAGCATTTCAGAGGTGAGATGTGTATCCTATATGCCGGGGGTCTATAAACTATCTATGGTGAGAATGAAGAGAGTTAAGCTCTTCTGACGAAACTTCGAATGTACGGGTCTATATCGGGACTATGTAGAAATGCATAGTGGCACAAATAGTGCCGTTACTGTGGGCGAGTAAGACTCCGCCTTTATGAAAGTCCATACATTGTTACAGGCAGTGTCAAGGTAACAGGCTCATAGAAGGAACCTAAGGATAGATGTAAAGATAGTGTGTTTGGAACGTTGGAAGCTGACAGCGTGGAGAATCTACTTTCTACGAAACGTATCAAACGGGAAAATCACAATAGTGATATAAGTGAGATTATGTCAGTGAAAGCGGAGGTATAGTACCGAAGAAACCGTGATAATAAGTGGTGGAGGGAAGACCTCTAGTCATACAGTTAAACAAATTAAAGTCGAATGGTATGGGTTCGAGTAAGACTAAGAGATGTAATCACTCCCAGATAGGAGGTTACAGACCATGCTAAAGAAAACCAAATTGAGATACAACGAATATTATGATATGCAAAGAGTATATGATTCATTGTATTCAGCAAGTAAAAACGGTAACAACTTTTATAAGTTACTGGAGATTATTGGTTCAGAAGAAAATATCAGGTTAGCATATAGAAACCTAAAGAGTAATAAAGGTAGTAATACCAAGGGAACTGATGGAAAGACAATAGACGATATTAAAGAACTAACAGATGAAACTGTGATTAATACAGTGAGAGAGATGTTAGCTGACTACAAACCTAAGTCTGTCAGAAGAGTGTACATTCCAAAACCAGGAAGTGACAAGAAAAGACCATTGGGTATTCCGTGTATATGGGACAGATTGGTTCAGCAGTGCATATTGCAGGTCCTTGAACCAATCTGTGAACCTAAGTTTCACAACCATTCATATGGTTTTAGACCAAACAGAGACACACATCACGCAATTAGTAGAACAGTTAGTATGATAAATATGTACAAGCATTACTACTGTGTTGATGTTGACATAAAAGGGTTTTTCGACAATGTCGACCACGGAAAACTTTTGAAACAGATATGGACACTTGGAATAAGAGACAAGCGTTTAATAAGTATCATAAGTAAGATACTTAAGTCAGAAATAAAGGGAGAAGGAATACCGACAAAAGGTACACCACAAGGTGGAATAATAAGTCCACTACTATCCCTAATAGTCTTAAATGAATTAGATTGGTGGATAAGTAATCAATGGGAAACATTCAAACCAAACAGAATGTCTAATGTTGAAGCATTTCGAACATATGCGAAGAAATACACCAATCTGAAAGATGGATTTCTAATAAGATATGCAGATGATTTCAAAATAATGTGTGGAAGTTATAACGAAGCACAGAGATGGTATCACGCAACAGTGGATTTCTTAAAAACAAGATTGAAATTGGACATAAGTGAAGAAAAACCAAAAGTCATAAATCTTAAGAAAAACTCATCAACATATTTAGGTTTTAAAATAAAAGTCGTTCCAAAGGGGAAGACCAGATATGGTTATATAGCAAAGACTGATATGAGTGACAAGGCAATTAAGAATGCAAAAAGCAATCTAAAAGCCAAAATAATTAACATTCGAAAAGACAACCCAACAGTGGCAATTAAAAACTATAATTCAGCCATTAGAGGAATACAAAATTATTATTGCATAGCAACAAATATTTACAACAATTTAACGGATGTGAATTACGCTCTCTTACCAACCATAAGAATACGTCTTAGAGACATTAGCAAAACAATTCCATTTAAGGAAACAGACATTAATTTTCAAAAACAAACAATGGGTATTCAGAAAGAAACAAAAATTGTAACCATAGGAGATATGTGTTTACTCCCATTAACGGGAGTTCACCATAGGAGTCCTATGAATTTCTCTCAGGAAATAAGTAATTATACTTCAAAAGGTCGAGAGAAAATACACAAGAATTTAATGCTTATTACACAAAGAGAATTTGAAGCCATAGCTAAAATGAGAGACCCAACAGAAACAATAGAATTTAATGACAATAGTTTATCAGCATATGTCATTCAGCAAGGAAATTGTTACATAACGGGTAAGAAGTTAGATGTTAGCCATATGAAGTGCATTAGAAAGAAACCTTTAAAAAAGAGGGGAACTAATAATCACGGAAATATAATCTTTATAAATTCAGATGTGTACAAGGCAATATTTACGAGAAAGATGGTTGAAGCCCAAGGTTTATTAAGAAAATTTAAGTTGAATGAAGAACAATGGAAAAAAGTTAATTATATAAGGCAAAATTATGATTACCAAAAGGTTTAGACAATAAATAATTTGCAAATGTATGATGGCACGCCGTATGAGGCGAAAGTCTCACGTACGGTGTAGAGCAGGGGAAAAGGTGGAGATAATATCAAATCCTTACCTATTGCTATAAATCGCAAGAGCCACGGCAAATATGTTAAAGAAAAACGGTTACAACGTGAAGGTTCTTAATCTGATAGACATGGCAAAGTCAGACGGCTATAACCCTTTCAGATACATACGAGAAGAAAATGATGTTGTAAAGCTGGTAACAAACATAATAAGCAATACAACACCAAAGGAAACAGCACCATCAGATCCTTTCTGGGAGAAATCTGAAAGTATGTTTTTACAGGCATTGTTTTATTATGTATGGCTTGAAATGCCACCAAACAGGAAGAACTTTCAATCAGTACTTGACTTACTTTCAGAAGCAGAAGTTGATGCAAAAGGCAATGATTCAAAACTTACAAAGAAGATGAAACAGCTTGCAAAGACAAGCAAGCTTAAGCAAAATCATCCTGCCTATAAGCAATACATGAAAGTAATAAGAGGTGCAGGAGATACGGTGCGTTCCATCATAATCAGTGCCAATTCAAGGCTTGCATTATTGGAAAATCCGCAGATACTTAGAATTCTGTCAAAAGATGACTTGCATTTAGAGGAACTGGGAATAGGTGTAAATGGTGACAAACATACAAGAACTGCATTGTTCTGTATTATTCCTGATTCAGACAAGTCTTACAACTTCATTGTAGGAATGCTTTATACACAACTCTTTCAGGAACTGTATTTTCAGGCAGATTTTAGGAATGGAGGTAAGTTACCAATTCAGGTAACTCTTATGATGGACGAATTCTCGAATGTTGCATTGCCTGATGACTTTTGTTCACTACTTTCAACAATGAGAAGTAGAAGAATAAGTTCAATAATAATCATTCAGAATCTGGCACAGATTAAGGCTTTGTTTAAGGATACATGGGAAACAATTACAGGTAACTGTGACACTCTTGTATACCTTGGCGGTAATGAAAAATCAACTCATCAATACATATCTGAAATGCTTGGTAAAAGTACCATTGACAAAAGGTCAACAGGAGAAACAAGAGGTGTACATGGTAGTGCTTCAAGAAACTATGATGTGCTTGGCAGGGAACTGATGACACCAGATGAAGTAAGAAATATGAGTAATAAAAAGTGTCTCATTTTCATTAAAGGCTTTAATCCAATATTTGATGATAAGTACATTCCGTTTAGACATAAGAATTTTTCACAGACAGAAGATGGTGGTGGAAAGGCTTATGTACATGATCCAAGTTTAAACCAAGAAAGTTTAAGACCGGTTAAACTTCTTAGCGAAAAACAGATAAATGACATCAAGGAATATAAAAAAGAAAATGAAGTTGTTCACATCATGGACATGTCATTAGAAGAAATAATGATGCTTGATGATACAAAAAGACTTTATTTTGAAAATTCAAATGAAAGTGAAAGTTCCGGTGATGAAGGTAGTGCAAAAACAATATCAAGAACAGATATTTTAGAAAATATGACAGAACAGGAACTTATGGATGAGATAACAAACCGAATGTGTATGATGGATTTTTCAAGAGAGCAGATTGAGGAAATAACAAAATCGCTTGATGCACACATGAAACTTTCAATACTTCTTAGTTATCTTTACCCAACAACTTCAGCAGAAGAAATGGCTAAGAAAAGAAACGAACATTTAAGTAAAAGAGATTAGCAAAGGAGAAAGAAATGAGAAAGATTATAAAGAAAATCAAAATGAAAAAAGAAAATATAATGGCTGTACTTTCAGGTGCAGTATTTATGACAGTAGTGGATGTAAACAATGTACTTGCCGCAGGAGATGCAAGTTCAGTTACAAAACCACTTGATAACTTAAAAACACTGGTGCTTGCAATCATCGGAGCAATCGGCGTAATCATTCTTGCAAAGAATGTAATGGAGTTTGCACAGGCATATCAGGCACAGGATTCATCGACAATGAACTCGGCACTTAAGGGAATTGTTGCAGGAGTAATGATGGCAGGCATTTCATCAGTACTTGGTATTTTGGGATTTTAAGGGAGGTAAGAGATTATGGACATATTTAGCTTAGGCGGTGTAATCCTTGATCTTTTGCAGACGGTTGTTGATTTCTGGAATGACAAGGTGTCTCTTGTTTTTGAACTGCTGGGGCAGTCCCCGGTAAGCTTCAAGAACGGAGGCCCTTGGGCAGTGGTGGCAAACCTTGAACCCATATTTGTGGCGGTTGGTTCATCACTGGTGGTTCTGTTCTTTGTAATTGGTTTCTGTTCGGAGAGCATTGACGTAAAGGAAGAGGTAAGATTTGAAACCATACTAAGGATGTTAATGAGAATAGGAATAGCAGAATGGCTTGTTGCAAACAACGTGACAATAATGAAGGCATTCTTTACATCAGCAGGAAATCTGGTGGGGCTCATGACACAGGGAACAACAACCAAACTAAAGATACCAGATGAACAGCAGACAATCATAAAGGACCTTGGATTCGGGGAAAGCCTTTTAATGATGATACTTGCAGTAATCATTGCACTTGTAATCATCTTCTGCGGTTTCATACTCATATACACCGTGTATTTCAGATTCTTAAAAATACTTGTGGTGGTGCCGTTTGGTGCACTTGCGTTTTCAACTGTAAGCGGAAACCGGATGGTAAGTCATTCGGCAGTAAGCTATGCAAAGTACTTTCTGTCAATAGTGCTGGAGGCAGTGACAATGGCACTTGCAATAATTGTATGCAATGCATTTTTGAATGCAGGACTGCCAACATTCACAAGCGATTACGCGGACTGGACAAAGGCACTGATGTACATGTGTGAACTTACATTCAGTGTGGCAATGACAGTCGGAGCAGTGAAGGGAGCACAGAGTCTTACAGGCAAGGCACTGGGATTATAGAAACAGGAGGAACAGATGAACATATCAATTAACAAGGACATAGAAAAATATCAGGAGTCAGTGGTGATGGGACTTACCGCAAGACAGCTGATATTTTCCATCGCATCAGTTGCATGCGGCGGCGCAATAGTTCTTCTTACATACAAATACGTGGGGCTTACGGGAAGTGCATACATTGCTATTCCCGTGGTGGCACCACTTGCATTAAACGGATTTTATTCATATCAGGGAATGAGTTTTACACAGATGTTTAAAAGAAAACTGTGGTTCGCTTTTAAGAACAGACCACTTACATACATTTCAGAGGAAAGTGAGAAAACCATAAAAAGAATGAGAATGGAAGAGGAACGGCAGAGAAAAAAGGAAGACAAAAGGAAAAAAAGAAAAACAGGAGAAGTAACAAAAGCAGAAAATGAGAAACATAAAGGAAAATTTAACACAGGAAAACAGACGGAGGAACAGGAATGAACATATTTAAGGACAGGTTTTCTGAAATAAAGAAGGCATCAGAGCCACTTTACAAATCACCAAAGTCGGTGCAGGAAACAATTGAAATACTAAAGATATCTGAAAGCGGAATATTTGAGGTGGCAGATGGAAAGTATTCAAAGACATACAGATTCAGTGATGTCAATTATGCCACACGTTCAGAGGACGAACAGGAAAGCTTCTTTCAGAGATACTGCAAATGCCTTAACTCATTTGACTGCACATTCAAGATAACAGTCAACAATAAAAACAAGGACATGGATGTGCTAAGAAATGAGGTAATGCTTAAGTACAGAAATGACGGATTCGATAAGATGAGGGAAAGTTACAACAGAATCATTGAGGAAAAGATACTTGAGGGAAGACAGGGCATTGAGCAGGAAAGATATCTTACCATAACAATTGAGAGAAAGAACTTTGAGGAGGCAAAGGCACAGTTTGCAACAATTGAGGCATCAATGTTTAGAAGTTTTGCCGAACTTGGTTCAAAGCTGACACCACTTACAGGAAATGAACGATTAAAGATTCTTCACGACTATTACAGACTTGGAAGGGAGGATGAATTTAACTTTGACATAAAGAATGGAAGAATTACCGGAACAGACTTTAGAAATGAAATCTGCAACACAAGGATAAAATATCATCCTGACTATTTTGAGAATGAAGGAAAGGTTGGAAGGGTTCTTTTCATAAAGAAATATCCAACATACCTTTCTGACAGATTTTTTACGGAGCTGACATTTCTGCCGGTACATTCGGTTACAAGTGTGGATGTGGTTCCGGTGCCAAAGGACCTTACAATGAAGATGCTGCAGAAAAAGTATCTGGGCATTGAGTCAGACATAATAAAACAGCAGAGAACAAGAAACAGAAACAATGACTTTTCATCAGAAATTTCATATGCAACGAGACAGAAGAAAAAGGACATTGAGGAGATAATGAACAATGTAAGGGAAAATGACGAAAGCCTTTACTATGTTTCAGTGACAATGATTGTCATGGCAGATGACAGGGATGAACTTGAAAGCATCTGTGAGACAGTGGATTCCGTTTCAAAGGGAGCAGGATGTGCTGTTGACACATGCATGTACAAACAGAGGGAAGCAGTTAACACAACACTTCCCATAGGAGTAAGACAGATTGAAACAATGAGAACAATGCTTACACAGAGCCTTGCAGTTTTAATGCCCTTTAATGTGCAGGAACTTTGTGACAGAAACGGCATTTACTATGGCGTAAACCAGATATCCAAAAACATAATTGTGGGCAACAGAAAAAAACTTTTAAACGGCAACGGATTCATATTCGGTGTGTCAGGTGCAGGAAAGTCGTTTCAGGCAAAGATGGAAATGGGGTCGGTTTTACTTTCAACAGATGACAATGTAATTGCAGTGGATCCAATGAATGAATATGAGGATGTCACTGAAAAATACAATGGAACCTACATAAACATTTCAACAAACACAAGAAACTACATTAATCCCATGGACATGGATGTGTGGAATCTGGACGTATTGGACAGTAAGGGATGGGTAAGGGACAAGTGCCAGTTCATGCTAAGTATCTGCGAGCAGATAATGAAGGAAATAACACCACAGCAGCGTTCAATCATTTCAAGATGCGTAAAGGACTTGTACATGGACATTGCAAGAAGCAGGGAAAAATACGTTCCCACAATGGAGGATTTGTACAACAGGCTTCTTAAACAGGAAGACAAGGAAGCAAGAGACGTGGCACTTGGACTTGAAATATTTGTTACCGGAGCATTGAATATCTTTAATCATCAGACAAATATAAATGTAAATAACAGATTTATTGTGTATGGAATAAGAGACCTTGGGGAATCTCTTGCCCCACTTGCAATGCTTGTAATGATGGAAACAATACAGCAGAAGATAATCGACAACGGTGAAAGGGGAATAGCAACATGGTTTTACATTGATGAGGTGCATGTTCTTTTAAACTCACCGTTTAGTGCGGAATATCTTCGTCAGATGTGGAAAAAGGTAAGAAAGCAGGGAGGACTTTGTACAGGAATAACACAGAACATAGTGGACCTTCTTATGAGTGAAACGAGCACAACAATGCTTTCAAACTCAGCATTCATACTACTTTTAAATCAGTCAAGCAAGGACATAGAAAAGATAGTGGAGTCACTGGAAATATCAGAAGAGCAGCTTAACTATGTTATAGATTCACCGTCAGGATGCGGGCTTATAAAATGCGGAAGCAGAATAGTACCGTTTGACAATGTGATAACAAAAGACAGTGAACTTTACAGACTTTATAATACAAATATGTATGAGAAGATGGAAAGGCTGGAGAAAGAAAAGCAGTAATTGAATAAGGGGAGGTGGGTGTGGTAGAATCTAAGGAAGATAAAAGGTTTGAAAAGTGTAGTTCTTTAGAACTGAACAAATCGGAATTTGTGGAGGTACTTTATGAACGAGAGAGAAAAAATTATCCGATTATGGTTTGATATGTGGATTAAGAAAGCAGATTTAGGAATTGACAATATTTTTACAGATGATGTTGTATATACTGAGAGTTGGAGTCCTAAATATGAAAACCGCAAAACGGTAAAGCACTGGTTTGACGAATGGAATACACGCGGAAGTGTTCTTGTCTGGGAGATTAAGCAATTTTTTCATCAAGGCAATCAAACAATCGTGGAGTGGTATTTTAAAAGCAAAATGAATAATGGAAATGTTGAAGAATTTGACGGAATATCTTTAATTGTATGGACACAGGATAACAAAATAAAATCATTAAAAGAGTTTGGTTGCAATCTTCATAATTACAATCCATATCGAGATAGTGATATTCCCGTATTTCGAGAAGAAAAAGCAAATTGGTTTTGAGAGGACTATAAACTTGAATTTAACGATATAAATATTCCACAACAAGGAGATGAGGAAAAACATAATGATGTACAAGTTTAATGAAAAAGTGTCTGTAAAAGCATTGGCAGATTTGCGTGAATCTGTGGGTTGGAACAGGATGGAAAAAGAGTATAAAAACCCTTTGATGACATCGTATTACCATATTGCAGTTTATGAAAATGATAAACTGATTGGGTATATTGATAGTGTATCAAATGGGGTAGCAGATGCTTATATTCAAGATTTAATGGTTTGTCCGGATTACCAAGGTAAAGGGATTGGCACAGACCTGATGGATAAAATGATTGAATATTTGAAGAAAAAGCGTATCTACATGATTTCAGTGGTTTATGAAGAATGCTTAAAGCCGTTTTATGAGCGATTTGGGTTTTATAATATGCTGTGTGGGCAAATGGAAACATATTAAAAATCGTACATAATACAGTTTCTCGCACAAATTCCAATTTTTGAGATTGAGAAATCGGTATTTGGAGGTGAATAAAATGGATAATTGTGATTGGTGTAACTTGTCTGAAGAAGATAAACAGTTTCAGGTGTACGAAAGTAAATCATGGTCTGTTTTCCTTTCAGATGAACAGGATTATATTGGACGCTGTATATTGGTTTTGAATCGTCATTGCAATTCATTGTCAGAGCTAACAGATGATGAATGGGACGAGCTTCGCAATTTGATTTGTAAAATGGAGGCATGCTTAAAAACTGTTTTAGGAGCAACTCTATGTAATTGGAGTTGTTTGATGAACAATTTCTATAAAGAGTCAGCGCCTAATCCTCATCTTCATATTCACGTAAGGCCAAGATATGATAAGCCCATTGTGCTCAACGGGAGCACCCATACTGATAGCGAGTTTGGTCATCATTATGCGTTGAATAAGGGTGCGGTAATACCTTTTAAAGATAAGGAAGAAGTGTTTAGCCGACTAAAAGGATGGCTTAATCGTTAACTTCAAGTTTGTTGAACAATTATATTTCAGTTAAACGTAGCAATGTGGTTTGATTTTCTTGGCATAGAAAATCTACAGTTTATAGTGATAGGAAAACAAATGATAACTATAGATGAATCATATATTAAAGTGTGTAAGCTCACTAAGAATATGGCAGCCGGTTATATCGATTATTTTGAGAACAGAGCATTTTCTGATGGTAATATTCAAAAAGGTTGTTATTGTGTTTGGCATCATTGGACGGAAAAACATGAACACGAGCGTAGTTTGATGCCGGAAAATGAGCGGCCATATCGAAAAAGAGATTATGCAAAAGAATTGATAGAAAAAGGTGTTTTGAACGGCTTTGTGGCTGTCTGTGAAGATAGAATAGTTGGATTCTGTAACGCAGATAATAAAAATACCTATTTCAGGTTAAGCAGGGAGAATGCGCCGAATAGTTGGACTGGTTCCCGTGAAGGGGATAAAATACTATCTATAGTATGTTTTACCGTTGAGCCTGATATGCGTAGGAAAGGAATAGCAAAAGCTATGCTTGAATATGCTTGTCAGTATGCTAAAGAAAATGGATATGATGGTATTGAAGGGTATCCTTCAAAGGGAAGGTTTTCTGCAAGTGACTGTGGTGGTTCTGTAGAGATGTATACAGATCAGGGATTCGATATCATTGAGATTCCTAATGGTGTGGTTGCAAGAAAAAACTTTAAAAAGCAATGATCAATTTAATCGGAAGATAATCATACAACTTCCAGTTTGTAAGGAAAACTATCAAAACATAAATTACATAGACAATAAATAGAATTGTAGACAAACGCCGAGTTAGTGTAAAAGCTAACTTTGGCGTATTTTTTTACGCAAAAATAAAGGAGGACAATATGAAAATAGGTAAAGAAAAAGAAGTTGAAACAAAAATACACAAGAAGAAAAATGGCAAGATTCATAAGAAGCGAGATTTAAAAATAGATAACAAAGTAATGTCTACAAGGACGAAGAATAATGTAAGAACAATGAGAAAAGTAGCCGAGTCAAAGATTGTAGACAACATTGAAGGTGGTGAAAACATTGAGGAAACTTTTGAAGCTACAGGAATGGCAATAAAGCCTATAAAGAGCATTGTAAATGAAGGTAATCGTATTAGAAAAAAGGCAAAAGTTTCAAAACTTCAAAAAGAAGTCGTAGGAAGCAGGTTAAGAAAGAGAGCGGTTAATAAAGGTAAACAATTAGCAAAAAAGTCAGGCAGAAAGGCGGTAAAGAAAATATCAAAAAAGATGGCTAAAGATAACGGCAGGAAAGTGGCAAAGGAAAGTGCAAAGATTGCAACCAAGGCTGGAACGGCAGTGGCAGGTTCAGTGGCAGGTTCAGTGGCAGGACCGGAAGGTACTTTGATAGGAATGGCTGCAGGCGAAGCAGCAGGAATGAAGATTGACAATACATTTTACAAGGCAGAGCAAAGAAGTAGAATGATGAAATTTTTTATGGATAAGCTGAAACCAAACGAAGAGCAGAATGACAGTCTTTTTAAACTTGTAGGGAGAATGGTAAGAAACAAAATGACTTTTTTGATAAAAAGAATGGTATCCTTATTGGCACCATTGATTACACCAATTTTAATAATTGTAATAGCAGCAACTGGGATTGTATTTGCCGTCATTGCAGTTCTGTACAATTCACCATTTGCATTGTTTCTTCCACCATTGGAAAGTGGAGACACAATACAGTCAGTGACAACACAGTATGTTTCAGAATTTAATCAGGAAGTGCAGACTTTGATTGATGAACACAAGGACGCTGACAAGGGAAGAAAGGTGTATGTGGATTATGAAGGAATGAATAGTGAGCCGTCCAATTATTACGACATTATGAGCGTGTACATGGTTAATTACGGATATGAAAATACCGCAACAAAAATGAATGAAACGAACAAGCAAAATTTGAAGGCAGTGTTTGATGACATGTGTAAGTACACCACGGAGAATGTGACAGAGAAAAAAGGCAAAAAGAAGATAAAGTATTTAGAGGTGAGAATTACACTAAAAAAATATACAGAAATGGCAATAGAGTATCAGTTTGATGATAACAGAACAGCAACACTTAATCAGTTGATGAGTGCTTACATAACAAACAATCCTTCCGGTGGAAGTCAGATAAGTGGATTACAGGGAAGTCTTACTCCTCAGGAAATAAGCAACATAACAGACAAGATTTCTAATCCAACACAAAAGGCTGTTGCTTCATTTGTTTTGTCAAAAGTAGGATATCCTTACAGTCAACCATTAAGAAACAGTGGAAAAGCATTTGACTGTAGTTCATTGGCATACTATGCGTGGAAGTCAGCAGGTGTTGACATATCGTTTGGCGGTGGAACAACTGCGGCTGCAGAAGCAGAAGGGCTGAAAGATAAGACAGTAAAAGAAGAAAATCTACAGCCGGGAGATTTGATTTTCTACAGTTATACAACAAACGGAAGATATAGGAACATCAGTCATGTTGGAATTTATGTGGGCAATGGAAAGATGGTGGAAGCCGTGGATGAAGCTCATGGAGTGTGCCTGGGAGACTATCATAATGGTGGATTGGTTATGATATGTAGACCGGGGAAATAAAATATGTTAAATGTGGTTCCAATCTTAATAATTCAACCACATTAGAATTCGACAACCTATCTTATCTTTGATAAAATTATTGTGTCAAAGGAAATTGATCAATAACTAAGACAACAAAATAAATGCCTTATTAAAATTCTTGGTTTAATACCGGGAGTTTTAATAGGGCATTTTTTATTTACAAAATTTTGATGGGAAGAGAGGAGTGAACCAGTGAAACAGACAGGAGAAAAATACAAAATTAGAGAAATCAGTTATCTTTTTCAGACACTTGAAAAGGAATGGGAACGTTCCGGAAGAACAGTGACTAAGCGAAAACTAGATCAGGATGCATTGGACATGTTTTCTGAATATTACGTGCGAAAGGTGAAGGAATATGAAACAGAGCAGGACAATATCAAAACCAAAACAATTCAAAAGATGGTGAAGGAAATAAAGGAAATGAGCATTCTTTTAAGAATAACAAAAAAGATTTGTACCAAATCAAAAGCTCAGACTACAAAGGATTACATCATTATTGAATTGGACAAGGAAGAAAGGAATTGTTTGGAAAATATTATAGGAAGTGAGGAGTAGCGGATGAATTATAAGATAAAAGTGTACAAGACAAAAAATAATGAATGGAGCACTAAGGCATATGCTTCAGTTACATTTAATAACAGTTTTGTTGTAACAGGAATAACGGTTAGGGAAGGAAAGAACAATAACTTATTTGTAGCCATGCCAAGTTATAAAAGCAGCAAGACAGATGAAAATGGCAGACCCATATACAAAGATTATTGTAATCCAACCACAAAGGAATTCAGGGATGAACTTTATGGAAACATCATTGATGCTTATATGAATGACAAGAAGGAACTTGAAGTAAAAGGTGCAAGCAACAAGTTTGAATTTGGAATAGCCCTAAGAAGTTTTAGTGGTGAGAACATAGAAGCCTTGGGACGCATTTATTTTGACAAATGCTTTGTCATTAATAATGTGAAAGTAATTCCAAGCGAAAAAGGTTCATTTGTGGCAATGCCATCACAACTTGTAAGCAAGGAAAATGGTGAAAAAGAATATGAAGATATTTGTTTTCCAATAACCAAGGAATTTAGGAAAGAATTATATGATGCAATTTTAAAGGAAAAGGACGTAATGAAACAGAAACAGCAGGAAGAATTTCAAAAGATTGACGAAATGGACAAAGAAAATTTGCCATTTAGATAGGAGGAGCTTATGGACAAAAATATATGTGTAATTTTTAGAAAAGATGGATTGTCAGACGATGACGTAAGAATGGAAATAATGAAGAGTATTGCGTGTATTCCAAAGCAGGAACTAAGCAATATACATATTTGCATTGACAGCTTGAAAGAAGATAATGACGGTATTAGACGTGAATGGTTAAAACAATTCATAAAGGAAAACTTATTTACAACGAGTACAATATATACTAATTCATTAGTAAGTATTGCATATGACATAACAGAAATAAACATTTTCATAGCATTGATGCATTTGTTTGGAATAAATATTTATCTGGAAAATGAAGAGGCAAGCATATTACCTGATCCATTGTATGTAGGTGAAATTCAAAAAATAATAAAGACTAAACTTAAGGAGCATCCAATGTGTATAGCAAAGGCTAATGCAGAGGAAAGAGTGTTTGTAGCAAATGTTGTGTTAGACATTATAGATAATCTTTGGTTAAGTTACAGAAAGACAGCACAGTAAAATGAAAATGTTTTTATACTTTACAAATGAAAGAGGAAGTTATATAATGACACTACAGCAGAAATCGAACATACATTCGAACGAAAGCTGAGCTTCTATCCGGAATGAAGTAAGAGAAATGAAAACTTAAACAGAAGGGAGATGAACCAGGTGTCTACAGAAGATTTGAGCAAAAGGCAGATACAGATATATGACAGCATTGTAGCTCATGTCCAGGAATACGGTTTTGCACCCACCGTCAGAGAGTCGTGCAAATTAACAGGTTTAGCTTCCACATCAACTATAATTGGGCATTTAAAGACTTTAGAGAAAAAGGGATACATAAAAAGATATCCTGCACACCCTAGAGCAATTACAATATTACAGTAGATGTGTGAGATGGAAATTACCGAAGTATAAGATCAGCTGAATAACAGGTCATGTGCGTAAGGCTAAACAGGCGCAGATGATGGTTACATAAGGCTTACAAGGAATAGTTTCCCATCCTTTGTGAGTACAAAAATTTAATGATTAAATATTTGTATAACAAGGAGAAACACAATTGAACAGAATAGATACTAATGGAAAGAATACATTTAATGTAGGAGATGAAGCCTACATTATTGAGAGTAATCGCAACGTAAGAAAAGTTACAATCATAAAGATAAGCAGAGATTTCTGTACAGTAAGATTTGCTGATACAGATGGAGCAATAGCAGTAAGAGTAAGCAGACTGTATGGTACCCGCAAGATGGCAGAGGAATCACTGCCAAAGAAACTAACAGTTGCAGTCAGACAGGAAGGACCTCGTCCTCCACATAACGTATGGATGTAGTGGAGGTGATTTGGTGATAGAGTTTGAATATGACAAAACGGGGGTCGGCATACGACTAGAGATGCTTAGGAAAAAGGCTAACAGTTCCAGAGAAAAGGCAGCGGAAGACTTAGACATATCAAAGGATTCCTTATATGCCTATGAAAAGGGAAAAAGCATCATGAGTGCAGAAGTATTGGCAAAGGTTTGTATCTTATACAATACTTCAATGGAATACTTACTTAATGGTTGTGAGTCAGAAAACAATGTTATAATTCCGGAAATAATGATTTCTTTAGGAAAATATAATGTTGAACAACAGAAACACATGTATGCAGCATTGAGTCATATGATGAAAGTGTTTGCGTAAGAAGAATAAAAAAATCACACTTATGGTGTGAAAACCATAAGTGTGATAAATGGAGAAAAAAATTATAGAAAGAGTAAAACAAAAGGATTTAACATAAAATCATACAAGGTTTAATGGTGCGTTGAATTGATTAGAATTAATGTTTTTAAGAATATTATGCTATATAAAAAGTAGTTGATATTACAGTAATATTTTTTTAGAAAATATAGTGCAAAAAATAGATAAAAGAAAATATGTAAATTATAAAGCGAAATTGTCTTTTTTTAAAATTCAGGATATGTTATTATTTTAGTATTAAATGATAAATATATAGGTGTAAGATGATTAAAGAAAAGTTACAATTGGAACAAATTAATACAGACGCAGATGCAAGCATAAAAGGAATAGGATTACAAAAGTTACGAGTGGCGGAAAGATTGTTAAGGGCTATTATTGATGGCAAAAAAGCAATATTTTGCACTATCGAACATATTGATGATGTATTAGAGATAGATGTATCTAAAAGTAAAGATGTAACAGATTATGTAACAGAACAGGACAAATCATATTCTACAAATTTTTCAATAAACGACGAGGAAATAAAAAAATCTTTAAGAATTTTCTTTGATAATTGGTATGGTACAGTAGAGGGGTCAGAAAATATTAAATTTCTTTTTTATACGAATGCTAGTATCAAAAAAGAGAAAAAAGTTGGAATATTAAAAGAAATCGATATGGATCTTCCGAAAAAACCGTTATTACAGTTGATAGTAGAAAAAAAGTATTCGGAAGCGTTTCCGTTTGTTTTACCAGTTTTTAAAAAATATTATATAGAACAACATAAGAAACATACTGATAAAATAGAAACATATGAAAAAATATTAGATTCTATGGATGAAAAAGAGTGGAGAAAGTTTTTCGATTTGATTGAATGGAACTTTGAAAGACCTAATGAACAAGAAATTAGAAATAATATTAACGAAATGGTAAAAGAATTATGTATAAAATACAATGTATCTAATAAGTATACAAATGCGATTATTGCAAGTATTTTAGACATGGTTGAGTCGAGAAGATTTGCAGACGATTTTTTAGAGAAAATTGTCCATGTGAGTGAGATTAAAACACTTTTTCTTGAATTTGCGCAAGAAGCAAAAATAGAAGAAAAATTAGATCCAATGCATACAAAATGGGATGGCATATTGTGTGATGATGTGAGATGCCTTAGCGAAAAATTTAAAAATGTGTGTGTAGAGTATGATAAAGAAGATTTGGAAGATTTAGAGGAAGAATATGTGGATGGAATATATGAACAACGCCAACATCCAAATGTACAACAGGTAAAAGCATATAATTATAGGGTTTATAAAGTCTGTAATAAAGCAATAAAAAAATTTTTGAAAAAGAATCAAAATAATTTAAAACAGGATGAAATAGAAAAATTTCTCGATGATCTAACAGATGAGGCATATGATTTTATAAAGGATAAATCTAAGACTTACAATGTTGCATATGAGGATAGAGATATGATTAGAAAGACAATCATTATTTTATTTCAAGAGTGTTATTTAGCATTAGATGAAAGGAAATCAATAAATGGATAGCAAAAAAAGAATGATGTTTATTTTAGAGGAAGATTATTATTTTATTACAATCAAGATTCTTTCAATTTTAAAAGCATTAGACTGTGAAAAAAATCCATTTCAGGATTATAGAAAATTGGGAATAATATTTGAGTTTATAAAAAACGATGAAAATATTTGTTTCCTAAAAAAATTAATTAAACATAATTCAGAAGAAATTTTGGATAGTGAAAAAACTTTAAAGATTTTTTGTGAATCAAGGTTGTGTGTTGCTGTAATAAAAAGAGTGATTTTCTTTCTTGAAAAAAAAGATATAATTGAATTGATTAGGAATAAAAAAAATTGTAACATAGATATTAGATTAAAAGAATCAATTGTAATGGAAGAATTAATGAATTTGGATATCTTGCACTGTGATATAGAGAAGTGTAAAGAAATAAAGGATTTAGTTCCTAGAATTAGAAGTTTGAAATTAGAAACACTTCAAACAAAAGTATTTGGATATAATGAGGTATCAAAATGGGAAGATTAGCCATTCGAAGAGTAATTTATAAAGGTGAAAAATATAGTTATGAGTCTCCTTATTTAAATGATGGATTGGTCATAATGGAAGGAGTTAATGGTCATGGAAAAAGTACATTTATGAGTTTAATCTATTATTGCTTAGGCGGAAGTGTACAATCATTCAATAAGAATGATAATTCAGGGAAAAAACATAAAGAAATATGTGAAGACAAGAATAATTATGTTGAAATGTTAATAGAAATTAATGGTGAGGAATATGAACTAACGAGGTACATTGGTAGTTCGTCTATTTTTATTGTAGATGAAAAGGAAAATGTAATTGAAACGTGTGTATTTAGACAACAAAATGATAAAACAATAACGGTTTTTTCTGACTGGATACTAGACAAGTTGAAAATCGAAGTATTTGATCTTGTTCAAGGAACAAAGAGTTTTAAATTAAATTTTACTGATTTAATGAGACTTATTTATCATGATCAAACGACAGAAGTAGATCGAATTTATAAAGATGCAGATAATTCTAATTTTATGTCAGACTCATTAGAAATTAGGAAGGCAATTTTTGAGATTTTATTGGGAAAGATATATAATGACTATTATTATACATTGGGACAATACAAAATAAAGTTAAAAGAATATGAAAAAGCACAGGCGATTATGGATAGTTACGATGAGTTTTTGAGAGAAATATTAGATGAGGATTTATTAAATGAAATTCATATTAAATCTATGGTTTTGGAAAACGAAGAAATGGTCGAAAAAGTGAAACTAGAGCGTGATATTATTATTAATCAACAAAGCGATGTAAATGATGTGTGGGATATTATCAAGGAGCAAAAAAGTGTATTAGCAGAAGAACAAAGTAAGGAAGAGGAATTATTATATTCAAAATATATCACAAATCAATCAATAGATAAAATTATATATTTAATAGATGAGGCTGAGAAAGAGTTAGAGGAAATTAAAAAAATTCGTTTAGTAAATAAAAAGTTAAAATTATTTAATCCAGATACATGCCCATATTGTTTAAGAAAGGTAGAAAGGAAAGAAGGAAAATGTATTTGTGGAAAAGATATTACAGAGGAACAATATGAAAAATTTTTTTATACAGATGAAGAGTATTTGGATATATTAAAAGTAAAGAAAAAATCTATTTCATCACTCAATTCATTGCTAGAAAGAAAAAAAGACAGTTTACAAACTATAGCTAAAAAGATAGAAATAGTTCGAGATGAAAGTGAAAAAACTAAAGATTATATTGCAGAATTAATGAAAGAAATCAATTTGAATTATAATTCAGCATACATAAGGAAACTAGATGAACGAGAAAGGCAACTTAATGAAAAAATTGCTGAACTGCAACGAGCTGAGCAATTAGCTGAAAAAAGAGAAAAAATCGATAAAAAAGTTATGAAATTACGAAATAGCGTAGAAGGATTAAAAATCAAGGTGGATTCTTGTTTAAATGATGCAAGGGATGATATGTTAAATAAAAAGAATGATTTTGATGAAATATATTTGGAATTAATGAAGAAGGCAGATAAACATTGTTATTCAGCATATTTAGGAAATGATTATATGCCTCATATAAACAGTGGAACATATAGAGAAAGAAGTGCAGAAGTCCCTAAACGCTTGATGTATTTTTTAACATTAATGATTGAAAGCTTGAAGGATAAAGATAATTTCCCGAGATTTTTAATGATTGATACACCTAATAAAGAAGGAATTGATAGAGATAATTTAATAGATAATATTGCATTACTAAAAGAAGCAGATAAATATACTGATAATGGCAATATTTCGTATCAAATTTTGCTAACAACAGGGAAGGATGTTTATCCAAATGAATTTAAAAAATTTGTTTGTTGTTCTCTTGATGCAGATACATATTTACTGAAAGAAAATGAGTGAGTTAGTATTGTTGATGAAAACCGATTGATTTGTAAAATAATCAATCGGTTTTTTTACTATGGTGAGAGGACTGGATTAGATACACTTTCCTACTCAATTTATAATCTCGTACTATTTTCATACCCCTTTTCGTATTATCCTCGATTTTAAGTTACCCCGGAAAATTTTACAATAAGTGCATAGTCATTGAGGTACCAACCCAAGGCTTAACTTACAAATACATAGAACAGGTTTCTACTATATTAATAGTGAATCTGCACTACGCCGTGATTAGTGTGGCTTTGTGGTAAGAGTAGCATTATAGCGAGACAGATTTATACTGGCGACGGTCAGAGGAAAAGAAACAACTATCGTGTAGGAGATTTAATAAGGCGTTTCTCTGTTGTGAAAACAGTCGATATACATTCAGACGTGATGACTATGTAGATGTAAGTTACCATTTATAACAAATATCAATTTAAAGAAGGTAGCAGAATGAAATATGACAAAATAGAAACAGGAGTAAATTTAAGACAGTTAAGAATAGAAAATAAATTGTCACCGGGAGAAGTAAGCGACATCGTTGATAAAAGCGAATCACATATAATGCAGCTTGAAAGAGGAAGCAGAAACCTTACAGTAGAAATGCTTTGTAAGTTTGCAGATGTATATAATGCAGATCCCAATACTATTCTTGGAATACATACATCAATGTCAGAAGAATTGTATGCAGAATTGAGTATGTTGTCTATGGATATAAGAAATAAGTTATGTTCTAGTTTCTTGGAAATTGTAAAAAGTGTAAAAAACGGACAGAGGTGATTATAAATGACAAAAGGTGCACAAGTAATGATAAGAAATCAGAAAATAGCAAAAAAATTTGTAAGATATGGTGAAGGGGCACAATTATATTCAATGTCCCAAAGTACCTTTGAAAAACTTGCAAAGGAAGCAAAAGCTATATATAAGTACAACAAGTTAGTATTAGTAAATACTGAAAAAATAGATGAATATTTAGAATTGTTTCATGAATTTTAGAAAAAGACCTTTCATTGACACTTGACTTTTTGGAGTACAAAAAGTAAAATATTGGTAAGTGCAGGGAGGTGTAGATAATGTCAAAAATGGGAAGACCAAAATCTGATAATCCAAAGAATAAGAAAGTATCTACAAGATTATCAGAAGCAGAGTACGATCGTTTGAAATTATATGCATCTAAGCATTCTCTTACAATATCAGAAGTGATTAACTTGAGTTTAGAATATTTGTATTCTAGCAGAGAGTGAAAATGAAGGGTCTTTTTTGTTTATTTGAAAGGAGACCAATCATGGAAAAGAAACGTAAAGATAGTAGAGGAAGAGTTCTTCGTAAAGGTGAAGCATTTCGTGAAAAGGAAGGTAGATATTCGTATGAATATAAAGATACCTTTGGAAATAGGAAGACAATTTACTCTGTAGATTTATTGAAATTACGTGAAAGAGAAAAACAAATAGAAAGAGACATAAGTGATGGACTCAACATGTATGTAGCTGGGAAGGCAACATTAAACTATTTGTTTGAAAGGTATATGGATACAAAATATAATTTACGAGAAAATACAAAAGTAAATTATAAATATATGTACGACAATTATGTTAGAAATACTATAGGAAAAAGACTGATAGCTGACATAAAATATTCAGACATCGTTTATTTTTACAAAAGTTTAATTACTGAAAAAGGTTTAGAACTTAATACAGTGGATACAATTCATACGGTAATACATCCGGTGTTTTCAATGGCGGTTAGGGATGATGTTATTAGAAAAAATCCAGCTAGTGGAGTATTGGCTGATATTAAGAAAGAGAGTGGTAAAAATAAAGGAATAAGACACGCTTTGACAATAGAACAACAGAGAGTTTTTATGAAATATATGATTGAAGAGGAACAATTTAATCATTGGATTCCAATTTTTACTATTTTATTAGGAACGGGATGTAGGGTAGGTGAATTTATAGGACTTAGATGGGAGGATGTTGATTTTAAACAAAAAGTAATTAGTATAAATCATAGTATAGCGTACGTGTGTTATGGTAAAGAAGATGGTAGGAAGAGCCATTATGCAATATCTTTGCCTAAAACAGAAGCGGGTATAAGATACATTCCAATGACAGACGAAGTATATGATGTATTCAAAGCAGAGTATTACAGACAACAGGAAAATGGCTTTAGTCAGTTTTCAATAGAAGGAATGTCGGGATTTATATTTACAAATCGTTGTGGAAGAATTTATAATCAACAAACTTTAAATAAAGGACTAAAAAGAATATCCGAGAATTATAACCAGAAGGAATTAATAGATGCAAAGAAACAAAAACGTGAACCTATTATTCTACCACATTTTACATGTCATCAATTAAGGCATACTTTTGCAACAAGATTATGTGAAAGTACAAGTAATTTAAAAGCAATTCAAGATATTATGGGACATGCAAATATTGAAACAACAATGGACATATATGCAGAAGCCACAGTAGGAACAAAACAAAAAGCAATTGAAAATTTATCAAACAATTTAAAACTTTTTTAGAAAGAGAACCTTATTGTTAGGGACGTAAAAAGTGACAAAAGACGTGAAAAGGACGTAATAATAATATTCCTTTATACATTATAATACACTATGATAAGTTTGACTGAATTAGGGAAATAACGATAATACCTTGTAGTATGGGATAATAAGTATAGCATATGATTATTCCCAACAATGAAGAGCTTAGATAGCCCTGTTAAGGAAAATAAGGAAGCTAAGAGTGATGAAGCAGAAAATTGCAACCAGAATGCGACTGTTGAAGAAAAGATTGATTTTTCAAATGTAAAGATTGAACCTTTATTTGAAGAAGAAGTTGATTTTGAAACATTTAGCAAGTCAGACTTTAGAGCAGTTAAGGTTAAAGAGTGTGTTGCAGTACCAAAGAGTAAAAAACTTTTACAGTTTACACTTGATGATGGCACAGGCGTAGATAGAACAATCCTTTCTGGTATTCATGCATATTATGAACCGGAAGAATTAGTTGGAAAGACATTGATTGCAATCACAAATCTTCCACCAAGAAAAATGATGGGAATAGAATCATGTGGTATGTTACTTTCAGCAGTAAATAACCTTAAGGATTCAGAAGATGAGGAACTTCATCTTGTTATGGTTGATAACCATATTCCAGCAGGAGCAAAGCTCTACTAAGATGAGAAAACTGAGCCTTGCGGCGGTGTGCGCTTGCAAACACCGACATAAGGCGAAAAACACACGGAGACGTCAGTCGACGTGATGTAAAGATGGACCGTTTCACCGAATAGACGGGACGTACTTCATTTGATAAAAAACTAAAAAAACAGCGATTTACATCAAACTTACATCAATTGATGCAGAAATCGGTGCAAGCAAGAAAAAATCGCATAATTTGGAACATCAGCAGGAAAACAAGCACGAGCAAAGCGAGTATTTGTTTTCACCTGATGTGACAACGACAAAATCAAGGAGTGCGAAGCACGGCAACGGCAAAGCCGTTGGATTTTGGAGTGATAAATGAGTGGGCAATTCTAATCGGAGTTGCCCATTTTTAAAACAAACAGAAATACAAATCGGGATTTGAGAAGGTAAGTGAAAGGGATACCACAATACAAGATACAATGGAGGAATATGATAATGTCGAAAGATGAGTATTTGATAACCGATACGCCCCTCAAAGCGTTGACGGTTTTTGCAATGCCAATGATTCTTGGAAGTTTTTTTCAGCAAATATACAATATGGCCGACTCTATTATTGTCGGCCAGTTTGTTGGTTCTTCCGCACTTGCAGCTGTGGGTGCATGTGCAGCATTGACCAATGTGTTCATTTGTGTGGCACTGGGAGCCGGTGTCGGAGCCGGTGTGCTTGTGAGCCGTTATTTCGGAGCCAGGGAGTATGGCAAAATGAAAACAATAGTATCAACCTCCTTGATTAGCTTTTTGCTTCTAAGTATAGTCCTTGGTGTTTTTGGCTTTTTCTTCGCCAGCTCGATGATGAGTGGACTGCAAACCCCTGCCGACATACTGGATGATGCAGTACTGTATCTGCGGGTCTATTTTGTGGGCTTTCCGTTTCTGTTTATGTATAACATTCTTTCTACCATGTTTACCTCAATCGGCGAATCCAAAATTCCGTTAGGACTGCTGATTTTTTCGTCTATCCTGAATATTTTAATGGATTTTTGGATGGTAGCCGGGCTAGGCCTCGGTGTGTTCGGTGCGGCTATTGCAACTCTGATTGCACAGGGAATTTCCGCAGTGTTTTCGTTTTTGATTTTCTTTGCACGGATGCAGCAATATAAAAGCCCCTTTAACAGGTTTGAACGGCAGGAGCTGCATTCCATGCTTCGCATTGCGGTGCCGTCGGTTTTACAGCAGTCCACAGTGTCCATCGGTATGATGATTGTGCAGGCAGTGGTAAATCCTTTCGGTACACAGGCACTGGCTGGGTATACAGCAACGATGAGGGTGGAAAATATTTTTTCATTGATCTTTGTATCCATCGGCAATGCGGTTTCGCCGTATGTTTCCCAGAATCTTGGCGCAAAGAAAATTGATCGTATCAAAAAAGGCTACCATGCTGCGCTGGTGCTAGATCTGTGCTTTGCGGCCATTGCGTTTGTGACCATTGAAGCGCTGCATACGCAGATCTCCTCACTGTTCTTAGGAAAAGACGGAACGGCGTTTGCTTATCAGGTGTCTGGTGATTATATGAGATGGATTGGTTACTTTTTCATCTTCATGGGTATCAAGATGGCAACCGATGGAGTTCTTCGCGGTCTCGGAATTATGCGTCCGTTCCTCGTTGCAAACATAGTGAATCTTGCGATTCGTCTGTCCGTTGCCCTAATCTGTGCACCACGTTTCGGCATTGTCTTTGTCTGGCTTGCGGTACCAGTTGGCTGGCTTGCAAACTTTTTAATCTCCTACATGGCTCTTAGGAGATTATGGTCGACTGATAAAATGGCATCCATTAGTTAGCTTCCTGTTTGCCAACTTGCCCTTTGAGAGAGGAGAAATCCCTTTCTCAAAGGGCTTTTTCTATTTATACGGATACTCGCAAACTACAAGATAAAGCCAAAACTTCATATAATCTAAGCACAAGGAGGTTGAGGTTTGGCTATGAATAACAGTTTAGCAGAAGTACACCCGGAGCTTGCTTCGGAGTGGTCGGAAAAGAACTTGCCTTTGAAACCTGATGAAGTAAATGCAAAGTCGAGGAAAAACGTCTGGTGGAAGTGCAGGCACGGTCATTCGTGGAGTATGAAGATAAATGAAAGAACGATATTGAAGAAAGGCTGTCGAATTTGTGAGCAGGAGTATTTGTCATTGTTTCCTGCTTTGGCTGTCAGCTATTATTCTAATAAGAAAGGCTTGAAAGCAGAACTTGGACGAATGGCCACAGAAAGTGGTTTTGTGAGGTATACTTTTGAAAAGGTGATTCGATTGAAGGAAATATTTGCAGCTAAAGGCAATGCTCTTATTACAAGAGCTGTAGCCAGGGATTTGTATGATTGGTGCAATATGGTGTCTGAGGGTCTCTTTGAAGAACAGCGTGATTTGTTTAGAAAATGCCGGTAGATGCTTATTTATAGCAAGAAGATTAAATAAAATAAAAAAGTCGCAAAATTCCAAATAATTGGAAGTTGAGAGGAGGGTGCGGACATTCGCACGATCACATTTGATAAGGAATTTGATGTTGTGCTGAATATGGCGGATGGAGCAATAGGATATCTTGAAGACGATGGGGAAAATCATAAGATTTTTTCTGTCATTGCGAAAGCATTAAAAAATGGTGGAAAGCACTTTATAAGCCTGAAATGAAAGAAGGAAATCCTATAAGGTTATATAGTTTGGATGAAATCACGGAGATATTCTGTAAATTAGGACTTCATATTTGTAACAGCTTTGCTGATTTCAGTGGAAAGCCGAGTTCTGATAATGATATTCAATTGATGGTTTATTCCATACGGGAATAAATCTTCATCAAATCTTTATTTTTTTCTGTTAGGTTATATTTCAGTAAGAAATGAAATATAGAAGGAAGGATAGTAAAGATGGAAATGATGTTACAGACACAAAATCTATGTAAATATTTTAGAAAACAGAAAGCGGTAAATAATGTTTCACTTAATATCGAAAAGGGACAGATTTATGGACTGCTTGGACCGAATGGCGCTGGTAAATCTACCACATTGAAAATGCTGACCGGTATGATGAAACCAACTGCAGGAAAGATTTACTTTGATGGAAAACTTTTGGATAGGAAAGATTTATCAAAAATAGGAGCGTTAATTGAAAATCCGCCTATTTATGAAAATCTTTCCGCCAGAGAGAATTTGAAGGTAAGACAATTATTGCTTGGTACAGATGAAAACAGAATTGATGAGGTCTTGCAGATTGTATCACTTACAAACACCGGAAAGAAGAAAGCAGGACAGTTTTCTTTGGGGATGAAGCAAAGACTAGGTATTGCAATGGCATTGCTTGGAGAACCGGAACTTTTGATATTGGATGAACCTACGAATGGATTAGATCCAATAGGCATCGAGGAATTACGAGAGCTGATCCTGTCTTTTCCGGAACAGGGAATCACTGTAATTCTCTCCAGTCATATTCTCTCAGAGGTACAGTTACTTGCAGATAAAGTCGGGATTATTTCAGGTGGAATCTTAGGATACGAAGGAGCATTAAAGCAGGGAGATAATCTTGAAGATTTGTTTATGAATGTGGTAAGAAAAAACCAGAAAGCAGGTGAAATCCATGGTTAATATTATAAAAGCAGAACATCAAAAAGCCAAAAGAACCATGCGAAAAAAGTTTATCTGGGGATTTCCTCTTCTTACATTTGTCATGGCATTTATATTTACTCTTGGGATGACAAATGCTTATGCAGAAAGTGTTTGGAACTGGTGGTATACACTTTTGTTGCCGGGGATGATTGCTCTATTTTGTTATCTTTCTGTGGCGCAGGAGAAAAAGATAAAATACTATCATTTAATGACTATTCCCACAGACAGAAGAAAATTGTTGCTGGGGAAAATTATTTATATTGGGTACATGATTTTGTTTTCTAATGTGATTGTGTTTGCAGGAGCAACGCTTGGAGGCTTTCTTCTAACGACACATGTTCCAGTTGGAGGAGCGTTGATTGCAGTATTGTTTCTGACGGTTTCTGAGTTATGGGAGATTCCGGTAGCTTTATTTTTAAGTGAACGATTTGGAATGATTGTAAACCTGTTCGTCTGCCTATTTATTACCGTCAGCGGTGTGGTAATATCACAAACCAGAATCTGGTATGTACTTGTTTCTGCAATCCCTATGCGAATGATGTGCCCGTTGCTTCATGTTTTACCAAATGGACTTGCCACAGAAGCAGGGAATCCTCTTTTGGATACGGGAGTCATTGTTCCGGGAATGTGTCTCTCAATCATCTGGTTTGTTTTTGTGACGGTTCTGTTTTTGAAATGGTTTGAGAGAAGAGAGGTGAAATAAGATGATTGGAAGATCTCTCAATGCAGACTTGCGAAAGATGAAAGGAACATCTGTGATTCTGGCACACTTACTGATTCCGATTATAACCAGCGTTATTTTTTTAATATATTACTTTTTTTCACCATGGAATGAAAATATGAAAGTGATTGCATTTTATCAGGCAATAGGAGCAGGACTTCCGGTACTTATTGGAATTTTTACAGCAAGTGTGATGGAACAGGAACAAAATGCAGGTGATTTTCAAAATCTGTTGTCTTTACCGGATAAACCTGCAGCATTTTTATCGAAACTGTTGCTGCTACTGGTTTTGTGTCTGTGCTCTATCCTATTGACAGCAATCATATTCGGAATTGGATTTGGAAGAATCGCATCAAGCGATATCGAAATCATGAAAGGATGTATATTTGCAGCATTGCTGCTGTGGGGAAGCAGTGTTCCACTTTATCTGTGGCAGCTGATTCTGGCTTTTCAGTTTGGAAAAGGGGTATCCATTGGAGCAGGGATTATATCAGGACTAATTAGTGCATTGATGCTTACCGGACTTGGAGATTATGTGTGGAAATATGTATTTGTCTGCTGGACGGGTAGAGTACCATATACTTATCTGCAATCTGTATTGGGAGAAACTAGTGTAGGTGAATGGTTGTCATTCATACCAGGTTGCTTAACATTTACAGGGATTAGTATGGTATACTATTTTTGGTGGGTAAACCACTGGGAAGGAAACAGAATATCGGAATAGAATCGAGGGAAACTATGGCAAAAATACTGGCAGTTGATGATGAACCGGCAATTTTGGAAATGATAGAAAGCATTTTGAATAAGGATGGACATCTGGTTACCAAAGTAAGTAATCCACTAAAAATTAATAT
Organism: Eubacterium ventriosum; assembly: GCF_025150745.1. Classification (NCBI taxonomy): domain Bacteria; kingdom Bacillati; phylum Bacillota; class Clostridia; order Eubacteriales; family Eubacteriaceae; genus Eubacterium; species Eubacterium ventriosum. The sequence continues at coordinate 1,037,419 of NZ_CP102282.1, forward strand.
GGAAGAATTACATCGTTATGACCTGATTTTACTGGACATTATGATGCCTGGAATTGATGGCTTCGAATTATGCAAAAGAATTAGGATACTTGTGGATTGTCCGATTTTGTTTCTTACGGCAAAAACGGAGGAAAACAGTCTGGTAAACGGACTTTCTTTAGGAGCAGATGATTATATTTCAAAGCCATTTGGAGTGATGGAACTTCGGGCAAGGATCAATGCACATCTTAGAAGAGAGCACAGGGAACATTCTGTCCGGATGGTTTTGGGGAGGGTCTGTATTCAAATATCTCAAAAGAAACTATTGGTTGATGATAAGGAACTTCCTCTTACGAAAGCGGAGTACGAAATCTGTGAATTTCTGGCTAAAAACAGAGGACAGGTTTTCTCGAAGGAACAGATATTGGAAGCGGTCTTTGGCTTTGACAATGAGAGTAATGACAGTACTATAATCACGCATATCAAAAATATAAGAGCAAAATTTGCGGATTATGATTATACACCGATAAAAACAGTCTGGGGGATTGGATATAAATGGGAAGAGTAAAGAGAAGCAATGCACTCAGCAGGATTTTTATGAGATATGTACTGGTCATGCTTGGATCATTAGTAGGTTTGGTGATTGTTGCTTATCTGCTGCTGTACCTTTTGATTAGTGTGGGCTGTATTTATCCGGCAAATTATGCGGAGCAAAAGATTAATGAAGCATATGATACGATTCTACGTGCAGATAAAGTAACTGCTGAGATGATTCCCGCACTTTGTGATTATGTAATCTTTTCAGAGAATGGAGAGAAAATAGGTGGAGATCTGTCAGAACAATACGAACAGATAGCATGGAATGTTGCAAAGTACGGAAACGCATCCGGGAAATATTTTTATAAAGTAATTGTAAGGGAAAATGAATATGTTGTATTGCAATATCGCCTGACACCTCAATATCATTCAGCTTTTTTGAGGGAGCATTTTATAGGACCACAGAATGTGATGATTATTATGTCTGTGATTGGAGCGGTAGCGATTATCATCATTCCGTCCATACGTTTTGGAAAAAGAATCAAAAAGCAGATGCAGCCTGTATTAGACGCAATCGGACAAATAAAGGATCAAAATCTGGAATATGAGACATCCTGTTCCGGTATCAAAGAGTTTGATGACTGTTTATCGGCAATCGATGATATGCGAGATGCATTGCGAGAATCTTTAGAAAAGCAGTGGAAAACAGAGCAGGAAAAGAAACAACAGATGTCTGCTTTGGCGCATGATATTAAAACACCTCTTACGATTGTACGGGGAAATGCAGAACTACTTTCAGAGACTGAACTGACCACAGAACAGAAGAATAATATCACTTATGTTTTGAACGGCACAACACAGATACAAAGTTATGTAAAACAGTTGATAGATGTCACAAAATCATGGAATTGCAGTGATGTTACCTATACAACGGTGAGGTTAGAAGATTTTTTCGCAGATATAAAGGAACAGGCACTCGGACTGGTAGAAATCTATCACCAGAAGATAGATTGGAAGGCGGAACAAAGTGATAAAAAGGTAACGGTTGCTTATGATCCAATGTTCCGAGCCGTAATGAATGTGATTCAGAATGCAGTGGAGCATACAAAAGAAAATGGAATCATTTATATTGACGCAAAGGAGCAGGATGACCGGCTGACATTCATTGTGGAGGATAGCGGATCAGGATTTACAAAAGAAGCATTATTGCATGGCACAGAGCAGTTTTTTATGGATGATACAAGTAGAAATGGCGAAGCCCATTATGGGATGGGACTATTTTTTGCAAAAACTGTGGCTGAAAAATATGGTGGAGGTATTAAACTTTCAAATTCTGAAAATACAGGTGGGGCGAGGGTAGAAATATTTTTCCTGAGTAGTCAGGAAACGAGCTAAATAGATCGCAATTAAGCTATGTAAAAGAAATTTTACATGCTTTTATCTAATATGTAAAAGCCTTTTGATAGACATTACTACTACGTTTGCTGTAATCTCATGGAAGAAGGAGGCATACAGAATTATGATAGCTGATAAAATTAAAAATGCTCGTACTATTCTTTATTACATAACTATCATTATAGTTGGGATTATATGCACATATAAGAAGAGAATAATATAACTTTTGTTATTATATCAAATGATTTTTTCATTTAATATAACATTGCATTGGATAGAAAAAATCAAATCAAATAAATTTGAAGAATACACTAAGTTAGATGAAAAGATAGGTGTAGAAGACTATATAGAAAAATTCAAAAAACTAATAAAAAGAATATATTTATCAGAATAAAGTGGTTATTGCATATTAAAATTAGAACTAAAGGAGAAACAAAATGAAATTTATTATAGCGTCAGATTCGTTTAAAGGAAGTTTATCTTCTAATCAGGTTAATAATATTATTGAATCAAAAGTTAAGGAAATTTTTCCAAAAAGCTTTTGTGAAAAAATGTTAATTGCTGATGGAGGAGAAGGAACTTTAGAAGCTATTTATGGTGAAAGTGGCAATGGATATGACAAAATAGTAATTGATACAGTGAATCCTTTAGGTAAAAAAATAGATGGATATTATCTTAGAAAAGGTAATATTGCAGTTATTGAAATGGCGCAGGCTTCAGGATTAACGTTAATTGACGAAAAAGAAAAAAATCCTATGATTACAACATCTTTTGGAACTGGAATTTTCATAAAGCATGCAATTGAAAACGGTTGTACTAAAATCTATATAGGAATAGGTGGGAGTGCTACAAATGATGGAGGAATAGGTGCAATGATAGCCCTTGGTTATAGATTCTTGGATTCGGAAGGAAATGAATTGTCAGGAATAGGAGAAAATCTTGAAAAAATTGCAACTATAGATGATACCTTTGCTATAAAAGAAATTTCTGAAGTCGAAACCATTGTCATGTGTGATGTGACTAATACTCTAACAGGTGAAAAAGGTGCAACATACGTTTATGGACCACAAAAAGGTGGTACAGAAGAAAAGTTGGAAAAGCTGGAAAAAGGAATGATTTCCTATAGAAAAATTCTGGAAGAATATTTGGGACATTCAATAGAAGAAATTGAAGGGTTAGGTGCTGCAGGAGGACTTGGTGCCGCTTTATATGGATTTTTAAATGGAAAGATGCAATCAGGCATAGATGTGTTACTTGAGTTAAATAATTTTGAAGAAAAATTAGATAGTACGGATATTGTTATTACAGGAGAAGGTAAGACGGATTACCAGTCAGCATGTGGAAAGGTTATCTATGGAATTGCAAGAAAATGTAAGAAATATAATGTTCCGGTATTGGTTATTTCAGGAAGTTTAGGAGAAGAAATTAATCAATTGTATAGTATGGGAGTTAGCGGAATGGAAGCTTCTGTGTGTAACATTATTTCTTTAAATAATGCCATGGACAATGCAGAGAAATATTTATGCTATGCAGTAGAGAGAGTACTTCGTGTACTTAAAACAGGAATGGAGTTAGTACAAAATGAAAAAATATAAAGGAATTATTTTTGATTCAGCTGGGTTAGGCGAAGCATCAAAGTATAACAAAACTACATACAAGTTAAACAATTTTAAAGAAATATTAGATATAGTATAGTTGGGAGTAATTATAGCAGTAAAAATAGCCTAAAATTAAATATGAGACATATGTCAACTTGTTAACCGGTAAGGGAATGTGTAATACTAAACATACCTTATCGGTTTTTTATTCTTTAACATAAATTCTGTTAAAGAATAAAATTAAGTGTACATTATTTTTGCAAATCAGCACATAAATGGGAATGTGAAAATAACGGGAAATATAATAAAAATTTGGAGGCATATGTGATGAATAAAAAATGGGTAGTTATAATTTTAAGCCTGGCGTTGATAATGTTAATAATGCCATAGAACATTACAGCAGAAGACAACAGTGTCAATTATGATAATTTGATAATAGTAAGTGACGACATCGTGTCCGAAGATGGAAGCCAATCCACGGAAACATTTTGGTTCAACAGTATGCTTTGAGGTGGCGCCCGACAATTATTTATCACGTAAGTTTATAGAAGCAGAAATTTGATTAATAGAGATGCAAAGAAAGGGTGCCTTGCAAATATTAGGCACCCTTTCTGTAATATGAAATAATAAATTTTAATAGATATCTAGGTCGTAATCACCAAAGTCGGCATAGTCGAATTTTAATGTTTCTACAACTTTTGTTTTCTTGTTTGTCATTGTTAGGACAGCAAGAAATGCAATGTTCTTTGATAAAAATTTTTTCATAGCACATACTCCTTCTTTTGTATAAATTATTATGTATGGTTAGAATATCAAATCACCTTAATATTTGGGGGAAAGATAAAAAAGACCCTTATCCATACAACTTAATAATAACATAAATCACAAGTATATAAAAATAATTTTATAAGTATATTTAAAAATTTAAAAGAATATTTCGAAATATCTTTCTAAAATAATGTAAGACTTTACATTGCAAATATGATACAATAGGTTTCATATAGCGAGTAGAAAGGATATTTATTTAATGGAAAAAACGAGGGACGGTTTTAAGAGCGGGACTGGGTTTGTTATCGCCTGTATTGGTTCTGCCGTAGGTATGGGGAATATTTGGAGATTCCCATATATGGTATCAGACTGGGGAGGAATGACTTTTTTGATTCCCTATGTTTTGTTTGTAATTTTGATAGGTTCAACTGGACTTATTGAAGAGATGGCTTTGGGACGTGCGGCTAAGGGCGGTCCTATTAAGGCTTTTGGAAAGTGTACTGAGGTGCACACAGGCAAGAAGAAGTCAGGAGAGATTGTGGGCTTACTGCCTGTAATTGGTTCTCTTGCATTGGCTATTGGCTACACAGTTGTTGTAGGATGGATTTTTAAATATGCATTCCTTGCAATATCAGGTCAGCTTTCAGGAATGGGAAAGAATATGGATGTCATAGGCGGTATGTTTGGAACTACGGCTTCAGCTTTCGGAAACAATACTTGGCTTGTAATTGCGGTGATTGTTACAGCAGTGATTATGGCATTTGGTATTGCCGGAGGTATTGAAAGAGCCAATAAGTTTATGATGCCTTTATTGTTTGCGTTGTTTCTTGGACTTGGAATTTATATTTTTACACTTCCGGGAGCAAGCGAAGGATACAAGTATATTTTTACAATTAATCCTAAGGGATTGCTGAATCCAAGACTTTGGATTTATGCTTTTGGACAGGCATTTTTCTCATTATCAATTGCAGGCAATGGAACAGTTATTTACGGTTCATATTTAAGTGAAACAGAAGATGTGGTAAGTTCAGCAAGAAATGTGGCTATTTTTGACACATTGGCAGCCCTTCTTGCATCATTTGTAATTATTCCGGGAATGGCAGTTGGTGGAGCAGAGCTTTCATCAGGCGGACCGGGATTAATGTTTATCTACCTTGTTAACGTGTTTAACGGTATGCCGGGTGGCAAGATTGTTGGAATTGTTTTCTACATATGCGTATTGTTCGCAGGAATGAGTTCACTTGTTAATTTATACGAGGCACCTGTGGCAACATTGGAAGAAAGATTTGGGTTCAAAAGACCTGTGGCAGTTGGAAGTATTGCCGTTGTAGGTTGCATTGTAGCATTAGTTATCCAGGGAATTGTTTCAGGCTGGATGGATGCAGTTTCAATTTATATTTGTCCACTGGGAGCAATGCTTGCGGCGATTATGTTCTTCTGGGTTGCAGGAAAAGACTTTGCGATTAATGCGGTTAATCAGGGAAGAGATAAGAATATCGGTCCATGGTTTGTGCCACTTGGAAAGTATGTTTTAGTACCACTTGCTTTTATTGCTTTGGTAGCCGGAGCAGTACTGGGCGGAATCGGATGATAAAAAATCTCAATACAACTTCTTGTTGAGACAAAAGTTACCAGTTTACATAATGCCATAAACTTGGAATTTAAAGAAAAACTGGTTTACATAAAATCAAGAAAATATTTGGTATATTGAGAAATACCCCAAAAATTCAGAAATATTGAATTTTTGGGGTACATTTTTTGCAACATAGCTAGTATAAGTAACATATTAGTTTACATAACAATCTAAGGATAAGTCAATATGTGACAATAGCGAGCTTAAAGCAAGAATATGTGACATAACAAGTTTACATAAGTTGAAAACGTACCACAAAAAAATGAAAAATGGTGAAATTTGGGGTACGTTACCGAAAATATGGGACAAATCGAAGAGATGGGAAAATTTGAAAGCTAAGAGCCTAAAGGCTTTCTGTGATAAGTATAAGCCAAAATATGCGGTGAGAACATCCATGTCAGATTTCAGGCAGCAGGATTGGATGACAAACATTCCTCTGTATAATATAGATAAGATATCTGAAATTTTGGATGAATAAAGAAAGATAGAAAAATAAAATACTAAAATAAAAGACAGCCGATTCAGTGAAGCAATTCTTCAGTGGTGCGGCTGTTTTTTTGTGGAAAAACAAGGGGTCAGTTTGTGAAAAAAACGACCATTCCATAGTGGTAAAATTATATCAGAGCTCAAAAATAAAACACATATTTAAGAATTAGGTTAATATTTGAAAAAAATCAATGAGATTTATGAATAAAATTTGTTGTATATGCCTAGAGTGACAATATGTGTCTATGCAAATTTGTATAATTCTTATAAACAAAAAATGGAGGAATGAATATGCAGCTTGAAAGCACTGATAAGATACAACGAGTTCTTGGTATATATAAAAAATTAGTCAGTGGTGAAATTGTTAGCAAGGTTGAGGAAGCTAATAATTATGGAGTAAATGAGAGAAGTATTCAGAGAGACATTGATGATATAAGAAGTTTTATGGAATCAGAAGTAGGGCGAACAGGAATTATAAATAATGTTATTTATGATAGAGAGAAGAAAGGATTTCGTCTGGAACAACAGAATCCGACGGAATTGACTAATGGTCAAATGTTGGCAATCTGCAAGATATTACTTGATAGCAGAGCACTTCTAAAAACAGATATGATAGAAATTCTGAATAAGCTGATTGAAAATTGTGTTACTAAAAATAATCAGAAAGAAATTCTTGATTTAATAAAAAATGAAAGATTTCATTATATTGAACCAAGGCATAAGGTTAGCTTTTTGGACACAATGTGGAATATTGGACAGGCAATCAGAAAATCACAATACATCCATATTAAATATGAAAAAGCAGGAACAAAAGAAATAGTAGAAAGAAAATTAAAGCCGGTGGCAATAATGTTTTCGGAATACTATTTTTATGTAACGGCATTCATCAGTGATGAAGAAATCAAAAAAGATTTTGAAGTTTTAAATGATTCGTTCCCAACAATATACAGAATTGACCGAATAAGAGAGCTTAAAATATTAGATGAGAAATTCTTTATACCATACAGAAACAGATTCGAAGAGGGAGAGTTTAGAAAACGAATTCAGTTTATGTACGGTGGCAAACTTAGAAACGTAAAATTCAAGTATATAGGCGACGATATTGATGCAATACTTGACCGACTTCCAACAGCGCAGATATTAGAAGAAGGAAAAGGCTACTACATTGTGAAAGCAGAAGTATTTGGTAAGGGAATTGATATGTGGTTGAGAAGCCAGGGGGATAAAGTTGAAACAATGGGATAGAACAATAGTACATATAGAGGAAAATATTTGTATATGAACAGATTTGATAAATTAAGAGAAAGTTCAAAAAAATCATTTGAGGAATACAATAATGAAGCAGATAAACTAAAAGTATTATCAGATGATGCAAAGAGGGTTGCGAAGATCTCGAAAAATGCAGGAACAATAATAAGAGATTTGGATGATGAATTTACAAATGCAACAAAGTTAACAAAATTTGATGTTGAAATTTTGTTTGTTGCTGTTGCAATGCAATGTACTAGACAATTGATTTTAAACGCGTTAAATAAAAGGACGGATGATAAAACAGCAGCAAAAAAAGTTAAGGGAGGTATAAAAGAAAAATCGTTGAGACAACATAGATTTTATCAACCTAGCTTACAGGAAATAATAAGTTCACCGGTTCCTTTTGATACGGTTTTTGGGGCAAAAAAATTTGATTTGGGATTAAGTGGCCTTAATCATAGAATAAAAACTTTGGGGCATGATCCATTATTAGGATTGATATTTGGAACAGCGAATATTGCAACAAGTACAATTACAATAAATCCCGGCTTTGAATCGTATCATGTCATAACAGGTCAAAATCAGTTAAATAGGTCATTGGACAAAATAGCATATAGAGCTAATACATATAAGGTGTTTGAATATACAAAAAATGCAATACTATTTGAGGGAAAAGAAGGAAAAGAAAAGATTGCATATTCTTTGGTTAAAGAAGTTGTCCATTTGGCATCAGATGTACAGAGCACATCAAGTCTTCCATTACCGGGAATTTCAGCATTATCAGTTGAAACTGCTCAAAGTTTAGCAACATGGGGATTAGATTTGGGAAATGCGATTAAGTTTGGAGAACAGGCTGTTTTTTGTGAACTTATAAATAGTTTAGTTGGTTATTATCATATGCTTTTTTACGATAGAAGTATAGATGGAAGTAAAAAATTATATATGGTTAGAACAAGAAAAATAATAAGATATTCAAACATTATATCTTCGTTAAGCAATGTTATTTGTGTGGCATTTAGCACATTGGCTGGAATAGAGACAATAAATAAAAGAGCGATAACAAAAAGTTTGGGGAATTTAGATGTTGGTGGATTTTTAATTACGGTATATAGAATATTAAATGACAGAAAATTTAAAAACGAAATAAAAAAGGAATTCATAAAAGAAGGATTTAAAGATGTTGTTATGGGAGATTTAGATTCAATACTGTTATAGGAGGAAAGGAATATGAGTAAAAAGAAAGAAATGGAAGCTTTTAAAGAGGGAATGGTAGCAGGAGCACAACCTTTTGAGGAAAAATTTAATCAACATGCGAAGTTTTTGAATAATATACAAAGAAGTATAAAACATAAAAGCGATTGCATACAGAATGATGTGGATAGTTTGATAGATATTGCCCAAGAGCATGATGATAGGTTGAATCAAATTCAATATCCGGAATTATATGATATATCAAAATTAGAAGAAGAAGAGAAGAATGTAATTTTTTCGTTTTTAATAGAGATAGTAGAAGAGTATGGAATGAATGACTATCAAAAACAAATGATAGAATTGTTAGCGAAATATTTTGAAAAGGATTTGGATTCGATAGATGCTGAACCAGATGATATTGATGAAATTGAAACTGTAAAAAAACAGAAGATTATATATAGAACAGTTTATGAATTTATGGCAATTAATTTTCAGACAGAATGTGTGGAAACATATAGAGATTATTTTTCTCTAAGTCCAAGAGCAAAGGCGAAGATAGAAGATTATGTTAAAGAAATAATTGAGGAATCAGGTGAAGAGGGAATAATTGAAATATATGATCAGGAAATCTTAAAAAAACCAAAAAGAAAATATCCAGTTTTGGAAATAGAAACAAAAATTGAAGATTATGAGTTAGAAGAATGGGAGGTGGATATGTGGTTTGAACCTGATATGGATATTGGAGAAAAGATTTTTAGAAAGGAAAACGAGTGTAGAGATGCTTATGCATATCTTTTATGGCCATATATAACAAAGAGAAATTCTTTTATTGAGAGAGAATCAAATAATTATGTTGGGAATAAAATAGTTGAAAAATTTGGAAAAGTAATTGAAAGTGATATAAATAAAATTTTGGATTATGTAAACGTAAACAAATTTAATATAGATATACAAGATTTATTGGATATGCGTGACAATTATAAAGAGAAAATATGTGATTTCTTTGATTATAAAGTTAAAAGTGCAAGTGATATATATCAATTTAAGTCGTTTTCATATTATAAGGACAAACTTGATATTGATAAAGATACAGATTATGTTGAAACACTTTTTGGTGATTTTAAAGAGGTGACAGTGTACGTTGAGAGTTTTGATGGATATGATTGTTACCAAGCAGTAGAGGATATGAAAAAGGAATTGTTGAGTATGGTAAATTATGCTTCAAGTGATATTTACTTTTTTGTAAAAGACAATTATATTCAACGTTTTGAACAAATAGTAGAACAAATTAATTCATATTTAGATAATTAAAAGGAGGAATAAAATATTTTTTTTAATTATTGTATAAGATGTGCAAAGTTAACTTAGTTAACAACTCGGAAAATGAAGAAGAGATGAATACAATTAATGAAGAAGAGATTAATACCACTTTGGATGATGCATATAAGGTTGTAAATCGTCTTAAATAATAAATGAAGAAAGAGAAAAGGATTTCCTGCATTCCGGGAAATCCTTTTTCCAACAATACTTTATCTTCCACATATGGTACAATAGAACTACCATAAAAAATACACAAAGAAAGGAGTCCCCATGAATCAATTCGCATTAACAAAAAGCATTGATACATACCTAAAGCATAACAATTTAACTATGATTGAACAGTCTTCATGGAACAATGGTGTTGTTGTTTTTAAGATTGAAGATGGGGACGGTTTGCCGAAATCATTGGTTGTTATTTATTTAGAGAAGGATGAACTTCATTTAAAGGATATGGTAAAGCAGCTTTATGGAGAAAGCAGCAACAGCTCTAATCTTATTCAATGCACAAGTATGTATGAGGAAAGTGTTGAGGACGGAATTATTATTTACATAGTGACGGAAAGGGTGAATCAGTTAGTTGATTTGGTTTTAGATGGTGGAGATGAGCTAAAGAACAAGACTGAGGAAGAAAAGAAGATTTACCTTTATGAGATTATGTATGATGTTGGAATGAGCGCAAAGTATTTGAAAAGCAGGCTTTCCAAGTTAAATATTTTTGTTAACAATGAAGAGTTGTGCGTTGATGGAAGTGGAAAGGGCAAGTTGTTGCTTTTTGATTTGATTAAGAATCAGGTAATGATTAACAATGAAGCTTATGAGATTTCAAGGCTTGTAAAGCAGGTTGCCAATGGACTGGGTACAGGGATTAATATTGATGTTAAGGAACAGACTATTGAGCAGCTTAACAGGGAGTGCCTTGAACAGATTGAGCATAGCAGGAAGAAGAATCAGCAATACAAATTAATTTTTCAAAGTAATATTGAAAATGCAAAAAAGGGAGACGAAAAAGCCCAATATGTGGTAGGCTATATGTATTACAAAGGAAAAGGGGTTCCAAAAGATTACATTAAAGCAGCAGAATGGTACAAAAAATCAGCAGAAGGTAGTTATACTAAGGCACTTAATAATCTTGCCTATCTTTATCAAAAAGGAAAAGGTGTAAACAAAGATATACATAAAGCTGAACAATTATTGCTTAAATCGGCAAAGCAGGGGGATGATGTGGCATGTTTAAATCTTGGGATTTTATACCAGACAGGAAAACTTGGAACAGCCAATATGGAAGACGCAGAATACTGGTATAGGAAAGCTATGGATAAAGGAAATCCTGCAGCGACAAGGATATATAGAAGAATCCAAGCAATGGAGCAAAAAGAAAACTAATATACAGAACAGATATACGGAGCAGAAAGAAAACTAATATACAGGACGGAGACAGGATGAAACATATAAACACTACAGATATGTATTTTCAGGTAATTAACTGTGAAGAAATAGATGAATTAAAGCAGATTTTGAACAAATACAGTCCATATTATTCTAATTGGAGGGATTACGTTAATAATGTTATGTTAACCAATGGACTGTCATATGAAAAACTAGGCAAGAAATGTGGTTTTAGCAAGAATACAATTAAAGGTTGGGTAAAAAACAACTGTATGCCTAAATCAAGAGAGAATTTTATAAAGTTTGGTATGGGTCTAAGATATAATCTACAGGAGATTAATTTTGTACTTCAAAGATACGGCAAGTATCCAAGACTTTATTCTAAGTCATTGGAAGATGCCATTTGTATTTATATTATTTCCCATTATCCAAAGGACGAAAGCATAAATCCATATGACGAATATGAGAAAATTAAAGCCAATTTCCTTAATATTTTGAAAACAAAAAATAAAAGAAAGTTTCTTGCAGATTCACCTAATAGTACAATGGATATGGAAAAGAAAATTATTGGTTTTTCTAATGAAAAGGAACTGGTGGATTTTGTAAGAAAGAATGAAGTAGAATATTTAAACAGTTATTATAAGCTGATTGATTATATTGAAGCCTATGTTAAAGCGGAAAATTTAGGAGGTTCTTATCACAGCCTGATTGAAAATGAAAAGCTTGATAAAGGATTTGAAAAGATGATTTCAAATCTTAAAAACTGGGGCGAAGTTCCCAACAGACAGCGCCTTATGGCTTTAGGTATTAAGCTTAATATGTCTTGTCTTGAAATAAACCAGTTGTTATGGTATGCCAATATGGAGAAGCTTTGTCCAAAGGACAAGATAGAATGTATAATTCTTTATGTGTTGTCTAATATTGATGTGGCAAATCCCACATATCAGACTAATCATATGGCGCTTGTAAGTGCTTATTCCGACAATCCACATATAGAAGAACAGTGTAAAAATCTTCTTGTTGAGCTAACAGGACTAAAAACTTCTGAGGAAATACAGGAAGAGGTACAGTATTATATTAAGGATACATTACAATCACTTGATTTGGAGGATGACAATTATGGAATACTTCAGTTGTTTATGGAAGAAAATAAGTAGAATAGTTATTGTTGTTATTGCATTATTTTGTGTTGGAAGTATTATGCCGGAAGAAGTTAAGGCATATGAAGGGGTGGACTTAAGATATAAAGAGGAAGGCAAGCACAATTTATATGATTCAAAAAGCTATACACATAATGGATATTTAAGAGTTTACTTTGATGAAACACAAGGATATGAACCGGGAGTTTATTTGTATCTATCATTTTATGATTGGACTGTAAAGTCTAATTATTCATTTTCTGTTTATATGGACAATGCACTATTATTACAGGGAATGTGTTCAGATTATCTGGAAGATTCAAAAGGATGGGCATATAAATATATCTTTATTCCATTACAATATTTTAAAGAACTGAATCGTCAGCATGTTATAACAATGTATACAATGAGTCCTTCCGGACAAATAGGCGATAGTGTTGTTAATAACATTACGTTGTACAAACCATTAATAAAAAACAATACAACTGTTTCAGCAAAACAGATTAGCGGAAAAGAATCTGTAAAACTGGAATGGGGTGAAATGACAGGTGCAAAAAAGTACTCTGTTTATCGTTCAGATAATTTAAATGGAAGATACGAAAAGATAGGTGAAACTACATCAACTAATATTTCAGATAATGAAGTTAAGAGTGGCAATAAATACTATTATTATGTGGAAGCAAAATACGTTGATTGTGATGTTTTAGCTACAAACAATACATCAGTAGAAGTAAAAAAGCCAGAACTATCAATTCCGAAAATAAAAGTAAAAAAGAAAAGAAAAACTCTAAATATATATTGGGGAATTATACCTGATTCAAGTAAAGGTATAGAAATATATATGAAAGAGGGGAAAAATAAGAAGTATAAGAAAGTAAATACAACTACTAATTTAAAGAAAAATAAAAACAAAAAAGGGGCAGTTGGAATTACAGCTTCAAAAAATACTTAAAAAAAGGAAAAAAATACAGTTTTAGAGCAAGAACATATACTTATTTTAACAATGAAAAAATTTATGGAAAATGGTCTAAAACAGTTAGCATTAAAGGATAAGATAATAGGAAGTGCTTATGAGAAATAATAGATTATGGGAAAATATAAATAAAATAAGTATAGTGTTTGTTTTTACAGTAATGTGTGTAATTACCGGTGTTACTAATGTAAGAGCTGATGATACAAGGTGTACTTATTATAGAGAAATAACAGAAGATGAAAATGTGTATTTTCATGGAGTTCAGATTAGGTATGAAGAAGATAGTAATTCACTAAATCCACCAGAGGTAAGATTAGACTTTGAATATATATCAGACGTTAAAAAGGGAAGCGTATTTAGTGTTTATCTGGATAATAAATGTTTAAAAAGAGACAGATGTATTGTTGGGCAAGGTGAGTCAGTTTCAATAGAACCGGAAAGTTTTATGGAAATGAATCGTAGGTATACACTTGCGTTATATACTGAGGATAGCAATGGAATAGTATATAACGTGCAAAAGTATTACTTGATTTTTCATAAGCCCCTAGTGAAAAAGGCTACTACTGTTTCAGCCAGTCAGGTTTACGGCGAAAAAGCAATTCGGGTTAAATGGGATAAAATAGTTGGAGCACAGAAGTATTATATCTACAGGGCAACTAGTGAGAATGGCATGTATAGAAACATAGGTGTCTGCACAGAGCCAAATATCATTGATGACCAAGTGAATATAGGAACGAAATATTATTACTATATTGAGGCAGCTTATGTTGATGATGATAGAGTTACAACTAACAAGTCCTCAGCTACTGTAGTTTCATCAAAGATAAAATTATCAGGTCCAAAGATTAAAATTAAAAGAAAACATAAGACATGGCAGGTTTATTGGGGAACTATATCAGATGAAAGTAACGGTATTGAAGTTTATATGAAAAAAGCAAATGGAAAATACAAAAAAATCAATACTACTACTAAGATAAAAAAACGAGAAAGCAAGCGTGGAATAGTTGGAATAACAAGTTCTAACAAGGCATTAAGGCCAGGGGTAGAATATAGCTTTAAGGCAAGAACTTTTAGATGGGTTAAAACTAAGAAAGTTTATAGCAAATGGTCTAACACAGCTACAATTATAAAGCGTGGTCAAAAGAATTCATCAATAAAGTTTAAGACACTAAAAAAATAGATAAAACCGGGAGAAAACAATGGATTCTATTTTAGGCAGAACAATACTTGGATACAGGGTAGTGGAAAAAATAGGTTCAGGTGGTTTTGGCAATGTATATAGAGTGGAGCGAAATAACATTGTAGGAAATACCACAAGGGCATTAAAGGTTATAACACTACCGGGCGAAAATGAATATATAGAAATATTAAACTCTATGGGCGGAGACAGGGAGAAGACGAATTCTTATTTCAAAAAGGAATTGGATCGTGTTCTTAACGAGATTAGGGTTTTTTCGTTGATTTCTGAAAAAGATAATCATAATATTGTTTCCTATTATGAAAGTGATGTGGAGCAGACAGGTGAGTTTAGATATAACATTTATATTTTAATGGAAATGCTTACACCTCTCACAAAGTGGCTGCAGGAGAACAACCTGACAGTTGGAGAAGGTCTAAAGATTGGTATTGATATATCAAGCGGATTAAGTATTTGCCATGAAAACAACATTATCCACAGAGATATAAAATTAAGCAATATTTTTGTGTCAAAAGACGGAACTTTTAAGCTGGGAGACTTTGGCGTTTCAAAGCGAATGAACGATACAACTATGGCAGGAACCCTTAAAGGTACGCCTAATTACATAGCACCTGAGATTTATATAGGACAGGAAAAATATAACAGTTCAGTTGATAATTATTCTCTTGGAATACTTTTGTATTATTTGTTTAACAAGAAGAGATTTCCATATTATCCTGATTTTCCATATGAATATTCAACAGAAGATGAGGACAGAGCTTTCTATAAAAGAATGAAATATGAAGAATTAAGTAATCCGGTCTGTGCACCTAAAACAGTTGCCCGAATTATAAAGAAGGCAATTTCCAAACCTGATGAAAGATATAGAAAGACAGAACAGTTTCTTGAAGATTTGATGGAGGCAAAAAATAATCTTACGGAAGATGAACTTAATACGCCAATTGGTTTTGAACCGGTAATAAAAGAATCTCCAATAGTAAATGAGAAAGAGGCAAAGCTAGTTGAAAATCTGTATGGGCAAACTGATGAAAGCATAAGTTTTGAGCAGTATGGCGTAACAATGGAAGATACAGATTCGATTAAGGGGCAGAATGCTTTGACGGATGATGAAGCAGAAAAAAACAACCGAGCAAAAATAGATTATAATTATGTGACAGACGAAAAAAACGGTAATAAATTAAGTAGTGGTGGTTCAGAAATAAACAAGCAGGAACTTACCAATGAATCTTCTAGTGAAAAGAGCAAATTTAAGTGGCTTCTCATTGGTGCAATAATAATCACCTGTAATGTAATGATTATTTTGTTGGCGGTATATGGAATAACTAACAGAATAAATAACACTCAGGGAGAAAGTAACAATATAGGAAACATAGGAGAAACTATAGCGCAAACAGCCATAGAAGAAACAACTATTGCTGAAACAACTGTGGCTCAGACAACCGTGCAGGAAACTACATCACAGCAACCGGTTACCACAACTGTACCTGCAACTACTAAAGCAAAAAAGAAAAAAGCCAAGAATACCACTACGACGAAGGCTTCAGGCAGCAGTTCTAAAAAAAGCAATGATGATGATTTTAACTTTAAAAATGTGGTAGAATAGTTATAATTAATTACAAAGTAATAGTACGGAAGTGATTATATATAACGACAGCACATATAATCAGGACTTAATCGCATAGGAGAAGTTATGAAGATTGCCATTGTAGACGACAGCAGTTTGGATAGAGATTTTTTAAAGAACGGATTAGAAATAATCTTTGAAGAGAGAAACATAGAGAACCTTGAAATACAGGAGTTTAGCAGTGGGGAAGAGCTGCTTAATTATCTAAGAGAGAATCCTTCAGATTTTTTCCACATTATTTTTATGGATATTTATATGGAAGATTTAACAGGTGTGGAGACGGCAAAAGCAATTAGAAAGACTGATGAACAGGTGAAAATTGTATTTATTACAACAAGTAATGAGTTTGCCAGTGAAAGTTATGAGGTAAGAGCAGAGGATTATTTGATTAAGCCTTTTGACGGCCGGCGGATGAATAAGATTATTGACAGATTTTTTAGAAAAAACAAAGAAGTTAATATTTTGGAATTTCCCAACGGCAGAAAGGTTTCTGTTAATTCTATTGTCTATACCAGTTTTTCAGGACATTACGTAACTGTTTTTATGAATGATGGCGAGAAGGTGCAGATAAGATGCACTCAGAAGAATTTTGAAAAAATAATCGGACCATATCCTCAACTTATATCAAGTTTCAAAGGTGTTATAGTTAATTTGGAACAGGTTGACGGAATCGAAGAGGACAGATTTAGAATGAAAGATGGTGAATTTGTTCCAATTAGCAGAAGAAAGTATGGTGAAGTGAAGAAGCAATATACAGATTTTCTTATGAAAAAATTAACGGAAAAGGAGGAAACGTAAATGACCTCTTTTAGAATGTTTGAAATTATATTGTATTCAATGGTTAGTCTTTTGCCATATTTAGGACTGGCGTTGTATCCTTTCGAGGACAAGTTTAGAATGTCCAAAATTAAGTTAAGCGGATGCATTGTTATTCTTACGGTAATTCAAAGTGCTCTTGGAATATATGCAACAATGTGTTCACAGGAACAGAAAGCTTTATTTTCACTGCTAAGCACAGTATGCTACGGTGGATTTTATTTTCTTGCAATAAAAGAGAATGTAGGAAAACTTGTATTTGTTTTATTAATAGTATCTAATTTTGCCAACTTTGTTGTAATGTGTGCAAAGTGTGTGGAAGGTCATATTTTTCCACAGCTTGCAGTTGAAAACAACAAATGGTCTTTTTCTTTATGCACAATGATAGTGCAGCTTATTTTTATTCCACTTTTATTTTTATATTTTAAAAAGTATATAAAAGGGGTGGCTCATATAGAAACGGGAAAAAAGATTTGGAGATTTTTGTGGACAATTCCGGCAACTTTTTATCTGTTCTGGTATCATGGGCTTTATTTTAATACAAAATCATCAATTGAGTTAGCAATGGACCCGGTTAATATGATTTTTACGTTTTTTATTAATCTTGGAGCTGTGGTTGTTTATACGGTTATTGTTAATTCTATGGCTGAATTTCAATATAATCTTAATTTGGAAGAAGAAAAGAAACAGCTTGAAATTGAAAATCTTTGTTTTGAAAATATGAAGAAGCAAATGGAATTTACAAGGAGGGCGCGTCACGATTTGAAGCATCATATGAAGGCTGTTCACACAATGGCAGAAAACAATGAGTGTAAGAAAATTACAGAGTACATAGAAACATATTTGGAACACGTGTCATTAAAGAAGCCTTTGGTTTATTGCACCAATTTTACTTTAAATGCACTGATTGTATATTATGTTCAGCAGGCGGAAGCTCACAAAATAAAGTTAAAGTTAAATATTGAGTTGCCGGAAGAAACCAATGTTAAGGAGGCAGATTTAACAGTATTGTTTGGAAATCTTTTGGAGAATGCAATTGATGCCTGTGATGAGGTGCAGGAAAATAAAAGATATATTAATTTAAAAATCTACAAGCCTAATTCAGATTCAATAGTTTTCTATATTGAGAATGGTTTTAATGGAAGTATTAAAAAGAAAAATCAGCAATTTCTGACAACTAAGGCTAACGGCAACGGTATTGGAATTGAGTCGGTAAAATATGTTGTTCACAAATACAACGGAGACGTTAATATAAAAACAGACGAAAACAAATTTATCGTTTCAGGAGTTTTATTACAACCACTTGACGCCACAAAATAACCGTTGGACGCCAGCTTATAGATTTCTTATATATTATTTTTTTATAATAATGTTGTAATAGACAAGGTACGATAAAAAAGGAGGATAATATATGAGGAGAAAATGGAAAAAATTACTAAGCACAACATTGGCATTGGCAATGGTTATAACAACTATTGGAGTACGTGAAGTGCCGGTAAGTGCAGCGGAAGAAGAGAATACAAATGAGAGTGTGGTTTATATGGATAACATGGCATATGATACCACAACAGGACATTTTTATAAGTTAAGTAGTGTGGGAACATACGAGCAGGTAAATGCAGAAGCTAAGGAAAGTGGCGGCTACCTTGCCTGTATTTCTTCAGCAGAAGAGAATGAGATAGTTGCAAAGGTTTCAAGTACAGGAAAAACAACTACATCATCTTATATTGGACTTATGAGAAATGAGGAAAATATTCAGGAATGGATGTGGGCAGATGGAAGCGAAGTAAATTACACTAATTGGAACGAAGGTGAACCTAACAGTGAAAATGAAAAAGTAGCGGAAATTTACGATAGCACAAGAAGTCCAGGTGCAGAAAAATGGAATGACTGTACTGTGTCAAGTAGAAATACAGGTGTCATAGAATACAATGAATGTATTCATCCTGAATCACAGTATGTTGTAAAGAATAAAACTTTTGCAGACTGTGAACAGGGAGGTTACACAGGAGATACTTATTGTGGATTTTGTAATGAAAAGATAGCAGACGGAAAAGAGACAGAGCCGGGAGGACATGCAGAGGCTGTTATTGATGAAAAAACAGTAAAAGAGGCAACATGTACAGAAGAGGGCTATACAGGCGATAAGATTTGCCCTACATGTAAGAAGGTTTTGGAACATGGGAAAACAACTCCGGTCAATGGACATACAGAGTCAGAAGAGCTTCGTAAGGTTAGGGAAGCAAGCTGTTATTTAGATGGTTATACAGGTGAAACATATTGTATAGTTTGTGGAGAAACATTAGAAGCCGGGGATGCCATTACAAAATTAGAACATAAATATGAAGATAATGTATGTAAAAACTGTGGAAGAATTAATAATGCCCAGTTAGATACAACATATACATCAAAAACAACAAATTTATATCCGTTTCAGGTAATACAGTTTAAGGCACCTGAAAATGGAACGTACAAGTTTTATTGTGAAAATATTACAAATTGGGATTCATATGGCTATTTATTTAAAGAAGAAAACTTTAATGACCAGGTTATAAAAGGCGGAATAGAAAAGTTTAATGCAAAATTAGAAAATTCGAATGTAGAGAATTCAAGATTAGATGGTTTTTGGGGTGTTAATGATGATGGGGGTAAAAATGGTGCACCTGCAATGACAGAAGAATTAGAGAAAGATAAGACATATTATTTCGTTTTAGGTACTTATTATGCTTATACATATACAGGAGAATTTAGCGTAACAATAACATGTACTCACGATAAAACACATATAGAAGGAAAAACTTTATCGGATTGTACAGTTGGAGGTTATACAGGAGATACTGTCTGTGATACATGTGGAAAAGTTGTGGAACAGGGACAGACTTTGGAACCGGGTGAACATCAGGAAGCAGTATTAGATGTTAAAGATGCAACCTGCTATGTAACGGGTTATACAGGCGATACATATTGTAGTGTTTGTAATATAAAATTAGCAGAGGGAACAGTTACTCCAAAACTTGAACATGAATATGAAGATAATGTATGTAAAAACTGTGGAAGAATTAATAATGCCCAGTTAGATACAACATATACATCAAAGACAACAAATTCATATCCGTTCCAGGTAATACAGTTTAAGGCACCTGAAAATGGAAAGTACAAGTTCTATTGTGAAAATATTAAAAATTGGGATTCATATGGCTATTTATTTAAAGAAGAAAACTTTAATGACCAGATTATAATAGACGGAATAGAAAAGTTTAACGCAAAAAAGGCAGATTCAGGTGCAGAAATACCTACGTTGAGTGGTTATTGGCAGTGCGACGATGAACATGGTAAAAATAGCGCACCTGCAATAACATCAGAATTAGAGAAAGATAAGACGTATTATTTTGTTGTAGGACCTTATTCAACAGCTACAGGTGAATTTAGAATAACAATAACATGTGCTCACGAGAAAACACACATAGAAGGAAGAACTTTTTCGAATTGTATAGTAGGTGGCTATACAGGGGATATAGTCTGTGATACATGTGGAAAAGTTGTGGAACAGGGACAGACTTTGGAACCGGGTGAACATCAGGAAGCAGTATTAGATGTTAAAGATGCAACCTGCTATGTAACGGGTTATACAGGCGATACATATTGTAGTTTTTGTAATATAAAATTAGCAGAGGGAACAGTTATTCCAAAGCTTGAACATGAATATGAAGATAATGTATGTAAAAACTGTGGAAGAATTAATAATGCCCAGTTAGATACAACATATACATCAAAGACAACAAATTTATATCCGTTCCAGGTAATACAGTTTAAGGCAGCTGAAAATGGAAAGTACAAGTTTCATTGTGAAAATATTACAGTTTGGGATTCATATGGCTATTTATTTAAAGAAGAAAACTTTAATGACCAGGTTATAATAGACGGAATAGAAAAGTTTAACGCAAAAATAGAGAATAATACCGGAGGCAATTCTAGATTAAAAGGTTATTGGAAGATTAACGATGATGATGGCGCAAACTCGGCACCTGAAATAACCGCAGAATTAGAGAAAGATAAGATATATTATTTTGTTGTAGGACCTCATTCAACAGCTACAGGTGAATTTAGCATAACAATAACATGTGCTCATGAGAAAACACACAGGGAAGGAAGAACACTTTCAGACTGTACAGAGGGTGGTTACACAGGTGATGTTATTTGTGATACATGTGGAAAACTTGTGGAACAGGGACAGACTTTGGAACCGGGTGAACATACAGTTGAGGTTGTGGATGCCAGAGAAGCAAATTGTTATATCGAAGGAAAAACAGGTGAAGAAAAATGTTCAGTATGTGATAAAGTATTAAAAGAAAATAAGGCAATACCAAAGCTCGAACATAAATATGAAAATGATATTTGCAAAAACTGTGGAAGAATTAATAATGCCCAGTTAGATACAACATATACATCAAAGACAACAAATTCATATCCGTTTCAGGTAATACAGTTTAAGACACCTGAAAATGGAAAGTACAAGTTTCATTGTGAAAATATTACAGTTTGGGATTCATATGGCTATTTATTTAAAGAAGAAAACTTTAATGACCAGGTTATAATAGACGGAATAGAAAAGTTTAACGCAAAAATAGAGAATAATACTGGAGACGATCCTAGATTAAAAGGTTATTGGGATACTAACGATGATGATGGCGTAGGCTCGGCACCTGAAATAACCGCAGAATTAGAGAAAGATAAGATATATTATTTTGTTGTAGGACCTTATTCAACAGCTACAGGTGAATTTAGCATAACAATAACATGTACTCATGAGAAAACACACAAGGAAGGAAGAACACTTTCAGACTGTACAGAGGGTGGTTACACAGGTGATGTTATTTGTGATACATGTGGAAAACTTGTGGAACAGGGACAGAATTTGGAACCTGGTGAACATACAGTTGAGGTTGTGGATGCCAGAGAAACAAATTGTTATATCGAAGGAAAAACAGGTGAAGAAAAATGTTCAGTATGTGATAAAGTATTAAAAGAAAATGAAGTAATACCAAAGCTCGAACATAAATATGAAAATGAGGTATGTGTTAATTGTGGAAGAATAGAGAATGCTAAAAAAGGCACAGAATATTCTTCATATATAACAGAAAAATTACCAATTCAGGTAGTAGAATATACTGCACCGGAAACAGAAAAAATTATTTTTGAATGTAACAATACAAGATATTGGAATAGCATCGGATACTTGTTTGACGAAACAAATTATAGCGATGAAATGCTTATGGATGAACTTGAAAAATATTATTCAGGAGATAGCGATTATATAAGCTTTAAAAACTATTTGGCAGAAAATGAGTATGGTGGAGGAGCGGGTGCTCCGGCAATTAAGTATAAAGTTCAAAAAGATAAGAAATACTACTTAGTTATAGTGCCTCAAGAAAATGATTATGGAGAATTTACTGTAACAATTGATTGTCCACATGACAGAACACATGTAGAAAATAAAGCAATTAAAACATGTTCAGAAGGTGGTTATACAGGAGATGTTATATGTGATTTATGTGGAAAAGTTGTAAAACATGGTGAAAACATAGAACCTGACAGTGAACATAATTACATTAATTATAAGTCAATTGAACCTACATGTAATGAATATGGTAAACGTTATTTAAAATGTGTGAATTGTGGAAATGAGAAAGTTTTAGAAGATGAAGACTATGGATATGCAGATCATAGGTATGTCTTAGTTAATAGCGTAAAGGCAACATGTACAACTGACGGATATTTAGGTGACAGTAAATGTAAGTATTGCGGTTTGGAAAATGAAAACCAGCCGGAAAATAAGGTCATAAAGGCATATCATGATATGGATCCGGAAGAAATAGATTCATGTTTGATAAATGATTATAAAAGTGTAGAAGCAACATGTGAGAAAGAAGGCTATACAGGAGATGTATATTGCACAATATGCCATAAAGTTATTGAAGAAGGCAAAACAATTGAGAAATTAGAGCACTCATTTAAAGATGGCAAGTGTATGGAATGTGGCGCTGACGAGAAAGTAGTAAAAAGCGAGAAAGACGGTTACTATGAAATTTCTACATTTGACCAATTAATTACATATTTGAAAAATGTAGAGTCAGGAATCAGCGGAAAACTTATAAATGATATAGAGTTTCCGGAAAATTATGATGATGAAGATGACGTTATTGGAAGAAAAACACTGAAAAATAGTACTTTTGATGGCAATGGTCATAAAATATCAGGAATTAATTCAAATGGAACTCAAACAAAGTTATTTGATGATATTTACGTAAGTGAAATAAAGGATCTTGAAATCGAATGTAAAGAAAAAGAAGATGGCAGAGGTTTGGGCGTCTACCTTGCAGATTCAACTATTGATTCAAAATTTACAAACTGTAGTATTACAGGTAATAGGATTGAAATAGACGGTTATTGTTCAGCTATGATAAGGGAAGCATATGCGAGTGAATTTATACATTGTATAAATAATGCAGACATTATATACAACAATGATACGCAGATAGTGGCAGGATTGGTATGCGAGGCAGAGAATTGTATTTTTGATAAATGTGAAAATAATGGAAATATTGCTACCACGAAGGCATATGTAGTTGGTGGTATTATTGCTCAAGCTAAAAATTGTATTATAAAAGACTGTATTAACAGAGGTGACATTACAACTTATGGTTATACAGCAGGAATTGTTGCAGGAGTTACTAATACAGATAATAGACCATGTACAACATCAATAACAGGATGTACAAATGAAGGCAAAGTGGAAAGTATAGCAAAGGGTAATCATACTTATACAGCAGGAATATGTATTATATATAATGGGTCTAATGGATCAACATATGCCGATGAATTAATTATAAATAATTGTGTTAATAACGGTGAAATTGAAGGAGATACAGTAGCAGGAATAATTGGTAACAGTTCTGGAAATTTGAAATTATCAGACTGCGAAAATAACGGTGCCATTAATGGACGATATAGTGCAGGCGGAATCGCACAATGTATAGAAAATAAAAATAGTAATGAGGCTGAAGTAAGCAACTGTATTAATAATGGTAATGTATTTGGTGGCGCAGAAGCAGCAGGAATAATTGATTATGCGGAAGGTATAACTGTTACAAACTGTATAAATAACGGAAATATTTCATCAAATGGTTATGTAGGCGGAATATTTAGTTATACTTCTTCTGTAAAAGGAACAGGGCTTGTTAACAATGGTAAAATAAGTGGTTTGGAAGATATTGGTGGAATCAGCGCATATGATGAAGGCAATTCAATATTTAGCAAGTTATATAATACAGGTGTAATTGATGAGGAAAACATAGGTGCTCAAGTAAGTAATCTTGTTAAATTGGGAGAAAGTTCAACAGGCGAAGAACTTGAAGAAGAGCATAAGCATGATTATGTTGCATTATCAACAGTAACAAAGGCAACAACTGAAAAAGACGGTTACATAGAAAAAAGATGTAAATGCGGTCAGACAGAAAAACAGCCTATAAAACAGATTAAGAGTGTTGATATTTCAAATACAAAATTTGAATATACAGGAAACAGCATTACTCCAACAGTAACTGTAAATGATACAGATGACAAGGTGATTTCATCTGAATACTACACAGTAACTTACAGAAACAAAGCAACAGGCAAGGCAGTAAATGAAGTAAAGGAAGTTGGAACATACGAAGTAGTTGTAACTTTCAAGGACTTATATGAAGGTCAGGTTGTAAAACAGATTGTTGTTGAAAATACAAATAAGCCATCAAATCCAAAAACTGACAATCCTAATGCTGGAGGTAAGGTATCCGCAAAAGTAACAAAACCTGCAAAGGTTAAAGGTGTTTCTGCAAAGAACAATAAGAAGAAATCATTAACAGTAAAATGGAGAAAAGTAAATGGCGTAAAAGGCTATCAGCTTAGATATGCAACAAACAAGAAAATGAAAAAGGCCAAAATAATAACAATTACAAAAAACAAACTTGTAATCAAAAAATTGGCAAAGAAGAAATACTACATTCAGGTTTGTGCATACAAAGTAGACAGTAACGGAAAGAAAGTCAAAGGAAAATGGAGTGCAAAGAAGGCTATAAAAGTTAAAAAATAGCAAGTTAGAGAAACAGTAAAGTTAGAGAATTATTTAAGTTAGATAATCAGTAAAGCTAGAAAAATAGTAGAGTTAGATAATCATTTAAGTTTACCTAAACGGGGCGCTGTGTCGATGAAGCAATATCGATACAGCGCCTTAATAGTTGGAGAGGATGGAATTTTTTTGTTATAATAAATGAATAAATATGCAGCTAAAGTATTGCCAAATAGGGTGAAAAAAACTATAATTTTTTTGGTGAAAAATTTTAAAAGACTATGTTAGTTGGTGAAAACCAGAGAGAAGATTAAGTAAAAAATATTAGAGGAGAGACTGAAATGAAAACAAGAATTGGTATTTTAGGTTATGGTAACCTTGGAAAAGGTGTTGAATGCGCAGTTAAAGAAGCTAATGATATGGAATTAGTTGCTGTATTTACAAGAAGAGATCCTAAGAATGTAACTATTTTAACAGAAAATGTTCCGGTATGTCATATTGATGAAGCAGCAGACTGGAAAGACAAGATAGATGTTATGATTTTATGTGGTGGTAGTGCTACAGATCTTCCTGTACAGACTCCACAGTTTGCTTCAATGTTTAACGTAATTGATAGTTTTGATACTCACGCAAGAATTCCTGAACATTTTGCA
The DNA here is from genome assembly GCF_025150745.1 of Eubacterium ventriosum. Taxonomy (NCBI): domain Bacteria; kingdom Bacillati; phylum Bacillota; class Clostridia; order Eubacteriales; family Eubacteriaceae; genus Eubacterium; species Eubacterium ventriosum. Next base: position 1,063,473 of record NZ_CP102282.1, read on the forward strand.
GCAGTAGATAAGGCGGCTAAGGAAGCTGGAAAAGTAGCAGTTATTTCAGTAGGTTGGGATCCTGGAATGTTCTCACTTAACAGAGTTTATGCTAATGCAATTCTTCCAGATGGAAAAGATTATACATTCTGGGGCAAAGGTGTAAGCCAGGGACATTCAGATGCAATTCGTAGAATTAAAGGCGTTAAGAATGCAAAGCAGTACACAATCCCTGTTGAAAGTGCTTTGGAAAGAGTTAGATCAGGTGAAAATCCTGAACTTACAACAAGAGAAAAACATGAAAGAGAATGTTTTGTTGTATTAGAAGAAGGTGCAGATGCTGCAACAGTAGAGAAAGAAATCAAAGAAATGCCTAACTATTTCTCAGACTACAATACAACAGTTCACTTCATTACTGAGGAAGAATTAGAAAAGAACCACAGCGGAATGGCTCACGGTGGTTTTGTAATTCGTTCAGGAAAGACAGGAATGAACAAAGAACATAATCACATTATCGAATATAGCTTAAAGTTAGATTCAAACCCTGAATTTACAACAAGCGTATTAATCGCTTATGCAAGAGCTGCAAAACGTCTTTATGATGAAGGCCAGAAAGGATGCAAGACAGTATTAGATATTGCACCTGCATACTTATCAGAAATGAGCGATGAAGATTTAAGAGCACATTTATTATAATAAGTAGATAGGATACAAATATTGAAGATTGAAAGTATTGAATTGTAGAGTAGTTGATTCAAAATTAAATTTGTATAATTGAATATTTGAAATAAAAAGGTCTGGTAGAAATATCGGACCTTATTTATTTTTGAAAAAGTGAGCAACGCTTCCGGAAAGTGAAACGTACCCCGAAAGAAGGGGTTTATGAAATATTGGGGTACATATCGCTATTTCAAACAAGAAAATAGTTGTCATATTGGTTGTATTAAAGGAAAACGTACCCCGAAAAAAGAGATTTATGAAATATTGGGGTACATATCGCTATTTCAAACAAGAAATTAATTATCATATTGGTTGTATTAAAAGAAAACGTACCCCGAAAAAAGAAGCTTACGAAATATCGGGGTACGCATCAATATTTCTAACGAGAAAAAGTTATCAAATCAGCTGCATTCAAATGATATGTGATGCTATAAAGAAGGGGATACCGCAACAAACTTAAAAAATAGGAATGTTGTGGTATAAATCAACAGAAAAGAGAATAAAAAAGTACCCCGAAAAGCATTTTTGCCGTATCGGGGTACTTTCTGTAACATTTAATCTACAGCGGACTTTTTCTCTTCCCGTTCATAAAACTTAGCACTTTCTTTTTCGTGGCCTTGTCTTTTATTTGCGCAGGCTGCCAGTTGTTTGTATCTCCGGTGTAAACGTAACATGGAATTATGTCGCCTGTTTCCTCTGATATTTTATTATTTGAAGTAAGAGTTATTGTGTGCTGGTATATGATTGTGCGGTTTTCGGGATGGCGGTTGCCACCAAAAATAAAGTTGCCCATTGAATAAATAATTGTTTTATTTTTGTATTTCTCCAATGGCTGTAGCACGTGTGGGTGGTCGCCGATTATCAGGTCGGCACCGGAATCAATTAAAGTATGACAGGCGTTAACCTTCCAGTTTTCAGGTTCGTGAAGACCTTCAGTTCCACCGTGGAAATAAATAATTTGATAGTCACTTTTTTTCGTAGCTTTTTTCAGGGCAGACTGAATTGTAGGTAAAACATAATCGCCATACATAGATACACAAATTACAGAAATTTTAAAATTATGCTTTTCGAAATAAACAATCTTACCTTCCTCGCCCCATTTAACGTTAGCAGCATCTAAAGCTTTTCTTGTGTCTTCGTGTCCCTCCAAGCCGTAATCATTAATATGATTATTTGAAATAGAAACCATATCAATGCCACCGGCTGATAAGATTTTGGCATTTTTTGCAGGTGACTTAAACCAAAAAGCACGGACATTAGGATCTGCATATTGTCCCTTGTCGCTAACTTTCAATTTCTTGCTGTCTGAATAAACATTTTCGCAGTCAGCAATTGTAAAGTCATCATTTAAGAAATAAGAGTTAACTTTCTCTAAAAAATATGAAGGATTCTTAGCCTTTGCAACGTCATTAAAACAATTCTCATAAGAAGTATTTTCGTCTGTTGCACAGAGACAATCACCAACAAAACTTAACTTAATAGTATTAGCAGGAGCGGTTGTTGCAACAGTACTTGAATCTTTAGTAGTGGTTTGTCCTGAACTTGAAAATTTGCTTTCATCGGATGAATTGCCTGTGTTGCTTCCAATTGATTTTGAATTGCTATTATTTTGAGCTGCATTTCCTATAGTGTTTTTCTTCGAATTTTCATTCTGACTCATCGTTTCTTTCTGACCCAAAACATTAGTTGTCGTATCCATGGGTTTAACCGAAAGGTTAAAAAATATTGCCACGGTTATAACCGACAGTATTATGGGAAAAATTACTATAATATTTTTTTTCATTTTCTCTCCATTCTTCTATAATTATGTAGAATAAATTTGAGGGTGCTTATAGAAAATATACAAAACCCGACCTTAGAATTTATTGTACCATATGAGTCGTTAAGATGAAAAATAAAAAACAATAAAAAAGAAGATAAAATATATACAAAAATAGATTGGCCGTATATACAAGGAATAAATAAGTGTGATACAATTATCGAAGTTAAAATTTATAGGAGAAATCATATGTCAAAATACATATTAGAAGTTTGTGTTGATTCAGTAGAATCAGCAATTTCCGCATATAATGGAGGAGCAACAAGAATTGAGTTATGCTCAAATCTTGTTATAGGAGGAACAACTCCGGATTTAGAATTGTTTAAAACTATTAGAAACCATATTCAGATTCCAATTAACGTAATGATACGTCCTCGTTACGGTGATTTTTGCTACACAGAATATGAACACGAAATTATGTGCAGACAGGTGGAAAACTTTAAAAACGAAGGTGCGGATGCAGTTGTAATTGGGAGTTTAAATATTGACGGAACATTAAATGAAAAGCAGATGAAAGAACTTATTAAAGAGGCAGGTCAGTGTAAAATTACGCTTCATAGAGCTTTCGATATGTGTAAGGATTATTTTCAAACAATGGAAGAAGCCATAAAACTTGGTGTGGATACGATTTTAACTTCAGGAGGAAAACAGAACTGCATTGTAGGTGCTGAAACCATTAGAAATTTGGTTGAACAGGCGGAAGGAAGAATAGAAATATTAGTTGGTGCAGGTGTAAGTCAAAATAATATTGCAGAACTGATTAAGAGAACAAAAACCAAAAGCTTCCATATGTCGGGAAAAACAATTATAGAGAGCACAATGAAATATAGAAATCCAGACGTTTTTATGGGACTTCCGGGAATTAGTGAGTATAAAAAATATCAAACAGATGAAAAAATTATAAAACAGGTAGTAGAAATACTACAAAGAAATATAGAGTCCAAAACACAGATTCAGGAATAAAAATTTTAATTTAAGAAAATTAATATAATCTGAAAACTAAAAAGTAACTTGCAGGAAAATGCAAAAGAAGGAGGAAAAAATGTATTCAGCATTATTAGTAATTATTTATTTAGCATTTATAAGTTTAGGTTTGCCTGATACTCTGTTGGGCTCAGCGTGGCCACAGATGCACATCGAACTTAATGCATCATTGTCTTCAGCAGGAATTATAACAATGATTATATCAATGGGAACGGTTATATCAAGTTTGTTTTCTGACAGATTAAACATTAAGCTTGGAACAGGAAAAGTTACAGCTATTAGTGTATTAATGACAGCAGTAGCATTGCTTGGATTTTCACTATCACATAGTTTCATAATATTATGTGTGCTCGCAGTACCATATGGATTAGGTGCAGGAGCTGTAGATGCGGCATTAAATAATTATGTTGCACTACATTATTCCTCAAAACATATGAGCTGGCTCCACTGTTTCTGGGGAGTTGGCGCGTCAATAGGACCATATATTATAGGAACATGTATGGCTCACGGTTTAGGCTGGCGTGGTGGTTACAGTGTTATTTCAGTACTTCAGTTTACACTTACAGCAGCATTATTTATAACATTGCCATTATGGAAAAAAGTAGAAAACAGCGAAAACAATGTAATCAATGGAAATAACGAAAGAACTCAGGAAGAACCACAGGAGAGAAAAGCTAAATCATTATCAGAAGTATTACATATTAAAGGGGTAATCTACATTTTATTTGCATTCTTTTGCTATAGTGCAGTTGAGCAGACAACAACATTGTGGTGTGCAAGCTATCTTGTATTAAATAGAAGCATTGACAGCAACATAGCAGCCAAGTTTGCAGCATTTTTCTACATAGGAATTACATTTGGACGTTTCCTGTGCGGATTTATTGCAGACAAGTTAGGCGACAAGAATATGATAAGACTTGGAATTGTAATAATTGTGGCAGGTATTGTAATGTTATTTATGCCAATACCGGGTGCAGCTATTGCTTTGGCAGGACTTATAACAATAGGTCTTGGCTGTGCACCAATATATCCGTCAATTATTCATTCAACACCATTTAACTTTGGCGCGGATAATTCACAGGCGGTTATCGGAATACAGATGGCATTTGCTTATGTTGGAACAACATTTATGCCACCATTATTCGGACTTATTGCCCAGTATATTAACATAGGATTATTCCCGGTATATATTTTAATATTTACTGCAATAATGCTTTTGACAACAGAAGTGTTAAACAACATTAACAAGGATAAAGCATATAAATAATCCAAATAAACAAAAGGAGTCAGTGTTTTTAACATGGGATATTATAAGGAAAACTGTTTTGGGCTTTTTATGTAATTAGAATTGAAAGAGTCAGGAAACAATAATACTAGAAAGTGCAAAAAAAGCCCTAAATTAATACCACAAAACTATGTACATAATTAAAAAAAGTATGTATTATTAAAGACGCGACAGTTAAGGCTGTCGCGTTTTGTGGAAAGAAGGGTGAAAATTATGAAATATATGAGACAATTTGGGATTATTATGTTAGTAACCTGTATAGGTGAAATCTTAAAATATTTAATTCCGTTGGCAATACCGTCAAGTATTTATGGATTGTGTCTGATGATGGTTTTGCTTGTGACAGGCATTGTGAAAGTAGACGATGTAAAAGAGTCAGGAACTTTTCTAATAGAAATAATGCCTTTAATGTTTATTGCATCGGGAGTAGGAATAGTTGTTTATTGGAAACAGCTTAAAACCATGCTTATTCCACTTATAATTATTACTTTTGTGTCAACAGTCCTTGTAATGGCTGTGTCAGGAAAAGTAACCCAGTATGTGATAAAGAGGAGAAAAAAATATGAATCAGATGATAATTAATTCTACGACAATAGGTGTAGTAATAAGTGTAATGGGATACGAGTTAGGCTTATTATTAAAAAGAAAATTTAAGTCAGCTATTTTTAACCCACTTTTAATTTCAATAATATTTGTAATATGCTGTCTGCTCTTGTTTAGGGTAGATTATGATAATTACAACAAAAGCGCACAGTATTTAAGTTATCTTTTAACACCGGCAACAGTATGTCTTGCAATACCTTTGTATCAGCAGATTAAATTACTTAAAGAGAATGTGGTAGCAATATTTGCAGGCATAATTTCGGGTGTACTTACAAGTTTGGTTTGTATATTTGCATTTGCTTTAATATTTAATTTCGGTCATGAAGAATATGTAACATTGTTGCCTAAGTCCATTACAACAGCAATTGGAATGGGAATTTCAGAAGAACTTGGTGGATATGTTACAATTACAGTTGCGGTAATAATCATTACAGGAGTTCTTGGTAACATATGTGGTGAGGCAGTTTGCAAAATATTTAAAATAACAAATCCTGTGGCAAAGGGAATAGCTCTGGGAACATCTTCCCATGCCATTGGTACTGCAAAAGCAATGGAAATGGGCGAGATTGAAGGGGCAATGAGCAGCCTTTCAATAGTAATAGCAGGAATTTGCACAATGGTAGGAGCATCTGTTTTTGCAAATTTTATATAAAGAGTTATAATAATGGCGGACAGATTTTTATTTAATAAGAAATTAATTTGGAAATTCTATTAAGCAAAAATCCCACCGAGGATTGAAGAGGTGCGGATAGGAGGCATATTATGATAATTACAATTGCAAGACAATGTGGTTGCGGCGGACATGAAGTTGCAAGAATATTGGCTAATAAACTTGGCATGGAACTTTTTGACAAAAAGAAATTGCTTGAAGAAGCAAATCAGCTAGGACAGGCTGAAGAACACAGTAATTTTTTTAACGAAGTACCTATTAATAGTCTTTTATATGGAATAGCAATGGGGTTTGGAAATACGAAGCCAATGGATAAGTCATTAAAACTTGTTAAGGCCATTACCGAAAACAAAGACGCCATAATTATTGGAAGATGTGCTAATATAATATACAAAGATAGCAAGGATGTTACATCAGTATATCTTTTTGCGGACAAAGAATTTAGAATAAAATATCTTATGGAAAGAGACGGAATTTCAGAAAAAGAGGCGGAAAAGTATATAAAAGAAGTTGACGAGAAAAGAACATCTTTCCATAAATACTGCACTGACACAGTGTGGGGAGATGCAAAAGAATATCAGCTTTGCCTTGATACAGGTAAGATTGGTTTTGAAAAGACGGCAGAGCTTATTATGAATTATATTAATGCAAAAAAAGAATCCTAAAAATTTGGAAATGAAAAAAATATATAAATAATTATATGATAATATTAGAAATGATTATAGGAGTTGATTATTATGAAACAGACAAGGCAGATGTCAGAGACTATAAAACTTGGAATACTTCTTGCACTTTCAGGTGGATTTATGGATGCGTACTCTTACATACAGAGGGATCAGGTTTTTGCCAATGCCCAGACAGGAAACATGTTGCTGTTTGGTGTAAATTTGTCAGCGGGGAATCTTAGGGGAGCGCTTCATTACTTCTTCCCGGTTTTTGCTTTTGCAATAGGAATTGCCATAGCAGAGCTTGTTCGTGCCAAAGAAAGAGACCTTTTACATTGGAGACAGGTGTCTGTTTTATTTGAGGGAATTATACTTGTAGGCGTAGCTTTTATTCCACTTGACATGAACCTTATAGCCAACTCACTTACATCTTTTGCCTGCGGAATACAGGTTGAAAGTTTTAGAAAAATCAGAGGTAACGGCATTGCCACAACTATGTGTATAGGAAATTTGAGAAGTGGTACACAGAACCTTTGTAATTTCATTCGCAAAAAAGATAAGGAAGATTTTAAGAAAGCAGTATTGTATTATGGAATTATTGTATGCTTCGTAACCGGGGCAGTAATCGGTAACTTCTTTATACATATGTTCCACGAAAGAGCAATTCTTTGTTGCTCAGTAGTTTTATTCTTTGCTTTCTTCTTAATGTTTATTGATTATGAAAAAGATGACGCTAGAGCAATTTAAAGAACAGTTTAATATAAAACTAAATAATCAACAGTTAAAAGCAGTGCAGTCGGTTCAAAATCCTACACTGCTTTTAGCAGTTCCGGGCAGTGGAAAGACAACGGTTCTTGTTACAAGACTTGGTTATATGATTTATTGTCTTGGAATAGAGCCTGAATCAATTCTCACTGTTACATATACAGTTGCGGCAACTAACTATATGAGACAGAGATTTGAAACAATGTTTGGTGAACAGCTGGCGGCAAGACTTGAGTTTAGAACAATTAACGGAATTTGTTCAAAAATAATTAACTATTACGGAAACTGCATCGGCAGAAAGGCTTTCGACCTGATTACGGAAGAAGGCTTTAAATCTAAAATATTGTCTTTGATTTATCAGAAAGAACTTAACGAATATCCGTCGGAAAATGACTTGCAGACAGTTATTACCCTGATTACATACATAAAAAATATGATGCTTTCAAATGAAGAAATTGAAAGCCTTGGCAAGAAGGAAAACCTGCCACTTGCTGAAATTTACAAGGCATATTGTGGGGAACTTCGCAGACAGTCATTAATGGATTATGACGACCAAATGGTTTATGCCTACACAATGCTAAAGACCACACCACAGGTTTTGGAATATTTTCAAAATATGTACCAATATATTTGCGTGGACGAAGCACAGGATACATCAAAAATCCAGCACAAAATTATTGAAATACTTGCAATGAAAAATAAGAAGCTGTTCATGGTTGGGGATGAGGATCAGAGTATTTACGGATTTAGGGCGGCTTACCCGGAAGCATTGCTTTCTTTTGAGTCAACTTATCCTGAAGGAAAAATTCTTCTAATGGAAGAAAACTTTAGGTCTGACGGAGCAATTGTAAGTGCAGCAGACAGATTTATTCAGAAAAACAAATTAAGACACAAGAAAAATATGAAAGCTTCAAGGGATATGGTAAAAGATATTCGACTTATTGAAGTAAAAACAAGAAAGTCTCAGTATAGCTATTTAACAAAGGTGGCAGAAAACTGCAACGTAGATACGGCAGTTTTGTACAGAGATAATGAAAGCATAATTCCAGTTGTGGATATGCTTGAGAGAAGTGGCATTGATTACAAAATCAAAAACGCTGACCTGACGTTTTTCAATCACAAAATAGTTACAGACATAAAAAACATAATAAGATTTGCAGAAAATCCAAAGGATACGGAAATCTTTATGCAGATATATTTTAAAATCGGAACATATTTAAGCAAAATGGGAGCGATTGAAGCCTGCCGTATAAGTGAAGAAAAAGGCATTCCCGTAATTGACAGTGCATTAAGATATGGAAGAATCCCAAAAGGCACGGAGAAAAGTCTAAAGGCAATGAAGACTCATATAGAAAGCATTTTAGAAGAGTCGGCCTACAAAGCAGTTTATAGAATTGTTAATTTCATGGGCTATTCTGCTTATCTTGAAAGAGCAAAAATAAAAGATGGTAAGATAAGTATTCTCCAGGCTTTGGCAGCAAATGAGAAAACACCGGAAGATTTTCTAAATCGTCTTGATGAACTAGCAATGATTATAAAGAATAAAAAGAACAATTATGATTGCAAATTTACTTTGTCTACAATTCACTCAAGCAAAGGTTTGGAGTACGATACGGTATACATAATGGATGTAAAGGACGGAGTTTTTCCTGAAAAGGTGGTTGCCAACAGAAAGAACGCAACAGATGAGGAAATAAAAACTTACGAGGAAGAGCGAAGACTTTATTACGTGGCAGTTACAAGAGCAAAAAATCAGTTGTGCATATTTGACTTTAAGGACAGCTCAACTTTCAACAACCAGTTGCTTGGCATAAATGTTAAAAGCAGTGCCGACAAAACTAAGTTTCAAAAATCGGGGAAAAAGGGTATAATAGCTACAGACAGGAAGACCTCCAAAGCAATAGAAATGCTAAGGTCAAAATCTTATCTAAGATAATTGGAAAATCTTTAATTAATAATTAGGAATAAATGATTCAAAAACTAATTAGGAATCTATGATTTCAAAAATAATCAGGAATCATTTTGAAAATAAAAATTACGAATGGAGTAAATATGAATAAAGATAATTCAAAAGTGGACAAGGGACTGCAGGGCAATGAAAAAATCGAAGAAGCCATTGCCATACTTCAAAGTCAGTCTACACCTGAACTGTTGGCGCACACACTTACAGTTATCAGAAGAAGAATGAAAGAACAGGGACAGCTTATTATTGCAGTTGAACCTTCACCATTAAGCAATGAAATGAACGTTCAGGCAGTAAAAACATCAGACGGAAAAAACTGGTGGGTTGCTTTTACAGGTTTTGATGAAGAGTTAAAAGGTGGCGACAGTGTAAAATCTACTTTTTTAACAGATATGGATAAGCTTTTTCAGTCAGCATTAACAGTGGATGAAATTGAGGGTGTAATAATCAATCCTTGGAACAGAACAATAATGTTAAACAAGAGATTGATAAGTATAATCCTTGGAACAGCTGATAATTAGATAAGATTAGCATGTTAAAACATAATTGCACGGCATATGTGAGATAAGACCTTAGACACTGTAATATAAATAATAAAGAAGAAACGGAGAAAAGTATGAATGCAATAATTAACAAAACAGGAAATGTAATTCAAAAAATAATATGGGGAATCCTTGTGGCAATGTTTGGGATTCTATCAATTTTTAATATTTTGGGAACAACAAAAATTGATATGAAAGTTAACGATTACAAGGAATATGCAGAGTATAGCCTTAACAATATTCTTATGATAATTTTGTATGTGGTAACTATTTTTGCAATTCTGTATATTATTGACAGATATACAAAATTACTAAAAATGGATACAAAGAAGTTTGCCAATATTGCAACAATATATGTTATTGCAATTGGAATCGCATACATAGTTATGGCAAGGGCATACCCTATAAGTGACCAAAGTATTGTTCAGAGAATTGCATCAAGTTTTCTTGATGGAGATTACAGCGAGCTTACAGGTGAAGGATATTTGGTAGCATATCCGCAACAGCTTGGAATAATCGGCATTATCCAAATTATTTACTACATATTCGGAAAAGATAATTACATCGCAATAATGCTTTTTAATGTTCTTGCAATGGCAGGAATTTTCAATATGCTATATAAGATTCTAACCAAAATGACAGATAATATTAGAATCCACAATCTGTATTGGGTTATGGTCTTTGGATGTTTCCCATTGATTTTCTATAGCTTCTTTGTGTACGGAACAATATTTGGACTATTCTTCTCATTAGTAGGCTTCTATAATCTTATCCTTGCAAAAGAAAATGGAAAAATCCTTAATTTTGTAATAAGTTTTCTGGCTTTCTGCATGGGAACAATAAGCAAAAGCAATTGTTTGATTTTTGTAATTGCAGCAGTTTTGGTTACTTTATTTTATGGAATAAAAGAACAAAAATTAAAATATGTAGTTTTCTCAATAATCTTAATGGGAGCGTTGATGGCGCCTAAATGTGTAAATCTGTATTATGCAAAAAAGGCTAATGTAACTATTTCAAAAGGTGTTCCGGCGAAATGCTTTATAGCCATGGGATTGCAGAAGGGTACAAAAGAGTTAGGTTGCGGTGTTGATGGCTGGTACAACGCTTATAATTTGACAACTTTTGTAAACGCAGGTCGTGACAGTGAAAAAGCATCAGAAATAGCGGGAGAAAACATAAGTGAACGACTAAGTGAGTTTAAAAGCAAACCATTAGAGTTTGTGGATTTTGCAAAAAATAAAATCACAACACAGTGGTGCGAACCAACATTCCAAACTTTCTGGATGCTTCAGGCAATGGATAATCACGCAGAATGGTCAAAGGTAGCTAAAAGTATAGAAAAGGGAAAAGTAAACAAAATCATATTCGTAATAATGAAACTATATCTTATATTTATCTGGCTTGGAAACCTTGCATACCTTATAGCAAAAAGAAAACAGCTTACCATCTGGAACATGTTACTACAGGTGGCAGTACTTGGAGGTTTCATATTCCATTTTCTGTGGGAAGGCAAGGCACTGTATATTATGCCGTACTATGTGATTTCCTTTGTGGCAGGAGTGCAGGGGATGTATATGTTATATGAGAAGATAAAAATAGAAACTTTAAATATACAGGAACAAAATAAAAAGGCTGTGAGTGAGGCGAACCACAAAAGTTAGACTTCAATTAGTCTAAAAACCAACACTTTCATTAATTAATTGAACACTTTACTTTATTAATAAGGGAAAAACAAGGCGATTTCAGTTGAATTTACAACGAAAATATGTATAATATCATATTAGGAACTTTGTTTTTTAGTTCCACAAGGTTGATATAAGAGCCAGCGCAAGCAGGTGTTCATTATATTACTATATTTAAAGAAAAGAGGTTTAAATAAGATGGCAGAAATCAATTTAAGCAAGTATGGTATCACAGGTACAACAGAAATCGTGTACAATCCTTCATATGAAACATTATTTGAAGAAGAAACAAAACCAGAACTTGAAGGTTACGAAAAAGGACAGGAGAGCGAACTTGGTGCTGTTAACGTTATGACTGGTATTTATACAGGTCGTTCACCAAAAGATAAATTTATCGTTGAAGACGAAAATTCAAAAGACACAGTATGGTGGACAACAGATGAATACAAGAATGATAACCACAAGGCAAGCAAGGAAGCTTGGGCTGCTGTAAAGGATCTTGCTATTAAAGAACTTTCAAATAAGAAACTTTATGTAGTAGATGCTTTCTGTGGAGCAAACAAAGACACACGTATGGCAATCCGTTTCATCGTTGAAGTTGCTTGGCAGGCTCATTTTGTAACAAATATGTTTATTAAGCCAACAGAAGAAGAACTTAAAGACTTCGAACCAGACTTTGTTGTATACAATGCTTCAAAGGCTAAGGTTGAAAACTATAAAGAATTAGGACTTAACTCAGAAACAGCAGTTGTGTTCAACATCACAAGCCGTGAACAGGTTATCGTTAATACATGGTACGGCGGAGAAATGAAGAAGGGTATGTTCTCAATGATGAACTACTTCCTTCCACTTAAGGGAATTGCTTCAATGCACTGCTCAGCTAACACTGACTTAAACGGTGAAAACACAGCAATCTTCTTCGGTCTTTCAGGAACAGGTAAGACAACACTTTCAACAGATCCTAAGCGTTTACTTATCGGTGATGATGAACATGGTTGGGATGACAACGGCGTATTCAACTTTGAAGGTGGATGCTACGCTAAGGTTATCAACTTAGATAAAGAATCAGAACCAGATATCTACAATGCAATCAGACGTGACGCTCTTCTTGAGAACGTAACACTTGATGCTGAAGGAAAGATTGATTTTGCAGATAAGAGTGTAACAGAAAATACTCGTGTATCTTACCCAATCAATCATATCAAAAACATTGTAAGACCTATTTCATCTGCACCAGCAGCTAAGAACGTTATCTTCTTATCAGCAGATGCATTTGGAGTATTACCACCAGTATCAATCCTTACAGAAGCTCAGACACAGTACTACTTCTTATCAGGATTTACAGCAAAACTTGCTGGTACAGAACGTGGAATTACAGAACCTACACCAACATTCTCAGCATGTTTCGGACAGGCTTTCTTAGAGCTTCATCCAACAAAATACGCTGAAGAATTAGTTAAGAAGATGGAAAAGAATGGAGCTAAGGCTTACTTAGTTAACACAGGATGGAATGGTACAGGAAAGCGTATCTCAATTAAGGATACACGTGGTATCATAGATGCTATCTTAAACGGTGACATCTTAAATGCACCAACAAAGCAGATTCCATACTTCAACTTTGAAGTTCCAACAGAACTTACAGGTGTTGATACAGGAATCCTTGATCCTAGAGATACTTACGCTGATGCTTCAGAATGGGAAGCTAAGGCTAAGGACTTAGCTGAAAGATTCATCAAGAACTTTGCTAAGTATGAAGGAAATGAAGCTGGTAAGGCTTTAGTTTCAGCAGGACCACAGATCTAATTTAAAGGTTAAAAGACACATATAAGTGTCATATAAATATATAGAACAATATATGTTTAAATAAAGAACCCGGGTGCGTATTTTGTACCCGGGTTTTATACAAGAGGAGAAAGACAATGATACATTTTACTGTCTATGATTTATTATGGATGTTTTTTATATATTCATTTCTGGGATGGCTATTTGAAACAGTATCAGCATCATTAAAACAGAAAAAATTCGCTAACAGAGGTTTGGTTAATGGACCTTTTTGTGTTCTTTATGGAATAACAGCAGTAATAATTACGGTGGGTTTACAGGAATTAACAGGAATCTGGCTATTTTTATTTGCAATGATTTATGCCACTGTAGTTGAGTGGATAGCAGGACATCTTATTGAATTGGCATTTAAAGAACGTTGGTGGGATTACTCCAATGTTAAATGGAATTTTGACGGATACGTATGCGTTCCTGTTTCAGTGTTTTGGGGATTTTTAGGTTATGTTATTGTAAAATGGGGAAATAAGATTACATTAAAAATTCTTACAATTTTGCCGGAACTGTTAATGAACGTCATTTTATTAGTTCTTGTAGGGGTAATGATAGTAGACATATTGGCATCTTATCTTTTGTTAAAAGGAAAAAGCAAAAATTTAAAAAAATGGGAAAGTGCCAATGATAAGATAGACAGCGTTAGGGTAAAACTTGGAACTTTAATTTACAATTTTGTAGACGGACGTATTCACAAAGCTTATCCTAAAGCACAAAAAACTGAAAATATAAAAGTTCAGTCAAAAGAAGAAAGTGAAACTAAGGTTTTTGCCTACGGATGTAGTTTTTATAAAATAGTATTGTTGTTTTTTATAGGAGCGTTTCTTGGTGATATAACGGAAACTATTTTTTGCAGAATAACTGAAGGCGTGTGGATGAGCCGAAGCAGTGTGGTTTGGGGACCTTTTAGTATTGTCTGGGGACTTGCAATAGCTGTGGTTACCCAGATGCTTTATAAATATAAAGACAAAAGCGACAGCTTCTTGTTTGCGGTAGGCACTCTCCTTGGTGGCGCTTATGAATATTTGTGCAGCGTTTTTACGGAGATAGTTTTTGGAAAAGTATTTTGGGATTATAGCGATATTCCTTTTAACTTGGGTGGTAGAATTAATCTGTTGTATTGTTTTTTCTGGGGCATAGCAGCAGTTGTCTGGTTTAAAAAACTTTATCCATACATATCTAGAGCAATAGAATTATTACCAATGCTATGGGGCAAAATTGTCACATGGATTTTGATAATATTTATGGTAATAAATTGTGGTGTATCAAGCTTAGCCTTAATCAGATATGATGAGAGAGATAGGGGCATAAGTGCAACTTCCCAATGGCAGAAGGTTATGGATAGTCATTTTGATGATGGCAGAATGGAGAGAATTTATCCAAAGGCAAAGTCCACGAAATAGAGAGATTAGAATTACAGAATATCAAACATAACAGAGAATAACATATATAATATAGAATGTGTTGGATAGGACGTGTAATAGAGGAACGAAATGTTAAAAGATCAGGATATAAGAGAGCCGTTATTTGATTTTTTTGATGAAAAATTCGGTAAGGTACGAATAATAGAAGAAAAGCAGATTGCAAAATCAAGAGCTGATGTAATGCTTGTTCTTGAAGAGAAGCTTATTGGCGTGGAAATCAAAAGTGATGCGGATACATACGCAAGGCTTGCAAGACAGGTGAAGGATTATAATAAGTTTTTTGATTATAATTATGTGGTTGTGGGAAGTAGCCACTCAAAGCATATTGAAGAACATGTTCCGGAATACTGGGGAATTATTGAGGCGATTAGTAAGGAAGAAAGTGTGGAATTTAATGTTTTAAGAGAGCCGGAAATTAATAAGCGTGCCCAAAGAACTTATAAGATGAAGCGTAAGCTAAGTATATTGTGGCGACCGGAACTTTCCCATATACAGGAGATTAACGGTATGCCTAAGTACAAACAGAGGAGCAAGGATTTTGTTATAACAAAGATAATGGAGAAGGTGCAGTGGGATTTGTTACACAGGCAGATTAGTGAAGAACTTTTTCAAAGGGATTATAATACTATAAGTGAAACAATAAAGGAGTGGAGAAGCTCTAATAAACATTAATATATATGATAGACTAAAATTGTTGAAATTGCTACATAGAATATACAACTGTTTTGGTGTAGAATAGAGGTATATTTTTTAACAAAAGAAACAGACCTGCTTAGGGGCAAGGAGGTAGGTATGGCAAAAGGAAGCAATCAGAAATTAAAGATAGTATATCTGATAAAGATATTAACTGAGAAAACTGATGAGCAGCATAGCATAACAATGAATGAAATCATTAGTGAGTTAAAGGCGTATGGGGTGAATGCTGAACGTAAAAGTCTTTATAATGATATTGAGAATTTGCGTCAATATGGATTGGATATTGTAGGAGAACAGCACGACAGAACTTATTACTATTATTTGGTAAGCAGACAGTTTGAATTGGCAGAGTTGAAGTTATTGGTAGATTCGGTGCAGTCAGCTAAATTCATTACTGAAAGGAAGACTAACCAACTTATTAAGAAGATTGAGGGTTTGGCAAGCGAATATCAGGCATCACAGCTTCAGCATCAGGTTTATGTATCTCAGCGCGTAAAGACAACTAATGAGAAGATTTATTATAATGTGGATAAGATACATACTGCAATTGACAGAAATTCTATGATTAGTTTTCAGTATTTCCAGTGGAATGTGAAGAAGGAAATGGTTTTGAGAAAGGACGGAGAACCTTACATAGTAAGTCCTTGGGCTTTAACTTGGGATGATGAGAACTATTATATGGTTGCAATTGATTCAAGTGATGAAAAAGTTAAACATTTCAGGGTTGATAAGATGCTTAACATTGAATTTTTGGACAAACCACGACTTGGAGGAGAAAAGTTTAGCGGGCAGAATGCAGATGTAGGTTTATATGCCAAGAAAGTATTTGGTATGTTTTCCGGCGAAGAGGAAATAATAAAACTAGAGTGCAAAAACGAAATGGCAGGTGTTATTATTGACCGATTCGGAAAAGACACTATGTTTATACCAAAAGATGATGAACATTTTACTGCAAATGTAAAAGTAATAGTAAGCAATCAGTTTATTTCATGGATATTTTCTTTAGGTGACGGTGTAAAGATTGTGGGACCTGAGGATATTTTGGAAAAAGTTAAGACAGAGGTTAAAAGACTGTCTAAACAGTATTTTGAATAAGGAGAGATATGTGTACAGCAGCAACTTATAAAACTAATGATTTTTATTTTGGAAGAACTTTAGACTATGAATTTTCATATGGTGATGAGGTAACAATAACACCTAGAAATTATGGATTTGATTTTAGACATATGGGAATATTGGAGAGCCATTATGCAATTATCGGTATGGCATATGTGGCAGGAGGGTACCCATTGTATTATGATGGAATTAATGAGAAGGGACTTGGAATGGCAGGGCTTAATTTTGTGGGCAATGCTAAGTTTCAGCCTATTGAAGAGGGCAGGGACAATATAGCCCAGTTTGAATTTATTCCATGGATTCTTGGTAGATGCCAGTCAGTTAAAGAGGCGAGAGAACTTATAGGCAGAATGAATCTTGTTTCAACACCTTTTAGTGAGCAGTTGCCATCAGCTCAGTTACATTGGATTATTTCAGACAGTGAAGAATCCATAACTGTAGAACCTGTGGCAGAAGGATTAAAGGTTTATGACAATCCTGTAGGAGTGTTGACTAACAATCCACCATTTCCACAGCAGATGTTTATGTTAAACAATTACATGAACCTGTCCCCAAGACAGCCGGAAAACAAATTTGCATCAGAACTTGATTTGACAACTTACAGCAGAGGAATGGGAGCGTTAGGACTTCCGGGAGATTTATCATCAGCCTCACGTTTTGCTAAGGTTGCCTTCACAAAGATGAATTCTGTTTCAGGTAATTCAGAGGCAGAAAGTGTAAGCCAGTTCTTCCATATTTTGGGCTCTGTTGACCAGCAGAGAGGCTGTTGTGAAGTAGCGGAAGATAAGTACGAAATCACATTGTACACTTCATGTTGCAATGCTAAAAAGGGAATTTATTATTATACAACATATGATAATCAGCAGATAACAGCAGTTGATATGAACAGAGAAAACTTAGATGGCGCGGAAGTAGTCAGATATCCGCTAATAAAGGAACAGCAGATTAATTGGCAGAATTAAGAAAATAGATAATCAGTTGATTTATGTAAATAAAGAGACTGATTAAACTATGCGTAATGCCGATTCCAGTTACGTGTCATATAACATTTCCTTTCGCTGACACGTAATTATTCTCGAAATATTAATGAAATTTCTAGTAATTACGTGTGGTACAACGTTTCGACTCACCGACACGTAAATTCAGCCGAAAGGACAAGCTAAGTTTCAATAAATTACGTGTGGTATAACGTTTCGGCTCACCGACACGTAAATCCAGTCGAAAGGACAAGCTAAAATTCAATAAATTACGTGTGGTACAACGTTTCGGCTCACCGACACGTAAATTCAGCCGAAAGGACAAGCTAAAATTCAATAATTACGTGTCATACAACATTTTCGCTCTATGACACGTAGTCGTGACCGAAAAAACAACTTATACTGCCCCCAGAGTGTGGACATCTCCACGGACGACTTTGTACGGAAAATGGAGCGAAAATCTTCAAAAAACACAAATAGAAACTAATCTCAAAAGCAAAAGCCACGACGCAAATCCGTCGTGGCTTTCCAATAATGCTACGTCCTCCCTGCAACATTAATCTTCTTCCTTTATTCTGCCTTTTCACATATATGTCTTGCAACATACACACCACTGGCTGAAGCATGTGAAAGTGAATGTGTAACACCACTTCCGTCGCCGATAATATATAATCCGTCATATTTACATTCAAGATTGTCATTAAGTTCAACTTCCATATTGTAGAACTTAACTTCTACACCATATAGCAATGTATCATCATTGGCTGTACCTGGAGCAATTTTATCTAAGGCATAAATCATTTCAATGATTCCATCCAAGATACGCTTTGGAAGTACAAGGCTTAAATCACCTGGAGTAGCTGAAAGAGTAGGAGTAACAAGTCCTTCTTCAATTCGGCTTTCAGTACTTCTACGACCTCTTACTAAGTCACCGAAACGCTGAACAATTACGCCACCACCAAGCATATTAGAAAGGCGGGCAATACTTTCACCATATCCGTTACTGTCTTTGAAAGGCTCAGAGAAATGCTTAGCAACCAAAAGGGCAAAGTTAGTATTTTCAGTCTGCATTTCTTCACCTTCATAACTGTGTCCGTTAACAGTAACAATGCCGTTAGTATTTTCGTTAACAACAATACCGTGTGGGTTCATACAGAAAGTACGAACATTGTCTTCGAATTGCTGTGTACGGTAAACAATCTTACTTTCATACAATTCATCTGTAAGATGAGAGAAGATAACAGCAGGAAGTTCAACACGAACACCAATGTCAACACGGTTAGACTTAGTAGGTATGTCCATTTCGTGGCAAACCTGTTCCATCCACTTGCTTCCGCTTCGACCTACAGAAACAATACAATCTTTACATTCAAAATCTTCATCTTCAGTATGAATACTATAGCCTTTATCTAAATGAGTAATTGAAGAAACAGGTGTGTCAAAGTAAAAATCAGCCTTATCTTTTAATTCGTCATATAAATTTTCAAGAACAACATAGTTAATGTCAGTTCCCAAGTGACGAACAGAAGCATCAAGAAGTTTAAGCTTGTTCTGCATACAAATCTTCTTAAACTTAGTTCCGGCAGTTGAGAAAAGTCTTGTGCCTTCTCCACCGTGTTCCATGTTAATTTCGTCAACATATTTCATTAATTCAATGGCCTGTTTTTTACCAATGTGTTCATAAAGAGTGCCACCAAAATCATTAGTAATATTATATTTACCATCAGAAAAAGCTCCGGCACCACCGAAACCACTCATAATAGAGCAGCTTTTACAATTGATGCAGTTAGGAATCTTGTCACCATCAATAGGACACTTTCTTCCTGATAACTTATGTCCGGCTTCAAAAACAGCAATAGAAAGTTCAGGCTGCTTTTTTGCCAATTCATATGTGGCAAAAATACCACCCGGTCCGGCACCAATTACAATAACATCATAATGTCTCATTCAAAATCCTCCTAAATGTAATAATTAAAGTAAATTAAAAATACTTTTTTGCACACAAAAATACCGCAAAATAAAATTCACCTATAATAAAGATTATAGATAACCATTTGCGGCAGTTAGTAGAAACGTTCATCCATATCATGAACTTATATAATCCTTTGATATGATAGCAAAATAAGAAGAAAAAATCAATAAAAAATAAACAAATTAGCGTATTAAAAGCTGTATATTTTTAGCAAAAAAATAAGCAAAGCAATGCTACGAAAAATTAGACATTTGTGTTAAAATATAGAAAGAGATAGAAAACAAAAGAAAAAGAATGAAGTGGAGGAAGTGAATACTTATGATAAAGGAATCAAGAGAAAAAAATAGATTACTAATTGCGGATGATTCCAAGATGAATAGAGAAATTCTGAAAGAAATCCTCGGAGATGAATATATTGTTACAGAAGCAAAAGATGGAACAGAAGCAATCGAGTTACTAAAGAAGGAAGAAGATTCATTTTCAGCACTTCTATTGGATTTAAATATGCCTGAAACTAACGGATATCAGGTATTGGAATGGATGAATGAAGAATATGTTATTGAACGTATTCCGGTAATTGTGATTTTAGCGGAAGATAATCACGAAAACATTGAGAAAGCCTACGAATTAGGTGCAATTGATTATTTTACACATCCTTTTGATATGTTTGAAATACAGAAAAGAGTTGCGGGAACTCTTAACTTGTATAAGAAATACGAGAATTTAATTATGGCATCAAAGCAGGTTATATATGTATGTAATTCAGATTATAGTCGAATACTTTATGCCAGTGATGGTTTTTGCCGAAAGTTTAATGTTGAAAGAAACAATCCATATAATGTGTCAATAGCGCGAGGTATAAGTTTCTACATTGATGAAAATGGAAATAAAAAATCTGTTGATCAGTGGTTTAGAGATGCAGATAAAAAAATGTATAAAGACAAAAAAGAAAGTCGTTAAAATATAACAGAAATTAAATAATAATTTTAAATAAAAAATTTATGCGATTAAAATTAATAATCAATATAAAATCAAAGTAAAATTGAAAGGAAAAATAAAGGAGGAACTTTTAATGAAATTGGAAAATCAGTATCTTTTGGTAGAAGCATCAGAAGACGGAGCAGAGATTACAAAAATTTACAATAAGGAAGATGGAACAGACATTATATGGGAAGGTAATCCTGAGTTTTGGAAGAGACATTCACCGGTTCTTTTCCCTAATGTAGGTAAAACGTACAAGAACAAGATGCTGATTAATGGAGAGGAATACACTACAAGCCAGCATGGATTTGCAAGGGATAGTGTTTTTGAATGTGTGGAAAGCACAGATAGTATGGTATCTTTTTTGTTAAATTCATCAGAAGAAACAAAGAAGAAATACCCTTTTGATTTTAAACTATTTGTTAATTATTACTTAGAAGGCAAAGAAGTTAAAGTTGAATGGAAGGTTGAAAATACAGGAAATGAGACAATGTATTTTACAATAGGTGCTCATCCTGCATTTAGATTTGCCAAGAAAGATGAAGTTAAGTCAGATTATATTCTTAAATTCCCCGGCAAGGATCAGTTAGAATATATTTTAGTAGATAAAGAAACAGAAGACGGAATGGGAACAGCAATTCCGGAAGAAAAAAGAACACTTAAGCTTGAAAATAATACATATGTATTAAATGAAGAAATTTTTGACAATGACGCACTTATTTTGGATGGAACTCAGATTGAAGAAGCATGGGTATGTCACAAGGATGGAACACCTTATGTTGGAATGAAATGTGAAGGGTTCCCAAGTTTCGGAATTTGGTCAGTTAAGGATGCTCCATTTGTATGCTTAGAGCCATGGATGGGACGTTGTGACGACAGAGGTTTTAATAAGGAAATTTCACAGAAGAACAATATAAATAAAGTAGAGCCGGGAAAAGAATTTTTAAAGGCATATACAATTATAGTTGCATAATATCAAAGAGACCACTTATCATAGAAGGTAAGCGGTCTTTTTAGGAGTAAAGATTTAAGGATAATGTAGAGAGGTTTTTATGTCTAATTATAAAAAAGTGAAGAAACAATCAGATAATCCATTTCTTAATTTATACAAATTAGATGCGGTAGATAGAGAAGGAAAAGTCTTTGACTATTATTTTGTATCAAGAAGAGATGAAGAACATATTAAATTAAAAACTAAAGACAATACTCCTGAGGGCATTGTTGTTTATGCCGTAACAGATGAGGAAAAACCAAGATTATTAGTAATTAAGGAATATAGATATCCTTTGGACGAATATATTTATGAACTTCCAGCAGGAATCATAGATCCGGGAGAAGTGGCAGAGCAGTCGGCTGTTAGAGAAATTAAGGAAGAAACAGGTTTCGATTTGAAAGTATATAAAGGTGGCAATGAAGCATTTAGAAGACCTTTTTATATGGGACCGGGTTTTACAGATGAGTCAAATGGCACAGTCTTTGGAACAATTCACGTTGAAGAAGTGGAGCAGCAGCTTGAAAGTGCCGAGCGCATACAGGTTATGCTGGCAGATAAGGAGCAGGTGAAGAGAATATTAAAGGAAGAAAGAGTAACACTTCGAGGGGCTTATCTTATGATGATGTATTTGAAGTCAGAGAATGGGCTGGATTTTTTGGAAGTTTAATTCAAAATATTTTTTTTACACAGATTGCCAAAGCAATCTGTGCCCCCAAAATTCGTATATCGTGAAACTGTTGTTTCACGATATTACTCATTTTGGGGCGCCTTCTAAGGTCATTACTCCACCTTTGTGCAAGCACAGGTGGAGTATGACCTTGAAGGCTGTAAAAAAAATTAGAACATCCGAGGGAAGGATGTTCTAATAAGAAGGAGTAGAAAATAAAAAAACTAATATATGTCAATCCGAATTTAATCGGACTATGAATCTTTTTATGAAAAACTTTTTGCTGTTTTGTTTAAAAACTGTTTTTCGTTCGCTATGGCTATAGTATAGAGTGAAAGTGTGGTTATTTTGTGAATTAGATATGAAATAAAAGTGAATATTATAAAAAAATAAGGAGTTTTTTTGAAAAATATGGATAAAAAGGAAGAGATTTCTAAGAAATATTGGGAGGAAAAAGAATTTTCCTATTTTTCTCATAGGAAATGTGAATTTTTCCCTTGTCACAAGAATGCTGATGGAAATAATTTTAATTGTTTATTTTGCTATTGTCCTCTTTATACTTTGGGCGATAAGTGTGGTGGCAATTTTAGGTATTTGGATAATGGGATTAAGGATTGCAGCGATTGTCTGTATCCTCATTTTAAGGAGAATTACGGAAAGGTTGTGGAGCGATTTAGTGAAATCGTGAAATCTATGAATGAAAAAAGATAAACATTTACAGATTACTAAAGATTATCAGATTGTTAATTTAATGGATTGACAAGTGCATCAAGAGATTAAAGTTGATAATTAACAAATATTAAATTTAATAATTCATAAATATTAATTTGTTTAATAAATAAAATGATTTTATTTGTTTCATATGTTATAATTTACGCAAATAGCGAAAAAAGTAAAACCGGCGAAAGGAATTTTTAAATGTCAAAAGAAACAAGATTTACAGGAACAGATACTTATGTGGCATCAGATGATTTAATGGCATCTGTGGAAGTGGCTACTAAATTGCAGAAGCCTTTATTGATTAAAGGTGAACCGGGAACAGGTAAGACTATGTTAGCAGAAGCAGTAGCTAAATCATTGGATATGGAACTGCTTATTTGGAATATTAAATCAACAACTAAAGCTCAGGATGGTTTGTATATATACGATACAATTCAGCGTTTGTACGACAGCCAGTTTGGTGTAGAGGGTGTTGACGATATTTCAAGATATATTAAACTTGGAAAGCTTGGTGAGGCTTTCAAGAAAGATAAACAGGTTGTTTTGTTAATTGATGAAATTGACAAGGCAGATTTGGAATTTCCTAATGACTTGCTTTGGGAATTGGACAAGATGGAATTTTATATTAATGAAACTAAAGAAACAGTTAAGGCAAAGGTTAGGCCAATTGTTATTATTACATCTAACGCAGAAAAGGAATTACCGGACGCTTTCCTTAGACGCTGTATTTTCCATTATATTACCTTCCCTGACGAAAGATTAATGAAGCTTATTGTAAATGCTCATTTTGAAAATTTGGAAGAGAATCTTTTGGAGCAGGCAATGAAGACTTTTTACAAAATCAGAAATATTAGAGATATTAGAAAGAAGCCAAGTACGTCAGAATTTATTGATTGGATTAGAGCGTTAATGATAGGTGGCGTTGATCCTGATACTATTGAGCAGAAATTACCATATCTTGGTGTGCTTATTAAGAAGGATGAAGATTTAGAAACAGTAGTAAGAATGAATCTGTAATAGAATGGAGGAATAATATGTTTACTTCCTTTTTCTATACTATGAGAAGTAATGGTCTTAACATATCCACAACAGAATGGCTTACTTTGATGGACGCCTTGGATAAAGACCTGGCTCATTCTAATTTTACGGATTTTTATTACTTATGTCGTACTATATTTGTAAAAAATGAAGGTGACTATGACAAATTAGACGCCAGCTTCTTAGAGTATTTTAAAAATATTAAAGACAAAAAATTAAATTTGGATCAGATAAATGAATGGCTTCATACTGACAGTGAGATGGGAGAGATGACAGATCCTGACAGGTATGTTGATACAAGATCAGAGCGTGAAGCTGCCGAGGTTCATCGTATGTTTAGGGAAAGACTTGCTGAGCAGAACAGTGAGCACAACGGTGGTAAATACTGGATTGGTAGCGGTGGTGGCTCTGAGTTTGGTAGAAACGGACGAGTTGCCGGCGGTATTAAGATTGGCGACCAGGCAGGAATGAAGACAGCTTTTGCAGTAATGGGAGAGCGTCGTTACAAGGATTTTCGTAGAGATACAAAGCTTACAATGCGTCAGTTTCAGGTTGCTTTAAGGGAGCTTCGCCAGTATTCAAGAAAGCTTGATTTGCCAAAAACGGAATTAGATATAGATGGAACAATCGACTCAACATGTAATCAGGGTGGTTATTTGAAACTTGAATTTCAGCAGCCACGAAAGAATACAGTTAAGTTAATGCTTTTGTTTGACAGCGGTGGATCAATGTATCCTTACAGCGAGTTGTGCAATCAACTATTTCAGGCAGTTCACAAGGCGAACCATTTTAAGGATGTAAAAACTTTTTATTTTCATAACTGTATTTATGCCAAGTTGTACAAGAATCCGGAATGTAATAGCGGTGACTGGATAGACACATCTTGGGCATTTAAGAATTATGACAAGGATTACAAAGTCATAATTGTAGGCGATGCAGGTATGGCACCGGAAGAGTTTTATGACAAAAACGGTAACTACAGCGGTCCTAACAACGGCTTGTCAGGCTACGAATGGATGCAGATATTTGCAAAAAAATATCCACATACAATATGGCTCAATCCGTCATTTCATAGCCAGGCAGACAGCATGTACTGGATGGAATCAGAAGGCAAGATACGTGAGTTGGTAGACATGTATCCGTTAACAGTTGATGGACTAAAACATGGTATTAAGAAACTAATGTCAGATAAAAAATAAAAATCTTAATAGATACAAGATTGGAATTTTAGAAGGGAAATTTGCACTATAAGCAAATTAAATGAGGTGATAAATGATGGAAATGAAATGTCCATATTGCAATTCAGAAATGGAAAAAGGTGAAATAAATCAGGACAGATATGCCTTAAAATGGAAATCTGAAAAGAAGGGTGCTAAAAGTGTAAAACTTACAAGTATGCTAACACAGACATACGTTGACGCGTATCTATGCAGGAATTGCAACAAAATTATAATTGATGTAGATTCGGTTGAAGAGTAATAAGTTAATTATATTGTTAGATATGTCAAGAAAAGGGATTCTTTGCAAACGATAAAATCAACGTGTTTGCATGAATCCCTTTTTGGACATATCATACATGAATTTTATTTCTTCTGCAACAGAAACAGTCTGTTCATTCCTTCCTGCCAAGGGTAAGGAAATTCAAGATAACGTATTATTTCATAATATTTTTCAAATGCCTGCTTCCATGAGGCGGTATCAACTTCGCGGTATCTAAGCACCCCATCTTCTTCAAACAAATTGTTGGCAATAGGCTTAAATCCAAAAGACTCAAGGTAGCCTTCCTCATAATATGGGTTTAGTTTTACAAACATAAGTCCACCTTTAGGAATTAGACGTGTAAGTTTTGAAAATGTTTCTGCAGCTATATTTTTTGGCATTACATCAAGAACGTTAGACAAAATAATGCCATCAAAAGAGCCATCCTCATAAGAATCCAGAGCAGAAATATTTCCAACTTTAAATTCCAGATTATCATAGTTGTTAATTTTTGCCATTTTTGTTGCATAGTTAATTCCGGTTTCAGATACGTCAACGCCAAGACCGTAGCTGGTGTTACCAAATTCGTAACATTGGAAAATGATATCGCCCGTTCCACAGCCAAAGTCCAAAACTTTCTTACATTTGCTTGCAAATATGTCAAGACAAATATCAAACATAGGTTCAACAGAAAGAGGTTTGCCTTTCAAGTCTACAAGCTTACATTCTGAGTATGTTTCATTCCAAAGATTTACTGCGCGATTATATTCTGTTTCTATTAATTCTTCCTGATTATTCATAGGAAAACCATCCTCTCTAAAATAGTACCGTATTTTTTACAAAGCAAAACGAACTTGTAATAAAATTTGTTGAAAAGAGTTACTATAAAAACTCATTGCAAAAAAATACGGAAGCACTTTCGTACTTCCGTATATTATAACTCTTAAAAATAATTATTACATAATTTTTCTAAATAATTCTTTGAAATCTTCAACACTTGCATCTTTTGGATTTCCAGGTGCACAAGCATCTGCAGCAGCAGATTCAGCAAGGAACTGTAAATCTTCTTCTTTTATTGCTTCAAGTTTTGAAGGAATTCCAACATCTGCTGATAACTGTTTTACAGCATCAATTGCAGCTTTTCTGTATTCTTCAACTGACATTGAGTCAACACCTTCAACGCCAAGTGCACGAGCAATTTCTCTGTACTTTTCTCCAGTGCATTCCTGGTTAAATTCCATAACAATTGGAAGCATCATAGCACAGGCAACACCATGTGGTGTATCATAAACGGCACCAAGTGTATGAGCCATGGAGTGTGCAATACCAAGACCTACGTTAGAGAAGCCCATTCCTGCAATGTACTGACCAAGAGCCATTCCTTCACGGCCTTCTTTTGTATTTTCAACAGCACCACGAAGTGATTTGCCAATAATTTCGATAGCTTTAAGATGGAACATATCTGTCATTTCCCAAGCAGCCTTTGTTGTGTAACCTTCAATTGCGTGAGTGAGAGCATCCATACCTGTTGAAGCGGTAAGTCCTTTAGGCATTGATGACATCATATCCGGGTCAACAATTGCAATAATTGGCATATCGTGTGGATCAACACAAACGAATTTACGTTTTCTTTCAACGTCTGTGATAACGTAGTTAATTGTAACTTCTGCAGCAGTTCCGGCTGTTGTTGGTACAGCGATAATAGGAACGCAAGGTTTCTTAGTAGGTGCAACACCTTCAAGACTACGAACGTCTTCGAATTCAGGATTTGCAATAATGATTCCAATAGCTTTAGCTGTATCCATTGAAGAACCACCACCGATTGCGATTATGTAATCAGCTCCAGAATCTTTGAAAGCCTGAACACCGTGCTGAACATTTTGAATAGTAGGATTAGCTTTAATATCTGAATAAATTTCGTAAGCTAAATCGTTCTTGTCCAAGATGTCTGTAACCTTAGATGTAACATTAAATTTGATAAGATCAGGATCAGAACAAACAAAAGCTTTCTTAAATGCGTGTGCTTTTGCTTCTGTTGCTATTTCATCAATAGCTCCTGCTCCGTGATAAGATGTTGTGTTTAACATAATTCTGTTTGCCATAATAAAAAATATCTCCTTTCAAACCTGTAACAACTGTGGATTAACATAAAGCTTCCACATCCGCCACAGAAAATTTCAGTGCAAACACGTTACTTTTTTTATTTTGCTCCGCCGCTTATTGTAAAACAAAAATCAAAACTCGCTTACGCTCAGACAGTTGATTTTTGCTTTACGCTATGCTCGCAAAATTTCAAAAAGTTGCCTATCTTTTGCAACTGAAGTTTTCTGTGACGGATTTTAAAATTTATGCTTTCCACGTTGTTATATTATTTTTATAAACCATACTTAAATTTTAACATATTTTTTTGAAATTGTATTAATATTTTGTAAAATATTACCAAAAATATTTAACAATTTTTTGGCTTTTAAAAGTGTAATATTTGGTCATTTGTTTTTATAGGGATTTTTTGGGATTTTGTAAGCCATTTTTGAAATTTTGTACAAAAAATCATAAATTTCATCAATAATTTATGGATATTTTTTAACCTTGAATGTAGTGTGGTAAAGTGGTAAACTAATGACAGTCAAAAAAATGAAATGCAATGAACGGGATATATCCTATGGAAATTACTTGATTACAGAGAGTCACGAGAGCTGAGAAGTGGCAGATGGTATCTGTAAGGACATCACCCGGGAGCAGCTCGCCGAAAGTTTTATCAAGTAGGTCGGGACGTGTTCTTCACGTTACAGAAGAAGCTGTTAATTTTGACAGTGTTAAGTGGTTGTATTTTTATACAGCAAACAAAGTGGTACCACGGTTAGTTTATAGTCGCCTTTGTAGTTTTTAAAACTACGAAGGCGTTTTCTTTTTTTAGAATTGTTAGAGCTCAATCCATGTAGCAATTCTAATAATTAGATTTTATAACACTAATAGGAAGTTTTCCTATATTTTATGGTTTTCGCTTTTGTCTTAACAGAAATAATTTATTATCCACAAAGGATTAAAAAATAATAAGAAAGAAGGATGAAAAAATGAGTGGAATATTAATGATGGTTATAGCCATAGTAGTTCTTGGCGGTGCTTATCTGTTATATGGTCGTTATCTTCAGAACAAATGGGGTATCGATCCAAACGCTAAGACACCAGCTTATGAGATGGAAGATGGAGTTGACTATGTACCTGCAGACACAAACGTTGTTTTTGGACATCAGTTTGCATCAATCGCAGGAGCCGGTCCTATTAACGGACCTATCCAGGCAGCTATTTTTGGATGGTTACCTGTTTTGCTTTGGGTTTTAATTGGTGGTGTTTTCTTCGGAGCAGTTCAGGATTTTGCTTCAATGTATGCATCAGTTAAAAACAAAGGTAGAACAATAGGTTTTATTATTGAAGAGTACATTGGTAGAGTTGGTAAGAAATTATTCTTAGCTTTCTGTTGGTTATTCTGTATTCTTGTAATCGCAGCTTTCGCTGATGTAGTAGCAGGAACATTTAACGGATTTAACATTGAAACAGGTGCAAAAGTTGCAGCTAACGGCTCAGTTGCCATGACATCAATTATCTTTATTGTTGAAGCTGTAGCACTTGGTATGTTATTAAAATATGGTAAATTAAACAAATGGGTTAACACAGCAATTGCAATTGCACTTCTTATTTTCGCAGTAGTAGTTGGTCTTAAGTGCCCGGTTTATTTATCAAGAGAAGTATGGCACATCATTATTTTTGCTTACGTATTAGTAGCATGTGTTGCGCCGGTTTGGGCATTACTTCAGCCAAGAGATTACCTTAACAGTTACTTACTTATATTTATGATTGTTGGTGCAATTATTGGTGTATTCGTTGCTAATCCATCATGTAACCTTGCAGCATTTAATGGTTTCAATGTTGATGGACAGTACTTATTCCCAATCTTGTTTGTAACAATTGCATGTGGTGCCGTTTCAGGTTTCCATTCACTTGTTTCATCAGGTACAGCATCAAAGCAGATTAAAAATGAAAAAAATATGCTTCCTGTTTCATTCGGTGCAATGTTAATGGAAAGTATGCTTGCAGTTATCGCACTTATCGCAGTTGCATCATTTGCAACAGGTGAAGCAGCAAAGCAGGGACTTGTTACACAGCCTCAGATTTTTGCAGGAGCTATTGCAAACTTCTTATCAGTAGCAGGTTTGCCTCATCAGTTGGTATTTACATTAATTAACCTTGCTGTTTCAGCATTTGCTTTAACATCACTTGACTCTGTAGCCAGAGTAGGAAGACTTTCATTCCAGGAATTCTTCATTGATGATGATACAGATATGGACAACTTAAACCCATTCATGAAAGTAGTAACAAACAAATATTTTGCAACAATCTTAACATTAGTACTTTCATACTTACTTGCAAAAGTTGGTTATGCAGAAATCTGGCCATTATTTGGTTCAGCTAACCAGTTATTATCAGTATTAGCATTAGTTGCATGTGCTGTATTCTTAAAGAAAACAAAACGTCAGGGCGCTATGCTTTGGATTCCAATGTTCTTTATGATGGCAGTAACATTTACAGCACTTGGAATGACAATCTACAGATTAGGTGGTCAGTTATTTACAACAGGATTAACATTTGGTATGACATTACAGTTAATCTTTGCAGTATTGTTATTATGCCTTGGTGTAATTGTAGCAATCCAGGGTGTGAGAAAGCTTTTTGAAAAAACAAACAAAGCAGTAGAAGCTTAAAAATAAATATAAATGAATTAGTTATAAAAGTGGACTGAGTAAGTCTTCTAAAAAGAAGCTGTTGCTTTAACGATTAAAATCGTTGGCACAGCTTCTTTTTTTGAAAAAATTTTTATGTATGTAAGTATTAAAGAGAATTTTAATTTTGCAGATTTTTCTTTTTTTTCGACGAAAAATTACCAAAAAATCCAAAAAACATACCAAAAATGCCAAAAGTATAGTATAGGAATTGAAATTATGTTACCATATGCGCGTGTAATTACATAGACAAAAATTGTGTAAGGAGGATAAGTAATGTTCTGTTTTAAAACAAAAAAAGCTTTAGCTTTATGTTTATGTGCCATTACTTTAAGTACATGTTTCACAGGATGTAAAGCTAATAAAAGCGAGCAGAAAACAACAACTAACAATACTTCCGAGAAATTTACTGTATCCGGAGACAATTTGTCTCTGGATACAACTATAGAGAAAGTACCAGACAGTATTGATGAAGTAGTTGTAAAGCCATATAAAATCAATGTTGAAAAAACAAAAGATATATTTTTAGATAAAGCTGAAAAAGTATCATATGATGTTCCTGACAATACTAAAGAGTATTATCAGGATAAAGAGGGAAACCAGATAAGGATTGATAATAAAGAAGGTTTGTACTTTACAACTGAGTTTTATTGGAATTTGATGAACTGTGTCAGATTAGATCCAAGGGATGAAAAATACAATGGAGACAAATTCTTAAAGGATACGGATTTAGATTTTATGTCAAGAGAGGAAGCATTAAATGTGTTATTGGATAAATTAGAGCTATTAGGAATCCAATTAGGTGACATTGAGTTTAGTTGCTATGGTTTGGAACATAATACATTGGAAGAAGAAGAATATGCTGAAGACGTAGAGGGGCAAGAGGACAAATCTGTATATAAAGATAAATGGACAAAGGACGATGACTGCTATTATTTTGTAATTCGTCAGAAGAAGAATGGAATTGTAGAATATCATAAGTATGGTGGAATAATGAAAAATTATGAAGATTGCAATAGTTCCATTCAGGCTGTTGTATCTAAAAGAGGGCTTGAATCATTAGATATGGAGTGTGCTTTAAAAATCGAGAATACGGGGAAAAAGGTAAAGATTATTCAACCACAAGCTGTTCTTGATATAGTTTCAAATAAATATGGAAAAATAATTGGAACAGAGAAATACACCATTAATTCCTTTAATCTGTGTTATATGTCAGATTTGTTTAATGATAATAAAGTTACACCTATCTATCAGTGCCATATGCTTGAAGAAAGCGATGAGGGTACAAGAGTTGAACAGTTACTTATTAATGCAGAAACAGGCGAGGAAGTGCAATGAGAGTAATGTTAAATTATTTAAAAATGGATATGTATAGGGCTTTCGTGAATAGCAAATTCATATTTACGGTAATAGTAATAGCATTCTTACCATTCTTGGCATGTGCAGAAAAGCAGGGATATTCATTTGTAAATGTATTTTCCTCCAATTCAATATTTGAATATTTTAATGAAGTAACCTTTTGGAGTCAAATAGGAATATTAATTTTTATAATTATTTCTTTCGTATATGCAGACTGTATTTGTGATGATTTGTCACAGGGAAATTATATATATAGCATAACAAGAGGAAATATAAATGGATATGTAATGTCTAAGATAATATGTGTCTTTATTAACAGCATAGTTACGTTTATTACAGGAATGTTATTGTTTGCAGGAGTGTCCTATGTATTGTTTGGATTTCAATGGGAAGTTGCAGGAGGAGAAATTAACAATCAATATATTTATTCATATATGACAGATAGAACTTTTAGTGGAATGTTAGAAAATAAAAATTATTTAATATTTTTTCTGTGCAGCGTGGGAACTAAAAGTATATTATACGGAATTACATCGTTAAGCTCTCTGTTAATGTCATTATATATAAAGAATAAACTACTTATTATGTGCGTTCCGGTTCTGCTAATTACAGTAGGTAGTTATAGTTTGGAGTATATTTTACCCAATTATAGCGGATACAAATATGTATATTCAGTTGATTTTTTTAATATGAAGGATACATCAGAAGCAATAATAATGTTAGGTTTAATTACAATTGTTATAGTTGGAATTATAACAATGCTGATTATAAGAAGAATGAGGAGGATTGTTGTTGGATAATTTTTTAAAATATATTAGATACAATATTTATTCTATTCAGTATAAAGTATTTTCCACAAGAACCATTACCACAATTGTTTTAATGTTATTATGCAATATTGTCTTTTCTGTGCCAATTCTAAATTTCGCATCAGATACAGGATATAAGGTTAATGTTATGACTTTGCCATTCTTTTTGTGTAATCTTAGTTATATGTGTGCATTTGTTCCCATAGCAATTTACTATTTTTCACAGGTACCATTCCTGAATTATTCAGAGATGTATTGTGTAATACGTGAAGGAAAGACTAAATGGGCGTTAAAGCATATTCTGCATATTGTTTTTATGTCATATATATTTATGTTTTTATTGGAAGTAACAAGTATTATTCCTTATATTTTCAGAGGAGATTTTTCTAATGAATGGGGAGAGGTAATTACTACTTTGTCAATTACGAATAGATGGATGGATTATGGAACTTCTGAAATTCTGTATACGATTTTGGAACATTATTCACCGTATAAGTCTATGGCGATAATTTTTTTATTTGTAGGATTAGTTATTTGTTTCTTAGGAGTATTTATGTTTTCAATGAGTCTGTTATTTACAAGACTTATAGCAATGTGTTCCGGTATGATTTTTGAAGTTTTAATGATTACAGCATTTAATATGAGAACAATTGACAATTATTTAATATATCTTTCACCATTTTCATGGACAGACTTAAGTATTTTTGGAAGAAAATATGATGGAATGGAATATTTTAACGGAACACCTACAATGGGATGGTGTGTTGGAATTTTACTTCTATTAATAGTTGTTTTGACAATAATATCAATTGTCAGGGTTGATCATATGAACTTTAATTTTACAAGTGAAGAATAATGGAAGGAATATGTAGTATGAATGATATAGTTATTAACGTAAAAGATGCGACAAAGAAATTTGAAAAATATACAGTACTTAATAATGTGAATCTTCAATGTTACAAAGGTGAAATATGTGGAATTGTAGGAAGAAACGGTTCAGGCAAAACGGTACTGTTTAAAAGCATATGTGGATTGGTGAAATTAAATAGCGGAGAGATTACTGTTAACGGAGATGTTATCGGAAAAGATGTAAGCATTATAAAAAATGCAGGGGTTATTATAGAAGAACCGGGTCTTTTAAGATATAAGAGCGGAATGAAAAATCTTGAGTATCTTTATATGATAAACAATAAGTTAGACAGGAAGTATTTAATGACAGTAATGGAAAAAGTCGGATTAGATCCAAAATCAAGAAAAAAAGTAGGAAAGTACTCAATGGGAATGAGACAGCGTCTGGCAATAGGGCAGGCAATAATGGAAAATCCGGAAATACTTATTCTTGATGAACCAATGAATGGTTTGGATAATCATGGAGTGGAAGACATGAGAAAAATATTCCTGGAGTTGAAGAACATGGGAAAAACTATTTTGTTAGCCAGTCATAATAGGGAAGATATTGACGTGCTTTGTGATAAGGTTTATGAAATGGATAGAGGAGAATTAAAACAAATACGTTAGTATAAGAAAGATGAAAAAGTAAGATACTTCTATTAATATGGTTTGAATTAATGTATGAAAACAACAAAATAAATAATTTACGTAATTTATACTTGACAGATAGGAATTATAGGAATATAATCCTACATATCAGGTATGAAATATATGAATTTTCTGAAAATTAATACAGAGAACATACCATTTAATTTAGGAGGAAAACTATGAGTACAATAAGAGTATTTGTTAGAAATATTCATATGTGTTGTATGATGTGTTGTTGCGAAAGATATTACATCATACCTTGTTTGTGCGCGTAGAACCTGTAAGGCTTAGGCAAATTAATATGAGTAATATCTTGGGAAGCAAAAACAACTGCTTCCCATTTTTTTGTAGCAAAAGCCAGACAAGAGGTATTGTGTTTACACGAAATATCATCTGACGGGTGCAAGAACATCGAAAAGCTATGCATTGAGATGTCTGCTGGCTGTAATCGAGAAGTCAGTCTACTGGACTAGCAATATCCTACTAATGAGATAGGATATTTAGAAGCATAAAAGTTATGCCATATAGGTTTAAGAAGGAGATTAAATGATTACTAACAAACTTCAAAATAAATACTTTAACAGCATACGATGTTGGAAATTCTCATAAATACAATAAAAAGTGATAGTGTAAAAATTAAGACTAAAGGGATTTTGAATAGATACTTATAAAAAACAGATACAAAAGGAGAACAAGAATATGAGACTAAAGAAATTAACAGTTGTGGCATTAACAGCTACATTAACAATAGGTTCTTTATTTACAGGAACTACAGTAAAGGCACAGACTAATTCAAATCAGGTTGCAACTTATGCAGAGGATTCACAGACAACTTATCCTTGGTCTAAAACAGCACAGGCAACAACAGGAGATTACATAGCAGATTCATATGAAGGAGTTGAAAGCGGACATGTTTTTGAGAGTGTTACACAGGAAAGACTTTTAGACATCTTAAGTAGCAAGGGAAATTACTACATTGTTTTTGCAGGACCTGAGCATAAAACAAGTAAGGCTACAATTGCAAAAATCAATGAAATTGCAAAGAAAGACGGAATAACAAAGATTTATCATTTTGATCCTTACGTTGACGGATATCAGTTAGACATTACTGACGAAGATACAGAATTTAAAGGTTCAAGAGGAACTTCAATTAATGAATTATGGAAGAAAATTACAGAGTTACTTCCAAATGAAAATGTAATCAATGAATATAACGGAGACGACACATTACTTTTCAATTATGAAAATACAGATGCAGGAAACAAAATCAATGCATACTATGAATTAGAAGATGCAAATTATTACAATGAGGCACAGGCAACACAGGACATCGAAAAAGTATTTAGAAAAGGTCAGGAAAACGGACAGGTTGCTAAGGCAAGCGTAAGAACAGATTATGAATTCTTTAGTAGAGTTTATAATGGATCAGCTACATACATTAACTACAATAAAGGAGTTGCAAATGCAAACAGAACTGGTAAGGCAGTAGAAATCTTTACAG
Organism: Eubacterium ventriosum; assembly: GCF_025150745.1. Lineage (NCBI taxonomy): Bacteria > Bacillati > Bacillota > Clostridia > Eubacteriales > Eubacteriaceae > Eubacterium > Eubacterium ventriosum. The sequence continues at coordinate 1,099,033 of NZ_CP102282.1, forward strand.
AAAAAGATAAGGACAACTTCCCACTTCATCAGGTTAACTTCAATGAATTAATTGATTTATTAAATTCAAATGGTGATTATGTTATTTTCTTTGGTGCTTCATGGTGCCACAATACACAGGCAATTATCGGAAGCATTGCACAGAAAGCTAAACAGGCAGGCAAGAAGGTTTATGTTTATGATACAACAATTGGAAATCAGTTAACTTTCGGAACAGGAAATGACATTAATATAGTAACAGCAGGAAGTAGCGTGTTTAACTCAAGAAGTAGCGTAGATCCAACAACAGGAAATAACAACATTAGTTATGTATATGGTGAGTTGGTTAAATACTTAGGAAACTTTACAACAGAGAATAATTCAAATAAGAACAACAGTATTTCATATTATCCTAACGGTGATGTTACAGCAGAAGCAACAAGCGCAAAACCTTGGGAAGATGGAAGTAACAAGAGTGCCATCAGATTACAGATGCCTTTCTTAATCCGGTATAACAGGAATGCAGCAAATCCGGTAACAAAGAATTGGTTACACAAGAACAAAGCAAACGATGGCACATACACAGAATATATGTTAGAGCTTACTTGGGTTTTAGGAACAAAGGAGGCAAAAGAAGCAACTGATAGAACAGGCAATGCTAAACCGAAGGATGGTTTGTCATATGTCGATTTTGCAAGCGAAGCAGTTCAGGCATTAAATACATTCTTTGGCATTAAAGAAACAACTAATATAAAACAGCCAACAACAACTAATAAGCCAAGTCAGGAACAGAAGGTACCCGCAGTAACAGTAAAAGTTCCAGCTAAGGTAACAGCTAAAGCTTTAAAAAAATCAGCAAAGATTACTTGGAAAAAAGTTGCAGGAGCTACAGGCTATGAAGTTTACAGAGCAAACAAAAAGAAGGGTAAGTACAAGAAGGTAAAAACACTTAAGGCTAAGGCAACTTCATTTACAAACAAGAAATTAAAAGCAAAGAAAACTTACTTCTTCAAAGTAAGAGCGTACATAACAAAGAATGGTAAGAAAACATATTCTTCATGGAGTGCAGTTAAGAAAGTAAGAGTAAAAAAATAGAAATTAATAGAGTAGAGAATGAAAAATAAGCACGAAAAGAAAAAAACGTATACAAAAAGAAAGAGAAACAGGTGTAAAGGGTAAGTGGCACCTGTACAATACAAGGAGAAAAAAGATGAATTTGGATTTTACAGCAATAGCAGCATTGGTAGTTGTTTTAGTTTTATTTTTTGCAATATTTAAGCTAAGTAAAAAATTAGATTTTACATTATTGGTTATAGTAGCACTTGCAGCAGGTGTGGCAATTGGATTTATATTCCATGGACATACATCATGGATAACACCTATTGGAAAAGCGTATGTAAGTGTTTTAAGTGCATTAGTAAGCCCATTAATTATTGTGGCAATTATCAGCAGTATTACTTCACTTGAAAACACAAAACAGCTTAAAGGAATAGGCTTCCGTTCAATTGGATGGCTTATTACAACAACATTCTTTGCCATTATGTTAGCACTTGGCTTAGGACTTGTTTTTGGAGTAGGCAGAAATGCATACCTTTCAATTGACGGACTTGATACAACAACATTCCAGAGCAAGGTTACATCATTTTCAGAAATTTTCATAAATTTCTTTCCAAGAAACGTAATATCAGATATAGCAGAAGAAAACACAATACCAATGATTTTTACTGCGATTCTTGTAGCTGTGGCATATGTATTTGTGGCACATGACAACGAAGAAAAAGTAAAACCATTTAAAAACTTAGTGGAAGCACTTAAGGAAATCATCTTTAAAATCCTTGATTGGGTTATTGAACTTACACCATATGCAGTTTTAACTTTAGTAGCAACAAGTGTTGGAAATGGAATCAATTCATCAGGAATGATTTGGTCACTTGTAATGTTGTTAATTGTATGCTTTATAGCATTCATTATAGATTCATATTTAATTAATGCAGTATTACTTAAAGTTTTTGCAAAAGTTAACCCTATTAAGTTCTTCAAAAAAATTCTTCCGGCACAGATTGTTGCATTTTCAACACAGTCAAGTGCAGGAACATTACCTGTAGCAACAGAAATTCTTACAGACAAAATAGGAGTGAGCGGAAAAGTTGCAAATGTGACAACACCACTTGGAACAACAATAGGAATGCCGGGATGTGCAGGTATTTGGCCAATTCTTGTATCACTATACGGAATTTACGGACTTGGAATTAACTTTAGCTTAACAGATTACATAACATTAGTAGTTGTAGCATTATTTGTATCATTTGGAACAGCAGGAGTTCCGGGAACAGCAACTGTAACAACAGCCAGTGTGTTAACAGTAATGGGACTTCCACTTGAACTTATTGTTTTAACAATTCCTATTTCAGCTTTGGCTGATACAGGTAGAACAGCAACAAATATAACAGGGGCAATGGTTTCAGCTACAATCGTTGCAAGACAGGAAGACAGCCTTGACGATGAAATATTTGAAAAAGAAGACGAAGAAGAAAACAAAGCAGTAACAGCATAATTAGGAATTAAACAAATCAACAACTAATCAGATTAAAAAGATTAACAAAAACCAGTAATTAGTCAGATTAACGAAACTCAGATTTAAATAGCAAAGTAGGAATTTCCAAAGGAGTACGAAATGAGAAAGATATTAAGAAAATTATTACCAATAACATTTACATTAGCCGTTGCAACAGCAGTAACATTTTCAACACCTGTTTTTGTAGAAAGAGCATATGCAGCACCAATGGAAGACTGTGATTTAGATGGATATGACGACCATACAGGAAAGCCTGTACCATGGAGAGGATTTGACGGAACAAAGGGTGACGAAGTTCCATCAGACTGGGATGGAGTATCTGATAGCTACGTATTTAAAAACAATAAATCAGACAGCAGTAAGTCAAATTCATCAAGCAGTTTAAGCAGCAGCTCCTCATCAAATAGTTCATCAGGAAGCAGCTCTTCAAGTAGTTCTGGTTCTTCAAGTACAAAGAAGGCTACAACAAAGAGTAGCTCAAAAAGTAAAAGCACAAAGAGTAGTTCAAAGACAAGCACAAAAAGTAGTTCAAAGAGTTCTTCAAAAAGCACAAAAAAAGAGTCTTCAAAAGATAGCTCAAAAGAAGAAACAACTACAAAAGTAGAAGAAACTACTACAGCAACAGAAGAAACTACAACTGCAAAGAACAAGAAAAAATCTAAGAAGAAATCAAAAGAACAGGTTGAAACAACAGTTGAACAGACTACAGCAACAGAAGAAACAACAGTTCCTGAGCAGGTTGAAGAACAGCTGGCAGAGGAAGAAACTACAGTTCAGGAAACAGAACAGGAAACTAAAGACATTGCAGACACATTCCTAAAGGCAGCAACAGTAGGATTTACTACAGAGAATAAAGGACTTATACCGGGAATCATTATTCTTGTTGCATTAGCAGGTTTAGGCGTATTAACATTAGCTTTTGGAAGCAATTTTAATAAGAAGAAATAAGTAAAGGTTCGGGTGAAACATATGGGATTTAATTTTGATAAGATTACAGACAGAAAAGGAACAAACTGCATAAAATACGATTTTGCCATTGAAAGGGGAATGCCTGAGAATGTACTTCCATTATGGGTTGCAGATATGGATTTTCCAACAGTTCCAGAAGTGATTGAAGATTTAAAGAAAGCTGTAAGTAATGGAATTTTCGGATACAGCGAGGCAAAAAGCGGATATTTTAAGGCACTGTCAGAATGGTATGAAAAATATTTTGACTGGAAATTAAAGCCTAACTGGTTAGTAAAAACACCCGGCGTAGTTTTTGGTATAGCAATGGCAGTTAAAGCTTTTACTAATGAGGGCGACAGCGTAATAATTCAGCAGCCTGTATATTATCCTTTTAAAGAAACAATAGAGGATAACAACAGAGTAGTTGTAAACAATTCCCTTAAAAATGTTAACGGTCATTATGAAATAGATTTTGAGGACTTTGAAAGGAAAGTTAAGGAAAATAACGTAAAACTTTTCATTTTGTGTAGCCCACACAATCCGGTTGGACGAGTTTGGAAAAAATGGGAACTGGAAAAACTTGGTAATATTTGCGTGGAAAATAATGTGACAGTTGTAAGTGATGAAATTCACAGCGACTTCGTTTATCCGGGCAACAAGCATACGGCTTTTGCTAATATTAAGGAAGAATTTCAGAATATTACAGTTACATGTACTGCACCAAGCAAGACTTTCAACCTGGCAGGACTTCAGGTTTCAAACATTATTATTCCAAATGATAAACTTAGAAAGAAGTTTAGAAAACAAATAAGTGCAGCAGGATATAGTCAGGTTAATGCTTTAGGACTTGTGGCATGTGAAAGTGCTTACAGAAACGGCAGACAGTGGCTTGACAGTTTGAAAGAATATTTAATTGAAAACATTAATTTTGTAAGGAATTATTTAGAAGAAAATATTCCAAGTGTTAAGCTGATTGAGCCGGAAGGAACATATTTAATATGGCTTGATTTTGGTGAATTAGGACTTGAAAATGAAGAATTGGAAGATTTAATAATAAACAAATCAGGTTTATGGCTTGACAGCGGAGCTATTTTTGGAGAAGATGGTAAAGGATATCAGCGAATTAATATTGCCTGTCCTAGAAAAACTTTGGAGCAGGCATTAAATCAGCTTAAGTCAGGAATTGACAGCCTTAAGTAGAAAATGACAGTTTAAGTTAGAAAATGATATGCTTAAGTATAGACTGATATATCAAAATAAGAATAAACTTAAGAAAGTAGGATTATTATGACTCTTGCACAATTAAGATATGCCATCACAGTTGCCGGTGCTTCTTCAATGAATGAAGCGGCGAGAAAACTTTTTATATCACAGCCAAGCCTTTCAGCAGCAATAAAGGAGCTGGAAGAAGAGGTTGGAGTAGAACTTTTTAAGCGTACCAACAGAGGAATTTCAGTAACTTTGGAAGGTGAGGAATTTATAGGGTATGCAAGGCAGGTAGTTGAACAGTATAACTTAATTGAGTCCAAGTATATTTTAAAAGAAAATACAAAGAAGAAGTTTGGGGTTTCCATGCAACATTACACGTTTGCGGTAAAGGCTTTTGTGGAAATGGTCAAGCAGTTCGGTATGGATGAATATGAGTTTGAAATTCACGAAACAAAGACTTACGATGTAATTGAGGACGTGAAGAATTGTAAAAGTGAAATAGGAATTTTGTACCTGAATGATTTTAATAAGAAGGTATTAACTAAGTTATTTCACGAGTCAGCAGTGGAGTTTCATGAATTGCTGAAATGTCATATTTATGTATATCTGTGGAAAGGTCATCCACTGGCATCTAAGGAAGAGATAACTTTGGAAGAACTGGAAGAATATCCGTGTTTGTCTTTTGATCAGGGGCATAATAATTCTTTTTATTTTGCAGAAGAAGTACTTAGCACTTACGATTACAAGAGACTTATAAAAGCCAATGACAGAGCAACATTTCTTAATCTTATGATAGGACTTAACGGATACACATTATGTTCAGGAATAATGTGTGAAGAATTAAACGGTTCCGATTATTGTGCAATAAAGCTTAAGTCAGATGAGATAATGACAATAGGCTATATTGCGAGAAAAGGGGTTCAGGTAAGTCCTTTGGGAAAGAAATATTTGGAAGAAATCAGTAAGTACAAAGACAAAGCTCTTAGATAATGGAAAATTTGTTAGTTATTTTTACTAAACAGAAGTATTTATATTGAAAATATATAGAAAAAAATTACAACATACAGCTTGCTATAGAATTAAACTATGACTAGCTGTATATTTTTTTGATTAGACAACAATAAATAACAATAGTATACTTGCTACACAACAGAGAACAGTTGAAGAGAGGTGAGGACATGTCAGAGATAGAAATTAAAAACGTAAGCAAAAAATATGAAACAAAAGATGGAACTGTTGAAGCATTAAAAAATGTAAGTCTTTCGATTGAGCAGGGTGACATATACGGAATAATTGGTATGTCCGGAGCAGGGAAAAGTACATTGGTACGATGTATGAACTTCCTTGAAGAACCAACAGAAGGTCAGGTTCTTATAAAAGGAAGAACACTTGGTTCACTGTCAAAGAAAGAATTAAGAAAACAGAGAGAAGACATAGGAATGATTTTTCAGCATTTCAATCTTCTAATGCAGAAGTCGGTTATAGACAATGTTTGTTTTCCATTATATATACAGGGAAAGAAAAAGAAAGAAGCAAGAGCTAAGGCATTAGAGCTTCTTGAAATAGTAGGATTACAGGATAGGGCAAAAGCTTATCCGGCGCAGTTGTCAGGAGGACAGAAACAGAGAGTGGCAATTGCAAGAGCATTAGCTTCAAATCCAAAGATTCTACTTTGTGACGAGGCAACAAGTGCCTTAGATCCACAGACTACAGCATCAATTCTTGAATTACTTGAAAGTATTAATAAGAGATTTGGAATAACAATAGTAATCATTACACATCAGATGTCAGTAGTCAGAGAAATATGTACACATGTAGCCATTATGAAAGATGGTCAGGTGGCAGAGAAGGGATTAGTAACTGAGATTTTTGAACATCCTAAATCTGAAGTTGCAAGAGAGTTGATTAACAAAGATACAGGCAGCGACGTAGATGGTACCCGCAAAGTAACAAAGGAAATAAATAATAAGAAAAATCTCAGAATTGTTTTTTCAGAAAGTTCAGCTTTTGAACCGGTTATAGCAAATATGATTTTGAAGTTTAATGAGCCGGTAAATATATTGAAAGCAAATACTAAAAACGTTGGAGGCGTGGCAAAAGGTGAAATGATACTGGGCTTTCGCAAAGACAATCAGAAAATAGAAGAGATGAAACAATATCTTATAGAAAAAGGATTAGAAATCGAGGAGGTGGATAATTATGTGGACTAGTGCAACTACAGATATGATTATTACGGGAATAGGTCAGACACTATACATGACAATATTATCCACAGTAGTAGGATATGTGTTTGGACTTCCGTTAGGAGTAATGTTAGCAGTATTTGACAAAGACGGACTTAGACCTAACAAGGCAGTTTACAAAGTACTGGATGTAATTTCAAATATCATACGAAGCATACCTTTCCTGATTCTACTTATTCTTATAATACCTTTAACAAGATTAATTGTAGGTCAGAGTTATGGTTCATCAGCAACAGTAGTTCCATTGGTTGTTGCGGCAATTCCATTTATCGGCCGAATGGTTGAGTCATCAATCAAAGAAGTTGACGCAGGAGTTGTAGAAGCAGCAAGATCAATGGGAGCAAGTGATTTAAGAATAATAGTAAAAGTACTATTACTTGAATCAAGAACATCACTTATAACCGGAGCTACAATAGCCATTGGAACAATTCTTGGCTATTCAGCAATGGCAGGTTCCGTAGGTGGCGGTGGTCTTGGAGACATTGCCATAAGATACGGTTATTACAGATATGAATCTCAAATTATGATAGTAACGGTAATACTTCTTGTAGTATTGGTTCAGGTTTTCCAGTCTATAGGAATGATTATTGCATCAAAACTTGATAAGAGAAGAAAATAACAGGTAACACTGTTACTTATAAAATGAAAAATATGAAAAAGAAGGAGAATGAAAACATGAAGAAGAAAATTTTAGCATTAGCATTAGCAGGAGTATTAGTAGTAGGAGCATTAACAGGATGTGGTTCATCAAAGAGTGAAAGTTCAGAAAAGAAAACTGATGACAAAAAGATTACAGTAGCAGCATCAGCAACACCACACGCAGAAATATTAGAAGAAGCAAAAACATTACTTAAAGACAAGGGATACGAATTAGAAGTAAAAGTATTCGATGACTATGTACAGCCTAACAACGTAGTAGAAAGTGGAGAGTTTGACGCAAACTACTTCCAGCATGTACCTTATCTTGAACAGTTTAACGAAGAAAAAGGAACACACCTTGTAGTTGCAGGAAAGATTCATTATGAACCATTTGGTATTTATCCTGGAACAAAGAAAGACTTAAAGGACATTGCCAAGGGCGATAAGATTGCAGTTCCAAACGACACAACTAATGAAGCAAGAGCGCTTTTATTATTACAGGATAATGGAATCATCAAATTAAAAGATGGTGCAGGAATCAAGGCAACAGTAAATGACATTGAAGAAAATCCTAACAACATTGAAATCGTAGAACTTGAAGCAGCTCAGGTACCAAGAGTAGTAAACGAAGTAGCTTATGTAGTATTAAATGGTAACTATGCATTAGAAGCAAATTACACAGTAAAGAAAGACGCATTAGCTTATGAAAAGTCAGATTCAGAAGCAGCAAAAACATACGTTAACGTAATTGCAGTAAAAGAAGGCAACGAAAACAGCGAAAAAATCAAAGCTTTAGTAGATGTATTAAAGTCAGATTCAATTAAGAAATTCATCGATGAAAAGTATGATGGAGCAGTAATCGTATACGATGGAGAATAAGAACATAATATAAGATTTAAAAGGCTATTGCAGGGCGTATTAGAGGCTTGCAATAGTCTTTTTTTCCAGTATAGAATAATGTCTGTTGTTCATAACAGTCTGTTTGTGCTATTATAATGCTAAATCAGTAAGTAGCGCAAAGGAGAAATTATGGGACAGGTTTATTTTACAAGACATGGGCAGACATTTTGGAATGTTGAAAATAAAATATGTGGAGCAACAGATATTGTCTTGACAGAATTAGGACATAAGCAGGCTGAGGAGTTGGGACAGAAGATTTTGAAGGAGGGAATAAAAATCGACGAAATTTTGTACTCACCACTTAGCAGGGCAGCAGATACAGCGAAGCATATTGGGGAAGTAACAGGGATTCCGATGAGAGAAGAAATCCGATTAAAGGAACAGAATTTCGGAAAGTACGAATCTACACCAAGACACGGCGAAGAATTTGAAGAGGCAAAAAAGAGCTTCATAAATCATTTTGACGGTGGCGAATCAATGTTTGAAATGGCTCAGAGAATCTATAATCTATTGGATGACTTGAAGAAAGAATCAGGCGAAAAGACATATCTTCTTGTTGCCCATAATGGCATATCAAGAGTCGTAAATTCATATTTCCACGATATGACAAACGAAGAATATGCAGCGTTTGGAATAAAGAATTGCGAGATATTAAAGTATGAATTTTAACGCCAGTTAAAAAGTGGAAAACGTAGTAGTTGCAAAGGGAGCATTCCATGATAAAGTGGAAGACTCCCTTTTTATATGCTATTGGGCTGAAAGTAATAAGAAATAGGAAAGAATAATAAAGACTAGTAAAATTAGTAAATTATGTTGAAAATGTAATGGAATATGCTATAATTCGACGTGTCGGATAAAAAAGAAAGAGGGAAGGAAAAACAGATGAAAAAATATGCTTTTATTTTGACTATGATTTTGACTGGGAGTATGTTTTTTAACATACAGACCTGTAGTGTTGAGGCGAAAGAAACCAAAACAGTAAAGAAAGTTAATGAGATTGTTCAAGACATGTCATATGTGTATAAGGACAAGGATGGAAAGGAAGTAACAAAGACGGTAAGAGAGCCGGTAGCCTGTTCAATATCAGGATGTAATGAACATTCAGAGGATAAGATTATTGAGGGACTAAAACAAGGGAAAAAGATAACAGATATTGTAAAATGTAAAAGTGGTTCAGATTTGTACAATATAAAAGTTCCGGTAAAGTATGTTGAAAAGAAAAAGATTAAAATTAAATACAAGACTTTAAGTGAATTAAAATTTTATTCAGTTCAAGGAAGTTGTTACAAGAATAATTGTTTATACATAGCTTTTAGTGATAAAGAAAAAACAGACACTGCTCAAAAAATAAAGGAGAGTACAGGTTTGGGAGTGGTAAATTTAACAGCTATTGTAAAACTTAAGTTTTCAAATGGAAAATGTACAGTAGCACAGGTGGAGTTTATTAAAGGAATGGAACAAATAGATGACGCAATTAACTATATGGGACATGCCAACGATATGACCTACTTTGATGGAAAACTTCATACAACGTGGTATGAGGTTGCAAAGAAAAGTAATGGTAAAAAAGTAACAAAGAAGAAATTTACATTAGGTTATATAGATGTAAGTGACCAGGTTAAAGGGATGGCAACAAACATAGGGGATGCTAAAGATTCTAAGAATAAATCAATCTTTGGAATTGCAAAATATGGAAAGAAATTATTTGCTGTTGGGATAAGAGACACAAGCAAAGGCGTTAAAAGATATGTGGAATCCTGCGCATATAAGAAAGCCAAAAGCGAAGGCAAATATAGTTATGTGATAAAAAAGAAATTGTTTGATTTAAAGAAAGAAAAAGATAATTATACAATCCCACAATGTATGGCAAGTGATGGAAAATATATTTATGTTAATAAATATAGTAAAAAGAAGAAAGAGCATAATAATTGCATACAGGTTTACAAAAATAATAAACATAAGAAAACGATTATAATTAAAGATCCTATAATTGTTGCACCTAATGGTAAAAAGAAATCATTAAAAAATGCCCAATGGGAAATGGAAGGATTTGGAAGAATAAAAGGAAAGAACAATTTTTACTGCGTTATGGCTATGCCTGAAACAAAAGGTGCAGGAAAGCTACTTGAAAAAGGTAAACAGGCATATTTGTGTACGTTTACAATGAAGAACTAGAAATATAACATTAAAGAGGGAATATTATGAGTAAAAAAATATTAGTAATGATGCTGATTATAATTTCAGCTATAAGTTTTATTAAACAGCCTAATTTAAATGTAATGGCAGATGAAAAAGCTAAGATAGAGATTTGGAGTGAATCACTGAATGAAAGAATTGAACATAGAAGTATTGAGGTTGGAAATTCAAATCCGAACTTTTCTATAAAGGTTACTCCAAGTGACACAACAATTGAAAATGTAACTTGGGTTACAGAGAATATAGGTGTGGCAACTGTTGAAGGTAATAATTCAACAGCAACGGTTTATGGAGTGTCAGAAGGCTCCACTAAATTAGTATTATCAGCCCTAACTAAAAAATATGGTATACTAAATTATGATTGTGTAATTTCAATATACACAAAGATAAATGATATATCAGGTGTAATTAAAAAAACAACAACCTTGTATAGAGGTGCAGATAGTAGTTCTTGGGTTAGAACTGAAAAGGCAAAGGTAGGTCAGGAGTTAACTATTATAGGTTCATGTGGCAATTACTATTATGTTAAATTACCGGACAATTATATTTTTGATGATAATAGATCAAAAAGAGAAGCTTATGTATTGAAATCAGATGTGAATATACCGGTAACAGATGTTGTTTTAGATAAGGATAATATTGTTTTGCCAGTGGGAGATAATTCCAACTTAAGTACAGAAGTATATCCAAACATAGCATCAAACAAAAACTATAACTATAAATTATCTGATAGTGGTGTGGCAGAAATAAACAATGGCTCAATAAAGACAAAAAAAGAGGGTATGACGGTTATAACAGCAGTAGCAGACAATAAGGAAGCAAGCTGTAATGTTTCAGTATATACACCGATTAATGCAACAAGTGGAACACTTGCCAGAAATACATCATTATATGCCGGGGCAAGTGAAAAATGTAGAGTTAAAAAGAATGATGGAAAGAAAGGCAACTCATTAAAAGTAATAGGAAAATGCGGAAGCTATTATTATGTAGAATTTTCGGAAAATTATTTTGGAAACAATTCGGATAATAAAGCTTTTGTGCCAATCTCAGATGTGTACATACCAGTTGAAAGAATTGAAGTGTCTGAAACAAATATTATTATGAATATTAATCAGAAAACTAAAATAAATGTTAAGGTTTATCCGGAAATTGCAACAAATAAGAATGTAGAGTTTAAAGTGACGAAGGGAAAAATATATGTAAATAAGATAGGAGAGATTAAACCAATAGTTGAAGGAGAATCAATTATTGATGTGTATGGGGCGAATGGAGAAAAAGCACATAGTTGTACAGTTCAGGTATTAAAAGATAAAGTTATAGAAAAGTTAGATCCAGATAATAAATTTACGGTTTCAGGTTTAAGAACAGATTTGGATGGTAATTATATCACATTCTCAGAATGTCAGGGAGCTTCTGAATATATTGTGTTCAGAAAAGAAGGTAAGAAATGGGAAGATATATACTATTCATATAATAATGATTCTAAGAATTATAGAAGTGTATTTGATCCGGGAGCAAAACTTGGAAAGAAATATAAGTATAAAATAGTTGCGTATTACAAATATGTAACATATAAAAATGGAAAGTTAGGAACCGAAAGGCTCACAAAAACAATTATATCTCCAGAGATTACAACAGGCACACCTGAATTAAAAGCTAATAAACAAAATAATAAAAAAGGAGTTGTCAAGAATATAAAATTAAAATGGAATAAAATGTCATATGATTATAACAATAAATCATTAAAAGGTGGCTATGTAATATCAAGAAAAATCGGCAGTGGAAAGAAAAAACAAATTAAGACTATTAACAATAAGAAGACAACCAATTATACAGACTCAAAAGTAAGTAAGAACAAAAATTATGTTTATTACATAAAGGCATTTTATGAAACAAAATCAGGTAAAAAAATCTATTCACCAGTAAGAAAGATAGAAGTAAATACTAAGAAATAGGAGGACAAAATTATGTCAAATAAAGTAAAAAAAAGAATTGTACTATGTTCAGCAATGGTTACAATAACAACGTTATTGTTATGCACAGGCATTGTTAAAGAAAATGTTAAGGCGGAAGAAAATACAACAATCATCACAGAAAAAACAACTAATAAAGCGTTAACAGCACCATCATGTTTCAAGGGAATGTCATCCAAGAAAGGCATAGTTCTCAGTTGGAAGAAAAACAATGAAGCTGATGGATACATTATATACAAAAATGGAAGAAAACTTAAAACAATTAAGTCATCAAAGACAAAATACACGGACAAAAAAGTAAAAACAAACAAGGCATATACATATGAAATACAGTCATATAAGAATGTTGGAGGTAAAAAAACATTAAGCGTAAAAAGCTTAAAAATAAAAGTTGTAAAGGCAAATGCTAATTCGAGGAAACAGAATGTAACAGGATTTGAAAACATTAAGAAGGAATACAAGTTGGGAATTGGCGAAAGTTCAAGACTTAAGCCAACAGTTAAGATTACAAAGAAATCAAAGAAGAGCAAGAAAGTAAAAAACACAAAGAAAGTAAAGCAGAAGGCTTACAGTAAAAAAATACGATGGAGTTCCTCAAATCCAAGTCTTGTGAAAGTGGACAAGAATGGCAAAATAACAGCAACCTCAGACAAAACAACAGGGACAGCATACATATATGTTACAGCGCACAACGGATTACAAAAGAAGATAAAGGTAAGTGTGGTTAATTATGCCTTGCTGGAAAGTGTAAAGAACCTTAAGAAGGTAAATGAAAACTCGATAAAGGAACTTCTTACAATCAGTAAGAATGATACATCGAAAATTGCAGAATATTTTCAATACAATAATCCGGGAAAGTCGGTTGAATTAACATTGGGGGAAAGGGAAGTTAGAACAAAAGATGGAGGATATACATATGAGTACTGTATAGGAATGAACACTGAAATAGAGATAGAAAAAGGAATGTATGAATTTGTTTTAAAGTATCTGTTGACAAAAGATATAAAAACAATAAAAATTGAAAAGAATTATGTGGTATTTCAAAATGCAGGATTATACAGCTTTGGATATAAGTTAAACGATTTAGTGTATGTGTTTAACGGAAAAGAGGCATTGGATAATTATCAGTATAACAATGCTGTGTATGATGTAATCCCAGTTTCAGACAGATGGTATTACGGAACATCCTATGCTTATGGAAGCATATTTTAATTAAGACCGTTATGGCTAGGGGAGAAAACAAAGAACAGAATGAGATTGTGGCACATATGAAGAATTTTGAAACTGTTTCTAATTCGGATATTAAGTTTGATGAATCTTTCAATATAAAGATAGATTGCAACAATGACATAGGAATAATGTATTTGCGAAGTCAGGACAAAATATGTTATTTGAAGAACAAAGATAAAGCATACCAGTTATCAAAGGAAGACTATGATTTCATAATTAATAAGGTAGAAGAGGAATAATAAAAAAGGCACAGAGTTAATCAGCTACGATTAGCCCTGTGTTTTTTTTGTAAAGATAAATTATCTCACAGTTATAGATTGAAGATTATTTATCCATTTCAAAAAAATTATTAATACTTTTTCGGCATTTTGAATATATTGAACTGTTAGGAATTTTTCCTGCAAAAAACAGTGAGGAGGTGAAATAATGCACAGGTTTTTCCGGCTATGGAAAAGGCAAAGGATGAAAAAGTTTGGAGCATGTATGTTATGTATGGTAATTACAATGACAATGTTTCAACCGGTTTCGGGAAGTATAGGGCCGGGAACGGATACACTAAAGACTGATGAGGGAACACCGGTGAAAAGTATTTACGTTTCTGACAGCTCCACATCTGACATTGAATCTTTGTTTCAGGGAAAAAACAAAGATGACGGAAGGATAGAAACTGACAAGTCAGTAATGTATGGAAAAGATGATTATTCCATATTTAACAGTTATAACCCGGGAGAATTTAGCGTAATTTTGTCAGCACTTGGACAGAAGTATATTGATACGACTTCGGGAATAATTCATGTACCTTTAGATGTGGTACTTGTTCTTGATATTTCAGGAAGTATGTCTGTGGATGGCGATGGCAAGAGGGCTGATAATCTGGTAAAAGCTGTAAACAAGACCATTACTTATTTGATGAAAGAAGATGAGAATAACAGGGTAGCGGTTGTGGCATACAACACAAAAGCCACAAAGATTTTGCCGCTTGGAAGATATTATGTTGGAAGCAAGGCAGACTACTCTAATACCAATTCTTATTTTTCTGTATCAAAATCATCTAAGAATGATGGCTACAAAAAATTAGATATAGGAAAAATTAAAAACGAAAGTACAAACAATCTTACAGATAAGGCATCGAAATCAATTGAGGTATATGGGGCAACATACATTCAGGATGGAATAAAGCAGGGGGCGGATATTCTTATTAATGAAAAAACAACAACTTACACTGACAGTGTTTCTGGTCAGAAAGTAACAAGAACACCTAATATTCTTTTGCTATCAGATGGTTGTCCTACCCTTGGCAATTCGGATTACAAGAATTTGGCTTCGAATAAAAAATTTGGTGACGGTTCATGTTGTGGAAGTGAAAATACTACGGACAATAACAAGGAGTATTCAGAAAATGACAAGGGAATTTTTGGTTATTACACAATTCTTACGGCAAAGTATTATAAGGACAGTGTAAGTAAGCATTACAATGGTCAGGCAGACCATAAAAATAACAAGTTTTTTACAGTTGGTGTAGGCGTTACTGAAGGGGAAGGTTATGACTACATTAGTCAGGTACTTCATCCAACGGCGCAGAATCTTGAACGATGTAAGAACAGCAAAGATCCGCGAGCTAACGAATTGCACAAGGCTTTGAAAAAACAATATGCCGATAATACAAAGATAACTGTAGGAAGTAAAAATACGGGAGTTCAGGCAAAAAGTTCCACGTATTATTACACCAATCCATACAGCAATTATGATTATGCCGACAACAGCAAAATGGCAAAAGATGATGCAATGGACAGCGAAACACTGGCGCAAATCTTTAAGCAGTTTTTGCAGGAAGGCATGGAAATAATCAACTATCATTCCTGTGTGGAAGAAGGACTTGATAACGCAGTAGAGTTTACCGACAAAATAGGTCAGGGAATGGAAATAAAGGAAACACCGATTCTAAGATACAATGGCATAAATTACAAAGTGGCAAAAATCTCAGAAGACGGTGACGTTACCACCTATATATATGAAGGAAAAGTTCCATCGGCAACAGATGGAAATGACGATGTAAACTTAAAAAACATCAAAGTCACAGTAACAAAAAACAGTAAAGGATTACAAAACGTAAAGTTCACAATACCATCCAAACTGTTACCTGAAAACGTCCAAATCCAAGGCGGCACACAATACACCAAGGCATTGCCAATCAGACTATGCTACAAAGTAGGTCCAACCAAAGAAGCAATCCTTGAAGCAGCCACTTTTGAAACAATGGAAATGGAAAAAATACTCTACACAAATATGTGGGATGAGGGCAAAGAAGCAACAGTCACCTACATTCCAAACTCGGAAAACCCATACTACTACGGTTATGAAGAAAATCCAAACTTTGTAGGCTATGAGGAAGGCGAAATAGCCAAAGACAAAAACGCAACCAAAACAAAGCAATACTCAAAATCATATGGAAAAATAAAAAACAAAACAATAACGGCAACACTAGGCAACAACGGCAAACTAACCATAAGTGCAGCCAACACAAACAAAATCTACCAACTGCCCGACACAGGCGGAAACGGAACAAACACATACACATATATAGGAGCAATACTAATAGCAACATCACTAATCTACAACCGATACAAAAAAAACAGCGACAATATAAATTTGACATAAATAGAGGCGGGCGATAATTGAAAGGGGAAGTATGAAAAGTATAAAAAAATTTTTAGCAGTCATTTTATCAATGACTTTAATGTTAACACTTGGCACAGCCGCTTTTGGCGCACAAAAAACTCTGCCATCAGGCAAGGACACAGGCAGCATTAACGTAACCAACCTAAAGCCGGGAGACACAGTTACCGTATATCAGTTTGTAAAAGCCGACTACAATGAGTATGGCTTCACAGGTTATTCGGCAATAAACAACTACGTAAAAGATCCTGTTGCACCAACAGCACAGGAAGTAATTGATATGGCATCAAATGCAGCCACTATGACAGTTGCAGCAGAGAAGAAAGTTGCCACAGGGGATACGGAAGTTACAATTAATGGACTTCCTGTAGGTTATTATCTTGTAATGGTAACAAGCGGTTCTGAAACAGTTTACAGTCCAATGATTGCCGGTATTTATTATTCAAAATCAGCTACCGACAACACTTTGAAAAACGGTGCAATTAGTGCAGATTCTGATTTTGAAATTAAAGCTCAAAAATGTTGGGCAAAGTCATCAACACCTAAGCTTGAAAAAACAATTGTTACACCTTCAAGCAAAAACAGCAAAGGTGACGATATTGCAATTGGCGACAAAATCACTTTTAAATTAAGTGCAACTGTTCCATCTTATAGCAAGGAATACAAGAAAGTAACTTACAAGATTTATGACATAATGAGCGAAGGACTTGACTACGTGGATGGCTCAATGAAGTGCTTTATTGAAAAATATGAAAATAACAGAGAGAATATTAAAGTTACACCTAAAGTAAATGGAGGCATTATTGAAATTACATTTGACTCAAAATTTATTCTTGAACATCCTGGCCAGAAGATTCAGGTTGAATATCAGGCAAAACTTAATGAAAAAGCAGGTGTAAACTTTGATGCAAACATTAATAAGGCATACCTTGAATACTCAAACAATCCTGCCAGTGGTTCTACTGCAAAAACTGGTGAAGACAAAGTTTACGTGTACACATTTGGAATTGATTCTAACTTATTTGGCAAGAGTACTGAGAAATGGAACGAGAAGACTAAGGAATTAATTAAGGTAGAAGAAGGGGAGTACCAATGGGGTGAAACTGAAAAAGAAAGTGGAATTTTCACTACAACAACGGCCCTTGAAGGTGCTACTTTTACTTTGACAAATAATAAAACTAAGAAATCTTACACGGCAACATCTGACAAATACGGATATCTTAAGTTTACAGGTCTTGATGCAGGTGAGTACACATTGCAGGAAACAGATGCGCCTGACGGTTTTACATTAAATGACGCAAAACATACAGTTGTTATCACAGCAGAATATAATCAGGATGGAACTTTAAAATCATACACAATAAAAATCGATGACAAGGCTACATCAACTTATACTGCAACTTACGATAAGGGAGTAATCAAAACAATTACTTCAACAAAAGACAGTCAGGGAAATATTTCTGAATCTGCTATTTTGAAAAACTCAAAAATGAGCTTTTTACCTTCAACAGGTGGCGTTGGCACAACTATTTTTGCAATTGTAGGTGTTGTATTTGTGGCAGCAGCGTTAGGTCTTCATATGATTTTAAGAGGAAAAAGCAAGCTGGAACAGGACAGATAGTTTGAGATAGAAAAAAGAGTTTCAGACAGCTTTAAAATAAAAAGTTTCAGATAGGTAGTTTTCGTAATTGAAGGGGAACAGATTAATATCTAAAATTATTATGGTTGTAATTTTTCTTGTAGGATTTGGTTTTATTTTGTATCCAATTGTGGCTAACGAGTGGAATGAAATATGCCGGCGAAAAGTTATAACCGTATACGACAGGCAGGTTGAACAGTCTGTGGAGCAGGGCAAAATCAGTTATGAGAATGAGAAAAGGAAGGCCGACGAATATAATAAAGCTTTAAGATTTAACATAACTGATGACGGATTTGTCTCAAATAATGATAATAGTGTCAATAACAGTGACAATGATACTGATGAAGATAATAATAAAGAGAGTGAAGAAAGTTCCTTTGATGAAAACAGTGAGTACAACAAGTGTCTTAATTTAAACAATGACGGCATGATGGGATATATTTCAATTCCAAAGATTGACGTAAAACTTCCAATTTATCACTCTACTGACAATGAAGTTTTGCAAAAATATGTGGGGCATTTGGAAGGCTCAAGCCTGCCGGTAGGGGGCAAAAGTACACATGGAGTTTTGGCGGCTCACAGGGGGTTGCCCAGCTCCAGATTGTTTACGGATTTGGACAGAATTGAAGAGGGAGACAGGTTTTATATTTATGTGCTTAATCAGGTTTTGACTTATCAGGTTGATCGGATTTATCCAATGATAGACAAAAACGACAAGGCAAAATTGACGGAAGCATTGCAGACAAAGGAGGGTGAGGACTACATTACCCTTCTAACCTGTACCCCATACGGTGTCAACACTCACAGATTATTAGTTAGGGGAAAAAGAGTAGAAAATAGTAACGAGAGTTATGATAGAAAATTAAACAGCAACTCAAACTTGTGGATTCTAGGTGGCGCAGCAGTTGGGATAATTGCAACGTCAGTAGTGCTGGTTATTTTGATAAGAAAGGGGGAGAAAGCAGATTGAAGAAGCATTGCAAAAGCAATCAGGGAAGATTGGCAAAACACATATTAGGCAAGTATTGTAGAATTAGTCAATTAAGAAATGGTTGTATTTTAAATAAGATTTGTGTGGGATTTACTTTGATTTTTTTATTTGGCTGTTTGGTCTTAAGCAATGGAAAAGTTTTGGCAGAAAACGCTGTAGACATTGGTAAACTTTGCAATCTTATGGTTCAGGTGCCGAAAGAAAATCCGGAGCTTAATAACGCACAATTGCAAGTGAAATTGTACAAAACAGCTGATATTACAAAATTGTGGAAATACAACACAATAGGAAATTATGAACTAATGAACAATTATGAATATTCCTTTATTAATGGTAATAACGTAATTGAAAAAATAAAGGTTAACCTAAATGAAATAGACAGAAATACCACGGCAAAGGAATGGGAGGGGCTTGCTTTTGTGGCAAAAGAAGTGGCAAAGAGCGAAAAGCCTACTGCCGTGGCAACAATTGCTGACGGAAAAGCTGTTTTTCAGGGGCTTCAACCAGGACTTTATTTGGTGGAAGTGAACGACGCAATTGTAAATGGTAAAGCATACCGATTTATGGCATATTTGATTTCAGTGCCTAACTACAACGCCCAAAATCCTGCTGGAGAAAAAATAGAATACAACGTTGACACAGAGTTGAAAGTGGAAGTAAACGATAACAACATAACAACTCAGGTAACCACGTTTAAACCAACAGAAAACACAACAAAATCTAAAGCCAAAACATTAAAAACACCAAAGAATCAGCCGGATGAAACTTCAAAATATTTTGGCATATTGCCACAAACAGGGCAGCTTAAGTGGATTATTCCTGCCCTACTAATAGTAGGATTTGGTTGTATAGGAATAGGAATACAACTACTAAAAAAGGAAAATAAAAGTGAATAAAAAAATATCTGCCGTAGTTACACTAGTAGGTTTAATACTTATAATGTGTGCTATGGCAGTTTTGTTTCACAACAAAAAAGAAGACAATCTGGCACAAAAATCATCCAACACAGTTCTGTCAAGTCTGAAAGAAAAAATAGAAGAAAGCAATTTAAAAACTTCGGATGAGGAAAAAGATTTGAACAAGGATTTGAATCAATATGACGGCTACATCAAAATTCCAAAGTTGAATCTTGAATTGCCTGTAATGAAAAAACCAACTCAGGCAAACTTAAAAAAATCACCATGTATATATTCAGGCACGGCAAAAGATTCAAACCTGATAATAGCCGCCCATAACTACAGCGCCCACTTTGGCAAAATAAACCAACTTGAAAACGGCGACAAAGTACAATACACCGACTTACAAAACAACACCTACACCTACTGTGTAACCGCTAAAGAAAAAATAAATGGCAGCAACTCAGAGCAAATGCAAAACGAAAACTATGCACTAACCTTATTCACTTGTGACTATACAGGGAGGGATAGGATTACAATAAGATGCGAGAGGAAATGAGGAATGTTGGGGATAAATGGGATGAAGAAATGTAAGACAATTAAGTTGAAACGAAGAAATGCAGGAAAGCAGGAATAAATGTTGAGGTGGATTCATAGAATAGAATATAGTGTTTTCTGGAATATTTTTAGTCTGATAGTATACAGAAAATTTTGGAAACAAACAATAGGCAGTGTTGCGCAATTTTGCGAGCATAGTGTATGTGGAAAAACGACTGTTTGAGCCATTAGGCGAGTTTCGTTTTTCCACATACAATGGACGGCGGAGCAAAATAAGAAACACAACGTGTTTGTGCCAAAATTTTCTGGGACTATCAGAAGTGAGAAATAACAAAAACACTATATTTTATAAATGAATTAGGAGGGAAAAATGAAAATACGTTTTAGATCAATTAATGCAATTGAGGAATTTCTAGACATTGTCAACAGATTTTCAGCAGAAATCGACATTAAATCAAAAAGGACAACCGTTGACGGAAAATCAATGATGGGAATTTTTAGTTTGGACTTGTCAAATCCAGTGGAGGTTACTGCAATTGGAAATGAATCAGAGCAGGTATATGAGGCAATAAGCAAATATGCGGCGTAGGCTACATATATGAAGCAATAAGCAAATATGCGGCGTAGGCTACATATAATTTAAGATAGAATTCCAGGGGAGGCTCCTGCGGGAGCCTTTCTTTATGCATAAAATAGATTTTGGAAAAACAAAGTTTAAAAGCTGTTTGAAAATAGGGATTACGTGTCACAGAGAAAATTTTTTATATGACAAGTAAAATCTCTTGGGTTTTATGCAATTTAATTGGGGATTACGTGTCACAGAGAAAAAACTTTATATAACAAGTAAAATCTCTTGGGTTTTATGCAATTTAATTGGGGATTACGTGTCACAGAGAAAAAATTTTATATAACAAGTAATTTTTAAATTTTTCAGTATAATTTGACTGGGAATTACGTGTCAGATGAAAAAAATGTTAAATGACAAGTAATTACTTATTATAATGCTTATATTTTCCTAAAAATTACGTGTCATATATCAAAAATATAATATCACACGTAATTCTTATCCATTACGAAGTTCTGAACAAAAAACGCTGTAATATCCGTAAATAATTGATTAAAACTTGTTTGGGACAAGTCCAAGCTCCCACGTCCACGCTTTACCACAACGATTTTCGGCTGTGTTAGTACAAGAATAAATTTGTCCATTCACAACCATCACATTTTATTTTCCACCAAGTTGTTGACATATTATAATATTAGTACTATAATCGCTAACACCGTTAATTATTAATAGTGTTAGCGATTTTCTTTGAACAACAAAAGAGTAAAGGAGCATTTATATTCTAATGGATGATAAAAAGAAATATTATGAAGAGAAAGCAAAGGAGTTATTAAACTTTAATATGATGGCCAAGCAGTCTAAGATGAGCGATAACCTTCATAAGATGGCAAGGGGAGAAGCAATTATGTTGGAATGCTTAGCACATAGTGACAATGGGTTAATGCCTAATGAGATTGCTAAGAGTGCGCATGTAAGTACTGCAAGAGTAGCAGCTTTTCTTAAAGCAGTTGAGAAGAAAGGCTATATTCAAAGAATTAGCCTTGAAGGGGACAGAAGAAAGGTGAATATTGTATTAACAGACATAGGCTGGGATGCAGTAAAAGATAGAAGAGAGAGAATGCTTAAAGGCGTAGTGGCCTATTTGGAAAGACTTGGAGAGGAGGACACTGAAAATCTTTTAAGAATATTAGAAAAAACTCGAACTATAATGAAGGAAAATAATGACATGAAAGGAAAACAGTAATGAAACATATTTTTGAAAATTTAAAGAAATACTGGTACTTTGTAATTTTAATATTGGCATTACTTGTTGTTCAGGCGTATTGTGACTTATCATTGCCGGACTATACATCTAATATTATTGATGTTGGTATTGTTAATGGCGGTGTTGAACATCAGATGCCTGAGTTTATAACAGAGAACAGTTACAATAGTTTGAAGCTGTTTTTGAATGAACAGGAGACAAAAGACTGGGATAATGCTTATGAGTTTAGCAAGTCTGACAAAGCCTATAAGCTTAAGAACACAGACAAAGATAATATGGAAGAATTAGACAGTGAATTTGGCAATGTTATTGCAGTATATTACATGATGTCATCACAGCAGGATTCACAGTTTAAAAATATGAGTGGTAATGCACAGCAGATGACTCCTGAGCAACAGCAGGAAATGGCTAAGAAGCTACAGGAATTTGGTGTTGATCCACAAAGTCCAACATTAATGTATGACTTAAGAAAGGTTTTTGAAAAGAAACTTTCAAGTCTTGGAGATTCAACTATTAGTTCATATGCTAAGAGTTTTGCAAAGAGTGAATATAAAGCCTGTGGTAAGGACCTTGATAAGTTGCAGACAGACTATATGTTTAAAACAGGGGCAAAGATGATTTCAATGACTTTGCTTATGGTAATCGCGGCAATTCTTGTTGGTTTCTTTGCATCAAAAACAGCAGCAGGAGTTGGCAGAGATTTAAGAGAGAAAATCTTTACAAAAGTTATGAGTTTCTCCAACGCGGAACTTGATAAGTTCTCAACAGCGTCTCTAATTACAAGAAGTACAAACGACGTGCAGCAGATACAGATGGTTTCGGTTATACTTCTTAGAATGGTACTTTATGCACCTATTCTTGCAATTGGCGGAATCATTAACGTAGTTAATTACAGTTCAGGAATGGAATGGACAATTGTTCTTGCAGTGGCAGTTGTTGTATGTATCATAGGCGTGCTTATGGTTGTTGCAATGCCTAAGTTTAATATGATGCAGAAATTAGTTGACAAGGTTAACCTTATTTCAAGAGAGATTTTAACAGGTCTTTCAGTTATCAGAGCTTTCAGTAGAGAAAAGAAAGAAGAAGAAAGATTTGAAGAAGCCAACGGCAATCTTACAAGAGTAATGCTTTTTACAAACAGAGCCATGTCATTTATGATGCCGGCACTTATGTTTGTAATGAACGGCGTTTCAGTTCTTATTATCTGGGTTGCGGCAAAGAAGATTGACCAGGGTGTTATGGAAGTCGGAACAATGACAGCATTTATCACATATTCAATGATGATTATCATGGGATTCTTAATGCTTACAATGGTTTCAATTATGCTTCCAAGAGCAGCAGTTGCAGCTAACAGGATTGATGAAGTATTAAAAACAGAAATTACCATAAAAGACAGCCACAATGCATTAACAGAAAAAACAAACAATGCAGTTGTTAAGTTTGACCACGTTGATTTTAAATATGCAGACGGCGAAGAAAATGTTTTGGAAGATATAGATTTTGAGGCAAAGCCGGGACAGACAGTTGCAATTATCGGTAGTACCGGAAGTGGTAAATCTACTCTTGCAAAATTAATTCCAAGATTTTTCGATGTAACTAATGGAAAGATTACTTTGGACGGTGTGGATATTAGAGATATATCAATTGAAACATTGCGTTCACAGATTGGATATGTTCCACAGACAGGTATTTTATTCTCAGGTGATATTAATTCCAACATTTCATATGGTGCACCGGGAATAGATGAAGCAGGAATTAAGGAAGCAGCACAGATTGCTCAGGCTACAGAATTTATTGAAGACAAACCTGACAAATTTGAAAGTGCAATTGCACAAGGTGGTACAAACGTATCAGGTGGGCAGAAACAGCGTCTTTCAATTGCAAGAGCAATAGCAAGAAATCCAAAGATTTATATTTTTGATGACAGTTTTTCTGCACTTGATTTTAAGACAGATACACAGCTTAGAAAAGCACTTAAACCAAAGACTAAAGATGCAACAGTATTTATTGTTGCACAGCGTGTAAGCACAATTCTTCACGCAGACCAGATTCTTGTTTTGGATGAAGGAAAGCTTGTAGGAAAGGGTACACATAAGGAACTTGTAAAAACTTGTGAAACATATATGCAGATTGCAAAATCTCAGCTTTCAGAAGCAGAGTTTGCAGCAAGTATTGAAGGAAAGGAGGACTAAGCCATGCCAAGAATGAATCGTAAACCGGGAGAGAAAGCAAAAGACTTTAAGGGTACATTAAAGAAGCTTATTAAATATGCCGGAAGATACAGAATAGGCATTATTGCTGTTATGATATGTGCCATAGCAAGTGCCACATTTTCAATTGTAAGCCCTAAGATTTTGGGAAAAGCTACAACCAAATTAGCAGAAGGTTTAATGTCCAAGATTTCCGGAACAGGCAGTATTGATTTTGGTTATATTGGAAGAATAATTATTATAGTATTGGTTCTTTATGGAATAAGCTCATTATTTAACTTAGTTCAGGGCTTTACAATGTCAACAATTACACAGAAGTTATGTTACAGACTTCGTCGTGAAATTGTTGAAAAAATCAATCGTATGCCAATGAAATATTTTGAAAGCAGAACATATGGTGAAGTACTTTCAAGAATTACAAACGATGTTGACACATTGGGTAATGGTTTAAACCAAAGTGTAACACAGCTTATTACTTCATCAACAACTATGATTGGTGTAGTAATAATGATGTTAACAATTAGTCCGCTTATGACTTTAATAACATTATTAATACTTCCTGTTAGTATGATTTTTATAAGCTTTATAATGAAGCATTCACAGAAATACTTTAAAACACAGCAGGAGTATTTAGGTCACATTAACGGTCAGGTTGAAGAGAATTATGGCGGTCATTTAGTAGTTAAAGCTTTTGGAAAAGAGCAGGATGTAATAGATGAATTTAAGAAGACAAATAATGTTTTGTATAATTCAGCTTGGAAATCACAGTTCTTGTCAGGTATGATGCAGCCTATTATGACTTTTGTAGGTAACTTAGGATATGTTGGAGTAGCTATTTCAGGTGCGTTCCTTGCAATTAACGGAACGATTACAATCGGTGATATTCAGGCATTTATAACATATGTTAAGAACTTTACACAGCCTATAGCACAGATTGCCCAGGTTACTAATATGATGCAGTCAATGATGGCAGCAGCAGAAAGAGTTTTCGAATTTCTTGAGGAAGAAGAGGAAGACCAGATTACTGAAAATCCTGTTCCTATTGAAAATGTTAAGGGAGTTGTTGATTTCGAACATGTACATTTCGGATACAATCCTGATAACATTATTGTAAATGACTTTAACGCTCACGTTAAGGCAGGTCAGCAGGTAGCAATTGTAGGACCAACAGGTGCAGGAAAGACAACAATGGTAAAACTTCTTATGAGATTCTATGATGTTAACTCAGGAGAAATAAAACTTGATGGACATAATTTAAAGGATTACAACAGAAATGAACTTCGTAATGCTTTCGGAATGGTTCTTCAGGATACGTGGTTGTTTAAAGGTTCAATAATGGAGAATATCAGATACGGTAGACTTGATGCAACAGATGAAGAAGTAATTGCAGCTGCTAAGTCAGCTCACGCACATCATTTCATTAAAACATTGCCAGGTGGATATGATTTCGAGTTAAATGAAGAAGCATCTAATGTTTCTGCAGGTCAGAGACAGCTTCTTACAATAGCGAGAGCAATCCTTGCAGACAACCCTGTAATGATTCTTGATGAGGCAACATCATCAGTTGACACAAGAACAGAGCATAGAATCCAGAGAGCCATGGATAACCTTATGAAAGGCAGAACAAGTTTCGTTATAGCTCACAGACTTAGTACAATTAAGAATGCGGACATAATTCTTGTAATGAAGGATGGAGATATAATCGAGCAGGGTTCACACGAAGAACTTATGGCAAAGAAAGGCTTCTACGCAGACTTGTACAATTCACAGTTTGATGTGGTGGCATAAAAATATAGTTATTGAATATATGGATTGTCTTGCAATTTGTATTTTAACAATTCTGTAAAAAGTACGTGTATGTTTTGGAAAGTCCCAAACCATACACGTACTTTTTTGTTTTTAATATTCCGCATTATTAATACTTATCATATTTCTTTCATATTCAGATGTTATTATCCATAACAGCATAACTATTAAATAATAATAGTTATAATGAAAAAGTTATAAGAATGAACGAAAAGGAGAATTGATATGAGAAGAATAAAAAAGGGTATAGCAGTAGCATTATCGCTTGTTTTGGCATTGTCTTTAACAGCTTGTGGAACTAAAAAATCAGCAGAGAAAAATGATAAGTTGGTAATTGCTTATCAGAATGGTCTTTCATACACACCGCTGTTGGTTATGAAGGAGAAGAAACTTATTGAGAAGCATTATGGAAAAGACGTAAATGTAGATTGGAAGTTGTTGGAAAGTGGCGCAGCAATTAGTGAAGGAATTACAGCAGGTTCAATAGACATTGGTGCACTTGGAACATCAGTTGCAATTAACGGAATTATGTCAAAGACACCGTACAAGATTTGTACAGGTTTGGCAGCAGTTTCTTGCGGAATCCAGACTAATGACAGTAGCATTAAGACTTTGAAAGACATAAAATCAAGCGACCAGATTGTTGTAACTCAGGTTAACAGTCAGCCTCATATATTATTGGCTATGGCTGCAAAGAAGGAATTGGGCGACGCTCATGCCTTAGATGCAAACTTAGTTGCAATGGCTAATGCAGACGGATATTCAGCGTTAATATCAGGTGCAGTTCAGTGCAATATGGTATTGGCACCATACAATTTAATGGAAGTAAAAGAAGATAACATACACGAAATACCGGTAAGCGAAGACGTTTGGGCTAAAGGTGACACATCAATCGTAGGAATAGCATCAGAAAAGTTATACAAAAACAATCCTGATCTATACAAAGCTTTTTGTGACGCAACAGAAGAAGCAATGAAATATATAGAAGATAATCCTGACGAAACAGCAAAAATCCTTACTGAAACTTATGATGCTTCACAAGATGAAATTGCATCATGGTTGAAGGATGGTGCCGTTCAGTACAATTCAACTTTGCAGGGAGTTATGAATCTTTCAGACTTTATGGTAGAAGAAAATTTCTTAGACAAAGGTGCAAGTAGTATTGACCAGTTAGTATTCGATAATGTTAAAGGAGAATAGTTTTGAATAAGAATATTAAAAATAGTTTGGTGAAAATAATTTTTATTGTTTCAGTTCTTATCTTGTGGCAGGTATTATATACTTTGAAAATTTGGCCGGAAATTTTGTTTCCATCATTAGGCGATATTGGAAAAGCTTTTGTAACTGCTTTTACGGAAAGAGAACTTGGGACAATGGTGTTACATTCCCTTTCACTTATCATTAAAGGATTAATTGTGGGAATAGCGTTGGCTTTGGTTTTTTCAAGCCTTTCAGTTATAAGCGAAACATTTTACACAATCTACAATATGATTGTTTCAATGTGTGACTTAATACCGGGAATAGCTTTAATACCAGTAGCAATTCTTTGGATAGGCGTAGGTGACGGTGCCATAATTTTTATGGTTATTCACGCAGTTGTGTGGCCTATGTCAAGAAGTATAATTGATGGTTTCAATGCAGTGCCGGAATTGTATTTGGAAGTAGGCAGAAATATAGGACTTTCACCGGTTAAGTTGATTTTTGGAGTCTTTCTTCCGGCAGCTTTGCCTAGAATTTTTTCAGGTATAAAAGTAGGCTGGGCAAGAGCGTGGCGTGGACTTATCAGTGCCGAAATGATTTTTGGCGGAGGCGGAGCTTTAGGAATTGGCTATTTTATTCAGGACAGACGTACTAATACTGACATTGCCGGAGTTTTTGCGGCAATTATTGTTATTGTAATTATTGGAATGGTTGTTGAGTACGGAATTTTCCGCAACATAGAAAATAAAACTTTTAGAAAGTGGGGAATGACACGATGAGCAATGAAGTTTTAAAGATAAGTAATCTGGTAAAAAAATATGATAATTCCGATAGAGTTATTTTAAATAATCTTGATTTGACTATAAATGATGAAGATTTCTTATGCATTCTTGGCCCTTCAGGTTGCGGAAAATCTACATTAATAAGATGTATTGCCGGTTTTGAAGACTATGAAGGAAGCATAAAAGTTGACGGTCAGCCGGTTGTAAAACCGGGACCTGACAGAATAATGGTATTTCAGGACTTTAATCAGTTATTTCCTTGGAAAACTGTTTTGAAAAATATTACATATGCGTTAAAAGTAAATGGAATGAAGGATAAGGCGGAAAGAGAGCAGAAAGCAAAGAAATATTTGGAAAAAGTTAATCTGGTACAGTATGCTAATTATTATCCACATCAGTTAAGCGGTGGAATGAAGCAAAGAGTGGCAATAGCAAAGGGAATGGCACTTGGTTCAAAAATAATATTAATGGATGAGCCTTTTGCAGCGCTTGATGCAATGACAAGAAAGCAGTTGCAAAGTGAATTACTGAAATTGAAACAAAAAGAAAAAATAACAGTTATTTTTATAACTCACAACATTCAGGAGGCAATATCTCTTGGAAACAGAATTATGGTAATGTCTAAGGAAGGAACCATTAAGGAGCATTTGTACAACACTATTGAAAAGCCTGTTACACCTGCAAGTGAGGGTTACGCCAAGTTATGGGAACATTTAAACAATCAGCTAACATAGCATTGGAAAAAGTACAGAAAAATATTATAATCATATTAGTTCAAAATTGATTGGGAGTGGAGCTAACATGAATAATAACGAATTTACTTATATAAAAGAAGTGGCAAAACAGAAAAGTTTCTCAAAGGCTTCAAAAGCTTTGGGAATATCCCAGCCGGCATTAAGCAATTACATTAAAAAACTGGAAGACAGAATGGGTGTATTGCTTTTTGACCGAAGTATTTCTCCGATTGAAATAACAGAGTTCGGCAAGGCATATTTGGAATACGCAGAGGATGTTATATCAGCCACAGACAGACTTAATGATGTTATGTCAGATTTGCAGGATTTAAAAAAAGGAGAAATAAAAATAGGAAGTGTTGTATGTTTTTCAACAACATATTTGCCGGGACCAATGTCAGTCTTCCACAAGAAATATCCGGGAATTACTTTTAAATTAACAGAAGAAAAAGTCCCTGAAATAATGAATAAATGCCTTTTGGGAGACATTGATATTTTCCTGACAGATGGAAGAATCGATAGCGAGTTATTTGATAAGGAAACTCTTTTTGAAGAAAGATTGCTTATGGTTGTTCCGAAAAACCTGGCAATTAATGAAGAAATAGGAGAATACCAGATTCCAATAGAAAAATTACTAAGTGACAAAATTGACTATTCATCAGTGAAAACATTGGACATAAGCAGAATGAAGGATGAAGAGTTTGTTTTGTTAAACGAGGACCAGCATGTAAGACGCATGGTAGACAGCATATTTGAAAAAGCCGGTTTTACACCTAACGTAATATTGCAAACATCTCAGACAGTAACAGGGCTTGCCATGACACTTGCCAATATGGGAATCTCTTTCGTTACAGAAACAACCATAAAATACAACAACATAAAAAATCACGCATACTACTACAAGGTAGGCTCAGATGAAGATGCGGTCAGAACAATGTGCGTGGCGTATAAGAAAGGGAAATACATATCTAAGGCGTGCAGGAAGTTTATAGATACGCTGAAAGAAGAGTTGGAATAAAAGAAAATTATAGGTGTGGTTCTTATTAATTTTGATTGATATTTATAAACGAAAACGGGTTTGCAAACACGTTGATTTTCTTATTTTGCTCCGTCATTTATTATAAGACAAAAATCAAAACTCGCCTACGGCTCAAACAGTTGATTTTTGTCTTAAATTATACTCGCAAAATTTCGAAAATCTGCCTATCGTTTGCAGAACCCGTTTTCGTTTATACAATACAAAATTAATAATGTACCACACCTAAAAGATTGTTAAGTAATGATTTAGTTGGATATAGCATTATTTGTATTTTCTTTATTTGCTAAATACAGTATTATATCTTTTCTTGTGATAATACCAATAAATACATTGTTGTCATCCACCACAGGTACGAAGTTCTGGTTAGTGGCTTTTTCAAAAAGTTCTTCCATTGAAACCTGTATGTTGACAGCGTTGTTATCTCTTTTTCGTTCAATGTCCGTAATAGGAATATCCTCCAACTGGTAGATGTCAGGAAAATCGTGGTCCTTAAGGTACCAAAGCAAGTCCCCTTCAGTAATTGTTCCTATGTATTTTCCTTCTTTATCTAAAAGAGGAATGGCGGAATATCCGTGGAACTCCATTTTTTCCACAACCTGTCTCAGTGTATCGTCATTGAATATATGTGACACCTTTTCTTTCGGTGTCAAAAAAAATAAAATGTTCATTAATTACCTCCTGTAAGCTTCGGGCAATCCAGGCATACCCCCCGGTCAATGCAATAAGGGAAACATTGACATTTAGCTTCTTTTTTAAATTTTTCTACGCCGTTAATTCTACCAAAAAAATACCAAACTATCCATAGAATACACAAAAAGTTAACAATAAATTAAGAAATCTTTATGGATTAATCAACCTATGATATAATGGGCGGTGTTGAAAGATTTTGGATTAAAAATTAATGGCAAATACATTATCTTAAATAAAGTTCAGAAAATGTTATTGAAAACAAAATATTTATCGAAAACAAAATGTTTATGGAAATAAGAGGGACTGAAAAAATGAAAAATATTACAAAAGAAGAAATAAACATAAAAGAGTTTTTTGAAAAATATCCTAATGTGGCAATTGCTTTGTCAGGTGGAGTTGATTCAGTATTTTTGGTTTATATGGCAAAAAAATATGCAAAGAGCGTGAAGGCGTATTTTGTCAAATCTGTTTTTCAACCGGAATTTGAAAAAAAGGATGCAGAAAAAATTTGCCGGCAGCTAGGCGTTGATTTGAAGATTTTGAATGTGGATGTTTTGTCTAACAAGCTGGTTACAGACAATCCGGTCAACAGATGTTATTATTGTAAGCAGGGTGTTTTTGGAACAATTCTTGAAGCAGCAAAGAATGACGGAATGACAGTAATTCTTGATGGAACCAACGCTTCAGATGATGCAGATGACAGACCGGGAATGAAGGCTTTGCAGGAGATGAAGGTTTTGTCCCCACTTAGAATGTGTGGCTACGTGAAATCTGAAATAAGAAAGCAGTCAAAGGAAGCAGGTTTGTTCGTGTACAACAAACCGTCATACGCTTGTCTTGCAACAAGAATACCAACAGGTACTGAAATAGATGAAGAAAAAATCAAACAGGTAGAAACAGCAGAAACATTTTTGTTTGACTTAGGCTTTTCTGATTTCAGAGTAAGATGGATGGACAACAAAGCCAAAATCCAAATGCCTGAAAGCCGGTTACAGGCACTTATGGAAAAGCGAGAAGTTGTATTGGAAGAATTGTTAAAAATATTTGATGAGGTATTGCTTGATTTGAGAACTAGATAGTAACAACATAAAACGAGACAAAGAAATATGATTATAAGAAAGGCGACATTATGAAACAATCAGAGTTGATGAATATTTTGGATGATGTTGCAACGGGGAAAGTTACTAAGGAAGAAGCTTTGCTTGCCATTAAAGAAGAGCCTTTTAAGGATATGGGGTTTGCAAAGATTGATACCCACAGAGGCATCAGACAGGGTGTGCCTGAAGTTATTTATGGCGCAGGAAAAACCAAGGAACAAATAAAAGAAATTGTCAAGCATCTACAAAAAAGTGGTGAGGAAACTGTACTTATAACAAGAATGAGCAGTGAAGCCGCTAAGTTTGTCAGTGAAGAAATAGATTTGAGATATGATGAAATATCTAAGGTTGGAATAGTTGGACCAATGCCTAAGAAAGACGGTATTGGAACAATAGTTGTTGCAACGGCAGGAACAAGTGATATGTATGTTGCAGAAGAAGCAGCATTGACGGCAGAGGTTTTCGGCAATCAGGTTACAAGACTTTATGATGTGGGTGTTGCCGGACTTCACAGATTGATAAGCCACGTTGACGAAATAATGAGTGCCTCCGTAATAATCGCAATTGCAGGAATGGAAGGCGCACTTGCCAGTGTCATAGGTGGAATGGCAGACTGCCCTGTAATCGCAGTGCCAACAAGTGTAGGCTACGGTGCAAACTTCGGAGGCTTATCAGCCCTTTTGTCAATGCTAAACTCCTGTGCCAGCGGAGTAAGCGTAGTCAACATAGATAATGGCTTCGGAGCAGCATATCAGGCAAGCATGATAAATCATATGAGAGCGAAGTAGTAGGGTGGGAGAAAACCTGCTCTTTTGGAAGAAATTACGGATAATTCCAGGGAAAATACATATAAAAGAGGAACTAATATGAGAATTTTGTATTTAGATTGTGGAATGGGTGCAGCAGGCGACATGTTGATGTCTGCTTTGCTAGAACTTGTTCCGGATAAAGATAAGTTTGTTGAAAAAATTAATAATATTGGAATTTCAAATGTTAAGGTGAAGCTTGAAAGCTCGGTTAAATGTGGTATAAAAGGAAATCATGTTAGAGTTTTGATTAATGATGAAGAAGAATTGTCTGAGGATGTACAAAACAGTAATGAATTACATCATCATAACCATACCCATCATCACGCTCATTACCATGCAACTATTGATTTTATTGAGCACACGATTCAAAATCTCGCAGTTTCAGACAAGGTTAAGAATGATGTAATTTCTATATACAAGCTTATAGCTCAGGCTGAGAGTAAAGCTCACGGTGTGGATGTTTCTGAAATTCATTTTCATGAGGTTGGAATGATGGATGCAATTGCGGATGTAACATGTTGCGTTATGTTAATGGAAGAGATTAACCCTGACAAGGTGGTTGTATCGCCTATTAATACAGGTTTTGGAAAAGTGAAATGTGCTCATGGAATACTTCCGGTTCCCGCACCGGCTACAGCTAATTTGCTTGAAGGAATGGTTTGTTACAGTGGAAATATTGAAGGCGAACTTTGCACGCCAACAGGGGCAGCAATTTTGAAATACTATGTTAATGAGTTTGGAAATATGCCTGCGATGATTATGGAAAAGCAGGGTTATGGCATGGGAAACAAAGACTTCCCGGTGGCTAACTGCATTAGAGCAATTCTTGGAGAAAAGACAGAAAATAATTCAATTACGGAAAGTAACAATGACACCAATCAAAATAATAGAACCATTGAGAATAGTGATACTATCCAAGACACCATTGTGGAGCTTCGTTGCAACATTGACGATATGACTGCGGAAGAATTAAGTTTTGCGGTGGAACAGATTTGGCAGGATGATGTGTTGGACGTTTACACTACGCCAATTAGTATGAAAAAAGGTCGTCAGGGAACTTTGCTTAATGTAATGTGCAAAGAGTCGGCTAAGGAAGATGTTGCCGTAACTATTTTTAAGCATACATCAACAATTGGAATTAGAGAATACAAGTGTAGCCGAATGATTTTGAATAGAAAGATTGAGAAGGTTAGCACCCAATATGGAGATATTGATGTGAAAAAAACATATGGCTATGGAGTTGAAAAATCCAAATTGGAGTTTGAAGATTTGAAGAAAATAGCTATTGAAAATAACATTTCCATAAGAGAAGTGAAGGAGAATATTTAATAAAGATACTTTAGGAGGACAAATTTATGCATATGGCAGACGCCTTGTTATCACCGGCAGTTGCAGGGACAATGTACGCCTGCAGCACAGCGGTGGCAGCATATTCAGTTACAAAGATAAGAAAAGAAGATGATCAGACTAAAATCCCAACCATGGGAATAATGGGAGCTTTTGTTTTTGCAACTCAAATGATTAATTTTACAATACCGGGAACAGGTTCTTCAGGACATTTGTGCGGAGGAATGTTGTTGTCTGCAATGCTTGGGGCACCGGCAGGTTTCCTGACAATGATAGGTATTTTGCTGATTCAGTGTTTGATGTTTGCTGACGGAGGTTTGATGGCTCTTGGGGCAAATGTGTGGAACATGGCATTTTATGGATGCTTCATAGGAGCGATGGTTATATGGCGCATTGTGATGAAAAACGGCGCATCAAAAAAGAAAATAATGGCAGCGTCAATTATTGGTTGCGTTGTTACTTTACAACTTGGAGCTTTTTCAGTAACACTTGAAACTTTGGCTTCAGGAATTACAGAACTTCCTTTTACTGCATTTGTTTCAGTAATGCAACCAATACATTTGTGCATCGGATTGGTTGAAGGAATAATTACCGGGGCAGTTCTTTGCTTCGTCTACGAGGCTAGACCTGAATTGCTTTGGGGAATTGAAGCTGTTGACAAAAAAGAAAAAATGCCATACAAAAAAGTTTTGGCAATTCTTTTGGCAATGGCAGTAATTATTGCAGGTGGCTTATCACTTGTGGCTTCATCTTTGCCTGATGGCTTGGAATGGTCAATTTCAAAAATCACAGGAGCTACAGAAGTGGAAAGCACAGGTGGAATTTACAGCTTTTTTGCGGGAATACAGGACAAGCTTGCAATCCTTCCTGACTACGGATTTAAGTCTTCAGACACAATTGCCGGAACATCATTTTCAGGCATTGTAGGTGGAGTGGTAGTAATCCTGTTGTGCATTGTGTGCTGCAATTTATTTAAGTTTTTTAGAAAGAAAGCATAATGGAAAAATTTGAAAATGCAATACACGAAATGTGTGCTATTGAAAATCAGGCTGGGGAAGATAATTTTCTAAATAACATACATGCACTGGCAAAACTGTTTGTAACGGTTTTGTATGTTTGTATGGTGACTTCTTTTCCGAAATATAATGTGACAGGTCTAGTGGAAATGATAATATATCCCTTGATTATTTTTAACCTTGGGGACATTAAATTTGGAAAATGTATAAAAAGAATCAGACTTATTTTGCCATTGATTTGCATAATTGGTATTTTTAATCCTTTTTTTGACAGAAATGTTTTGCTGACAATGGGTGGAGTGAAAATAACCGGCGGCGAAATTTCCATGGTGACACTGATGATTAAAGGAATTTTGACGGTGATTGCCATTTATATTCTTATAATTACAACTACTATAGACCGAGTATGCATGGCGCTTAGAAAAATACATATTCCTGAGATTATTGTTATGATTATCCAGTTGATTTACAGGTACATTAACGTGTTGCTAAAGGAAACAAAAAGAATAGTTGAGGCGTACAGCCTTAGGGCACCGGGCCAGAAAGGCATTAATTTTAAGGCTTGGGGAAGTCTGCCGGGGCAGTTGCTTTTACGAAGTATAGACAGGGCAACCGATGTGCATAACAGCATGAGTCTTAGAGGTTACAATCTTAATAACGTGCGAATCAGAAATTACAAATTAAGTAGCAGGGATTACGTGTGGATGATTGTATGGACACTGGTGATTATCACTTTTAGAGTGTACCCTGTTTTTGAAATAGTGGGCGGTTTGTTTACATAAAAGGACAAAAAGATGGAGAATATAATTTCAGTTTCCGACCTTTCTTTCGGCTATGATAGCAAGAGAAAGGTTTTGGAAAATATAAATTTTCAATTAAAAAAGGGTGAGTCGGTGGGCTTGGTTGGCGCTAACGGCGTTGGAAAGTCTACTCTTTTAAGAATACTTGTTGGTCTAAATACAGGTTTTCAGGGAGATGTGATGGTCAACAATATTCCCCTTGAAAAAAAGAATTTAAAGACTATTAGAAAAAATATTGGCTACGTTTTTCAGGATGCTGACAGTCAGCTTTTTATGTCAACTGTTTTTGATGATGTTGCTTTTGCACCGAGAAATTACGGAATGTCTGAGGCAGAAGTTAATGAGAAAACAATGGAAGCGCTGAAAGTTGTGCACATTGAACAGCTAAAGGACAAGCAGATTTATAAGCTTTCAGGAGGGGAGAAAAAACTTGCCTCTATTGCAACAATCCTGTCAACAGAACCGGATGTTATATTGATGGATGAGCCAAGCGTGGCACTTGATCCAAAGAACAGACGAAACCTAATCAACATATTAAATCGACTGAATCAGGCAAAAATAATAGCTTCTCACGATTTGAATATGATAATGGACACTTGCGAGAGAACAATACTTCTTTCAGACGGAAAGATAATTAAGGATGGTAATACAAAGGAGATTCTTTTGGATAAAGAGCTGATGGAAGAAAGCGGCCTGGAGTTACCGTTAGGGTATTAGGAAAGTTAAAAATCAGATAACATTTTATATTATAAAAGTTAACAAAATGTTTACAAGAAATATTAGCACTCACTGTTGACGAGTGCTAACAAAAGTGCTATAACATAATCACAGGGAAAAAAGAGAGTCCCTGAAAGAAATAAAATTAACAATTACGACTAATGGAAGTCGCAATATGCAGTCAGCTAAATTCTCAGATTTTGATTGCAGATATATAAGGAGGTAAGTATTATGTTAGCACCTAGTATTTTTGGAATGAATGATTTATTTGATGATTTTGGAGATGTATTTGAATTTTCACCTGCATTTAGAAAGCAGGTAGCAGCAGCTAGAAATATAAGCTCAGATATTAAAGAATTGGCTGACGGCTACCAGATTGAAATGGAATTACCTGGATTTTCCAAAGAAGAAGTAAAGGCACAGTTGAAAGACGGTTACCTTACAATTACCGCTGAACACAATGCAGAAAATAAAGAAGAGAACAACGAAGAAGGTCAGAAGAAGGAAGCCGTTAAATACATCCGTCGTGAAAGATATTATGGCAAGTGCCAGAGAAGCTTCTTTGTTGGCAAGAACGTAACAGAGGAAGATATTAATGCCAAGTTTGAAAACGGAATCTTAACAATGTATGTTCCTAAAGAAGTAAAGAAGCCACAGGTAGAAGAAAAATTCATTACAATTGAGTAATAAAGGTGGAAGAACTTGAATAAATCTTTTGGATAAAAATTAAATAAGGCAGTAGCATTGCGTGGTGGAAACGGGAATTACAGTAAAAAATAGAAAAATCACAAAATGTTCTGTGTAATGTAAATAAAAAATATCCGGATAGAATGTAAGCTTAAAATACTTTCTTCTATCCGGATATTTTATTAATTCATTTAAAAAATTCAAACCCTATTTTTTCTTCTTAATCTTCAATGGCTTATTTTTCACAACAGTGCTATATGAGCTGTAGTAGTATTTTTTACCAACTTTTAAGTAGGCTCTCACTTTTACGTAATATTTCTTTGTCTTTGTAAGGCCTTTAACTTTTACATACTGTTTTGTGTTGCCTGAAACAGTGTATTTCTTTACGACATGCTTCATTTTCTTGTCTGTTGCAACTCTAACTTCATAGCCTGTGCATCGTGGTGAGTTAGTCCACTTAACCATGATTCGTCTGTTCTTGCTATATCTCTTAGCAGACTTAATTGTTACTTTTGCCGGCTTTGTATACGTAGTCTTTGCTGTGCAAGGTGAAGATGTATATGTTTTGCCATCAGCCTTTAAATATGTTGCAACTCTGTATCTGTACTTTGTAGCAGAAGCAAGTTTAGTGATTTTGTATGACTTTGCATCTGAGTTTGCGATAGTCTTTATGGCTTCATATTTCTTTTTTGAATAGTTGTAACGGTAAACAATATATCCTGTTATTTTGTCTACAGGTGTCCATTTTAAAGTGACTTTTGATGTTGTAGTGGTTGAATCACTAAAGCCGGTCACTTTAGGCATAACAATTTTGTACTTTAATTCTTTTTCATCTGTACAGTTGTTTATACCTGATATGTAAACCTTTGCTGTTCCCGGATTTTTATTGTCAGAGTAGCTTAACTGATAATTAATGCCCTCTACAAGTTCGATATCCTTATATTTAACAGTAACAGCAGGCAACTTTCTTGAACCGTCATATGTGTAACTTGTCTTACTTAATGTGCAACTAAAAGCTTTAGTGTTGTACTTGGCACGAAGAATTGTAGGTGTAACTTCATTAGGATTAACCATATTAGTTGTGAAGCTTCGCACACCCCATTGATAATAAACACCCATTATTGCAGGGGTATCAAGTGTGTAAACACCAACCTTTAAACCTTTAGACAAAGCAAGTTTTATGGCAGCTTCCTTAGTATAATTTTTTTCTCCATTAAAAGTAACTCCTTCAGCGTTACATTTAAGTGCGTCATTTACTGCATCTTCATCCAAAATAGTACTAAGATAAGTAGTTGCTAAAGTGCTGTCAATGCTTTTAATTTTCTTCAAATAAGTTTTGCTAAAAGAAATAAAAGTTACACAGTCTTCAACGCCGGCATTTTTTAAAGGTTTAACTAATTCATTCTCAAAATAGTTAGGATAGTTACTGTCAGATACGCTCTTAAGTTCAATCTGCCAGTTGACTTTTTTGCCTTCGGATTTGTATTTCTTAATCAAGTCAATAACCTGGTCTAATGTGGCAATTTTAAGATTGCTGTAAGCATCAACATTGTTACCCTTAGTATATGAATATTTTAACAGTTCGCTGTAAGTTGAGTCTGAAATATCAACGTTAACGCCCATTGTATTTTTTAATGAATCGTTGTGTGAGACAACCCATGTAGCCTTGCCGTTTGAATCGGGCTTACATCTTCTGATATCAAGTTCAATCTTTGAAAATCCTGAAGCTGCAGCCATTTCAAAAGCCGGAATTGAGTTCTCCGGTGCATAAGCTGAGTAACCTCTGTGTGCAACTAAGTCAAAAGCATCAGGGTCTACTGTTGTAGGTTGTTCAGTTGTAGTTTCCTGTGGTTTTGTAGTTGTTTCTGCAGGATTAGTTGTAGAACTATCCGTTGTAGTATTGTCAGTTGTTGATTTCTCAGTAGTAGTTTCAGTGGATTGTTCTGTTGAAGTTTCAATTGCTTTTCCCAAAGAATCAGAAGAATTAACCACATTAGAAGCAGATTGCACAACATTATATGTGGCAGCTTCAACTTCGGTAGCCTGTGTATTTACTTCATAAGAATATGATGAGTTAAATGTGTCTGCCTTAACTTCCTTAGGCGGTGCTACATATCCGCTCATCATTGTTGTAATCATAGCAAGAGAAAGAATCTTTGCTACTAGTTTCGTGTTTTCATTTCTTTTTCCCATATTTACATCTCCTTTTCATACAAGATTGTATTATAACATTGATTGTATGATTTGACATCTAAATCTTATAAAAAATTTGTGATAAAAAACAGTTGAAAAAAGAAAAAAAATAGTTTATGCTACTTATATATTCCATATGACTGGCGGATTAGTGGGATTACCCACAGGGAGTATGGATGCACGTAGTCGACCGCCTGGGCAACCCTCTGGGTTACCTGGGTGGTTTTTTCATTTTGTGGAATTTTTAGAAAGGTTTGAAAGATTCTTTTAGAAAATTTCTTATAAGTTCTGCAAAACAATTAACTATCTTTGGAGAGGACAGAGGAGTTAAAATATGTTTATTAATTCTTTTTGCAGAAAAAACTTCGACCCATTTTCTGCAAAGAGAATTACATTAAACAGTAATCTTAAATTAAAAACTTAAAATACAAAGTAAACTTAAAATCAAAATTAAGGAGATTAAAAAATGCAGATGTTATCACTTGAAAATGAATTAAAAGAAAATTCATATCCGGGAAGAGGAATCGTAATTGGAAAAACACCTAATGGAAAGCATGCTGTAACAGCATATTTTATTATGGGAAGAAGCGAAAACAGTAGAAATCGTGTTTTTGTTGAAGAAGGAGAAGGAATCCGCACAGAAGCTTTTGATCCATCAAAGCTTGTTGATCCAAGTCTTATTATCTACGCACCTGTTCGTGTTCTTGGAAACAAGACTATCGTAACTAACGGCGATCAGACAGATACAATTTACGAATTAATGGATAAGCAGCAGACTTTTGAACAGGCACTTAGAACACGTGAGTTTGAACCTGATGCTCCTAATTACACACCTAGAATTTCAGGAATTATGCATATTGAAGATGGGAATTACAATTATGCAATGTCTATCTTAAAGAGCAACAACGGAAATCCTGAAGCATGTAATAGATATACTTTTGCATATAATAACCCTGTTAACGGAGAAGGTCATTTCATTCACACATACAAATGTGACGGAAATCCACTTCCAAGTTTTGAAGGTGAACCAAAGCTTGTACCTATGATGGACGATATGGACGCATTTACAGATATGCTTTGGAACAGCTTAAACGAAGATAACAAGGTATCTCTTTTTGTAAGATATATTGATATTGAAACAGGAAAATACGAAACAAAGATTGTTAACAAAAACAAATAATTATAATAATCAGTGTAAGTTTTGGAGGAATATATAATGAAGGAATTAGAATTAAAATACGGATGTAACCCTAATCAGAAACCATCAAGAATATATATGGAAGAAGGAGAACTTCCAATTAAGGTTCTTAACGGAAAGCCTGGATACATTAACTTTTTAGACGCATTTAACGGCTGGCAGTTAGTTAAGGAATTAAAGAAAGCAACAGGTCTTCCTGCAGCAACATCATTTAAGCATGTTTCACCTGCAGGTGCAGCAGTTGGTCTTCCACTTAGCGAAGTTGAAGCAAAAATCTACTGGGTAGATGATCTTGGAGAATTATCACCACTTGCATGCGCATATTCAAGAGCAAGAGGTGCAGACAGAATGTCATCATATGGTGACTTTATTGCTTTATCAGATGTTTGTGATGTTTCAACAGCAAAGGTTATTAAGAGAGAATTTTCAGATGGAATCATTGCACCGGGATATGAACCTGAAGCACTTGAAATGTTAAAAGGAAAGAAGAAAGGGGCATATGCAATTATTGAAATTGACCCTAATTATGTACCAAAGCCAATTGAGCATAAAGAAGTATTTGGTATTACTTTTGAACAGGGACGTAACGAACTTAACATTGATGATGATTTCTTCAGCAATGTAGTTACAGAAAACAAAGATATTCCTGAATCAGCTAAAATTGATATGGCTATTTCAATGATTACATTAAAATATACACAGTCTAACTCAGTATGTTTCGTAAAGAATGGACAGGCAATCGGTGTAGGTGCAGGTCAGCAGTCAAGAATTCACTGTGTAAGACTTGCAGGACAGAAAGCTGATAACTGGCTTCTTCGTCAGGCACCACAGGTACTTAATCTTCCATTTAAGGAAAATATGAAACGTGCAGATAGAGATAATGCAATTGATCTTTATATTGGTGAAGAATATATGGATATTCTTGCTGATGGAGAATGGGAAAGAGTATTTACAGAAAAGCCACCTGTATTTACAAAGGAAGAAAAGCAGGCATGGCTTGCACAGGCTGATGGCATTACACTTGGTTCAGATGCATTCTTCCCATTTAGCGACAATATTGAACGTGCTTACAAGAGCGGTGTAAAATATGTTGCACAGCCAGGTGGTTCAATTCGTGATCAGGATGTTATTGATGCATGTAATAAGCATGGTATGGCAATGGCATTTACAGGACTTAGATTATTCCATCACTAAAAAGCATAAAATAGTGAGACTATAAGAGGGCTGTATTATTAACGATTGGACTTCTCCTTTTTGAAATTCTTGTGTAATTTAATCGTTTTACATAGCCTGCAGAAATTTTCGTCGCAAACACGTTGATTTTCTTATTTTGCTCCGCCGCCTATTGTAAAACAAAAATCAAAACTCGCCTACGGCTCAAACAGTTGATTTACGCGTTACTACAAACGGTGCATAAATTAGTGAACCTGCTTTTTATTAGCTTGCTTAATAAAAGCAGGTTTAATTAATTTATATATCGCGCCTGCGCGATATGAGTATGAAGCGTAGCGGAATACGAATGCCCGCTTGTTTGCTTTCAAAAATTTCTGCATCTATGTAAAAAAAGATATTATAAGAATTTCAAAAGGAGATATCTCACCGTTAGTGATACAGCTCTATTTTCATATAGCAGAGTTAAATATAAAAGGGTAATATAAAAGGGATTGTTTAAACTATGTTGA
The DNA here is from genome assembly GCF_025150745.1 of Eubacterium ventriosum. Lineage (NCBI taxonomy): Bacteria > Bacillati > Bacillota > Clostridia > Eubacteriales > Eubacteriaceae > Eubacterium > Eubacterium ventriosum. The sequence goes on from NZ_CP102282.1 coordinate 1,141,520, forward strand.
CATCCATAGACCTATATAATATAATTTGTATGATATTGTACTATATGGTGTAGTACAATCTCACAAAAATTATAAATTTGTAGAGGAAAAGTATGGAACGTATTTACAAGATATTGCCTAAATACGCATTTATTCCCATTATATCCTGCCTTTTATTAAATAGTATTACTTATTTTGGAAGCAGAATATTTACAACGGGAATGCACCACTATGATATAAGCATAGCCATTGATAGAATGCTGCCATTTGTAACTCCCATGGTATCGGTTTATGTTTTGGCTTATGTTACATGGATTTTGGGCTTTATCATAATAGGAAGAGAAAGCAAAAAATTATGTTATGAAGTATGTTCAGCGGAAATGATTGCAAAACTCATATGTCTTGTTTGCTTTATAATAATGCCAACAACATTAACAAGACCTGAAATTACAGGTACAGGCTTTTGGAATTGGCTTACCTCACTGATATATTCAACGGATGCGGCGGATAATCTTTTCCCGTCCATTCATTGTCTTGAAAGCTGGATATTATTTAGAGGTGTAATGAGATGCGAAAAGCAGGGCACGACAATGAAGATATTTATGTTTGTGTCTGCAATTTTGGTTTTTGCATCTACAGTATTAATAAAGCAGCATGTTGTAATTGATATTATCGGTGGTGTTTTGGTTGTTGAAATAGGTTTATTCCTAGCAAAAAAATTAAATACAAAAAGAATTTTTTATGCTATTGAGAATAAATTAGGTTTAGAGTAGAAAGGCTTGGTAGGATTTTGAAGAGCAATAAGAAACAGATTATATGGTCCTTAATTTTTATAGCTTTAATTGTTTTGACAGTATGGGTTATTGTAAAACAGAATGAATCTTTTTCAATAGAAGGTTTTATAAATTATGTATCAGCTGCAAAATGGCAGTGGATAGCGTTAGCCTTTCTTTGCATGGTAGGATTCATCGTTTTTGAAGGACTTGCTGTTTTACAATTATGCAAGGCTTTTGGATATAAAGAGAAGGTTAAGCGTGGAATAGTTTATTCAGCTGTTGATATTTATTTTTCAGCCATTACTCCGTCAGCTACAGGCGGTCAGCCGGCATCGGCAATGTGTATGATGCAGGATGGAATTCCAGGAGCAGTAACAACGATTGTTTTGTTACTAAACTTGACCTTATACACAATTGCGATTATAGTTATAGGTGCTGTTTGTTTTATATTTAATTTTGATATGTTTAGGCATTTTAGCATTTGGTCAAAATATATGATACTTATCGGATGTGTTGTCCAGTTTGTGTTATTGACGGTATTTCTTCTTTTGGTTTATAAAGAGAAGATTGTTACAAAAATAGCAAATACCGGCATGAAGATATTGCATAAGCTTCATCTGATGAAGAACATAGAAAAGAGACAGGCACATTTGGTCGAAGTGGAAAGACAGTATAAAGAATGTGCGGCAGCAATAAAGAATAATAAAGCAGCTGTATTTAAGGCTTTTATATTTAACCTATTACAGAGAATTTCACTTATTTGCGTTTCTGTATGTGTTTATATGGGCGTAGAAGGAAATATAAAAAGAGCGTTTGATGTATTTTCAGCACAGGGCTATGTGGTTCTTGGTTCAAACAGCGTTCCCATTCCGGGAGCAGTTGGTGCAGCAGATTATCTTTTTATAGATGGATTTGGCGGTATATTAAAAGATCCTGTTAGTATTGAATTATTAAGTAGAGGGATTTCATTTTATTGTTGCATTATAATTTGTGGAATAATTACACTTGGTATTTATTGTACAAAAGCGTGGAAAGGAATGAAGCAGAAGAAAAAATGTTAGGTTTTTATGATTACACTGTTGTTCTTACATATTGCTCAGTAATTTCAGCAGTAATAGGGATTTATGTTTCACTTAGCGGAGCAGGTCATCCATATATTGGAGTAATGCTTTTGTTATTATGTGGTTTGTTTGATACTTTTGACGGACGTGTGGCACGTTCAAAGAAGAATCGTACAGAGAAGGAGAAAGCTTTCGGAGTACAGATTGATTCATTATCTGACTTAGTTGCTTTCGGTGTTTTGCCGGTTTGTATTGGAGTGGCATTATACAACAGAGATAAGTTTGATTTTATTAAAACAGGGAAGGAAAGCCTGTTATTACATATTCCATTTGTAATAATTGTTATTTTGGGAGCGTTATTTGTACTGTGTGCTCTCATAAGACTTGCATATTTTAACATTACAGTGGAAGAAACACAGGGAGACAGCGTAGGCGATGACAAATATTATTTTGGACTTCCTGTTACATCAACAGCATTAATATTTCCAACATTTTTGTTAATGAGACACATTATGCTTATTACATGTCAGATTAACATTTCGTATATTTATTATATTTTGCTAGTTATTGTTGGAATATTGTATATTTTAAAATTCAAGTTAAAGAAACCGGGAACAGCAATGATTTATCTTATGGTTGCTGTTGGTGCAGTTGAATTTTTGGCAGTAGTGTTAATGAAGATTTGTTTTGGAAGATAATATGAAAAAAGAAAGTTCAGGAATTTTAAGATTTTTATATAATACAGTGCCGGGAAGAATGGTACTTAAGATAATTACAAGCCCCACAATTTCAAAAATTGGTGGGGCTTATATGGATTGTAGGGTATCAAAAATTCATATAAAAGGTTTTATAAAAAACAATAATATTGACATGACTCAATACGAAAAAGCTAAATATGGATGTTTTAATGATTGCTTTACAAGAAAGATAAAAAAAGAAATGCGTCCTATTAATATGGAAGAAAATGCATTTATCGCTCCATGTGACGGAAGACTGTCAGCCTATCATATTTCAGAAAACTCGGATTTTTATATAAAGAAGAGTTATTATTCAGTGGCTGATTTAATAAAGAATAGTAAGAAAGCCCCTGATTTTAACGGAGGAGTATGCCTTGTTTTCAGATTGTGCGTAGATGATTATCACCGCTATGGGTATGTGGACGACGGAAAGATAGTAGAGAACAATTATGTGCCGGGAGTTTTGCATACTGTAAGACCTATTGCATTAAACAGATATCCGGTTTTTGTTCAAAATAGTCGTGAGTATTCTGTTATTGAAACTAATAATTTTGGAACAATTGCTCAGATTGAGGTTGGGGCATTAATGATTGGCAAAATCAAAAACCACCAGAAATCAGGCTTAGTAAAAAAAGGTCGTGAGAAGGGTATGTTTCTATATGGTGGTTCAACTATTGTCGTTCTTCTTGAAAAGGACAAAGTTGATATTGATGAAAAGTATTTCCGAAATACTGTCAATGATATAGAAACAAAGGTGAAGTTTGGCAGTACAATAGGAATAAAATCAAGCGATTAGCTAATAGAAAGTTTTATCGTTACATTAATCCTAAATTTATACACGTGAATAAATATTCACAAATTTAGTATTTTATACTTAAAAAAGTTAGGTTTAACCATTAAAAATATTGACACAAAATATTTTGTAGTTTATTATCTAACTTGTGCATAGGAGGAAAGACAATGGTCCAAAGTCCGTTGTCTTTTTTCTACATATAAAATTTATATATTAGAAGGAGATAAAAGTCATGAAGAAGTTTTTAGCAGTAGTAATGACAGCAGTTCTTGCAATGTCTATGATGACAGCTTGCGGTTCTAGCAAGTCATCAGAAGAAAACAAAGACACAACAGCAGCAAAGGCAGAAACAACAAAGGCAGAAACAATCGATGCATCAGGAGTTACATTAGTTTCTGATGGAGTTCTTACAGTTGGAGCAGAAATGGGTTATGCACCATTTGAAACACTTCAGAAAGATGGAAAGACACCTGAAGGATTTGATATTGATATTATTACAGAAATTGCTAAGAGATTAGGTCTTAAAGTTAATTTCATTAACACATCATTTGATGGTATTTTAGGAAAGATTGGAAAAGACTACGACGTAGTTTGTTCAGCAGTAACAATTAATCCTACAAGAAAGAAAGCAGTTCTTTTCTCAACACCATATATTACAAACTATCAGACAGTAGTAGTTAAGAAGGGTAGCGACTTAAAGATTAACAGCTTAAAGGATCTTGACGGAAAATCAGTTGGTGTACAGAAAGGTACAACATCAGATCAGCTTATGTCAGAATACAAGTCAACAAAGACTATTAATGTAGAAGTAGCAGCTAATGACAAGTTATTAAACTGCTTTACACAGTTAACAAATGGTGAAATTGATGCAGTAGTAGTTGATAGTACTGTTGCTGACGGTTTCGTAGCAAAGAATCCTGACAAGTATGAAAAGGCATTTTCAGATAAGACAGAACCTGAAGAATTCGGTATTGCTATTGGAAAAAACAATGCAAAACTTCAGGAAGCTATTAACAAAGCATTAGAACAGATGGATAAAGACGGATTCCTTAAGGATACAGCAGATTACTGGTTCTCATCACAGGAATAAAGGATAGAAAAGGTATTTATGAACACTTTAAAAAGAATTGTAAACGTAAAAGGTTGGAAAAAGAAAACTAAGATAGTTACAATCGTTGTAATTATCGCAATAATTGTTGCAAGTATTTTATCAGCAGTTAAGCCAAGCAGGCTTGAAATGATTAGTCAGGCATCACCTGAGATGCAGAAGATGATTGAAAAAGATGAAACATTAACAAGAAAGAGAGTTTCATCTGCATATAATGACTTAATTATTATTAATTACTCAGCATTTTCAACTTCAGGTGCAACAGAATTAAGTGAAAAGTTTGTTGGTTTTGCAGGAAAGATTTATAAGGCAGACAAGGGAACAGCAGGTATTGTAGGAAAGATGGTAAACTATACATATAGAATGTTAGGCTGTGGAGAGAATATGCTTCATGGTGCAAAGCTTACTATTTCACTTACAACATTCACTGTAATTCTTGGTGTTATTTTAGGTGTTTTCCTTGCATTAGGAAAGATTTCAAAGAACAGAGTGATTAACAAGATTGCAAGTGCATATGTATTCTTCTTTAGAGGAACACCATTGTTGATTCAGTTATTTGTTGTTTATTTTACAGTGCCGGGACTTTTTGGTTTCGCATGGAGAGATTTCTTCTCTGCGGCAGATGCTGACGGTGTATATAAAGGAGCTTTCATTGCGGCACTTATTGCTTTTGCATTAAACTCCGGAGCATATTGTGCTGAAATAGTAAGAGCGGCAATTCAGTCAATTGACAAGGGACAGTACGAGGCAGCTAAGGCTTTGGGAATGAACTATAGCCAGACAATGTCATTAATTGTTATTCCACAGTCAATCAGAAGAATGCTTCCTGCTATTTGTAATGAGTTTATTATGGTATTGAAGGATGCATCATTAGTATTTGCTATTTCACTTATGGATATAACAACTATATCTAACAGTATTATGAATAGTGATGGTTCATACATTGTATTTATTCCGGCTTTAATTATTTACTTAATAATTACGGCATTCTTCACTTATATATTTAACAAGATTGAGAAGAAATTCTCAGTCTATGAATAGGAGGTGCAGTAATGGATAGTAAGTATATTTTGGAAACAGAACATATTAGTAAAAGTTTTGGTTCTTTAGAAGTGTTAAAAGATATCAATTTGAAGGTTAAAAAGGGTGAGGTTATTTGTATTATCGGTCCTTCAGGAGCAGGTAAGTCAACATACCTTCGTTCACTTAACCAGTTAGAAAAGATTACAAGTGGAAAGATTTTCATTAAGGGAGATTTATTCCTTCATAGAGAAAACGACAAAACCGTAGAGCGTATTGCAAAAGAGAAGCAGAAAGAATTATTACTTGAAATGGGAATGTGCTTTCAGAGGTTTAATCTTTTCCCACACAAGACAGTTTTGGAAAACATTATGATTGCACCTATTAAGGTTAAGAATGTTGATAAGGAAACTGCAAGAAAAGAAGCATTGGAATTACTTAAAAGTGTAGGTCTTGAAGAAAAGGCAGATGAATATCCTAATAGATTGTCAGGTGGACAGCAGCAGCGTGTGGCTATAGCAAGAGCACTTGCAATGAAGCCTGAGATCATGTTATTCGACGAACCTACATCAGCTCTTGATCCTGAATTGGTAGGCGATGTGTTGCAGGTAATGAAAGATCTTGCAAAAGAAGGAATGACAATGTTATGTGTTACTCATGAAATGGGATTTGCCAAGGAAGTTGCTGATAGAGTAATCTTTATGGCAGATGGAGTTATTGCTGAAGAGGGAACACCTGATGAAGTATTTAATAACCCACAGAATCCAAGAACACAGAACTTCCTAAAATCAATATTGGAAGCCTAAGGGCTTGATAGGAAATGAATTAATTAGCTAAGAAGTAATAACAGGGCTACAGCTTTGATGATTTAGAATCGTTAAAGCTGTAGCCTTTTTAGTTGTGGTGATAATTGCCCTTTTGCCACCAATTATGGATATTTCGAGGCAAAGTGCTATAAAAATCCGTAATTATACGTATGAAGAGTTATCTACAATGTAATTTTCTTTTTCATTGGTATTTGTGCAAGCACAATTGCCACAAATATAAATATACATCCGAATATTTCCCTTACGGACATTGTCTGGCCCAGTATTATCCAGCCGGCAAGTACGGAGAATACAGATTCCATACTCATAAGCAGTGAAGCCACTGTAGGGTGCAGGCCTTTCTGACCAACTATCTGAAGTGTATAGGCAACACCACATGACAGGACACCTGCGTATAAAAGAAGTATCCAGTTATTAATTGAAGTCAGATTGTGTAGGCAATTCATTATACCTGCAATGGAATGTTTCATATCAACGAAGAACATTGGAATTGATGTACAGATTGCACTTGTCCAAAACTGAATACATGACAGGCGGATGCCGTCAACAAGCGGTGAAAAGTGGTCTATAACAAGTATATGTATTGAAAACGCAAGAGCGCACAAAAGTAACAATGTATCTGCGAATGTTAATGAAAATGAACCATGTATGCACAATAAATAAAGTCCAACCAGTGAAAAGCAAACTCCAATCCAAATATTCAAACCACATTTTTTGCCGAAGAATAAACCAAGTATCGGAACAATAATTATATAGCAAGCTGTTAAAAAACCGGCCTTTCCGGCTGAAGCTCCGAAATAAAGTCCAAGTTGTTGAATATTACTTGCAATAAAGAGAGCTATACCACAGGAAATTCCTCCAATAATTAAGGTCTTTTTTTCTTTTTTAGTCTTAGGTTTCATATAAGTAAGACCGGCGTGATCTAAGATTTTAATAGTAGGTAGCAAAACAATACCACCAATAAAAGCTCTCAGACAATTAAATGTAAAAGGACCAAGGGCATCGCCACCTGAATCCTGAACTACAAAAGCAATTCCCCAAATAAAAGCTGTAAGAAGTAAAAGAAAAGAGTTTTTTAGTTTAAGTGAATTCATAATTTTTTCTCCAAATGTAAATTTAAAAATTATATTTTTGTAAATAAAATATTTGAAAATGTTAAAAAAATCAATAAGATTATCAACTTATGTTAATAAAATATATATGATTCGGTAGGATTGTGAGAGTGCAAAGCAGGTCACAATTTATGCAATAAAGATGTGGGGCGTTTTGACACCCATATCCTAGTATAAAGAAATTGCAAAAAAAGGCAACACAAGAATTACCACCATTTTTTCTTTTTGAAAATTATACATAATATTCCTACAACCAATACACTTATGCCAAATAGCAAAGGATAGCCATATTTCCAATGAAGTTCTTTCATATATTCAAAGTTCATGCCGTACCAGCCGGTGATTAACGTTAAAGGCATAAAAATAGTGGTGACAATTGTAAGAACCTTCATAATGTTATTTTGATTAACAGAAAGTTTCTGCTGATAAACATCTCTTATTTGGGACGTGTATTCCCATATTTGTTGAGACTCATTGCTTAAAGTAAGAATCTGGTCGCAAAGATTTTCAAGTAGCTCTTTGTTGGCATCATTCATAAAAGTTTTCTCTTTTGAAAGTGCCCGACATATATCCATAAGAATAATATAATAGTGGTGAAGTCTAAGTGAGTTTCCACGAAAAGCCAGAATCTGGTCGGCGTTATAGTTATAATTAGAGGAGTCGGTAAGAATATTAAGTTCAAGTACAGACAGATTTTGGCTAATGGAATTAAGGTTTTCAAGGTCATGTTTCAAAATACTTTTTAGCATAAAATAAATAAAATCTTGGCTTTCTTCTATTTCATTAATATTTTCTTCAATAATGTTACTGAAAATATCAGTCAAAAAATTATCGTAATCAACGAAAAGAATACTGCGCCCATTATAAATAAAAGAAAAATTTTTCCGTTCTTCCTGAATGCATGGAATGGAAATGCAACATACAATGGCATCTTTAAAAAAAATAATTTTTGAAAAATTAAAATCACCAATAACAGTTTTGAAGCTGTCAACATAATTCCGGACACTGCCAGAGTTGTAAATATTACCGGAATTATTAGAAAAAATATTATCATTCATAGAATTTTTGTCAGTACTGCAAGAGAGTCTGTTAATATCACTTGCAAGCACAAGCCCGGCGTAGTTTTCATTAATGGAAAAAGTATTCACTTGGGATTTGGCAGATATATCAAAGAACATAAGAACTCCTATAGTTTAATTAAATATTTAACAATATATAGATTTGCCAAAAGTATACATTTTTATTACAAAAAGGTTTATAATAATAATTGCGAAATATTGAAAGGCAGGCGTTTGTAATGAATAAGGCAGAACAGTTAGTGAAATTATTAATAGAAAAAAAATATACAGTTTCTTTTGCGGAAAGTTGCACAGGTGGAAAAATGGCAGCAAGAATAGTTGATGTGCCCGACGCATCAAAGGTTTTGAACGCAAGCATTGTAACTTATGCAAATGAGGCAAAGATGAAGTATGCCAATGTTTCAAAAGACACACTGAAACAGTACGGAGCAGTTAGTGAAAACACTGCAAGAGAGATGGCTGAAGGCGTGGCAAAAGCTAATAACGCAGATGTTGCAGCAGGAATTTCAGGCATAGCAGGACCTACAGGCGGCACGGAGGATAAGCCGGTGGGAATGGTTTGCTTTGGATTCTATATAGACGGAAAAGTTTTTTCTGACACAAAACATTTCGGAAATATTGGAAGAAACAATGTTAGGGACGAAAGCGTTGAGTATGTTTTGGATGTGTTAATCAAAGAATTGTCATAAAGGGATTACAAAAACGATTATAAAAATAATTATAAAAGTAATAATAAAAAATCAGTATATAGGACGAACATGAGAGAATTACTAATAACGGTATTTGCCAAATGCCAAAAATGTGTTAAAATCGTCAAGTATACACTTTATATCAATTAGGGTGAAAGTGCCTGTAATCATATTATTATGTACGAAAATCCGATAAAAACATATTATAGGGTATAAAATAAATTAAAAACAGAGGGTGTTATTATGCCAATAAAAGTTAAACAAAATTTACCGGCAAGAGATATTCTTGAAAATGAAAATATATTTGTAATGACGGACACAAGAGCAATGACTCAGGATATCCGTCCGTTGAAGGTGTTGGTTTTAAATCTTATGCCAACAAAGATTGTAACAGAAACTCAGATTCTTAGAAAATTATCTAATACTCCACTTCAGATAGAAGTTGAGTTTTTGCAGACAGTTACATATCAGTCACAGCATACGGATGAGTCACATTTAAATGAATTTTATAAGACTTTTGATGATGTTAAGGACGATTATTATGACGGACTTGTAATAACGGGTGCTCCACTTGATTTCGTTGACTATGAAGATGTGGATTACTGGGATGAAATATGTGAGATAATGGAATGGTCCAAGAAACATGTACATTGTACATTCCACTTGTGTTGGGGAGCTTTCGCAGGACTTTACTATCATTATGGAATAAGAAAGAGAGACAGGATTCCTAAACTTTCAGGAATTTACGAACATAAATTATTAAATAAGAAGTCACCTTTGTTTAGAGGTTTTGATGATGTGTTTTATGCACCACAGTCAAGAGCTACAGAGGTTACAAGAGAGCAGATTCTTAATGAGCCTGAACTTGAGTTAATGGCCGAGTCAGATATTGCAGGTGTAACAATTGTAAAATCAAAAGACAGCAGACAGTTATTTGTTTTATGTCATTTAGAGTATGATGCAGATACTTTGAAACTTGAATACGAAAGAGATAAGGCTAAGGGAATGAATCCGGAAGTACCATATAATTATTTTCCTGATGATGATCCGACAAAAGAGCCGGTTGTAAATTGGAGATCAGCAGGACAGTTGCTGTGGACTAACTGGATTAACTATTATGTTTACCAGACTACACCATATGACATTAAGGAAGTTGAAAACGAGTAAATCAATAAATATAAATAATTGGTTAATAAAATAGTTTAATCAGGAAAATTATTTTAAAATATTATATAGAAGGTCTTTGACTATTAGATTTTAAATAAGAACGGAGATAAATATGGTTAAAATTATAGCGGACAGCACATGTGATTTGTCAGATGCTACATTAAAAAAATATGATATTGATATGTTGCCTTTATATATTCATATGGGTGAAAACGAATACAAGGACAGGTTAGAAGTTACAGTTGAGGATATTTTTAAATGGTCTGATCAATACAACACTACACCAAAAACTTCAGCACCTTCAATTGAAGATGCGCAGAATGCCATTATTCCATATATGGAAAAGAATGCAGATATTATTATGTTTGCCATTTCAGAAGATATGTCAACAACTGCCAATGTTATGCGACTTGCTGCAGACAATCTTGAATATGAAGATCATGTATTTGTAATTAATTCAGAAAGTCTTTCTACAGGAATAGGACTTTTAGTTGTGGAAGCAGCAGTTATGGCAAAGAAGGGGATGGAAGCAAAAGAGATTGTTGACAGAATCGAATCACTTAAGCCATATGTAAGAGCAAGCTTTGTTGTGGATACACTTAAATATCTTCATAGAGGTGGAAGATGCTCAGCAACATCAGCCCTTGTTGGTAGTGTGTTTAAAATTAAACCACGTATTTATGTTGAAAATGGCAAGATGGATGCCGGAAAGAAGTATCGTGGCAAAATCGAAAAGGTAATTCTCCAGTACGTACATGAAATGGAACAGGATTTGAAAACGGCTAAGAGAGACAGGGTTTTTATTACTCAAACAGGATGCTCCACAGAAGTTGTAAAGTCAGTTAAAGATTATCTTAAAAATCTTAATTACTTTAAAGAAATAATAATTACAAATGCCGGAGGAGTTATTTCAAGCCATTGCGGTCCGGGAACTTTAGGCGTTCTTTTCATTGCAGGTGGGACTAAGTTTGGACCTTACGATAAACAGTTTGACACAAACAAAAACGGTATAATGGAAGATGACGAGAGAGCTGAGGAGGCTGCATACATTCGTCATATGGTTGAGCAGGAGAATATTGAAAACAGTCATGAAGATGACAGTGACGATGAATATGAAAGACAATATGACAATTAAAAATATTTTTTGGATTCAATCATTAACAGTTTGCCTAATATTCTTTTGAAAAAGATTGTATAATATGCCTATGACATTTTTTCACTAAGAAGAGTATAATACTACTTGGAGGAACGCAGAGACTACGTTTACGTCTTTGCGTTTTCTTTGCTCTTTAGGATGTTTTTAGAAGTAGAGGTGACATAATGTTTAACAAAGGAGAATATATTGTACATGGGAGAAAAGGAGTATGTAAGGTAGAGGACATTACCCATTTGGACATTGACGGTGCAGACAAGAAGAGTCTTTATTATGTTTTGATTCCAATGAAGAATCAGGATAGTAAGGTATTTTATCCAACGGACAATGATAAAATACCAATGAGAACTATTCATACCAAAGACCAGGTTGAAGAGATTGTTGAGCATATTAATGAGATTGAGCCTATTTGGATAGACAACGAAAGACAGAGAGAATATAAGTATAAAGAAGTAATAGGATCTTGTGATTGCAAGCAGTTAATAGGAATTATTAAAACATTACATAAAAGAGGACGTAGTAGACTTGCTCACGGCAAAAAGATTACTTATGTGGATGAGAAGTATTTAAGAGAAGCCAAGGAAGTGTTATATGATGAGTTCTCACTGGCACTTGATATTGATAAGCCACAGGTTGAAAAATATATTATAAATAATATTAATGAAAGCGATAAAGCTGCAGAATAAAGAGATAATCTGATAATTGAATTGCAAATGCTAATTGTTATGATAAAGTTACAAATAAGGAAATATTAAGTCGGGGAACAGATTAGCCAATATAAATAATTATGCAAATGACAATGGTCGAAAGGGCTGTTGTCATTTTTTACTTGCCAAATATAGTAACTGTGAATTATAATTAACTAGATTTGTATGCGCTTTTTTGTTAAAAAAATCACAACGTTAGGTGTATGCAATAAAATATTAGGGTTTAGCGTTATACTAATAAGAGCAAAAAGAATAGCAGAAGGTGTTAGACATGAAAAAAAAAGAAAAGACTAATGTTATGAGGGTTCTTGACAGTAAAAAAATAAAATACAATGAGTATTATTACGGCGACACGGAGGCAGTAAGTGGTGTTGATGTGGCTAAGGCTTTGGGACAGAATCCTGAAAATGTATTTAAAACATTGGTAACAACAGGAAAGTCCGGGGAGCATTACGTTTTTATGGTTCCGGTTGCAGAGGAACTTGACCTTAAAAAAGCCGCAAAGGCAGTAGGTGAGAAGTCTATTGCAATGCTTAAGTCGAAAGAGTTGCTTGGACTTACAGGCTACATTCACGGTGGCTGTTCACCAATTGGAATGAAGAAATTGTTTAAGACAACAATTCATAAGACAGCACCGGATTTTGACACTATATTATTTAGCGGTGGAAAAATAGGATTTCAGGTGGAGATACCATTTGAAGATTTTAAGAAAGTAATAAATGTTAACACAGCAGATATAATTGTAGAAGCTGTTTAAAATCTAATAATATATTAATGACAAATGTTATTGAGGTATTAAAGGTTTTATAATTGGAAATACATAAATATTAACAGAGCAGATATAATTTTAAATTCTGTATGAAACACAAGGAGGTAAAAGATGTTTTGTAAAAAATGCGGAAAGTACATACAGCCGGGCCAGAATTTCTGCCCAACGTGTGGAACACCGGTGGAGAACAATAACACCGAAAGTATGGGGGACACAAAAGTTATACCAGGGCTTAATAATATGGAAGATATGGGAGATACAAAGGTTATCCCTAATCTTAATGAATTAGAAAATCAGAAATCTTTTGGAAATAACACAAACTCATTTGACGATATTGATGACAGCGATTTTCCTGAAGAAATCGAATATGTTGAAGATAAAATCGAAGGGTTTGATTTTCCGGAGGAACCTGAAGAAGAATTTGAATTTGATTCAGACGAAAATGAAGAATATGTAGTTGATGATGAAGATGAAATCGATAAGTCAATGATTACAAATGAGAATAAGAAGTTAAACATTATTGCTATTGTAGTTTCAGTTGTAATTGTTATCGGAATAGTAATTGCAGCAATTATTCTTACAAAATCATTTGGAAATGATAACAATAACAACACAGTTGAAACAACAGTAGAAGTAACTACAACAGATGATAGCAGTAATGATGAAAAAACAGATGCAGTAACAGATGACAGCGATGGCGACAACAATGATGATGCCAATTACACAACAACTTACGAAAAGAGTAGTGATGAAACAACAAAGAAAAAGGTGAAAGAAACAACAAAGAAGGATAAAGCGACAAAAAAGCCTAAGACAACAAAAGCACCAAAGGCTACGCCAAAGCCTACGGAAGCACCAAAGGCAACAGAACCACCTGCAACAGAGCCACCTGCAACGGAGCCACAAGTAACAGACGCTTCGGCAGATGAGAAGGTAGAGTAAATAAAATATCCGCCAGGATGATAAAACACGCAAAAGTGTTAATAAATCCGGCGGATTTTTTGCGTGAAGATTACTACTTTTGTTTATTTTATTAAAAAATCACTTTACTTTTTAGTAAAAAGTCCCAGTTGTTCCAGTAAAATAGGGACTTCCCTTTTTTTAATAATTTAGTATAATAGAGTGGTACAGTGAAATATATATTGAGACAGGAGATAAAAAATGGAGAAAAAAAATGACTTTAAGCCATTTATCCCCGCAGACAAGGTATTACCTGAGTTTACAGTAACTTCAGTAATTCTTGGTATGATTTTAGCGGTTATATTTGGTGGCGCCAACGCTTATCTCGGATTAAGAGTTGGTATGACTGTATCAGCCTCAATACCGGCGGCAGTTATTTCAATGGGTGTTATTAGAGTTATTATGAAGAAAGACTCAATCCTTGAAAATAACATGGTACAGACAATTGGTTCAGCAGGTGAATCATTGGCAGCAGGAGCAATTTTCACAATTCCTGCTATTTTTATTTGGGCTTCAGAAAAAGGAAGCGGAATTAGCACACCTTCATTCGTTTCAATTGCATTAATTGCACTTTGTGGTGGTATTTTAGGTGTACTTTTCATGGTACCTCTTCGTACAGCTCTTATTGTAGAAGAACACGGAACACTTCCATATCCTGAAGGAACAGCTTGTGCAGAAGTTCTTTTAGCAGGAGAAGAAGGTGGAAGTAAGTCAAAAGTTGTATTTGCAGGACTTGGAATTGCAGCAGTTTATAAATTTATTGCAGATGGTTTAAAACTTTTCCCTAGTGAAGTTGATTTCTCAATGCAGGGCGAATACACAACAGCAGTAGGTATGGATGTTCTTCCAGCCTTAGCAGGTGTAGGTTACATTTGTGGTGTTAAGATTTCAAGTTACCTTTTTGCAGGTGGTGTGTTATCATACCTTGTTTTAATTCCTGCAATTGCTTACTTCGGTGGCGAATCAGCATCAAAAGTTGTTGATGATGCCGGAAAAGCTATTGCATTTAATCAGTTGTCAGCAAGCCAGATTTGGAGCAACTATACAAGATACATTGGTGCAGGTGCCGTTGCAGCAGGTGGATTAATTAGCTTAATTAAAACATTCCCAACAATGATTAGAACATTTAAACATGCAATCAAGGGATTTGGTAAGAAGGGTGACAGCCAGTTAAGAACAGAACAGGATATTTCAATGAAGTTAGTTCTTGGTGGTTCACTTGTAATTGCAGTTTTAATCTGGTTACTTCCAGAGATTCCTGTTAGCTTCCTAGGAGCACTTATAGTTGTTGTATTTGGTTTCTTCTTTGCAACAGTATCATCAAGAATGGTAGGTATTGTAGGAAGTAGTAACAACCCTGTATCAGGTATGGCTATTGCAACATTAATCGTAACAACATTTATCTTAAAGGCTACAGGCAGCACAGGTGCAACAGGTATGGTATCAGCTATTTCAATCGGTACAGTTATTTGTATCGTAGCAGCTATGGCTGGTGATACTTCACAGGATTTAAAGACAGGTTACATCGTAGGTGCAACACCTAGATTACAGCAGATTGGTGAATTAATTGGTGCTATTGTATCAGCTTTTGCAATCGGTGGAGTTATGTACCTTCTTAACTCAGCATGGGGATTTGGTTCAGAACAGATTCCTGCACCACAGGCTACACTTATGAAGATGGTAGTTGAAGGTGTTATGGGTGGTACATTACCATGGGTATTAATTTTCATGGGTGTATTTATCGCCATCGTTGTTGAAGTTCTTGGAATCCCTGTATTAGCATTCTCAATTGGTCTTTACTTACCAATTTACTTAAGCACACCTATTATGGTTGGTGGTGTTATTAAGTGGTTTATCGATAACAAGAGAAAATATGCTAATGACGAAGAAAGAAAAGACGCATCAGACCGTGGTGTACTTTATGCAGCAGGTATGATTGCAGGTGAAGGTATCGTAGGTATCGTTCTTGCAATATTAGCAGTTGTTAACGTTGCTGATAAGTTAAATCTTTCATCATTATATGGTGAAAGTGGAGCTTTCCAGACAGTTGGTAACTGGGTAGGATTAATTGCATTTGCATTATTACTTTCAACATTGTTCCACTTTACAAAAGGAAAAAAGACTATAGAAGTGGACGCAAAAGAAAAATAAAAAAATAAAAAAAATATGTATTTCAGTGAGAAAAAGGCACTGCTGCAATTATGCAGTAGTGCTTTCTAAATAAAAATGGAGAGTTCATGAAAGAGAAGAAGAATTATATTGATAACATTCCCAGAATTAATGATATGAAATGGGAAGTTTTGGAGGATGGAATAGTAGAAATCACAGTAGAAAATACCGGATTTTATAATAAAGTAGCACAGAGATTATTTAAGAAGCCACGTTACAGTTTTATTAAATTAGATGAATATGGAAGTTTTGTGTGGCAGCAGATTGACGGCAAAAAAAGTATATATGAAATTGGAAAAGAACTTGGAAATAAGCATAAGGGTGCTTCAGATCAGTTATATGAAAGACTTTCAAAATATTTTGGAATATTAGAACGCAATAAATATATTGTTTTTGAAAAATAAAGCCTTAAGGCAGTGAAAAGGATAAAAAATGAAACCATCAACAGTAATTATAGGTATAATTTTATTTGCCATAGTAACAATGATTATATATGGCTGGGGAATTGTAAAACAAAAAAATCAAACAAAGGATTTAATGAATTTGCTTTTTAGCAAAGGACAGGATAAAATAAAAAAGTATTTAAAACAGAATGAATACATTACAATATCGCAAGTTGAGCAGATTTGTGATGGGCTTGAAGCGAAACAGCCTTTTTCGCAAAACAGGGCTGTTGTAAAGAATAAGCAGGACTACGCAAAGAAGCTTATAGAATATATGCTAAAGACTAACCAGATTGAAAAAGAAGGTAGCCGTTATAAATGGCACAAGAAATAAGGAGGACATTATGGCAGTATTATCAGAGTTAGAACCAAACAAAGTGTTTAAGTATTTTGAGGAGATTTGTTCAATTCCTCATGGTTCAAATAATGTAAAACAGATAAGTGATTATCTTGTAGATTTTGCAAAAGCACATAATTTAAAATATAGACAGGATGATGATTTAAATGTAATTATTTGGAAAGACGGATCTAAGGGATACGAAGATTCAGAACCTGTAATTCTTCAGGGACATATGGATATGGTTGCAGTTCAGGAAGCTGATTGCAAGAAAGATATGGAAAAAGAAGGATTAGACTTAGAAATTAACGGAGATTTCATTTCAGCTAAGGGAACATCTCTTGGTGGAGATGACGGAATTGCAGTAGCTTATACATTGGCAGTTTTGGATGATGAAGAAATGGCTCATCCACCAATCGAAGCTATTTTTACAGTAAATGAAGAAATTGGTATGCTTGGTGCAGCATCAATTGATGTTTCAGACCTTAAAGGACGTCTTTTTATGAATATGGATTCAGAAGATGAAGGCGTGTTTACAGTAAGTTGTGCCGGCGGTGCATCAGTAATATGTAAGTTCCCATACAAGAGAGATCTTGTTAACGCTCCTGTAATCGAGATTAAATTACACGGTTTCACAGGTGGACATTCAGGTGTTGAAATTATTAAGGAACGCGCAAATTCAAACTGTGCAATGGCAAGAGTTCTTCTTAACGTATTCCAGAATGTTGGTATGAGATTAGTTTCTGTTAACGGTGGTGAAAAAGACAATGCTATAGCAAAATTAAGTGAAGCAGCAATTGTTGTACTTCCTGACTCAGTAGATAAGGCTAAAAAGATTATCGAAGATACTTTTGCAGAAATTAAGGAAGAGTACAGGGTTACAGATCCTGATGCTAACTTAACTTTAAATGTAAGAAAATCAGATATGGTTGATGCCTTTACAGACGCAGCTACACTTGCAACAATTATTGCAATGGTTAATATGCCTAATGGAGTTCAGAGAATGAATCCTGAAATTGACGGTTTAGTACAGACATCACTTAATATGGGAATTTTAAGAACTGAAATGTTAGAAGTTAAGATGACATTTGCAGTTAGAAGTTCAAGCGAAACAGAAAAGCAGTACTTAATTGAAAAATTAAAATCCCTTACAGAAATCTTTGGAGGAAGCGTAGAAATAGTAGGACCTTACCCTGGATGGGAATATAAGGCAGATTCAAGATTACGTAAGGTAATGGTTGATGCTTACAAGGATTTATATAATGGTGAAGAACCTGTTGTAGAAGGAATTCACGCAGGACTTGAGTGTGGAATCTTTGCATCTAAGTTACCTGGACTTGATGCTGTATCATTTGGACCACAGATGAATAATATCCATACAACAAATGAAGAATTAAGTATTTCATCAACACAGCGTACATGGGAGTTAGTTGTTAAGGCACTTGCAGCGTTGAAGTAGGCAGAAAGCGTTAATGTCAAAGCCGGGTGTTTCCAGATAAATAAGAATTTTTTAAAGAGCGGATGTTTCAGTTGAGCATCCGTTTTTTTTGGAAAAAATCATCTGTAATGACAGAACTTTACAGATTTTCTTCATATGTATTTACAACTGTCTTGTCAGTTCTATATGTTTGTGCTATACTAAGTGACAATGTAGAAAAAATATGGCAATTTAAGTCCATATAGCACATTAGGAGGAAGAAATGCAAACAGATATTTTGATAGTAGGCAGTGGTTGTGCAGGTTTATATTGCGCACTTAATTTGCCGAAGGACAAAAATATATTAATGATTACAAAGGATATAGTAGAACATAGTGACTCCTATTTAGCACAGGGTGGAATGTGTATGCTTAAAGATCCTGATGATTTTGACAGTTATTTTTATGATACAATGAAAGCAGGCCATTTTGAAAATGATACTGCAGCAGTAGAAACTATGATAAAGGAATCACCTGATTTGGTGAAAGACCTTTTAAGTTATGGGGTTGATTTTCAGAGAGATGAAGATGGAAATCTTGCCTATACAAGAGAGGGCGCCCATGCCAGAAACAGAATCGTTTATCACGAGGACATTACAGGCAAGGAGATTACAAGCCATTTATACGAGCAGTGTAAGAAACTTGATAATCTTACAATTAAGGAACACTGGACAATGGTCGATTTGTTAACTAAGGACAATTGCTGCTATGGTGTTGTTGTAAGAAAGGATGACGGTTCACTTGATACAATAACTGCTAATTATACAGTTTTGGCTTGTGGTGGAATCGGAGGTATTTACAGATATTCAACTAATTACAGACATTTAACAGGTGATGGTATTGCAGTTGCAATTAAACATGGTGTAGAATTAAAGAATGTAAACTATGTGCAGATTCACCCAACAACTTTTTATTCAGAAAAAGAAGAGGACAGAAGTTTCTTAATTTCTGAGTCTGTAAGAGGTGAAGGTGCCAAGTTATATAATAATAGTAAGGAAAGATTTACAGAGGAACTTCTTCCAAGAGATATTCTTACGGGAAATATCAGAAAGGAAATGAAGAGAGAAGGCAGCGAACATGTATGGCTTTCAATGAAGACTATTGATCCTGAACAGTTGAAGGAACACTTCCCTAATATTGTTGAACATTGTAAAGAACACGGATATAATGTGCCTGATGAAATGATACCTGTTGTTCCTGCTCTGCATTATTTTATGGGTGGAATAAAAGTAAATCTTCAGAGTAAGACTTCAATGGATCAGCTTTATGCAATTGGCGAAACAGCCTGCAACGGAGTTCACGGAAGAAACAGACTTGCCAGCAACTCATTATTGGAAAGCATGGTTTTTGCTAAGAGAGCTGCAAAAGAAATGACAGCAGAGTTTGATAAGACCAAAACAAAAAGTTTTGACAATGTTGATTTCACACCATATGAAGACAAGAAGAAGCTTGAAGAAGAATACAAGCAGTTAATTAGAGATGAAATCGATAAAGAAAATGCAAAAATGAATGATGAAGAAAAACAGGAAAATTAATCTTCACAATGCTTAAAAAATTGAAAGATTATTTGAAAAGTTGATAAATTATTTGAAAAACATAAAAAAATATTTAGAAAACTAATCGAAATTTAACATAAAAACTAGGAGGAAAAATATAAAATGTTTGATCCAATTACATTAAAATTATCAGTAGATCCACTTATTTTAAGTGCATTAAAGGAAGACGTAACAAGCGAGGACGTAACAACTAATTCAGTTATGAGAGAGGCTTGCATGGGACAGGTAGACCTTATTTGTAAAGAAGACGGAGTTATCTGCGGACTTCAGGTTTTTGCAAGAGCTTTTCAGTTATTAGATGAAAATGTAGAAGTTGATTTGTTAGTTAAAGATGGCGACCAGGTTAAAAAAGGTCAGCTTATGGGAACTGTAAAAGGTGACATCAGAATTCTTTTAGTTGGTGAAAGAACAGGACTTAATTATCTTCAGAGAATGAGTGGTATTGCAACATATACTAATTCAATTGCAAAATTATTAGAAGGCAGCAAGACTAAGCTTCTTGATACAAGAAAGACTTCACCTAATAATCGTATTTTCGAAAAATATTCTGTTAGAGTTGGCGGCGGAAATAACCACAGATACAACCTTACAGACGGTATTTTGCTGAAAGACAATCATATCGGTGCAGCAGGTAGCGTTGAAAAAGCTATCCAGATGGCTAAGGAATATGCTCCTTTCGTAAGAAAGATTGAAGTGGAAGTTGAAAGCTTAGATATGGTTCGTCAGGCAGTTGAAGCCGGTGCCGACATTATTATGTTAGACAATATGGACCATGATGTAATGAAGGAAGCTATTGAAATAATTGATGGAAGAGCTGAAATTGAAGTATCAGGAAATGTAACTAAGGAAAATATTTCTAAATTAGTAGATTTGGGAGTTGATTATATTTCAAGTGGTGCTTTAACACATTCTGCACCTATTATGGATATCTCATTAAAGAATCTTCATCGTATTTAATAGAGGTGAGAAATGGGCGGAGAAAAGAGAAGAGAGAATCTATTAAAAATTTTACAGGAAAGTGAAAGTGCAGTATCAGGAACAAAACTTGCCACAAAGTTTCAGGTAAGCCGCCAGGTTATCGTTCAGGATATAGCATTACTTCGCGCAAAAAATCACGATATAATATCAACACACAAAGGCTATGTACTTCTGGACAAAGGAAACATTCAGAGAGTTTTTAAGGTAAAACACAGTGCCGAAAAGATGCTTGATGAATTAAATCTTATAGTAGATTGCGGTGGTAAAGTGGAAGATGTATTCGTATACCACAAGCTTTATGGAGTAATACGTGTTGAGATGAATATAAAATCCAGAATGGATGCAAAGAGATATGTTGATGGCATAAAAGGAGGTGTTTCTGTTCCCCTTGAACAAATCACCTCAGAATACCATTATCATACAGTAACAGCTGACAGTGTGGAAACATTGAACATAATACAGGACCAGTTAGACAAGCAGGGTTACCTTGTGGCACTGAGAGACTACGAGCCTGTAGACTTCTGGAGTAATACAGAGGCAGAGAGTTAGAAAAATTTTCGGTTGGCAAGAATATAATAATATATAAGTGAACAACAACAAATCAAGCCGGAAATAGCATTTGTAATTGTTAGTAAATAAAATATTGATTAATATGGTTGCTCCGTTGGAATATTGGAGAATGTTCCGGCGGGGCAGCTTTTTTAAATGATTGTAGTGTGAGTGGTGTAATGGTAGGATAGGTATAGTGGTAGCCATAGAAAAGCCGGATTCATTATGAATCCGGCGTATAAATTCATATATTTAATTAGTACAATTCTAATCCAGGGATTTATTTCTGCTTTCCTTTTTCGATTGCTGCATTTACAAATCCTAAGAATAAAGGATGAGGTCTATTAGGACGGCTCTTTAATTCAGGATGTGCCTGTGTTGCAATGAAGAATGGATGTGAAGGAATTTCAATCATTTCTACAATACGTCCGTCAGGAGAGATACCTGATAACTTCATTCCCTTTGAGGTAAGGGCTTCTCTGTAATCGTTGTTTACTTCATAACGATGACGATGACGTTCATGAATTAATTCTTCCCCATATAATTTATAAGCAAGACTTTCTGTATCCAAGTGACATGGATAAGAACCAAGTCTTAAAGTTCCACCGATATCTGTAATACCCTCCTGGTCAGGCATAAGACTGATAACAGGATGTGTAGTTGCAGGATTAAGTTCAATACTGTGAGCATCACGGAAACCAACTACATCTCTTGCAAATTCAACAATTGAAAGCTGCATGCCAAGGCAAAGACCAAGGAATGGAATATTGTTCTCTCTTGCATATTTGATAGAAGCAATCTTACCGTCGATACCACGGCTGCCAAAACCACCTGGGACAAGAATACCTGAAACATCACTGAAGATTTCAGCAGCATTCTCATTAGTAACTTCTTCTGAGTCAACCCATTTAATATTAACAGTGCAACGGCTTGGATAACCGGCATGTTTCAAAGATTCAACAACACTAATGTAAGCATCATGTAATGCAATATATTTTCCAACTAATGCAACTGTAACTTCCTGAACAGGATGCTTAGCTGCGTCAACCATAGCCTTCCATTCGTCAAGGTCAGGTTCAGGACAATCAAGCTTTAAGCTCTGGCAAACAATTTCTGCAAGATGTTCTTTTTCCATTGCAAGAGGAGCTTCGTAAAGCATATCAACTGTAAGGTTTTGAACAACGTGGCTTGCGGGAACATTACAGAAAAGACTGATTTTGTCTTTAAGATTGTCGTCAATTTCGTATTCAGTACGACAAACAACTACGTCAGGCTGAATACCAAGTCTCTGTAATTCCTTAACACTCATCTGGATAGGTTTAGTTTTCATTTCTTCAGATGCAGGAAGATAAACCATAAGAGCTACGTGAATAAGAATACAATTCTCACGTCCAACATCATGCTGGAACTGTCTGATAGCTTCAATATATGGCTGTGATTCAATATCACCAACTGTTCCACCTACTTCAATAATAGCAATTTCAGTTTCTTCTGAAAGACTGCGGTGGAAACGACTTTTAATCTCGTTAGTAATATGCGGAATAACCTGAACAGTTCCTCCACCGAAATCACCATGTCTTTCTTTTTCAAGTACAGACCAGTAAACCTTACCGGTTGTAACGTTAGAATTTCTTGTTAAACTTTCATCAATAAATCTTTCATAATGACCTAAATCAAGATCAGTTTCAGCACCATCGTCTGTAACGAAAACTTCTCCGTGCTGAATAGGGTTCATAGTACCTGGGTCAATGTTAATATAAGGATCAAACTTCTGCATTGTTACCTTGTAACCACGAGCTTTCAAAAGACGACCCAAAGATGCAGCAGTGATACCTTTTCCGAGACCGGAAACAACACCGCCTGTTACAAATACATATTTTACTGCCATGAGACATTCCTCCATTTGTATAATACACTATGATGTTTAGTAGTATTGGGGCTAAACATCATCTAAACATAAAAAATCACCTTACTAGTGTACTACAATCAAAAAATTAATTCCATAGGAATGTAAAAATTTTAAAAGTTTAAATTTTTTTTATCAAAAATTCACATTATTTACAAAGTATATGGTATATTATTAAAGTCTAAAGATATACATAAAAGATATGCAGAATGTAAAGAAAGGGAAGACTTGATGGATAATAATACTAATAGAAATACTAATAGGAATAATTCGAAAAACGATAGGGATAACAAGAATCAAAAGAAAAATCAAATAATAGGCATAGTGGTTGCACTTGTAGCCGCATTTCTTTTTACAACATTAAGCTCATATATAGTTGATTCAATGACTACCAAGGAGATTAGTTACAATCAGTTTATAGCTTTGCTTGAAAATAATAATGTGGAATCAGTTGTTTTCAATAACAATAAGATAGAAATTACACCTAAAGATAATAATGGAAACATTATAAAAGTAAAATATTGGACAACAGAATTAAATGACCCTGAACTTATTCAGGAATTAAAAGAAAAATATACACAGGTAAAATTCAAAGGAGAACAGCAGAGTAGTTCTTCAAGTCTTTTACTTATTTTGCTTGAATGGGTATTACCATTTGTAATGTTCTATGTTTTGCTTACATTCATAATGAAGAAAGCAGGCGGCGGAGCCGGTGGTGGAATGTTTGGTGTTGGAAAGAGCAATGCCAAGGTATATGTTCAGAAAGAAACAGGAGTTACATTTAAGGATGTGGCGGGACAGGAAGAAGCTAAGGAATCAGTAGTAGAATTAGTAGATTTCCTTCATAATCCGGGCAAATATACAGAAATCGGTGCCAAGCTTCCGAAGGGAGCATTGTTAGTAGGACCGCCGGGAACAGGTAAAACATTGTTGGCTAAGGCAGTTGCAGGAGAGGCTAAGGTGCCATTTTTCTCATTGTCAGGTTCAGACTTTGTGGAAATGTTCGTAGGTGTAGGTGCTTCAAGAGTAAGAGATTTGTTTAAGCAGGCAGAACAGAATGCACCATGTATCGTATTTATCGACGAAATTGACTCAATAGGAAAGAGCAGAGATTCAAGATATGGCGGTGGAAACGATGAAAGAGAACAGACATTAAATGCACTTTTGGCAGAAATGGATGGTTTTGATACATCAAAGGGTATTTTAATACTTGCTGCAACTAACAGACCGGAAGTACTTGATCCGGCACTTTTAAGACCAGGACGTTTTGACAGAAGAATTATTGTAGACGCACCTGATTTTAAGGGCAGACTTGAAACTTTAAGAGTTCATTCAAAAGATGTTAAATTAGATGAAACAGTAGATCTTGATGCTATTGCAAACATTACAAGTGGTGCAGTAGGTTCAGACCTTGCCAATATGGTTAACGAAGCAGCAATTAACGCAGTAAAATGTGGTAGAAGAGCAATTTCCCAGGCTGACTTAATGGAAGCAGTTGAAGTTGTAATTGCCGGAAAAGAAAAGAAAGATAGAATTCTCAGCAAAGAAGAAAAGAAGATAGTTTCTTACCATGAAGTAGGTCATGCATTAGTAACAGCATTACAGAAACATGCAGAACCGGTACAGAAGATTACAATAGTTCCAAGAACAATGGGTTCATTAGGATATGTTATACAGGCGCCTGAAGAAGAAAAATATCTTATGTCAAAAGAAGAATTAAATGCAAGACTTGTAACATTCCTTGCAGGTAGAGCAGCAGAAGAAATTGTATTTGATTCAGTGACAACAGGTGCATCAAATGATATGGAAAAGGCTACAAAGATAGCCCGCTCAATGATTGCACAGTATGGTATGTCAGAAAAGTTCGGCTTAATGAGTCTTGAACAGGTTGAAAATCCATACTTAGGCAACAGAACAACACTCAACTGTAGCGACAAGACAGCAACAGAGATTGAAGAAGAGGTTAAGATTCTTCTTAAAGAAAAATACGAAGAAGCTAAGAAGCTTCTTAGAAATAACCGTGCTAAGCTTGACAAGATTGCAAAATTCTTATACGAAAAAGAAACAATCACAGGCAAGGAATTTATGGATATTTTTGAACAGTGCGAGAGAGAAGAAGCTGAAAAGGCAGAAGCTTCTAAAACACAGAATACAGAAAACAATGCAAATGCTGAAAATTTAGATACACAGAATACAGAAGCATAGAATGCAGGTAATTTAGAAACTACTGAAATGTAGAATACAGATTGTTTGTTCAAAAACAAACAGCACAAAGATTATTACCGGATGACTATATGAAAGCTGGCACCTTTGATTATTCAAAGTTGTCAGCTTTCGTAAGTTAGTCTATAGAATAAATACGATTTTATAAAAGCAGGTAGAACAATGGGTGAATTTAATTTTGCGGAAGAACTAAAAAAAATGCCACAGACACCGGGGGTGTATTTAATGCACGATGCCCACGATGATGTTATTTATGTGGGAAAAGCTGTTAATCTTAAAAGGCGTGTAAGCTCATATTTTAGAAAAAGCACAAAAAGAACAACAAAAATAGAATCCATGGTTTCAAAAATAAGAAGGTTTGAGTATATTCTTACAGATTCAGAACTGGAAGCATTAATACTTGAATGTAATCTGATTAAAGAATACAGACCCAAATATAATACAATGCTTATGGATGACAAAACATATCCTTATGTAATGATTACAGTAAGTGAGGATTATCCACGAATTGTTTTGGCCAGAAGGATGAAGAAGGACAATAATAAATATTTTGGACCTTTTACAAGTAGTGCAGCAGTTAAAGATACCATAGATTTGTTACAGAAAATGTATCAAATTAGAAGTTGCAACAAGGCTATTGTAAGTGATGGCACGTATACTGCTGATGGAGAATATAAGAATATTCCAAAGATTAATGGAAGGCCTTGTCTTTATTATCATATTGGACAGTGCAAAGGTCCCTGTCAGGGATATATTTCCAAAGAAGATTACAGGGAAAATATTAATAAAGCCATTAAATTCTTAGAAGGCAATTACACTCTGACAATCAAGGAGTTGGAGGAAAAGATGCAGGAGGCATCAGCTAATCTTGATTTTGAGAAAGCAATGGAATGTAGAGATTTGATTAATAGCATTAATCATGTTGCGGGAAATCAGAAGATTACAACTCATCAGTTTGAGGATAGGGATATTATTGCTTATGCAGAGGAAGGAAACGATGCAGTTGTACAGGTGTTTTTTGTTAGAAATGGTAAGCTTATCGGTCGTGAACATTTTTATCTTACAACTGTTCCGGGAGATACCGGCAAAGATATTCTTACAAGTTTCATAAAGCAATATTATATTGGAACGCCTTTTATTCCAAGGGAGCTTTTGGTGCAGGAAGAGGTGGAGGAGCCGGAACTTTTGTCACAGCTCCTTAGCAGAAATCAGAATTATACAGTTAGAATTGTAAATCCTAAAAAAGGAAGTAAGGAGAAGCTTGTTGAACTTGCAGCAAAGAATGCAGGCAATCTTTTGGAACAAAATAAAGAAAAATATAGAAGGGAACAAAAACGTACTGTAGGTGCAGTGGAGGAAATAGAGGAACTTATTGGTATTACGGGAATCCATAGAATGGAAGCCTACGATATATCCAATACTAACGGTTACGAGTCCGTTGCATCAATGATAGTTTATGAGGACGGAAAACCGAAGCGTAATAATTATAGAAAGTTTAGAATTAAGTCTGTTAAGGGTCCTGACGATTATGCCAGCATGAGAGAAGTTCTTACAAGAAGATTCCGTCACGGAATAGAAGAACGTGAAAAGCTTGATATGGAAGAAAAAGACTACAAACTTGGAAGTTTCAGTAACTTCCCGGATATTCTTATGATGGATGGTGGAAAAGGTCAGGTAAACATAGCTCTTGAAGTTTTGGACAGCCTTAATCTTCATATTCCTGTTTGTGGAATGGTAAAGGACGATAACCATAGAACACGAGGACTGTATTACAATAATGAGGAAATTCCTATAGCAAAGAATTCGGAAGGATTCAGACTGATTACAAGAATGCAGGATGAAACTCATAGATTTGCAATAGAGTATCATAGAAGTCTTAGAAACAAAAAACAAGTACATTCAATACTTGATGACATTTCGGGAGTAGGTCCGGCAAGAAGAAAGGCATTAATGAGAGAATTTAAATCCATTGAAGGAATTAGGGAAGCTACAGTGGAACAGCTTAGTCAGGTTGATACTATAAGCGAAAAAGTGGCAAAGGACATATACAAATTTTTTCATTAATTAATATATACAAAAAAAAGCTGTAATGTTAAAATAATGTATGACAGTGAAAAATGGTCGTGAAGATTATACTTGTAGCGAAAGGAGCAAATTTATGGAAAAAATTAAATTTACAAAAATAATAGAAAACTACAATTTAAAGAATTATATACCTGAAATTGATACGGATAAGATTTATATTAATACTCCGGAAGTTAATAGACCGGCGTTACAGTTAGCAGGTTTCTTTGATCATTTCGATAAGGAAAGAGTACAGATTCTTGGAAACGTGGAATATGCTTTCATTGATAGTATGGAAAGACAGAACAGACTTTGGGTGTACGAAAAGTTAATGAGTAGTGGAATTCCATGTCTGATTTTATGTAGAGGGCATGAAGCAGATGATGATTTGATTGAAGCAGGAAGAAAATATAATGTACCTGTTTTAATGACAGAATGGACTACATCAAGGTTTGATGCAGAACTTACAAGATGGCTTAATGTTCAGCTTGCACCGTGTATTACAATCCATGGTGTTTTGGTAGACGTTTATGGTGAAGGTGTTTTGATTATGGGTGAAAGCGGAATCGGTAAAAGTGAGGCAGCCCTTGAATTAATTAAGAGAGGCCATAGACTTGTAACTGATGATGTTGTAGAAATAAGAAAGGTAAGTGATGAAACATTAATTGGTGCATCACCTGAAATTACTAAGCATTTTATTGAATTAAGAGGTATTGGTATCATAGATGTTAAGGCTTTATTTGGTGTTGAAAGTATTCTTGACACAGCCAATATTGACATGGTTATTAAGTTAGAAGAATGGGATAGAAGCAGAGAATATGATAGACTTGGAATTGAAGATAATTACACAGAATTTCTTGGAAATAAAGTAGTTTGCTATTCTATTCCTATCAGACCGGGTAGAAATGTAGCAGTTATTGTTGAGTCAGCATCAGTAAACCACAGACAGAAGAAGATGGGTTACAATGCTGCCAAAGAATTATATAAACGTGTAACTGACAATCTTATGAAGCAGAATGACGAGGAGGAATAGAAAAAAATTATGAAAAAGTATTGTTTTGGAGTTGACGTTGGAGGAACAACAGTTAAAGTAGGACTTTTTACAGTAGAAGGTCAGCTCCTTGATAAGTGGGAGATTATTACAAGAACAGAAAATAATGGTGAAAATATTTTATTTGATATATGTGAATCATTAGAAGCTAAGTTAGACGAAAAGTCTATTGATTTAGATGAAGTTAAGGGAATCGGCATTGGTTTGCCGGGACCTGTTTTAGATGACGGAACTGTATTACAGTGTGTTAACTTAGGTTGGGGCAAGTTTAATGTATCAGAAAAAATGTCTGAAATGTTCCACGGAATAGAGGTTAAGGTAGGCAATGATGCCAACGTTGCAGCTCTTGGTGAAGCGTGGAAAGGTGGCGGAAAGAATTTTGATGATATCGTTATGGTTACACTTGGAACAGGTGTAGGCGGAGGTGTTATTTTAGAAGGAAAAATTCTTACAGGACATAACGGTGCAGCAGGCGAAATCGGTCACATGCATGTTGAAGATAGTGAAGAACTTAACTGTAACTGCGGCGGTTGCGGATGCCTTGAACAGTATGCATCAGCTACAGGTGTAGTAAGACTTGCAAACAGATATATTGCAAAGAATAGTGAATCAACTAAGATGACAGAATTTGGTGAAGACATTACAGCAAAAGATGTTTTCGACTTGGCAAAAGAAGGAGATAAGGGTGCTGTAGCTGTTGTTGAACAGATGAGTACATATCTTGGAAAAGCCATGGCAAGTATTGCAACAGTAGTAAACCCACAGGCATTTATTATTGGCGGTGGTGTAAGTAAGGCAGGTCAGTATCTTATTGATGCCATTGCAGATGTTTATGTTAAATATGCTTTCCAAGCTTGTAGAGAAGCAAAAATTGCTCTTGCAGAATTAGGAAATGATGCAGGAATTTATGGTGCGGCAGCACTTATAGTATAAAAAGTAACTAGAGGTTTTAGGAGGATTCAATGGATAACGCATTCATAGAAAAGATTAAAGAAGTAGTTGGAGAAAAATATGTAAAAGAGAATGAGAGCATGGCATCTCATTGTACTTTCAGATGTGGAGGAAACGCTGAATTATTCGTAACTCCGGGCAGTATTGATGAGTTAACACAGGTTGTAGCACTTTGTAGAGAGAATGATGTGGAATTTCTTGTTATAGGAAACGGAAGCAATCTTTTAGTTAAAGATGAAGGCTACAAGGGTGTAATAATCGAAGTTAATTCAAGAATAAGTTTTATTGATGTTATTGGTGAAGATATTGTAGCCGACGCAGGAGCAAAGCTTTCAGCAGTGGCAGTTACTGCAATGGAGAACGACCTAGGTGGTTTTGAGTTTGCTCACGGTATTCCGGGCAACATTGGTGGTGCCGTAATGATGAATGCAGGTGCTTATGGTGGAGAAATGAAACAGGTTCTTAAATGGGTTAAGGTACTTGATAATGAAGGAAACATTATTACACTTGATGCATCTGAGCTTGAAATGGGATACAGAACAAGCATTATTGAGAAGAAAGGTTATATTGTTCTTCAGGCAAGAATTGGTCTTAACATTGAATTCTCAGAGGATATTGGTTTGATTATGCAGATGTTTATGCAGAAGAGAAGAGCAAGTCAGCCACTTGAATATCCAAGTGCAGGAAGTACTTTCAAGAGACCTGAAGGATATTTTGCAGGTAAATTAATTGACGATGCAGGGCTTAGAGGATACAAAGTTGGTGGAGCCATGGTATCAGAAAAGCATTGTGGTTTTGTAATTAATTACGATAATGCCACAGCAACAGATGTTATTAATCTTATGAAGGATGTACAGGCTAAAGTTAAAGAGAAGTTCGATGTACAGTTAGAACCTGAAGTTAGAATTATCTAAAGGTCTAAGTATGAGGGAGTACAAATGCGATTAGTAATAGTAACAGGTATCTCAGGGGCAGGCAAAGTAACTGCCCTTAAGATTTTTGAGGATAACGGGTATTATTGCGTAGATAATCTGCCAATAGATTTAATTGAAAGTTTTGCAGATATTCTTTTTGGACAGACTAATGAAAAGAATAAAGTTGCAATTGGAGTAGATATCAGAAGCGGAAAAAATCTTGAGAAGATGTCAGAAGTTCTTAAGAATATGAAAGCAAAAGAACAGAATTATGAGATTTTGTTCTTAGACTGCAACAATAATACTTTAATAAAGAGATTTAAAGAAACACGAAGAAGTCATCCAATGGGTGACAGAGATAGTGTTGAAAATGAAATTAATGAAGAGAGGGCAAAGCTGGAATTTTTAAGAGAACAGGCTGATTATATAATCGACACCAGCAATCTTCTCGTAAAAGAACTAAGAGGAGAAATAGAAAAGATATTTGTTTTAAACAGAGATTACAGAAATCTTTTTGTTACAATAATGTCTTTTGGTTTCAAGCATGGTGTTCCGGCAGATTGTGATTTGGTATTTGATGTAAGATTTCTTCCAAATCCATATTATGTGCCTGAGCTGAAACATAAAACAGGTAATCAGAAGGAAGTACAGGATTATGTTTTGAACTCGCCTGTGTCACACGAATTTCTTGATAAATTAGTAGATATGATTAAATTTCTTATTCCAAACTATATTGAAGAGGGAAAGAATCAGTTGGTTATAGGAATTGGTTGTACAGGTGGTCATCACAGATCAGTAACAATAGCTAATGAATTATATAATCAATTAAATAGTTCAGACGCTTCTTATGGAATCAGATTATCTCATAGAGACATAGACAGATAGTAGAAATAGTAGGAAGTGGCATGAGTTTTTCAAGTAAGGTTAAAAAGGAATTAGCAGGTCATATCAGTAATGCAACACATTGTAGAATAGCAGAAATTGCAGCTATTATTTCTATGTGCGGAAGTGTACTGATAGACGTTGATGAAAAGTATTCCATAAGAGTCAGAACTGAAACCGATTCAACGGCAGAAAAGTTTAAGACTTTGGTGTGGAAAACATTTCATATAGATGCAAAAATTGTTGTAAAAAAGAATGCATATTCAAAAAATGCAGAGACATATACTATTACCATAAAAGATCACAATCAGGCAATGAAAGTCTTAGAGGCAACTAAATTAATTGATGATCAGGGGCAGATAGGAGAGAATCTTTCAGTGACCAATAATGTTGTTATAATGAAAGATTGTTGCAAGAGAGCCTTCATAAGAGGGGCATTTATGGCAGCAGGTTCCATAAGTGATCCTAACAGCTCTTATCACTTTGAAATTAAGTGTAATAACGAAAAAAAGGCTGAGCAATTAATAAAATTACTAAATAAATTTAATATTGAGGCAAAAACAGTTGCAAGAAAAGGTCATTTTGTGGTATATATCAAGGAAGGCGAAGGAATAGTTGATGTTTTAAATGTAATGGAGGCTCCGGTAGCTTTAATGGAAATGGAGAATGTCCGAATCCTAAAAGGCATGAGCAACTATTACAATAGGCAGGTTAATTGTGAGACTGCCAACATTAAGAAGACAGTAACAACTGCATGTAGACAGATAGATGATATTAATTATATCATTGAAAATGAGGGCTTAGAATATTTGCCTGATAAGTTACAGGATATAGCAACATTGCGAGTTGAAAATCCTGACGCTTCGTTGCAGGAGTTAGGTCAGATGCTTGAACCGCAATTAGGAAAATCAGGGGTTAATCACAGATTGAGAAAGATTTGCCAGATTGCAGAGGAAATAAGGGGAATCCCCAAGGAGGAAAGGTTATAATGATAACAAAGGATGTAACAATTGATATTAAGCAGGCTACAGATGCAAGTCCAGTGGCAAAATGCGTACAGTTAGCTAGTCAGTTCAAGAGTAAAATATATATTGAAAATGGAGCTACAAAAGTTAATGCTAAGTCAATCATGGGAATGATGGCATTAGGAATTCTTTCAGGAGAAGAAGTAAAAGTATCTGCTGAAGGAGACGACGAGCAGAATGCAATTGATACAATGGTAAATTACTTAACAGCTAATTAATCGAAAATAGCATGAAATAAAAAATCCTTTCTGTCGGTGACGGAAGGGATTTTTTTGTGGTGATTACGTGTCGTAGATATAAAGCTTGTCCACATTCACACTTATACATATCTGCCCATGGAAACATATTTCAAGCTTTATAGTATAAATTCAAAGGCGATTAAACCTGGTAATTCCCCATAAGTCTTTGCTCTTAATTCTAAAATATAGTATAATTATTTAGTTAGCAGTAAGGTTAATGAGAAGAATATAAAAGAATTAAAGAGTAACATAAAAGTAGACTATAAAAAGAAGAATAACAGTGAACATATATTACCAAAAAGAAAGGAAAAGCTTATGAAACTCATATCATGGAATGTTAATGGAATCCGTGCCTGTGTTACAAAGGGCTTTATGGATTTCTTTAATGAAATAGACGCGGATATTTTTTGTATACAGGAATCAAAGATGCAGGAAGGACAGCTTGAACTAGAAATGCCGGGATATTATCAGTATTGGAATTATGCTGAAAAGAAGGGATATTCAGGAACAGCGATTTTTACAAAGAAAGAGCCAATGGATGTGAAGTATGGTATTGGCATAGAGGAACACGACCACGAGGGAAGAGTTATAACGTTGGAGTTTGAAGATTTCTATATGGTTACATGCTATACGCCAAATTCACAGAACGAACTTAAAAGACTGGATTACAGAATGCAGTGGGAAGATGATTTTAAGGCATATCTTAAGAAGCTTGAAGAATCTAAACCGGTAGTTTTATGTGGTGATTTGAATGTGGCACATAAGGAAATAGATTTGAAAAATCCTAAGACTAACAGAAAGAATGCAGGCTTTACAGATGAAGAACGTGAAAAGATGACTAAGCTTTTAGATGATGGATTCATAGATACATTTAGATATTTCTATCCTGATTTGGAAGGAAAATATAGTTGGTGGTCATATAGATTTAAAGCCAGAGAGAAGAACGCAGGTTGGCGTATTGACTATTTTATTGTATCGGAAGCATTAAAGGACAAGCTTGAAGGTGCTGACATTCACACAGAAATACTCGGCTCAGACCACTGCCCAATTGAACTTGACTTGAATATATAAAGACAAAATAACAATTAAACAGGTGATTATATATGAATTTTGCACATTTACATGTCCATACAGAATACAGTCTGTTGGATGGATCAAGTAAAATTAAAGAAATTACAAAAAGAGCCAAAGAGCTTGGAATGAACAGCCTTGCCATAACAGATCACGGTGTTATGTATGGATGCATAGATTTTTACAGGGCAGCACTTGAAAATGGAATAAAGCCTATTATCGGATGTGAAGTGTATGTGGCACCAGGTTCACGTTTCGAAAAAGAAGCAGGGGACAACGAAGACAGATATTATCATTTGATTTTGTTGGCAGAAAATAATGAAGGATATGCAAACCTTTGCAAAATAGTTTCAAAAGGATTTGTGGAAGGATTCTATTACAAACCACGAGTTGACTATGAAGTATTGGAAAAATACCACGAAGGAATTATTTGCCTAAGCGCCTGTCTTGCAGGAGAAGTACAGAAGTATCTGGCAAGAGGGGAATACGAAAAGGGAAAAGAAGCTGCCTTAAAATATGAGAAAATATTTGGAAAGGGTAATTATTTCCTTGAAATGCAGGACCACGGTATTCCGGAACAGGCAACAGTTAACCAGCAGTTAATGAGAATGAGCGAAGAGTTGGAAATTGACCTTGTTTGTACTAATGACGTAAATTACACTTTTGCAGATGATGTGGAGGCACACGATATACTTCTTTGTATTCAGACCGGAAAGAAGAAAGCTGATGAGGACAGAATGCGTTATGAGGGGGGACAGTTCTACCTGAAATCACCGGAAGAAATGTACCAGCTTTTCAAATACGCACCTCAGGCAATGGAGAATACACAGAAAATCGCCGACAGATGTAATGTTACATTTGAGTTTGGAGTAACAAAGATTCCAAATTTCCCTGTGCCGGAAGGCTACACATCATGGACTTACCTAAAAGAACTGTGCGAAACAGGACTTCACAACCGCTATCCTGTTTTTAAGGGAGAAGTTGACCAGAACTGTCATTTGACAAAAGAAGAACTGGAAGAAAGATTAAATTACGAATTAAATACAATAAAGAACATGGGATATATTGAATATTTTCTGATTGTTTGGGATTTTATTCATTATGCCAAGTCTAACGGAATTGCAGTTGGACCGGGAAGAGGTTCAGCGGCAGGAAGTATAGTTTCTTATTGTTTGGAAATAACAGATATAGAACCTATGAGATATAATTTGCTCTTTGAAAGATTCCTTAATCCTGAGCGTGTATCCATGCCCGATATTGACGTAGACTTTTGTATTGAAAGACGACAGGAAGTTATTGACTACGTAGGTAGAAAATACGGAAAAGACCATGTGGCGCAGATTGTGACTTTTGGAACATTAAAGGCAAGAGGTGTAATAAGAGATGTTGGACGAGTTCTTGATATGCCATATGCTCAGGTAGATAATATAGCAAAAATGATTCCACAGGAGCTTAACATTACTCTTGATGGAGCTTTAAAACAAAATAGAGAATTAAAAACATTATACGATTCAGATCCAGAGGTAAAATACCTTATTGATATGTCAAGAAGGCTTGAAGGACTTCCACGACACGCATCAATGCATGCGGCAGGTGTAGTTATTTGTGGAAAACCGGTAGACGAATACGTGCCATTGTCAAGAGCGGCAGACGGTTCAATTACAACACAGTATATAATGACTACTTTGGAAGAACTTGGACTTTTAAAAATGGACTTTTTGGGGCTTAGAAACTTAACTGTAATACAGAATGCCCAAAGATTCATAAAGAAGAACAGAGGCATAGAACTTGACCTGATGAAAATAGACTACAATGACAAAAAAGTTTTGGATTATATTGGAACAGGAAATACAGAGGGAATATTCCAGCTTGAAAGTGCCGGAATGAAAAACTTCATGAAGGAACTTAAGCCTCAAAGCCTTGAAGATATTATCGCCGGAATAGCTTTGTACCGTCCGGGGCCAATGGATTTTATTCCTAAATATCTTGAAGGAAAAAATAATCGTGATAGCGTTACTTATGACTGCCCACAGTTAATTCCAATACTTGAGCCAACCTATGGATGTATTGTTTATCAGGAACAGGTAATGCAGATAGTTAGGGATTTGGCAGGATATTCACTTGGCCGAAGCGACCTTCTCCGTAGAGCAATGTCAAAAAAGAAACAGGCAGTAATGGAAAAGGAACGCCAAAGCTTCGTGTATGGAAACCGGGAAGAGGGCGTAAAAGGTTGTATCAAAAACGGCATAAGTGAAGAGATTGCAAACAAAATCTACGATGAAATGATAGACTTTGCAAAGTATGCATTTAATAAGTCCCATGCGGCAGCTTATGGCGTGGTGGCTTACCAGACAGCATACCTTAAATATTACTATGCAGCAGAATTTATGGCAGCAATGCTTACTTCTGTAATGGATATTTCAACTAAGGTAGCAGAATATGTTTACTCATGCCGTTCAATGGGAATAGAAATTCTTCCACCGGATATTAACGAAGGTGAAAGTGGATTTTCGGCTAAGGGCAACAGCATACGATATGGACTTACAGCCATAAAGAATGTTGGTAAAAACATTATTGACGGCATAGTTGAGGAAAGAGAAAAACACGGCAAGTACACTGATTTGGAAGACTTTATTACAAGAACAGCCAATCTTGGTGTAAACAAAAGAGCAATAGAAAACTTTATCAAAGCCGGTGCCTTTGATTCACTTAATGCCACAAGAAAACAGATGATGATGGTTTACATTCAGATTCTTGACGGGGTAAACAAGGAAAACAAAGACGCATGGGAAGGCCAGATGTCTATTTTTGATATGGCAGATGACAGTACCAAAGAAAAGTATAAAGTAAAAATGCCTGATGTAGGAGAGTACACCGTTGACCAGAAATTAGCTTTTGAAAAAGAAGTTATTGGAATATATGCCAGCGGTCATCCACTTCAGGCACAGGAACAGAAATGGCGTAAACACATAACAAATATGTCAATTGATTTCACCGAACCTGAAGAAGGGGAAGAGTCAAAAGTTCCTGACAAGAGCAAAGTTGCCGTAGGCGGAATCATTAGTGCCATAACAAAGAAGTTTACAAAAACAGGACAGCAGATGGCTTTCATAACATTGGAAGACTTAGTTGGAACAGTTGAAGTTGTAGTATTTCCAAGACAGTTTGAGAGAAGTCGAATGTTAATGGAAGAAGGTCAGAAGATTTTTGTAAAAGGCGAGGCAAACATAGAAGAAAATTCTGCAGGAAAAGTTTTGGCTAACTCAATTGTATCTTTCGACCAGGTTCCGTCAGAACTTTGGATAGCCTTTAAAGACAAGGAAGAGTACATGGCAAAGGAGAAAGAACTACTTGAAACATTACTTCTTCACAAAGGTGGCGACAAGGTAATGATAGCTTTGGCAAAAGAGCGTCAGCAGAAAGCATTGCCAATAGAATACAGAGTTGATGCCAATAATCAGTTTGTTGAAGAACTAAAGAAAACTTACGGACAGGATTTTGTAAAATTAAGAGTTTAATATTCAAAAGGAATTATAATGACTAATTTAAATATAAATTTTAAGAAAATGCTTAAAGAAACAAAATTCAACGCTGCCAGAATAATAATAGTTGGATTTCTTTGGGTGATAATAGTTGGAACATTAATGCTAATGTTGCCGGTAAGTTCAGCTAAAGGGCAGTGGACGGATTTTGTGACAGCATTATTTACAGCTACCACATCAACCTGCGTAACAGGATTGGTTGTGGTGCCAACTTATGCCTACTGGAGTCTTTTTGGAAAAGTAGTCATATTAATACTTATACAGCTTGGCGGGCTTGGAATTATCAGCATAGCCACAGGCGTATTAATTATAATAGGCAAAAAAATAAACTTAAAAGAAAGACGATTAATTCAGGAGTCATACAATCTTGACACAAGTCAGGGCGTTGTTTTGCACATAATAAGAATATTTTCGGGAACCTTTGCAGTGGAAGGCATTGGAGCAATACTTTACAGTTTTAGATTTATTCCAAAATACGGAGTGGCTAAAGGCGTGTGGTATTCTGTGTTTCATGCAATTTCAGCTTTTTGCAATGCAGGAATCGACCTTCTTGGAGACAACAGCTTTATGGCGTACAAGGGAGATGTGCTGATTAATATAACGACAATGTTCCTTATTGTGGTAGGTGGAATGGGCTTTATAGTATGGTGGGATATTTTGAAAAACATAAATAATATTAGAAATAAAAAGTACCCACTTCGAAAATTCTCTGAAAGGTTGTCACTTCACTCCAAAATAGTTCTTACAGTAACGGCAATTGCAATATTTGGAGGAGCAATCTTAACATTTGCTTTTGAATACAACAATCCTGAAACATTGGGAACTTTAAAGACAGGTGAAAAAATTCTGGCATCATTCTTTCAGTCAGTAACTCTTAGAACAGCAGGTTTTTGCACAATAAATCAGGCGGGGCTTAGAAATGCCTCAGTGCTTCTTGCTTTTCTCTTAATGCTAATGGGTGGCTCACCAATGGGAACTGCAGGAGGAATAAAAACAACAACAGTAGCTTTGTTATTCCTTGATGTAAAATCAGTTGTTACGGGAAAAAACGCAACAGAGGCATTTAAGAGAAGAATAAACAGAGACAACATTAAGAACGCATTGGCAGTGATGACAATGGCCATTAGCATATTAATGATTGCAGTTATAGCACTTACATTTACGGAAACAGGTTCTCTTACCAAGATATGCTATGAAGCATTTTCGGCAATAGGAACGGTAGGTTTAAGCATGAACTTTACGGCAAGTCTTTCTCTTGCAGGCAAGCTAATAATTATCGTTTTAATGTTTTTTGGAAGAGTAGGACCTATAACAATAGTAATAGCATTGGCGAGAAAACGAAGAATAGACCAGCACATAAAGGACTTACCTGAGAAAAAAGTGCTTATAGGATAGATTAAAGAAAGGACAGCATTAATGAAAGAAATCGCAGTATTCGGACTTGGAACTTTAGGAAAAAGCCTTGCCATATCATATTCAAATATGGGTGGAAAAGTTATAGCCATAGACAAGTCACAGGAAAAAGTAGATGAAATATCAGATTATGTTACTTTTGCCATTCGTGCAGACCTGACTGAAGAAAACGTAATTAAAGGTCTTGGAGTGTCAAATGTGGACGTGGCAATAGTTACAATAGGTGAAAACTTTGAGGCAAGCATAATCGTAACTGCCGTATGTAAGGAAATAGGAATCCATTATATAATAGCCAAGGCAAGTGACAAATTACAGGGCAATATTTTAACTAAAGTTGGGGCAGATGAAATAGTTTATCCTGAAAGTGAAACAGGAATCAGAATGGCAAAGAACCTTGCTCACGGCGAAAAGTTTATGGATATTGCAGAAATATCTGACACATTTAGCATAATAGAAGCAAAAGTTCCTGAAAGTTGGGTTGGAAAGAACCTAATGGAATTAAGCCTTAGAAAAAAATATAAATTTAACATTATAGCAATAAAAGAAGAAGGAAAATACAAAATTAATCCTGACGTTAACATTCCTTTTAACCATGGAATGCATTTGGTAGTTTTAGGCGAAACAGAAAAAATGGCAAAGGTATTTAAGTAAAATGGTAATAACATCAACATCAAATGAACAAATAAAAAAATTAATACAGTTAAAAGAAAAATCAAAAGTACGAAAAACAACAGGAACATTTACAGTGGAAGGCAAGAAAATGTTTGTTGAAATACCGGCAGAGGACCTTGTAAGTGTATATGTTTCAGAAACTTTTTTGAAAGAAAACGGTGAACTGGTAAAAGAAAAAAAATATCAGATAGTAAGCGACCAGGTATTTAAGAAAATATCAGACACAGTTACACCACAGGGAATAGTTGCCGTTGTAAAGCAGAAATCATATAGCATAGACTATATTATAGAAAAAAGAAACAAAGAAAAAAGTTGCATAGTAGTGCTTGACAGACTTCAGGATCCGGGAAATATGGGAACAATTGTAAGAACCGGGGAAGCAGCAGGTATATCAGGCATAATAATGAGCAAAGACAGTGCAGACATATACAATCCTAAAGTTATACGCTCAACAATGGGCTCAATATTCAGAGTTCCTTTTGCAATAGTGGATGACTTGGCAGCAGCAGTTGACACATTAAAGGACAACGGCATTACAACATATGCTGCCCACTTAAAGGGAGAGCTTTACAATTCAGGAAGCCTTACAAAGGACTGCGCACTTTTAATCGGCAATGAGGCAAGGGGCTTAAGCGAGGAAATATCCGCAAAGGCAGACAAGCTAATAAAAATTCCAATGCACGGAAAAGTTGAATCCTTAAATGCGGCAATTGCCACGGCAATATTAATGTACGAAGCGGCAAGATAAAATAAGCTGATGAAAGGTAGTAGAAATTAAAGTGAATTGGTTATGACAGAATTTAATGGATTTAACTGATTTCGTGAGTTAATATTATGGTAGTGTATGATGATAAAATTTTAGAGGAGTTAATTGTAGAAAAAAGAAATATAAAAGAACTTTAAATCAACAAGATGATAAAGGTGTTTGGAAAAAAATAGGAAGTTCAAAGCGATTTTCGATTATTTTCAAAAGAAAAAATATAAAAATGGTTGAAAAAATATTCAAAAATAAAAAGAGGAACGTTATGAAT
This sequence comes from Eubacterium ventriosum, assembly GCF_025150745.1. NCBI lineage: Bacteria > Bacillati > Bacillota > Clostridia > Eubacteriales > Eubacteriaceae > Eubacterium > Eubacterium ventriosum. The sequence goes on from NZ_CP102282.1 coordinate 1,181,949, forward strand.
GTTATATTGAAGGGAAACGGTGAAAAAATTATTTGTATACAACAAAAAGAACAAAAAGTAATATATAACGGAGAAAATACTCTAATAGATAACAGAATGCCGATTTCTCTTTCGTCTGTCAATACGAAAACAATAGAATTATTTTATTGTATATGTAAATTTCCGCTACGATTAATAGTAGCAATATTTGATATAATATTTATGAATTATGAATGGGATTGGATAGATAACTTTGAACCATGTATATTCCAGGTTGACAATTATATATGTGAAGCCTGTAAAACATTGGAAATAGAATATAATAAGTCAAAGTATGATAAAGAAAACAGAAAAATTGTTTTACCTCAGATTATTATTAATGGAAAAGAAATAAAAATAGAAAGTTTTTTATACCTGGAAAACTTGAAATTGTGTTTTTTAAAGTGTTGTTTGAAAATGGTGGGAATGCTAATTTGGTGCTTAATACCTTTGATTATTATTACAATAAATGCCGGTAAATATAGTATTTATATATGGATTATAGATTGTTGCATAATTTTTGCTTTAATAGTGAAAATATCATTAGAGTATCATAAATTTTGCAATATCAAAAGACAACTCAATCTACAAAAAAAGAATAAGAATGGGTTTGTAAATTATTAAATTAGAATAAAAAGAATAAAGAACCCTGTGTTGTACCGATTCGATGTACAACACAGGGTTTTGTTTATTATAAAGCACCAAGTGTTTCAATTGCTTTGTTTGCAAGTATTTCGTCAAAGTGTTCCATATAGAAAAGTTCTTTGGCATATGTTGGATTCTCACGAACTCCGTGCTCAGTAAGAATACTGTATATACGGTTAAGTTTCTTACCCTGTGAAGCTTCAACACATAGAGATAAGTAATACTTGTCATTGAATGGTGACTTGTATACTGAGCTGTCACCTTTAAATGTTGGAGCAATCAATCTTGAAACATCAATTACCTGGCTTAAACTGTCGAATATATAAATGCTATACAACAATGAATCATCGTTGTCATCTTTCTTGTCATTAGCGGAAGCGTCAATATCTTCCATGTCATCATCAAATTCTTCGAAATCTGTAAGGTCCATATCGGAATCTTCTAAGCGTGAAAGAATACCGTCTTTCATCTCCTTAGAAAAGAATTTTGAGAGATGTTCTTCGGTTTCGGAAGGATTCTCAACCTTGGTTATAACAAGGACGATGGTTTCAGGAGAAACAGGTATTGCTTCTACCATTAGTGGGATGTCATTGACCTCAAAACCGAAATCATCATTAGCCTGCTGCATCATATCCTGAAAAAGTTCACGGGTTTTGCCTGTTCCGTAAGCCAATTCGCTAAGTTTAATGTTGCGGTCAGCTAAGTCTTCCTTACTCAGAGTGCAACGAATCTGATTATCATTGATTTTTTCAATTTTCATAAAAATCACCTCTCTATCATTAGATTCGTGTAAATTCAAAATAATTAAAACAACTATTTCTTGCTATTAGTATATCCAATATCTTAAATAGTGTAAAGTTATTAAGGTAGTAAAATCTTACAAATTGTAGTAAATAAAGCTTTTATGTAAAAAAATATATAAAAAACAAGTATTTGCAAAATAAAAAATTGCTGTAAAACAAAAATCCAAAATGACATTATCCCAATTGCATAAGCAAATATGAAATAAGACCTTTTAATACTGTAATATAATATATATACGAAAAAAATGTACGAAATATTACAATTTTTTGAAAAATAATAAATTAAGACAAAAAACTATTTGAAAAATGATTGAAAAGTACATTCAATATGTGTATAATAAAAACACGGATAATACGAATACGGAAATGTACACATAATAACAACTGTTTAACTTAATATATATCACAAGGCATTGACCGCCTATTTAGTTAATATAGTTAGATTTATTATGGAGTTTCCCTAAGAACGAGAAAGAGTCATATTTTGTGGCTCTTTTTTCATTAATAAAAATTACGAAAAAATTTATATTAATGAAAAAACCTACCGTGGATATTTATTCTTTTTTTATGTTGAATGTGGTATCATAGTAGATAGACATTAGCTTAAGGAGGATTTTGATTTGAGAAAAACTATAAATAAACTATTTTTGATTATAACCGTAATATCAGCACTTCTGCTAACTACAGGATGTGACTTGTTTATAAAGACTAACAAGGGGCAGGTTGACCAGAAATGGTACATGGGACTTACCTACGAGGATGACAATGGCAACGACACGGATTACACAATAGGGACAGATGGAACTATTGCAGCAGTGGCTTTGGAAGATGGATATGGTGATGAGTTCGGGATTATAAAGGGCGAGGAAGCTTACCTTAATATCAACACCATTATAAAAAATATTGACAAAAGATTTTATGTGGATGCAACCAACAACCTTGTAATGTTTACTGACGCCACAAAAACTTACAAAACTAAAATAGGTGGTAAGACAATAAATGAAACTGAAAATACAGACTATGTTATTTCTTTTATGGACGGAAAAAATTGCTATGTTAATGTAAAGTTTGTTAAGAAATACGTGGATTTTGATTATAAAGTTGTGAAGGCGGAGGGAAAATCTCCTGCAAGAATTGTTCTTAAATACACATCAGGCGAGAAAAATCAGATGACTGTTAAGAGCAACATTGAAATGCGTACAAAGGCAGATTACCAGAACCTTATTGTAACTACTTTGAAGAAAAATACCAAGGTTACAGTATTGGAAGAAAGCGGCGACTGGACAAAGGTTGGAACTGACGACGGTTTCATGGGTTATGTGCCTGCAAAGAAATTAAAAGATAAAGAAACAAAGAAGACTGAGTTTAAATCTGACGCAGATACATATACACATGTTTTGATGAATAAAAAGATTAGTTTAGGTTGGAATGCAATAACGAATCTGACTGCTAATGGCAATTTGGAAACAATAATTGAACATACAAAAGGTTTAAATGTTATTTCTCCAACATGGTATTCTTTGTCTGACAATAAAGGCAACTTAAGATCATATGCTTCAGCAACTTATGTTGAAAAGGCTCACAGCAAAGGGCTTAAAGTATGGGCGTTGGTTAATGATTTTGGAACTCAGGACAAGGCAAGCAAGGAATACACGAAGAAAGTGTTAACAGATACTACTAAGAGAGAAAATCTTGTTGATAACATTATGACAAACATAAAAGATTATAATCTTGATGGCATTAACATTGATTTTGAGTTTATTAATAAGGATATTATTAACAGTTATTTGCAGTTTTTGAGAGAACTTTCAATTGAATGCAGAAAAGCAGGAAAGGTTCTTTCAATAGATAATTATGTGCCATCATCAGGCTCAGAATATTATGACATTGCACATCAGTCTTTGGTTGCAGATTACATTATTATAATGAGTTACGATGAGCATTACGCAGGAAGTAAGGAAGCAGGTTCTGTTTCATCAATGACTTTCACGGAAAAAGCCGTAAACGATGCCATTGCTTTAACAGGTGATGCGTCAAGAGTAATTAACGGTATGCCTTTCTACACAAGAGCTTGGATTACAACTCCTGCAACTGATGGCAAAAAGGGCGAAGGCGTTTATGTGGAAGATGCAACTAATGGCAATTACTACCTTTCAAGTCAGGCAATTACAATGGATAAAGCCAAAGAACTTTACACTAATGCAAAAGTAAAGGCGACATTCGATGAAACAACAGGTCAGAATTTTGTTTCATATGAAAAGGGAGACAGCACAGTGAGCATTTGGCTTGAAGATGCTACATCTGTAAAATCAAGACTTGATATTATGGAAAAATACAAGCTTGCAGGTGCAGCTTATTGGAGATTAGGTCAGGAAACAGACAGCATATGGGATACAATTTATCCGTATTTCAAATAGGATGTTTTCACAAACTAATCTAAATAAGGATGAAAAGGATAATCGGAAATCGTTTATTAAAAAGTGGTTTTCGCAATGACTATTTATGAGTGGTAAGGTTAATGATTTAAATAAAGATATTAGTAACAATGTTGATTTAGAAGAAAGTTATGATTCTAAGAAAGCTAATAAGTACATGAAAGAAGCAATTAAGCAGGCTAAGAAAGCCGCTTCAATAGGTGAAGTGCCAATTGGCTGTGTAATTGTTTATCAGGACAAGATAATAGGTCGTGGTTACAATCGAAGAATGGTTGACAAGAACACGTTATCTCATGCAGAGCTTAACGCAATAAAGAAAGCCAGCAAGAAACTTGATGACTGGCGCCTTGATGATTGCGAATTGTATGTAACTACTGAGCCTTGCCAAATGTGTGCAGGTGCCATAGTTCAGGCAAGAATTAAAAAAGTCTACATAGGTTGTATGAATCCAAAGGCAGGTTGTGCCGGTTCTATTATGAATCTTCTTCAGGTTGATAAATTTAACCATCAGGTCGAAATGGAAAAAGGCATACTTGAAGAAGAGTGCAGTAATCTGCTTAAAGATTTTTTTAGAAATTTGAGAAAAAAGCAGAAGGATGAATAACCAATATGCATAGTAAACATATTGGTTATTTGCAGAAAGATGCAAAAGAGATTGAACAGAAAGAACAGAGAACGTTGTCTGAAAAGTTAGGCAAAAAATTCAAAATCTTTATTGACAAAGAAAATTAGTATAAGGTATACTATATTTCTGACCGACAGTTGTCGGTACTAAATTTGATATAACATTTCCGCGCAGCCGGGAAGATAGCGGCGTCCTGTACCTGCAATCCGCTACAGCAGGGGTGATGGTCGGCCTCGGGTTTATTTTGTAGGGCTGCCCTTTATAAGTGATGTTGACGTTTGGGTCTTATGCAATGGAATCCTGCGAACCGTGTCAGGTCAGGAATGAAGCAGCACTAAGCAGATCATTTCATGTGACATGAGGAAGCCTAGACCGAGTTAACTGTAAAGGTAACGCTTATGGAATACTCACAAAGCAGATCGCGCGGATTTAATAATTAATAAAAAGGTGAAACACAGAAAGAATTGTGTTTCACCTTTTTAAATGCCAAATTACCAAAATATATTGCTTGTAACCATTTCCAGTTTATTATATAATAAACTCCAAAGGTGTAAAAGGGCTTACAATGCCCTTGGAATCCATAGCAGTTACTTTTAGGAAAGGAGATATTATGTCTTATACAGCATTATATAGAAAGTTTCGACCTTCAACATTTGATCAGGTTAAGGGACAGGACCACATAGTTCAGACATTAAAGAATCAGATTAATGCCAACCGTATCGGACATGCCTATCTTTTTTGTGGAACAAGAGGAACTGGTAAAACAAGTGTGGCAAAGATTTTTGCCAAGGCTGTCAACTGTGAGCATCCCGTTGATGGAAGTCCCTGTAATGAATGTGAAACATGTCGTGGAATAACCAATGGAAGTGCCATGAATGTTATTGAAATCGATGCAGCATCCAATAACGGTGTGGATAACATTAGACAGATTCGAGATGAAATACAATATTCGCCTTCAAGTGGTAAGTACACAGTGTATATCATCGACGAGGTACATATGCTTTCCATAGGTGCTTTTAATGCATTATTAAAGACACTTGAAGAACCGCCGGCATATGTTATTTTTATTTTGGCTACAACAGAGCCACATAAAATACCCATAACAATATTGTCACGTTGTCAGAGATATGATTTTAAGAGAATATCAATAGACACAATTGCGGCAAGATTGTCCGAATTAATGGAAAAAGAATCAATTGAGGTTGAGGACAAGGCCATAAGATACGTTGCGAAAGCAGCAGACGGTTCAATGCGTGATGCCTTAAGTCTTTTAGATCAATGCATTGCTTTTTATTTGGGACAGAAGTTAACATATGACAATGTGCTTGACGTTCTTGGCGCTGTAGACAATGAAATATTCAGCAGACTTACAAGAAGAGTAATAGATTCAGATGTAACAACAAGCCTTAATATTTTGGATGAAATAATTATGCAGGGCAGAGAGCCGGGACAGTTTGTTAATGATTTTATATGGTATTTGAGAAATCTTATGTTAATTAAGACATCAGATGATGACGAAATAATGGAAGTAATTGATGCGTCAGCAGAAAGAATAGAAGCTTTGAAAGAAGAAGCACAGATGGTTAATGTAGATGTTATTATGCGATACATTAGAATTCTTTCAGAATTATCAGGACAAATCAAATATTCGTCACAAAAACGTGTTTTAATAGAGATTGCATTAATAAAGCTTGCAAAACCGGCAATGGAAAGAGACGTAAGCTCACTTAATAACAGAATCACTATTTTGGAAAAGAAAATAGAAGAAGGAAACTTTACGGTTAATGTTGGGGCAGCTCCACAGGCGGCAGGCAGTTCAGGTGCAAATCCGGAACCAAAGCCTAAAAAGGTATTTGAAAAGGCTATACCGGAAGATGTGCAGTATGTTGTGGATAACTGGGGTTCAGTTAGAAGACACATATCCAATCCGTACAAGACTTTCCTGCAGGATGCAAGATTTAGCGTAAAAGGGGAAAACACACTTTTAATAGTTTTTAATCCGGGAGCAATAGGCTACGAAGGCTGCTCGAAACCGGAAGTAATTGAGATGCTTAACACTTTGATAAGTGAAGAAATAAAGAAGCAGGTTAAAGTTGAAGTAACTATGCTTGAAAATAATCAGACTTTCAGCGATTACTATCAGGAAGTCGTAAGCAAAATAAACATGGACATTGAAGAGGAGGATTTTTAAAATGGCAAAGCGAGGAGGATTTCCGGGAGGAATGCCTGGAAATATGAATAATATAATGAAACAGGCTCAGAAGATGCAGAAGCAGATGGAGCAGGCACAGGCAGAATTAGAAAGTTCAGAATATACAGCAACATCAGGTGGTGGAGCTGTTGAAGTGACTATTTCAGGCACAAAAGAAATAACAAAGATTAAATTAGATCCTGAAGTAGTAGATCCTGATGATATAGAAATGTTAGAAGATCTTGTTATGGCGGCAGTTAACGAAGCTATCCGTAAGATGGATGAAATGTCAACACAGAAGATGTCGAAGATAACAGGCGGGTTAGGTGGACTTTTCTAGAAAGAGGTAAGCACAGTGGATTACTACAGTGGTTATATAACAAAACTAATCGAAGAATTATCAGGGTTGCCGGGAATAGGACCTAAAACAGCAGGGAGACTTGCTTTTCATATTTTGGATATGCCCAAAGAACAGGTTGAAAGTCTGGCAAATTCTATGATAGACGCAAAGAAGAATGTAAGATATTGTAAGTGTTGTTACACACTTACAGACCAGGATATTTGCCCAATATGTAGTAGTAAGGAAAGGGACCACAAGACCATTATGGTAGTGGAAACAACAAAGGATATGGCTGCATATGAGAAAATAGGTGAATACAAGGGCGTTTATCACATTCTTCACGGAGCAATTAATCCCATGGCGGGTATTGGCCAGAATGACATTAAACTTAAGGAATTGTTTGAGCGTTTGAAGGACGATGTTAATGAAGTAATTATTGCAACTAATTCAAGCGTGGAGGGCGAGGCTACAGCTATGTACATTACAAAGGTCATAAAGCCACTCGGAATAAAAGTTACAAGAATAGCAAGTGGTGTTCCCGTAGGTGGGGACTTAGAATATGTGGACAACGTTACTTTGCTTAGGGCTCTTCAGGGAAGAGTTACAGTTTAGAATTGACAAAGGAATGAGGAAGTCAAATGGATAAAAGCGAGTACAACTTAAAAATAGAAGAGTTAAAAACAGCTATGCACGCTCACGATTTTGAAAAGGCAGTTGACGTGGCAGATTCATTGGATATCAAAAAAATCCGTGACAACAATCTGTTAAGTCTTATTGCCGACGCCTATGAATTAACAGGCGATAATGAGCAGGCTAAGAAAATATTGCTTATGGCATATGAGAATACTAACACAGGAAGACAGTTAGCATATAGATTATGCCTTATTTCCATAAAATTAAAAGAACTTGATGAGGCAAACGAATTTTATCAGGACTTTATTGAAATGGCACCAAGAGATTCGGCAAGATTTATTTTAAAATATAAAATGGCAAAAGCTAAGAAGAAGCCGGTGGAAGAATTAATAAAGATTCTTGAAGATTACGTTAACATTGACATGGAAGAAAAGTGGGCTTATGAACTTGCAAAATTATATGATATTGCAGGCGAGGGCGAGAAATGTGTCAATATGTGCGACGAAATAAGCTTATGGTTTGCGGAAGGAAAATACGTTGTTAAGGCAATGGATTTAAAGAAAAAATATGAATCTTTAACATCCACACAGCAGGACAACTACAATAAAAAATCAGAAAATAAGTCTAAAGAGCAGGAAGAAAAGAAAGCTTCAACTCAGGAACTTATGGATAAAATAATGGAAAAAACATCTATTAAGTCAAGAATAGATGAAGCTGTAAAAAAAGCCAACGAACGTAAGGCGGAATCTAAAACAATAGAAGAAGTTACAGGCACAGAGAAAAATATAGATAAGATAAAAGTTGTTGGAAAAGAAGCGGCAGATACAGAATCTTTTGATTTTCCGGAAATTAATGAATCTGTAGTGGAAGAAATCAAGCCTTATGATGATATAGAAGGTGCAACAATTGATGTTAACAGCATGACTCATCCGCAGGAAGTTGAAGAAATAAAAATTCCGGGAATTAGTGATGATCTTAATGAGCTGGAATCAGATTCAAGTGATAAAGCTGAAGCTGAGAAGGAAGATGTTGTAGCTAAGACTGAAAAAGAGAAGAAAAGATTGAAGCTTAGACCTTTTAGTGTTAAACCTAAAAAGACAGAAAATCCTTTAAAGGAAGATAAAAAGGTAGAAGCACCGGTTAATGCAAACGTTCCACTTGAAGAAGATGAAGATTTCAAATTGATTAACCCGGATGATGTGTCTAAAGTTGAAGAACCGGTTATAGATGACTTAGGTGAAGATACAACAGAAACGGTTGATATGGAATTTGATGAAGATATGGATATGGTTATGAAATCAGATGAAGAGAAAGAAGACATATTAAATGTTGATGATGTAGAAGATATACTTCATCAGTTGCAGGCAAGAGGGATTCTTAAAGCAGAAACTGTTAATAGTGCCGTAAGCATTATTGAGAATGTAAGAGAGACTAAGAAAGAATCTAAAGAAGAAAAGCCTGATGAAAAAGACGTTAGTACTCTTGACAGATGGCAGGAGGATAATGTTGAAGTAGATAAGCCTTTGGAAAAAGAGCAGACTTCAGTTGAAGACAATACTTCAGATAATGAGGAAAAAGAGCAGACTTCAGTTGAAGACAATACTTCAGATAATGAAGAAAATAAGGCATCCCAGGTTGAGATTCCTGATTTGGAAGAAATACCTGATGAAGTAGAGGATTTGCCGGAAGAACCTGAAAAAGAAGAAGTTGAAACCACAGAGAATCAGGATGCATCTGAATTGGAAGTAATAGAAAGTCAGGAAGAAGAACCTGAGGTTGATATTGAGAAGATAGCAGAAAGCATACCTGATATAGAAGAAATTCAGGTAGCAGAAGAGGCTCAGCCGGAAGAAATTCCGTCTGAACAGGAAGTAGCTGAAAATGTTCAGAAAGAAGCTTCTGAAACAGCAGAAGATTTAGGCAAAACAGCAATATTTACTATACCTAAAGCCGACATTGAAACAGGTAATAATACAGGTGAGGTTGTAGTAGATGAGGAACTTCCTAATATTGATGCACCTGAAATAGATTTAGAAACAGGTATTCCTGAGCAGGATTTGGGTGAAGATACTAAAAATGCAGAAGAAAGCACAGAAAACGAAAATGCAGAGAGTGTAGATGCTGAAAAATCAGAAAGTACTGAAAATGAAGAAGCTGTACAGGAAGAACCGGCACAGGATAATTCAATTAATTTAGATATACATTCAACTAAGGACTTAAGTGCCAAGGTTGAGGTGATTTCAGGGACAGACTGGGAGCAACCTGAGTATGAGGAAAAACTTGAAGAGGAAGAAGAGCAATTAGAGGTAGCAAAGGAGGAAGCAGAAGAAGGCACTCCTGAGCGCACAAGTGAAGGTGAGTTACTTAACAGAATATTGAATAAGAACAATGAAGAAATTCCTGAACCGGAATTAGTAGCTACAGAGGAAGAATTAAGTGTATTTAAGAACTTCTTTAATGTAGAAGGTTTGGAAGACAATATTCAGGAAGTAGTTAAGGAACTTATTGCAGGTTATACACCTAACGGTAAATCAACAGATGGTAATGTGGTTATTCTTGGCGAAGAAAAAACAGGAAAAACATCATTAGCAGTTGAAATCATAAAATTAGTAAATAAGAAACGTGGCAGACGTAACAGAAGATTGGCTAAGATTGATGCTACAGCACTTAACAAGAGAGGATTTAGAAATTCACTTAACAAATTACTTGGAAGTGATTTGATTGTTGAGAATGCAGAAAAGCTTGGTGCAATGATTTTAAGTGAAGTTGTGGACGTTTCAGGAATGTTTACTGACGATATGCTTATAATACTTGAAGGTGAAACTGAGCCAATGGAAAAAATGCTTAAGGACTCACCGCGCTTATCAAAGGTATTTAACCACGTTATCCGTATTAAACAGTACGATATAAAGGAATGGGTTGAATACGGAAAAAGATATGCTAAGGACAAGGGATATGTAATGGAAGAACTGGCAAGTCTTGCCTTTTACAAGGCTATCGATGATTACTTTGGTGAACACAAGGGAATCGGAAGAGCTGATGTTGAGAAACTTGTAGATACAGCCATTGCTAATTCTCATAAACTTGGCAGAAAATTATCAGGTTTATTCTCATCAAATAAAAATGATGATGGATTATATATATTAATAGAATCAGACTTTATTTTTTAACACAGGAAAGGATGTAAAAATGGAAAATTTACAACTTGCAAAAATTGCAAACCAGGTACGTAAAGACATTGTAACAGGTGTTTACAATGCAAAATCAGGTCATCCGGGTGGATCTCTTTCAGCAGCAGATATGTTAACATTTTTGTATTTTGAAGAGATGAATGTATCACCTGAAAAGGCAAAAGATTCTAACAGAGACAGATTTGTATTATCAAAAGGTCATGTTGCACCTGCACTTTATAGTGTATTGGCAGAAAAAGGATATTTTCCAAGAGAAGATATCAAAACATTAAGAAAACCTACATCATACCTTCAGGGACACCCTGATATGAAGAAAATACCGGGAATCGATATGTCTTCAGGTTCATTAGGACAGGGAATCTCAACAGCAGTTGGTATGGCTATGGCAGGAAAGATGGACAATGCCGATTACAGAGTATATACAATGGTAGGCGACGGTGAAAGTGAAGAAGGTCAGGTTTGGGAAGCTTCAATGTTTGCCGGATTCAGAAAGTTAGACAATCTTGTAGTTATCGTTGATAACAACAACCTTCAGATTGATGGTGCAATTGATGAAGTATGTTCACCATACCCATTTGACAAGAAGTTTGAAGCATTTAATTTCCATGTAATTAAAATAAATGGACATGATTTTGATGAAATTAGAAGTGCTTTAAAAGAAGCAAGAGAAACTAAAGGTATGCCTACAGCTATTATTATGAATACTGTAAAAGGTAAGGGAGTTTCATTTATGGAGAATCAGGTTTCATGGCATGGTTCAGCTCCAAACGAAGAACAGTACAATATCGCTATGGAAGAATTAGAGAAAGCAGGTGAAGCATTATGTCAGAAGTAAAGAAAATCGCAACAAGAGACAGCTATGGAGACGCTTTAGTTGAATTAGGAAAAGAACATGACAATCTTGTTGTTTTAGATGCAGACCTTGCAGCAGCAACAAAGACAGGAAAGTTTAAAGCAGCTTTCCCTGAAAGATTTATTGATTGTGGTATAGCTGAATGTAACATGGTAGGTATTGCAGCAGGTATGTCAACATGTGGAAAAGTTCCTTTTGCAAGCACATTTGCTATGTTTGCAGCAGGACGTGCATTTGATCAGTTAAGAAATACAGTAGGTTACCCACATCTTAATGTAAAGATTGGTGCAACTCATGCAGGTATTTCAGTAGGTGAAGACGGTGCAACTCATCAGTGTAATGAAGATATTGCATTAATGCGTACAATCCCAGGAATGACAATTATTAACCCTTGTGATGATATTGAAGCCAAGCAGGCTGTAAAGGCAGCTTACGAAATGGAAGGACCTGTTTATTTAAGATTTGGTCGTCTTGCTACACCTATCATCAACAGTGAAGATTACAAATTTGAAATCGGTAAGGGTGTTAAATTAAAAGAAGGAACAGACGTTACTATTGTAGCAACAGGTCTTATGGTAGCAGCATCTTTAGAAGCAGCTAAGAATCTTGAAGCAGACGGAATTAATGCAGAAGTAATTAACATTCACACAATTAAGCCTTTAGATGAAGACATTATTGTTGAATCAGCTAAGAAAACAGGCAAGGTTATTACAGTTGAAGAACATTCAATTATTGGTGGTTTAGGTAGTGCAGTATGTGATTGCTTAAGTGCTAAATATCCTGTTAGCGTTTCAAAGATTGGTGTTGAAGATGTATATGGACATTCAGGTCCTGCAGTGGAATTATTAAAAGAATTTGGTCTTGACGCAGAAGGAATTTACAATAAAATTAAAAAAATCATGGCATAGTTTTAAATTCTTAAAAGATAACATATTTTAAAAACAAGTGAGTTTTGGGCAGAAAATTCACCAAATTGATTAATAACTGAAATGGAAAATTAGCGTAGGGTTAATTTTTAAAAGTTTAAAATTAATAATTTTAATAACCGGTTTTAAATTATTAATGAGAAAACTAATTATTTAAGTTATGTCAAAATCACAGTTGCTTTTTTAAAAAATGATGTTATACTAGCCATTGTTAAACGAAATGCAAGGGAGCAGACGTAAAAAGTCTTGCTCTCTTTTTCTTTTGTTTTAGGTTAAAAAGTTAAGTAGGAGCTAACGGATTAGCCAAAGGATTTAAGAAATTAAATCAGACAAAAGATAAGTTTTTCAATGAAGAAAGCAATCCCCTTTTAAGTAAATAAAGTTAAGTTCATAGAATTATGACAACAAAGTTGGAGTGATTTATGAAGGGACAATATTTACAATGCTTTCTTAAGTAAAATAATAGGACAATGGAAAAGAATGGAGGAAGGAACTATGAACGCACAGGAAATTTTACAGGAAGCTACAAACAGTAGCTTCGCAATTTGGTTCTTAATTGGTGCCGGTTTAGTATTCTTTATGCAGGCTGGTTTCGCAATGGTTGAAACAGGATTTACAAGAGCAAAGAATGCAGGCAACATTATTATGAAGAACCTGATGGACTTTTGTATTGGTACATTAATGTACATCATTTTAGGTTTTGGTTTGATGATGTCAGAAGATTATGTAATGGGAATTATAGGTGTTCCAAATCTTGATATCTTCACAAACTATAACAGTTTTAACTGGTCACAGTTCGTATTTCAGTTAGTATTTTGTGCCACAGCTGCAACAATCGTTTCAGGAGCTATGGCAGAAAGAACAAAGTTCAGTGCTTACTGTATTTACTCAGGAGCAATAAGCTTGATTGTATATCCAATTGAAGCCGGCTGGGTATGGAACTTAGGAGGCAACGGTTGGTTACAGCAGTTACATTTCGTTGATTTCGCAGGTTCAGCAGTAATCCACTCAGTTGGTGGTATGGCAGCTTTAGTTGGAGCAATAATTGTTGGACCACGAATTGGTAAGTATACAAAGAGATCTAATGGCTCAATAAGATCAAATGCCATTGCAGGTCACTCAATAACACTTGGAGCACTTGGTTGTTTCATACTTTGGTTTGGATGGTATGGATTCAACGGTGCAGCAGCTACTAACGTAGATAGCTTAGCATCAATCTTTATGAATACAACAATCGCTCCTGCAACAGCCACAGTAGTTTGTATGTTATTTACTTGGATTAAAGATGGAAAACCTGATGTTGGTATGTGTTTGAACGCTTCACTTGCAGGTTTGGTAGGTATCACAGCAGGTTGTGCTTCAGTTGATACAATTGGTGCATTAATAATTGGTGCTGTATCAGGTATCTTGGTTGATGTAGTGGTTGAAGTACTTGATAAGAAGTTCCACATTGATGACCCTGTTGGTGCCGTTGGTGTTCACTGGGCAAACGGTGTTTGGGGAACAATCGCTGTTGGTTTATTTGCAACAGGCAGAGGCGATACAGTACAGGCTTTCGCAGATGGTTCAACATACGCAGGTTTGTTCTACGGTGGTGGAGCAAAACTTTTAGGAATCCAGATTTTAGGTATTGTTGCAATTGATGTTTATGCAGCAGTAATGATGACAATAGTGTTCCAGTTAATTAAGCATACAATAGGACTTAGAACAACAGCAGAAGAAGAAATTATTGGTATGGATATTTCAGAACATGGTCTTGCATCAGCATATGCAGACTTCCTTCCGGCAGCACCATCATATGCAGGTGAGAGCGAAGGCTCAGTTGATTTATCAGATGTGAAACCAGTAGCACTTACACTTGGAGAAAGAGCAGAAGGCAGATATACAAAAGTATCTATTATCTGTCCTGAAGAACGATTTGGAGTTCTTCGTGACACAATGAACGCCATCGGAGTAATGGGTATGACAGTTTCTCAGGTAATGGGTTGTGGTGCTGAAAAAGGAAAGACAGGTAGATACAGAGGTGTATCAACAACAATGAACCTTTACAGAAAGGTACAGGTTGACATCGTGGTATCAACAGTTGATCCGGGACTTGTAGTAGCTGCTGCAAGAAAAGCACTTAATACAGAACACTATGGCGATGGTAAGATTTTCGTGACAAATGTAGAAGATGTTATGAGAGTTCGTACAGGAGAAGTTGGTGTAGAAGCATTAGCTTACAAGAATGAAAGAAAATAACAGATAATTGATAACAGCTATGAATGTAGTTGGAAATACAGATAGAATTTGAGTTTACATAACTATTAGATAACAACGATATTTTGGAACTCTGTTCTTAAATATATATTTTACTTAATCTCATTAAAAGGGCCGGTGGGAAACCACCGGCTCCTTTTAGAATTTACCCCAGTGGTGCTTCCCCGAAATCATCCAGTGTAATATTTAAATCGATGATTTTTTGATTATTTTCAAGACCAAATATAATAATGCTGTCTCTTTTGATTTTCGGATAAAGTATGCCATTGTTTGAAAGGTGAAGCAGGCGGTTGGTTTCATCCAAAGTCAGCTGCATTGCAAGTGCAAGGGCAATAACTTTGTCGCGGGATGGTGTTTTTGAACCATCAAAGATTTGGTAGCCGTAGTTTTTTTGGATGTTTGAATCAGTGATTACCTGAGCTTTTGTCAGACCTTTTTCATCTAAAAGTTGAGTTAGATATTCATGAAAACTTATGTTACTAATGTTTGAATCATTGTCGGTTAAATAAGAATTTATGTCATTAGAGTTTTGTAAAATTTTAAGAAGCTGGTCTGTAGTTTTTTGTGATTTGTCATTATTAAAATTTGAAAAATTATTTGAATTCATTATAAATATCCTTTCCCCATATTAAAAAATGTGTCGAATAATGATATTATATACGTAATACTGTTAAATTAACAGACTTTTACATAAGGGAATATTATAGAAAATGGACTTTAAGGAAAATTATTATTTTGAAAAATACGAACAACTGGCAGTTTTGGCGGACACGCAAAAGTGCAAGACTATTTTGTCAAGAAATACAGATACTAATGAAATAGTGGTGTTTAAGGTAATGGACAAACACGGTTTGGATGTGTACGACAGGCTGAAAGATTTGGATAATAGCAACATTGTTGATGTAATGGATTGTTTTTTACATGAAGACAAATGTGTGGCTGTTGAAGAGTTTGTTAATGGAAAAAGATTATGTGATGTTTTGCAGAAAAATATTCCAGTAGAAGTAATTGTTGATTACGTAAGGCAGATTTGCAACGGCTTAAAAGAAGTCCACAACAAAAATATTGTACACAGAGATTTGCAACCGAAAAATATAATTGTGGACAGACACAATCATATTACAATCATTGATTTTGATATTGCAAGAATTAGAAAAGAAGAAGCCGATAGTGACACAGAATTTCTTGGAACGGCGGGCTATGCATCACCTGAGCAGTTTGGTTTTGCCCAGACAGACAAGCGAAGCGACATTTATTCCTTGGGCGTGCTTATTGGCGATATGGTCAAGCCTTATGCTAAAACCGTTAGGGAGGTCTCGGGGGAAGAAATTGTGTACACCGGTACCAGTCTTACATTAGAAGAGCACAAGATAGTTGAAAGACTTGTGAAAATGAGCAGGAAATGTACTGAGATAGCTCCCGAAAAAAGATATAAGTCAATTGAAGAAATTGAAAAAAAATTGAAATATATTAAACTCTACAATCAGGATATTTTAGAACCGGATGAATTAGAAGAATTAAGCTTTAGGGGGATAATCAGAACCGTTCCGGGATTTAGGAAAAATAATATTTTGCACAAGATAATTGCAATAATAATGTATGTATCTGTTTTTGCAACATACATTGAAATAGGAACAAGCGTAATAAATGTCAAAAAAGGCTATAAATGGCTATGTGTTATTTTAAGCGAAATGTGTTGGATTATTCCATATATATATTTGACAAACATAGGGGATGTTGTTTATAGAATAAGAAAAAGAAAATTTAAGTACAAATTTTTTGAATATTTAAACAGAATAGGGATAGCATTGGTAATATGGTTGGCTATTTTAATAATTTTGTCAATTATAACTTTAAAATAAAAGTATGCCGCCAGCATAACAAAACAAAAGTGGAAAAGTGTAGAATAATGTAAGAAGAAGGAGGTATTATATTATGAAGACTTGGAAACTGGTATCAGGAATACTGTCAATAATTATGTTTGTATTTGTAACATTTCAGTCATGTGCAGCAGGCATAAGCAACAGTATAGAGGACAATGGAGAAGTTGGCGGAAGCGCAGGAATCATTGTTGCAATTATGTTATTGGCAGGTGGAATTGTATCAATAGCCACACGTAATTCAAAAGGCAAAGGCGGAAATATCGCAGTAATCGTATTATTTGGATTGGGCGCAATCATGGGATTCACAATGGCTGGAAGCTACACAGACCTTATAATCTGGGCAGCTTGGTGTGCAATCTGTGCAGTATTAGCACTTATCTCAATGATAAAAAAGCCAAAACAGATAGAAGAAAACTAATAAAAACTGCTATTTTAAAACAAATCCGAGGACAACGGATTAAATTAAAAGAACTTATACCAATGTAAAAAGGGGAATACCTCTCGTTATATGGATAAGTTCTTTTTTATTGTTCATTTTATGTAGCGTGGAGAATTTTTTTGGTGGCAAACAATAGGCAACTTTTTGAAATTTTGCGAGCATAGCGTAAGGCAAAAAACAACTGTTTGAGCCGTAGGCGAGTTTTGTTTTTTGTCTTACAATAGGCGGCGGAGCAAAATGATAAAAGTAACGTGTTTGCCACCAAAAAAATTCCCCACGCGAATCAAAAAATGTACTAAAAAAGGAGGCATAATATGGATATTTTTGATATTGTAGGCCCGATTATGGTTGGCCCTTCAAGTTCCCATACGGCAGGTGCCGTAAGAATAGGATATATTGGGGGCAAGTTGTTAGGGGAGCCGGTTAAGAAAGCCAAGATTTTATTGTATGGTTCTTTCCTTGCTACAGGTGAAGGCCACGGAACTAAGAAGGCTATAGTTGCAGGTTTGCTTGGCATGGAGCCGGATGATTACCGTATTTCCGACAGCTTCAATATAGCCAAGGAGAAAGATATGAAAATTGAGTTTGGTGAGGCAAAGCTTAATGAAGGTCATCCTAATTCAGTGTTGTTAAGATTAGAAGGAATCAATGGCAACAAAATAGAAGTTTTGGGGCAATCTATAGGTGGATCAAGAATAAATATTGCCCAAATTGATGGTATTGATACTAATTTTTCAGGAGAATGTCCTACCCTTATTGTTCATAATATGGATCAGCCGGGGCACGTGTCGGAGGTTACTTCCATGCTTGCCTACAAGTCGGTAAACATTGCGACTATGCAGCTATACAGGTCGGCAAAAGGTGGCAATGCGGTTATGGTAGTTGAATGCGACCAGCAGATTCCAAAGGAAGGAATCGAATGGTTGAAGCACGTTGAAGGAATACTAAAGGTAACTTATTTTGCAGGAATATAAATTAAGGACGGAGAGTTTATGTTTTATTATCATACATTAAAAGAGTTAGAAGATTTAGTTAATGAAAATAAATTAGAATTGTGGCAGGTTATTGAACAGTCTGATATGGAAGAAAACGGAAGGACTAAAGAGCAGTCCTACGAAAAAATGTTAAATATGTATTTGGCAATGAAAGAGGCTGACAAAAATTATAATGGAAATTTAAAGTCAGCCAGCAAAAGAGCCGGTGGAGATGGAGAAAAAATTCACAGATATAATGTAGCTAACAAAAATATTTGCGGAAAATTTATTGGAAATGTTATGGAAAAAGCAATTAAGATGGGCGAGTCAAATGCCTGTATGCGAAGAATTGTTGCGGCACCTACGGCCGGTGCCTGTGGAGTTTTGCCTGCGGTACTTATTAGTTATCAGGAAGAATATAATTTAAGTGATGATGAAATGGTTAAGGCAATGTACGTTGCTGCCGGAATTGGCAAAGTTATAGCAGAGAATGCTTTTATTGCGGGAGCTGCAGGAGGCTGTCAGGCTGAAATAGGTTCAGCAAGTGCAATGGCAGCCGGAGCTTTAGCTTTTCTCCAGAAAGGAACAGTTAAACAGATTGTAAATGCAGCAGCACTTTCACTTAAAAACATGTTAGGGCTTACTTGTGATCCGGTAAAGGGATTAGTAGAAGTTCCATGTATTAAGAGAAACTCATATGGTGCTGTTAATGCAGTAACATCTGCTCAACTGGCTATGGCGGGTATAGAAAGTGCAATTACACCTGATGATGTAATTGACAGTATGCGTCGTATTGGAAATAGCATGCCGGCATGTTTAAAAGAAACAGGAACAGGTGGACTTGCAGTAACAGAATCAGCCAATAAATATTTGGAAAAATAGTATCATAAATAATTAAACAAGTAATAATTATGTAAATTAATTGATAAATGTACATTGATTTTTATTATAAAATTATATACAAAATTTTTTGAAAAGTAGCATTATAAGGCGGTAAGTGGTATTATATTGGACATAACTGCCCAGGCAGAAATAGCTTAGAACTATTAAGGAGGGACAATGAGAGCTAGTGGAATTTTATTACCTGTTTCAAGTTTACCGGGAAAATATGGAATAGGATGTTTTTCAAAAGAAGCATATGATTTTGTGGATGTTTTGAAAAAAGCAAATCAAAAATACTGGCAGATATTGCCTATAGGGCCAACAAGCTACGGAGATTCACCATATCAGTCATTTTCTACTTTTGCGGGAAATCCTTATTTTATTAGTTTGGAAAAATTAATAGAAGAGGAATTACTTACAGAGGAAGAATGTAATTCTGTTGATTTTGGTGAGAATAATGAATATATTGATTATGAAAAATTATATAACGGCAGATTTAATCTTCTAAAAAAGGCTTACAAGAGAAGTAATCCAGAGGATGAAGGTTTTAAGAAGTTTGTAGAAGAGAACGGATTTTGGATTGAAGATTATGCCATGTTTATGGCTATAAAGGCAGAGCATAATGGGGAAAGCTTTGAATTGTGGGAAGATGAAATTAGAGTAAGAAAGCCAGAAGCAATGGAAAGATATAGGGAAAAGTTTAAGGATGAAATTCTTTTCTATAAATTTATTCAGTTTAAGTTTTATGAGCAATGGTTTAAATTAAAGGAATATGCAAATGATAAGGGAATAAAAATTATTGGAGATATTCCAATTTATGTTGCCTATGACAGTGCGGATGTATGGGCAAATCCTGAATTATTCCAAATGGATGAAGAGGTTAAGCCTATATCTGTTGCAGGTTGCCCACCGGATGCTTTTTCTGAAGATGGACAGCTTTGGGGAAATCCTGTTTACAAGTGGGATTATCATAAGCAGACAGGTTATACATGGTGGATTAAGAGAATTGAAAATAGCACAAAGCTTTATGATGTAATAAGAATAGATCATTTCAGAGGCTTTGATGAATATTATGCAATTCCTGCCGGTTCAAAGAATGCTGTAATCGGTAAATGGGAAAAAGGTCCGGGAATGGATTTGTTTGATGTCGTAAAAGAGAAGCTTGGAGAGATTAGCATTATTGCAGAGGATTTAGGTTATATAACAGATAGCGTACGACAGCTTGTAAAAGACAGCAATTTTCCGAATATGAAAGTATTAGAATTTGCTTTTGATGCAAGAGATTCTTATGAACCTTGCGAATACCTTCCTTTTACTTACTACAATAATTGTGTTGTATATACAGGAACACATGACAACGAAACTTTATTAGGTTGGTTGAAACATGTAAATGATTACACATTAGGATACATAAAAGATTACATAGGTAGAGACATACCTGTTGGTCAGGAAATGGTAGATGAAATAATAAGACTTGCTCATTCATCAGTGGCAGACTTATGTATCATTCCACTTCAGGACTACTTAGGACTTGGAAATGAAGCAAGAATAAACACACCATCAACCTTAGGTGATAACTGGAAATGGCGTGTTACGAAGGATAAGTTGACAGACAAAGTAGCAGATAAGATTAGAAAATATACAAATGTGTATAGAAGGTAAAAATGGAAGTACAGTATGAAGATTACATTAAAGAAAATTTTAATTTTTCCAATTTATTTATGTTACTATGTTATTACCGAATGGATTTTGGCGTTAGGAACAAAAGATCCTTGGGATAAAATGCGGAAATGGGCAGAAAAGTAAATGGTTAAAAACTAATGAAATGTATAAAAAAGCAAGAATACAAGTAGCATTTAGCTTATGGCAGAAGCGGAACCTAGTATTCTTGCTTTTATTATTGGAATTACATCCTTTATTTCTTATTAACTCTCCACTCCAACGGATCTTTTTCAGGTCTTGCAAATGCTTCTTCAGTTGATATTCCATCAGAAGTACCATTAGCCTCAGAACCGTCAGTAATCTGTGTGTCTTCGTTAACTGACAATGTATCAAGAGAAGTCTTTAGCAATATAGAAGCTTCATCTTTTGAAATGTTCATGGCTTTGGCAAGTTCGTCTAATTCAGGTACACGACCAAGTTTCTCACTTAAATTCTTAGTAACTTCGTCAAGTCTGTTAAGTTTGTCAGCAAGATGCTGCCCAATTCTGTCTGAGTTAATCTGAACATTAACAGTATTATTAATTGCATCTTCAATTCTACCTGAAATAAATGAATGAAAATCGCCAACAGATTCTGTGTAATCAGAAACTGCAAGCATTAAACCAACATTACCCTCTTGAATTAAGTCTCCAAAGTTAACGCCTTTTCCACGATGACTTTCAGCAATTTTTGCAACTAAAGAAAGATTAGCTTCAACAATCTTAGATGAAACGGAAGTATCACCGGCTAAAAGCTTGTCAATTAAATCAGCCTCTTCATCTTTTGAAAGATTAGGAAGGGCTTCCATTTCTTCCATATACATCTTAATAAAAGATAATTCTTCTTCTGATTCAACATGGTTAGAAACAGAAACAGTTTCAGAAATAGTTTTATCGGCCGAAGTTTCAGGAGCGTCATCAGCCAAAGGATTATTGGCTGGTGGAGTAAATCCCTCAACCTCAACTTTATTAAGGGCAAGATAGTCGTAAATAAACTGATACTGGCTATCATCATCAATTAAATCTTTAAAATATAATTTTACATCATCCATTGTTACATGGTTAGCATTGGCAGCAGCAAAGTCTACCAATGAAGTAAGAGCTTCATTAAATAATAATTTTTTATCCATTTTACACCTCGTCTATAATAAATAAATGATACATAAAAGCCTTGCAAAAATCAAGGATAATGGGTAACATTTAATATAGTAAAAATTATAGCAGAATAATTAGGGGATTAAAATGGAACAAATATTAAAAAAAATATATAAAAGTAGAATTTTCGGACTTATAAGCATACTGTTTTTTATTGCAGTGTGTATGGGAATAGGAGCTTTTGCAGCCTACGTTAAACACGTTTCCAATCCGACGGAGCAGGCGGTTACATATTTTAGAGCTTTTATGCAACAGGATTATGACACAATGTACAATCTTTTGGACAAGAAAGACGGCTACTATATTAGCAAGGACAGATACAAGGAAATAATGCAGAAAACAAAAGAATCAATGACAATAGATTCTTACAAGATTAACGATCCTAGAAAAGAAGACGGACAATATGTGGTAACAATTGAATGCACAGATGATGATACGGATAGCTCTCAGAATATGAATATTTATTTAAATAAGAAGATGCATCTGCCTAAGTTAAAGCCTGACTACAAGGTAGATATTGAAAAAATGCTAGTTAAAAATCTTACAATAAAGATTCCACAGGGAGACAAGCTTACAATTGCAGGAATTGAAATTACAGATAAAGACGCAAATATTACAACAGAAAATAATATTCAAATATATAATTTTAAGGCTATTTTAAATGGAAATTATAAAATAACATGTGAGAATGAATATTGTGCAAAAAATACACTTGCAAATGTTATAAAAAAAGATATGGAAGTGGATTTGACAAAGAGTTGGTACACAGCAAATGACCGGTACACTTCAAAAATAACAAACAGCGTTACGGATTTTATGAATAAATATTATAGTGCCGCAAGAAACAGAAGCAAAAGCGATAAAAAACTTATGGCATTTATAGATGACAAAAAGCTTCAAAAATCCGTATCAAAAACAGTAGAAGAAACAATGTCAGGTCTTTATTGGTCGGATAAGAAGAACATAGACAAGTACAAGGTATCTGATTTTAAAATTAAGGATTTGAATAGTACAATAAAATACCACAGTAAAAGTAAAGATTTTCAGGTAACATCTACATACAACTATGACTACACATGTACAACTGACATTGCAACATATACAAGTTATGTGTATAAATATTCAGGAAGTTGTAAGGCAACATTGAAGATTACGTACAGCATAGACAATGGAAATCTTAAGATTAAGAATGTTAAATTAAGTGAAAAACAAAAAAGAAAATAATTTGAAGGAAAAATCAAATAAAAATTTAAACAAAAAAATTAAAGACAAAATAAAAAATGATTCAAGGAAATAATGGAGGAAACTATGTCAAAAGAAATTTGGAGACCGGGAAATATGTTATATCCCCTTCCATCTGTTTTGGTTACTGTGGCAGATGATGAGGGAAATGATAATGTGTTGACAGTTGCGTGGACAGGAACGGTATGCTCAGACCCGGCAATGGTTTACGTTTCAGTAAGACCTTCAAGATACTCACATCATATGATAAAAGAAACAGGGGAATTTGTAATCAATCTGACAACAGAAGAATTGGCATATGCCACAGATTATTGTGGAGTAAAGTCAGGTAAGGATGAGGACAAGTTTAAGAATGCATCATTAACAAAAGAACCTGCAAAATATGTTAAGGCACCTTTGATTAAGGAAAGTCCTGTAAACATTGAATGCCAGGTAACAGATGTTGTTCCATGTGGCAGTCACGATATGTTTGTGGCGAAAGTACTTTGCGTACACGCGGACAAAAAATATATGGACGAAAATGGAACATTTAGTTTTGAAAAGGCAAAGCCGATTGTATATTCTCACGGCTGGTATTATGGTCTTGGTAAAAAAATAGGCAAGTTTGGATATTCTGTAATTAAGAAAAAAGCAGCAAAAAAGAGATACAGAAAAAACAAATAAATATTCAAAAATGTCTAAAGATTAGTTTGACAGATAAAGAGAAATTAATTTGCCAAGCAAGAATGAAAAATAATTTAATCAAAATAACTGTTTAAGGATGGCAATATATGGGAATAATATTTCATATTGATGTAAATTCAGCTTATTTAAGTTGGACAGCAGTAAAGTTGCTTAAAGAAGCAACAAAAGATGAAAAGAAAATCGACATACGAAATATTCCTGCCATCATAGGCGGTGACAGGGAAAAGCGACACGGAATAGTTTTGGCAAAATCCATCTCCGCAAAAAAGTTTGGAATAGTTACAGGTGAGCCTATAGCCAATGCGTTGCAAAAGTGCCCTAACATACTGATTGTTCCGCCGGAGCACGGTTATTACAATGAACAAAGCCATAAACTAATGAATTTGCTTAGAACATTTACACCTGACATTGAGCAGGTAAGCGTGGATGAGTGCTATATGGATTTTTCGGGAATACAAAACGAGTATCCATCGCCATTAGCATGTGCGTACAAAATAAAAGACACAGTAAAAGAGAAACTTGGCTTCACCGTAAACGTAGGAATATCCGATGTGAAAGTTTTGGCAAAAATGGCATCAGATTTTACTAAGCCTGACAAAGTTCATACATTATATAGAAGAGAAATAAAAGAAAAAATGTGGCAATTACCTGTTGAAGAACTCTATATGGCAGGTAAATCAAGTGTAAACACGTTACACAAACTTGGAATATACAATATTGGCCAACTGGCAACAAGCCCTGAATATATTTTGGAGGCGCATCTGAAAAAGCATGGAAAAATACTTTGGGAATACGCCAATGGAATAGATAAAAGCGTGGTAAATACCAAGCGTGAAGAACTAAAAGGAGTGGGCAACTCCATCACATTGCCATATGACCTTGATAATATGGAAGAAATAGAAAAAATCCTACTTCAACTGTCAGAAAAAGTAGCTGGTAGACTTCGAAAAGGAAAACAAATGGCAAAAACAGTAGCTGTAGAAGTGAAATATAACGACTTCATAAAAGCATCAAGGCAGACAACACTTGATAGATGCACAGACTCAGGCACAGAAATATACCAGCTCTCAAAAGAACTTTTTAGAGAACTTTGGGAAAAAGACGGAAACAAAAGCGTGCGCCTGCTTGGAATACGAACCGCCAACTTAGAAGAACAGGGAGCATTAGAACAAATGTCCATAATGGACATAATGGCGCAAACTACAAAAAAACAACAAAACGCCACAACCAACATATCCAGAGAAAAAATGAAAAAACTGGACAAGGCACTAGATGCCATCAAAAACAAATACGGCGAGGACAAAATAAAAAGAGCAAGCCTGTTAGCTGAGCAAACAGTAGACATGAAAAACAAAAAATACTATGAAGAATAACAAAAAACAAAAGCAAAAAATTTAAGTAAGATTATAAAATAAAAGATACAAACAGAAAAAACAAACAATTTGGCAATGGAAGATGGTAGCAATTTTGCCAACAAAAGGAGACTGAAATGAAAAAAAACATTGTATTAATAGGTATGCCGGGAGTAGGAAAAAGCACAATAGGAGTAATAATTGCAAAAATACTGGGATATCAGTTTATAGATGCTGACCTTGTAATTCAGGAGCAGTACGGCAAACTTTTGAAAGAAATCATAGCTGAGCGTGGAACAGAGGGTTTTGTTCAGGTAGAAAATGACGTGAACAAGTCATTGAATCCTGAGAAGGCAGTAATTTCCACAGGAGGAAGCGTTGTTTACTGCACAGAGGCAATGGAACATTTATCAGAAATAGCAACAATAGTTTATTTAAAATTAGACCTATACTCTTTAGAGAGAAGATTAGGAAATCTTAAGCAGCGTGGGGTGGTTTTAAAAGAAGGACAGACATTAAAGGACCTTTATGATGAAAGAGGTCCTTTATATGAAAAATATGCTGATATTGTTATTAGCGAAAATCATTGTTCTGTTGAAAAAACAGTTGATAAGGTTGTAACAAAATTACGTCAGAGGGGATTTTAGAACAAATTATATAATTTGCTAAAACAAAAAATACATACGGATATTAGCTAAAAGAATAGAACATTTATTTTTAGGGGGATAAAATAATGTTTATTAATAAAAAATCACATAAAAGCGCTTTCGTCTGCATAGCAGTATTTATGGTGACTATGATTATGATTTTGACTTTTTACCAATTGGCAGTTGAAATATATGCATATGGATTTATTGCAAAAAATAATGACTACCGGGTGAAAGAGAGTACAGCAAAGGTTCTAACATTAAAAGAAAATCATAAAGCCATTAACATAGAAAATATAAATGTTAATAGCAAAACAAAAGTTATTAACAAGAAAAATATAAATGTTAATAATTTCGTTTTGAAAAAACCGGTAAAGGGTGGAATTACCACATCAGGTTTTGGAGATACAATTTCAAGAACTGCAAGTCATAATGGACACGATTGGGCTGTTAATACAGGCACAAAGGTGAGAGCGGCAGCAGAGGGCGTGGTTGAATTGGCTTATTTTAGTGAAAGTTATGGTTATAATATTTTGATTAATCATAATAACGGGTTCAAAACCAGATATGCCCACCTTTCGGAAGTGAAAGTTTCAAAGGGAGAAAAAGTTGAACAAAGTCAGGTCATAGCACTTAGCGGTTCCACAGGGTTTAGCACTGGACCACATCTTCACTTTGAAGTTGTAAAGGATGGAAAAAGGGTTAATCCTATTGAGTATGTTAGTAACAGGTAACACATTTTGAAAATTATCATAATGTAATAATATAGTAAAGCACAATTTATAAAAATTGACCAAAAAAATCGCTGAAATTTATATATATTGTGCTTTTATTATGTTTACAAAGATAGATATTGTGCTATAATTGTGTAGATATACAAAGATAATTATTGGTGGGAGAGGGCTTAATTGTGACCAATCCCTGTTTGATATAAAATATACATATATACCGGGAGTAAAGAATGGAACGTTTTGTAATAAAAGGTGGAGTAGCACTTAATGGCGAAGTTGAAATAGGCGGAGCAAAGAATGCTGCATTAGGATTACTTGCTGCAGCAATAATGACAGATGAAGACGTGACAATAGAGAATTTGCCTGATGTTAGTGATATTAATCAGTTGATAGATGCTATTGCAAACATTGGAGCAACAGTTAATAGAATAGATAGACATACAGTAACAATTAACGGAAAAACAATTAGAACACATGTAGTAGAATATGAGCAAATGAGAAAGATTAGAGCTTCATATTATCTGCTTGGTGCTCTTTTGGGCAAGTTTAACAAGGCAGAGGTTGCTCTTCCGGGTGGATGCGCAATCGGTAGCAGACCTATTGACTTGCATCTTAAGGGATTTAGAGCTTTGGGAGCAGATGTTATTACTGATCATGGTATGGTTAATGCTCAGGCGGAACGTTTAGTTGGAAACCATATCTTTTTTGACACATCTTCTGTTGGAGCAACAATTAATGTTATGCTTGCAGCAGTTAGGGCAGAAGGAAAGACAGTAATTGAGAATGCGGCTAAGGAACCTCATGTAGTAGATATTGCCAATATGCTTAACAGTATGGGAGCTAATGTAAGAGGTGCCGGAACTGACAAGATTAGAATTGAAGGTGTTCGTGAACTTCACGGAACAGTATATTCAACTATTCCTGACCAGATTGAGGCAGGTACATTTATGTGTGCTGCAGCAGCTACAGGTGGGGAAGTTTTGATTAAGAATGTTATTCCTAAACATTTAGAGTGTATTTCAGCTAAGCTTATTGAAATGGGATGCACAGTTATAGAATATGATGACGCAGTACGCGTTAAGGCAGGAGATTTCATTAGAAGTGCAAAGATTAAGACTTTGCCTTATCCGGGATTTCCTACAGATATGCAACCACAGATGGCAGTTGTTCTTACAATGGCCAACGGTAGCAGTACAGTAACAGAAAGTATTTTTGAAAACAGATTTAAATATGTAGATGAATTGACACGTATGGGTGCAATAATGAAGGTAGAAGGCAATACAGCATTTATTACAGGTGTTGGAAGTCTTGCAGGGGCGCAGGTTGCAGCACCAGACCTTAGAGCAGGAGCAGCACTTGTTATTGCAGGCATGGCAGCTAACGGATTTACAGTAGTAGATGACATTGTTTATATCCAGAGAGGTTACGAAAGATTCGAAGAGAAGCTTTCAGGTCTTGGAGCAATTATTGCAAAAGTAGATTCTGAAAAAGAAGAGCGCAAGTTTAAATTAAAGGTTGGATGATTACTTGATTAAAAAAAATCAATAAAACTGATTAAAATTGTCACTATACAAACAAATTTGCGTATGTTAATATTAGACCATCCTAAAAATAAAAAGGCTTTGAAAAGGAATAGTAGTTGTTAAGTGGTTAACAGAGAGCTGTCGGCAGGTGTAAGACAGCAGAAGCGATGCAATGAACTCACCTTGGAGCTGCCGGCTGAATGGTTTGGATAGTAAGACGGACGAAGTAATCTTATTATTTCAAGAGTAGGCTTGGACGGATTCCACCGTTAAAGGGAGCGGATGTCAAAGGCATCCTTAGAGAGCATGTATAACATGAAGCAGAGTGGTACCGCGTAGGTAGAGAATACGTCCCTGCATTTCCTAATTGGAAGTGCAGGGTTTTTTCGTTCTGACTGGCGAGAAAGTTAGCAAGCGAACTATTTAGTATATTAAGAACCTACCAAATCTTGACATAAGGAAACTAAAAATATATTATTTAATTGATTGAAAAGGAGATTTTAAGATGAATTTTGGAAAGTATAAAAGACAGTATTTTATGCCACCTACACCAACATATGATTGGGTTAAGAAAGAATATATAGATAAAGCACCTATTTGGTGTAGTGTAGACTTAAGAGACGGAAACCAGGCACTTATAGAGCCAATGAGTTTAGATGAAAAATTAGAGTTTTTCCAGATGTTAGTTAAGATTGGCTTTAAAGAGATTGAAGTAGGTTTCCCTGCAGCATCAGAAACAGAATATAATTTTATGAGAGCCCTAATTGAACGTGACATGATTCCCGATGATGTTACTGTTCAGGTTTTAACACAGGCAAGAGAACATATTATTAAGAGAACTTTTGAAGCAGTAAAAGGTGCAAAGCACGCAGTTATTCACTTATATAACTCAACATCCGTGGCACAGCGTGAACAGGTATTTAAAAAGAGTAAAGATGAAATAAAGAAGATTGCTGTTGACGGAGCAGAATTATTACAGAAGCTTGCTAATGAAGTAGAAGGAAACTTTTCATTTGAATATAGCCCTGAAAGTTTTTCAGGCACAGAAATGGATTATGC
Organism: Eubacterium ventriosum; assembly: GCF_025150745.1. Taxonomy (NCBI): domain Bacteria; kingdom Bacillati; phylum Bacillota; class Clostridia; order Eubacteriales; family Eubacteriaceae; genus Eubacterium; species Eubacterium ventriosum. The sequence continues at coordinate 1,211,139 of NZ_CP102282.1, forward strand.
ATTGGAAGTTTGTAATGCAGTGCTTGACGTTTGGAAACCAACACAGGATAACAAGGTTATTATTAACTTACCTGCAACAGTTGAAAATGCCATGCCACATGTTTTTGCAACTCAGATTGAATATATGCATAAGAATTTAAAATATCGTGATGCGGTAACTATTTCAGTTCATCCTCACAATGACAGAGGTTGTGGTGTTGCAACTGCAGAATTAAGTGTTTTGGCAGGAGCAGACAGAATTGAAGGTACTTTATTTGGAAATGGTGAAAGAACAGGTAATGTTGATATAGTTACTTTGGCTATGAACATGATTTCACACGGTGTTGATCCACATCTTGATTTTAGCAACATGCCGGAAATCTGTGAAATGTATGAACGTGTTACAAGAATGAAAGTTGGACCACGTCAGCCATATGCAGGCGATTTGGTATTTACAGCATTTTCAGGTTCACATCAGGATGCTATTTCAAAGGGAATGGCTTGCAGAGCAGAAAGCAAAGACGAAACATGGACAGTTCCATATTTACCAATTGATCCTGTAGATGTAGGAAGAACATATGATTCTGACGTTATCAGAATTAATAGCCAGTCAGGAAAAGGTGGCGTAAGCTATATCTTAAAACAGAGCTATGGTTTATCCTTACCTGAAAAGATGAGAGAAGAAGTTGGATATTCAGTTAAAGATGTTTCAGATAAGGAACATAAGGAATTATCACCTGCTTGGGTTTATCAGATTTTTGAAGATAAATATATTAATGATAATAGCGTATTTAGTGTTCCTGAAACACATTATGTTCAGAGGAATGGAATTGTTGCAGAAGTAACAATTGCACAGAATGAAGGAACAAGAGTTGTTAAGAGTACAGGTAATGGTAGACTTGATGCGGTAAGTAATGCATTTAAACAGTATTTTGATATTAGTTATGAATTATCAGTATACGAAGAGCATTCATTATCAAGAGGTTCATCATCTAAGGCTGTTTCTTATGTGGGAATAAGCTGTAATGGTAAGATGTATTGGGGTGTTGGTATAGATGAAGATATAATAAAGTCATCTATTTATGCACTTACAGTTGCTGTTAACCAATTGGTTGCAGCATCAGGTGAAAAAAAGTTTCAGGATGAAAGATTAACTGAGATTTTGAATTATATTAATACTAATTATCTTACAGTAACATTAGATGAGTTAGAAGAACAGTTCCATCTTTCAAAGCCTTATTTGTCAAAATATATAAAGGAAAAATCCGGAAAAACTTTCGGTGAATTAGTTAAGAATGTTCGTATGAAGAAAGCAAGAACTTTATTAAAGGGTGGCAATATGACAGTTGAATCTATTGCTGAAAAGGTTGGATATCAAAATGTGGAACATTTTACAAGATTATTTAAAAAGAAATATGGAATGACACCTGTTCAATTCCGTAATGAAGAAAAATAATCGGTGTAATGTTATTGATGATATACCATCGTATATCGGTGTTTAAAGTGTATTGAGAGCGATGTATTATCGTATAAAAATATTTTAAAGAATATTTTGAATTTTAATGTAATTATATATTAAATGTGATAAAATGGTGTCAGGGTAATAAAACGGACACCATTTTTTCAATTTAAGGAGGATAAAAAGATGAAAACAATTAAAACTAAGGTAGTAGCTATTATGCTTGTTTTAGCATTAGCATTAACAGGGTGTGTCACACAGAAGTCAACAGTAGTTATTAACAGCGATGGAAGTGCTAAGATGACTACAAATATTAAAGTTGACAAACAGGCAGCTATTCAGGCCTACATTCAGATGATGAAGTCACAGGGACAGACTGTATCAGAAGCTGAAGTAACAGCTTTGATTACATTAATGCTACCAAAATTAAAAGATGAAGGTATAGATGTAAAAACTGTTACTGAGAATGGAAAAGATTATTATGTAATTGACTATTCACAGAATATTAAAAAGGGTGATTTACAGAAAGAATTTGGTGTAGAGGGATTTGATACATATGTTACTACAGATACATTCTATATGAACGGTGACATAATGAAATTATTAGATGCAGAAGATGTGGACATTTTTGCTGCATACAAGGAAATGGGAGTTGAACTTAAGGAAGAAGATATTCAGACAAGCATAACAGTACAGTTCCCTAATGCTATTGTAAGCACTAACGGAGCTAAGGATGCTTCAAATCCAAATGCAGCAACATTTAGCATTCCTTTAACAGGAAAGGTTAATATGTTTGCTACAACTAAGGCTGGTGTTACAGAAGCTTCAGTTAAGGCTACAATTAAGAAACTTAACACAGTAAAAGCTACAAAGATTAAATCTTTAAAGGCTAACAAAGTTAAGAAGAATGCTAAGAAAGCTACAGTTACATTAAAGTTCAAGAAAGTAAAAGGCATTAAGAAATATGAAGTTGAATATTCATTAAAGAAGAACTTTAAGAAGAGCACAGTAAAAACTGCAAAGAAGACTACATACACAATTAAGAACCTTAAGAAAGGTAAAAAGTACTATGTAAGAGTTAGAGCTACAAAGACTAACTATGCAGGAAATGCTATTTATAGTAAATGGGTTAAAAAGTCAGTTAAAACTAAGAAATAAACTGTTTTTATGAATTTTGTTTTATTACGTAAGGAACCACGCCGGAAGGTGTGGTTCTTTTACTATCAGAAAATATTATCTATTGACATATATATTGTTTAATGTTATAACTGTCAAGAAAAATAATATTTCTCTTATTAAGAGTTGGCGGAGATACAAGGATCTGTGATGCCACGGCAACCCCCGATTATGATGGAAGGTGCCCACCGGAGCAATGCAATATTGATCAATAAGAGGATTTGAATACCTTGATTTCAAGTCCGCTGTAAAACAGTGGACTTAATTTTTGCTTGTAGTTAACAATAATTTACTTATAGTACTTACGAATGCAATTGATTCGTAAGTTGCAGAAACAAAAGCTTATTTTCAGAGAGGAGAAAAAATGGAGAAGAGATTATTTACTTCAGAATCAGTAACAGAAGGACATCCGGATAAAATCTGTGATCAGATTTCAGATGCGATTTTAGATGAACTTATGAGACAGGATCCAATGAGCCGTGTAGCTTGTGAAACAGCTATTACAACAGGTCTTGTACTTGTAATGGGTGAAATTACAACAAAGGGATATGTTGATATTCAGAAAGTTGTAAGGGAAACAATTAGAGAGATTGGTTATGACAGAGCTAAATATGGTTTTGACTGCGATACATGCGGTGTTATTACAGCTCTTGATGAACAGTCAGCAGATATTGCTTTAGGTGTTGATAAGGCATTAGAAGCAAAAGAAAATAAAATGACAGATGAAGAAATCGATGCTATAGGTGCAGGCGATCAGGGTATGATGTTTGGTTATGCAACTAACGAAACAGAAGAATATATGCCTTACCCTATTTCATTGGCTCATAAGCTTGCAAGAAAGCTTACAGAAGTTAGAAAGAATGGTACATTAAAATATTTAAGACCAGATGGAAAGAGCCAGGTAACAGTAGAATATGATGAAAATGGCAAGCCTGCAAGACTTGATGCTGTTGTTCTTTCAACACAGCATGATCCTGAAGTATCACAGGAACAGATTCATGAAGATATTAAGAAGTATGTATTTGACACTGTATTGCCACAGGATATGATTGACGAAAATACTAAGTTCTTCGTTAACCCAACAGGACGTTTTGTAATCGGAGGACCTCACGGAGACAGCGGTCTTACAGGACGTAAGATTATTGTTGATACTTATGGTGGATATGCCCGTCACGGCGGTGGAGCTTTCTCAGGAAAAGACTGTACAAAGGTTGACCGTTCAGCAGCTTATGCAGCAAGATATGTTGCAAAGAATATAGTAGCAGCCGGTTTAGCTGACAAGTGTGAAATCCAGTTATCATACGCAATCGGTGTTGCACATCCAACATCAGTAATGGTAGACACATTTGGAACAGGAAAACTTAGCGATGAAAAATTAGTAGAAATCATTCGTGAAAACTTTGACCTTAGACCTGCAGGAATCATCAAAATGTTAGACCTTAGAAGACCAATCTACAAGCAGACAGCAGCTTATGGCCACTTTGGAAGAAACGACATCGATGTACCTTGGGAAAAGACAGACAAAGTAGAAATGTTAAAAAAATATATGTAGCTTACAGCGTAGAAAAGTCTTACTGCACCTGTGCTTGCACAAAGGTGCAGAAAAGACTTTGAGACGCGCCCCGAACATGAGCAAAAAAGCGAAGCGAAGCTGAGTGATATGCGAATGTACGGGAAGGATTGTGTGAGTGCGAAGCACGTAGCAATCCGGTAAGCTACAGAATATTATAGCGTGTAAAACAGCTTGGATTACCTTAATGTAAAGGCAGTCCAAGCTGTTTTTGCTTGGGAATATTATAAGATTTGAATTAATTTCTACACCACACCATTACACTTTCCTAATCAGCTTCAACAGATATGGTATTTCACTTTCGAAGTTCACAGCATAGTTAACTGCCTCAGGGTCATTGTAAGTGTTGTTTATACAGGCTTTTGTAAAGTCAGCGGCAATTTTTAAAGAATCCTGAATATTGTAATCATTCATTAACGCTCCGGTAAAGGTGCTGGCAAAAACGTCGCCGGTGCCGTGGGATTTCATTTGGACTTTTGGAGTGTAGTATTCAAAAAACTCTTTTGTTTCTGAATCGTATCCCATAAAGCCGAATTTGTGGTCAGCAGATTCAACCCCTGTAATAACAATTTTTTTAGAACCAAGTTTGGCAAGGCTTAGAAGCAAATCTTTAATACATTCATTAGAAGCATTTTCTCCCGGATATGGCATACCGGTCATAAAAGCAGCTTCTGAAATATTAGGAAGAATAACGTCTGCATACTTGCAAAGCTTTGCCATTTTTAAAGGAAAATCTTTATCGAAACCTGAATAGAGTTTGCCATTGTCTGCCATTGCAGGATCGACGATTATATATTTGCAGGTATTTCCAAAAGTTTTAAAATAATCTTTTACAAGAGTGATTTGTTTTTCACTTCCAAGATAGCCTGTGTAAATAGCATCAAAGGAGAAACCTTCTTTTTGCCAATGCTTCTTAATAGGTTCCATATCGTCAGTTAAATCACGAAATGTAAAATCGTTAAACATAGTATGTGTTGACAAAATGGACGTAGGTAATATGGATGTTTCAATGCCCATTGCCGAAATAATAGGCAGGGCAACGGTAAGTGAACATTTACCTATACATGAAATATCCTGTATGCTTAAAACACGTTTCATAGATAATCTCCGTTCGTTTACATTTTTGTTATAATCAAGTATAATTCCTTATGTGGTATCATACAATCGCTATTTTACCACAAAAATATAATACCAGAAAGATTAGGTTTATTTATGCTTACTTATGACTTTGGAAAAAGAGAAAAAACATCTTTATATGAATATTTGTACAAGTGTATAAAAGAAGATATTTTATCAGGAAAAATTAAAGCCAATGAAAAGCTTCCGTCAAAACGTGAAATGGCAAAAAATCACGACATTAGTGTAATAACAGTAGAAAATGCCTACGCTCAGCTTATAGTGGAAGGCTACATATACACTAAGGAGAAGAAGGGATATTTTGCCAGTGATATTGGAAGTCAATACATTGAGCAGAAGCCCAAAGTCAAATATGAGAAGAAAAAAGAAAAGAAGAAATGGCTTGTGGACTTTAATTCAAACCATATAATGTATGATAGTTTTCCTTTTGCAACATGGTCAAGAATAATGAGGCAGACACTTTTAGACAAAGAAAATTCTTTCCTGTCTGTTCCTGAAAAAAACGGTGTAATGGAATTAAGGGAGGCAATAGCCGATCATCTTCAGCATTTTAGGGGAATGAATGTTAATCCTGATAACATAATAGTAGGTGCAGGAACAGAGTATTTATACAGCATTATTGTGCAACTTCTTGGCAGAGATAAAGTTATAGCAGTGGAGGATCCGGGATATAAGAAGATAGGCAATGTATACGAAAGTAATGGCGTAAAGTGCCTCCACATTAAAATAGATCAAAGAGGCATACAACTTAATGAACTGGTGGAAAGCAAGGCAGATGCAGTGCATATTTCACCATCTCATCAATTTCCGACAGGAAGAGTTATGCCTATTTCAAGAAGAACTCATTTGCTTAAGTGGGCAATAAATAATAAGAAATACATTATAGAAGATGACTACGACAGTGAATTTAGGTTTTCGGGCAAACCAATTCCACCAATAGCAGGAATGGAGGGAAAACGTGTAATTTATATGAACACATTTTCAAAAACACTGGCACCGTCAATTAGAATTGCATATATGGTTTTGCCTGATGAATTAATGGACAAGTTTAATACGAAATTAGGTTTTTATTCCAATACTGTGTCAGGATTTGAGCAGTACACACTGGCTAATTTTATAAGCAAGGGTTACTACGAAAGACACATAAACCGAATGCGTAATTATTATAGAGATTATAGAAATAAAATAATAAGAACCATACAGAATCACCCTATTTACAGCAAGGTTTCAATAGAAGAGGAAAACTCAGGTCTGCATTTTATTTTGAATATTAATAAAAAAATAGACGACGAACAGTTTAAGAAGGAATTGCAGCAAAACAATATTAACATATCAGGTGTGTCAGACTATTGTTACAATAATTTGGATGAGTTTAAACACAAATTTATAATAAACTATTCGGCTGTGTCAGAGGAGAATTTAAAGAAAGCTTTGGATGTAATGAATGAGGCATTATCAGAGTAATGAAGCATTAAATAATAGATATGTTAATGTAGTAAATAAGGCATTATTAAAAGTGTGACATTGGAGAAGAAATATGAGTAAATATAATGGTAATAGAGAATTTAAAATCAATATTCCGGGAAGCGTAAAGCTTATAATAGATGTTTTGGAAAATAATGGATATGAGGCGTTTGCCGTAGGTGGTTGTGTAAGAGATACCATTTTGGACAGAGAGCCTCAGGACTGGGATATAACAACATCAGCTCTTCCGGAACAGGTAAAGGAACTTTTTAACAGAACTTTGGACACAGGAATACAACATGGAACAGTTACAGTAATGATTAAGCATGTGGGCTATGAGGTTACAACTTATAGAATAGATGGGGAATACAATGACAGCAGACATCCTGAATCAGTGGAGTTTACATCTAATCTTATAGAGGACCTTAAACGCAGAGATTTTACAATAAATGCCATGGCATACAATGAAAGAGAAGGTCTTGTGGATGCTTTTGATGGAATTAATGATATAAATAACAAGATTATAAGATGTGTGGGAGAGCCGGAGGAAAGATTTGGTGAAGATGCCCTTAGAATTTTGAGAGCAGTAAGATTTTCTGCCCAGTTAGGTTTTGACATAGATGAAAAAACAATGGAGGCAATTAAGAAACTTGCCCCAACACTTGAAAATATCAGTGCGGAAAGAATTAAAACAGAACTTGAAAAGCTTATAATCTCAAAGAATCCATGTAAGCTTATTACAGCATATAACGCAGGTATTACAAAAGTGATACTCCCTGAATTTGACGCTATGATGGAATGTGAACAGAATACACCATACCATATGTATAACGTAGGTGAGCACACAATAAAAGTAATGGAAAACGTGTCGGCAGACAAGCTTATGCGTTGGACTGCATTGTTCCACGATGTGGCAAAACCATTAGTGAAAACAACAGATGCTAATGGCAGAAATCATTTTAAGGGACACGCATTGGAGGGAAGCAGGTTGGCACCGCAGATAATGCGCAGATTAAAGATGGACAACAAAACCATAAAAACAGCTTCACGTCTTATAGAATGCCATGATGACAGACCTGCATCTAAGGGCTTTAATCCTGAGGCAATAAGACGAAGTGTCCATAAAATAGGCAAGGATATTTATCATAATTATCTTGAATTAGTATATGCTGATTTTATGGGCAAAAGCAAGTATGGAAAAGACGAAGGCTACGATGCCTATGTTTATGTATGCAAGCAGTATGAATATATAATGGAAAACAATATTTGTACAAGTACAAAGGAACTTGCCATAACAGGTAAGGATTTAATAGCCTTAGGTTGTCCTTTAGGAGAAAAAATCGGCAGAGCATTGGATGAATTGCTTGAAATAGTATTGAAAGAACCTGAAAAAAATACAAAAGATAAACTGTATGTGGAAGCAGAAAAGATAATAAAATCACTGTAGTTCTAAACTTGAGCACCTTTTCATATTTTAGAATACAAGCATGACTTGACTAAATAATTTATGGGAGGGTGTGTATGAATGAAAGGGCACTTACGGTTTTTGAACAATATGAATTAGATATTACGGAAACGTTTAAAATCAGAGGAAATTATGGATGTAACACACCTGACGGAAAATACATTTTGCAGGAATATGATAACAGCAACGATAAAATGGTATCAATGAAGTCTCTTTATAATCATTTGGAAAGCAGTGGCATAAAGACAGACTACGTAATTCCAAATAAGGAAGACCGGTATGTTTCAGTAAGTGAGGACGGTTACACCTATATTCTAAAGAAATGGTTTGAAAGTCAGGAGTGTAACATAAATGAGGAAAAGCATATAGTAATGGGGGCTGCAAATCTTGGAAGGTTTCATACTTTGTGCCAAAACAGCCAAAGATTTATGGAGGAGACTAAAGGTTTTCATCCCGGCAAAAATATGCTTGTGATTTATGAAAAGCACAATAAAGAAATAATAAACATAAGAAATTACATAAAAAAGAGAAAAAACAAAAACTATTTTGAACTGGCATTAAAAGAAATGTTGGTGGAATATTATAGTCAGGCAGATGAAGCCTTAAAGGCTTTAAGGCAAACAGGTTATGGGAAAATGTACAACAACGCACTAGAGCATAAGAATCTTAATCATGGCAGTTACAATCATCACAATATAGTTTTACTTAACGGAAAAATTGCAATGATTAATATGTCAAAAATAAACTATGCACCGGCTATTCAGGATGTTTATGATTATTTGAGAAAAGTAATGGAAAAAAACAACTGGAACATAGACCTTGGCAGAAAAGTTTTGGCTGAATATGAATCAAAAAAAATTATAAATCAGGAAGAGCACAATATTTTAAAAATAATGTTTTCTTACCCGGAAAAATTTTGGAAAATTATTAATTATTATTTTAATTCTAACAAGGCGTGGTACTCTGAAAAGAATGAGGAAAAATTGAAACAGCTTCAAAATCAGGAAGAAATACGAAAAAAATTCATAGAAAATATGTGAAAATTCTATATAAAAACATTTTTGGTAGTTTCCTTTCTTTTTACTTTGTATTATAATGGGTTAGAATTGAAAATAGTTCTTGGAGGTACGAAATGGATTACAAGGAGTTATATGAACTGTGGCTTACAAATCCTTATTTTGATGAGGACACAAGAAAAGAACTTGAAGCCATTAAAGATGATAATAAAGAGATTGAAGACAGATTTTATAAAGATTTAGAGTTTGGTACAGCCGGACTTCGTGGAGTTATCGGAGCAGGTACTAACAGAATGAACATTTATACAGTTAGAAGAGCAACACAGGGGCTTGCTAACTATATTATTAAAATGAATGGTCAGGATAAGGGGGTTGCTATCGCGTTTGACTCAAGACATATGTCTCCTGAATTTGCTGATGAAGCAGCTTTATGTCTTAATGCTAACGGAATTAAGGCATACGTGTTTGATTCACTTAGACCTACACCTGAACTTTCTTTCGCAGTTCGTGAATTAAAGTGTATCGCAGGTATTAACGTAACAGCAAGTCATAACCCTGCTGAATATAATGGATACAAAGTATACTGGGAAGATGGTGCTCAGATTACACCACCTCACGATGTTAACATTATGGATGCAGTTCTTGCAATTACAGATTATGCTGATGTAAAGACAATGGATAAGGACGAAGCTGTTAAGGCTGGTCTTTATGTTCAGATTGGAAAAGATGTTGATGACAAATATATTGCAGCGTTAAAGAAACAGGTTAAACACCAGGATGCAATTGATGCTGTACAGAAAGATATTAAGATTGTTTACACACCACTTCATGGTACAGGAAACATCCCTGTTAGAAGAGTGTTAAAAGAATTAGGTTTTGAGAATGTTTATGTTGTAAAGGAACAGGAACTTCCTGATGGGGATTTCCCAACAGTAAGTTATCCTAACCCTGAATCGGAAGAAGCTTTTGAACTTGCTGTGAAATTAGGCAATGAAATCGGAGCTGATATTCTTCTTGCAACAGACCCTGATGCAGACAGACTTGGAGTTTATGTAAGAGGAAAAGAACCTGGTACATATCATGTTTTAACAGGAAATATGTCAGGATGCCTTCTTGCTGAATATGAAATCAGCCAGATGAAGGAAGCCGGAACATTACCTGAAGACGGTGCGTTAATTAAGACTATCGTTACAACTAACCTTGCTAACGATATTGCAAAATATTACAATGTTAACCTTATTGAAGTTCTTACAGGATTTAAATATATTGGAGAACAGATTTTAGGATTCGAAACAACAGGTAAGGGTCATTATTGTTTCGGTTTTGAAGAAAGTTATGGTTGTCTTATTGGAACACATGCAAGAGATAAGGATGCTGTTGTTGCAACAATGGCTCTTTGTGAAGCTGTTGCATATTACAAGACTAAAGGTATGTCACTTTGGGATAAGATGACAGAAATGTATGAAAGATACGGATATTGGTTAGACGGAGTTCAGGCTATTACTCTTAAGGGTAAGGAAGGAATCGAAAAGATTCAGAATACAATTGAGAAGTTAAGACAGCAGGTTCCTACAGAAATCAATGGTTACAAAGTTCTTTCAGCAAGAGATTACAAGCTTAACACAATTAAGAATATGGAAACAGGTGAAGTTACAGAAACAGGACTTCCAAAGTCAAACGTTCTTTATTATGACTTAGAAGGTGGGGCTTGGGTTTGTGTACGTCCTTCAGGAACAGAACCAAAACTTAAATTCTACTACGGAGTTAAGGGTACAGACGCTAAGGATGCAGAAGTTAAAGAAAAAGAATTAGGTCAGTATATGATTAATCTTGTAAATTCAATGTTATAAAATAAAAGATAAAATAAGAATAAAATACAAACACCATAATATATTTAAATAAAGATATATTATGGTGTTTTTTATGCAAAAAAATAGATTATTGACAGGGGCACTTATATTATTTCTAATGATAATAGTTTCCTCCTGTGGAATAGAAAAAATAAGCAGAAAAAAGATAAAAGACATAGATTTTACCGTTGTGGCAGAAATTGAAATGCCTTTAGAGGTAAAGCAAATTGTGGAAAAAAGAAAGGAACAGCCTTTTAAGGTTACATATTCTGATAATCAATATACATATATTATCATTGGATATGGAAGACAAAATCATCAGGGCTACAGCATTAAGGTCAACAACCTGTATGAAACAAAAAACGGCATATATATAAAAACAGAATTTCAGGGACCAAAGGAGTATTCCAATTCTGAGAATGTAACATATCCATATATAGTAGTGAAAATCCAGCAGACGGACAAAAGCGTTATTTTCAGTGAATAACAACAGATAGTGGCGTATATAAGATTATTAAAAAAGTATGATTTTTATAGCATGATAATATAAGCAAATTAGGGTTAATTAAAAGGGGGAGTTTAAATGAGATTAGAAAAGAAAAACATTCATATGAACAAAATTGTAAAAAGTGAAACAGTTATTTTTTTTGTTAGCAGAGAGGAACGAATTATGGATGCTGACAATGAGATTGAGAACATAATCAATCAGAAAGAAATAGTTACAACAGATGGCGTTGTTACAAGAGAAAATCAGATTACGGTAAACGGAACAATTAACTACAATATTCTGTATTATCCAAAGAACTCGGAAATGGTTTGTGGCGAGGAAAAGGAAATAAATTTTGAAGAAAATATAAAGTTAATGGGAATAAATTCAGAAGACAATGCTAATGTAGCAATGGAAGTTTTGTCTTCATCAATAAAGCCTGTTGATGGGAAAAACTACATATACAAGATTCAGTTGAAAGCATACATTATAGTTGAAAAAATCGAGGATTTAGATATTGCAACTGCAATAGATACCGATTCTCAAGGAGAAAATTATGAAAATAATTTTGCGAAAGAGAATTCAGGAAAAAACAATGTTGAAGATATAATGACGAAGAAGAGAAATATTGACAGCCTTGCTATTATAGCAGACAAAACGGATACTTTCAGGGTAAGTGAGCAGATTGAGGTTCCACATGGCAAACCTCCAATTGGGACAATTGTGTGGAGCGATATTAGAATAAAAAATCAAAATATTAAGACAATGGAAGGCAGTATAATTATAAACGGCCAGCTTAGTGTTTTTATTATTTATATACCTGAAATGGAAAATATGCCTGAGCAGTGGCTGGAGCAGACTATTGATTTTAACGGTCAGCTTGAAATGAGCGAGGCAACGGAAGATGTGGTATCTTATATTGAATTGTGGCTTAATAATGTAAACGTACAGCCGGAAATTAATCAGGATAATGAAATGAGAAACCTGTCCGTAAGTGCTTTGCTTAAATTAAATGTAAAACTGTACAAGGAAACAAGTATTAAGGTTATTGAGGATGTTTATAAGCCGGGGGCTAACCTTGTGCCTATTATGGAGTCGAAAACTTACCAGAAACTTCTTGTAAAGAATGCTTCAAGAACAAAAGAAGTGGTAAAAATGAAAATCGACAAAACAAAAGGTCAGCTATTGCAAATCTGCAACAGTCAGGCGGAAATAAAAATCGAAAATATTCTTGTAAGAGATAATAGTTTGAAAGCAATTGGAAAAATTAAAACTTGTATAATTTATATTTCTTCTGATGACAGACATCCAATATGCTGCCAGTGCAGAGAATCTAATTTTGAACACGGAATAGATGCGGAAGGCATTGAAGGAAATGATGAATATTTTCTTAATTGGAAAGTGGAGCAGGTTAACGCAAATATGCTTAATGCTGATGAAGTGGAAATAAAGGCTGTAATAGCTTTGGAAGCCATTGTTTTCAAAAAGGTGGAGCAAAACTTTGTAACGGAAATCAATCAGGAGCCGGTTGATATGGAGGCTTTAAATAGTGCACCTGTTTTAAAAGGATACATTGTTCAAAAAGGAGATACTCTTTGGAAGCTGGCAAAGGAAAATTACACAACAATCGAAAAAATAATGACAGTTAATAATCTGGAAAATGAAACAATCAAAAAAGGCGACAGATTATTGATTATAAAATCTTGTCAGGCATAATGAAAAAAAGTATACTAGGGGGAGAGTATATATAGTAAACTATGTATAAAAAAATATATAGTCTGATTATAGATGATAAAAAGATAATGAATCCATCGGAGGAATACAATGGAGAAAATAGAATTAAAGGCGTACGGTAAGATTAATCTTGGTCTTGATGTAATAAGAAAAAGACCGGACGGTTATCATGACCTTGATATGATAATGCAGATGGTTGATGTGTACGATGACATAGTGATTACAAAAAATAAAACAGGAAAGATAGAAGTAAAGACAGATACGGCAGTTTTGTCTAATGGCAAGGATAATCTTGCATATATGGCGGCAAAAATGTTAATGGATGAGTTTAAAATTAAAGACGGTGTTAATATATATATTAACAAGCGTATTCCAATTGCCGGGGGAATGGCAGGGGGAAGCTCAGACTGCGCAACAACATTAATGGGAATTAACCAGCTTTTTGAACTTGGTCTTTCAAAAGAAGAATTAATGGAAAGAGGAGTAAAACTTGGAGCAGATGTTCCTTATTGTGTTTTAGGTGGAACAGCCATAGCAAGAGGCATTGGAGAGGCTTTAACACCACTTCCTGCACCAGCTGACTGTCACGTAATTATAGCAAAACCACCTGTTTCAGTTTCAACAGCATATGTTTATGGACATATAAAACCTTTGAAAATAACTAAAAGACCGGATATTGAAGCCATGGCACAGTCTATTAAAGATGGTGATTTGAAGAAAATGGCGTCTTTAATTTACAATGTTATGGAAGATGTAACAGTAGGAGAATATCCAATTATAAGTGAGATTAAACAGGTGATGCTTGATAATGGAGCACTTAACTCAATAATGAGTGGAAGTGGTCCTACAGTTTTTGGATTATTTGATGATAAGGAAAAGGCACAGCAGTGTGTTAAGACTTTGGAGGAGAAAGGTCTTACACAGCAGCTATACCTTACAAAATTCCATAACGAATAGAGCTTATGACAAGCAGGTTATTAATTTTGACATAGGTTATTGAAAAATTTCAAATATTTAAATTTGAAATTATATTTTGTTACGGTGTGATACTGGGTATCAGACAGTGAATCACGTAATTTTTTCTTGGAATTGTCAGGTAGGACGCCTGTTGAAACGTCAACAAAACATAGTGGAGGATATAGGACACACCACCAGTTGTGTCCTTTTCCATTGCCGATTTTAATGGTGTATGAAGTATAGGTTCCCTTAGGAAAAATCACGTCACCATATGTTTTTACGGGAAAATCGCTGAAACCGAAAGTTGAACTTACAGTGTAATCATATCCATTATCAGCTATGGCTTTTGTGGCAATTGATTTTATTGTTTTGTCATTATTAAGAATAAAGTTTTTTGCTTCATCAACGGTTTTAAAATCGCCGGTTTTTTCATATATGTAGTTAACAACGGATTCCTTGACACGCATTTTCAGAGCCTGGTCGCTTACAGAGTCACTGTTGGCAAGTATATGAAAACGAATGGCACTGTGAGACAGCACCGAAACAGTTGATTTGGTTTCAAGATTCAGAAAAATGTTCCAGGTTAAAATCCCGGTGGCAAATATGGCAATAACCATACAAAAAGATATTTGTTTTATATATTTCATGGTAATCTCCTTTTTTAAGCTTGTTTTCATAGAAGATTATTGACAATAAAGGCATAAGTTATACAAACATATTGAATTATTTTCAGATAAAAGGTAAAATAAAACGAATAAATAAGTAGGTGTAAAGGTATGAATGATAAAAATGCAGCAATTGGAGTATTTGATTCAGGTGTTGGTGGATTAACAGTGGCACGTGAGATAATAAGACAGCTTCCGGAAGAGAGCATTACATATTTTGGTGATACGGCTAGAGTTCCATACGGTAGCAAGTCTAAGGATACGATTATACGTTACTCCAGACAGATTATTAGATTTTTGAAAACAAAGAACGTAAAGGCAATTGTGGTTGCGTGTAACACGGCAAGTGCTTTTGCCCTTGATACAATAGAGAAAGAAATAGACATTCCAATCATCGGTGTTGTAAAACCGGGAGCAAAGTCGGCAGTTGAAAGTACAAAGAACAAACGTATTGGAATTATTGGTACAGAAGGGACAATAAAAAGTGAGTTGTATACACAGTATATCCACAGCATTGATCCTGAAATTACGGTGGTGGGCAAGGCATGTCCATTGTTTGTTCCGTTGGTGGAAGAAGGAATGCTTCACGATTCCGTAACTGACGAGGTGGCTTCAAGATATTTGGAAAGTATGAAAGAAGAGAATATTGACAGTCTTATTCTTGGCTGTACACATTATCCGCTTTTAAGAAGCACAGTTGGAAAGATTATGGGACCTGAAGTTAATCTTGTTAATCCTGCATATGAAACGGCAATAAGTCTTGATGGACTTTTAAGACAGAATGGCATAAGAGCAGACAAAGATGCAAAGCCGGAATATGAATTTTATGTCAGCGATGCAGAAGAGAAGTTTAAAGAATTTGCCAATTCAATAATGCCTCTTCACATTGAAAAGATTAATCAGATTAATATCGAAGAGTATTAAACAGAATGGAGAATAAATGAATAATAATGTATTGATTAAAATCTCCGGTCTTCAGATGGTAGACGACACAGGTGATAACGTAGAATCAATGTCTGCCGGAAAGTATTATTTAAAAAAGGACAAACATTATGTTCTTTATGAAGATATGGATGACGAAAATGATGAAATAACAAAGAATACAATAAAGTTTAATAGTGAAACAGTAGAAGTCACAAGAAAAGGTCTTGTAACGGGCAAGCTTGTTTTTAAAAAGGGCAAAAACAATCAGTCCCTGTACAGCACACCTTTTGGCGATTTGCTGATGGAAGTTTATACGAAAGATATACTTCTTGAGGAAAAGGAAGACAACATTGACTTAAAGATAGACTATGAACTTTATGCCAATAACAGCAAAGTTTCAGACAGCATAATAAATATAAATATCCGTGAAACGGTATAGGAGTTGAGGAGTTGCATTAAGATGCGACTCCTTATTATTTGGTGCTGTTGTTAAAATAAATAGAGAGTACATCAAACGATGTACTCTCTAGCTTTACGCAGATATTACTTTCTGCCAAATCTCTTCTTTTTCTTAGGTGGTTCATAAATCGGACCACGGATTCTCTTAAATGAAGTAATGTAAAGACCACTTACTGTAGCTTTAATGTCCTGCTTAGGAAGAATCTGTTCGTAAACCTTAGGGTCAGCAATAAGATTCATAACTCTAGGACCTGCCTTCACTTTAACAATAGGAACCTTTGATATTCTTGCATATTTTGGAGACTGTTCCAAAACAATACTTGGAAGACCGGCTTCCTTAAGTTTCAATTTCTTTTTATCAATTACAAAAGCATTGATTGTCTGAGCGTTAGCTTCCATAGTTTTCTGCTGTTCAGCCTGTTTCTTTTCAGCATTACGTCCAAAGAAATAAAGACCGATAAGAGCAGCAACAAGGACTACTAAAATCACAATCAAAACAATGCTCCAAGTAGCAAGTGCTAATACTGGTGTGTTTGTAATCATTGTGTACCTCCATATTAAATTATCATAATCTTGTGATATTTTATCATTTAATAAGTAATTTTACAATAGCTGTTAAAGCTGGTTACTTAATTTTTTTACCTGTTCATAGGCTTTTCCCGGTAAAAGCTTCTGTTCAGCACGGTCCATGTCTGTTGTGTAAATAGGTTTACCAAAGGAAACAATAACCTTACCTGATTTAATAAAAGGAAAATGATTTTCCAAAATATCGTTAGTTCCAGTAATGCCAACAGGAACTACAGGAGCTTTGGACTTAGTTGCTATTTTGAAACCGCCATCCTTAAATTCACCCATTTTCCCTGTTTTTGAACGTGTACCCTCAGGAAAAAGAAAAACGGAAATACCGGATTTAATCATATCAGCAGCTGAAAGTACAGCTTTAAGTCCGTTCCTTGGATCTTTTCTATCCAGAAAAATACAGTTAACAAAACGCATTATCCAACTTAAAAAAGGAACTTTTTCAAGTTCTTTTTTCGCAATATATCCTGTAGGACTGATCATTAAAGGATATGTTACTACAATATCAAAGAAACTGATGTGGTTGGCAACAAAAAGACATGCCTGATTAGGAATGTTCTCTTTTCCGTTAACTTCTAATTTGACACCACTTAAAAATGAAATACATTTTAGACCAAATTGTACAAATTTAAGCGAAGAACGGTTTCGAAGGTCCATATTAAAATGTTGAATGATCCATTCAACTAGCATAACCGGCAGCGAAACTATAAAAAATATTATAAGAAATACTGCAACTAACAAAAGTCTTATCATATAAATTTACCATCCTTAATATAATAATGTATGGGACAAGCACTACATATGTAGATATGATTTGAAAATACAAACATAAATATGTATATTTAAACTTTTTCCCACAGATATATATGTTATCATAAAACAAACAATAATTGAACTGATTGTTTGAAAAAGCATGGCATATAAGTATAAAGAATAATAGAGAGATAATCTGAGAAAATAATTTATGAATGTCAGAGGTATAATCTGTGAAAACATAATCTTGAATGAAAAGTTGGAATTGGTAAAAGTATACAGTTATTTTGCAAAATAATTGTAAAAAGTGTTAAAATAGCGGATAAAAATGTTTTTATTTATTGAATATACTATATGTTCGTGCTATACTCAGCATATGTAGCGAGTAGGATTCGCAAGTAAAGAGGAGGAATAATAATGAAGAGTTTAAAGAAAATAGCAGCAGTTGTAGCTACACTTGCTTTAACAGTAGGAATGACAGCTAACTGTTTTGCAGCAAGCTGGCAGAGTTACTTTGGTGTAAATGAAGCTTGGTTTGAAGGTGCAGAAGGAAAATTAAGTTCACAGTCAGCAACAGGTTGGACAGCAGATATGAAGACAATCGGTTGGGGAGGATGCTGGGGTGCTCAGGTTAAGCAGCCAGTTAAAGTTAAAAAAGGTGAAGAATACACAATCAAATACACATTATCATCATCTAAGTGTGATAAATGGGTATTCGTAAAGATTGCTGATAAGAAAGAAAACTTTGCTTATGGTAAGTGGGTTAAAATTAAAAAAGGTAAATCAGTATCAGTAAACGAAACATTCAAGGCTGCAGCAGATTCAGATACACTTACATTTGGTATCGGTGGTGAATTTGGTGATAGAAAGGGTATTGATAAAGATGCAACAAAGAGATATTCATATGCATCAGGTGGAGCTGCTTCATTAAACGATGGAGATCCTACATATTCAACAACAGTCAAGTGTACAGGATTCTCATTTGAAGCAAAGTCAGCAGCAAGCACAGGAACAAATAGCACAGACACAAACACAAATACAAATACAAATACAAATACAACAGGTTCTACAGGAACAACTAACAATAATACAACAAGCACAACAGTAGCAACTGGTGATTTCTCACCAATGGCATGTGGTGCAGCAGCAATCTTAGCAGGAGTTGCATTAGTAGTATTTGCAAGAAAAAGAGAAGCATAAAATATAAAAGCTTATTTAGAAAGCCGCATTCAGAAATGAATGCGGCTTTTGTTATATTAGGAAAAATTTAAACGATTTTATGAATCACTGAAAATAATTTTTTAAAAAAAATGAAAAATCGTTTTTGTGCCGATTTTATAAAGAAAAATCAAGAATTTATGAGTACAAAAAATGGGACTTAAAAACGATTTTAAAAGCACAACATACGGTATAATGGGCAAAAAACCAACAAAATATAGTTATTGTGAATAACTTAACAAAAACTCATTGTATAAAATAGTCAAAAAAATAGAAGGACTTAAGAAGGAAAATATTTTAAAATGTGAAAAGTATACAAGAAAAAGAAATGAAAAATCGTTTTTAATTGTTGATTTGTACATATTGTTGTGCTAGAATAAGTTTTAAGGAAATCACTATGTGAATTCTAATGTAGGTGAAATGATTTTATCAAAATAGTAAGGAGGAAAAATATGATGAAAAAATTTGGCCGTAAAGCATTAGCTTTATCATTAACAGCCGTTCTTGGAGCATCAATGGTGCTTACAGGATGTGGCGGCAAATCTAAGAACGAAGGAAAGAAAGGTGAAGACTCAACAACAAAGATTGGTCTTACAACTGGTTTGGCTTCAGACACAACAGCAGATATTTCTATTATGACTTGGTCAGGTGATAGCAAATATTACGAAGATATCGGAAGCATGGATTTGTCAACAGACAAGCTTACATCACAGAATGTGGCTCAGGTTTATGCAGTAGCAAAACAGTTTAAGAAATTATATCCTAATATAAAGATTAATCTTTGGGCAAAGACTGGTGACCCTGATCAGCCAGGAACACCAAAGTGGGAACAGGAAATGACATCATTTAAGGCTAAATATGGTAAGTACCCTGATATCTGGGCATCAACTAGCGTAACAAATGACATTAAGAAAGGTCTTGCAGCAGACTTATCAGTATTCTCTGATGATGAAACATATAAGGCATACAATGAAAACCTTATGAGTAACCTTAACTACTACGGTTTCCAGGGTGGATTACCATCATTCTCAATCCCTTGGGGTATTTGGGTAAACAAAGCTTTAGCAGAAAGCAAGAACATTAACGTTCCTGATCCTGACTGGACAATTGATGAATATACAAGATTCTTCACAAAGTCAGACAACACAAGCTTCTGGGGTGACAAGAGCACACCTGTTAATATCATTAATATGGGAACAACAACAATTAATAAGCAGATTAAAGAAAAAGGTACAGTTGATCTTGACAGCGATGAAGTTAAGTCATTGTTAAGCTACATTCCAAAATGGGCTGCTTCAACAATCGACGTTGCTGAAGGTGCAGGAACACTTTCAAAAGATATTAAGATTGAAAGCAAGACTTACTCATGGTATTACTTCTGTAACAACAGATGTTTAACAAACATTACAGATCCTTGGTACTTAACAGCAGGTGCTGATGAATCAGCTAAGGAAAGCGAATCATACATTGATTCAAAGGATTGGGATATTTATCCATTCCCATCAACAGATTACTGTGGAAATACAATCAAGGTAGTTATGGATCCAATTTGTATTCACAACTATGCAGCTGATGACGGAAACAAAGAATGGAACGATGATGAAAAAGCAAAACTTAAAGCTACATATACATTCGCTACATACTGGACAGCAAGTACAGAAGCTAAGCAGGCTATCTTCGATCAGAAGTGGACTGACAACGGTGCTGAAAAATCAGCAGCAGGAGATTCATTCCCTGTAGTAACTGGTGATACATACAAAAAGCAGATGGATATCTGGAACAACCTTCCAGCACATAAGACATACAAAGATAAAGAAGGCTGGAAAGAAATCTTAAAACTTTGGGAAAACAATGAATCATGGGATTACATTGACAAGTGCTGGACAAGTAAGATTACTGAAAAGGGTGAAACAACAGATGTTCTTTATGAATGGAACAATATGTGGAATGAAGAAGTTGCAGGTGCTTGGATGACTGATAAGGACTGGGGAGACAAAGTTAAAGCCAGATTATCAGATTGGAACACAACAATCAACAAACGTATCGAAACAGCTACAAAACAGTTACAGGATAAGTTAGTTGAAAACTACAACTTTGATAAGTCAAAATTCACATCTGACAACAAATAAGATTGAAAATGACTGATTAAATCAAATAATAATTGCGGAACTGCAAAAAGCAGTTCCGCTTTTATAACAAATAGAAAGGACAACAATGAAAAAGAAGATTATCGCAATTGTAATTGGAATACTATGTGTCATTGTTGCAGCTATAGGTCTTTTCCAGTTTGCATTCAAAACAAAAGCAACTTATGTAAAAGATGTAGATAGTGATAAGTTTAATAAAGCATATGATTTATTGGCAAATGCATATCTTGAGGATGGCGAAGAAGCTGACGTATATTATACAGACTTTATAAAAAAGAATACTGAAGCCGGAGAAGGGGAGCATAAGGCTACGTTAACTAACGGAGTGGATTCGGTTAAGTATTATGAAGAAAACAACAATGAAGACAACCAACTACCAGAGGATGTAAAAACATACTCTGATAAAATGATTGAATTAGAATATCAGAAATCAGCTAACTATAAAGTAAATGTAGAAAAAGCAGGATTATATACATTAAATGTAGATTATATTTCTGTTGGTGATTCGCTTTCAGATTATACTGTTAGCGCAAAAGTTAATGGAAAACATCAGTATTCAGAAACTAATACTATAGCATTACCAATTCATTGGACAGATGTTGACCAGGACAAATATATCGGAAGTGATGATCAGAAAGAATTTCCAAAAGACAGCTACGGAGATGAAATGGCTCCTAGCCAGTCAAGAATTCAGAAATGGGTTAATACAAATATTTACAATAATACTTACGTATCAAGCAAACCACTTACTTTCTATTTAAAAGAGGGTGAAAACACAATTTCGCTTGAAAATGTATCTTCAGGAGGATTGGCTTTAGGCAAGCTGACAGTAAAGGCAGCGACGGATGATACAATTTCATATGAAGAATATGCTGCACAGCATAGTGATGCAGAATTAGTAACAGACAAGGAAGAAGCATTACAGATTGATGCTGTTTATTATTCAGAAAAGAATTCTACAGATGCAATATATGGCACAAAGGTCACAACAGCACTTACAAGATTCAACATAGATACAGAAAAACTAAATACTTTGCACTGGAGTGCAGCAGGTAATGAAGTTACATATACATTCAAAGTAAAGAAGTCAGGAAATTACAACTTAGCTTTCCACTATAATAATGGAAAGAAAGAATTCGATACTTTTGAAACAATTAAGATTGACGGTCAGGTTCCATTTAAGGAAATGTATAATTATAAGTTTAATCCGGTTTCATCAGGATATGCTAATGAAACACTTAAGGATTCAAATGGAAACAACTACAATTTCTATTTTGAAGAAGGAACTCACACAATCACAATCAAGCAGGAAAATGAACCAATTATGGAAGCATACAGATATGCATTACTTTTACAGGAACATATCACAAACTTCCAGTTGGAAATCACAAAGATTACAGGTAGCGATGTAGATACTGAAAGAAACTGGAAGATGACAAAATACATTCCTGAAATTCCAAAATATTTAAATGCTTATGAAACAGTAATTCAGCATATCAGATATTTACTTCAGGATTATTCAGAAGGTGGAAACAGTGGTGCAGTTTTAGCTTACTTAGATGAAGCAGAACAGTTTATCAAGAATATGAAGAAGTATCCGGATGACATTGCTCTTCATACAGCAGACTTAACAGGTGCAGAAAACTCAATCCTCGTTTCATTAAGCAACTTCACAACAGAAGTAACATCAAATGATTTTACACTTGATAGAATTTATGTGTACGGAGACAAGAGTGAATTAGAAAGTCCTAATGCATCATGGGCAAGCTCATTATGGACGTCAATTAGAACTTTAACCAATACATTTACATCTTCAAAATACTCAACAGGTGTATCTGACAAAGATAAGGACACAATTACTATCTGGGTTAACAGAGCTATTACTCACGTAGATTTATTACAGAAGATGGCTGATACAGAATTTGTTCCTTATTATAAAGAAAAAACAGGAAAAGATATTAAAGTTCAGGTAGCAACAATGCCTGATGTAAACAAGTTGACATTGGCAATTGCGGCAGATGAAACACCGGACATTGCTTTAGGACTTGCTTCATATGTACCATTTGATTTGTCAAGCCGTGGTGCTTTATATGATTTATCACAGTTTGATGATTTCTGGACAGTAGCAAGAAGATTCCCGACAGGATCATTTGTTTCATATGTATATAATGAAGGAATGTACGCAATTCCTGAAACAACAGACTTTAATGCAGTTGTTTACAGAACAGATATCTTTGATCAGTTAGGACTTAAATGCCCTTCAACATGGAATGAATTGATAGACATTCTTCCAACTCTCCAGAGATATGGTAAGAACTTCTATCATAATATTTCAGCAGGTGTTTCAGGATACAAATGGTTCTACCAGACATCACCAATGATGCTTCAGAATAATGGAGAACTTTATACACAGGATGAAAATGGTCTTGTAACAACAGGTATTGATTCAAAGAACGCAGTTAAAGGACTTCAGCTTTTAGGAGATTTGTTTACAAAATACTCTCTTGATACATCAGTACAGAACTTCTTTAACTCATTTAGATACTCAACATTACCAATTGGTATTGTAGGTATGGAAGATTATACATTAATTAAGAATGGTGCTCAGGAATTGGACGGTAAGTGGAAACTTGCCGAATATCTTGGAACAGAACAGGAAGATGGAACAATTAACAGAAAGTTTGTTGCTAACGGAACAGGTGGAGTTATCTTTAAGAATTCTGAAAAGAAGGAAGCTTCATGGGAATTCCTTAAATGGTGGACAAGCAAAGATGTTCAGACAGAATACACATACACATTACGTTCAACATATGGTAAGACATATTTCTGGTTATCAGCCAATATGGCAGCTCTTCACAACAATCCAATGGCTGAAGCTGACAAGCAGGTTGTATTAAAGCAGATTAATCAGGTAACTGATGTAACAAGAACTCCTGGTCAGTACTTACTTGAAAGAACAATTTCTAATATTTGGACATCGATGGTATTCGACGGTACATCAGCACAGGTAGCAGTTGATGAGGCAAAGAACGATGTTAACAAAGAAATTGTAAGAAAGATGAAAGAATTAGGATTTTACGATGAAAATGGAAAACTTATAAAAGATTTCAAACTTCGTGGATATGATTGGATTAAACAGAATCAGGATAATGCAAAAGCAGATAAAGGAGAGGAGGTAACACAGAGTGGAAGCAACTAAAGACATTGCAACAAAACCGGCTAAGCCGGCAAAGATAAAGAGCAATAAAAAGTTTACAGAAACTGAAGGTTTTCATGCTTTTGTTCTGTTCCTTCCTTACGGATTATTGTTTTTTACATTTATCTTATTACCTATTATTATTGCAATCGGATTATCATTTACATATTTTGATGTAATTAATACTCCAACTTTTGCAGGACTTAACAACTACATCACTTTGATTACAGGCGATGAGGTATTTATGAAATATGTATTACCTAACACTGTGCTTTACGCTATCGTAGTCGGTGTTGGTGGATACGCATTATCATTCCTTATGGCATGGATTCTTGCTCAGGTAACACCTAGAGCAAGAACACTATATGCGTTAGCAATGTACACACCTTCAATGGTAGGTCAGTTAATGATTCAGGTTATTTGGAAGACAATCTTCTCAGGTGACCAGACAGGTTTGGCAAACGCATATTTACAGAAACTGGGATTAATAAATCAGCCTATTCAGTGGTTGATATCATCTGATTACTTTATGCAGATTATGATTTTTATATCGTTGTGGTCATCAATGGGTATTGGTTTCTTATCAATGCTTTCAGGTATTATGAACATCGACCAGGAATTATACGAAGCAGCTTATGTGGATGGTATTAAAAATAGAGCCCAGGAAATTATTTATATTACAGTTCCTTCAATGAAGCCACAGATGTTGTTCGGTGCGGTTATGTCTATTGTAAACGCATTTAACATGGGTTGGATTGGTGTAACATTGGCAGGAGCAAACCCTACACCGGATTATGCAGGTCAGTTAATTGCTAACCACATTGATGATTATGCCTACGTTAGATACGAAATGGGATATGCATCAGCGGTATCAGTTGCATTGCTTTGCTTAGTTTGGATTTGTAGTAAAGTAGCAAACAAGTTATTTACAGAAAAAGATGAATATTAGAAAGGAGGATACATAAATGGCAAATTTTCAAGGTAACAGAATTAACCCAACAAGATTTTCAAGCGGCCAGATTAAGTTTCATATTATAGCATTTCCGCTTTCTATATTTATGATCCTTCCGGTAGTATTCCTTATTGGAAACGCTTTTAAACCACTTGGTGAGTTGTTTAAATTTCCACCAACTATTTTTGCACACAATCCAACATTGGACAACTTTAAGAATCTTATGAACTTAGCAGGTTCTACAGGTATTCCAATGTCAAGATACTTCTTGAACTCAATGATAGTTACTGTGCTTACAGTAGTTCTTAACTTATTGATTACAATTATGGCAGCTTATGTTTTCTCAAAGAAGAAATTCAAGATTAAAGGTGCTTTATGGGAAATCAACCAGATGGCTCTTATGTTCGTAGCCACAGCGGTTTCAATCCCAAGATACTTAATTATAGTAAAAATTGGTGCATACAATACATGGTTTGCACATATCCTTCCACTTATTGCCATGCCTGTAGGTTTATTCCTGGTTAAGCAGTTCGTAGACGGAATACCGGATGCCCTTATTGAAGCAGCGGTAGTTGACGGAGCAGGAGATGCAACAATCTTAAGAAAGATTATCATCCCATTAACAAAACCGGCTCTTGCAACATCAGTCGTTTTAACATTCCAGCAGGTATGGAGCAACGTGGAAACATCAAACAACTATATTACTAACGAAGCATTAAGAACATTGACATATTATGTAAACTCTATTGGCACAAACAATGCAGTGGCAGCATCAGGTATGGTTGCGGCAGCCAACTTGATTATGTTTATACCTAACCTGATTATTTTCATCTGCATGCAGTCAAAGGTTATGAACACAATGGCAAGTTCAGGTATCAAGTAAGGAGAAGGGCACATGAAAAAATTATTGAAAAAATCATTAGTGCTGTTCCTGGCACTGATATTTGTAGTGATGTCTGTTCTTCCTGTAGCAGCTTCTCAGGCAACAAGTTATTCATATACACTTGATGACGAAGGGGAGTTAGTTAGAACACAGGATGCTTACTTACCAGACAGAACTATAACAAACCTCGGATTATCCGATCCGGAAGATATGATTATAGATGATGAAAATAATGCATATATCGTTGACACAGGTAATGCAAGAGTTCTCGTTTATAATTTGGATGATGAAAAAGTAGTAACTCAGATTGATAAAGATACTGTTGGCTCAAAAGATTTTGAAGGTTTTAACTCACCTAAGGGAATTTTTCTTACAAAAAGTGGTGAAGTTTATATAGCTGATACAGGAGCTAAGACAGTATTCAGATTCAAGAAAGTTAACGAGACAAAATATGAATTTGTAAGACGTTATGACAGACCAACAGCACCAATCTTCGCAGATACAAACTACGAACCAAGTAAGGTAGCAGTTGATAGTGGTAACAATCTTTACATAGTTTCAGAAGGTGTTTACGCAGGTATTATTCAGCTTGCTAACTCAGGTGATTTTTTAGGATATTTCGCATCAAATAAATCTAAACTTACACCACAGCAGGTTTTCCTTAAAATTATTTATACAAAGGAACAGGAGAAAAACTCAACTTTGTTAAATACTTTACCATCAACATTCTCAAACGTTTTTGTTGATGCAGAAGGAACAGCTTATTCAACATGTATGGGTAAGGGAACGGACCTTTTAAAGAAACATAGTACAAATGGAACAAACTTATTTAAAAATGTTATTGCTTCATCGGGTGCATTTACAGATGTAACAGCAGATTCAAATGGAATTATTTATGCATCTGACTCAAAGGGATATATATATGTATATACAAGAGACGGAGAGTTGATTTTCAGCCTTGGTGAAAAGGCAGGTAACAATGACGTGTCAGGTTTGTTCTCATCACTTACAACAATTGCTGTTGATAACAATGGAAACATTTGGACAGCAGATGGTAAGAAGGGATTTATCCAGTCGTTTACACCAACAGAATACGCAACAACAATTTATAAAGCATTACAGGAATATGAAAACGGTGATTACACAGATGCTCTTAAAGATTGGAATTACGTATTAAGATTAAACCAGATGTCAGTTTTGGCACATAACGGTGTTGCAAAAGCTTATTATAATGATGAAGAATATGATAAGGCAATGGAACATTTTGAAATTGCCGGAAACAGAAGTGGTTATTCAGATGCTTTCTGGGAAGTTAGAAATAAAGGCATCCAGAAGGACCTGGGAGCTGTATTAACAGTTGTAATTATCTTAATTGTTTTGAGTATAGTTATTAAACTTGTTGATAAGAAGAAAGTTTTAAGAACTAAGAGAAAACAGTTTGGAACTAAACTAAAAGAACTTCCTGTAATTGGAGAAATCGGTTATGCATTTAAGTGTGCTAAACATCCAATTGACAGATATTATGATATAAGAGTTGGAAAGAACGGTTCAATGATTGCAGCAACAATTATTTATGTAGCATTCTTTGCAGTATATATGATTTATCAGACAGGAAAAGGATTTATTTATCAGTATACAAGCGTTGAAGATATGGATATGGGAGCCGTAGTAGTTGGTTTCTTTGCTATCTTAATTCTCTTCATCGTATGTAACTTCCTTGTTACATCAATTACAGATGGTGACGGAACATTAAAGCAGGTATATATGATTCCTGCATATGGTATTATGCCATTAATGATTTGCATGATTGTTACAACAATTATGTCATACCAATTAACATATAACGAATCATTTATCTTGACAGTTATTATGATGATCGGTGGTATTTGGAGTATCGCAGTAATATTTGAAGGACTTTCAACAGTTCATGACTATGACTTTAAACAGACAGTAGTCAGCCTTATTATTACAGCAGTATTTATGTTAATTGCGGCTATAGTTGTTCTTGTAGTAATTATTATGTGGGAACAGTTATACGACTTCTTAATCACAGTAGGAAAGGAGATAATAAGAAATGTTACAGGCAGCTAAAAAGAATAAATTTAAAGCAACAGCAATCATTGTATGTCTCTTATGTGTCCTTTCACTTTGTGTAGCAGTTGGCGCTGCATTCATTAACACTAACAGAGATACAAGACCTGTACCTGATGTTGCAAAATCTTCATTAAAGTATTCAAATGCTTACGAAGAATTATGCACAATAGGAGATTACAAATATCTTTTCTATGAAGACAGAGATATCTTAGCAATCGAAAATACAAAAACAGGATATGTTTGGAAAACAGGCGTAGACGTTCCTTTCTTAAATGAAGCATGGGAAGCAAGAGATATTATTACAGATGCTAAGGAAAGCGGTGATAATACAGAACTTAAAGACTATGCTAAAGAAAAGAATATGACAATAGCAGAAGTAAAAGAAATGGCAAACTGTGTTGATTCATCATTTAACAGTAGCCAGTATACAGCCTTTGCCAATTCTCTTGTAACAGTTGAATATTTTGAAGGCTCAGGAGATTCAATGACAACACAGAGAGCATCATCAGCACCGGAAAAGAAGAGCCAGGGCGAATCACAGCTTACTAAGGGAAGCAGTGAAAACGAATGGGTTTTGGATTGTAAGTTTAACATTGATGATGAAGAATTAGGCGTTAAAGTTCATATGACTTTAGGCGAAAATGGAAAGGTTAACTTTAAAGTTCCTTATGAAGAAATTACAGGTTGTATTAGCAAGATTAAATGTATCGAAATTGCTCCTTTCTTAGGAACAAGCGGTGGTATTCTTAAATACTATGATAAAGATGCAGATGATTTTGTTAAGACAGAAGTGAAAGAACTTACACCTGGTTATGTTTTAGTTCCAGACGGAAGCGGAAGCTTAATCAGATTTAATGAAAACAAGACAAAGTTTAGTGAATACAATAGTAAGGTTTATGGAACAGATCCATCAACAGAATCTAACTACTATTCATCATTAGATGATGTTGTACCACTTAAGAATCCAACAATGCCGGTATTTGGTATTTCACATGGTGATGGTACACAGGCAGCATTTGTAGCTTATGCAGATCAGGGTGATGAGTATATGTCAATTAATGCAGCTCCTGCATCAACAACTGATGGAGAAATTGCTTACACATATGCATATGCATCATTCCAGTACAACGCTGAATACTTCCAGGTTATAAACCAGGCAGGTGATTCATATCGTAAAGTACAGGATAAACCTAATAAGTTTGATATTGACTTAACATATCAGTTTTTAGAGGGTGACGGCAGTAATGGTTACAAAGCTGATTACACAGGTATGGCTAAGGCATACAGACAGCATTTAATTGATGAAGGAATTTTAACTGAAAAGTCAGTTGATGAAAAGAACATTCCTATTAGAATTGACTTCCTTATGTCAGATTCAAAGAAAGGTGTATTCTCAACACAGGAAGTTGAAGTTACTTCAGCATCAGATGTTAAGAATATTTTAAACCAGCTTAACAAAGATGGTATTGAAAATATTAGCACAGGACTTATAGGATGGCAGAGAGGTGGAGAAACATTATCAAAACCTAACAGCACTAAGTTCTCAAGTTCAGTTGGAAAGAAGAATGAATTTAAGAGTTTAATGTCAGAATTCGCTAAAAAGGGAATTGATATTTCATTTTCAAGAGAGTTCTCATCAATAAACGAAACAATGGTTAATTATTATGGAACTGCAGCAAAGCATATTAACTCACAGTATCTCTCAGTAGATAAGTCACAAGTTCTTCCAAAGAACGTTCCTGTTACAGAATACGGATATGCAACACCTGCTAAGACAGCACAGTGGATTACAGATTTGTATGAAGATTTAGGAGACTTAAGCGGTTCATTTACAATTGACGGAGCATCAAACATTCTTTTAAGCCATTATAAGAGTGATGACAATAAGACAACAGTTCAGAATACTGTAAAACTTTATCAGGATGCTATTTCAAAGATTCAGAAGAACGGAACAAAGACAAACCTTGTAAATCCTAACAAGTACTTATGGAAATATACAGACCGTTACTTACAGTCACCTGTAGGAACATCACAGTATGTATATGAAACAGATACAGTTCCTTTCTTACAGATGGTACTTAATGGAACAATGGAAGTTTATGCACCATATGCTAACTTCTCATTCTATGCACAGACAGATATGTTAAGAATGATTGATTACAACATTTCACCATCATTTGTCTTAACACAGAAACCATCATACTTATTAGGTTCAACAACTTCATCAGATTACTATTCAACAGAGTTTGGACAGTATGAGGAATTAGTAAATACTATTTACAATACAGTTAATACACCATTGTCACAGGTTATTAATTATAACTGGGATAGCAGAACAGTTTATAGCTGGGATGGAAAAGAATTAACTTCAGCATCAAAAGATGCTAATGGTAATGAAACAGATGGTGGTATAATTGCAAACCAGTATTCAAAGGATGGAGATGTGAAGACAATTATTATAAACTATACATCTGATGAAATTCAGGTTAATGGTACAAGCGTTGCAGCAAACAGCGCAGCAGTAGTAGAAGGAGGTGTTAAGTAATGGCTGAAAATACAAAAGTAACTTCAGAAGAAGTTAAAGAAGAAAAAGTAGAAACAGCAAAAACTTCCAATACTACAAAGAAAAAGGAAACAAAAGCACCTAAAAAGAAAAAAATGAGAACTTATCAGCAGAGACAGAATAGATCAGGTTACATGTTTATGGCACCTTGGATTTTAGGTTTTTGTGCTTTTACATTGTTCCCGTTCGTATTTACAATTTATTTAAGCTTTACATCTGTAGCTTCAACTAACTGGGGTTACAAGATTGAGTTTATAGGTTTAAGCAATTACATTAATGCATTTGTTGGTAACCAGGAATTCTTACCTGCATTACTTTCATACATTAAGATGATTATACCTTACACATTTATAGTAGTAGTTTTATCATTCATTATTGCTTACTTACTTTGCAAGATTAATGTAGGTAAAGGAATTTTAAGAACTATCTACTTCCTGCCGGTTATTATCATGTCAGGTCCTGTAATGTCACAGTTATTAACTGTACAGAATGCAGGAGATCAGGCAGCAGAAAAAATTGCGGCAGTAACACAGCAGACTAACGCTTATTCAAATATTTTCATAATGCAGATTATTGACAGTTACTCACCTGCATTAGCAAATGGACTTGCAGGAATATTTGATCAGCTTTCAATTATACTTTGGTTTACAGGTATCCCAATTGTATTATTTATCAATGGTTTACAAAAGATTAACCCAAGTATTTATGAAGCAGCAAAGATTGATTCAGCCAATGCATGGCAGATTATGTGGAAGATAACAATTCCAATGATTAAGCAGGTTGGATTAATTATCACAGTATTTACAGTAATTCAGTTAGGTATGTATGATTCAATTAACCCTGTATACAAGTTAATCGAAGAAAAGACAGGTGAAACAAGTTCAGGACTTGGTTTCGCAGCTACATACGCATGGATTTACAGCCTGTTAGCTCTTGTAATGATAGGAATTGTATTCCTCATATTCAGGGATAGAAAACCTAAGGACATTAAGGCAAGACAGAAGCAGGAAAAGAAATTAAAGAAGCTGGAAAAGCAGCAGAAGAAGAGATTAGCTTCACAGGCAAGACATCAGAAGAAGGAGGCAAAGTTATATGGCAAATAAAGATAGCAGTGCAAAGAAAATTGATTTGTCAGCAGTAAAGAAAATCAACTTTGCCAAATTAAAGAGATTAAAGGCAGTAAATATTATTGCAAAAGTGGCAATTTACTTTTTGCTTATCTGTATTGGATTCGTATTTTTACAGCCAATATTTGAGATGATTTCAAAGGCAATTATGACTTCTAAAGACTTAATTGATCCTTCTGTAACATGGATTGCAAAGCATGCTACACTTAGTAACTTTAAAAACGCAATAAAAACTCTTGAAATGCCTGGCTCATTGTTTAACTCAATCTGGTTTTCAGCATTGTTGGCATTAGCTCAGACAGCAGTATCACTTACAACAGGTTTTGCATTATCAAGATATTCATTTAAGGGACGTAATTTCTGGTACATAATGTTAATCTTAGCATTTATTTTACCAATACCACTTCTTACAATCCCAAGAATTATGGTATTTACGGAAATTGAATCTATTGTAGGATTTAAGGTTATTGGAACAATTATTCCACAGTTCCTAATGTCATTATTAGGACAGGGAACATATTCAACAATGTTAATTTTGATTGCGTTTAACTTCTTTAATATGATACCTAAGTCATTAGATGAAGCAGCCATGATTGACGGTGCCGGTTCATTTAGAGTTTTCTATCATATTGCAGTTAGATTATCAATTTCAACAATACTTGTTGTATTCCTGTTTTCATTCGTATTTAACTGGAATGAAACATATACAACAAACACAATGCTTGGTGATGCATTAACTCTTGTACCTGCAAAACTTGCATTATTCGATAATGGTTCAACAGGGGCTACAGGTAACGTAATAAACGAAGCAAACCGAATGGCAGCAACACTTATTTCAATTGCTCCATTGTTGGCATTGTACATGGTAGTACAGAAACAGTTCATTCAGGGTATTGAAAATACAGGTATTACCGGAGAATAAAAAAATTGTGGGACCTGCATTGCAGGTTCCAATATATAAAGAACGTGATGTTTATTAAAAAAGGAGGAAACAATGAAAGAATTTAAGAAATTAGTTTCAGCTTTTCTTGTTGTGGCTATGGTTGTTACTCTTGTAACTATTACGCCGAGTACAGATGCAAATGCAGCTGTTACAATTTACTCAGGAAAGAAGATTACTTTAACAGTTGGTAAGTCTGAAAAGATTTACTTAAAGCAGAAGGGTGCTAAATTTAAAACAAGCAACAAAAAAGTTGCAACTGTTAACAGGAAAGGTGTTGTAAAAGCAAAAGGCATTGGTACATGTAAAATCAAAATCACAGTAGGAAGCAGTTCAAAGAATTCTAAAGTTACAGTAGTACCTAAAAATGTAACAATTAAAGCAGCTACTTTATCAGGAACAACAGCAAAGGTTACTTGGAAAAAGGTAAAAGGCGTAAAAGGATACTATGTATACAAATCAACAAACGCTAACAGCGGATTTAAGAAAGTAGCAACAGTAAAGGGTGCAAAGAAGACTTCAGCAACAATTAAGAATCTTGCATCAGGAACAACATATTTCAAAGTTAAGGCTTTTGGAAAATCAGGAAAGAAAACAATTACTTCAAAGAAATATTCAAAGGCTGTATCAGTTAAGGTTTGGAAATTAGTATGGTCTGATGAATTTAATGGTTCATCACTTGACATGAATAACTGGACTTATGAGACAGGTACAGGCGATGGCGGTTGGGGTAATCAGGAATGGCAGACTTACACAGCAGGAGATAACGCTAAAGTAGAAAACGGTAATCTTGTTATCATTCCAAGAATGGAATGGAAGAATGGTAACAACGCTCCATCAAAGGTAACTTCAACAAGAATTATTACAAAGAATAAGAAAACATTTAAGTATGGTAAGATGGAAATCAGAGCTAAGGCAGCTGGTGGAAAAGGAACATGGTCAGCAGGTTGGATGTTAGGCGATGGTACAGGTGACCAGAGAGGTTGGCCATATGATGGCGAAATCGACATTATGGAAGCTATGTCAGGTGGAGTTCCACAGACTATCCATTGCGAAAGATTCAACAACCAGTCATGGTCACATGGTAATAAAAACTATGCAACAGGTTTAACACAGGCTAAGAGTGCTGAGACATATCATACTTATGGAATTATCTGGACAGACAAATATATTCAGTTTACAGTTGACGGAGTAAACAAGGGATTATATGATCCATCAATGTACGACGCAAGCATTTATGATCAGTGTTGGGCATTTGATCATCCATTCTTCTTTATTTTAAACTGTGCAGTAGGTGGAAATGCTGCAGGTGAGGTTTCAACAGATGGATGGACAAACAAGGGAACTGTAAACGGTGTTACAACATGGGAAGATTACTACTATGTTGATTATGTAAGAGTTTACCAGTAGAAATCTAATAAGAAGGATAGAAAAAATCAGGCAGGTCATCCTGTTGGGTGACCTGCCTAAAAATACTAAATGCTTGAAACGTTTAGCAGAAATTTGAAGGAAAATTGAAAAAAATTTCAAATCAGAAATTGATTTGAGAATAGAATTTAAACAAGATTGAAAAAGGGTTAAGCAACTAGGGAGGAATATTGTATGGTTACAATTAAAGATGTTGCACGAGAAGCAGGTGTAGCAATTTCAACAGTATCAAATGTATTTAACAATGGTGACATTGTTAGTGAAGAAACAAAGCAGAAAGTTTTAGAAGCTGTTGAAAAACTGCATTATATACCTAACATGAATGCCAAATTATTAAAATCTAATAGAAAAAATACTATAGGACTTTTTGTAACAAGTTTACAGGGTGATTTCTATAACGTATTAACACAGGCGATTCATTTACAGTGTAAATTAAATAATTATATGCTTAATATTTACGTAAGCAATGATAATTCACCGGATGAAATTTATAGAATGATTATTGCATCAGGTGTAGCAGGAGCCATTATTTATCATGAAGATTTGACAGGTGATTATGTAAAAAGAATCGCAACAGTCAATATTCCAATGGTATTTATTGACAGAGATAGTAAAGACAAAAACATTTCAGGTGTATTAGTTGATGATAAGCTTGGGGCAACAATGGCAGTTGACCATTTAATCAAACTTGGTCATAAGCGAATCGGATATATTCACGGAAATGAAACAGGAGATGATAAGCACCGTTTCCAGGGATATAAGGAAATGATGGAAAAAAATAATCTTCCAATTGATGAAGACATAATTTTAAGAGGATATTACGAAGAAGCATTAGCATATAGTGAAATGCGTTCAATGTTATCAAGTGGAATCAAACTTCCTGATGCTATGTTTTGTGCCAATGATGAAATGGCATGGGGATGTATTCAGGCATTACAGGACGTTGGAATTAAGGTTCCTGAAGATGTAAGTGTTATCGGATATGATGATAGTACTTTAAGTGCGTATTATGGAGTCCCACTTACAACAGTTCACAGTCCAATTGTCGAAATGGGTAGTGCCAGTGCAAATGAGTTATTCAGATTGTTAAACAGTGAGGGAGACAAAAGTGGTACAGTAACTAAGTTGTCACCAACAATGGTTTACAGAAGCTCATGTGGAAAGCATAAGGAACGCAAATAATAATAAATATTAATAATAAAAAAGGTTAAAATTATTCAGTTGGTAACGCAGTTGTACAACTAAAGGAGGAATATAATGGAAAGTTATAGACTTGAAGGACAGACTTTTGTTATAGATGATTATGACAGAAAGCCGGCTTTTTCCAGTTTTTTACCAGGTCTTGCAGGAGTTAAGGGAATTCCACTTTGGACATTCTACACTAACAGAGGTCAGGGAATGAACAGTTTTGGTATTGACAATAAGGGTAATGCCATTATGGAATTTAATTCAGCTAACACAGCATTTGAAAATACTCAGGTAAAAGGTTTTAGAACATTCTTAAAAATTGACGGAGAATATTATGAGCCATTTTTCACTTATGAAAAAGAAGCAAAACGTCAGATGAGAATGAATAAGAACAGTTTTAAGATAATTGAAACAAACGAAAAGTATGGAATAGAAGTTACAGTTAATTACTATGTTTTACCAAATGAAAGCATAGGAGCACTTGTAAGACAGGTATCTGTAAAGAACATTGGAGACAGTGCTAAAGAAGTTCAGGTAATTGACGGCCTTCCAAAAATTATTACATATGGTATCGCTAACGGCGAGTTTAAAGAAATGTCAAACTTATTTAAGAGTTGGGCAGATATTAGAAATCTTGAAAACAAGGTTCCATATTATACACTTAGAGCATCAACAAAGGATTCAGCAGAAGTATCTGATGTTGAGGGTGGATATTACTATTTAACAGTAAGAGATGGAAAGTTACAGGATGTAATCTATGATGTAGATACAGTATTTGGATATGATTTATCATTAATGACACCTGTTAACTTTATTGATGGTTCAATTGAAGGTGTTCTTTCTAAAGAACAGTGCTTTGCGAACAAGGTTCCATGTGGATTTACTCCATTTAAAGAAGTTGTTGAACCAGGCAAGGAATTAGCTTTTGACACAATGATGGGCTTTGCAGGTTCAACAGAACAGATTAATGCAAAACTTGATACATTCTGTGGAAAGGATTACCTTGCAAATAAATTTGTAGAAGCAGAAGAATTGGTAGACAGTTTTACATCTGATGTTAAGACACATACAGCAGCAGGAAAGTTTGACCAATACATTGAACAGTGTTACTTAGATAACTTCTTAAGAGGTGGTTATCCATATGTACTTAACAAAGATGGAAACAAGTCTATTATACATTTATTTAGCCGTAAACACGGTGATCCTGAAAGAGATTACAACTTCTTCTCAATTGCCGCTGAATATTATTCACAGGGTAATGGTAACTTCCGTGATGTTTCACAGAATAGAAGAAATGACGTATTCTTTAATAAGGACGTTGGAGAATTTAATGTTAAAACATTCTTTAGCTTAATTCAGGCTGACGGATACAACCCATTAGAGGTTCGTCCAAGTCTTTTCAATATAAAAGAAGGAAAAGAAGATGAAGTTAAGGCATATGTAGCTGATAGCATTTCAGGTGATGCTACAGCAATTCAGAACATTGTTGCAGGTAAATTTACACCGGGACAGATTTCTAATACTATTGCAAAACTTCAGTTAGAATTAAAAGTAGATGATGGTGACTTTATCGCAAACATTCTTAATGATTGCGACCAGAACATTGAAGCAGGTTTTGCTGAAGGCTACTGGAGTGACCACTGGGATTACAACATGGATTTAGTAGATAACTACTTATCTATTTTCCCAGACAAATTAGATGAATTAGTATTTAAGGATAATACATACAAGTTCTATGATAGCGTAGCTTATGTTGTTCCTAGATCAGAAAAATATGTAATCAACAAGAAGGGTGCTGTTCGTCAGTATGGTATGGAAGTTGAAGATGAGGCTAAACTTGCAAGACCAGGATTTAACAAGTGGGCGACTAACTGGTTAAAGACTCCTGATGAAAAGATTTATAACACAACTCTTGCAGTTAAAATGATTACATTGGCACTTAGCAAATTCGCACAGTTAGATGTGGATGGTATGGGTGTTGAAATGGAAGGTGGAAAGCCGGGATGGAATGATGCCATGAACGGACTTCCTGGATTATTTGGCTCAGGTACACCTGAAACATTTGAATTAAAGAGATTAATCAAGTTTATTACTGATAACTTTAATGGTAGCGAAACAGTTGTTATGCCTGCCGAAATTGCAAAATACTTAGATGATGTTAAGGCAGTTTTAGACAAGTACAACAACGGACAGGTTTCAGACTTTGAATACTGGGATGAAGTTGCTACTATCAGAGAAAACTACAGAGAAAGCGTTAAGTTATACTTAAGCGGTGAAGAAACAGAAGTTTCAAAAGACTATATCAATGAAGTATTCAGCGCTTTTGCAGCTAAGATTGATAAGGGTATCGAAAAGGCAGTTGAAATGGGAAATGGTCTTGTTCCAACATACTTTACACATGAAGCAGTTGATTTCGAACCTGTAGTTGATGAAAATGGAAATCCTGTAATGAGCCATTATGGATTACAGAAAGCAGTTGTAAAAGAATTTAAGACAGTTGCTCTTCCATATTTCCTTGAAGGACCTGCAAGAATGATGGGAAATGTAAATGAAGAAACAGCTAGAGAAATGTACAACAATGTTAAGAAGACAGGTCTTTATGATGAAAAATTAGCAATGTACAAAACATCAGCATCTATTGAAGGATGTTCAATGGAAGCAGGACGTTGTAGAGCATTTACACCTGGATGGCAGGAAAGAGAAAACGTATTCCTTCATATGGAATATAAGTACATTCTTTCAATGATTAGAGCAGGAATTTGCCCTGAATTCTATGATACAATTACAAGAGCACTTATTCCATTCCTTGATCCAAATATGTATGGAAGAAGTACACTTGAAAATTCGTCATTTATAGCTTCAAGCGTAAATCCAAATCCGGACATTCATGGTAGAGGATTTGTTGCAAGACTTTCAGGTTCAACAACAGAAATGCTTTCAATCTGGATTGAAATGTTTATGGGGGGAAAAGTATTTACATATGAAGATGGCAAGCTTGTTCTTAACTTTACACCAAAGCTTTCAAACTGGTTATTTGATGAAGGAAAGGTAACATTCAGATTACTTTCATCTTGTGACATTACTTATGTAAATGAAACAGGTAAGAATACATTTGGCGACGACGCAGCAGTTGTAGACAGAGTTGAAATTAATGGAGAAACAGTTTCAACAGAAAACAAGATTGTTGGAGAAATGGCTGAAGCAGTTAGAGATGGTAAAATAAATAATATTACAGTTTATTTTAAATAAAAATTGCAACTTTAAAGGAAACTTTTAAAAACAGTTTCAAAAAAAGCCCCGGCTACTATGTAGTCAGGGCTTTTCTTCTGAAAACAAAATACCTGAAACGTTTCAATTTCTTATTGTAACTGAATATATTATCTGCTATTATTGTATTAAAGCAGAGGCTTAACTTAAATTTAGTAAAAGGAAAGTTAGGAGAATTAAATGAGTGAATTAAAGTATTTAGATAAGAGGGGAACATTTACATTAGACAATCCGGATCTTACAAGTTATATGTATTTTCCATTGGCTAATGAAGCAGGAATGATGAGTGCTATTACACCTGACTTAGGTGGAGATATTAAGCTGGACCAGAATACATTTTTAT
Organism: Eubacterium ventriosum; assembly: GCF_025150745.1. Lineage (NCBI taxonomy): Bacteria > Bacillati > Bacillota > Clostridia > Eubacteriales > Eubacteriaceae > Eubacterium > Eubacterium ventriosum. Next base: position 1,250,159 of record NZ_CP102282.1, read on the forward strand.
TGGAACCGGTTAGCAGTGAAAACTTACATAATAACAAGTCAACAAGAAATTTTTGGGTTTATGTTGATGGAAAAGGTGCCTGGTCAGCCACAGGACGTTCTGCTAAGCAGCAGGCTAAGCTTTTTGATGATGACAAGGAGCAGGTAAAGCTTACAGCAGGTATTATGTGGCATAAGGTTGAAAGACAGACCGATGAAATGGGATTAAAAGCAGAATTAACTACTTTTGTACCATATACACAGGACAAGGTTGAGCTAACAAAAGTAACAATCACAAATACTGCAGATACAACACAGAAGATTACATCAACAGTTGCAATTCCAATGTATGCACGTTCTGCATCAAATATTAGAGACCACAGGCATGTAACATCATTACTTCACAGAACGTTTACTATTAAAGACGGTATTATGATTTATCCGACTCTTACATTTGATGAAAGAGGACATAACAAGAATACTGTTTTCTATGGTGCCCTTGCAAAGGAAATGATTAACGGAAAAATGGAGTCACCATTTAGCTTCTGTCCTGTAACAGAGGAGTTTATTGGTGAGGGTGGAAATTTTGAAAACCCATATTATGTTGCAAAGAATAAGCCACTTCCATATACAGAGGGACAGGAAGTAGACGGTTACGAAACAGTTGCAGCTATTCGTTTTAATGATTGTGAATTAAAGCCGGGAGAATCAAGAAGTTATGTTATAGCTTTAGAATATGGTACTTCTAAGGAAGAGCTTGAAAGTATTGGAAATAAATATATTGACGTAGATGTTTTTGATAAATATTTAGAAGAAACAAAGAATTACTGGCAGGATAAGATTAACGTAAGTTATAATTCAGCAGACAAGAATTTTGATAACTGGATGCATTGGGTTAACTTCCAGCCAATGCTTAGAAGAATTTACGGATGTTCATTCCTTCCACATCATGATTACGGAAAAGGCGGTCGTGGATGGAGAGACCTTTGGCAAGACTGTCTTGCACTTCTTATTATGGAGCCTGAACAGGTTAGACAGATGCTTATTGATAACTTTGGCGGAGTAAGATTTGATGGAACAAATGCCACAATTATCGGTTCTAAGCAGGGAGAATTTATTGCGGACAGAAATAATATTACAAGAGTTTGGATGGACCACGGTGCTTGGCCATATCTTACAACAGAATTGTATATGCAGCAGACAGGTGATGTTGAATTTTTAGTTGAAGAAAACTCGTATTTTAAAGATCCACAGGTTTGCCGTGGCGAAGAAAAAGATATGATTTGGAACGACGAACAGGGCAACAAACAGCTTGCAGAAAATAATGAAGTATATGCAGGAACAGTTCTTGAACATATGTTAATTCAGCATTTGACAGCATTCTATGATGTTGGTGAACATAATCATATAAGACTTCGTGGTGCTGACTGGAATGACGGACTTGACATGGCAGCTAAGCGTGGCGAAAGTGTTGCATTTACAGCTTTATATGGCGGAAACCTTAAGAATCTTGCAAAAGACATTAAGGCTTATGCAGAAAAGACAGGCAATGAAACAGTACTTCTTGCAAAAGAATTACTTATATTATTAAATGTAGACAAAACAGTATTTGACAGAATAGATGAAAAGAAACAGGTACTTGACGCATATTGCGAAACAGTAAAACATACAATCAGTGGTGAAAAAGTTAATGTAAGATGTGATGAACTTTGCAGTATTCTTGACAGTATGGGTGACTGGATTGGAGAACATATCAGAACTACTGAATGGACAACTGACAAAGATGGAGATGGTTGGTTTAACGGTTACTATGATAATAGTGGGAATGCTGTTGAGGGAGATTTCCCTACAGGTATCAGAATGATGTTGACAGGTCAGGTATTTACAGTAATGGCTGACGTGGCAACAGACGAACAGGTTGTAGCAATTGCAAAATCAGCGGACAAGTATCTTTATGATGAAGCCATTGGTGGATACAGATTAAATACAGATTTTAAGGAAGTAAAAACAGACCTTGGAAGATTATTTGGTTTTGCTTTTGGCCACAAGGAGAACGGAGCAGTGTTCTCACATATGGCAACTATGTATGCTAACTCACTTTATCATAGAGGTTATGCAAAAGAAGGATATAAGGTTATAAACAGCTTATTTAAACATTGCGATAACTATTCAAAGAGTGGTATTTATCCGGGAATCCCTGAATATGTAAGTCAGAGAGGCCGTGGAATGTATCATTATCTTACAGGTGCGGCAAGCTGGATGCTTCTTACAGTTCTTAATGAAATGTACGGTGTAAAAGGTGAATATGGTGCCCTTAAATTAAAACCACAGCTTTTAAAAGAACAGTTTGAAAATGGTAAAGCTTCAGCAACATGTATGTTTAACGGTAAAAACATTACAGTTACATACAAAAATGACAAGGCACTTGATGTAGGACAGTATAGCGTTAAGGAAATCTATATTGACGGTAATAAATATGGCGATTGCGATACTGTATTAAAAGAGGATGTAATGAAGTTAAACGATACTGTAAATATAGTAGCTATACTTGATTAACAAATGTCTGTGGGAGGTTTTCTCCCTTAGATTATAAAATAAAGTTTTGCAAACAAAGGAAAGAGGTAAAATATGTTTGAATGGGGAAGGGCAATATGTTACTCAGGATATAGGCAGGAACAAAGTCCAAAGACAGCCACATATCCTACTTATGAACAGATTAAAGAGGATTTAACATTGTTAAATGAATTAGGTTTCAAATATTTAAGAATGTACGATCCTATAAGATATGCAGAAGAAACATGCAAGGTTATAAGAGATTGTGGTTTTGATATGCAATTAATGTTAGGACCCGGTTTAATATCAGAAGTTAACAATCCGGGATGTCCATGGAACAAGACTAATTATTCAGAAGAAGAATTAAAGCAGCGTGCAGAACGTAATGATAGAAATATTGATGAATTAATCAGAATAGCAAATGAGAACAGCGATGTAATTAATGCAGTTTCAGTTGGGAATGAAAACACACCACAGTGGGGTGAAAACAATGTTCCAATTGAACGTCTTATAAGTTTTGCAAGAAGACTTAAAGAGGGAACAGGCAAGCCTGTAACTTTCAATGAAGGTGTTTACGAATGGGAGCATTTAAAACAGCTAGCAGATGAACTTGACATAATTAGTATTCACTCGTATCCATTGTGGAATGGTAATACTGTAGAAGAAGCCCTTGAAGTAAATAAGACATGGTACAAAAAAGTTAAGGAATGGTATCCTGGCAAGCCTATAGTATTCTCAGAAGTAGGCTGGGCTACGGACTGTGCAGACTTTAAACAGATGAGAGAAGGTCAGGCTAACGAGGAAAATCAGAAGAAGTATTACGAAGAATTTTGGAAATGGAGCGACAGGGAACAGATTATTTCTTATATGTTTGAAGCTTTCGATGAGCCTTGGAAAGGTGGAAACAGACCTAATGAAGCAGAAAAACATTGGGGAATATTAAACGAAGATAGAACTCCAAAGCTAGTATTGAAAAAGTGAAAAATAGAATTGAAATATTTTTATGAAGAAAAGAGCTTTTAAACAGGCTCTTTTTTCTTTTATATATAGAAAAATAATAAAAACGGTTTTTAAAATAAACAATGGTTAAATAGTGTCAAAAATGATAAATAAGTAAAAAAACTAGAGAAAATTGTGGGAAATATATATATTTTGAGATTGAAAATGTAGCATATGTAAAAGTAATGTTATAAAAAAGGAACAAGTCACATATATAGCTTGTCAAAAATGCACAAATAAAAATACTTTTAAACGTTTCAGATTATTGAATTGCATAAGAAGTAATGGTATAATAGCGACGACGTTAGTTTAGGTAAAAGCTAAATGAGTACAAAAAATATTAAAGGAGGGTGACTTAAATGAAACTCAACAAAAAAATGAAGAGGATACTCGCATTTGTGTTAAGTTTGGCAATGGTTGTTTCAACTTTTGGTTTAAACGTTGTTAGCGCAGATGATGAATGGGTATCTACAAATAATGGCTGGATTAATTTTACTGAAGACGGCTATGTAACAGGCGATGGCAACAGATATGCAGTAGAAGGTATTTCAGCAATATATGCCGGTGTATGGGATGACGGAAAGACAGCTAATATTGATGTTTTACGTAATGCAGAAACACCAAATTCTTTAGCAATTGATGTTAAAGACAATACACATGATGATCAGTGGCTTGTACAGGTGGCATGTAATGTTAAAGGCTTAGATTCAACTAAGGTTTACAAGGTTGAACTTAAGTTAGATGGTACAACAGTACTTGATACAGCAAATGTTTCAAGTGCAGAAAAGTACGAGAAAATGGTAGGTATTGGTAATAATGAAGCTTTAACAGTTGGTAAGCATACATTAACACTTGAAACAGAAGAATTAGTTAAGGGTGACACACCAGTTGAAGTTAAGAACATTGAAATTACACCTAACGAAGCTCAGATTGCAGCAACAAGAAAGATTTTTGCCAGCTGGACAAATCCTGAAGGGGCAGCTAAGACATATGCTTATCTTGAAGAAGCAAAAGAAGAAAATGCTGTTTGTACAGATGGTAAGGGATGGGTATTTAATAAATCAGCCGCACAGCCTATGACATCAGTTGATAGTGTATCAAGAACTTACAGTGATACAGATACTATTACAGTAGAACCTGGTAAGACATATAAGTTTATCGTTGAATCATTTAATGCTTTCGGAGATAAGATTGGCAAAGGAAGCGTAGATATTACAATTCCGGCTAAGACACAGGAAGAAATTGATGCGGAAAATGCAATAGCTGAAATAAAGACAAAGCTTTCATCAGACAGCAATATTGCAAAGAACAAAGAAGCTTTTGCATCATCAGGAGTAAAAACTGCCAAGGAAGCTTTTGATGGAAATCTTGGATCAAGATGGATAGCAGAAACAAAAAATGCTGACGAATATGTAGGAGTTAATCTTGGAAAATTATATTCACTTACAAGTGTGGCTATTTCATGGGAAGGTGCATATGCATCAGAATATGAAATACAGGTATCAACAGATGGAGAAGAATATAATACAGTTAAGGCTGTAACAGCAACAAAGGCAGATACAGCAGAATTTGTTTTTGATGAAGCAGTTGATGCACAGTTTGTTAAAATATTATGTAAGAAGGATGGATTCGGTTATCCATATTCAATTTGGGAAGTTGGAGCATTTGGAACAGAAAAAGGTGAAGGTGTAACAACAGTAGCACCAACAACAGTAGCACCTGCACAGGATGAGACAACAACAGCTTCTATAACACCGGACACACCATCAGTACCGGAAGCAGCAGCTAAAGATTGGTCAGCAGAGAAGTTTATTGGCTCAGAAGATGCTACATACAATGATACATATAAAGCAATCAAGGATGGAGCAATTAATGAAATCGTTAATATTCAGAAAGCTGATGATACATTAGGATTATATGTATCATTCGCAGATGCTGATTTTGGAACAATAACAGTAAATGGAAAAGCAGCAGATATTAAAGTTGCTGGAGCCGGAATTTGGTTCAAGTTATCAAACTTTACAGATATGTACAGTGATGTTGTAATTACAAATGGAGCTGGAACAGTTAAGGCTACATTATATGTATACAACAAGAACGGTGTTGATAATTCTAAGAAAGATGATGAAACAACAACAGCAGCTAAACAGGACGAAACAACACCAGCTAAGCAGGACGAAACAACAACACCGGCTAAGCAGGACGAAACAACAACACCGGCTAAGCAGGATGAAACAACAACACCAGCTAAGCAGGATGAAACAACAACACCGGCTAAGCAGGATGAAACAACAACACCAGCTAAGCAGGATGAAACAACAACACCAGCTAAGCAGGACGAAACAACAACACCAGCTAAGCAGGATGTAACAACAACACCAGCTAAGCAGAATGAAACAACAACAGTTACACCAACAACTAAGGCTATTAGTACAACAGCAGCTCCAGCAACAGTTAAGAAAACAACAGTTAAGAAAACAACGGTTAAGGCAACAGCTAAGAAGTTATCTTCTAACAAGGTTAAACTTTCAGTTAAGAAAGTAGCAGGAGCAAGCAAATACGCTGTACAGATTTCAACAACAAAGAACTTCAAGAAAGTTGTTGCTAAGAAGACATCTAAGAAGGCAGTATTTACAGTTAAATCTAAGAAACTTAAAGGTAAGAAGAAACTCTATGTAAGAGTTAAAGTTTACAAGAAAGTTAACGGAAAGACAGTTGCAAGCCAGTGGTCAAAGGCAACTAAGATTAGATTAAAAAAATAAGATTACAGAAGGTAATCATAATTAAGTAAACAGAGGCTATGGATTAGTGCCATTGAAAGGTACTATTTCATGGCTTCTTTTTTGTTAATAAAAGGAAAACATGGAAAATATTTGGAGATTCTAAAAAGTGAAATCTTATTAAATGAAAGAAAGACAGAAATTTTACAAAAAAGTCGAATTTATTACAATAGGAATTTTCTGTATAAATAGCCATAAAAAGTAATATTAATATTTAATAATAAAAATGATTTTACTAATTTTACCTTATTAGGGCAAAGTTAACAAAACAAGGGTAAAAATAATACTTTAAACTCAGATTTTAATGTTATATTTGCCTAATGAATTAGGCATTTTGCTGAAAAGAAACTAAAACTTTTTTTAACATTGAGATAAAAAAAAGGCAATTTATAATATTAAGTATAATATTAGGGAATGGAGGAATATTATGCTAAAAAATATGAAAAAAGCATTGTCTTTAACTTTGGTTACGGCTATGGTAGTCACCATATGTCCTCAAGGACAACTTGTAAACATATCAGCGGCTGATAATACACCATATTGCATATCAGAAGGTAGACCTGTATATGTAAGTTCAGGTAAGAATGAAGACTATGCAGTAGATGGTGACACATCTACAAGATGGGAAAGTGATTACAAGAACAAAATAGAATGGATGTATGTGGACTTGGGAGCAAAAGCAGACCTTGACCATGTTTATCTGAAATGGGAAGCAGCTTATGCTAAGTCATATCAGATTCAGCTTTCTAACGATGAAGAGAACTGGACAACAGTTTACACAAAGGGTAACGGTTCAGGTTCAGAAGAAACTCCTGAAGAAACAGTTAAGCCGGGAGCTATGGCAATCAGTGTTGGAAGAAAGAAAAAAAATGACAATGGTACAGTAAGTTCCAGCTTTTCATGGAGTGCAGTTTCAGGAGCAGTTACTTACAAGATTTTCGTTGAAAACAACGGTCAGGAAGAAGTAGCAACAGCACCTGATGGATTTACTTTTGATAAGGATTCAAGACTTGACCTTAATAATGAAGTTAAATTATTAGAAGGAACTCATAAGTACATTGTAAGAGCTTACAATTTTAAAGGTGAAGTTATTACAAGCGGTGAAGTTACAATCTCAGGTGATGTTACAGTTGAAGAAACAACTGAAGCACCAACTAATTCAGGTGAAACAACACCGGTTGTAGATGATAAGGAACAGACAATTGATTTAACTAAGATTATTGATAACAAAGAAGGCAGACAGGCAAGATACGTTAGAGTATTAATGACAGAAAAGGCTTTACCGGCTTATGGATATTCATTATATGAATTTCAGGTTTATGGTACAAACGGCGTGGTTGAAAGACCTGTTGATTATGGTGAAAACCTTGCTTTAAATAAGCCTGTTAAATCAAAATCAAATATAGTTAAAAGTGGAGACACTGAAAAAGAAGTAAACACTCGTGATGAATGGTGGATGTATGACAGTGATGGAAATCTTAGAGAGGATGCATATAACAATGTAAAACCTGAAAATGCAGTAGACGGAAATACAAAATCATCATTTACGTCATATCAGGGTGATGACCAGTGGATTTATGTAGACCTTCAGAAGGAATACAAAATCGGTAGAGTTGTTGTTAACTTTAACAGTGATGCTGCAAAGATGTATGACATTCAGGTTTCAAGTGATGCTAAGACATGGACAACAGTTCATAGAAATCTTAGAGGATACGCTAATATGATTGATGATGTTACCATGTATCAAAAGAATGTCAGATATGTAAGAATCTTAGGCTATACTAAGGTTGAAAGCGGTAGTGGTGTAGGAATTAACGAATTAAGTGTTTATGAATACAGAGAAGGCGATAGTAAGGAAAACGAAACAATCGCTCCACTTCCAACAAGACAGGTTATTAACAACAAGAATGGTAAAGGTTCATATGTTTCAGGTGAAATGTATAAGGAAAAGAACAAGTTACCAACATTTGTTAATGAAGAAACTATAAAGACACCAATCGATTCAAACAGCTGGTGGTCATCAGCAATGGTTCAGACATTTAGTAACTTACTTTGTTCAACACCATTAAAGGCTAAGTTCTCAACTAAGGGACTTGGAGTTTTGCTTGCAACAGCAGGATGGGTTGGAACAAGAAAGGAAACTGACCTTGGAACAGACCAGTCTACTGAAACAGGAATTGACTTCTATGTATTACCTGAAAAATACAACTCTAAAAAGGGTTATGACAGAGTAGAAAGCTATGGTGATTACTCAGTACAGTTAGGTTTAATGGACAACAGTGGAATGCAGATGAAGTCAACTGTAGTTAAGGGTTCACCTTACATTTTCAGTGAGTTCTGTGATAACACAACATTTTTCATTAACTCATCATCAATTACAGAATTTTTTGATGGCAATGGAAATAGTATTTTAGCTAAAGAAGGGGACACAATTACAACAGACCACATTGGTTTTAAGTCAGTGGATGATGAAAATACTAAGGCTAAAAACGATGGCTCTTATTATTGTATGAACGTACCTGAAGGAACAACATTTAAGGTAATGATTGTAGGTTCAAGATATAACGTTAAGGTGACATTCCCTTCAAAGAATGAAAATTATATGTCACTTGCAGCTATGACAAAGAAAGGTGACATTGACCAGTATTATAAACATGGTTACGCATTTGTAACAAACACACACGTTGGCTACACATTTGATCAGGCTAACAATAAGGTTGTAACAACATATACAGCTACAACTAAGACTATGAGAAAGGGATTCTCAAATGAAACAATGCATTGTTTATTCCCACATCAGTGGAAATATTCATCAGATGCAGATAACCCGGATGCAACATATTACTCAATTCGTGGTGACATGAAATCTATCTGGGCTAATGAATACAAGACAACACAGCAGTTCTCAGGTTTACTTCCAACATTTACAAAGCCTGACAGTAGCATGTTTAATACAACTGAAATGGTTGAATACCTTAACCAGGTAGTAGCATCTAAGATTAACACAGCACCTGTTGCTGATGCTTACTGGGAAGGTAAGAATGTTCACCCACTTGCAATCAGCGCTCTTATGGCTGACCAGTTAGGTGAAACAGAAATTAGAGAAAAATTATTAAAGAAATTAAAGAGCATTATGGTTGATTGGTTCACATATGACGGTGAAGATGATGACTGTTACTTAATCTACAATAAGGATTGGGGAACACTTTATTATCCTGAAAGTTCATTTGGTGCCAACGCAGCAATCTGCGACCACCACTTTACATATGGATACTTTATGTTTGGTGCAGCAGTACTTGCTACATACGACAAGCAGTTCTACAACGATTACAAAGATATGATTGAACTTCTTGTAAGGGATTACGCAGATCCTAAGGAACCTGAAGATGATGGCAATATGTTCTGTAAGTTTAGAGCATTTGACCAGTATTCAGGACACTCATGGGCAGGCGGATATGCAGACAGCGATTCAGGTAACAATCAGGAATCAGCTTCAGAAGCATTGTTCAGTTGGGTAGGGATGTATCTCTGGGGTGAAGTATCACAGAATAGCACTTACATTGATGCCGGAGCTTACGGCTTCACAACAGAAATGGAAGCGATTGAGCAGTACTGGTTCGACTATGATGAAACTAACTGGTTAGGTGATCATCCTGACAGAGCAGCAGATCAGGTTTATGATTATCCGTTCCAGGGAATAGGTCAGATTTATGGCGCTTCAATGGGATATGGAACATATTTTGGTGGACAGCCTGTTTATGTATACGGTATCCAGTGGTTACCTATTTCTGAATACCTTACAAACTATGGCATGAATCAGGAAAAATGTGCCAAGATATATCAGGGATTAGTAGATGATACTAATTATGCAATAAACATAGAAAAGAAATTATTTGATCAGGATTTGGCAAACGGAGTTAGTGCAGATGATTCATGGCACAATCCGGACAAGTATGTAACACCTGATAACGGATGGCAGCATATTACATGGCCATTCCTTTCACAGACTAATGCACAGAGTGCATATGACAAGTTTGAAGCTAACGTAACAAATGTACAGGTTGAAGATAGAGCTAATACATTATGGTTTATTTCAGCAATGGATCAGTTAGGCTACAGAACAAATGACTACATGGTAACAGGCAACATTACAGGTTCTGTATATCGTAAGGATACAAACGGCAAGACAGTATACACAGCAGAAGTTTGGAATGCTACAGACAAGACACAGACAGTAGCAATTAAAGATAAGTTTGGAAAACAGATTGGTAAAGCTAACATTGGTGCAAAGGCATTTGTAAGCTTTAACATTGACACAGAAAAACAGTTTGAATTAACTCAGACAGCAACACCTACAGTTAAGGCTACAGCTTTAGCAACAGGAAAAGTTACAGAAGATGTAACAGGAAAAGTAACATTTGATGATACACAGTTAGTTGAATTATCATGCTCAGATGCAAATGCTAAGATTTACTACACAACAGATGGTACAATTCCAACAACAGAATCAAAAGAATACACAGGAAAGATTTTGATTTCAAGCAACACTACATTAAAGGCAGTTGCAGTTAAGGATGGATATCTTGATTCAGCATATTCAGCAACAGTATTTGAAATTGCCGGGGATACAGTAAGCAGTAGTGCTAATTTAGGACTTAAGAAGAAAGCAACAGCATCTTCATCAAAGGGTGCAAATACAGCCGATATGGCTTTCGATGGTACAACAGACACAAGATGGCAGGCCGACAATGAAGCAGATGATGAATGGATTCAGGTAGATCTTGGTTCAGTACAGGCAGTTAACGCAGTTACAATTAACTGGGAAGCAGCTTATGCGGCAAAATACGAAATTCAGGTATCTACAGACGGAAAAGAATGGACAACAGTTGCTAAGGAAAATGGTATGGTTGGAGAAATCACATCAAGTTTTGCGGCAACAAAGGCAAGATACGTAAAGATGCAGGGTGTTTCAAGAGGAACTCAGTATGGTTACTCAATTTATGAAATGCAGGTATTTGGTGCAGTACAGGCTAAGGCACCAACAATTACACCTGTAAGTGGAACTTATAAGGGAACACAGACAGTAACAATGTCAACAGCAGTAAAGGGTGCTGAAATTAAGTACACAACTGATGGAGCAACTCCAACAGAAGATTCAGATACTTATGAAGGACCAATTACAGTAGACAAATCAGTAACAATTAAGGCTGTAACATATAGAAAGGGAATGTTATTATCAGATCCTGTTCAGTCAGATATTATTATTGAAGGAACAATTTCATTAAATAAGACAGAAGCAACAGTAGCAATTGGAAACAAGTTACAGCTTTCAGCAATAACAGACCAGTCAGTTACATTTAGCAGTGATAATGCAGGTATTGCCAAGGTAGATGCTAACGGTTTAGTTGAAGGTGTTTCAAAGGGAACAGCTACAATTACAGCAAAAGCTGCAAACGGACAGAAAGCAACATGTAAGATTACAGTAACAGATCCTGTACATATTACATCAATTGAAATTGCTCCACAGAATCTTGAAATTAAGAATAAGACTTCAGAAACATTGAAGCTTACAATTAATCCAAGCAACACAACAGATGACACAACAGTTACATGGACATCAAAGGATGAAAAGATTGCAACAGTTAATGATGCAGGAACAGTAACAGCTAAGTCAGAGGGAACAACAACTATTACAGCTAAGATAGGTAAGCTTGAGGCAACATGTGAAGTGACAGTTTTACCTATAACTGTAGAAGAAATGGTTGCAGACGGACAATTTAACATTGGATTAGGTAAGAATGTTGTAGCACTTCCTAATAAGCAGAATGGTGAAGGCGGTAGCGAAAGCGACATTACAGATGGTAACTTTGAAGGCAAACATATTGCTACAGCATTTGCCACAACAGGAACAAGTTATACACTTGATTTAGGAGATGCTTATGACAGCGCAACTATTGATAAGTTAGTTGTAAAATACAAAGAAAACAATGGAGGAGATACTCCTGTTAACGGTTACGAAATCCAGTACTCAACTAACGGAGTTGATTTTGAAACAGTTAAAAAAGTAACAGGAGATTCTGTAAAGGATGCCTGCGAAAACAAGAATTGTGTAGATACTCAGGATATGACAGGAGTAACAGGCGCAGTAAGATACATTAGATTCTATTATCCTGAAGCATACACATGGGGTGTTCAGGTAAGAGAAATTGCAGCATTAAGTACAGATAAGAATGCTAAGAAGGCAGAATTACAGTACTGTGATAATCCTGCAGAAGTAACAGTAAAATCTGATAAGTATTGCCAGATTACATATACAATTAAAGCCGGTGAAAATCAGGATGATTACAAGTATATGGTATACTTAAACAACAACCTTGTAGGTGACAGAGTAACTGCAGGAACATATACAATTGATAACTTAGATGCAGGAACATATACAGTTAAGGTAGTTTCATATTACAACAAGTTAACATCTAAGGGCATCTCAAAGGAAGTTAAAGTAGATGACGGTTCATTAAAGGATTACATTAACACTGTAAGAAATATTTCAAAGGGAGCAAAGATAACTGTTGACAAGGTATACGAAGGTGAAGGAAACCAGGATGTATCATCATTAACAGATGGTATCGTATCAGATAACAACGGTGTTTGTGTTCACACAGAACATGGAGCACAGACGGCAACAATCAATATGGACCTTGGAGAAAATTATCCAATTTCTAATATTGAAGAATTTTTAATAGCATTTAAGGCAGACAATACATATGCTAAGACTTATACAGTTGAGTTTTCAGCAGATGGACAGAACTTCCAGGAAATGATTAATGTTAAGGATGCTAAGTACAAAGATGTTATGGAAAATAAGATTGACCCTTCAACATATAATTACGATACAGTAAGATATGTAAGAGTTAAACTTAACGATGGTAGTTACAGTTGGGGATATCAGATTTCAGAAGTAGCAATTATGGGAACAGACATTTATATGCCTGTTGAACCTGAAGGATTAGTTGTAGAAAGCCCAACTTATAATACTGTTACAGTAACATGGACAGGTGCAGATAACGGACAGACATATTGGGTTTACATTGATGGCAAGGTTAAGGATATGAACTTAGCATCAGCCGGAACATATACATACAACAATATTGATGCCGGAACACATATTGTTAAGGTAACATCAAGATTAAATGGAATTGAATCAAAGGGTGTAACAAAAGAAGTTGTAGTAGCTAATCAGCCAACAACAACACCTGAACTTACAACAACAACTAAACCGACACCAACAACAGCTAAACCTAGTGAAACAACAACTCAGGCACCTACTATAAACCCTAGTGGAACGACTGAGGTAACAACAAAACCTGGAGAAACAACACAGGCAACAACAAAGGCTGACGAAACAACTAAGTCAGGTGAAAATACATCAGACATTGGTAATGGTGGCAACACAACTGTAGCACCAAGTGCTTCAAGTGATATTAATGTAAAAGTTGGCAAGACTAAAGTAACAAAGGCAACAAAGAAGAAGAGAACAACTAAAGCAAAGATTTCATTAAAGAAGGTTGCAGGTGCTAAGGGCTATGAAGTAAGAGTTTCAACAACTAAGAAGTTTAAGGCTAAGAAGACTATTACAAAGGTATTCAAACGTAATAAGCTTACATTTAAGAAACTTAAGAAGAACAAGAAGTACTATGTACAGGCAAGAGCATTCACAGTAATCAATGGAAAAAAGAAGTATGGTCCATGGAGTGCTAAGAAGAAAATGAAACTTACAAAGTAAAATGTAAAATCATTATAAAAGAAAAAGGCTATCCACTAATGTGAGGTGACCCCAAAAAGTTAGACTTTTTACGAGACGACTTCGGTCGTCTCGTTTTTTCTTTTATGCAGTAAGGAGATGGAGCCTGTATGGAACAGGACTCATCCATCCTAACTTTTCTTTTATTCGTTTTTGCTTCGACCTAGCCATAAAAATACCGACCTCCAATCGTTAGATTTTTTAGGTCTAACTTTTTGGGGTCGGTATAATTTATAGCTATCAGGTATGCTTTTAATTTAATTTATTCTCCGAGGAAAATTTTCACATTTCCAATATGTTTCAGCCCTTCTTTGCGACCAATGTCATATAGAGCCTGCAGTTTTTCAGGATCTCTTTCGGTGCGCCCGATTGTAACAGGATTCTCAGGTCTGATAATGTAGACAAGTCCTTTGCGTTCAAGTTCTTTTAGGTCATCTAATGTTTTGTTGTACATAATATGGCGGACTTCCAAGTCGTGCACAAGATTAGGATATTTCTTGCCCAACTTTAATCTGATTAACGGAAGCATTGAATTTTTCTTTTTTCTGTAGCCGTCATGTTGGGTAAGAATGACAATATTTTTCTCGTAGCCCATTTCCATAAACTTGTGAATTGGAATTGAATCTGAAATTCCACCGTCAAGCATTTTAAAACCGTCGATTTCTACAATATTTGAAACCATTGGCATTGAAGCAGAAGCCCTAAACCATTTAATGTCCGTTGCATCGCCGTTAGGACAAAGATGATAAATAGGTTTTCCGGTTTCAACATCTGTAGTTACAACGTAGAAATCCATTGGATTCTTCTGATAAGTTTCCACGTCAAAAATATCAAGGCGGTTAGGAATCTGATTATAACAAAAATCAGCACCGTAAATATCGCCGGTCTTAATTAAAGAACGAAGTCCAACATATCTGGGATCACGACAATATTTGGTATTGTATCGTATTGTTCTGCCAATCTGTTTTGACTTAAGATTACAACCAAAGGCAGCCCCGGCAGAAACGCCAATGGCACCGTCAACAGTAATATCATTTTCCATAAATATATCAAGTACTCCGGCAGTGTACATTCCACGCATGGCACCGCCTTCCAAAATTAATCCTTTTTTCATATAAATACCAATCCTTTTTAAAAAAATTTTTATAATGTGAAACAACTGAACTTTTATTACAGGGGTTGTTACGTGCTTCACGTTTTTTACACTATAATAAATTATACAGCGAATTTGTTAATTTTGTATCAATAAAATAAGTTTTATTTTCAAAAAAATTAAGAACAGTCATAATCATAAAAAAGAAATTAAAGAACAAAAAATATGAAAAAAACTATTTTATTTTCAATATTTGTTTGACATCTCTACGCAATTATGGTATAAATATCCCTGTGCTAAATTGCAGATAGGGGTGTAGTTCATCGGTAGAATAAGAGTCTCCAAAACTCCAGAGGTGGGTTCGATTCCTACCACCCCTGTTATTAAAAAGCCTTTGTTTAAAGGGATTCCTTTAAACAAGGGCTTTTTTGTCGTATAAGAAATTACTGTTTTTTACTTGTTTTTACTAATGAATTCTGATTAAATTGGTGGACTAGAGTAGATAATATTGAACTTGCAAATTTTAAGTATAAATATGAAAAACGATGTTTCAGGTGAAGAGTAAGCCACCGGCTAAGCCGGTGGTATTGGATAATTTAAAAATAATAAGTTGTGTGCTATTGGAGAGTTTTAGGAAGATTGTTAATTTCTGTCTCAAATATATTTTTTTCCCCCACATAAATAGAAATATCAAAAGAAACAAATTCGTCTTGTTGATTATATTCTTTACTTTCTACATACTGAACAGCAGACTTTTTCTTTATGGACAAATAATTGGCATATTTGTCTTCAACTATTCGTGCCATAAATCTTTTTTTTGTATGCATGACTTTTATGTTATAATATTTTTCTAAAATGTAAAACATAGATTCTTTTTCTAAATCATGTTTTTCGATTTCGGGAATATCAGAAGCCCGGTAATATCCATCAACAAAAACAATAGGATCATCGTTTCTGTATCTTAATCGTTGAATTCTAATTAATTCATCTCCAACGTTAAATTCTGATTTCTCAGCAATGTAGTCATTGCAAATAAATTTCTCAATAGAAATAAGTTCCGTCTTGGGTTCAAAACCATACATTTTCATTTCATCATTAAAACTAATAATTTCCTTAAAAAATACATTCTCTTTACTTTGTTGGTTAACAAATGTTCCGCGGCTCTTGTAACGGACAATGTACCCTTCACTCATTAATTCATAAAATGCCTGTCTTGTAACGGTTCTTGACAGATTAAAATGGTTACATATTTCATGTTCAGTTGGAAGTTTATCTCCTGGTTTTAGGATACCATTTTGAATTGCCTCTTTTATTGATTCTTTCAATTGTGAATATAGAGGAACCAGAGAGTATTTGTTAATTGTAATATAATCCATAATAAAAATCTCCTTTAGTAAATAGAGCTATGACTATACATGCTCTTAATAAAATATTAGCAAAAAAATGTTGACATTTCAATAAAAATATTATAATATAACATTGTCATTACAAAGTTACAAAATAAGAAAGGAGAAATAATAAATGTACGAGTACGATGTAAGTAAATCTAATATGTGGAGAGAAGTTCATGAACAACCGGAAATAATAAGACATGTAATTGATGTGAATCTGCCTATAATAGAAAATATATGTAAAGAGGTAGATAATAGGAACATCAGTAAGGTTCTTTTAGTAGGAAGAGGTTCAAGTGAGCATGCATTATTAGTGGGAAAATATGCGTTTGAGATTTATACCGATAAATTAACATCGATGGCTTACCCTTCAATAATAACATTGTCGGATGGAAAAGTAGATTTGTCAGATGTTTTGACAATCGGAGTCTCTCAATGTGGTGAGGCAAAGGACGTTTATACTGTACTGGAAAAATGTCAGAATCAGGGAGGCATTGCAGTATCAGTAACCAATGAACACGAATGTCTTATGAGAAATGTGGGAAATTATTATATTAATTGTGAATGTGGAAAAGAGACAAGTTTCACGGCAGCTAAGTCGTATATGTCTCAAATGGTAATAACACTATTATTTGCAGCAGTGCTTTCACACGATGAAAAAGTGTTGGAACAGATAAAAAAAGCACCGGATATTATAGAACAAAGTTTGTGTAAGAATATAGAAGAACAGGTAAAGAAAAGCATTCCTTTGTTTAGAAATGTTCAGGATATTTTGTTACTGGGAAGAGGATTTGGTTATGCAGTTGCTAATGAAACTGAACTTAAAATAATGGAAGCAAGTTATACAAACGCAAAGGCATATTCATCCTGTGATTATCCACATGGACCAATAGCAACTACAAACAGATTTATACCTGTAATATTCTTTTTGACTGACGAAAAAACAAATGATAGTACAATAAAACTTGTTGAGAAAATAAAAAAGGATTTTTCTGTTAGTACATTAGTTGTTACAAATAATGAAAAATACATTACAATGGCTAACGAAGCAGTTCTTTTGCCGAAAGAAGCGGAAGGCGTTGCAGGAGTGTTCGGAATGGTTGTGTTTTCACAATTATTTGCATGTCTCTTATCTTTGGCAAGGGGATATAATCCGGATGAACCTATTGGCTTATCAAAAACTACGGTAACTTTTTAAATTTTAATAATAATAAGGAGGTGTAATTATGAGTGTTACATTGTTACAGGGACTGATTCTGGCACTGATTGTATTTGCATTTGCGTGGGATGCCAGATGGGAATGCTTCTTTGTATTCCATCCTATTATCGTCTGTTTTGTTACAGGGCTTGTATTGGGAGATTGGAAACTTGGTTTGGAAGCCGGAGCAATAGCAGAATTGTCCTACTTAGGACTTACAACAGTAGGTGGAACGGTACCACCTAATGCATTGATTGCAGGACTTATGACAGTTGTTTTGGCTTACAAGAGCGGAGTATCGGCAGAAACAGCTTTAGGACTTAGTTTACCATTCGCATTGCTTATGCAGTGGATAGTTATCGCGTGTCAGTCATTGTTCTCAGGATTTAACGTAAAAGTAGAGCAGGCAATAAAACAAAATGATATTAAAAAATTTAAGTTTTATGTGTTCCTACCTGAAATTATTTTAACATCACTTTATGCAGTAGTTGCATTCTTAAGTACATATGCATTACAGAATGTATTATCAAAGTTTGTTAATTCATTCCCTGAATTCGTTTCACACGGATTTGAAATAGCAGGAGGACTTTTACCGGGACTTGGACTTGCACTATTGTTAAAGGTAATGGTGAAAAAAGAAAATGTTCCATATCTGATTATCGGATTTTTAGTTATGAGCATTATGAAACCTGACAATGTTTTACCAGTAGCTTTATTTGCAATTGCATTAGTACTGATTGATTTTATGAGAGACAAAGAGGCAAAAACAACATCAGTAGTAACAGGAGGTGAAGATGATGGCGAAGGAATATAATGAGACAACAAATAAACTTACCAATAAAGATTTAAAAAAATTGGGTTTAAGGTCGATGTTCTACCAGACAGGATTTACCTTTGAAAAAATGCAGGGTAATAGTTTCGGCTGGAGCATACTTCCAGGATTAGAGAAAATACATGGAAAAGATAGTGAAGAAGTAAGCAAGGCGTTGGATGAGTACGGCGTTGACTTTATAAATACGGAACAACATGCCGCATCTTTTCTGATGGGATTAGTTCTATCAATGGAAGAAAATAGAGCTGATAGAAAATTAATAAAAAATATGAAAACTGGTCTTTTTGGATCTTTTGCAGGTATCGGTGATGCAATATTTTGGTTTACATTATTACCTATTAGCGGAAGTATAGCAGCATCATTGTGTAAACAGCATTCAATATTAGGACCGATATTCTTCCTGGCATTTTGGATTTTAATGGCAGTTTCAAGAGTATTTTTCCTAAAAGCCGGATACAAACTGGGAAGTGGAGCAATATCTAAATTAACAGAAAATGCCAAAGCATTAACTAAAGGTGCAGGTATTCTTGGTGTAATGGTAGTTGGAGCAATGATTCCAAGTTATGTAACTTTTGCGTTCCCGGAAAAATTAAAATTATTTGGTACTGTTGGAGTACAATCAATCTTCGATTCAGTTATACCTAATTTGCTCCCAGCATTGTTTGTTGGTATACTATATTATATCTTCAAAAAGAAGAAGGTAAGCATAGTAGTACTAATTTTAGCAATAATAGCATTTGCAATATTAATGTCATTATTAGGATGGTTATAGGAGGAAATATGGTATGTCGGATATAAACATTGTTTTTACAAGAGTTGATAATCGTTTGGTGCATGGACAGGTTGGAAATGTCTGGGTTACGGCAAGTGGTGCAAATTTAATTTTAGTTGTTGATGATGAAACATGTAATGATGAGTTATCAAAATCATTAATGAAAATGACTGCAGATGCCGTAGGAGTTCAGATTAGATTTTTCTCAATAAAAAAGACTATTGAGATTATTGGAAAGGCTGCTCCTTCACAAAAGATATTTATTGTCGCAAAAACTCCACAGGTGATTGAACAGTTAGTTGATGGCGGAGTTCCTATTAAACATTGCAATATAGGAAACATGCATAAATCAGAAGGTAAGCATATACTTCATGAAGTCCATGTTTACGTGGATGATCAGGATGAGGCGTGTCTGAAACGGCTGAAAGAAAAAGGAGTAGATGTGTATATCCAGATAACTCCAAATGACAGAAAATACAAGATATAAATTAAAGGGTCCAAAATATTGTATTAATGGTATTTTGGACCTTTACAAAATCATTTGAAACTGTAAAAAATATATTACATATAGTAGATTATGTAATGATAATGACCGTTAATCCAGGGTTTGCAGGTCAATCATATTTAGAATATATTGACGAAAAAATAGAGGAATTTATTCAAAATAGGAAAAAATATCATTATGAAATAGTTGTGGATGGTGGAATTTCTGAAGAGAAAATAAAAAAATTGAATCAAAAAGGTGTAAAAGGTTTTATTCTTGGAACATCTTCGCTTTTTGGAAAGGGTGACTACGTTCACACAATTAAGAAATTAAGAGTTTTATAAATAATTAATAGGCAGGATATATAAATGGTAGGAATTATTATAACAGGACATTGCAATTTCGCTACGGGAATTGCCAGTGCAGTGAAACTGGTTGCAGGACAACAGAAAAATCTGGAAGCAGTAGATTTCCTGGATACTTATTCAACAGAAGAGTTGAAGACAAAGTTAACAGAGGCTTTAGACAAATTAGAAGAATGTAAAAATATTATATTTTTTACTGATATTGTAGGTGGCTCGCCATTTAAAATTTCAGCAGAACTTGCTGCTACGAGTAGTAAAAATATTAAAATAATAAGTGGTACTAATTTAGGAATGCTGATTGAAAATGTTATGATGCGTGATATGGACATAAATTTTGATGAGTTAGTTGAAACTGCCATATCTACAGGAAAACAACAGGTTCTTAAATTTGAAATGTGTAGGGAAACGGAGGCAGACCAGCAAGGAATTTAGGAGGTGGAAATGAAAGCAGTTTTCTTTGATGTGGATGGAACGCTAATTGATTGCGTAGAGAAAAAAATACCGGCTTCTTCTATTAAAGCAATAGAGGAATTGAGAAAAAACGGGTATAAGGTTGCACTAGCTACAGGAAGGGATATTAACAGTATACGTGGTATAAAGGATTTAGATATATCTGTTTTTGATGCATATGTTTTGAATAACGGTGCTGCCATATATGACAACACGTTGCGATGCATAAAGGATTTTCCCTTTTTGAGAGAAGATGTAGAAAAAATATTAGAGTATTGTAATAACAATAATATGTCTTTGATATTTGACACAGTTGAGGGTCCTTATCTGGCTACTGAAATTACTGATTGTCTGGTTGAGGGGAAAAAATATTATAAGGAAGAAATCCCACCATATATAGAATGGAAAGGTGAGGAGATTGTGAAAATTAATATATTCGCTCCTATGGGTTACGATTTTTCTGAACTGGAAAAAGATATTTCAGCGCGAATTGTGCCATGTCCTACAGTTTGCTATGATGTTATGGCAAAGGGAATATCTAAACAAACAGGCATTCGTGAATTGATGAAATACTATGGATTTAATGAAGATGATTATATGGCATTTGGAGATCAGGAGAATGACTTGGAAATGCTTGAAAATGCAAAAATAGGAATAGCAGTTAAAGATATAGATGGTTCTGAAAAATTGCAACATATGGCAGATTATGTATGTGATGCACCAAGGAAAGATGGAATATATACTTTCTTAAAAAACAATGGTTACATTTAGAAAAGTTAATTAATTTATAAAATCCGGAAATTATAACAGTATAAGTTTAGTTTCCGGATTTTTAATTTGAATATTAATTATTTTTAGTTATTTTAAGTATTGATTTCTTCAATATTTAAATCCTCCAATCTCCAAAGTAAAATAAGTCTTACATTCATCTACAGTATTAAGAATAGATGAAACTTTCTGATAAAAATATTCATATTAACATCAAACAAATATTTTAGTATAATAACCATAAAAGTTGAAATTCAAAAATAAAAAGTAATTTACAATAATAAAATATAAAACAATAATTAATATCAGAGGAGAAAGAATATGAGAAACGACAGAAGATTGGTTCTTATGGTTGAAGATGATAACAAGTTAAGAGAAGTTTTAACAAAGTTTTTGTCAAGAAACGATTATGAAGTTTTGGCGGCAGAAAACGGAAAAGTAGGGCTTAAACTTTTTTATGAAAATAGCAAGAATTTAGATATTGTACTTCTTGACGGAATGCTTCCTGACATAGACGGTGTGGATGTTTTGAAAGAAATAAGAGAACATTCGCAGGTGCCGGTTATTATGTTGACAGCAAGGGAATCAGAAGAAGACCAGCTTAACGGATTAAATAACGGTGCGGACAATTATATAACAAAGCCATTTCTTATGAAGGTTTTGCTTGTACATATGGGTAAGTTGATTCAGAGAAATGGCAATGAAGACACGGACGTAATTGAAAAAGGCGCGCTTAAATTAGAAAAGCAGTTTAGAAAAGCATATATTAATGGCGAGTTTGTAGATACAACTCCTAAGGAATTTGATTTGCTTGTATATATGTGCGAAAACGAAAAAGTGGTTTTGAAGCGTGAAAATATATTGGATGCAGTTTGGGGCTTTGATTACGACGGCGATATGCGAACTGTAGACACACTTGTAAAGCAGTTAAGAAAAAAGATGACGGACAAGTATCCTTACATCACGTCAGTTTACGGTGTTGGTTACAAATTTGAGGTAAAATAAATGAAGACTAAGTTAAGAACAACCTATCTTGTAACGGTATTATTCTTTTTGTTTGTTACAGTGGGAAGCATGATTTTATTCTATAATATGTTTTCAGAAGAATTCATTATTGCAAATAATAAGAAAATAATGAACAGTGTTTTTGAGGACGCACAGGGAATGGATTTGTCGTCTTTAACAAAGAGTGATAGGAAGAGATTGAAAGAATTTTCGGACAAAGGTGGAGTTATTGCAATTTATGATGGTGAAAAAATCATATATTTTTCAGGAGATACGCCTGAAAGAAAGAAAAATATAAAAAGAAGAAAGTTCGATGAAAAAATATATGAATATACATATACACCTAAGGCAAATATGTCAGAGGGCAGAAAAGCGATTAGACTTAAGGGCAAAATAGATCAGAATGTAAAAACATATTATTTATATTGTAGTGTAAAGCTTAGAACCTTAGAGAACAGCATAGGACTGATAAGCAGGTTTATGCTGGTTGAAATGATTATTATTTTAATATTAGGTATTCCTTTTTCATTTTATATGGCACAGAGGACAGTTAAGCCTATTGAAAAACTGGGAAAACTGGCAAAGAAAATGGAAAATAATGAGCCAATTAATTTTGAAGAATATGATTTCCCTAACAATGAAATAGGAAATCTGGCAGAGCAGCTGAAAAGTATGTACCTTAAGATTTCCAGTAACCTTAACGAATTAAATAATTATAACTATTTGTTGAAAACTCAGAATAAAGAGTTAATAGAGTTTGATGAAAGACGTAAGAAGTTTATTGGGGCGGCAACTCACGAATTGAAAACGCCACTTGCCATTATTTCTACACAGCTTGAAATGATGAATACGGATAATGACGAGGCAATGAGTGAGTATTACGAGTCAATAATGGAAGAGATACAGAAGATGTCCAACCTGATTCGAGAAATGCTTAATTCATCATTTGAGGGAGATATTATTTTAAGTGGTCCGATGAAAGTTGACAGTCTTTCAGAACTTTTGGACGGAATGAAGGACAAATACATGGGACTATTTTGGTCAAAGAAAGCTAATTGCAGATTTGATATAGAAGACAATATTTATATTAATATGAATAATGAGCAGATTGAACAGGCCATAAACAATTATATAATTAATGCTTACGAGCACATTCCGGAAAAAGGTACAGCAGTAGTCACACTAAAAAGTGTAGGCGATAAAGCAGTAATTTCTGTTTTTAATGATGGTAATAATATAAAAGAAGAAGAATTA
Source organism: Eubacterium ventriosum (assembly GCF_025150745.1). NCBI lineage: Bacteria > Bacillati > Bacillota > Clostridia > Eubacteriales > Eubacteriaceae > Eubacterium > Eubacterium ventriosum. The sequence goes on from NZ_CP102282.1 coordinate 1,273,882, forward strand.
AACAAGATTTGGCAGGGCTTCTACCAGACTGACGAGCGAGTGAAAGAATCAAACGTTGGACTTGGCCTTTATATTGTAAGAAACATTGTAAAGAACCACAACGGAGTATGTTATGCCAAGAATCATCACAACGGCGTTGAGTTTGTAATGGAGTTTAACCGCACAGACAAATATTAAAAAGATTTAACTTTATCATAAACAAAACTTAACATTTCTTAATTAGTATAAAAATGTAAAGGAAAAGCATTATCAGAAGGAAAGAAATTTAAAATCCAAAATGGATTATGCAGCATGAAAATTCATAATTGGAAGTCTTTAATTGGGAATCTCTAATTGTTAATTTCCAATAAGGAATTTCTAATTGGAAAGACAGATTTTAGTTGAAAAAACTGAATGAAGATAATGCGATAAACATAGGATTTAATAAAGAAGTGGGAGTGATGAATATGACAGGAATAATCGGCTCAGGAATGATAGTCACAATAAATGTGCTTATAAGTCTTGTGATTGGAGGATGCTTAGCAATAAAGTTGATTGAAAAATAGAATAGAATACTAGAAGTAAGAATATGGGCAGTTCCTTGGCGGGACTGCCTTTTTTGGTGGGGATACTTGAAGTTTAGTTTTTGTACAAAGTCGCATGGGAGGAGTTCATGTTTAGGGGGGAGTATGCTATTTATTTTTTGTACAAAGTTGTTTGGGGAGATGTCCACACCCCGGAGGAGGATACTATTAATTTTTCGTATAAAGTCGTCTAGTGTAGTGTCCACACCCTGGGGTTCAGTATAATTTGTAATTACATCATTGATTACGTGTCGTATAACTTTTCTTTCTGCTGACACGTAATTTTTTACAATATTAAAGTGAATTTTTGGGCAATTACGTGTCATATAAGATTTCCTTCTGCTGACACGTAATTTTTCACAAAATCGTAGTGAATTTGTGGGTGATTACTTGTCACACAGCATTTTCTTTCAGTGACACGTAATTGGAAGCGGTAAGACAAGCTTAGCTTCAATAAATTACTTGTGACACAACGTTTTCGCTTTACGACACGTAATTGGCAGCGATAGAACAAGCTTGGCTTCAATAAATTACGTGTGGGACAGCGTTTCGGTTTTACGACACGTAATTGGCTGTGATAAATATATAAGAAATCATAACAATTTCCTTAATGTATTAGTTTTGTTATTGCATTAACTTGCTATCTCTTCTTTTTTAAAAAATATAATTGCGTAGCCGGAAAATATATAGAGTAAAGTATACATAAATATGTTATGCTATAAATATAAGACAAGGTACGGAAAAATTTATTTTTGTTGTCATATTTTGGCGAGTTTATTCGTTATATTTAATAGAAGGGCTTAACTAACCCAAATGAGCGTGGATAAAAAAACAAAGAGAGGAGTAAAGAGTATAAGAAACTGATTGATTGGTGTTGATACAAGTGTTTTGTATCTGATGAGAGGAGGAAAACCAATGAAAAAGATAATTGCAATTATATTAGTAACAACTATGTTAGCCTGTAATTCTGTGAATGCAGCATCTTTTGTACAGGACAAGAAAGTGGAGTTAAACAATGAACATATGAAGGACTACAATAATTCATCTGTTAAATGGAAATTTGATGAAAAGAGCGGTGTTCTTAGTTTTAGCGGTTGTGAAAAATTAGAAAAGGTAGATGTAGGGCAGATAAAAAATCAGGTTAGGTATATTGTTTTGGCAGATGATATTAAGGAAATATCATCAGGATCATTATCAGGATATTTTAATCTAAGTAAGGTAACAATATTGGGAGATGTTGTGGCTACCGGAAATGCGTTTTACTTAGACACTCCAAGAACACTGGAGTTGGCAGGAAGATGTGAAAATTTGGGAGAGATGATTAGCAGCGACATGGCCCCATTTCCGAAAATAGTTTTAATTAATAACAACAAGTACTATGAAGAAAAAGACAGAATGTTGTTAACAAAAGATGGGAAAGAATTAGTGCTATTTTATGGTGGAGAATCTTTGAAGGTGCCTGACACTGTGGAAAAAATAGACTCTTATGCCTGCTATCAGCTAGGAAATTTGAGTGATGTGAAACTGAATGGCAAGCTGAAAGAAATCGGGGACTATGCTTTCTATCACACAGGAATTAGTACATTAAAGTTAAAAAACAATATTCAAATAATTGGAGAACAGGCTTTTGCCGGTAACAATATTAAAACAGTTAAGTTTAATAAGAAAATAAAACTAATTGGCAAATATTGTTTTGATGACAATCTTTTAAGAAAAGTATATTTGCGTAGCAATCCCAGAATAGAAGAGGGAGCTTTTCCAAAAGATGCAGTTATCCAGTATTCAAAAAAGGCAAAGAACAAGGGTAGCGTAGCAGAGCTTGGATATAAAGTAAAAACAAAAAAGCTATATGTTGTAGCGAATAAAATAAAAAAGGCTAGTGGCTATCAGATTGTGGTTACACAAAAAAGCAATAAACTGAAGAAAAAATTCAATACTAAAAAAGGAGAATTGAATAAGAAGTTAAAACTTAATTTAAAGTACCAAGTTCAGGAAGGCGTAATAAAAGTAAACAGCAGGAACAGTATTTATGTAAAAGTAAGACCATATTTTGGAAAGAAGAACAATAAAAAATACGGTAAGTGGAGCATAAAATACAAAGTTCCGGTTTATCTATAGCACAGAAGAGAGGTGATTAATATGAAGAAGAGATTTACTTTTTTAATCTTACTAGTTGTTAGCATTATTATGAGTACAATGGTAATATATGCTGACACATCAACCGACTATGATGAGTCTGTATATGCAAAACATAAACCTATATTAAAAATAGACGAATCTTCTTTTCCAAATGAAATGGTTAGGCGTGCTGTTTTGAAAAGGTATGATATGAATAGAGATGGATATTTGTCTCAATACGAAATGGAAGATCCAACATCATTTTCTGTTGATGCTGCGGATATACAGGAAACAGATGGATATAAATATGGAAGGCAGGTTTACCAAGATGAAAAATATAGAGTTATAGACTTTAAAGGAATAGAGGTGTTTAAGAATGTAAGTCATATACATTTTGCATGTGCATTGGTAAACGGAGAAAGAGGATACGTAAAAAACTTTAAGTATTTATCAACCTTAAAAATTGATTCTATTGGAATAACATTTAGTGACAGAAACTATAATTTGAATCAGTTAAAGGGATTAAAGTATATAAGTTTTGTAGCGTGTGAAAATTTCAACTTGAAATTTGATAAAAAATCTAAAGTTGAAAGTATTAGTTTATTAGATAGTAAAGGAAAAGTAGATGTTTCAAATTTGAAAACTTTAAAAACATTTAGTTCTTATGAAACTGTATTCAAAAAAATAAAATTTGGAAAGAATGCCAAACTAAAAAAACTGAGTATAGATGGAAGTGCTTATTGCATAAATAAAAAGATAAGAAAATTGGATATTTCAAAAATGAAAAATCTTAGATATCTTTATTTGCAAAGCTGTACGAAACTAAAAGAAATTAAAATGTCTAAGAAAAATAATAAAAAACTTAAAAAAATAGAAATATACGGTTGTGGTAAGTTTAAAAAATCAAGTTTAAATAAATCACAAATTCCTAAAAAAACCAAAGTAAAAGTTTTAACTTGGTAAATAAAATTTAAAACATTCAAGGAGCTGTGTCTTTAGTGGTTGACAAACCATTGGAGTGCAGCTCCTTAACTATTATTCCTAAAAATGTATGATTTTGTTTTATAAGCACAAACTATTTTAGAGAATCCAAGTATATAAATTCATAACCTTAAAATCGTAAAATAAAGCGACTTGAATGAGAAAATGTATAAATAAAGTACTAGTGACTAAAAATGTAACTTGCATATAATTTTTAGATGAATTATTATATTAGCATAATTAGTTAAAAATATACAAAAAGTAATAAAAAACAATAAAAAATCGGACAAAATGCACAATTTTGTATAGGGAAGGAGGTTAGTATGATAAAGGAGACGGTTGATGCGGTTAGGTTAGCAGAGCTTGAAGGGGACAAGGTTATAAGCACTGCGAAAGTTAACGGGCAGGACATGAAGAATCAGATTAAGATTCAGGGGGCTGAATATCGAACTGAAAGGTTAAAGGAAGCCAAGGAAAAAGCAGAAAAGGAAATGGCAGAGACAGTTGCAAAATGCGAAAAGTACAATGAGGAGCAACAGAAAGAGATTGACTTAAAGGTTATGCAATTGAAGAACAAGTCATATGAGAAAATGGATGGCACGGTGAAAGCCATAGTAGAGTATTTATTTTAGGATTACAAAGCAGGTCACAATCCGTGTAATCCTAAGGTAGAGGGGAACATTTAAATCATTTTAAGGCATAACCCGTCATTTAAATGACAGAATGGAGAATTTATGGCAGTTTTGAAAATGTGCAAAATAAATATATGCGCAATGAAGAAAGACCGAAAAAAGATTTTGGAACTTTTGCAATTAAAGGGCTGTCTGGAAGTTCATGAGGAAGTGAAAGAGGATAAGGTGTTTGAAAAAGTGAACACGGCAACCCAGATTTCACTTTACGAGAGACAGGCGGCGTTAACGGACAATGCATTAGAAATTCTTGAAGCTTATATTCCTGAAGAAAAGTCCATGCTTTCAAGCCTTGAAGGAAAGAAAGTTATTAGCTCGGACGATTATTACGAAATAGTAAATAAGCGAAATGAAATTAACGGGCTTGTTAATGACATAATCGAGCAGAAGAAAAGTATGGATGAAAAAGAGTCAGGAAAGCAGAAATGCTTAGACGAAATACAGGCATTGCAACCGTGGCTTGAACTTGATGTCCCAATGAATTTTCAGGGAACCAAAAACACCGGATTTATGGTGGGCGTTATTTCAGGTTCATATACGGAACAGGATTTGATAAGAAAAATAGAAAGCTTAAAAGAATTTCCAAAATCACTGTATATGCAGATAGTTTCGGCGGACAAATATCAGACTTATGTAACTGTATCTTATATGAAACATGATTTGGAGCAGGTTGAAAAAGCCTTAAGGCAACTGGATTTTAGCAAACCGCCTATTATGGTTCATCATATACCAACAGCTTCGGTTACAAAACGAGAGGATAGAATTAAAGAATATAATCTGGACATTGAAAATATAAAAGCTCAAATGGAAAGAGAAACAGATTACAGATTTGAGTTTAAGAAAATAAGAGATTATTACAAAACCAGAGCGGACAAGTACAAGGTGGTAGGAAAGCTTTTACAGTCCAAACATACTTTTTTTGTTACAGGTTATATGCCTGAGAAACAGGTTGAGGCATTAAAAGAAGAACTGGAAATCAAGTTTAATGTGGCAATTGACGTGGAACAGCCAACGGAAAAAGAGGACGTTCCGGTGCTGTTAACTAACGGAAAAGTTCAGGGAGCAGTTGAAGGTGTTGTAACATCATTTGGTTTTCCTAACAAAATGGAAATTGATCCAACGGCAATAACAGCATTCTTCTATTATTTCTTATTTGGAATAATGCTGTCAGACGCAGCTTACGGATTTTTAATGTTTATTGGATGTTTTATAGTTTTAAAAAAATTCCCGAACATGGAAGAAACAATGGCGAAAACACTTAGAATGTTTATGTATTGTGGCATTTCAACATTATTATGGGGAATACTTTTCGGAGGGTATTTCGGAGATGCAATAACAGTTATAGGAAAAACATTCTTTGGAGTAAACATAGGAATACCGGCGCTGTGGTTTGAACCTATTAAACAGCCAATGAAAATGCTTATATATTGCTTATGTTTCGGTATTGTTCATTTGTTTACCGGACTTGGAATTAAGGGATATATGATGCTAAAGCAAAAAGATGTAATGTCATTTGTATGCGATGTTGTTCTTTGGTATGTATTTTTGATTGGATTAATATTAATGCTTATTCCAACAAGTATATTTGCCTCATTGGCAGGAAACACAATAGTCTTCCCGGCGTGGCTTAGTATGCTATCAAAGATAATGACAATAGGTGGCATGGTTGGAATACTTCTTATGGCAGGAAGAAGAGCAAAAAATCCTGTGAAGCGATTATTGCTTGGAGCCTACAGCCTGTATGACACAACAAGCTGGCTAAGTGATTTGCTATCATATTCAAGATTACTTGCCCTTGGACTTGCAACAGGAGTAATAGCCCAGGTAATTAACACAATGGCAGCAATGATGGGAAAATCAATAGTGGGAGTAATTTTCTTTATAGTGGTTTTCCTAATCGGACACACATTCAATATGGCAATAAACCTTTTGGGAGCCTACGTTCATACCAACAGACTACAGTTTGTTGAATTCTTTGGAAAATTTTATGAAGGTGGCGGAAGAGAGTTTAAACCATTTAAGGCGGATACAAAATATGTAAAAGTAAAGGAGAATTAATTATGACTTTAGGAACATTTTTCGATAATTTAGGTTTATTTTATGCATTGCTTGGAGCAGCACTTGCAGTACTTATGGCAGGCGCAGGTTCAGCAATAGGTGTAGGTATTGCAGGACAGGCTGCATCAGGAGTAATGACGGAAGATCCATCAAAATTTGCAAAAGTACTTATTATGCAGTTACTTCCGGGCACACAGGGCTTATATGGACTTCTTATTGGATTCATTACATTATCAAAAATCGGAATCATTGGCAGTGGAGCAGTTGCAGTAACATCATCACAGGGATTACAGATATTGGCAGCATGCCTTCCAATGGCAATAGTTGGTTTAATCTCAGGTAAGTATCAGGGAAAAACATCAGCAGCCAGTATTGGAATTGTAGCAAAAAGACCTGAACAATTCGCAAAGGCGATGTTGTTCCCAGCAATGGTAGAAACATACGCAATTTTAGCTCTTTTGATATCATTCTTATCAGTAAACGGTATTGCACTATAATTTTCTTTCACATCCCTGTGGTAGGATGAAATCTTTATCGAAGGCACGCTCCCGCTACCTTCAGCTCGTAGCGGTACTAAGAAGCCGTGACAGCTTTCGCTGCCCCACCTTCTAAGGACCGACGGCTTCAGAGTACCTTCTTCTAAAGTTTTCATCCCCCACAGGGGCGAAAGTAATTAGAGTGAATAATACTGAAAGAAAAAATAGGTAATGGAAATTACACGTTTTCAACCATTGCAGTGAGAAAAGATTATGTGAGAATTGTTGTTTTGGTTAATGACGTGCAAAAGAAAGGAGGGGCTGCATGAGTGGTTTGGATAACATTGTAGAGGAGATTAGAAATCAGTCTAAGCAGGAAGCAGATGAAATTCTGAAAGAAGCAGATGTTTTTTGCAAGGACTATATGAATAAAATTAAAAAAGACGTAGAAGTAGAAGTTGTTTCGATTGAGAAGAAGGCTTTGGCTGACCGCAAACTTTATGAGGAAAAGACGGTTTCAGGTATGGAGTTTTTGGAACGTAATTCTATTCTTAGGGCTAAGCAGCAGGTTATTGAACAGGCTATTGATAAGGCTAGGGAGAGTATAGCAGGTCTTAATGATGAAGAATATTTTAACGTTTTAGAGAAGCTTTTAAGGAAGAATGTTCAGCAGGGCAAGGGAAAGATTTGTTTTTCTAAGAAGGATTTGGAGAGGATTCCTAATGGTTTTGAAGATAGAGTAAAAGAGATTGTGGCAGAGAATCAGGGAGAGCTTGTAATTGATAAGGAGCCGGCTAATATTAAGGACGGTTTTGTATTAGTTTATGGAGAGATTGAAGAGAATTGTACTTTGAAGGCCTTGTTTGATTCTAATATTGACAGAATAAAAGATATTGCCAATAAGCAGTTGTTTGGATAGGGGGTAATGCCATGGAGCAGGAATATATTTATGGTGTTGCCAGAATCAGAGCACTTGAAGGTAGTTTGTTTACAGATGAAACCATTAATCAGTTGGTGCAGTGCAAGGATTATGACGAGGCTATGGATTTCTTAAGAACCAAGGGCTGGGGGAACGGAAACCCGGACCAGAGTTTGGAGGAAATGCTTGAACAGGAGCGAAGGAGAACGTGGAAGGTTCTGGATGAATTAATTGAAGACAAGGAACAATGTGAGATTCTTACCATTGCCAACGAATACCATAATCTTAAGGCGGCAATTAAGCAGGTTTGTACTGAACTTGAAACTGAAAATGTGTTTTATGGAGATACAAAAACAGACACGGAATTTTTGAAAAATTGTATAAGGCAGGGTAATTACAATCTGCTTCCTAAAGGCATGGAGCAGGCGGCAAAGGATGCAACAACAGTTCTTATGCAGACTGGCGATGGACAGTTGTGCGATGTGATTATTGACAGGGCAACACTGGAGGCAATTAAGCAGGCAGGTCAGGAAGCAACTAATGAAATGATTAAAAAATACGCAGATGACCTGGTTACCATATCAGACATTAAAATAGCAGTAAGATGTGCAGCTACAAATAAGGACACATCTTTTGTTTCAAAAGCACTTGTAAGTTGTGACGGAGTAAGCGTTACGGAATTGATTATAGCTTGCAAGGACGGCTTGGATGGAGTTTGTTCTTATCTTGAAAAGATAGGCTATAGTCAGGCAGTTAGTGCTTTAAAAATATCAAAATCAGTTTTTGAATGCTGGTGTGACAATAAGATTGTGGAAGATATAAAGTCACAGAAATATGACTCTTTTTCAATAGGACCGATTATTGCTTATGTTATTGCAAGAGAGAATGAAATTAAAACAGTAAAAATTATTCTTTCGGGCAAAATTAATGGTTTTGACAATGAGTTTATAAAAGAAAGGGTAAGGGTAATGTATGCATAAAGTAGCAGTTATAGGTGATTATGACAGTATATATGGCTTTAGCGCACTGGGACTTGATACATTTCCGGTTACCGACGTAACAGAGGCAGCACATTTGCTAAGAAAAATAGCTGCAGGTGAATATGCCATTATATACATTACAGAAATGTTAGCAAAACAGCTTTCAGCAGAGATAGAAAAATACAGAGAGCAGATGGTTCCTGCAATTATCCTTATTCCGGGTGTAAAAGGAAACACGGGAGACGGAGTAAAAGGCGTTAAGGATTGTGTAGAGCAGGCTATTGGTTCGGATATTGTATTTGGGAAGGAATAAGACATGGAGTATAGCAAGGGTGTAATTAAGAAAGTAGCAGGACCTCTTGTAATAGCAGAGGGAATGCGTGATGCCAATATGTTTGACGTGGTTAGGGTTAGCGACAAGCATCTTATTGGTGAAATTATAGAAATGCATGAAGATAGAGCATCAATTCAGGTTTATGAGGAGACAGCCGGACTTGGGCCGGGAGAGCCTGTTGTATCAACGGGAGCGCCTATGTCAGTAGAACTTGGACCGGGTCTTATCGGTAGTATTTATGACGGAATTCAAAGACCACTTGATGATATTATGAAGGTATCGGGCAATCTTCTAAAGAGAGGTGTTTCCGTACCTTCTTTGAAAAGAGAATTAAAATGGGAGTTTGTTCCAACAGCTTCAGTTGGGGACATTGTTGAACCGGGAGATGTTATTGGAATAGTAAAAGAGACAGCGGCAGTTACTCAGAAAATAATGGTTCCATATGGAATTAAAGGCGAAATTACAAGCATTAAAGGCGGAACATATGACGTTACTGAAACTGTTGCCACAGTTAAGACAGAAGATGGTGAAAAGGAATTAACTTTAATGCAGAAATGGCCTGTTAGAAAAGGCAGACCTTATAAAGAGAAAAAAGCTCCTTATAAGCCTTTGGTTACAGGACAAAGAGTTATCGATACTTTGTTTCCAATTGCCAGAGGTGGCGTTGCAGCAGTTCCGGGACCTTTCGGAAGTGGAAAAACAGTTATTCAGCATCAGCTTGCAAAATGGGCTGAGGCAGATATTGTAGTATACATTGGTTGTGGTGAGCGTGGAAATGAAATGACAGATGTTCTTAATGAGTTCCCAGAATTAAAGGATCCAAAAACAGGACAGTCATTAATGGAAAGAACAGTTCTTATAGCCAACACATCTGACATGCCTGTTGCAGCAAGAGAAGCTTCAATTTATACAGGAATTACAATAGCAGAATATTTTAGAGACATGGGCTATTCAGTAGCTTTAATGGCAGACTCAACATCACGTTGGGCAGAGGCTTTAAGAGAGATGTCAGGACGTTTGGAAGAGATGCCCGGTGAAGAAGGTTATCCGGCATACCTTGGAAGCCGTCTTGCACAGTTTTATGAACGTGCCGGGGATGTTGTTACCCTTGGAAAAGAAGGCAGGGAAGGAGCTTTGTCAGTTATCGGTGCTGTATCTCCTCCAGGTGGTGATATTTCAGAACCTGTATCTCAGGCAACACTTCGTATTGTAAAAGTATTCTGGGGACTTGATTCAAACCTTGCATACAAGAGACATTTTCCGGCAATTAACTGGCTTACAAGTTATTCACTTTATGTAGACAGAATTGGTGGATGGTTTGAAGAAAATGTTAATAAAGATTGGTTAAAGCTTCGACAGGAGTTAATGAAATTATTGCAGGAAGAAGCAGAGCTTGATGAAATCGTAAAAATGGTAGGCATGGATGCTTTGTCTGCACCTGACAGACTAAAGATGGAAGCAAGCCGTTCAATAAGAGAAGATTATTTGCATCAGAACTCTTTCCATGAAGTTGATACTTATACATCACTTAGAAAGCAGTATATGATGATGGAATTGGTACTTGGTTTCTATAATAAGTCAATGGAAGCCCTTAAACAGGGAGCAAGCGTTGATAAGCTTATTAAGATGCCTGTACGTGAAGCAATCGGACGTTTTAAATATACACACGAAGACCGGCTTGACGAAGCGTTCAATGAAATAATGGACAAGCTTGCCGAAGAGGTGGCAAATACACTGGAAAAGGAGGACTTCTAATATGCCAAAGGAATATAGAACAATTCAGGAAGTAGCAGGACCACTTATGATGGTTAGAAATGTGGAAAATGTTACTTACGATGAATTAGGTGAAATAGAACTTGCAAACGGTGAAGTAAGAAGATGTAAAGTTCTTGAAGTTAATGGAAGTAATGCTCTGGTTCAGCTATTTGAAGATTCTACAGGCATTAATTTGTCTAACAGTAAAGTACGTTTTCTTGGAAGAAGCATGGAACTTGGAGTTTCGCCGGATATGCTTGGAAGAGTTTTTGACGGCTTGGGAAATCCAATAGATGGAGGTCCTGACATTCTTCCGGAGGAAAGGCGAGATATTAACGGTGTGGCGATGAATCCGGCAGCGAGAAATTATCCTTCTGAATTTATCCAGACAGGAATTTCGGCAATTGACGGACTTAACACTCTTGTAAGAGGACAAAAACTACCAATCTTTTCAGCTTCAGGTTTGCCACATGCCAACCTTGCAGCCCAGATTGCAAAACAGGCAAAGGTTATTGGAACTGACGAACCTTTTGCAGTTGTTTTTGCGGCAGTTGGTATTACTTTTGAAGAATCAAACTTTTTTATCAATAGTTTTAAGGAAACAGGGGCAATTGACAGAACGGTATTGTTTATCAATCTTGCCAATGATCCGGCGGTAGAACGTATTGCAACGCCTAGAATGGCACTTACTGCAGCAGAATATCTTGCCTTCGAAAAAGGAATGCACGTACTTGTAATTATAACTGATATTACAAACTACGCAGACGCATTAAGAGAAGTTTCTGCAGCAAGAAAGGAAGTTCCGGGCAGACGTGGTTATCCGGGATATATGTATACTGACCTTGCAACAATGTATGAGCGTGCAGGTCGTCAGCGTGGCAAAGACGGTAGTATTACAATGATTCCGATTCTTACAATGCCTGAAGATGACAAGACTCATCCTATCCCTGACCTTACAGGTTATATTACAGAGGGACAGATTATCTTAAGCCGTGACCTTTACAGAAAAGGAATTACACCACCAATAGATGTACTTCCATCTCTTTCAAGACTTAAGGACAAAGGTATTGGCGAAGGAAAAACAAGAGCTGACCACAGTAACGTAATGAATCAGCTTTTCTCAGCCTACGCAAGAGGCAAGGAAGCCAAAGAACTTATGACAATTCTTGGTGAGGCTGCACTGTCAGACATTGATCTTATTTATGCTAAGTTTGCAGACGAGTTTGAGAAGGAATATGTTTCACAGGGCTATGACGCAAACCGTTCCATTGAGGAGACGATGGATATTGGCTGGAAACTTTTGTCAATGCTTCCTAAGTCGGAGTTAAAGAGAATTGATGATAAGTTCCTTGAAAAATATTATAAGCAGCAGGATTAGAATTAATATTGGTTGTATTGATTTTTTAGATAGTTTTTAGAAATGAGGGAAAATTATGGCAGGAACAAGAGTAAATCCAACCCGAATGGAATTAACGAAACAGAAGAAAAAGCTGCTTTCTGCTACTAGAGGTCACAAGCTTTTAAAGGATAAAAGAGATGAGCTGGTAAGACAGTTTATGGATCTTATAAAAGAAAATATGGAATTAAGACTTAAAGTTGAAAAAGGCATAAAAAATGCCAACATGGAGTTTGCCATTGCAAGGGCAGGAATGAGCGAACAGGTTTTGAACACTGCACTTATGGCATCAAAGAAAAGCCTGAATATTAATCAAGGTGTTAAGAATGTAATGAGTGTTGACATACCTACTTTTTCAACTAATGACGAAATAAGTGGAAATGACATATACTCTTATGGCTATGCTTTTACAGCAGGAGATTTGGATGACGCAGTATACTCCTTAAGTACTGTTTTTGAAGATATGCTTAAACTGGCAGAGGTAGAAAAATCCTGTCAGCTTATGGCAACTGAAATTGAAAAAACAAGAAGAAGAGTAAATGCTTTAGAACATGTAATAATTCCTGAAGCAATGGAAAACATAAAGTATATAACAATGAAGTTGGATGAAAATGAGCGTAGCACACAGATTCGTCTAATGAAGGTTAAAGATATGATGGTTCAGCAGGCAGTGGAAGAGAGACGAGTGCAGGATGGATTATAATAAATTGACTGAAAACAAAAATTGACATATTACGATTAAAACTATATAACTAAGTTAATCCATATGGAAATTTAAATGTTAGGAAGGTGTAGGTATGAAAATTTTATTTTATGATACAAAGAAATATGACAAGGAATCTTTTGATAAGGTTTTGCCAAAGTATGAGGACATTGAAATCGAATACGTTGATAGTGATATTTCCGTAAGAAACGCAGTGTATGCCAAAGGCTTTGAGGCTGTATGTGGTTTTGTAAGTTCAGATTTCAGTGCTAAGGTTATAGATGTTTTGGCAGACAATGGTGTAAAGATTATTCTTTTAAGATGTGCCGGTTTTAATAATGTTGACATTAAAAGAGCTAAGGAAAGAGGAGTTTTAGTTCTGAGAGTTCCGGGATACTCACCGGAGGCAGTGGCAGAACACGCTATGGCACTTGCCCTTGCAAGTAACAGACACATTCATAAGGGATACATTAAGGTTAGAGAAAACAACTTTAGCCTTGTGGGTCTTACAGGACTTAATTTCTTTAAGAAAACAGCAGGAATAATCGGCACCGGAAAAATCGGCGCAGCAATGTGTAGAATTTGTAAAGGTTTTGGAATGAGAGTTATTGCATATGACATATATCAAAATCCTGATTTGGATTTTGTTGAATATGTTGATCTTGACACATTGTTGGCAGAAAGTGATTTGATTTCACTTCATTGCCCATTAACAGATGATTCTTATCATATGATAAATTCAGAATCAATAAATAAGATGAAAGACAATGTAGTTCTTGTAAACACATCAAGAGGTGCATTAATTGACACAGAAGACTTGATTAAGGGAATACGTCAGCACAAATTCCACAGCGTAGGTCTTGATGTTTACGAGGAAGAAACAGCCAACGTATTCGAAAACCGTGAAGACGATATAATGGAAACATCCATTACATCAAGACTTCTATCATTCCCAAATGTAATCGTAACATCCCATCAGGCATTCTTAACAGAAGAAGCCTTGGAGGCAATCAGCTATACAACACTTGAAAATGCCCAAAGCTATATTGAAGGACATATAATCAAGCAGAATTTAGTATTGCCACGGGAATAGGGGAAAAGACTGAAGAAAAAAGGACACTTTAAAAATCAAGTGCCCTAGTGTATAAACCAGTTAGAAAGTGAATCGGATGCAACTCCGATTTGCCCTCAGTGAATTAAAAACAAATAAAAATACCATAAAAACTATACAAATTGGCGATAAATCCTTGAAAATTCACCACTTTATTGTATAATAATGTCAATAGCAGAAAATAAAAACGTTTTCGGATGATTCAATAAGAATATTGAATTATTGACAATAACACATTTAAATCAGGAAAACATGAATTGAAAAGGAGATTTTGTATGAGAAAGGTATTAGCTTTTGCAGTGGTAGCTACAGCTACATTAGGTATTGGTTTTGCAGGAACTACAGTTAAAGCAGCAGAACCAGCACAGAATATTGATATTTCAAAGATGAAAGTTAACTGGAGTGATGAATTTAATGGAACAGAACTTAACAGTGACCATTGGACTCCGGAGATTGGAAATGGAAACTGGGGCTGGGGAAACAATGAGAAAGAATACTATAAAGCAAACAACATATCTGTATCAGATGGAACAATGAAGATTAAAGCCCAGACAGAAAAAGTTGGTAGTTACAATTGGACATCTGGAAGAATCAAAAGTGCAGGAAAGGTTAACATTGGATATGGATATGTTGAAGCAAGAATAAAGATTCCTTCATCACAGGGAATTTGGCCAGCATTCTGGATGCTTGGAACTAACGGAAAGACTTGGCCTGCATGTGGTGAGATTGATATTATGGAAGCTTTCAACACAAGATCAGATATCCAGAGCACAATCCATTATCCAAAATGGAATGGAGCAGATCAGTATGTTTACACTAACCGTAATATACGTAATAAGACAGAATGGCATACATATGGATGTTACAGAGATGGAAGCATATGTGCATTCTACATAGATGGTAAGCTTTTAACATCATACGGAACATGGACAAATAAGTTTGTAAGAATAACTGATTTCGCAGAAACATATTCAACAGCAGATTTAACAACAGGAAATTATGCAGGACAGCGTAGTGTATTAAATGATGATTACTATCTTTTGTTTAATGTGGCATGTGGCGGAAACTTAGCACAGGGCAACCCTCCAACAAACAGTGATTGGAGTGCTACAATGGAAGTTGACTATGTAAGATACTACGTACCAAAAACAGCAGAAGAACTCGAACAGGACAAAAAAAATGAAGTTAACAAAAAAGACTACGACAAGAACACAACAATTGTCACAGCACCTGCAAGAGCAAAAATCAAAACTCTTAAAAATGTAAAGAAGAGAAAAATGCAGATTAAACTTGCTAAAGTAAGTGGTGCAAAAGGCTACCAGATTCGTTACTGCGATAACAAGAAATTCCAGGGCTACAGTGTTAAGAACATTAAGAAGACAAAAGTTACAATTAAGAAGCTTGACAAAAAAGAAACCTATTGGGTTAAGGCAAGAGCTTACAAAGTAGTAAACGGTTCAAAGAAATACGGCGCATGGTCAAAAGTTAAAAAAGTAAAAATCAAAAAATAAAAAATAGCAATAACAAAAATAATTGAACAAATAGTGGAATGAGAGATGTTTCTGATTAGTGAAACACTATCGGAAACGAAAGAGAATCTAAAAAAGCATACTTTGGGGTAAAATACCTCCGAAGTATGCTTTTGTGCGTTGTGGGAGAAAGTTGTGAACGGTGCAGAAGGTTTGTTGTGAGTTGAAAAGTAGCTAGTCGTGTGGTTATGAAAAGATTAGTGATTAAACACCACAACAAAATATAAAAGTTGTGGTGATTCACTAAAGAGAAACTCAGTTTACAGGAAATTCACAGAATATCCTTTTTTATCCATTTATTAATGGGTGTTCTTTTTTCTAAAAATATGTTAAAATGGAATTTGTGAAATTGTATATCAAAACGAAATGAAAAATATAATTTGGGAGATAACAATGGAAGAAAAAAACAACAAAGAAAAAATCGCTGAAGAAAGCGTACAGAGTAATGAAAATACTGTAGCAGAAGAAGCAAACAATAAAGAATTAGAAATAAATAAAGAAGAAACTACAGTAGAGCAGGAAAGTGCAGAAGCAGAAAAAATTGTAGAAACTGCTGAACAGAAAGAAACAGCAGAGTCAACAAAAGAGGTTGCAACACAGGAAGATTCAGAGCAGAAGCAAACTGCAAAAAAGAAAGATTCAAAGAGTGAAGAATCTGAACCGGAAGAAAAAGAAAATGGCAGATACAAGGTTATTGCCAAGTTAGAGCCAAATCTTTGGACATACGGAAGCCCTGTTTTGTTTGAAAAAGGAACTCTTGAGAGAGACCAGGTAAGTAACATTAACAGACTTTCACTTACATTTACAAATATCTATGAAGAGAAGGAGATAAGAGATCTCTACATTACAATCTATGCAGATGACGGTGAAGGCAATGTTGAACAGATTAACCACAGCTATCTTGCAATGGGACAGGAATACCTTGCATCAAAAGGCAAGGCTGCAAAGATTACAATAAAGAATGAGAATGCAGTCAAGTTTATCATAAAGATAGACAGGGTAGTTTTTGTAGACGGTTCAGTTTGGACTAAGAAAGACGCTGTACTTGAAAGCGCAGGAGAGATGGAAGATGTAGAAGTTTTTGCACAGGCAAAGACTAAAGACTACGAAGACAACTACGTCTCAGGAATGGAAGAAGTACAGAAAGACGATTCTGCAAGCATTGGAAATGGAATTGAAATTCTTAAACGAATTGCGTGGTACAAGAATAGCAAGGAATTAATAAAGACAGCACATAAGAAATACGATATTGCCGTAAAGAATGAAGAAAGAAAACAGGCAAGCGAAAACATACGTGCTAACAGACAGAAAGATGTAAAGAAGAAATATATGACAGCTTTGGTAGCAGTTGGTGTAATTATTGCAATTGTAGCCATAGTCACAGTAGCGTTCTTTATTCCAAACAAGAAATATAAGAATGCAGAAAAATTGCTTAAGAACCAGAAGTACACACAGGCAGTAACAGAGTTTAAGGACCTTGGAGGATTTAGAAAGAGCAAGGGGTTCTTGGCAGAAGCATATTACAACATTGGTTTACAGGCACTTAATGAAAACGATGAAGACAAGGCTTCAGACTATTTTAAGAAGAGTAACGATGCTGACAAGAGCTCAGAATATGGCAAGCAGGCAGGTGCTTTCCTTGATTATTACGCAGCAACAGATGCATTAGACAAGAAAGATTACGACAAGGCACAGCAGTTATTTACATCAAGTGCCCAGGCAGCATCTGATTTTAATTTAATTAATAAGGCAAGTGCAGGAATGGCCCAGGTTTCATATATTAAGGCAGATTACAGCACAGCATGGCAGACAATCAAGAACGTATATGCAAAGGACAACAAGACTTTCCAGACACAGTATGCGGAATATGGCTATGCCTACGCAAAACAGTTAATTGACAAAGGCTCAATTAAAGAGGGAATGGAAGTTTACTCAAAAGTAGAAAAACTTTCAAAGTCAGCAAACTTAAGCGAAAGTGTTTATAATCAGGCAGTTAAACTTGGCGAGGCAGGAAAGATTCAGGAAAGCTTGAATCTTTTGAATCAGATTAAAGGTAACTACGCAAAAGCAAAAACACTTTATGACTCAATGAACTCATTCCATAAGAAAGTGTCACTATGGTTAGGAACTTGGAAGCATAGAGGAACTGTAAATGGTGAGAAAACAACTTACTACATCACTTTCTCAGAAGTGTTGTATAAGGGTGAACCATGCATCAAAATTAAGGACATGAACAACAAGTCATTAGGTTATAATGTGGAAATCAGTAGCAAGAACCATATAACACAGATTGAAGTTGGAAAATATATGATTCACTTCAAGCTTAAGAATAATCACAATCAGAAATTAACATACACACTTCTTGAAGGAAAGAAGATGTTAAGAGAGCTTAAGTACGAAGGTGTAACATACAAGACAAAATACAAAAAGAAATAATAACAAATTGGCAGAATTAAAAAGTACAACAGTACATTAATTCTGCCTTTGAACTATATGTAGTCCCTAAACGTTTTTATCGGAAAGATTTAAGAGGTTATATATGAAAAAAATAATATCAATAATTATGGCATTGGCAATGCTGGTGACTCCCGTAAATATAACTAGTGTAAAGGCTGACCAAATTTATAATATAGAAAAAAGTAGTCAAAGTCAGATTACAGAAAATAAAATAGAAAAGCTTATAAGCAGTCAAAAAGCTGATATAAGAACCGGAACAGTAAAAATCGAGAACAAAAAACTTGAATCGATAAGTCTTCCGAGAGCCAATTATGGAACAATAAATCAGGCAGCAACCACATTGAAAAAGGCTATGTTGGCGCACCAAAGCACGCTTTATGTTTTGGTAAAGTCAAAGAGTTCTGCAGCAGACCAAATTTACTACGATATAGAAGATAAGGCAGCAAGTGTAACAGACAACCCTATTGAGGGAGACTATATGTTTTGGGATATTAGTAGCAGAGATGTTTCTTATAGGGCTCAGAAGAGCAACGGATACTATTTGTATCAGTTTCTTATAAAGATAAAATATTTTACAACATTGGAACAGAGAAGCCTGGTAGATGATAAAGTGAATCAAATCATAGAAGAGCTAGGTTTTACATCAGAAACGACAGATTATGAGAAGGTAAAAGCAGTTTACGATTATGTATGCAAACATGTTACATATGCTCAAAGTCTTGACGATGAAATAGTTTTTACAGCATATTCAGCATTATATAATGGAGAAGCGGTTTGTCAGGGATATGCCCAACTTATCTATAGAATATTGAAACAACTTGGAATATCTGTAAGAGTAATCCCCGGGTATGGAAAAGACAAAACAGTGCGTCACGGTTGGAATATAGTAAAGCTTGGAGATTATTATTATAATCTGGATGCAACATGGGATTCACAACTTTCACAGGCAGGAATCAGATATAGATACTTCTTAAAGGGCGACAATTTCAAAGATCATACAAGAGATGACCAATACAAAAATTCAGATTTTTATAGAAATTATCCAATGGCGGCATCAGATTACGTATCAGATTTACAAAATGAACAATCTGAGAAAACTAAAAACAGTTTTTTTGAAAATCAAAAAACAAAGATAAAAAACATTTCAAAAAACAAAATAAAGTTAAAAAAGATAGAAAATGCCACAGGGTACAAGATACAATACTCAACAAATAAGAAATTTAAGAAGAAAGTAAGAACAATCAAAACAAAGAAAACGACTTACAAAATTAAGAAACTAAAAAAGGGAAAAACCTACTATATACGCTATAAAGCGTACAGAAAAAGCTCAGAAGGACAGGTTAGTACAGACTGGTCAAAGACAAAAAAAATAAAATTGAAAAAATAAAAACAATAAAGAGGACTAAGAAATAATAAGGAAGTCCTCTTTTTTTACATAAAAACGAAAATCAATAAAAACATTTCAAACACTTGTGAAAATGCACAAAATAAAAACAATTTCACCCTTATAATGTTTGAAAATGCACAAAAAAGGTGCTAAACTGTCATTAGTACATTTATTCGGGCTTTCTAAGATAAATCGTAATTATATTCAAAAGGGAAGGGAGATAAGAAGAAATATGAAAAGAATGAAAAAAGTACTATCTATTGTATTATCGCTTGCAATGATTTTGACTTCAATTACTGTATACAATACGAAAACAGCAAAAGCGGATGATGCAGACTCAGCTACTCCAGTGGGAGTAGAGGTTACAGCTTCCGTAGTAAATAATATGATTAACGCAAGTTGGTCACAGCCTGACGTTGAATTTGCATCACTTGCATATTTTATTAATTATGCAGACGACAATATTAAGTTAGACAGTGCTAATTGGGCAAAAGCAGCAAATGGATGGTGCTGGACAGCGGTAAATCCAACAGAAAAAAGAACAGAGATATCATCTGTTACAAAATCGAATGATAATTCGATTAAAGTTTTAGAGGGTGGTACATTTGTTATTACA
The DNA here is from genome assembly GCF_025150745.1 of Eubacterium ventriosum. NCBI lineage: Bacteria > Bacillati > Bacillota > Clostridia > Eubacteriales > Eubacteriaceae > Eubacterium > Eubacterium ventriosum. Next base: position 1,293,954 of record NZ_CP102282.1, read on the forward strand.
GTTCAGTATTTAGATGCTGAGGGAAATGTAGTAGCAACTGGTACTTCAAATGCCGTAACAACAGAGAAACTTACAAACACAGACTTAAACTTAAAAGTTGAGCGTTACGAAACGGGTAAGGCATATTTGGGTTGGTCTATCATTGGTGGAGCAGAAAAATATGAAGTATACAATGCAGACACAAATGAATTAATGAAGACCGCTAATAATGGCACAGACAAATGGACTGACGTTGCTATTAAACAGGGCGTTACATACAATCTCGTAGTAAAAGCTATTGATGAAAATGGCGAAGAGATCGCAATTACAAACAACACAACAACAGCATATCAGGCAAACACAAATATGAGTTTGGCAGTTTCATACAATGGTAATGTTGCAACACTTACATGGACAGAAATTACAAACGTTTCTAAATATAAAGTTTATGATGGCGATGATGAAATCGCTGAATTAGATGCAAATGTAAAAGAATATGTTATGAGTGATCTTGTTGAAAATGTTGAACATAACATTACTATAAAAGCATTTGATGAAGCTGGAAATGAAATTACAATTACTAACAATACAAAAACAGTTGTATATTCTACAACATCAAAAGCTCCTGCAGAACATACAAAAGCAGATTTTAGCAATTCTTTATGGACAACACTTTCAACAAAAGCAGGAACTGTTGACAATACATACTCAATCAATTCAGATAATACATTAAGCACAGGAGTATGGTATGGTATTTATGCACCACATAGTAAGGCAGCTTACCATGGAGAACGTACAGCTTGTATTCTTTAAGATGATGCAGCTTCATTTACATTCCAGCAGAGAAATGTAACAAGTGCATGGATTAATGGAAATGAATATGCAAATCCATCAAATGCACTTAACTGTCAGGGTGACTGTACTGAAATTTCAACAGAATATTTAAATGCAGGAATAAATGTTATTACTCTTGTTTTAAGCGATGGAACGTATATTACTTTTGGTATTAAAGTTGCTGAACCTTTAGGTGTAGATGCAACTGCTGAAGCAACACAGGATACAATCGATCCTTCAACAGTTACAGAATGGAAAAAGATGAATGGAACAACAGCAAATGGTTCTAAAGTATATAAAGATTCATCAGTAACAACATCTACAAATGGTAGTTTGGATGGATGCTATGAAGCTGGAAAGATGCCTAACTGGAATCTTACAGAAATTATAAAAGCAAAAGATGTATTTGGTGTAGTTCGCGGAGGCACAGATACCGTTATAATTGATGGTGTTGAATACATTAATGCAAAGGATGCTAGAAGCACAAAAGTATATATTGGTAAGGACTGTATTTATGTGGATTCAACATTATTAGATGCACCTGCCGGTGAAACACAGTATCATATGATTACACTTACAGGTGGTACAGCACTTACATTTATATTAAAAGTTGTTGGACCTGAAAAGAAAAATGAATATACAGTAACAGTTGATAATAAAGCAACAACAGTTGAAGAAGGTGAAAATAATTATACATTCGGTTCTGCTGAACATGGTTATTTTGACGTAAATAATAACGTTATCTATAAATCTGGAACAACTATAACAGTTACAGAAAATATGGAATTTACATCAATTAACACATTGTCAATCGAAGCTACAAAAGGTGTTGGTATTAGATTTGCAGATCCTAGTGGTTTAAGATTTAAAGCAACAATAACTACCGATAATAAAACTGCTCTTAATTCTGATGCTATCACAGAAGGATTCTTAATTACTACAAATGATATTTACACTGAAAATAGATTCAATGGCAAAGTTTTAAAAGTAGAGAATAAACCTGAAGATGGTAAAAAATGGTTTAACGATGAAGAAGGAACATATTGCGGTTCTGTTGTAAACATCGTTGATTATACAAGAAAATTCGTTGCTAAAGCTTATGTTACTATTAACTATGTAAATGCTGATGCTGAAACATTAGAATCTGATGTAGTTGGATACAAGTCAATATCAGGTGTAGCTAACTATATTATAGATAATGGTTTTATTGGTAACTATGATGAAAAGGCTCAGGCACTTATTAATAAGTTTGCAGGTAAATAAGGAGATAGATATGAAAAAGAATTATTTAAGTCCAGTAATAGACATAGTTGAAATTAACGCTGTTGATATAATAACAGCAAGTGGTACAGGTTTATCAGATAATAGTTTAGATCCTTCAGTATGGTCAGATTTTTATGATTTTGATGAACAATAATATTGTAAATACAAAAATCCCAGACGAAAATCGTCTGGGATTTTTTATATAAATTTCTAATTATTACTGATTTAATCCATTTAACATAATATCTTCTGACCAACCGTCATCGCCGAACACTGCCTGACCTGTGCTTGTTGTTATTATGTTATTAAAATTCCTTCCTTTATTGCGTTAGAATTAATAGCTTCATTGTTATCAAATACAATAGTAGATTTATATCTTAAACCTGTTTCAACAGTTACCAATCTAATAGATACGCCGTTTGTTATTTCTAAATCAAGTTTATTTACAGATGTAAATGCCATATTTCCTTCAAGTTTAACGGATGCTCCAGCTTTATACATTTTTCCTTCACAGTAGTAACCGTATGTTGCAGTTTTTGGAATTGGCAATGGTTTAAGTAATCTTAAATTGTGTTTTGTAATGTGTTCATTTGTATTCTCCTTTTTCTTTAAAATATAGATAAAATTGTAATACAAAGACGAAAAAAGTATTAATTTTGTGTAAAGTCTGATATAATGAAAACACCAAGATTGAGCGGAATTTAAACGGGAATTATGTTGAGGGAACGAGAGAAAATAGATATAAAAGCTTAATAGATTTACAGTTTTTAGAAGTTCATTTTGAGTACGAAACTGAAATGATTATGTAATTAAAACAGTGAAAAGTGTTTGCTATAATGAAAAAAATAGGGAATAGTTTGTTAATGAAAAAAGAAAGTCAAAAAATAAGAGGAAAGGAGAAAATGTAATAGAAGTATTCTTAAAAGTAGTGAAAGCAAATAGAAGTTTTAGATGGTACAGTAATGGAATTTTTATGCAAAATATTTTTGAATCAAATTATGAAAGAGTATGTAGCAAAGTGTTATAAAAATAAGTAAATTGGAGGAATGAAGGTGAAAAAAGCAAAAGTTAAATTTATTATTATGTTAACAATGATGATATTGAGCTCAGGTATAACTTTTAAGGTAATGGCATTGCAATCACCTAATTTAATGTTATCAGGAAGTGAGAATGTTATAACCGATAACAATGCAATTTTGCACGCAACTCTTTATAATGCACAGGCAGAGGAAATAAATGTTAAGGCATTTAAATGGACTATATATAAAGGTAAGATTAGTAACAATGTTGTAGTGAAAAGCATTGAAAAAGTTAATACAGCAGCTGGTAATAAGATTGAGATTGAATGCAATGTCAATAAGGATATGGGAATAAAGCTGGAGCCTAATACTGAATATTGGTACCAGATTGTTACAATAGCGGATAAGAATTTGAATATGCAATTGTTTAGCCAGTCACATTATTTTACAACTTTGGCAGAAGGTCAGGGACCTAAAGAAAGTACTAGCGTTGCAGAAACATCAACTGTTCAGATAACAACTCCTCAGGAAACTAGTACAACAAAAATCAAGGCAAGTAAGATTACTTCAGTTAAGGTTAAGAAAGCTAAGGGAACAAGTAAGAAGTCAGTATTAATTAAGTTTAAAAAAGTTAATGGAGCAAAGAAATACAAACTTCAATATGCTAATAATAAGAAGTTTAAAAAGGCTAAGACTAAGGTTGTTAAGAATAATACATACTTAATTAAAAAGCTTAAGTCAGGCAAGGCATACTATTTGAGAGTACGTGTTAATGGTGCGGATGACAATTGGAGTAAATGGTCTAATGTTAAACGTGTTTTCATAAAGAAGTAGTAAAAACCAAGGTTCACCATATACTATACCAACATATTGTGCAAGCGAGGCGATTTTATGAAGATTAAACAGGCGGCAAGTTATCAGGATCAGGTTAGAATTTTAAAATCTAAAGGGCTTATTATTGAAGATAAGAATGATTGTATGCAGTTTTTGAAGCATACTAATTATTATAGATTTTCTGCTTATTGTGAGTCTTTCAGATATGAGGGCAAGGGCAGGTTCATTGAGGGAACTACTTTTGACCAGATTAGAAATGTGTATATGTTTGACCAGAAGCTTAGAGCGTGGCTTTTTGAGGTGGTTGAGGAGATTGAGTTTGCTTTGCGTACACAGATTTCCTATCACCACGGTACTAAGTATGGTCCGGACGGATATCTTGATCCAAATAATTTCAGCAGGTATCACGATGGCAGAAATTTTCAACACCATCTTAGAACCATTTTGCGTGAGAATAAGGATTCACCTGTTGTAAAACATCATAATGATAAATACGATGGCAAGTATCCTTTGTGGGTTATTATTGAGTTTTTTTCTATGGGTATGCTTTCAAGGTTTTTTAAGGATATGTACAATGAGGATAAGAATATTATTGCTAATCTTTATTCTACTACGGGAGCCTGTCTGGAGAATTGGATTCAGTGTGTGACAACTATTAGAAACAGATGTGCCCATTATTCCAGGTTTTATGATTGGGAGTTTGCGGATTATCCGGTTTTTACCGAGAAGGCTTTGCCAAGGGAGAATACCAAGGTTTGGGGACATTTGCTTGTGCTGAGAAATATGTATCCTAATGAATATGAGTGGAATACTGAATTAGTTCCGCGATTAGAGGATATAATTAATAGATATAAGGACGATATTAAGTTTGAGCACCTAGGATTGCCACAAAATTGGAATGAATGGTTGATAAAATGATGTGACTAATTTGCAGTGGCAGTGTAAATTAGTTGCAAATTAAATAGGTGGTGTTATTTTGGATTTATTCGTGGTATAATCTGAAACGAATAGATATCATAAGGAGGTAGCATTATGGACGATAAGGAAAAGATGATAGATGATATTGTTGCCATGCTTGACAATAGTGTTAAGAAAGGCGACGGACATATTAACGTTGTTATAGATGAAAATCAGAAGGATTCAAAGGAAGTTACAAGAGGTTGTGCAGATTGTTCTGTTAACCCCATGGCCTGTAGTGTTCCAACTATAGAACTTCCGGGCGATGAAGATTTTGAAAGATAGAAGCCGAAAGAGGTTTTGTGATTGATCAGGTATTTATTTTTGCATTACTTGGTTAATTGAATAGTTGAGCACTACAATTAAGGAGCTGTCGCACTATGCTTATAGGGTGGCAGCCCTTGTTTTTCTGTGAAATTATTTTGAAAAAGATTATTTTTTGAAAATATTGTTTGTAAGTTACAGCTATTGTTACTAGAAAATGAATTTTCATAAAAATAGGAAATTTAGGAACTCTAATAATATGGAATTTTTGATTAGTATTTAGGTTGTTTTTTTACAACATAATTAAAAATATAATGATATTTAACGAAAGTTGAGGGAGATTAAGTGGATAAGAAGAGAACAGTTTTACAGTTTATTTTGCAATACATTGGGATTACCATTGCTTCAATTATGTATGCAATGGCGTTGGCATGGTTCCTTAATCCTAATCAGCTGGCACCGGGAGGCGTGTCAGGTATTGCCATTGTTTTGAAGGAGATTTTTCCATTTTTGCCGGGAATCGGTGCACTTATTTTGATTTTTAATATTCCAATTCTTCTTCTTGGAGTTTGGAAGTTTGGCGTGAAGTTTACTATTTCAACTATTTATACGGTTGTTTTTTCGTCTATTGTCATTGACCTGATTCCAAGTATTACAGGCATTAAGGCCATTACTATGGATCCTATGCTTGCAGCGGTTATCGGTGGTGCTTTGCATGGTATTGCCATTGGTATTTTGTTTAGACTTGAAACTACAACAGGCGGAACTGACGTTATTATTAAAATTATCAGACAGAAGAAACCTCATCTTAAAACAGGTCAGCTTTATATTATTTTGGACCTTGTAATTCTTGCAGCGTCTGCTGTGGCGTTTAGAAATATCGAGGTTGCTCTTTATGCGGGAATTACTATTTATATTACTTCAGCGGTTATGGATAAGGCGTTGTACAACGGCGACCAGCAGACTATGGTTTATATTGTAAGTGCTAAGCGTAAAATTATTGCAGACAGAATGCTTCAGGAACTTGATCTTGGGGTGACTATGCTTCAGGCAGTTGGTGCTTATAAGAATAACGAAACTGAGGTTATTATGTGCGTTATGAGAAAAGCAACTTTGGTTAAGGTTAGAAATCTGTTGAAGGAAGTTGATCCGGATGCATTTATGATTGTTAGCACAGCTAATGAAGTTTTCGGTGAAGGATTTAAGAACCAGTACGAAACTGAGATTTAAGTAAAGAATTTAGAAAAAATTATGAAATTGAAAAATTGGAATTAATATAAATTGAATTTGATTGAAATATAAATCAAGCGTTTTGAACATTTTTATACAAAATTAGCGCTGGTTTAGTTTACAAATGAATATACTTGTTTTAAAATAAAAATGTTTATGACGTAAAGTTATTAAGGTACCTAAATGGATTGAATAAAAGACGGGAGAAATTATGGCAACATTAAAAGACGTAAAGAGAATTGTAATTAAAGTAGGAACATCAACATTGACTCACCATACGGGAAAGAGCAATATCAGACAGATTAAGAAGCTGGTTGCAGTTATTTCAGATATTGTTAATTCAGGTGTTGAAGTGGCACTTGTTACTTCGGGTGCTATTGGAGTTGGTGTTGGTAAGTTGGGACTTCGCGATAGACCGACTAATACGGCAGGCAAGCAGGCAGCGGCAACTATCGGTCAGTGCGAGTTAATGTTTATGTATGACAAGATGTTTGCAGAATTTGGTCACACAGTTGGACAGTTTCTTATAACTAAGAGAGACGTTGATAATGACGAGTGCAGAGAGAATCTTATAAATGCGTTTGAGAAAACTTTTGAATACGGAGCAATTCCGATTATTAATGAAAATGATGCAGTGGCAGTTGAGGAAATTGTTTTTGGTGACAACGACAGTCTTTCAGCCATTGTTGCAAAATTAATTAAGGCTGATGCGTTGTTGATTCTTACAGATATTGACGGACTTTATGATAAGGATCCACATAAGGATGAAGATGCCAGAATTATTCCTGTTGTTGAAGAAATAACAGAGCATTTGTTTGAAATTGCAGGTGGTAAGGGCTCAAAATTCGGAACCGGTGGAATGATTACAAAGCTTCAGGCAGCACAGATTGCTACAGAAGTTGGAATTCCTACAATTGTTATGAATGGTGGAGATTCTGATAATATCTATAGAGTGTTGGAGGGACATCAGGTAGGAACATTTTTTACTGCAAAGTAGATAGAATATAATAGGTATTCATACAATGAAAAAATATAATAATGCATATATAATTACAAAGGACTGAAAAAGGAGGGCATATGTTAGAAAGATTAGGTATAAATGCCAAAGAAGCTGAAAAAACATTAATGGTTGCTTCAAGTGAAAAGAAGAATCAGGCTTTAAAGAAGATTGCAGAAGGTCTTATTGAAAATACAGATAAGATTATTGAAGCTAACAAGGTTGATTTGGAAAATGGTGAAAAAAACGGAATGGCAAAGTCCATGCTTGACCGTCTTAAATTAGATAAAGAAAGAATCGAAGGAATGGCTAAGGGAGTTCTTGATGTGGCAACTCTTCCTGAACCTGTAGGAAGAATTCTTTCAGCCACAGAAAGACCTAATGGTCTTAGAATAGAAAAAGTGTCTACTCCAATTGGAGTTATTGCAGTTATTTTTGAGGCAAGACCGAATGTTACTTCTGATGCAGCAGCCCTTTGTCTGAAATCAGGAAATACTGTTATTTTGAGAGGTGGCAAGGAAGCAATTAATTCTAACAAAACAATTGCCAAAGTAATGCGCCAGGCTGTGAAAGAAGCAGGAATGCCGGAAGATGTAATACAGTTAGTTGAAGATACATCAAGGGAAAGTGCTAACGAATTAATGAAGATGAATGAGTATGTTGATGTGCTTATTCCACGAGGCGGTGCCGGATTAATTCAGGCAGTTGTAAAGAATGCTACAGTTCCTGTTATTGAAACAGGTGTTGGTAATTGTCATATTTATATTGACAAGAATGCAGACCTTAAAAAAGCAGTTGATATTGTATTTAATGCAAAAACATCAAGACCTTCAGTATGCAATGCGGCTGAAAGTTTGTTAATACATAAAGATATTGCAAAAGAAGCCCTTGTTGCAATAAAAAACAAATTAGACGAAAAAGATGTAACTTTGGTAGGGGACAGTAAAGCAAGAGAGATAATTCCGGATATGGAAAAAGCAACAGACGCAGATTGGGCAACAGAATATCTTGATTATAAGATGTCTGTTAAGATTGTAGATTCAGTAGAAGAAGCAATAGACCATATTTATAAATATAGTACGGGGCACAGTGAATGTATTGTTACTGAAAATGCAGGAACTGCAGAAAAGTTTATGAATCAGGTTGATTCAGCAGCGGTTTATTTGAATGCAAGCACAAGATTTACAGATGGTGGAGAGTTTGGTTTCGGTGCAGAAATCGGAATTTCCACACAGAAACTTCATGCAAGAGGACCAATCGGTTTGCCTGAGTTGCAGTCATTTAAGTATAAGATATACGGTGATGGACAGATAAGATAGTAGTTTAGGTAATATAAAAATCGGAGGAGATATGTGGAAAATATAATCCTTCGATTTTTTTATTCTATAGAAAATTTCTCTGAAATTCCTATAGAATAAAATGCTTTGCAGGATTGCAGATTATTGTTAGTTCATAATTTTTTAATTTATAATTAATGGACTAAATGTGAAAAATTTGATATATTAATAGTTAAAATGAAAATAAAAATATTTAGATATGAAATATGAGGGAAAAGGGAAAATAAATACAAAGGAGTATAATAATAGTTATGAAAAAATTATTATTCATTATTAATCCTAAAGCGGGGGTAAAAAAGAACAAACATTTTGTAGATGATGCCCTTGAGATTTTTGAAAAAGCGGGATATAAGGTTGGAGTTAAGTATACAAAGAAGAGAGCAGATGGAACACGCATAGCAAGAGATTATGGCGCTAAGGCAGACTTGATTGTGTGTATGGGTGGAGACGGAACACTCAACGAGGTTATGCAGGGAATGCTGGAAGGTGAAATTTCAACACCTTTAGGATATATTCCGGCAGGCTCAACTAATGATTTCGCTAATAGTTTAGGATTAAGAACCAACCCTAAGGATCAGGCAGAGTTTATTATGGAAACAGAAGCAAAATCACTTGATCTGGGATGGTTTAATGGAAGATATTTCGTTTATACTGCATCTGCAGGTATTTTTACGGAAACATCTTACTCAACACCACAGGAATTAAAAAATAGATTAGGACATTTTGCTTATGTACTTCATGGAATTAGAGAAGTGTTCAAAATCAGAAGGTTAAAACTTAGAATTGAGACAGAAGATGAGGTGTATGAGAATAAATATATATTCGTAGCCATAAACAATGCAAAAAAAGTTGGCGGAATAATGAGATTGGACAAGGCTCATGTAGAGTTTAATGATGGCGAGTTTGAACTTATGCTTGTTGAATTTCCAAAGGATTTTATTCAGTTAATGAAGACTGTTGGAAAGATATTTATGCAGGATTTTTCAGGCAATATAACATTTAAACAGATTAAAAGTGCAAAGATTACAAACTGTTCAGATGTTAACTGGTCATTAGACGGTGAAAAAGAGAAAGCCCATGATTTTGTTGAATTTAAAGTTATTCACAATGCCATAAACTTTATATATTAAAAAATCAAATTGCAAAAGATAAATCTAATATACCTCAGTAGTATATTTGACAATAAAAACAAGACTGGATGTAAGAGAGGTTTATATGACTGTAACTAAGGAAAATATTAAGGACTTTACTGAAAAATATGCACAGATTTGTCGTAAAAATGACACAGTTGAGAAGGAACTTTTTACTGAGTATGGAGTAAAAAGAGGACTTAGAGATTTAAACGGAAAAGGTGTACTTACAGGTATAACTAACATTTCAAGAGTTGAATCTTCTAAGATAGTTGATGGAAAGAGTGTGCCTTGCGAAGGACGACTTTATTTCAGAGGTTATAAAATTCAGGATTTAGTTAACGGATTTATGTCCGAGAACAGATTTGGTTTTGAAGAAGTAGCATATTTATTGCTTTTTGGAGAATTACCAAGTGAAGATAATCTGACTGAATTTAAGAAAATGATGGCTGTATCAAGACGATTGCCAACTAACTTTGTGCGTGACGTAATTATGAAAGCGCCAAGTGAAGATATTATGAACACATTGTCTAAGTGTGTTTTGACTTTGGCATCATATGACAAGAATATGTCAGATACATCAGTGGAAAATGTTATTAGACAGAGCATTAATTTAATCAGTACATTCCCTATGATTTCTGTATATGGTTACCATGCATATAACCATTATAAGAGAAACAAAAGTTTATATATTCACAGACCTAAGCCGGAGCTTTCAACAAGTGAAAACATTCTTAGAATGTTAAGACCGGATAAGAAATACACAGAATTAGAAGCCAAGGTTTTAGACTTAGCATTGGTTCTTCATATGGAACATGGTGGTGGTAATAACTCTACTTTTACAACAAGAGTTGTAACTTCATCAGGTTCAGATACTTATGCTACAATTTCAGCAGCACTTTCTTCATTGAAAGGACCACGTCATGGTGGTGCGAATATTAAAGTTGTAGAAATGTTTAAGGACATTAAACATAATGTTCATGATATAACGGATAGGGATGAAGTTAAGGAGTATTTAAGAAAGATACTTAATAAAGAAGTTTTTAACAGACAGGGACTTATTTATGGTATGGGTCATGCAGTATATTCAATTTCTGACCCAAGAGCTGAGATTTTCAAAAGCTTCGTAGAGAAGTTAGCTACTGAAAAGGGCAGAACTAAAGATTTTAACTTGTATAGTATGATTGAAACTTTGGCTCCGCAGGTTATTGCAGAGGAAAGACAGATTTACAAGGGTGTTAGTGCCAACGTAGACTTTTACAGTGGTTTGGTTTATAGTATGCTTGATATTCCTGAAGAGCTATTTACACCTATGTTTGCAATAGCACGTATTGTAGGATGGAGTGCTCATCGTATCGAGGAAATCATTACAGCAGATAAGATTATGCGTCCGGCATATGTAAGCAACTGCGACTACTATGATTATACAAACATTGAAGAAAGATAAGAATTTTGGATAATAATCCATAGTAAAAAAATGCAATTTTGCAATATAAAAATGCATTGACGAATGTAATAAAAAACACATCAATAAATGTAATAAAAAAGTATAAAAAATCGGTTACAAAAAGATTAAGACATAAACACTAAACGAAAATATTAAAACGTAAATATTAAGGTGTAAACGCCAATATGTAGATATTAAAATATAAATGTTGAAGTGTAATGTTAAAGCTTGATAAAGTTGTAACCGATTTTTTTTAGTGTTATAATAAAATGATTAGAGAAAGTACAAGATTTTAATAAAAACAGGAGGCATTATGAAGCTTACACAGAGTGATGTTGAAAAAATAAAAGAAGAAATTGAACATAGAAAATTAGTCGTAAGGCCTGAGGCTATCGAAGCTGTAAAAGAGGCAAGAGCCCAGGGAGATTTAAGTGAAAATTTTGAATATTATGCAGCAAAGAAAGACAAGAACAAAAACGAGGGACGTATCAGATACCTTGAAAGAGTATTGAAGACAGCTACAATTATAAGTGACGAATCAGCAGATGATGAAGTGGGATTAAATAACACTGTTCAGGTTTATTTTGAAGACGATGACGAAACAGAAACTTTCAAGATTGTAAGTACAATGCGTGGAGATTCAATTAGTGGTAGAATAAGCGGCGACTCTCCTATGGGAGCAGCCCTTATGGGACACAAGGTTGGAGACAGAGTTGAAGTAAAGGTAAACGAAAAAGTAAGTTATTATGTTGTGATTAAATCTATTGAAAATACAGGTGAAGAGGAAACAGACACAATTAGGACTTTTTAATATGAAAAATAATATAAAAAAGGGCAGATTAACTATTTATACAAGTTATAGTCCCGGAGCTGGAAAGACCCATATAATGTTAAGGGATGCTTTACAAAATTATGGGGAGAAGGTTGTTATAGGCTTTTTAAATGGCAAGGAAAGAAAAATCAAAGGCTCTAAAATAAAACCGGTTCATCATTATTCATTAGAGAAAATAGTTTCAAAATACAATTTTGAGAATGTTGTGATTATGGACGAAATGGGAATGGGCGGAAAATGTGAGGATGATAAATCTTTTATTTATGAAGATATTGAAAAAATACTGAATGCAGGAATAAATGTATATACAAGTACTAATTTAAAGAGATTTCAGAATGTAAATAGCAGTTTTAAAGAAATATCAGGAATAGGTGTAAAGAAAACCATTCCGATAAGGTTTCTTGAAATGGCTGATAGAATTGTTTTTGTAGATAGAAAACCGGAGCTTTTGGAAAATGATTACAAAACCGGAGAACTTTTTTGTAATAAAAATCAAAATTCACGGATTATGCAGAAAAATTTTAACCCGGAAATTCTTAAAAAATATAGAGTTATAAGTTTGGAAATATTGAAGGAATATAGAAACAAAATTGAAATTATAGAAAATAATGATAAAAATATATAAAAACAGTGTTTTTTATAATTAGAAAGTATTTGTAAAAGTATAATCCCGTGATAAAATATAGTGTAAGAATATACGAAACGGGAATGAAAATAATTGAAAAATGGAGGAAGAAAGCATGAATATTATGCATGATATTTCACCGGAAAGAATTAGACCGGCTGATTTCATTGCGACAATCGAAATAACTAAAGGAAGCAAGAAGAAATATGAATTAGATAAAGAAACCGGATTATTGATTTTAGACAGAGTTTTGTATTCTTCAGTTCACTATCCGGCTAATTATGGATTTATTCCAAGAACTATTGATGAAGATGGAGATCCATTAGATGTTTTGGTTTTGTGTTCAGAACCTATAGAACCTATGTCTTTAGTAAGATGCTATCCTATAGGTGTTATGTATATGGTTGACAGTGGTGATAATGATGATAAGATTATTGCTATTCCATATGGAGATCCAACCTATAATTGCTACACAGATATTAATCAGTTACCATCACATATTTTTGAAGAAATAAAGAATTTCTTTAATATTTACAAGAATCTGGAAGGAAAACAGACTAAAGTTGACGAGTTTGGCGGACCTGTAGATGCGGCAAAGATTATATATAAGTGTATAGATATTTATAATAAAAAATACAATAATTCAACAGAAAAGTAATACATAATCTTAGAGGAGCAGGATGATGACAGTTAATGAAAAGATTAAGGCTCTAAGAGATAGAATGAGTAGGCACAATATAGATATTTATATTGTGCCTACTTGCGATTTTCACGGGTCGGAATATGTAGGGGATTATTTTAAAACAAGAGAATTTATTTCAGGATTTACAGGATCGGCAGGAACCGTTGTTGTTACTTTGAAAGAAGCAGCGCTGTGGACTGATGGAAGATATTTTCTTCAGGCAGAAAGCCAGCTTAAGAACACAGAGATTAAGCTTATGAAAAGTGGTCAGTGTAATGTTCCAACTATTAGGGAATATTTGCAAAAAAATGCAACAGAATCTTTGGTGGTAGGTTTTGATGGAAGAATGATGACAGCCACAATGGCAGAAGAAATAGAATCCATAAAAAATATATCAGTTATAAGTGATGTAGATCTTGTTGGAGAAATTTGGGAGAACAGACCTTTAATGTGCTGTAAGCCTGTATGGAATCTTTCGTTAGAATATTGCGGAAAAACAAGGGCTCATAAGCTTGGTGATATAAGGGAAGAAATGAAAAACAAAGAGGTGGATGTTTTAGTTTTGACTTCTTTAGAAGAAACAGCCTGGACGTTAAATCTTCGTGGTGATGATGTGGAATGTACACCTGTATTTCTCTCTTTTATGTTAATAACTTCTTTAGATGCCACATTATATGTTCAGAAAGCATCCATACAAGATGAGATAGTTAAAGAATTAGAGAATGACGGAATAGTAGTTGAAGATTATTTTAAAATATATGACGCATTAGAAAATACAAAAAACAAAAAAGTATGGATTGATAAGAATAGTGCTAATTATAATATTGTCAAAAAAATAAAGACCCATAATGAAGTTATAAACTGTTTTACACCTGCACTGAATCAGAAAGCTATTAAGAATCCAACGGAAATTTCCAATATGAAAAAAGCTCATTTGTTAGATGGTATTGCAATGACCAAATTTATTTATTGGCTTAAGACTAATGTTGGAAAAGAAAAAATTACGGAACTTTCTTTAGGAGAAAAATTAGAAGAATTTAGAACTGTGGCAAAAAGCTATATTGAGCCAAGCTTTACGCCTATAGTTGGCTATAATGATCATGGAGCCATTGTTCATTATAGTGCAAATAAAGAATCAGATTATGAAATTAAAGATGAAGGTATGGTATTAATAGATTCAGGGGGACATTACCTTGAAGGAACAACAGATATAACAAGAACAATAAGTCTCGGAAAAGTTACACCTAAAATGAAAAAGATGTATACGGCTGTACTTAAGGGCCATTTGAATTTGGCAGCGTCAGTATTTAAGGAAGGCTGTTCAGGAGTTGCCATAGACTATAATGCCAGACAACCATTATGGGACTTAGGACTTGATTACAATCATGGTACGGGACATGGAGTGGGCTATTTGCTTAGTGTTCATGAACCACCTAATGCCATAAGGTACAGAATTCTTCCGGATAATCAATTTAATCCAGTATTTAAAGAAGGAATGATAACTAGCAATGAACCGGGAGTTTATTTAGAGGGAGAGTTTGGAATAAGAATTGAAAACTTAGTTTTATGTGAGAAAAAAGAGCAGAACCAATGGGGAACATTTTTATGTTTTAAACCATTAACATTGGTTCCGTATGATAGGGAACTTATATCTTTTGAGGACATGGCAGATAAAGAAATTGAATTACTTGATAATTATCACAAAATGGTATATGAAATGATTTCTCCATATTTAACATTAGAAGAAAAAATATGGTTAAAAGATACTGTTAATTGAAGATTTGCTTGAAAAGAATCATAGAAATGGTATGGAAGAAATTTTAAATAATATGGATACTATGCAGAAGCTAATGTCATCAATAGCAGTAACATATGATACATCAGACGAATCTCCGGAAAGCCAATGGAGTAAACTGTATTTTGAAGATTTAGAGGATTTGGAAAATGTATCAGGTGTGAAATATTATTCTGTAGAGCAACTTCAGGATAAGAATGTAGTTGAACAGCAAATGCATTTAAGTGAGACTAAAATTAATGCGTTAATTAATTCGGGAGCTATGGCTATTTCTGATGTGTTTAATTCAGGAAAATATAATGGTATTAATACATTTTGTATGGCGATGCCTGTTAGACAGAAAGTTTATTCAATAAGGCTGACGAGGCTATGTATTATTCTAAAACGCATGGTAAAGGTCAGGCACATATATCATAAAAATAGAGAATATTAAAAAAGTCCTCTGCGTACATTATATAAAGAATGTATGCAGGGGATTTTTTTGAGAGAATATATTGAAGAAAGGGCAATGGAAAGTGCAAGATACATTGTAAAAAATAAGGCTACGGTAAGACAGGCCGCAAAGGTTTTTGGGATAAGTAAAAGTACAGTACATAAAGATGTAACGGAAAGGCTTGAAGTTATTAATCCGGGATTGGCAGGGGAAATAAGAAAAGTGCTAGATGTGAATAAAGCTGAACGGCATTTACGAGGTGGTATGGCGACAAGAGAGAAGTATAGTCATATGAGAAAATAAAAAAGACCTTAGCTTTTGCTAAGGTCATCATTTGCGGGGGACCTAGAGGGAATCTCACCCTCTAGGTTGAGTATGAAAAACTTAAAATACGCCATTATAGGGTATGACGTATACAAACTATGTGCACCACCTAATCGGTAGTACATTGACAATATAATAGGGAAATGTTACAAAAATATGAATAAAATGTAAAAAAGTAGAAAAATGTAATATTTTATACATAAAAGTTGTAATAATTGTAAAATAACAGAATGTTCAAAATTTGTAGCAAATATTTACTTTTATTTTCTTTTTAAATTGTATATAATGATTACAGTGTCAAGATTTGAAAGCCTTGATATCTAAATTAATATAACAAAAAATAGTTTAGGGAAAAGATTATTACATATACTATAATTACTGTTTGAAAACTTAAAGGAGTAACAAATGTTTAATACAGATATTGGAATAGATTTAGGAACGGCAAGTGTGCTTGTTTTTATAAAAGGAAAAGGTGTGGTTTTAAAGGAACCTTCAGTTGTTGCAGTTGATAGAGATACTGAAAAGATTAAGGCTGTAGGAGAAGAAGCGAGACTTATGATTGGAAGAACTCCTGAAAATATTGTGGCTGTAAGACCACTTAAACAGGGAGTTATTTCAGATTATTCAATTACCGAACAGATGATAAGATATTTTATACAGAAGGCAATCGGAAAGCGCTCATTTAAGAAACCACGTATTTGCGTATGTGTACCTAGTGGTGCAACAGAAGTTGAAATTAAGGCAGTTCAGGATGCAGCTTTTCAGGCTGGCGCAAGAGAGGTCTTTATTGTAGAAGAACCTGTTGCAGCAGCCATTGGTGCAGGAATTGACATAAGTAAGCCTTGTGGAAATATGATAGTTGACATTGGCGGAGGAACTACAGATGTGGCAGTTATTTCTCTTGGAGGAACAGTTGTAAGCACATCTATTAAGGTTGCCGGAGATGATTTTGATGATGCCATTGTAAGATATATGAGAAAGAAACATAATCTTCTTATAGGAGATAGAACTGCCGAGGAGATTAAGATTGGAATAGGAACATGTTTCAATAAATCTGATAATAAGAAGATGGAAGTACGTGGAAGAAATCTTGTAACAGGATTACCTAAAACTATTGAAATTACTTCAGAAGAGACTGAGGAAGCCCTTAAGGATGTTTCTGCAAGTATAGTTGAAGCAGTTCACAGAGTACTTGAACAGACACCACCGGAATTGGCAGCAGATATTGCAGTGCGTGGTATAGTGTTAACAGGTGGCGGATGTTTGCTTCATGGATTAGATCAGTTAATTGAATCTAAGACAGGTATTAATACTATGACAGCTGAAGATCCAATGACTGTTGTTGCCATTGGAACAGGTCAGTATTTGGATTATATTGATGAAGCGGCAAAAGAAAAGATTAATTAAAAACAACCAATAAATATTTATATAAAATGCTGTCCCAATGTGTATCTTTTAACTGTAGTTAAGAGATGCTTAAAAAGGATGGCATTTTTATTCCATAAAGATTTGGATATTTTGACATTCAAATCAGGTAAAAGATATATTTAAAAGCAACTAATAAGTATTTGAATGATGCAATTTAAAAAAGAGAGTAACTAGAAGGCAGTTATTAAGGAAAGAGAAAATATACCAGATGAAAACAGTTAGCGGATATGTTGAAAATATAACATTTAGAAATGAAGATAATGGTTTTACTGTGTTAACATTATCCAGTGGAAAAGAAGATATAACATGTACAGGTAATTTTGGATATATTGGTCAGGGAGAATATGTAGAAATAGAAGGTGAGGAAGTTTTCCATGAGATTTATGGAAAACAAATAAAGGCAACAAACTATAAAATTGTTCCTGCAACAGATGAATTATCGTTAAAAAAATATTTAGGTTCTGGAGCTATAAAGGGTCTTGGCGCAGTGCTTGCAGATAGAATAGTAGACAAGTTTGGTGAGGATACTTTTAGAATTATAGAAGAGGAGCCGGAGCGCCTTGCAGAAATCAGAGGAATTACTACAAGAAAGGCTATGGACATTAGTACTCAGCTTGAAGAAAAAAAGGATATGCGTGATGTTATGATTTTTCTTCAGGGATATGGAATTTCTCCTACATTAAGTACGAAAATATTTAATAATTATGGAACAAGGGTTTATGACATAATTAAAACTAATCCGTATCAGCTTGCAGATGATGTGACAGGTATTGGCTTTAAGACGGCAGATGAAATTGCCAGAAGAGCCGGTGTGGAAGTTAATGCGTCTGTAAGAATAAAAAGTGGAATGTGCTATGCTTTAACAGAAGCGTCTTTATCAGGACATACATATCTTCCTAAGGAAAAAATGGTGGAAACTACCATTAATTTGCTTGGACTAAGGGATCAGTACTTAAATGCTGACGGAACATACAATATGGAATTGCTTGATAACTGTTTTACGGAACTTGTGCTTGAAAAGAAGTTAATTTTAAAAGAAATTGATGACAATCAGGCAGTGTTTTTGTCTACTTTTTATTATACAGAATTAAATATTGCAAGAATGTTGCTTGAATTAAATATTTCAACACCGGAAGATGATTATATTCTTGGGGTGAAAATGGATACAGTTGAGGATATGTCAGGAATTCATTTAGATGACCTTCAAAGACAGGCAGTTGTGGCAACACAGAATAACGGTGTATCTATTATAACCGGTGGCCCGGGAACAGGAAAGACCACAACAATTAATGCTATAATTCAGCTGTTTGAATCTGACGGATTAGAAGTAAGTCTTGCGGCTCCAACGGGACGTGCCGCAAAGCGTATGACTGAGGCTACAGGCCATGAGGCAAAGACTATTCACAGAATGCTTGAAATATCAGGTGGGCAAAGTGATGATCCTGAACTTGATGCGAAGTTTGGAAGAAACGAACAAAATCCATTGGAAACAGATGTTGTTATTGTAGATGAAATGTCTATGGTAGACACTTTTTTGATGCATGCGTTTTTGAAAGCTGTAACTGTTGGAACAAGATTGGTTTTTGTTGGAGACGTTAATCAGCTTGCAAGTGTTGGCCCGGGAAATGTTTTGAAGGATATTATTGAATCTGAATGCTTTAAAGTTGTACGTCTTACAAAAGTTTTTCGTCAGGCAGGGGAAAGTGGAATAGTAACTAATGCTCATAAGATTAATGAAGGAAAAGAAGTTAAACTTGACAATAGTTTTGGAGATTTTTTATATATAGAAAGAGAAAATGCTCAGATGGCATTAAATGCAACAATAGGTCTGATAAAAACAAAACTTCCAGCATACGTAGGAGCAAATGAAATGGACATACAGGTTCTTACACCTATGCGTAATGGAATTTTAGGCGTCAACTCTCTTAATCCGGGATTACAGATGTATATGAATCCGCCTGACAAAAATAAGAACGAAAAAGAGATAGCCGGTGTCGTTTTCCGAGAAGGCGACAAGGTTATGCAGATTAAAAATAATTATCAGCTTGAATGGGAGCAGAGAACAGATAAAGGTTTTCTTGTGGATTCCGGCTCCGGAATTTTTAACGGAGATATGGGAATTATTACAAAAATAAATAATCTTACTAATTATATAGAAGTAAAGTTTGATGATGACAGATATGTTACATATGATTCTAAACAGGCAGAAGAGTTGGAACTGGCTTACGCTGTTACAATTCATAAATCTCAAGGTAGCGAATATCCGGCAGTTGTAATGCCTTTGGTTTCGGGAGCTTCGATGCTTATGACAAGGAATCTTTTGTATACGGGAGTTACAAGAGCAAAGAAATGTGTGTGCATAGTCGGCAGAAAAGAAACTTTTAACGCAATGGTTAAAAATGAAGATCAACATAAGAGATATTCAGGATTGAAATGGCAACTTATTAATTATTATCAATAAGAAAAGGTGGGGGAATGTTAGGTAGAGTAATTGAGTGGATGTATCCAACAGTTTGCCCGGTTTGTCAAAAAGTTCTTGGCAAGGGAAAGATTATATGTGATACATGTAAAGATGAGTTACATATCATTAATGAGCCAAGGTGTGCTAAGTGTGGCAAACCATTAACAGACAGTGGTAAAACATATTGTAATGATTGCAAAAAGATGAAACATTACTATGACAGGGCAAGGTCTGTTTTTGAATACACAGGGGAAATGAAACTTGTTTTATACAGATTTAAATATGGAAATTCCAGGGATTATGGGAAATTTTTTGCAAAAGTGGCAAAAGATGTATTGGAAAATAAATTGAAAGAATGGAATGTTCAGGCAATAATTCCGGTTCCAATGTATAAAGATAAGGAAATAAAGAGAGGTTATAATCAGGCGGAAGTTTTTGGCAGAGCGCTAAGTAAGGAGACGGGAATTGCTTTAGACGATAAATGTATTATTAGAAAGAAGTCTACGGTTCCCCAGAAAAAGCTTAGCAATGAAATGCGGAAAATTAATTTGCAGAAAGCCTTTGGCGTGGACAGGAAAATATGCTCCGAATATAAAACAGTACTTTTAGTTGATGACATATATACAACAGGTAGTACTTTTGATGCCTGTGCAAAGGTGTTAAAGGTGGCAGGAGTTGAGAAAGTGTATTGTCTTTCCGTGGCAGTTGGAAGGGATGGATAGAATAATAAAAAAGACTATAGTTTATGAATTAATCCAGGTTCAAAATATAAATCGTAAATATTAATAAAAAAATGTTGACGCATTTGTATTTACGTGTTATATTTATGAGGCGAGCAACTAGGTCTTTTTTTTTTTTTGCAAAAAAATTTAGACTTTAAACATATAAAAAATGCGGAGGTGAAACTCATGAGAACAAGAATTACATTAGAATGTACTGAATGTAAACAGCGTAATTACAATACAACAAAGGATAAGAAGACTCATCCAGACAGAGTTGAAACAAAGAAGTATTGTAAATTCTGCCAGAAACATACATTACACAAAGAAACTAAATAGTTTGAGTTAATGGAGGGTAAGAAAATGGCAGAGGCAACTAAGAAGAAAGAAAGCCGTATTAAGACTTGGTGGACAGGTGTTAAGGCTGAATTTTCAAGAATTATCTGGCCGGATAAAGCAACAATTATTAGACAGACAGTTGTTGTTGTGGTAATCACAATTATCGTAGGTGTTCTTATTTCTCTCATTGATAGTGTTGTACAATTAGGATTAGATGCTATTATTGGAAGATAAGAATTAAAAATATGAGGTGATTAAATGTCAGAAGCAAATTGGTACGTTGTTCATACTTATTCAGGGTATGAGAATAAAGTTAAGACTACTATTGAACAGACAATTGAGAATAGAAAATTGCACGATCAAATATTAGAAGTATCAGTACCTACACAGGAAGTTGTCGAACTTAAAAACGGCGTAAGAAAAGTTTCTGAGAAAAAACTTTTCCCAGGTTATGTGCTTATAAACATGGTTATGAATGATGATACATGGTATGTTGTAAGAAACACAAGAGGTGTTACAGGGTTTGTAGGTCCTGGATCTAAGCCGGTTCCACTTACTGATACAGAAATGCTTTCTCTTGGAATCAAGAATGAAAAAGTTGAAGTTGATTTTAAAGAAGGCGATATGATTGCAGTCATCGGTGGCGTTTGGTCAGGTACAGCAGGCGTGGTTAAACGTATTGATGAGAACAGACAGACAGTCACAATTAATGTTGACATGTTTGGTAGAGAAACTCCTGTAGAATTAAACTTTACAGAAGTTAAAAAGATGAATTAAGATTCACATTGTGAATTTTAATAATGCACATAAGTGCTAATAGAAGAAGGTTTTGCAATGAATAGCAAGGCCGTGGGAGGGATTCCCGCTAATACCACAAATTTAGGAGGTGCCGAAAGATGGCAAAGAAAGTAGAAGGTTACATTAAATTGCAGATCGAAGCTGGCAAAGCAACACCAGCTCCACCAGTTGGTCCAGCACTTGGACAGCATGGATTAAACATCGTTCAGTTCACAAAGGACTTTAACGCAAGAACAGCTGATCAGCCGGGAATGATTATTCCAGTTGTTATCACTGTTTACCAGGACAAGAGTTTTAGTTTCGTAACAAAAACTCCTCCAGCAGCAGTA
This sequence comes from Eubacterium ventriosum, assembly GCF_025150745.1. Classification (NCBI taxonomy): domain Bacteria; kingdom Bacillati; phylum Bacillota; class Clostridia; order Eubacteriales; family Eubacteriaceae; genus Eubacterium; species Eubacterium ventriosum. The sequence goes on from NZ_CP102282.1 coordinate 1,316,010, forward strand.
TTATTAAAGAAAGCTTGCAAGATCCAGAAGGGTGCAGGCAATTCATTAAAAGAAACAGTTGCTACAATCTCAAAGGCTGATTTACAGCAGATCGCTGAAACAAAGATGCAGGATTTAAATGCTGCAAGCATTGAAGCTGCTATGAGCATGATCGCAGGAACAGCTAGAAGTATGGGAATTAAGGTTGAAGACTAATTTTAAAATGAATTGAAAAAAGTGGGAGGTATATCCGCTATTACCACTAGGAGGTTTAAATGAAAAGAGGAAAGAAATATACAGAGGCAGCAAAGTTAATCGATAGAGCTGCACAGTATGACACAGAAGAAGCTATTTCTTTAGTAAAGAAAGCAGCAGTTGCAAAATTTGATGAAACAATAGAATGTCACATCAGAACAGGTTGTGATGGACGTCATGCAGATCAGCAGATCCGTGGTGCTGTAGTATTACCTAACGGTACAGGTAAAACTGTTAAAGTTTTAGTTTTCGCTAAAGGTGCTAAGGCTGATGAAGCTCAGGCAGCAGGCGCTGATTTTGTAGGCGGTGAAGAGTTAATACCAAGAATCCAGAATGATGGATGGTTAGACTTCGACGTTGTTGTTGCTACACCAGACATGATGGGTGTTGTTGGTAGACTTGGTCGTGTACTTGGACCTAAGGGCTTAATGCCAAACCCTAAAGCAGGTACAGTTACAATGGACGTAACAAAAGCTATTGATGATATTAAAGCTGGTAAGATTGAATATAGATTAGACAAGGCTAATATCATTCATGTTCCAGTTGGAAAAGCTTCATTTACAGAAGAACAGTTAGTAGAAAACTTCAATGCACTTATGGGTGCTATTAATAAAGCTAAACCAGCTGCAGTTAAGGGTGCTTACTTAAAGAGCGTTACTCTTACATCAACAATGGGACCTGGAGTAAAGGTTAACCCAACTAAGTTAGTAAACGCTAACGCATAATTTAAGGTTGTTACTGAACAATCAGTTGACAATAAAATAAGAATGTGCTATTATGCACAAGTGGTTTAATACCAATTGCCGAAGACAGTAGGTGCCTACGGGGATTTATCCTTGACAAGGGCGTAAACTTAGTACCTACCGAGGAATGAAGTTATAAGTATGACTGACAATACCTCTCTGTTTCGGCAGAGAGGTTTTTTATACTATTGTATAATATTCGGCGCAATGTTTGGTTGCAGACCTAAATTTTATAAGGAGGCAAAACAATCATGGCAAAAGTAGAGTTAAAGAAACCTGTCGTTGAAGAGATTTCAGAATTACTCAATGGTGCAGCTACAGCAGTTGTTGTAGATTACCGTGGACTTACTGTTGCAGAAGATACAGAACTTCGTAAGCAGTTAAGAGAAGCTGGTGTTGTATACAAAGTATACAAGAACACTATGATTAATTTTGCAATCAAAGATACTGAATTCGCAGATTTAGCTCAGCATCTTGAAGGACCAACAGCTATTGCAGTATGTAAAGATGATGCTACAGCAGCAGCTAGAGTATTAGCAAAATTCGCTAAGACAGCTGAGGCTTTGGAAATCAAAGGTGGCGTAGTTGACGGAATTTACTACGATGCAGTAGGAATCGGTCAGATTGCATCTATCCCATCAAGAGAAGTACTTCTCTCAAAATTACTTGGATCTATGCAGTCACCAGTTACAAACTTCGCTCGTGTTATTAAGCAGATTGCTGAAAAGAACGAAGAAGTTGCATAATCAGGCATAACCTGATAATGAATGCTAAGCATTCACATTAAAGATGGATTTAATAACATCGAAACAATTATAAAGAATTATTAATGGAGGAAATTACAATGACAACAGCAGAAATCATTGAAGTAATCAAAGGATTAACAGTTTTAGAATTAAACGATTTAGTAAAAGCATGTGAAGAAGAATTTGGCGTATCTGCAGCAGCAGGTGTTGTAGTAGCAGCAGCTGGAGCAGAAGGTGGAGCAGCTGAAGAAAAGACAGAATTCGACGTAGAATTAACAGAAGTTGGTGCTAACAAGGTTAAGGTTATCAAGGCTGTTAAGGATGCTACAGGATTAGGATTAAAGGAAGCTAAGGAAGTAGTTGACGGAGCTCCTAAGGTAGTTAAAGAAGGTGCTACAAAGGAAGAAGCAGAAGCATTAAAGGCTCAGTTAGAAGAAGTTGGAGCAGTTGTAACATTAAAATAATCGCGACAAACTTTTCGCAGAGCGTGCGCTCGAACATAAAAAGAGAGACAGGGTTGTGTTTACACAAAACCCTGTCTCTCTTTTTATGTTTGCACGCGTACATTCTACAAATGTACGTGTGCTTTCTTCGATACCAAGCTGATAGTGTTTAAAAATATAACCCCAATAATCAAACAGAAATATTCAATAAAAAAGCCCTTGACACCAATTGTTTCCTATGGTAAAATTCTACTGTTATGCTTAAAAGTAGGCGTAGTGCGCCCTTTTGACAACAATGAAAGTGCTAAAACAGTACAAAAACTTAATTTTATTAAGCAAAAGTAACTAAAAAAGTAATAAAATAAAGACAAGGAGTGAAATGTCAATGGAGAAAAACAGAATTCGCCCTGTGAAATCAGGAAAAGGCATACGTATGAGTTATTCAAGACAAAAAGAAGTTCTTGGAATGCCTAATCTTATTGAAGTTCAGAGAGATTCATATGAGTGGTTCCTGAGTACAGGTCTTAAGGAAGTATTGGAAGATATATCTCCGATTGAAGATTACGCACAAAACTTAAGCCTTGAGTTTGTTGACTTCAAATTATGCGAAGATGAGAAGAAGTACACAATCGAGGAATGTAAGGAAAGAGATGCAACATATTCTGCACCTTTAAAAGTTAAAGTAAGACTTCATAACAAGGAGACAGGTGAATTTACAGAACACGATATTTTCATGGGTGATTTACCACTTATGACTGCAACAGGTACATTCGTTATCAATGGTGCAGAACGTGTTATCGTAAGCCAGTTGGTTCGTTCACCAGGTATCTATTACGTTATCGGTCATGATAAAGTAGGTAAGGAATTATATACATCACAGGTTATTCCTAACAGAGGTGCATGGCTTGAATACGAAACAGATTCAAATGATATTTTCTATGTTCGTGTAGATAGAACAAGAAAGCTTCCTGTAACAGTTCTTATTAGAGCTTTAGGAATTGGAACAAATGCTGAAATCACTGAATTATTCGGTGAAGAAGAAAAACTTACAGCAACATTTGAGAAAGATCCAAGTACAAGCTATGAAGAAGGCCTTTTAGAACTTTACAAAAAGATTCGTCCGGGCGAACCTCTTAGCGTTGACAGTGCTGAATCAATCGTTGCAGGTATGTTCTTTGATGCAAGAAGATATGACCTTGCAAGAGTTGGTCGTTATAAATACAACAAGAAATTGGCTTACAAGAACCGTATTAAAGGTTTACCATTAGCTGAAGATGTTGTAGATATGACAACAGGAGAAGTTTTAGCAGAAGCCGGAACTGTTGTAACAGAAGAACTTGCTATTAAGATTCAGAATGCAGCTGTTCCATCAGTAATGATTCAGACAGATATTAAGAATGAAAAAGTTCTTTCAAACCTTGCTGTAGATATTAATGCATATGTTGACTTTGATTGTAAAGAATTGGGAATTAATGAAGAGGTTTATTACCCTGTTCTTGCTGAAATTCTTGCTGAAAATGAAACAGAAGAAGAATTAAAAGATGCAATTAAGAGAAACGTACACGAATTGATTCCAAAGCATATTACTAAGGAAGATATTTTCGCTACAATCAACTATTGTATGAATATTGAATATGGAATCGGTTCAGAAGATGATATTGACCACTTAGGAAACAGACGTATCCGTGCAGTTGGTGAATTACTTCAGAATCAGTATAGAATCGGTCTTTCAAGAATGGAAAGAGTTGTTCGTGAACGTATGACAACTCAGGATCTTGAAGGAGTTTCTCCACAGACATTAATTAATATAAAACCTGTAACTGCAGCTGTTAAGGAATTCTTCGGAAGTTCACAGTTGTCACAGTTTATGGATCAGAATAACCCATTGGGTGAATTAACACATAAGAGACGTTTATCAGCCTTAGGACCAGGTGGTCTTTCAAGAGATCGTGCCGGATTCGAGGTTCGAGACGTTCACTATACACATTACGGTAGAATGTGTCCTATTGAGACACCTGAAGGTCCTAACATCGGACTTATTAACTCATTTGCATCTTTCGCAAGATTAAATGAGTACGGATTTGTTGAGGCTCCATATAGAGTAGTAGACAAGTCAGATCCTGAAAATCCAAGAGTAACAGATGAAGTTGTTTACCTTACAGCAGATGAAGAAGATAATTACACTGTTGCACAGGCTAATGAACCATTGGATGCAGAAGGACATTTTGTACACAATAACGTATCAGGACGTTATAGAGAAGAAACATCACAGTTTGATAAGAAGAGAATTGACTTAATGGACGTTTCTCCTAGAATGGTATTTTCAGTTGCAACATCAATGATTCCATTCTTACAGAACGACGACTCAAACCGTGCCCTCATGGGATCAAACATGCAGCGTCAGGCCGTTCCACTTATTACAACAGAAGCTCCTGTTGTTGGTACAGGTATGGAAGCAAAGGCAGCTGTTGACTCAGGTGTTTGTGTTGTTGCTAAGCGTGCCGGTGTTATTGAAAGATCAACATCAAAAGAAATTACTATCAGATATGATGATAATGGAGAAAAAGAAACATATAAGCTTCTTAAATTCCAGAGAAGTAACCAGAGTAACTGTTATAACCAGCGTTCAATAGTATTTAAGGGAGACCACGTAGAAGCAGGTGAAGTTATTGCTGATGGTGCATCAACATCTAACGGTGAAATTGCACTTGGTAAGAACCCACTTATCGGTTTCATGACATGGGAAGGTTATAACTACGAAGATGCTGTACTTCTTAGTGAAAGATTAGTTCAGGACGATGTTTATACATCAATTCATATAGAAGAATACGAAACAGAAGCAAGAGATACTAAGCTTGGACCTGAAGAGATTACAAATGATGTTCCTGGCGTAGGTGATGAAGCCCGTAAAGACCTTGATGAAAGAGGTATTATCAGAATCGGTGCTGAAGTTCGTGCCGGAGATATTCTTGTTGGTAAGGTTACACCTAAGGGTGAAACAGAGCTTACACCTGAAGAAAGACTTTTGAGAGCAATCTTCGGTGAAAAGGCAAGAGAGGTAAGAGATACATCACTTAAGGTTCCACACGGTGAACAGGGTATCATTGTTGATGCTAAGGTATTCAAGAGAGAAAATGGAGACGAATTAGCTCCAGGCGTAAACGAATCAGTTCGTATTTACATTGCTCAGAAGAGAAAGATTTCCGTTGGTGATAAGATGGCCGGACGTCATGGTAACAAGGGTGTAGTTTCACGAGTATTACCAGTAGAAGATATGCCATTCCTTCCAAACGGAAGACCACTTGATATCGTACTTAACCCATTGGGCGTACCTTCACGTATGAACATTGGTCAGGTCCTTGAAATTCACTTAAGCCTTGCAGCTAAAGTATTAGGATTTAACATTGCAACACCTGTATTTGACGGTGCTGACGAGTACGACATTATGGATACACTTGAAATGGCAAACGATTATGCCAATACAGAGTGGGAAGATTTCCAGGCAAAATATCAGGATAAATTAAATCCTGAAGTTATGGAATATCTTGGTGAACACCTTGATCATAGAGAAGAATGGAAGGGTGTTCCAATTGCAAGAGATGGTAAGGTTAGACTTAGAGATGGTAGAACAGGTGATTACTTCGATAACCCTGTTACAATCGGATTCATGCATTACCTTAAGTTACATCACTTGGTTGATGATAAGATTCATGCACGTTCAACAGGTCCTTACTCATTAGTAACACAGCAGCCACTTGGTGGTAAAGCTCAGTTCGGTGGACAGAGATTTGGTGAAATGGAAGTTTGGGCACTTGAAGCTTATGGTGCATCATATACATTACAGGAAATCTTAACAGTTAAGTCTGATGACGTTGTAGGACGTGTTAAGACTTATGAAGCAATTATTAAGGGTGAAAACATCCCTCAGCCGGGAATTCCTGAATCATTCAAGGTACTTATTAAGGAACTTCAGTCATTAGCACTTGATGTTAAGGTATTAGATGAAAATGACAACGAAGTAGAATTAAAAGAAAGCATTGATTACGGTGAAACAAACTTTAATGCAATTCTTAATGATAATAAGAACTATAGCCAGAAGAAAGAAGACAGCCAGAGCTTTGAACAGGCTGGTTATAGCACACAGGAATTTGTAGGTGAAGAACTCCAGACTGTTGATGCTCAGGGAAATGTAGTTGAAGATGGAATGGATGAATAATTAAGAAGGGAGATTTGATCATGGCAGATAATAACGTTAGTGAACAGGTATCATTTGACAAAATCAAAATTGGTCTTGCTTCACCTGAAAAAATCAGAGAATGGTCAAGAGGCGAAGTTACAAAGCCTGAGACAATAAATTACAGAACTTTAAAACCTGAAAAAGATGGTTTATTCTGTGAAAAGATTTTCGGACCAAGCAAAGACTGGGAATGTCATTGTGGTAAATACAAGAAAATCAGATATAAAGGTGTAGTCTGCGACAGATGTGGCGTTGAAGTAACAAAAGCCAGCGTACGTAGAGAACGTATGGGTAGTGTTGAACTTGCTACTCCTGTATCACATATTTGGTACTTTAAAGGAATCCCTTCAAGAATGGGATTAATCCTTGATATTTCACCAAGAGTATTAGAAAAAGTATTATACTTTGCTTCATATATCGTGCTTGATCCAATGGAAACAACATTGGATTACAAGCAGGTATTGTCAGAAAAAGAATTCAGAGAAGCATATGAAGAATTCGGCGGAAAATTCCGTGTAGGAATGGGTGCTGAAGCTATCAAAGAATTGCTTATGGACATCGATGTTGAAAAAGAAGCAGAGCAATTAAAATCAGAATTATTTGAAGCAACAGGACAGAAAAAAGCAAAAATCGTTAAGAGATTGGAAGTTTTTGAAGCGTTCAGAAATTCAGGTAACAAGCCTGAATGGATGATTTTAGATGTAATTCCTGTAATTCCACCTGATTTAAGACCTATGGTTCAGTTAGATGGTGGTAGATTTGCTACATCTGATTTAAATGATTTATATAGAAGAATTATTAACAGAAACAATCGTCTTAAGAGACTTCTTGAATTAGGCGCTCCAGAAATTATCGTAAGAAATGAAAAGAGAATGCTTCAGGAAGCTGTAGATGCATTAATTGATAATGGTAGACGTGGTAGACCTGTAACAGGACCTGGTAACAGAGCACTTAAGTCTTTATCAGATATGTTAAAGGGTAAGCAGGGACGTTTCCGTCAGAACTTACTTGGTAAGCGTGTTGACTACTCAGGACGTTCAGTTATCGTAGTAGGACCGGAACTTAAGATTTACCAGTGTGGTCTTCCAAAAGAAATGGCTATTGAATTATTCAAGCCTTTCGTAATGAAAGAATTAGTAGCTAATGGTACAGCTCACAATATTAAGAGTGCGAAGAAGATGGTTGAAAGACTTCAGACAGAAGTTTGGGATGTACTTGAAGATGTAATCAAAGAACATCCTGTTATGTTAAACCGTGCCCCTACACTTCATAGACTTGGTATTCAGGCGTTTGAACCAATTCTTGTAGAAGGTAAGGCTATCAAACTTCATCCATTGGTATGTACAGCGTTCAACGCCGATTTCGACGGTGACCAGATGGCTGTTCATCTTCCACTTTCAGTAGAAGCACAGGCTGAATGTAGATTCCTTTTACTTTCACCTAATAACTTGTTAAAACCATCAGATGGTGCACCTGTAGCAGTTCCTTCACAGGATATGGTACTTGGTATTTACTATTTGACAATGGATAGAATGGTTGATCATTCTAAGGAAGAAGAAATTGCTTCTACAGTAGCTGAAGATGCTCCTATTTATGATACAGATGAAGAAATCAAGGAAGCTTTAGATAAAGGAATTATCGGAGCTCACGATATGATTAAGTATCATGCAGATGATAGAGTTGTAATTTGTGAACCTGTTGATGCATTAGGACATTCATTTAGTGATATTAATCAGGCTATTTTAGCTTATGAAAATAAAGAAATTTCACTTCACCAGAGAATTAAGGTTAAGAGAACTGTATTCAACGGAGAAGGAAAAGAAGTAACAGGTATTATTGACACTACACTTGGACGTTGTTTATTTAACGAAATTCTTCCACAGGATTTAGGATTCGTTAAGAGAGAAACTGATGAAGATTACCTTAAATTGGAAGTTGATTTCCACGTAGGTAAGAAACAGTTAAAGCAGATTCTTGAAAAGGTTATTAATAACCATGGAGCAACTAAGACTGCAGAAGTTCTTGATAACATTAAGGCTATGGGTTATAAGTTCTCAACAAGGGCAGCTATGACAGTTTCAATTTCAGATATGACAGTACCTGAATCAAAGAAACAGATTCTTGCAGATGCAGAACACACAGTTGATGAAATTACAAAGCATTATCGTCGTGGTTTCTTAACTGATGAAGAAAGATACAAAGAAGTTATCGAAACATGGCAGGCAGCCGATAATGAACTTACAACAGCCCTTCTTAGTGGTCTTGATAAGTACAACAACATCTTTATGATGGCCGATTCCGGTGCCCGTGGTTCTGATAAACAGATTAAACAGCTTGCCGGAATGCGTGGTTTGATGGCTGATACAACAGGTAAGACTATCGAACTTCCTATTAAGTCGAACTTCCGTGAGGGTCTTGACGTATTGGAATACTTCATTTCAGCCCATGGTGCTAGAAAGGGTATGTCAGATACTGCCCTTAGAACAGCCGATTCAGGTTACCTTACAAGAAGACTTGTAGACGTTTCACAGGATCTTATTATTAGAGATGTAGATTGTTGTGAAGGTAAGGCTATTCCATTTATGGAAATCGAAGACTTAGTTGATGGAAACGAAGTAATCGAAAGTCTTGAAGAAAGAATCACAGGTAGAACTGCTGCAGAAACAATGTATGATGCAGAAGGCAATATGATTGTTAAAGCTAACCATATGATTACACCAAAGCGTGCAGCAAGAATTGTTGCTACAGGTGTTAAATCAGTTAAGATTAGAACAATTCTTACATGTAAGTCACACGTAGGTGTATGTGCTAAATGTTATGGTGCAAATATGGCAACAGGACAGAGAGTACAGGTTGGTGAGGCAGTAGGTATCATCGCTGCTCAGTCAATCGGTGAACCTGGTACACAGCTTACTATGAGAACATTCCATACTGGTGGTGTAGCCGGTGACGATATTACACAGGGTCTTCCTAGAGTAGAAGAATTATTTGAAGCAAGAAAGCCAAAGGGACTTGCAATTATCGCAGAGTTCGGTGGTGTTGCTGAAATTAAGGAAACAAAGAAGAAACGTGAAATTATCGTAACTAACCCTGAAACTGGCGAATCAAAAGCTTATCTTATCCCTTATGGATCAAAGATTAAGATTCTTGATGGTGCTGTTCTTGAAGCCGGTGACGAACTTACAGAAGGTAGCATTAACCCACATGATTTATTAAAGATTAAGGGACTTCGTGCAGTTCAGGATTATATGATCCGTGAAGTACAGAGAGTTTACCGTCTACAGGGTGTAGAAATCAATGATAAGCACGTTGAAGTTATTGTTCGTCAGATGCTTAAGAAGATTAAGGTTGACACAGCCGGTGATTCAGAATTCTTACCAGGAACAACAGTTGAAGTTCTTGACTTTAACGAAGTTAATGAACAGCTTGAAGCAGAAGGCAAGGAACCTGCAACAGGTACACAGATTATGCTTGGTATCACAAAGGCTTCACTTGCAACAAGCTCATTTTTATCAGCAGCTTCATTCCAGGAAACAACAAGAGTTCTTACAGAAGCAGCTATCAATGGTAAGGTTGATCCACTTGTAGGTCTTAAGGAAAACGTAATTATTGGTAAGTTAATTCCTGCAGGTACAGGTATGAAGAGATACGGAGATGTAAAGTTAAGTACAGATGAACGTATCGCAAGAGAAAAGGAACAGGCAGCATTAGCAGTTTCAGCAGAAGATGTAGAAGATGAAGCAGAAAATGCTAAAGAGAACAGTGATGTAATTGAAGTTTCAGAAGAAACAATTGAAATTACTGAAGAATAAAACATTTGATGGAAATTTATAATAAAGTTTCCATAAAATAATAACAGACAGTTCGTAACCATCCTGTCTATAAACAAAACTAAGGAAGAATCTGCTAGATATAGCAGTTTAAAAAGAGTGTCCTTAGTAGGCACTCTTTTTATTTTATAGGAGAAAAACAATGGTAGAAGGATTTAATCCAATAAGATATTCTGTCATAGAAGACAAGAACCCTAGAGAGATAGTAATGTTAGTTGGAGATGGATGTAAATGGAGAAAATGCAGATTTTGTGATTATCATTTAGATTCAAGCAAAGACATAGAAGCCAATTTTCAGTTGAATAAGCAGGTTTTAAGTAATGTAACAGGAAAATTTGGGGAACTTGAAGTTATAAACTCAGGAAGTTTTGTTGATTTAGATAAAAAAACTATAGAATTGATTAAGAAAATATGTTTGAAAAAAGGTATAAAAGAAATCCATTTTGAATGTCATTATATGCATAAAGATGATGTTCAAAATTTTAAAAATTCTTTTTTGAATATTGGAATTAAACCGATTATAAAGTTAGGTTTAGAAACTTTTGACTATGATTTAAGAGAGAAAGTTTTAGTTAAGGGAATTGAAGAAAAGAGTCCTGAAGTAATTGCAAATTATTTTGATGAAATTAATTTGTTACAGGGAATTTCAGGACAAACAAAGGAATCAATGATTAGTGATATTGAGACAGGTTTAAAATATTTTAGCAGAATATGTGTAAATATTATGGTTGAAAATCAGATGCCGATTAAACCGGATAAAAAGGTTATTGAACAGTTTATGGAATATGTTTATCCTTTGTACAAAGATAATGATAGGGTAGATATATTATTAAATAATACAGATTTTGGTGTAGGATGATTAAAGGAGAAAATAAAAATGTCTAATGAAATATTACTGGTTTTATCAATATTTATAATTTACGGAAGCGTAATAGTAATGTATAAATTATTTGGAAAGCAGGGATTATTCTGCTTTACAAGTATAGCAACAATTGCAGCTAACATAGAAGTTTTAATAATGGTCAAAGCATTTGGAATGGTTATGACATTGGGAAACGTTTTATTTGCGTCGACATTCCTTATAACAGACATTGTAAGTGAAGTATATGGAAAGAAAGATGCAAAAAGAGCAGTACATATTGGAATTACAACATCAATTGTATTTATAATATTTTCACAGTGGTGGCTTTTATACACACCGGACAGCACAGATTTTGCAATGCCTGCAATGCAGACAATTTTTTCAAATACACCAAGACTTATGATTACAAGTATGGTTGTATACGCTATAGTTCAGGAATTTGATGTTTGGGCATACCATAAATGGTGGGATTTTACTAACAAATTAGTAGGAGACAGGGAAAGATTTCTTTGGCTTAGAAACAATGGTTCAACATTAATTTCACAGTTTTTGAATAATATTTTGTATACATTTGGTGCATTCTGGGGCATTCATGATTTTAAGACACTTATAAGTATTGCAATTTCAAGTTATGTAATATTTATAGTAACAAGCCTTGCAGATACACCATTTGTGTACTTGGCAAGAAGAATATCAAAGAAGATAAAAGAATAAGAAAAAGGGGCACACGATTGATTTGGTGTTGCCCCTTGCTTATTATTCAGAGTTTGTATAGATAGAAACTCCGTTGCAAACAATAGGCAACTTTTCGAAATTTTGCGAGTATAATTTAAGGCAAAAATCAACTGTTTGAGCCATAGGCGAGTTTTGATTTTTGTCTTATAATAAATGACGGAGCAAAACAAGAAAAGTAACGTGTTTGAAGCGGAGTTATCTAGCTATACAACGCATAAAATAAGTAAGGGGCAACACCAAACAAAAGTATGTACACAACATGTTTTATGTATTAAATAAGTAATTAAAGAAATAAAAAATCACCAGATGCACAAATGTATCGAGTGATTTTTTAAAATAATTTTATTTATTAAATACAGATATTAAACCGTTTACAATTATGAACAGTGTTACAAGTGGAAGTATCCATTTGCAGTAGAAACGGATTTTTCCAGGAACTTTCAGGCCGTTTCCAGTGTTGACTTCTTTTAGGTAGTTGTCCCAGCCCCACCCGTATTTGCTTGTGCAGAAGAGTGTGTAAATTAGGGAACCAATTGGAAGTATTAGGTTACTTACAAGGAAGTCTTCTAAGTCCATTACATTAGTGCCTTTTCCTAAAGGATGGAAGCCGGATAGGATGTTGAAGCCAAGAACGCAAGGAATTGAGCCTATTATTATTAAAATTGTATTAATGAGGGCTGTCTTTTTTCGTTCCCAGCCCCATAAGTCCATACAAGATGACATTATGTTTTCAAAGACGGCTATTACTGTTGAGAAAGCTGCAAAAGCCATAAAGATGAAGAAGCAGCTTCCAATTATTCTGCCACCGGGCATTTTTATAAATATGTTTGGCAATGTTACAAAAATAAGACTTGGTCCCTGATCAGGATTTACTCCGAAAGCAAAACATGATGGGAATATTATAAGTCCTGAAACTATTGCAACAAAAGTGTCTAAGGCTACTATGTTGATTGATTCACCAAGTAGTGAATGGTCTTTACTTAAGTAGCTTCCGAAAATTGTCATGGAACCCATACCAATACTAAGTGTGAAAAATGCCTGATTCATTGCAGCAACAAGAACATTAATAAGTCCAATATTTTTTATTTGCTGAAAATCAGGTACTAAATAGAAATACAAGCCCTTAGAAGCACCTTTTAGGAAAATGCTGTTTATTGCAAGTACAGCCATAATGACTAAAAGGGCAATCATCATACCTTTTGAAATTTTCTCAACACCATTCTGTAAGCCTAATGAGCAAACAAGAAATCCAATTATAATTACAACAACTGTCCAGAAAATCATTTCCGAAGGTACAGAATTCATATCAGTGAAATGATCCTTAACCTGAGAGGTTGTAGCACTAATAAAATCACCTTTGGCAGTGTCAAAGAAATATTTAAGCATCCATCCTGCAACTGTAGTATAAAACATCATTAATATATAATTGCCGGCCATTCCTATGTAACCATGTAAATGCCAAAACTGACCTTTCTTTTCTAAAGTTGTAAACGCTCTTGCAATACTTTGCTGACTAGCTCTACCAACAGAAAATTCCATTGTCAAAATAGGAAGACCTAGTATAACAAGAAATAAAACATAAAATAATACAAAACATCCGCCACCGTTATTTCCAACTACATAAGGAAAACGCCACACATTACCAATACCAATGGCGCAACCGGCAGAAATAAGTATAAATCCTAAACGGGATTTGAATTTTTCTCTTTCCATATAAATATAAAAACCTCAATTCTAAAATAGTCACTGAATCATATTAAATAATAAAAAACAATTTGTCAATTTAACGTATTAGAGTGATGAAATAAGCAATAAATCGAATATGCTTGTAAATAATGATTAAATGTTGCAATTAATACTACATTTTATTATAATAAAAATATTGCTACTTTAGTACGCTAAAGACTGCATGGCTTATAAATACTCCTTTGGGAGTGAGAAAATATTAACAAAGAAGGATGGAAAAATGAAAGATACTCTTGAAATCAGATGGCACGGTAGAGGTGGACAGGGCGCTAAAACAGCAGCATTATTGTTAGCTGAAGTAGCGTTTAAGACTGGCAAGAATGCTCAGGGATTTCCTGAATATGGTCCGGAAAGAATGGGTGCCCCTATTACTGCATATGACAGAATCAGTGATCAGCCTATTAGAGTTCATTCTAATATTTATGATCCTCAGTATGTTGTGGTTGTTGATGAAACATTGATAGAGATAGTTGATGTAACAAAAGGCTTAAGAGAAGATGGAGCAATCCTTATTAATACAGCCAGACCAAAAGAAGAAATTATTCCACATTTAAAGGGATATAAAGGTAAAGTTTATACAGTAGATGCAAGAAAGATTGCAATGGAAACATTAGGAAAGAATTTCCCTAATACACCAATGCTTGCAGCCATTGTTAAAGTTACCGGAGTTATTGACGATGAAACTTTCCTTAATGAAATGGAAGGTTCTTTTAAGCACAAGTTTGCTAAGAAACCTGAAGTTATTAAAGGTAATATGGATGCGTTAAGAATAGCGTTAAGGGAGGTTAAGTAAATGGCAAAGACAGATATATCGAGATTAGGTCAGGATGTGGCATGGCAGGATGTTACATGCGGTAATACAATTGTAGGTTGTGGTACAACAAAACAGTTTATAACAGGAGACTGGACTAATGTTGCCCCTGTTATTGACGAAGAAAAGTGTAAACAGTGTCTTTTATGTGTGCCTGTTTGCCCGGACAGTGCAATTCCTGTAAAAGAATATAAAAGACAGACTATAGATTACGATCATTGTAAGGGATGTGGTATTTGCGTTAAGGCATGCCCATTTGGAGCAATTAAGATGGAGGTGAAAAAATAATGCCAAAGAGAGTTTTATTATCAGGAAATGAAGCTGTAGCTACAGCTTTAAGACAGATTAATCCGGATGTTTTCCCGGCATTTCCAATTACACCTTCAACAGAAATACCTCAGTATTTTTCTAATTATGTTTCAAACGGATTAGTAGATACTGAATTTATTACAGTAGAAAGTGAACATAGTTCTATGAGTGCGGCTATAGGAGCTTCAGCAGCAGGTGCAAGAGCCCTTACAGCAACATCATCTGCAGGTCTTGCATTTATGTGGGAAGTTTTAGGAGTTGCTGCTTCAAGTAGATTGCCTATTGCATTGACGGCAGTTTGTAGAGCACTTACAGGACCACTTAACATTAACTGTGACCATTCAGACACAATGGGAGCAAAAGACAGTGGTTGGATTCAAATTTATGCTGAAAATAATCAGGAAGCTTACGACAATATGGTTATGGCATATAATATTGCTGAAAACAAAGATGTTAGACTTCCTATTATGATTTGTCAGGATGGTTTTATTACAAGCCATGCTGTAAACGATATGGAAATTTTAGATGATATGACAGTTAAGGATTTTGTAGGCGAATATGAACCTGAAGATTATCTTCTTAATCCAAATGAAACATTTGCTGTTGGCCCTTATGCTGTATCAGATTATTATATGGAATCAAGAAAAGCTCAGGCTCATGCCATGGAAAATGCAAAGCAGGTTATTCTTGATGTGGCAAAGGATTTTGAAAAAATCTCAGGCCGTAAGTATGGTCTTATTGAAGAATATAAGATGGAAGATGCAGAATATGCAGTAGTTATAATCGGTTCTGCAGCAGGAACAACTAAGGATGCTATTGATCATATGAGAGAAAATGGTGAAAAAGTAGGTCTTGTAAAGATTAGATCATTTAGACCATTCCCAGGCAAAGAGATTGCAAAAGCATTAAAGAATTGTAAGGCAGTTGCAGTAATGGATCGTTCAGAGAGCTTTTCAACTAACGGAGGACCTGTTGGTGCTGAAACAATGCAGGCTATGTATATTGAAAAATGTCAGGCACTTGCTATCAACATTATGTATGGTATTGGTGGTAGAGATGTAAGAGTTGAAGATATGATTAATGTATATGAAACATTAAAAGAAATCGCAAGAACAGGTGAGACAGGTGATGTTTACCGTTATATGGGATTAAGAGACAAGGAGGCAAAATAATGGGCTATAATTTTAAAGAAGTAATGAATAAACCTGAAAGATTTGCTCCAGGTCATAGAATGTGTGCAGGTTGTGGAGCAACAATTTGTGCAAGAAACGTGCTTCGTGGACTTCACGAAGGAGACAAGGCTGTTATTGGTTGTGCAACAGGATGTCTTAATGTTTCATCTTTCCAGTATCCATACGTTGCATGGGAAGACAGTTATATTCATAGTGCATTTGAAAATGCCAGCTCAACAATGGCAGGTGTTGAAGGGGCTTACAAGGCTATGAAGCGTAAAGGCAAGATTAAAGAAGATTATAAGTTTATTGTATTTGGCGGTGATGGTGGTACATATGATATTGGTATTCAGTCATTGTCAGGTGCAATGGAACGTGGAACAAATTATACATATGTGTGTTATGACAATGGTGCTTATATGAATACAGGAACACAGCGTTCTTCAGCTACACCTATGTATGCTGATACAACAACAACTCCTGTAGGTACACAGTGCAATGGTAAGGAACAGTACAGAAAAGATCTTGCAGCAATTCTTGCAGCACATGATATTCCTTATGTTGCTCAGACTACATATTTCAATGGAATGAAGGATTTGCATACGAAGGCTGAGAAGGCTATTTATACAGAAGGACCTGCATTTCTTAATGTTATGGCTCCATGTCCAACAGGTTGGAAATATAAAACAGATGAAATTATGGATATTTGCAAATTAGCAGTAGAAACTAATTATTGGCCATTGTTTGAAGTAATTGATGGAAAGTGGATTTTAAACTATGAACCTAAGAACAGACTTCCAATCGAAGATTTCTTGAGAACACAGGGTAGATTTAAGCACTTATTTAAACCAGGTAATGAACATCTTATTGAAAAATTCCAGAAGGAAGTTGATAGAAGATGGGAAGATTTGTTATTTAAGTGTAGCAGATAATATTAATCACAAAAAACGTGACTGGAATGGTGAATTATGAAGAGTTTTAAGTTTAACAGAAAAAAAGAAGATTTGCTTCCTGTAATGAAGGCTAAAGCTGAAAAAGCAAACATTAAAATGACAAAAGAGAAGGACAAGATTTCTCTAATGTTAGAAACCGGAAAGTTTCAAAACGGTGAAGATGCAGTGCCTGTAATCTTTAAAGGGAAAATAACAAACACAGAAACAGGTTGTACATTTGATGGAAAATATACATACGGTTTTTATTTGTATACATTGGTTATAGTTGCAGCAATTCTTATAGTTGCAAGATTTTCCTGGTCGGCATATCAACATCAGATGGATAATATGATACTTTGTGGTATAGTAACAGTATTATTGATTGGATTGATTGTTGTTGTAACAAAAAAATCAAAAGGTGGAAAGAACGTTATAGAGAATCTTCTAAATAATTTGGATTTAAAATAATAAAAACTTGACATAGTCATTGATGTAATTTAATATTAATATAATACCAACGGAGGTAACAGAAATGTTGCCTCCGTTTTTGCGTTGCAAGGCAGGATTGTAGGAGTGCGAAGCAGGTTAAAATCCGTAGAGTTAAGATTTGGGCTTTTGAAACTTAAATCATTATATGCAGAAAAAATGTTGCAGACGCGAATATAATAAAAAGGAAGAGAGGTAGGTTTATGAGTTTGGCAGAAATTGTATCAAAGATGGATGATTTTGTTTGGGGACCTGTAATGGCAATTTTTTATGTGATAGCAGGATTGATTGTTATTTTGATAAATATTAAAAATGTTCCATCAGGGCTTGCAATGATTTTTAAAATGGCATTTAACTTTAATGCAGTAGGTGGCAGATGAAGATTACCTGATTAAAAAAATAGATTGTAATTCATTAACACTGATAAGTAATAACTCAAAAAACGAAACAACAGAACTACAGTTAAGTTATGAAGGAGAAAACACAAACAATAATATAGAAGGAACTTGGTGCGATTCTGCAGGAAATGAATATGTTTTCGACAAAAACGGAAAATATAAATACAAAGAATTAGTTCAGGAGCAACCCAGTCATTACAACTTGTCTGGAACTTCTCGGACATAGCAAATGCACTTATGGCAATACCAAATCTAATCTGCTTGCTTGCAATGAGTGGTGTAATAGCTAAGGAAGTAGAAAGATACCAAAAGGTAATTGAGAAAGAAAAGAACTAGAAAACGGCTGACAGGCGACAAGTTTTTTTACTTGAGCAGCTTGACTATATTTATATGAAAAAAAGAGGGATATGTTTTAGATAATAATTGATTCACAAAATCAATTATTAAGATGCACTGAACAGAGAATTTATCAAAAATTCTCTGTGAATTGCATCGGTTCTAAAATAAATAAACCTCTTTTTTTCATCAATAAATATTCAAGCTGTGAAGTAAAAGACTGTCGCCTGTCAGCCGTTTTCTGGTGAATTTTCGGCAACAGAAAAATTCTTTTTCCTTGATAATAATTAGAAAAATAGATATACTTAATAGCGTATTACTTTTACAAGGGATAAAGTTGGAGGCTATATAATGAATTTAATTGAGATTAAGGATTTGTATGAAAACAAAGAAAATTTTATAGATAAAGAAATCGAGGTTGGCGGCTGGGTTCGTAGCATTAGAGATTCAAAGACTTTTGGATTTATTGTCTTAAATGATGGAACTTGCTTTAAACCATTACAGGTTGTTTACAGCGATAAGCTTGATAACTTTGGCGAAGTTTCTAAGACAAATATTGGTGCTGCATTAATAGTAAAGGGTAAGCTTGTGGCAACTCCTAATGCTAAGCAGCCTTTTGAAATTCAGGCAGATGAAGTATATGTGGAAGGTGAAAGTACACCGGATTATCCATTACAGAAGAAGCGACACAGCTTTGAATACCTTAGAACTATTTCACATTTAAGACCTAGAACAAATACATTCCAGGCAGTTTTCAGAGTGCGCTCACTTTGTGCTTACGCAATTCACAAATTTTTCCAGGAGCAGGGATTTGTTTATGTGCACACACCACTTATAACAGGAAGCGACTGTGAAGGCGCAGGAGAAATGTTTCAGGTTACAACAATGGACTTAAATAATGTGCCAAAAACAGAAGAAGGAAAAGTAGATTATACAGAAGACTTCTTTGGAAAACCAACTAACTTAACAGTTTCAGGTCAGTTAAATGGCGAAACTTATGCAATGGCATTTAAGAAGATTTATACATTTGGGCCAACATTCAGAGCCGAAAATTCTAACACAACAAGACACGCAGCAGAATTTTGGATGATTGAACCTGAAATAGCTTTTGCAGACCTTGCAGATGACATGGAACTTGCAGAAGCAATGATAAAATACGTAATAAAGTATGTTTTGGAAAACGCACCGGAAGAAATGAATTTCTTTAACAGCTTTGTTGACAAAGGATTATTAGATAGATTAAATCACGTAATAAATTCAGAATTTGGTCGTGTTACTTATACAGAGGCAATTAAATTATTGGAAGAACACAATGATAAGTTTGAATACAAAGTAAGCTGGGGTGTAGATCTTCAGACAGAACATGAACGTTACCTTACAGAGCAGATTTTTAAACGCCCTGTATTTGTAACAGATTATCCAAAGGAAATAAAAGCATTCTATATGAAGCTAAACAAAGATGGAAAAACAGTTGCTGCAATGGACTGTTTAGTTCCTGGAATCGGTGAAATCATAGGTGGAAGTCAGAGAGAAGAAAATTATGAAGTATTAACTAAGAGAATGGAAGAATTAGGACTTAACGAAAAAGACTACCAGTTCTATCTTGACCTTAGAAAATATGGAACAGCAAGACATGCCGGTTTTGGATTAGGATTTGAAAGAATGATAATGTATTTAACAGGTATGGGAAATATTCGTGACGTAATCCCATTCCCAAGAACTGTAAATAACTGCGAATTGTAAGAAAACGGCTGACAGGTGGCAAAGTTTTTTACTTGAGCAGCTTGATTCATTTGTATAGAAAAATAGACCTATTTTTTCTATAAACAAATGTTCAAGATGTGAAGTAAAAGACTGCCACCTGTCAGCCGTTTTCGGGGAAAAAAGTAATTTAGAGTTCTTGGAAGGCACATTAAGAATTTCTTAAGAATTGTTGTAAGTTGTTTTTAAAATTTTAACATTAGTATATAGGCATATGATGAAGATGTGTGAAAAACGCAGTGTCATATTTAGATGGAGGGTAATATGTACAATATTTTAGTTTGTGATGATGACAAAGATATAGTGGAGGCTATTGATATTTATTTGTCAAAGGAAGGTTATAACGTTATTAAGGCTTATGACGGAATGGAAGCAATGGAAATTTTGAAGAAGGAAGATATTCAGTTACTTCTTATTGATGTTATGATGCCAAGACTTGACGGTATAAGAGCTACTTTGAAAATAAGAGAAAAAAGCAGTATTCCAATTATTATTTTGTCAGCAAAATCAGAAGATTCAGACAAGATTATAGGACTTGATGTGGGAGCGGATGATTATATCACAAAGCCATTTAATCCATTGGAATTAATTGCAAGAGTTAAGTCTCAGATTAGACGTTACACAAGACTTGGCACAATTGCAGAGCCTAAAAGTAATGTTTATAGCGTAGGCGGTCTTGAAATCGACGACGAGTGTAAAGAAGTAAAAGTTGACGGAGAAATAGTGAAACTTACACCTTTTGAGTATAATATTTTACTTTTCTTAGTTAAGAACCCGGGAAGAGTTTTTACAATCGACCAGATTTATGAGGCCGTTTGGAATGAGGAAGCTGTTGCGGCAGACAATACAGTGGCTGTACATATTAGACATATCCGAGAAAAAATCGAAATTAATCCAAAAGAACCAAGATACTTAAAAGTAGTGTGGGGAGTTGGATACAAAATCGAGAAGCAGTAGAAAGGAAATGAGATATGAAAAAGCAAAGAATATTTTTACATACTTTAATATTAGTGCTTGCAGCAGCCTGCTTTGGAACAGCAGCCTATGGTTGGACTAAATATGCTAATGTAAAAGCTAAAAATGAGTATAGGTGGGAATACCAGGACCAGTATGAGACACTTATAACTGATTCGTTGCAGGATATTGTAGCACAATATTTGTATATAAAGAATTTTTCTGATAATAAAAAAGTTCTTGTTGAAAGTAGTGAGCATGGAAATTTAACAGCAAAAGACATAAAAAAACTTTATAAAAATGAAGATAAAAAAAATGAGTTCTATAATAAGTTATATGATTTAGAAAGCACGAAAAATGATGATGAAATTTTTATGACAGATGAGCAGAATAATCAATATAAATATTATAAGAAAGCAGTGAAATATATAGCTGAATATGAAGATATACAAGATTTTGATGCTGTAAAAAGTATGATTTATGATAAATCTAATATTCCTGAAATTAATTCAGCAAGAGATGGACTGAATTATGAGATAATGTATACTGACGGTGAAAATTCACATAAAATCACTACAAGTAATAATTTGTCCGATAACAATAAATATAGAGATTATTGTATTATTGAAAATGGGGCAATAAATCCACTGGAAAATAAAGGCATAATGGAAAATTTTAATATGTATATTGAAGACATGTTTGAAAATTCCAGTGGCGAGGGAGGATATGAAACGTCAATATATTTAAGTGATAGAGCTGAAGAATTATGGGTAAATTATTATGATGATGTAAAAGATTTTCCAAAAGCTCTTATTGAATGTTCTTTTGCTGTAGATAAGACAGATAGTGGATATTTAAATAAATTGCATGCTAATTATGAAAAGGCACCATCTAATCTTTCAGGTACTAAGAAAAGTTTATCAGTAATTGTATTAATGTGTGGCATATATGTTTTGGTGGCATTTATATTATATTTGTTACTAATGGTTCAGGCGGGCCATAAGGAGAAAGGTGATAAGCCTTTATTAAACAAGTCAGATAAATTGTGGTGGGATGTAGAAGTGTTTGTGGCATTTATTGCTTGTTTCATTGCAATTATTCCGTTGTCACAGAATGTATATTACAATTGGAAGTATGAGGAGAAAACTTTGTTCAAGATTCTTCTGGTAGGCACAGGCATAGCATCACTTGTTGCTGTGGAATTAACAGTTTTGTTAAGTGAAAGTTTTGTCAGAAGAATAAAATGCAAAACATTTTGGAAGACAACTTTAATAGGAAAGATTTTTTATGGAATCAAAAAAATAATTAAATATTTATTGTTAAATGTAAAAACATCAATTCTTGTTATTGCTTTTGGAATAGCCAGTTTTATCTGGTGCAGTATGGCAATATTGGGAGCTTATAATGAATATACATTGTTTGTTCCAACTTTAATGATAATAATTTTAATAGTTGCAGTTTGTGCATTTGTACTTATTTTCTTTAAAGAATATGATTCAATTACAGAAGGAACAAAGAAAATATCAGAAGGTAATTTGGATTATAAGATTGAAGATGAGTATAAATTCAAATTAAACAGAAGTTTGAAAGAATCAATAAATAATATTGGCGACGGATTGAGCAAGGCTGTGGCAGAAAGTGTTAAAAATGAGAGAACTAAAACTGAACTTATTACTAATGTTTCCCACGACCTGAAAACACCACTTACTTCTATTATTAATTATGTAGGGTTGTTAAAAACAGAAGGACTTAAAAGTGATAATGCAGAAAAATATTTGGAGGTAATTGACAGAAAATCCATAAGGCTTAAAAATCTTACAGAAGATTTGGTGGAGGCATCTAAGTTAAATGCAGGGGCAATCAATTTTGAAATGCAGCAGATAGACATAGTTCAATTAGTGAACCAAAGTCTTGGAGAGTATGAAGAAAAATTCGAAGAAAAACATCTTACTGTAATGAAAACAATACAGGAAGAACCATTATATGTAATGGCAGACGGAAGAAAAACATGGAGAGTGTTTGAAAATTTATACGGAAATATTTATAAATATGCAATGGATAATACAAGAGTTTATGTGGATATAACAAGACAAAATGACAAGGTTGTTATATTTATAAGAAACATTTCAGCATCTCCGTTAAACTTTAATGCCAAGGAATTAACGGAAAGATTTGTAAGAGGCGATAAGTCAAGAACTACTGAAGGCAGTGGTCTTGGATTATCAATTGCAAAATCCATCGTCGAAAAACAAAATGGTCAGATGAATATTTATTTAGATGGCGATTTGTTTAAGGTTGAGATAATGATGAACTTAAAACAGGCTTAAAATAAAATTAATATCAGAGTGTACAAAAAGTCTTCTCCACACAGTTATACAGGCGAAAGTGTGAAGAAGGCTTTTTTTAAAAGTAATCAAAAAAGGTGTTGACTTTTGGAAAATGCTCTCATATAATGGAACAGTACGTTTATAGGTTGTAATATGCCTATGCGTAAAATAAATATGTGATTAACACATAATTCTAATAACAGGAGGTGAAAACGGAATGCCTACATTTAACCAGTTAGTAAGAAAAGGACGTCAGTCAGCAGTTAAGAAGTCTACTGCACCAGCATTGTTAAAGAGTTACAACTCACTTAACAAGAAGATGAATGATACAGCTTCTCCACAGAAGCGTGGTGTTTGTACAGCAGTTAAGACAGCTACACCTAAGAAGCCTAACTCAGCTCTTAGAAAGATTGCCAGAGTTCGTCTTTCTAATGGTATCGAAGTAACAAGCTACATCCCAGGTGAAGGACATAACCTTCAGGAACATAGCGTTGTTCTTATCCGTGGTGGTAGAGTAAAAGACTTACCAGGTACAAGATATCATATCATTAGAGGTACTCTTGATACTGCAGGTGTTGCAAATAGACGCCAGGCACGTTCTAAGTATGGTGCTAAGAGACCTAAAGCAGGTAAATAGTAGCAGGATGGCTTAATTAAGCCAATCACGGGTTGAATGAATTTGTGACGGTTATTAGAATTATGCTAGAGATATAGACAGTCTAAAGCCGTGAGCAAGGACACAACTTAAGTGAGTACCTAAGATCTAATCGCATGTATCCACTATATGCGGTTACATGCAAAACGGAATTTCTAAATAAAAGTATAAAAATGGAAATTCTGTCAAAATTGATTAAGGAGGGAAGTAACATGCCACGTAAAGGACATACTCAGAAAAGAGAAGTATTAGCTGATCCAATGTATAACAGCGTAGTAGTTACAAAGCTTATCAACAACATTATGTTAGATGGTAAGAAAGGTGTAGCTCAGAAGATTGTTTACGGAGCATTTGATAAGATTGCTAACCAGACAGGCAAGGATGCTATTGAAGTATTCGAAGAAGCTATGAATAACGTTATGCCAGCTCTTGAAGTTAAGGCTAGACGTATTGGTGGTGCAACATATCAGGTACCTATCGAAGTAAGACCTGAAAGAAGACAGGCTTTAGGACTTCGTTGGATCACATTGTATTCACGTCAGAGAAGTGAAAAGACAATGGAAGAAAGATTAGCTAACGAAATTATGGATGCAGCAAACAACACAGGCTCATCTGTTAAGAAACGTGAAGATATGCACAAGATGGCTGAAGCTAATAAGGCTTTTGCTCATTATCGTTTCTAATATAAAACTGCAATTGTCACAGAACAGGCTGTTATGCAGTTTGTAACTGTGACCGTATGGCAGTGAAGAATTACAAGAAGGTAATTCTTTAATAAGATATTAAATTAAGGAGGAAAAAACCTTGGCTGGAAGAGAATATCCACTAGAGAGAACAAGAAACATTGGTATTATGGCTCATATCGATGCCGGTAAGACTACTTTAACAGAACGTATCTTATATTATACTGGTGTAAACTATAAAATTGGTGAAACTCATGATGGAGCTTCTACAATGGACTGGATGGAACAGGAACAGGAAAGAGGTATCACAATTACTTCTGCCGCTACAACTTGTCACTGGACATTAGAAGATCATCATAAGCCAAAGGCTGGTGCGTTAGAACATCGTATCAACATTATCGATACACCGGGACACGTTGACTTCACAGTAGAAGTAGAACGTTCACTTCGTGTATTAGATGGTGCTGTTGGTGTATTTGATGCTAAGGCTGGTGTTGAACCACAGTCAGAAAACGTATGGCGTCAGGCTGACACATACAATGTACCTCGTATGGCATTCATCAACAAGATGGATAAAATGGGTGCAGATTTCTTTTATTCAGTTCAGACAATTATTGATCGTTTAGGAAAGAATGCTATTCCTGTACAGATCCCAATCGGTAAGGAAGATGATTTCATCGGATTAATCGATTTGTTTGAAATGGAAGCATATTATTATAAAGATGATAAGGGTGAAGACATCGAAATCACAGCTATTCCTGATGACTTAAAGGATCTTGCTAATGAATGGCATGAAAACCTTGTTGAAAAGATTTGTGAATTAGATGATGACCTTATGATGCAGTACCTTGAAGGAGAAGAACCTTCTATCGATGATATGAAGGCTGCTCTTAGAAAAGGAACAATCGCTTGTGAAGCTGTTCCTGTATTCTGTGGTTCTGCTTATAAGAACAAAGGTGTTCAGAAGATGTTAGATGGTGTTATCGAATATATGCCAGCACCAACAGATATCCCTGACATTACAGGTACTGATGAAGATGGTAATGAAGTAGTTCGCCATTCTTCAGATGATGAACCTTTTGCAGCATTAGCTTTCAAGATTATGACTGACCCATTTGTAGGTAAGTTAGCATTCTTCAGAGTTTACTCAGGTACAATGAACTCAGGTTCATATGTTTTAAATGCTACAAAGAATAAGAAAGAACGTGTAGGCCGTATCGTACAGATGCATGCCAACAAGCGTACTGAAATTGATAAAGTATATTCAGGAGATATCGCTGCTGCTGTAGGTTTCAAAATTACTACAACAGGTGATACAATCTGTGATGAACAGCATCCTGTAATTCTTGAATCAATGGAATTCCCAGAACCAGTTATTGAGCTCGCTATTGAGCCTAAGACAAAGAATGACCAGGGTAAGATGGGTGAAGCTTTAGCTAAGTTAGCTGAAGAAGATCCTACATTCCGTGCTCATACAGACACAGAAACAGGTCAGACAATCATCGCTGGTATGGGTGAGCTTCACTTAGATGTAATCGTAGACAGACTTCTTCGTGAATTTAAGGTAGAAGCTAACGTTGGTGCACCTCAGGTTGCATACAAAGAAACATTTACTAAGGCTGTTGATGTTGATAGCAAATATGCTAAGCAGTCAGGTGGTCGTGGACAGTATGGTCACTGTAAAGTTAAATTTGAGCCTATGGATCCAAACGGTGAAGAACAGTTTAAGTTTGAATCTACAGTAGTTGGTGGTAACATTCCTAAGGAATATATCCCAGCTGTTGGTGAAGGTATCGAAGAAGCTGCACAGTCAGGTATTATTGCTGGATTCCCTGTACTTGGTGTACATGCTACAGTATATGATGGATCTTACCATGAAGTCGATTCATCAGAAATGGCTTTCCACATCGCTGGTTCTATGGCATTTAAGGATGCTATGGCTAAGGCAGATCCAGTATTACTTGAGCCTATTATGAAGGTTGAAGTAACAATGCCTGAAGAATATATGGGTGATGTTATCGGAAGCTTAAATTCAAAGCGTGGACAGATCGAAGGTATGGACGATATCGGTGGTGGAAAGATTGTTAAAGCATTTGTTCCATTGTCAGAAATGTTCGGTTACTCAACAGAACTTCGTTCAGCTACTCAGGGACGTGGTAACTATTCAATGTTCTTTGAAAAGTATCAGGCAGCTCCAAAGTCTGTTCAGGATAAGATTGCATCTGCAAGAGCAAAATAATATATGGATTTAACCATTAATTTAATATAAAGGCTTGAAAATCTTCCCATTATAAAATATAATGGGAGATAAGCCTATGTAAAAGACCACAAGGTCTGAAATTTTAATTTTATTATTTTTAGGAGGATTATCAAAATGGCAAAAGCTAAGTTTGAAAGAACAAAACCACATTGTAATATTGGTACAATCGGACATGTCGATCATGGTAAAACAACTTTAACAGCAGCTATTACTAAAGTACTTGCTGAAAGAGTTGAAGGTAATGAAGCTACAGATTTCGAAAATATCGACAAGGCTCCAGAAGAAAGAGAAAGAGGTATCACAATCTCTACAGCTCACGTTGAATATGAAACAAAGAAGAGACATTACGCTCACGTTGACTGCCCAGGCCATGCTGACTATGTAAAGAACATGATCACAGGTGCTGCTCAGATGGACGGTGCTATCCTTGTAGTTGCTGCTACTGATGGTGTTATGGCTCAGACAAAGGAACATATCTTACTTTCACGTCAGGTAGGTGTTCCAAAAATCGTTGTATTCATGAACAAATGTGATATGGTTGATGATGAAGAATTACTTGAATTAGTAGAAATGGACGTTACAGAAATCCTTGAAGAATATGGTTTCGACGGAACTCCAATCATCAAAGGTTCAGCTCTTAAAGCTCTTGAAGATCCATCATCAGAATGGGGCGATAAGATTATGGAATTAATGGATACAGTTGATGATTACTTCCCAGATCCAGAAAGAGATACAGATAAGCCTTTCTTAATGCCAGTAGAAGACGTATTCACAATCACAGGTCGTGGTACAGTTGCTACAGGTAGAGTAGAAAGAGGAACACTTCACTTAAACGATGAAGTTGAAATCGTCGGTGTTAAGGAAGAAACACAGAAGACAGTTATCACAGGTATTGAAATGTTCAGAAAGCTTCTTGATGAAGCTCAGGCTGGTGATAACATCGGTGCTCTTTTAAGAGGTATCAACAGAGACCAGATCGAAAGAGGTCAGGTTCTTGCTAAACCAGGTTCAGTAACATGCCATAAGAAATTTACTGCTCAGGTTTACGTATTAACAAAGGATGAAGGTGGACGTCATACTCCTTTCTTCAACAACTACAGACCACAGTTCTACTTCAGAACAACTGACGTAACAGGTGTTTGTGAATTACCAGATGGTGTAGAAATGTGTATGCCTGGTGATAACGTAGAAATCACAGTTGAACTTATTCACCCAATCGCTATGGAACAGGGTCTTGGATTCGCTATCCGTGAAGGTGGTAGAACAGTAGGATCAGGTAAGGTTGCTACAATTATCGAATAATTAACGTTATCAATGAATAGAGCGCGAGCTCACTATAAATAAAGAAAACCACGGTCGTGTTTACACGAAACCGTGGTTTTCCTTTGTTTATAGGGCTCGCAGGCATTCTATGAATGACGCGAGCTTATTGATTACGGAGTAATCAATAAGATATGCTTGTGCAAAAATATAGGCATTCCCGAAATTTTCGGGGATGCCTTTTTTTCGTACTTATGAAGGATTTTTTGTAAAAGTGTCGTCATAAGTGTCGTCAAAATTCACCTAAAAGTAAGAAAGGGGACTTATATAAGGCTCTATGTCAAGAATGGGATGACGCAAGTTTATAAATTGAGATAGACAAATGTTGACAATGGTAACATTCACTTATATATTTATGAATGTCAGAAATATGTTACTGAAGAATTTACCTTATATTTAAAGTCAAAAGAAGCTGAGAAAAAGAGGAATGCATTGGAGAATATTAGGACACTTTCATACGCTTATATTAATTTTTATATTGAACACCCGACATATTATAGTTTTATGTATCGCAATACATATATAAAAATAGAATTTACAATGGAAAAAAGGAGGAAAATTATCCTCCATATAATGTTTTTCGTGAGCAGTATGGGCGATTGGCAGAAGAAATTGGAATATCGTTTGAGGAGTCACTTACTAGGTTAACAAGATTATGGGCTTTATTGCATGGACTGACAGCTTTTCTTATTTCTGATAACGTACAATGGAACAATGAGTGGCAATCATGCCTGGAAAAAGAATTTAACTAAATGTAATGCAGAAAGAATTAGAAATAATAAGAGAGCGTCGTAAAATGTGGGAACAACGTCTTCCAGATGTTTATGATATATTGTATCAAGGAAGTATGAAAGCTAAAACAGTAGCAGCAAATACACTTGAAGAAGTAAAACATTCTATGAAAATTGATTATTTCGAAAATAAAAATCTTCTAAGTAAAGAAAATGAAAGATAATACATTTTTCTTAGGAAAAAGTGGATTGTTACAGAAATTCCTTTACAAAAAGGCTTACAGTAGTAATAATAATTCAAATAATAGCATTTAAAACGGATAAATGGTATAATTTGAGAATGTATGTTAGAAAACATAATGATTTTTTTTATTATGGATTGCAAGATTCAAGTAGATGAATTGCAAAATAATATTATAAAAAGTATTAAAAGGGAGTTTATAATGAAAAAATTAACAAAGGAAGAGAAGCATAAACAATGTCTTAAAGAGATTAAAGCTACAATGTTAGTTGTGGTCGTATGCTTTTTGTGGCACGTGCTTACAGCATTTTTACTGAATTCTAAAGGAGGCACTTTATTCCATATGCCTTTATGGTTCGTGGTTTCGGTGTTTGGCACAATAATTTTGGCAATTATTGGGGTGTTCTGGTTGTTAAAATTTGTGTTTGTAGATTTCTCTTATGATGAGGAGGAATGCGAAGATGAACAGTAATCAGATTATAATTTTATCAGTTTTTCTGGTCTACTTATTATTTAATGTTATAGTAAGTTTTGTTTATAGCAGAAAGGCAGAAAAGAGTTTGAATACTTCTGAGGAGAAGAAGTATTTTATCGGTGGAAGAAATATGAATGGTATAGTACTAGCCATGACTATTATGGCAACTTATACTTCAGCAAGTTCTTTTATTTCTGGACCGGGAGCAGCAGGACTTACATATGGCTATGCTCAGGCTTGGATTGCAGCAATTCAGGTGCCGGTTACT
The DNA here is from genome assembly GCF_025150745.1 of Eubacterium ventriosum. Taxonomy (NCBI): domain Bacteria; kingdom Bacillati; phylum Bacillota; class Clostridia; order Eubacteriales; family Eubacteriaceae; genus Eubacterium; species Eubacterium ventriosum. The sequence continues at coordinate 1,345,705 of NZ_CP102282.1, forward strand.
TTTTTAGTGCTTGGAGTGTTAGGAAATAAGTTGGCGCTGGTTTCAAGAAGAACAGGAGCGGTAACTGTAGTTGGGTATTTTAAGGCAAGATACAAAAGTTCAGCTCTTGTAATTATTACAAGTATTGGTCTTATTGCTTTCTTTATTGCGCAGATGATAAGCCAGTTTACAGGTGGAGCCACACTTATTGCTTCAATAACAGGATTGGACCACGTAACTTCGCTTTTGATTTTTGGAACCGTTGTTGTATTGTACACAGCTGTTGGCGGATTTAGTGCTGTAGTAATTACAGATACAATTCAGGGAATTGTAATGTGTGTGGGAACATTTTTATTTATATTTTTTGTTCTTAAAGCAGGTGGAGGCTTGGCATCAATTGATGCAGGACTTGCCAATAATTTGCCTAATGTTTATAATGATATTTTTTCAAAATACACACCGGGAGGATTACTTAGTTTCTGGATTTTGGTAGGTTTTGGAACATTGGGACTTCCACAGACTGCAGTTCGTGCCATGGGATTTAAGAATACGAAGAGTATGCATCAGGCAATGTGGATTGGTGTATTAACATGTAGCTTTGTAATTGTTGGCATGCATCTTGCAGGAACTTGGGCAGGAGCATTTGTTGATGTGGATAACCTTCCAACATCAGATTATTTTATTCCATATATTGTTCAAAAAATTATGCCAACAGGAGTTGCGGCAATTTTCCTTGCAGCTCCAATGGCTGCAGTAATGTCTACGGCTGATTCGCTTTTGATTCTTGCCACAGCCGCAATTGTAAAGGATTTATGGAAGAATTATGTTGTAAAAGATGATCCTGAAAAAAATAAGTCATACGAGAAAAATGTTAAGTCGATAAGTACAGTTATTACAATTATATTAGGTATAGTAGTTATGGTTCTTACAATTAATCCACCTGATATTATTTTCGTACTTAATATGTTTGCTTTCGGTGGTTTGGAATGCACTTTCTTCTGGCCACTTGTTGGCGGTTTGTTCTGGAAAAAAGGAACAAAGCAGGCGGCAGTTTGTAGTAGCGTAGGCGCAATTGCAACTTATATTTTTGCAACATATTTTATTAATATTGCAGGACTTAACGCAGTTGTTTGGGGACTTCTTGTAGGTGGAATTTTGTATTTTGGAATTGGAATGGTAACAGGAAGAAAAGGTTTGGATCCGGATATTTTGGACAAATGTTTTTAATAAGGCCATAGGAGTTTTGACACTCTAATTAAATAAGAAAAAGCAGGTACAAAAATGAATAAAGTAGTGAAGAGAATTTTAAAGATAGTTGGCATTGCCATAGCAGTAATTGTGGTTGTATTAATTGGATATATTATTTACTTATATGCAAGTTATCATCGCATTGAAGACAATAAGAAATTAAAGGTTGAAAGCCGTATTGAGCAGTCTAAAGCTGGCGAAAAACTTTCTACAGGAAAGGAATATTCAGCACTTACTTATAATATTGGTTTTGGTGCGTACACACCGGATTTCAGTTTCTTTATGGATGGCGGTAAGTCATCATGGGCAAAGAGCAAGAAAAGTGTTATCTCAACTGTTAACGGTGCAGGTGAGCTGGTTAAGTCATATAATCCTGATTTTGCCTTAATCGAGGAAGTGGATTTAAACTCTACCAGAAGTTATCATGTAAATGAGTATTCATTATTAAAAAATGTTATGAAAGATTATGATTGTGTGTTTGCACAAAATTATGATTCAGCATTTTTGTTTTATCCGTTTACCCAGCCTCACGGAAGCAGTAAGTCAGGACTTGCGTTGTTTTCAAAATATAGCATTACGGATTCTTTAAGAAGAAGTTTTCCGGTTTCAACATCTTTTAGCAAGTTTTTTGATTTGGACAGATGCTATAGTATTTCAAGGGTTCCTGTAGACAATGGAAAGGAATTAGTTATTTTTGAACTTCATATGTCTGCTTACGGAAACAGTGATGAAATACGTGAGGGACAGATTAATATGTTGGTTTCTGATTTGGAAAAAGAGTACAAGGCAGGTAATTATGTTTTGTGCGGTGGGGATTTTAACCACGATTTGAAAGCTTCTGAAGATGATTCAGAAAACAGGGAATCATGGGCTTATCCTTTTCCAAGAAAGAAACTTCCAAGTAATTTTTCTTTCTGCATAGATCAGTTATCTGATGAGGAAAAAGACAATCTTTGGAATAGTGCAAGAAATGCAGATATGGAGTATAAACCGGGAGTAACTTATACAGTTACGCTGGATGGTTTTATTATTTCCGACAATATAGAATGTGTAAAATATGATAATATTAACACAGGCTATACTTATTCAGACCATGATCCGGTTTATGTAAAGTTTAAATTGAAATAAAAATAAAAGTTAATAGAAACCTAATTTAAAATAATATCAAAATGATTGGTAAATTTTTAGCGAGATTTTTAAATTAAATAATCTTGACATAGTTAGTGAAAGTTGTATTATATTAACTAGTTTTATATAACTAACTTGATTAGAATATATAAAAACTAAGTTAATTAGGTTCGGCATAGCAGTTTACTTAGTATTATTTGAATATTTGATTATGGAAGGGAGATTAATAATGTCAGAAATTAACAGTATTGATGTGGAAGAAGATCAGTTTGCATATCGTTACGATACACAGCTTCTTATAGATAGAAGAGATGAAGATTTGGATGAAGATGAAATATCAGACTACATTACAGAGCATTTTGAAGGAAACTGTTTAATAGCAGTTGGTGATGAAGATTTGATTAAAATACATTTTCATACAAATGAACCTTGGAAGGTTTTGGAATATTGCAACAGCATAGGCGAGATTTACGATATTGTTGTTGAAGATATGATAAGACAGTCTAATGGATTGCAGGGCTAGAATTACAAGAATAATAAATATACAGAAATTGGAGATGCGTTTGCGTTTCCGATTTCTTTTTTTACGGATTCACATTTTTTCTTTTGAACCATATAAGTTTTTTTACGTATATATATAGTAGAAGATTAAATGGGAGATTAGTTTTATGTGTAAAAATACAAAAATATGGATGAAAGCGGCAATAATGCGAGCAATCAGAACCATAGCCCAGACCTTTGTTGCAACAGTGGGAACAGCAGCAGTTATGTCAGAAGTAAACTGGAAAATTGTAATTTCAGCTACAGTTTTGGCAGGATTTTTGAGCATAGCTACAAGTTTAACAGGATTGCCTGAATGCGAAGAAAAAGAAAAATCTTAAAAAGATTTATATTTGTAAATGAATATTTAGAAAAAAAGTGGTAAAATAAGCAAAGGTGTTATTAAAAAACGAAAGAAGAAAGGATGTAGAATATGAGAAACAAAATCAAACAGATTATAGCTGTGTTTTTTGTTATGGTAGCAACGGCAGTTGTATGGAATGCACCTGTTTGGGCAGGCACAGCAACACAGGCGGAATTAACCGGCACACAGGAAGACATTGAACTTAACAAAGAAGTTACAATTAATTGGGAAAAGAATGGTAGTACAGTTGACTATTACTTTACACCAACAGAAAACAAGAGATATTTATTTGTGTTAACAGATAATGATGACAAATTACCAGGTTTATATCAGGGAGATGACAAGTTAAGTTGGTTTAGTTATTATTCAACAGTAGATGGAAAGATGTATCTTCAGACACCTGTGTTAGAAGCAGGAACAAAATATGATATTTATTTTACATCACGTGAAGGTGAAACAGAAATTCAGTTTGGCTTTTACGATGATATCTGGCATGGAGCAGAAGAAATTGACAATGCTGCAACAGGCATAATGAAAAAAGGATATATTGAAGATGGAAAAAATTATTCACGCGCTAAAATTTATAAAATAACAGTTCCGGAAGATGGAGCATACGAATACAGAGTATCAGGATTAAACCCTACAGGTATTGCAGATGACGACTATGATTTTGATGTGGATATTTATGATGAAGATGGAAATTGGAATAGTAATCAGGACAGTGTACCTAACTGGGGTGGCAGTAGTGATGCATGTGCATTTGCCAACTTAGAAGCAGGAAAAACTTATTATCTTGTTTTGGCAAACTATTCAGTTGACAATGCATATGAGTATACATTATCGAGAACAAATTTAGGCATAGAATTAAATAGTGAAAAAACGTTAAATTGGAATGAAATAGGAGATTATTTCTATTATCATTTTATACCTGAAAAAACACAGTCATATCTTTTTACAGTTTCTGACAATGGTGATAGAGTTCCACAAATTGGAAGAACTGATGAAACATGGAAGAATATGATGTATGATGTAGATGGCAAAATTAGATTGGTAACACCAGTATTAGAAGCAGGAAAGGAATATACACTTTATGTGCCTATTGCAGCAGGTGAAAATAGCGTACGGGTTGGTTTCTATGATAATATATGGGAAGATGTAAATACTCTTGAAACACCTTGTTCAGGTACAATAGGAAAAGGAACGAAAAGATTTGATGGAAAAGCTTGGTATCCAAGTAACAGACTTTACAAAGTAACAGTTCCAACAACTACAAATTATGTATATAAGGTAACTGGTTTCAATAAAGAAAAAGAATATAGTGCTTTACTAAGATTTTTAAATGAAGACCTTTCAGAAGTTGAAGGACAAAGAGAAATAAATGACATTAAGCTTACCGGTTCAATTTATACAACAGTAAAATTAGAAGCAGGAAAGACATACTATTTGCGATTTTCAAATTACACGCTAGATAGTGGAGTTGATTACAAAATAGTTATTAATAATCTTAATATTGAGAACGCAAAAAATTTAGGTGAAAGCGCAGAAGGAAAGTTAAGTGCTTCAAGTGATACAACATACAAATTTGTTGCCACAGAAGATAAGGTATATAACTTCACAGATACAAAAGTATCAGAAGATGTAAAAGAATTTTCAATATATGATAATGATTTAAATAATATATCTACTAATAGTATTAAAAAATCAAAAGTAACATACAATGAAAATAATGAACCTAAAGTAGATTATGTTACTTACAAGATTTATCTTAAAAAAGGAACATATTACATTAATCTTAATAACACTTCTGATAAAGAAACAGAATATAATATTAAAGTAGAAAATGAGGAACTCGTTGATATAGACAGCATTAATTTAGATTCTAATTACATTGAAATTGAAGAAGGCGTAAAGAAAGCTGTTAAGTACACTATAAATCCTGATAATGCTACATTTACAAGTGTTGATTGGAAAGTTTCAGACACTAGCATTGTATCACTTGGATATGTAGGTAATGTTATGAATATTGAAGCTTTAAAAGAAGGCGAATGTGATATTACAGTAACAGCTAAAAATGGCAAAAAAGCAGTTTGTCATATTGTTGTAAAAAAAGCCGGGGACCATAAGTATGACAGCACAATTGAAAAAGCTAGCACATCTAAGGATGGAAAGATAATTGATAAATGTAGCCGTTGTGGAGATGTAAAAGTTGCACAGATTATTTCACATCCAACAAATGTAGTTTTAAATAATAGCAATTTTGTTTATGATGGCAAGGTTAAGACACCAACAGTTACAGTTACAAGTGCAGATGGCAAAACAGTTGATTCTGCTAATTATGATATTTCATATGCTAATGGCAGAAAAGATGCAGGAACATATGATGTGAAAGTTACTTTTAAGGGCAACTACACAGGAAGTTTAACAACTAAGTTTACAATAGCAAAGGCTAACCAGAGTTTAAAAATTAAATCACCTAAGAAGAAAATGAAGGTTGGTGCAAAGGCTAAAATTAAAATAAAAGCTAACAAAGGTCATGGAAAAGTTACATACAAAGTATCTAACAAGAAGATTGCAAAAATCAAGAAAGGTAAGTTAGTAGCCCTTAAAAAGGGAAAAGTAAAATTAACAGTAACTTTAAAGGCAACTAAGAACTATAATCAGAAGAAAGTTACAATAACAATAAAAGTTAAATAGTAATTTAAAGGGTGCCACCTTTCAACACAATTAGTTGACAGGTGGCATTTTTATACCCCCAACAGCCAAATGTTGTGGCATTTCACGTCACATAACAATAAGCACAATGTTACAATCAATATCCAACTACAACTTTTGAACTGTTTTTACTTACAAAATAGAGAAAATGCGAGAGAAGGGAAGGAAAGTGAATTGAAAAAATCGCGTTTCAATGAGAATAAAGCTTGGAATTTACCCCCATAGTATGCATAAACTTGCTTCTATGGGGGAATTACTTATTTGTTACTTGAATTCAACTTGTATATTTACACAGCCTTAAATCCACATTCAAATTTTGTTTTTGCCTCCTGCACTTTTTTTGCTTCAGCGGCAGGTGTAGGATAGTAGCCCATTGTATGCATCTGATTAAAAACATCAACCTGGATATCATGTTCCTTGGCAAGTAAGTCTAACATTGTTTCGCGAAGATTATCGTGAACACATTCGTTAGCTCCAAGGTTATAAAGTGTAGTCGCGTTCTTTTCTGAATTAAGAGCGTCGCCTAAAATTTCTTTTTCTGTATATACTTCATTCATAGTTAAACCTCCTGATTTTCAAAAATCAAATTACTTTACATAAGAATAAATTGAGTTAAAGTGTCCCTGATGTTTCTGTGAAATATCAAGCATTTGCTGTTTTATTGTTTCGTCCTGACTATGCTCAGCAAGCATCTGAAACTTTTTGACCAACAACTCCTCTTCAGTTAATAAATCCTGAATAACTGAAAGTTCTTTTTCTGATAAATCCATTATAAAAATCCTCCTAAATTATTTTTCCTAATTAGTATTAATATAAAGCCTGAAAATAATGCTTTGAAAAATATGGAAAAGGGTAGAATATGATTTTTCAAAAAAATAAATAAAAATGTGATATATTTGCTTTTTGAATTGTTTTATAGATAGAAAGATCTTTCAGAGTAACACGGGAGGAAAACAATGGATACAAACAGGTACGCTGATTTAGTAAATATGTATGCAAACAACGTGTACAAAATTGCAGTTTCCTATTGTAATAACAGGTCGGATGCAGAAGACATTGTGCAGAATGTATTTATTAAATTGCTTAAATCAAAAGAAAAATTTAAGGATGATGAGCATGTTAAAAGATGGCTTATAAGGGTGGCAATTAACGAATCGAAAAATATGAATACATCATTTTGGCGAAAACGAATTGTTCCATTGGAGGACTCAGAACCAATTATTAATACAAGGGACAAATCTGATGAGAAAGCTGTTTTGCTGGGAGCTGTCATGAAACTAAAAGAGAAAAACAGAATAGTGGTGCAGCTTTATTATTATGAAGGGTATTCGGTTAAAGAAATTTCCGAAATACTTAGAATAAAAGAAACGACAGTTCAAACCAGATTAATGAGAGCAAGAAATGCTTTAAGGGAAATTGTAAAGGAGGATTGGTTAAATGAATAATTTATATAAGGAAGCAATGGATGAAATAAATATTTCAGACCAGTGCTTAAGAAAGGTGAAAAGTATGAATAATAATAACAAAAAAATAAAAAAATTCAGATTAAAATACGCAGTTGTTTTTGCAACATTGGTGCTTTCATTTTTTGCATTCAACATTGTGTCATATGCGGCAACGGGGAAAGACTTAACAAGCCATATTTCAAATGTTATAGAGAAGAGTCAGGATAATGATTTTGTTAAGACTAAGAAATATAAAGTTAACGATGATACAGAGGTTGAGGTTGAAGAACATGAGGAAAATCTGGACAAAAACAATCTTAAAGTTAATACCGATACAAGCAAAGATGGTGATGTTGAAGTAGAAATCAGAGAGAAAGATAGTAATAAATAATAACATTATCTAAATGGGCTGTCGCATTAGCGGCAGCCCATTGCTGTTTCGGAAGGAATTACGTGTCATATGAAAGAAACGCTGTGTGGCAAGTAAATTATTGAAGAATTCATGCTGTTTCGGAAGGAATTACGTGTCATATGAAAGAAACGCTGTGTGGCAAGTAAATTATTGAAGAATTCATGCTGTTTCGGAAGGAATTACGTGTCATATGAAAGAAATGCTGTGTGACAAGTAAATTATTGAAGAATTCATGCTGTTTCGGTAGAAATTACGTGTCGTATGGAAGAAATGTTGTGTGACAAGTAAATTATTGAAGAATTATTGCTGTTTCGGTAGAAATTACGTGTCGTATGGAAGAAATGTTGTGTGACACGTAAATTGTTGAAAAAACATTGATGTTCGAATGAAAATTACGTGTCATTGGGCAGAAATACTATATACACACGTAATTCATGGCTATTACGGAATTAGCGAACCGAAACTCTGTAAAATCCGTAAATGTAGGAGTAAAGCTTGTCCATTCGACTAGTTTTACGGATTCTCACAACAAAAATTCCTCAGAATCCATAATTGCTAAAATCATCCTAATTATACTAGAGAACAGGTAAGTTCAGATTGAAATCCAGCAAGTTTAAATTGAGTTCAGGGAAGACCCAGGGCAAGTTTAGGTTGAGTTCAGCTGGAGAAAGTTTATGTCAAGTTCAAGCTAAATTTAAATGACCAAATTGCAGGCCTAGAAAATAGAGTAAAGTTTTTGTTGGTTTAAAGAAAAATAAAAATGAGAAAGGTACTCCTAGAAAAAAATTTTGAAATCTTTCCCCTAAGTATGTTAGAATAATAAAAAGATTTGAAGGTGTAATATGAAAAATTTAAAAAGCAGATTGATTATGTTTGTCCTGCTTGTGGGACTTGTTTTTTCCGGATATAAAATTGTAGATTATTTTTATACTTCATATGATGAGAAGCAGAATTTCAATAATGTGGAGAAGCTTGTTGAAAGTGAGTATGAAGATGAGAAGATTCAATATAATGATTTTGAAATATTAAAGAAGTATAAGAAAGTATACGAGAAGAATAATGACTTAGTGGGCTGGATTAAGATTAAGAATACGAATATTGATTATCCGGTTATGCAGACTAAGGATGATTATTCATATTATTTAAAGAGAAATTTCAATAAGAAGTCTTCCATCTATGGGACGCCTTTTGTAGGAGAGGGGTGTGGCATTAATCCCAATTCTGATAATGTGATTATTTATGGTCATAACATGAAGAATGGAACTATGTTTGCAGATTTGAATAAGTATAAAGACAAGGAGTTTTATGAAAGTCATAAAGAAGTACAGTTTGATACGTTGACGGAAGAGGGGACATACAAGGTTGTGTATGCTTTTGTTACGGAAGTGAATAAGAAGGATTCTTTTAAATATTATGAAAAAATAAATTGGAACAGCAAGGATGAATTTAATGAATATGTGTCAAATTTAGAACAGAGAAAGTTGTATGACACAGGTGAGAAGATTAAAAAGAAAGATAAATTATTAACACTTTCAACTTGCGAGAAGGCCAGCGATAATAGTCGAATGGTAGTAGTGTGTAAAAAAAAGCAAAATCAATGACAGATAACGGACAGGAGGATTTATGAAACAGAAAACAGTTGTAATAACAGGTGCAAGTTCAGGTATAGGAATGGAGTTTGCAAGAGCTTTTTCTAAAATGGGGTGTAGGCTTATTTTGACAGCAAGAAGAAAGGAACGCCTTGAAAAATTAAGAGAAGAGCTTGGAACTCCGTGCAAGATTATTGTTGCGGATTTATCAAGAGAGGGCGAATGCTATCAGTTTTTTGAAAATATAGCAGATGAGCCGGTTGATGTTTTTATTAACAATGCAGGTTTTGGAACTTGCGGAAAGTTTGATGAAACTGATTTAGGAAAAGAAGTCTCTATGATAAATGTTAACATTAAGGCTATGCATATTTTGTTTAAGAAGATGGTTATAAAGATGAAGAAGCAGGGCTATGGAATAATTTTAAATGTGGCTTCATCAGCAGGGCTTCTTCCGGCAGGACCTTATATGGCAACATATTATGCTACAAAATCTTATGTAGTAAGCATTACAAAGGCTGTTGCCGAAGAATTAAAAGAGCAGGGAAGCAATATTTATGTTGGGGCACTTTGTCCGGGACCGGTTGATACGGAATTTAATGAAAATGCAGATGTAATTTTTGCTTTAAGAGGAATTACACCAAGATTTTGTGTAAAAGAAGCAATTCACGGAATGAAAAAGAAGCAGGTAATTATAGTGCCATCACTTAAAATGAAGCTTGCAGTTATGGGACAAAAATTATTGCCTTCAAATATTTTGATGAAAATAGTTGCAAAACAGCAAAAGAAGAAGACTGAAAATTCATAAAATCAGAGTATAAATTTGTAATTTGAAGAAGTATAAATTAAAAATAATGGTGAATATCAACAGGAATAATAAAATAAAGTATGTTTATAATAAAAGCGGGAGTTGCAATTTATGCGACTCCTAATTTTGTATTATAAAATAAGCGAAAATTAGAAAATTGCACTAACTAAGTGAAAATCCGTCATAAATTTCTTGAATGAAATGAATGATAATGATTGACTTTGAATGAGCTTGAAGATAAAATTATATCAACAACAGAAAGAACTATTACAGAAAATAACATACAAAATATCATACAAAATATCATACAAGGAGGAACATTAAATGATTTATACAGTAACATTTAATCCATCACTTGATTACATTGTGTCGGTAGATGATTTTAAATTAGGACTTACCAATCGTACAAGTTCTGAATTAATTTTACCGGGAGGTAAAGGAACTAACGTATCAACAGTTTTAAAGAACTTAGGACTTGAAAGTACAGCCCTTGGTTTTGTGGCAGGTTTTACGGGAAATGAAATCGTTAAGAGATTAAATGACATGGGAATTAAATCTGATTTTATTTCTATTGAAAATGGAATCTCAAGAATTAATCTTAAACTTAAATCTATTGACGGAACAGAGATTAACGGAGCAGGACCTGACATTAGTGAAGAAAAGGTTAACGAGTTAATGGACAAGCTTAATCAGCTTAAAGAAGGAGATGTACTTGTTCTTGCAGGAAGTATTCCTTCATCTATGAGCGACAATATTTATAGAGACATAATGGCAGATTTAAAAGACAGAGGAGTGATGATTGTTGTTGATGCAACAAAGGATTTACTTTTAAATGTTTTAGAGTACCATCCATTTCTCATTAAACCTAACAATCACGAATTAGGCGAAATATTTGATGTTAAGCTTACAACAAGAGAAGAAGTTATTCCTTATGGAAGAAAGCTTCAGGAAAAAGGAGCCAGAAACGTTCTTGTTTCTATGGCAGGAGAAGGGGCAGTTCTTATTGCAGAAGATGGCCAGGTATTTGATGCACCTGCACCAAAAGGAAAACTTATTAATGGCGTAGGCGCAGGAGATTCAATGGTTGCAGGTTTTGTGGCAGGTTGGATCGAAAAACAGGATTACGAATATGCTTTCCATATGGGTGTTGCATCAGGAAGTGCAAGCGCTTTTTCAGAAAATCTTGCAACAAAAGAAGAAATTATAAATGTTTACAATCAGGTTATGGGAAAATAATAAAAGAAAAATAATTATTATAAAATAATGGACAAAAAATAATAACTAACAGAATTTAATTAAAAATTAAAATAAAAAATATGTAATTAATGAAGAAAGATTAATTACGGAAATGGAGGCTATTATGAGAATTACAGATTTACTTGATCCAAGAAGTATTTCCCTTACAGCTACACCTAAGACAAAAAGTGAAGCCTTAGATCAGTTAGTTGATTTAATGTGTGCTAGTGGGAAAATTAATGACAAGGAAGCTTATCGTAAGCAGGTTTATGCAAGAGAGGAAGAAAGTACAACAGGTATAGGACTTGGAATTGGTATTCCTCACGGAAAATGTGATGCAGTTGACAAGCCGGGACTTGCAGCAATGGTAGTTAAGAATGGAGTTGACTTTGAGGCATTAGATGATGCACCGGTAACATTACTTTTCTTAATTGCAGCACCTAACACAGAAGATAATGTACATTTAAGTGTTTTAAGTAAGTTATCGGTTATGATGATGGATCAGAATTTCTCAGACTCATTAAGAAATGCAGGAAGCGTTGAAGAATTTCTGGAAATTATTGATCAGGCCGATGATGAAAAGAAGAGTATTGATGAAAGATTGGCAGACACAGGTGAATCAAAAGAAAATTCAACAAAAATTTTGGCAGTTACATCATGTCCTACAGGAATTGCCCACACATACATGGCAGCAGAAGGTCTTGAAACAGCAGCTAAGGCTAAGGGATGCTTTATAAAAGTTGAAACAAGAGGTTCAGGTGGAGCTAAGAATGTTCTTACAGCTAAAGAAATTGAAGAGGCAGATTGTATTATAGTTGCAGCAGATGCTAAGGTCCCAATGGACAGATTTGCCGGAAAGAAAGTTATTGAATGTCAGGTTTCAGATGGAATCAGTAAGGCAGACCAGCTTATAGACAGAGCAATTGCAGGCAATGCACCTATTTACAAACCAGGCTCTGAAAGTAGCAGTAATACAGAAGTTAGTAAATCCGGCAAAGGTATCGGACATCAGATTTATACACAGCTTATGAACGGTGTATCACACATGCTTCCATTCGTAGTTGGCGGTGGTATACTTATTGCAATAGCATTTCTTATTGATGGTTTAAATGTTGATATTAATTCACTTCCTGCTGATCAGAGAAGTAATTTTGGTACAATTACACCTATGGCAGCAATGTTTAAGAGCATTGGTGGTACAGCATTTGGCTTTATGCTTCCTGTTCTTGCAGGTTATATAGCAATGGCAATAGCAGACAGACCGGCACTTGCAGTTGGTTTTGTAGGTGGTATGATTGCAGCAAACGGTAAGTCAGGTTTCCTTGGAGCATTAGTTGCAGGTTTCGTCGCAGGTTATTTAATAATCGGTTTAAGAAAATTATGCGACAAGCTTCCTGACGCACTTGAAAAAATCGCACCGGTACTTATTTATCCTGTACTTGGAATTTTGATTATCGGAATATTTATGACTTATGTAGTTGAACCTATTATGGGTGGAATTAATACAGGAGTTAACAGTGGACTTGAAGGAATGGCAGGTTCAAGTAAGATATTACTTGGTTTGATTTTAGGTGGAATGATGTCAATCGACATGGGTGGCCCATTCAATAAGGCAGCATACGTTTTCGGTGTTGCACAGATTGCAGCAGGCAACTACGACATTATGGCAACAGTTATGATTGGTGGTATGGTTCCACCTTGCGCAATCGCACTTGCAACATTATTATTTAAAGATAAATTTACAAAAGAAGAAAGAGAAGCAGGACCAACAAACTTTATTATGGGACTTGCATTCATTACAGAAGGTGCAATTCCTTTTGCAGCATCAGATCCATTACATGTATTACCTGCATGTATTATCGGTTCAGGCTTAGCAGGAGCATTATCAATGGTATTTAATTGTACATTGATGGCACCTCATGGTGGAATCTTCGTGTTCCCTGTAGTTGGAAACGGATTAATGTACTTTGTAGCATTAGTTGCGGGCACAATTGTTTCAGCAGTATTACTTGGAGCATTAAAGAAAAAAGTAGCTTAAATTAAAAATATTTGCAGTGCTCAAAATTAACCTTGGGCACTGCTTTTGTGGATTATTTATCCATCACGGAGGAAAAATGTTAACAGAACAAAGGCATAAATTATTATTAGAGTTGGTAAATAAGAAGAAAAGCATTACAGTAACTGAAGCAAAAGAAGTTCTTAATGTATCAGAATCAACTATTAGACGTGATATTATTGCATTGCATAATGCAGGGAAGTTGACAAAAGTTTTCGGTGGTGCAATCGCTCTTGAAGAAACAGTAATCACTGAAGAACCATCGGTTGATCAGAGAGTTGAAAAGAATAAAGATGAAAAAAGCATTATTGCAGAATATGCTGCAAGTCTGGTTGAACAGGGAGACTTTGTATATATAGACGCAGGAACAACAACAGGCTATATGTTAGGTTACTTAAATAACAGCAAATCTGTTTTTGTAACTAATGCAGTAACTCACGCAAAAAAACTTGCGTTGCAGGGAAACAAAGTTATTCTTATTGAGGGAGAATTAAAAGGTTCAACAGAAGCTCTTGTTGGAGGATATGCAGCAGCATCTCTTAAAAAATTTCACTTTTCGAAAGGTTTTTTTGGAACAAATGGTTTAACGAAAAAAGCAGGTTTTACAACTCCTGATACAAGTGAAGCACTTGTAAAAAATAAGGCAATGGAGCAGTGTAAAGAATGCTATGTTTTGGCTGATCAGTCAAAATTTGACAAAATAAGCCCGGTAACATTCCAGCAGTTTGGCAGAGCAATAATAATAACAGAAAGCAAACCTGAAGGCTATATGGAATGTGAAAATATAATAGTTGTTCGGGAAAATTAAAATTTATAGAATGGTTATAAAATAATTAACAGAAATTAAAAAAATTGAAAAGGTAAAGATTATTAAAAATAAATGAAAGGCAGTTTGTAGCTTGATATGCTATGGCTGTCTTTTTTTTGAGACTTAATAAGAAAATTCTTTGAAAATTCCATTAATTAAAATCCAGTTGAGAATTGCAAGCCAAGTTTTGATAAAAAAGTCGAAAAAAGCATGTGACATTTTGCAACTTTTTTGGGAAAGTTTTTCTTTGATTTACTGCATAAAAACTGAATTTTTACAAAAACATCACATAAACAACTAACAACAAAATGTAATAAAGCATAAATAAAGTGTTGACAATAAAAAAATGAGGTGCTAATATCGATTTACCAAAAGAACACAACGTAATATATGAATAAATGAAGCCAGTATAAGTGACATTTTCGTAAAAGTCGTATTATCTTAGACAGTCATAAATTCATTTGTTTATTTTATGTTTGTTCTTAGGAATAAGTTAAGAAAGGAGAAATACAATGGACGTTTTTTTGCAGGAACATGGTAAGACTGTTTTTATAGCAGTTTGTATCTTACTTTTAGTAGGCGTTGCATATGCAATTGGCCCGGTTATTAGCAAGGCAGTACAGGATGTAGTTGGAAGCTACACAACTTCTGTTACATTTGACAGCATTGCAGGAAAGATTCCTACCGCAGGACAGTAGGTAGGTATACATTTGGATGTGTTTATAATTGATTAATTAGACGATGGGGGAAGTAGGAATGAGGAAACTTTCATTGCCAGATAAGGCTTATGGAAATCTTTTAAAATTTATTTTGGATGAGAATATTACGGATATAAATTGGAGTCAGGGATTATGGGTTAATGATTTAAATAAGGGAAGGTATAAAATTAAAGGCTTTACATTAGACGATAATTTTATTCAGCAGTTTTATACAAGAATAAGCAATTTAATGAACGTACAGTTTAATAAGAATAACCCATTACTTGAGGCAGAAACGGATAATTTAAGAATATCAATTTTGCATGACTCAGTAACAAACACGGGGATTAGCATAAGTATCAGAAAGACACCAGCAGTAAGAAGAATTAACAGGGACAGCATCGTTAAAGATGATTACTGTAATGGGGATATAGATACTTTTATGGAGAATGCCATACGAGCTCATTGTACAGTAGTAGTGGGGGGATTACCGGGGGTAGGAAAAACAGAATATGTAAAGTATTTAACCCAGTTTATTCCAGCGTATGAAAGAGTATATACCATAGAAGATAACCTTGAACTAAGATATTCAGCAATTAATCCAGGCAAAGATTGCGTTGAAATTAAAATAAGCGATACATTTGGATATTCAGAAGCATTAAAGGCAAGTAAGAGACAGTTACCTACGTGGGTTTTGCTAGCAGAAGCAAGAGGCGAAGAGGTCCGGTTCCTAATGGAAAATATTTCTGCAGGCGTACATTGCCTGACCACAGTGCATCTTGATGATGTTAGCAAACTCCCTGATCGTTTAAGAAATATGGGACAGACAATTAACGAAAATGATGTGTATTCTTTTATTGACATTGGAGTACAGATACGGTCTGTTGTAAAAGAAGGAGAAAAGATAAAAAGAAAGGTGGCACAGGTTATTTGTCTTTCGAGAGAGGATGAGAAGAATGGAAAGACAATGATATATGAGGATGGAAAGATATTAACTAAAGATTTGCCTCTTGATATAAAGAGAAAATTTGAATTAGCGGGAATTAAGAATCCTTTTTTAAAGGAGAATGAAGAATGAAAAATATAAAAAATTTATTAAAGAGAGTTAGCGTGGTGGCAGTCATATGTTTAGCGTACAGACTTAAACTTATACCGGGGCTGATATGTGTTCTGACAATAGTAGTATGTAATGTTTTTTTAGAGAAGCAGGACAGAATAAAGAAGCAATATTTAGCCAAGTATAATGATGTAGTTTTGTATATGGAACAAATGATTTACTCTTTTAAGAAACAACCAAAGATTAGAATGGCATTATTAGATGCCCAAAAAGTAAGTTCCATAGAGATGAGAGAAGTAATTGAGGAAGCAATAGTAAATATTGATTCTAACAAGTCAGCGAATATTTATGAGGACGCATTGGCAATAATTGAGAAAGAATACAACTGTGGAAGAATTAAATCATTACATAAATTTATTATAAAAATAGAAAATTATGGTGGAAATTATGAAACGTATATAGATATTTTATTGGAGGATATAAAAAATTGGAGTGACAGGACTTTAACATTTATAAGAAATGTGGATAGAACAAGACGAAATGTTTTAATATCCATTGCATCAACACTGATAACCTGTGGATTTATGGCATATTTGATACCTAAGGATTACAAGTTTACCGAGCATGGATTATATCAGGTATGTTCAATGATATTAATAATGGCAATGATATTTACTTATCTTGCAATAACTAAACGATTAAATTTTGACTGGTTAAAAGAAGAAAGGGCTTTGCCCGACAATATGGTTATAAAATACTATGCCTTAGTAGAAAAAGGGTACAATAATATATCAGATTTAAGTTTTATGGAAAGAATAAATTACAAAAAAGCAAAGAAAAGACTGGAACGTGAAATATACAAGATTTTTCCTGATTGGATAAGAGATGTGGCTATTAATCTTCAAAATGATACAGTTCAGTCAGCAATAGAAGGATCATATGAGGATACACCATTTATATTAAAACGACCGGTGAGAAAATTATTAATTGATTTTGAACGATATCCTGTTGGAATTGAGCCATATGATAATGTTTTAAAAGAGTTTGACTTACCGGATGTGAAATCATCAGTAAAGATGTTTTATTCAATAAACGAATTGGGCAGAGAGCAGTCAACTAAGCAGATAGGTGCAATAATAGATAGAAATAATAAGCTGTCAGGTCAGACAGAAGAAATGAAAAACAAAGACCGAATCGGAATAGCGGCAATGTATTCAGTTATACCAATGTTTCTTGGAGTATTAAAGATTATAGTTGATATGTTGTTAATGATTTTAGTGTTTACATCTTCAATTTCGGAGGTGGTGAAATGAAAGAATTATTATCAGAGGCAGGACAGTGTCTGGTATACGGAATAATATTTGTACTATTAATAATGGGATTTTATGGAATATTTGTATCGGTAACCGTTTAATAAGTATATATTAATCAAAATAGCAGACAGGTTTTATGAGAAAAAAACAAGGGGGATATTATGGAACAGTTTATATCAGAACATGGTGGAGTTATTGTAAGCGGAATAGTAACCATAGCATTATTAGGAATAATAATGACAGTAATCTTAGCTGTTGGAAATATGGACGCTTACGAGATTTCAAAAATAATAGGGGGATAGTAGTGGAAGTATTTTTAGAAGAACATGGAGAAAGTATTATATACGGATTAATAGGGCTGGTTATGGTAGTGACCATAACAGCGGTAATAAGCAGAGGCATTGTTAATATAGTTCCGGATTACAAAAAAGAACTTAGCAGGAACAACAGTTATCAGATAGAAAAGAATGAATACAAATATCCCACAATAATAGCAGATGAGGTTATATATGCAGATTATGGAGATACCACTTTTAATTATATGGACTACATAAGAGCAAGAGATTACAGAGGAGGCAATATAACCGATAAAGTGAAAGTATATGGAAAGGTAGATGTTAACCAAAAGGGCGTGTACAGATTAAGATGTACAGTAATATCATATTTTAATCTGGCATGTACTAAGTACATAAATATTATAGTGGAATAGAGATAAGAAAGAGGGGGAATATATGAGATTGGCAATAGAATTATTTGCTATGGCAATAACCATTACATTAGGATGTCTGTTATTATCATCTATGATTACCAGTGGAAATCAGGTGGCTGACGCAAGAGATTATTATAACGTGGTAGTTAACAGAATTGAGGATAGTTATTGTAACGAAGATGTTATAAGAGAATGCATTAACGAGGCGGAAAACAAAGGTTATCAATTATCAGTAAAGGATGTAACAATGTATAATGACAACCCAAGTAAGCTTGTTGTTTTATCTTATAATGTAACCTTTCCAATTCTTAATATGTTTAACAAAGATAATAAAAAACAGGCGGTGATAGAAGGATATGCGAGATAAAATTAAAGTATTAATCATAACGTCAATAATATGTTTATTTTACTGTGGAGTTGCCTTTGGATATACGGGAGGTGGCACAAAGGGTAATCCTTACATAGTGTCAAATGTAGACGAACTAACAACAATTCTTAATGAGAAAGGAAGTAACGATTGGGTATACATATCATTAAAATCTAATATAAAAATTAAGAAAACAATAACTGTTAGAACAGGTTATTTTGTTATAAATGCAACAAACGGTGATAAAACAATTAAACGTAGTACATCTTTAAAAGATTCCATTAATGATCAAAGTAATCCGGGATATTGTTTTAGAATATTAAATACTTCATATGTAATATTTGGATTAGGTGGAAATATGCTTACATTAGATGGAAGTTGGAAGGATTTAGGAAATGCAAATATGTCAGGCTGGATAAATGTAGAACCAGGCGGACGGCTTTATATAGAAAGATTTGCACGTTTGATAAACACATTTAACAACGAAAAAAAATCCGGAGCTCCAATTATGACATATGGAGATACGCAGATTAATTGTGAAATTGGCAGATGTAAAGGATACAATGGTGGAGCAATTAAAAATATAAAAGGAACTTTAAAAGTATATGGAGATACAAAAATACATGATTGTGTATCTGTAACCGAAGGTGGGGCAATACATAATTCACAAAAAGGAACACTAAGTATAGAAGATTCGGAAATTTGGAATTGCGAAGCATTAGAAGAAGGTGGAGCGATTTTTTCAAAAGATGCAGATAGTTTGTGTGTTATTTATTCAGGGAAGATACATAATAACAAATCAGGTGAAAGTGCCGGAGCAGTTTTCTCAGGATATGGAGCGACGCTTGTTGTAGGAAGGTCAACATCGGGACCTGAAATATTTGAAAATACTTCAGGAGGAAGCGGAGGTGGAGTAAGATGCAACGGAGGAACAGGTACAGATGCAGGTGGAATAACAACATTTATAAGAGGGACAATAACAAATAATACTTCAGGTAAGCATGGTGGAGGCATTGCCTGTGGAGAAGCAGGAGAAAATGGTCAGTCAAAACTTTATATGTCAGATATGACTATTAGTAATAATACTTGTACAGAGTCAGGTGGTGGAATTTGGACACCAAACAATATACAGGGAACAGGAACAGAATATGCAATTATTCAAAACAGCCGGATTACATCCAATACTTGTCATAAATATGGTGGAGGTATATCTGTCCATGGAAAGGTTTATGTATCAAACTGTTCAATAGAACATAATTTTACAGGTGACAGGGGAGCAGGAATCCATATAACAGAAGGAGGTACGTTAAAATATGATATGGGAACAATTTCTGACAATAAAACCTTAGACAGTATTACAGGAACGGGAATATATGTAAATGGTCAGCTTAAAATTAATGAATCGGCAAGAATAGCTGAAAATAATGTAGTTTACCTGCCAAAAGGAAAATATATAGAAGTAACAGGTGAACTTTATAAAAATTATTCAAGTATTGCAAAAATAGAATCGGAAGACAAAAGTAATGGAACAAAATTAGTATATATAAATTATGAAAATGGAACAGGCGAGAAAGAACTGTATTATAAAGGAACTTCCAGTGATGAATATGAAGGAAAAGAAGTGCAAAAGAAATATAGTTGTGTTGGAATAAGTTCGCAACAATTACTAAGAACGGGAGAAAATGTTTCAGGCATCGGGAAAAATTGGATTATTATAAGTGAAAAATACTTAATAAAATATGATTCAAATACAACTGATGAAGTTAAAAATATGCCTTCAGATCAAGTAAAATTTTGGAATGAAAATATTAAATTAAGCAGTGAAGGTCCTAAAAGAGAAAAATATATAATTGATACTAAAAAACATTGGAATTACTCAAAAGATGGAAGAGGAACAAGAATTTCAGCGGGAGCTTATTTTTATGCCAATGAATCAAGAGTTCTATATGCTCAGTGGAAGAAACGTCCACCTAAGGAAATATATATAAATGCTAAGGACAGATATTATTTTAAAGGACAAGGCATAGTTATAAATAGAGAAGAATTGCTGAAAAAAGTTACAGTAACTGACGATGTTGATAACGGAAATGAGTATTATGTTAGAATAATAGAAATAACCCGAACCAGTGATAATCTTGTCAATAATGATAGTAGTGACGATAAAAATGATAGCAGCAGTAACAAGAACGATAGTACTAACGATAAAAATGATAGCAGCAGTAATAAGAGCGATAGTGCTAGTAATAAAAGTGACAGCAGCAGTAACAAGAGCGATAGTACTGACAATAAAAGTGATAGTAAAAACAATAACAGTAGCAATAAAAGTGACAGTGGCAGTAAAGGTAATTACAAAGACAACAATTTATTAGCGACGGGATCAAACCTTGTTCCTGAAAAGTACATTAATACGTCAAAGGTTAGTGTATATAAAATAAAGATATACACTGAAACAGAAACAGCAAGTGTAAATGCAACAGCAACGTTTAAAATTTATGTATTAGATAATGAAACAGCTATTGGTTCTGTAAGATTTATAAGCAGTAAATATATTTATACATTATCAGATACTTCAAAATGGAATAAAAAGCGAAATGAGACTTTGAATACAAGGTTAACTAATGCGTTAAAAGATTCAAATCCAATGCTCAAAGTTGCGTATACAAGTGATGAAATTGAGCAGATAAGAAAGACTGTAAAAGGAAAAGGCTATAGAATAACCAATAGTCTTAATAAAAATATTACAAAGGAATGGTAGTGTATGAAACAGATAATAATTATTGTGGGAACCATAGTTATAATTTTCATAGCTGCAATGACAATAGTATCTGTGGAAAGTAAGGACTTAAGAACAGACGAATTAAACAGAGCAGTTTCTGCATCAATTAAGAAAACAGTTTCAGACAGTCAGATTGAAAATCAGTCGACTATATTGTCTAATAAGGAAATGGTAGCATATTTTATTCAGTTGTTAAGTGTTAACATGAAAGGCAAGGGAGATGTTACCGTTGAAGTATATGATGCAGACTATAAAGAGGGACTTTTGTCTGTTGCAGTAACTGAAAAATTTAAATATGTAAATGGAAAAAATGGAGAAATAACAGTTAGAAAGTCAGCAATAGCTGAATAAAAATCAGATGTGTCCTAAAGTCATTATCCCACCATTGTGCAGGCACAGGTGGAATAAGACAATTTAACTTATAATCTATAGTATTATATTATTTTTGAATTTTAGTGCTGACTTCGCCGGAGTTTAGCCATTCTTCAGAACCGTCTTCATAACGAACTTTAAGATGGCATTCCTTGTCTATTTCAAGAGCCAGTGCATTTCTTGAAGTTCCGTTAGAAAGTACGCTGATAGGTTGCCCAATTATCATTGAACGGCTAATATATTCGTCAAGATAAGCTCTTTTGTCAAAGGATTCATAGTATTCCATAAAATAGTTTAAAAGGTGACCAACAAGTATGCTTCGCTTATTTACGGCATCACTGCTTTTTTCAAAAATAGCAGTTGCAATTTCTGAAATATCTTCAGGAAAACCGTCTTCAGGTGGGCATACGTTAATGCCAATTCCTACTATGGCATAATCCAACTTTGATGTTTCAATATTAAAGGCAGCTTCGGTAAGAATGCCACAAACTTTTTTACCTTCAATATAAATGTCATTAACCCATTTAATGTCAGCTTTTTTGTTAGAAACATCTTCAATGGCTTTGGCTGTTGCCACAGCAGCAGAAGTTGTTAAGAATAAAGCCTGATCAGCAGGAATATCAGGTCTTACTAATATGCTAATGTACAGGCCTGTGTTTGATGGAGAGTAGAATTTCTTACCCATTCGTCCTCTGCCAAGTGTCTGTTCTGTGGCGATAAGGACTGTGCCGTGTGGCGCACTCTGTTCGGCTTTTTCTTTTAAAACTGTATTGGTAGATGTAATGGTTTTGTATACAGACAAATCAAGTGGATAATTTAAATATTGTTCAATGCTTTGTGGTGAAAGAATGTCATTGTCAGGCTCTAAGCAATATCCTTTGTTAGGAATTGCATTTATTGAATAGCCATCTTTTTCAAGAGTTTTAATGGCTTTCCAGATAGAGTTACGGCTTACGTTAAGATTAGTTGCAAGCTGACCTCCTGAAATGTATTCACCTTTATTTTCTTCAAGCTGTTTTAAAACTTCGTCTTTTATGCTCATGGTAACAGAAACCTTTCTTAATTAGTATGATTATGCAATAAAGAGTTATGCAATAGAAGTACATAACAAAATTCATTTTATGCAATGAAAATATAATGTCAAAAATATGACATAAAAAAGTATAACATCAAAAATATGTTTATTCAACAAAACAAAGTGAATGAATAATAAAATGTTAGCTAAAAAATAAAATGGGTTGACAATCGAAAAACGTTGTCTTACAATGGTGACGTTGGAGTGCGCATATTCAGAGAATATTTAGAAGGGACATAGGCATAAATTTAATTACTCAATTGATGCCTTTTATAAAAAATGAATAATAAGAAATTTTTAACTGTTCAGGATATGGTTCTTATAGCTGTATTTGTAGCAATAATAACTGTATGTTCATTTATACAGATTTCAGTAGGACCTGTACCATTTACATTACAGACATTTGGTGTTTTTGTAACAGCAGGCATACTTGGAACTAAGAGAGGAACATTAGCAGTTATAGTTTATATTTTGCTTGGTATTATTGGTGTACCTGTATTTTGTGGTGCAGGCGGACCGGGAGTTATTGTTGGAACAACAGGTGGTTACATAACAGGATTTGTTTTTACTGCACTTATTATTGGCATAATCACTCATTTCTTTGAAAAGAGTTCTACATGGTTAAAACTTGGAGCTACAGTTGTAGCTATGATTTTAGGTGATGTTGTATGTTTTGTTATTGGAACAATTCAGTTTATGTTTGTAATGAAGACTTCATTGACAGTGGCATTGGGATACTGTGTAATACCATTTATTATTCCTGATTTAGTTAAAATATTAGTAGCAACAATTATTGTTAATAGGATGAAGAAATATGTCAAAATACTTAATTAGACCACATCATATGTTGTGTATGCAGTTCTTTGAGGGCAAGGGATACAGCGATGGATTTGTTGCATCTATGGCAGCAATAAAAGAAAAACTTGAAAAAGAAGATCCTCAGGTTGAGATTGTTGAAGGAACAGATGATGTATGTAAGAATTGCCCACATAATATGGGTGGGGCATGTGAGAATGAAGATTCTGTAAGACAACATGACAAGAGAGTGTATGACAAAGTAATTGAAACTGTAGGAAACAGTGCCAAATGGTCAAATATTACCAAAGCCATAAGAGAGAACATTATAGACTCAGGTAAGATGAGAGAAACTTGTGGTAAGTGTCAGTGGTCAGATATTTGTTTTAAAAATTAGAATAATAAATATATATATTTCAAACAACCAAAGGGTGCGTGGCTTTATGCTATGCACCTTTTGTGTTATATGCGATTAGACTTGATATTTGCGATAGCTAAACAACACAGGTATAAATCTGCAACTAAACAATATAGGTATAAATCTAGATAGAAGAACCAAAATATGTTAGTATATAATGTATTAGATTTAATTTTGGAGGAAGCAATGACTTTAGAGGCAAAGAATTTAAATGAGCAGATAAGCAATTTAAAAGAATATGAAGTGATTCTTCATAAAAATATAGAAGAAGTTGATTCAGAAGGATGGTTTCTGAAACATAAGAAAACAGGAGCAAGAATAGTACTTCTGGCTAATGATGATGATAACAAGGTATTTAATATAGGATTTAGAACACCTGTTAATAATGATACGGGAGTTCCGCACATTATCGAGCATACAGTACTTTGTGGTTCGAAGAAGTATCCTGTTAAGGATCCTTTTATGGAATTAGTTAAGGGGTCACTTAACACATTTTTAAATGCAATGACATATCCGGATAAGACAATTTATCCTGTGGCAAGTTATAATGACAAGGATTTTAAGAATCTTATGGAAACGTATATGGATGCAGTTTTTAATCCTAATATATATGATGAAAAGAAGATTTTTCTTCAGGAGGGATGGCATTACGAACTTGAAAACAAGGATGGAGAATTAACTTACAACGGAGTTGTATACAATGAAATGAAAGGCGTTTATTCATCAGTGGACGGCGTAATGGATAGAGCAACATTACATTCATTGTATCCGGACACATCTTACAGTTATGAGTCAGGTGGAAATCCTGACAATATACCGGAATTATCATATGAAGAATATTTGGATTTTCATAGAAAATACTATCATCCGTCTAACAGCTACATTTATCTTTATGGAGATATGGATATGGTTGAAAGACTTCAGTGGATTGACAAGGAATATCTTGGCAAGTATGATATGTTGAAAATTGATTCAGAAGTAAAGAAACAGCCTGCTTTTTCACAGTTAAAGGAAGAAAAAGTGGCTTATGCAATTACAGACAGTGAATCATTGGAAGACAACACAGTTCTTACAGTTAATTATGTAATTGGCGATAGCAGTGACGTAGAATTAAATACTGCAATTCAGGTTTTGGAATACGTTCTTATGGAAATGCCTGGAGCTTTTCTTAAGCAGGCTTTAATTGATGCAAAAATCGGGAAAGATGTTTATAGTCAGTATGAGGACGATATTTGCCAGCCTATGTACAGCATTGTTGCAAAATATGCCAATGAATCAGACAAAGAAAAATTTATTACAATAATAAATGAAACACTTGAAAAATTAGCAAAGGAAGGTCTTGATAAAAAGGCACTTTTGGCAGGATTAAACAGCCTTGAATTTAAAGTGAGAGAATCAGATTTTGGCAGAATACCAAAGGGATTAATCTTTGGAATAAATATGCTTTCAAGCTGGTTATATGATGACAGCAATCCTTTTGTTTTATTAGAAACAAACAAGGTTTTTGAAAAACTTAGAAAGATGATTGACACAGATTATTTTGAAAAATTAATCACAGAATATTTTATAAAAAATACTCACAAATCAGTGGTAATATTAACACCTGAAAAAGGATTGACTGAAAAGAAAGAACAGCAGTTAAAAGATTCATTGGAAGCTAAGAAAGGTACAATGACAGATGAAGAAATTGAAAATATAATAAAAGAAACAAAGGAACTAAAAGAATATCAGACAACATCTTCTTCACCTGAAAATTTAGCAAAAATTCCTTTACTTGAAATCGAGGATATAGGAAAAGAACCACGAAAAATCATTGGACAACCGGAAGCTAAAGAAGGCATAACAATGCTTTACAACGACCTGTTTACTAATGGAATAGGATACCTTGACATAGTATTCGACTGTACAGATTTGCCTGAAAAATATCAAAGTTATATGGGACTTTTGAAACCTGTGTTAAGTTACATGGATACTGAAAAGCATTCTTATACAGAACTTAATACTGAAATTGATTTGGATTTAGGCGGTTTTGCTTTTGATTCAGGAATTTATGTTAATAAGAAAACAGGAGAACCAATGCTTACAGGCGAGGTTCACGCAAAGATGCTTTATGACAAGATTCCAAAGACTTTTGATTTGATTAAAGAAGTTGTTTTGGAAACTAAGTTTGATGACTATAAGCGTTTAAAAGAAATTCTTGAAGAATTAAAATCAAGAGTGAAATCTTCAATAATAAAGACAGGTGACAGTGCTGCAATGCTTAGAGCAATGTCTTATTATTCAAAATCATATTATTTAAAAGAACAGTCAACAGGACTTGCATTCTATCAGTTCTTAAGTGATATTTTAGATAATTATGAAGAAAAGAAAGAAGATTTCGCAAAGAAATTGAAATATACAATTGAATATGTGTTCAGCAATCAGAAAATGTATTTGAATTATGCCGGAGATAAGGAAAGTTATGAACTTGTGAAAAAGCTTGTTATTGACTTAAAGAACAGTGTTTATAATGTTCCAAGAAATAAGGATTTGTGGCAGTTTAAACCTGAAAAGAAAAATGAAGCAATAAAAACATCAGGTCAGGTTCAATACGTTGCAAGAACAGGTAACTACAACAAGGATAATGACAAGGTATTTAGTGGAAGCTTTATGGTTCTTGGAAATATTATGAGAAGTAAATATCTTTGGAATAACATTAGAGAATTAGGTGGAGCTTATGGATGTAACGCTTCATTTACAAGAAATGGTGATGTAATGTTTACTTCATACAGAGATCCAAACCTTGGAAAAACTAATCAGGTATATTTAAAAGCAGCAGATTTTATTGAAAATTTTAATGTAGATGAAAGAGAAATGCGTAAATATATTATAGGAACAATTAGCGGAATTGATACACCACTTAATGCGGCAGACAGAAGTGGAAGAGAGTTTAGCTGTTTTATTACAGACACAGATTATGAAACATTAAAAAGAGAACGTGAGCAGATTCTTTCAACCAATGTTGAAAACATTAGAGAGCTTGCACCTTTGGTAAGAGAAGCTATGGCAGACAATAATATTTGCGTAGTAGGTAGTGCAAGTGCAATAGAACAGGACAAAGAACTTTTTGAAAAAATAGTAGAATTAGTTTAAAAAGTATTAGTTTAAAGTTATAACTAAAAATATCAGACAGATATATTGGAACTAAAGAGAATTATTAGTTGTTTACCGAAAGAAAGGAGAGCATCCAGGGGATGCAATAAGATAATGAAAGAAAAATTTAAATCAGGATTTGTAGCCCTTATAGGCAGACCAAATGTAGGAAAATCTACATTAATGAATCAGATTATTGGTCAGAAGATAGCAATAACATCAAAAAAACCACAGACTACAAGAAATAAGATACAGACAGTATACACATGTGATGAAGGTCAGATAGTATTCCTTGACACACCAGGAATTCACAAAGCTAAAAACAAGCTTGGGGAATATATGGTTAATGTGGCAGAAAAAACATTAAAGGAAGTTGACCTTATATTATGGCTTGTAGAACCTGACACTTTTATCGGTGCAGGGGAACAGCATATTGCTGAACAACTTAAAGGCATTGATGTACCTGTAATTCTTGTAATTAACAAAACAGATACAGTTAAACGTGAAGAGATTTTGACTTTTATTGATGCATATAGAAAAATATATGATTTTAATGAAATCATTCCTGCATCAGCTCTTAGAGGTCAGAACACAGATACAGTTGTTGAGGAAATATTTAAGTATTTGCCGGAAGGTCCTATGTACTATGATGAAGATACAGTTACAGACCAGCCAATGAGACAGATTGTAGCTGAATTAATAAGAGAAAAAGCTCTTCACGCATTAAATGAAGAAGTGCCTCACGGAATTGCTGTAACAATAGAAAGAATGAAGCAGAGAAAAAATGCTGAAATTATGGATATTGACGCAACAATAGTTTGTGAAAGAGATTCACATAAGGGAATAATAATTGGCAAAAAAGGCAGCATGCTTAAGAAAATCGGTACAAATGCCAGATATGAAATTGAGCAGCAGTTGGAAATGAAAGTTAATCTTCAGTTATGGGTAAAAGTTAGAAAAGACTGGAGAGACAGCGAATTATTAATGAAGAATTACGGATATATTGAAGAAAAATAATTTCCAATATATTCTTACAAGCCTAAATAAGTATACAAAAATTTCTATGGAGAATCCTAATTATAGACATATAAAACATGGAAAATAAAATATAATTTTATATAGGATTACAGTGTCAAAAGGTCTTAGCCCACGATGTCTGCATAATGGTGGGGATGGCACTGAATGAAATTAGTTTTAGAATTGGTACTTAGGAGGGAATATGGAATATCAGGGAAGTTCTAGTGCTTTTTGGGCAACAGGAAAGATTGAAGATTATTTGAAGTATTCTGAGGAGAGAAAAAGACAGGCTTGCGAAAAATTTATTTCTGCAATAGAAGGTGAAAAGGCAAATGATAGAAACAGTAACAGTAATTGGGATGGTAATATCCTCCATGGCTATAAGTGAATATGACAAAAGACTGGTATTGTTAACAAAGGAATTTGGTAAAATCACAGCTTTTGCAAGAGGCGCAAGAAAAACAACAAGTCAGTTTCTTGCAGGAAGCCAGCCAATGGCTTTTGGTGAATTTACCTTGTACAGAGGAAGAAATGCATATACGGTAACATCAATGAAAATAAGTGACTATTTCAGCAGTGACATGAAAGACATTGACAGTATGTATATGGGAATGTACTTTTTGGAACTGGCGGACTATTATGGTAGGGAAGGTATTGAGGCAGGAGAAACACTTAAACTACTATATATGTCTATGAAGGCATTATCCAAAAATATGCTAAAAAAAGAATTGATTAGATGCATATTTGAATTAAGAATTCTTGTTATAAATGGTGAGTATCCAAATGTGTTTACTTGTGGCAATTGCGGAGAAAAAGAGAATCTTGATTACTTTGATGAAAAAAATAGTACAATGATATGTAGCAACTGTCATGGAAAAGTACCAGAGAAAAATATAATTGACAATTCAACAATTTATGCACTTCAATATATAGTTACATCACCTATAACAAGATTATTCTCCTTTGACGTGACAGATAAAGTACTGGAACAGATGAAGGGGATAATTAACAAATATATAAAGAAACATATAGATAGGAAGTTTAATTCTTTAGAATTTCTGGAAATTTAATATTGAAATTAATTGCTTAAACGTATAGAATTACTAACTAGAGAAAATAAATAGGAGACTAAGAGATGAAGAGAATTATGGCAATGCTAATGTCAGTTGTTTTGACATTAGGGCTGACGGCTTGTGGTCATACTGTTGGTGATGTTGATTTGGAATCAGGTCAAAGTGCTATCTACATACAGAAGGACGGTATGGTTTCATATGCTGTAAGCGAATCGTTTGATAAGGATTATTATGATAAAGATGAACTAAAGAAGGAGATAGATGCTGAAATTAAGGCATACAATGCTAGTAGTGATGCTTCAGTAGATGATGCAATTACACTTGATAGCTTTAGTGTGTCAAAAAAGGTTGCAACATTGTCTCTTGATTTTACAACAACATATGATTTACTTAATTATATGTTAAATGATAATAGAGTGGAAAAAGACAAATTCTATATTGGAACAATTGATTCTAATGACGATTGCAAAATAAGTGGTAATTTTGTTGAACCAGGCAAAAAGGATAAAATCAAGGCTAAAACTATTAAAAGTATGACGGATAGTAATATTTTAATAGTGGATGAACAGTATAAGGTTCAGGTAGAAGGCAATGTTTTATATACAAGTGATAATTGTAAGATTGATGATGATGGCATTGTGACTACAGCAAAGTCAGATGATGAACTAAGTTATATTGTGTATGAACTTGAATAATAATCATATTTTTTAGAAAATATTTTACCAGTTAGCATAAAATAATTTGACAAATAAAAAAATAAAAGTTAAATTAAGAAAAATCATAATAGAAAATAGAAAAAGTAGAAAAGGAAGAAATGACATGGAAAAGACAATGGAAAAAATTGTAGCACTTGCAAAAAGCAGAGGATTTGTATATCCGGGCTCAGAAATTTACGGTGGACTTGCAAATACTTGGGATTATGGTAACTTAGGTGTTGAATTAAAGAACAATGTAAAAAAGGCATGGTGGAAGAAATTTATTCAGGAAAACCCTTATAACGTAGGTGTTGACTGTGCAATTTTAATGAATCCACAGACTTGGGTAGCATCAGGACATCTTGGCGGATTCTCAGATCCATTAATGGACTGTAAAGAGTGTCATGAAAGATTTAGAGCTGACAAGATTATTGAAGACTATATGGCTGATAATGGTATTGAAGCTGAAGGCTCAGTTGATGGTTGGACACATGAACAGATGGCTGATTACATAGAAGAGCACAAGATTGCATGTCCTACATGTGGAAAGCACAACTTTACAGAAATCCGTGAATTTAACCTTATGTTTAAAACATTCCAGGGTGTAACTGAGGATGCTAAGAATACAGTATACTTAAGACCTGAAACAGCTCAGGGAATTTTCGTTAACTTTAAGAATGTTCAGAGAACATCAAGAAAGAAGATTCCTTTCGGAATTGGTCAGGTTGGTAAATCATTTAGAAATGAAATTACACCTGGTAACTTTACATTCAGAACAAGAGAATTTGAACAGATGGAATTAGAGTTCTTCTGTGAACCAGGAACAGACCTTGAATGGTTCCAGTATTGGAGAGCTTTTTGCCGAGACTGGTTATTAAGCCTTGGAATTAAAGAAGATGAAATGAGACTTCGTGATCATTCACCTGAAGAATTGTGCTTCTACTCAAAGGGAACAACTGATATTGAATTTTTATTCCCATTTGGATGGGGCGAACTTTGGGGTATTGCTGACAGAACAGATTATGACCTTACACAGCATCAGGAACTTTCAAAACAGGATTTAACATATTTTGATGATGACAAGCATGAAAGATATGTTCCATATGTTATTGAACCATCACTTGGTGCGGACCGTGTAACATTAGCTTTCTTATGTGCAGCTTATGATGAAGAAAATATCGGAACAGAAGAAAAACCTGATATGCGTACAGTTTTACATTTTCATCCTGCACTTGCACCTGTTAAGATTGGTGTATTGCCTTTGTCAAAGAAATTAAATGAAGGTGCTGAAAAGGTATTTGCAGAACTTAGCAAGTATTATAACTGTGAATTTGATGACAGAGGAGCAATTGGAAAGAGATATCGTCGTCAGGATGAAATCGGAACTCCATTCTGTGTAACATATGACTTTGATTCAGAAGAAGATGGAGCAGTTACAGTACGTGACCGTGACACAATGGAACAGGAAAGAATTAAGATTGAAGATTTGAAAGAATACTTTGAACAGAAATTTGAATTCTAATAAAAATAATACAATTTTTAGAGAAAGGCTACCTAAGAGGGTGGCCTTTTGTTATGAAAAAGACTAATTATGTTAGACAAAAATAAGTCTAAATAATGATTTTTATGCTGAATTTTAAAAATAAATGAAAAAAATCCTAAATAGAGAGTAAAAAGCACAAAAACTCTTTGGATAAAAACGTTTCTATTATATAATATTCATAGAGGAATTGAGAAGGGGTTGGAGTAACTTGAATCAGTTGCCGTAAATGAAACTATGTTTCAAATAATTAAAAGGCGAGGTGTAATATGAAACCAGTAGTTAAAGTTATCCAGACAGCGAAAAACGAAAAACAGGCATGGCGCAAGTTAGATGATTTGGAATTGTTTAAATATTATAATTTCCGAATGAATACAGTGTCTGTTGACAGTAGCATAAGCTATCAGAAACTTTTGGGATTTGGAGGGGCTTTTACGGAAGCAGCAGCTTATACTTGGGCTAATGCAGATGAAAAATCAAAGGATGAAATCGTGAAAGCTTACTTTGATAAGGAACACGGATTAGCATATAATCTGGGAAGAACAACAATTCATGGATGTGACTTTTCGTTAGAACCATATACATACATTGAAGAAGGAGATCTTCAGTTATCGACGTTTGATATGTCAAGGGAAGACAAGTGGCTGATACCTTTTTTGACAAGGGCAAAAGAAACAGCAGGACACAGTCTGGGAATATTGGCATCACCATGGAGTCCACCGGCTTTTATGAAAGACAACAAAGATATTAATAACGGTGGCAGACTTTTAAAGAAAAACTATGCAACATGGGCTGAATATATGGTTAAGTATGTTGAGGGAATGAAAGAACGTGGCATAGAAATAGATATGATTAGTATCCAGAATGAGCCGGCTGCAAAACAGGAATGGGCATCATGTAAGTATGAGGCTGATGAAGAAGCGGAGTTTGCAGTTGACTATCTTTATCCTGCATTAGAAAAAAGAGGATTGCAGGACAAAGTTAAAATTGTTATTTGGGACCACAATAGAGACTTAATGTTTAGAAGATTAAATGAGTCAATGGCATATCCGGGAGCTAGAGAAAAGGTTTGGGGAGCAGCGTTCCATTGGTATGTTTCAGATAAATCAGAAATTCTTACAATGGTTCATGAAAAATTTCCTGAGAAACATTTATTATTTACAGAGGGCTGTGTTGAATTAGTGAATAATTCAGGCGGAACAAGTTCAAAGGCAGGAATCGGTGCATGGAAACATGGAGAAATCTATGGAAGAAATATTATAAAAGATTTCAATAACTATAATGAAGCATGGATTGATTGGAATCTGCTTTTAAATGAAATCGGCGGTCCTAACTATGTAGGAAACTATTGTGAAGCACCGGTAATGTATGATAGGAATACAAAAGAAATAATGTACAACAGTTCATATTACTATATTGGTCATTTTTCAAGATATATTGAACCGGGAGCAGTGAGAATCTGCTGTAGAAATGATGTGGATAAGGGATTATATTCAGTATCATTTAAAAACCCTAATGGAGATATTGTTACAGTGGTTCAAAATGAGTTGAACAGAAAGCAGAGATTAGCTTTGGTTGTTGATGGACAGGGAACAAACACGGAAATACCTGCTCATTCAATTACAACATTTATAACAAAAAATAGTCAGGAATAATTTTCTTAAATGCCCTAAACCCCTTTAAATATAAAGAGTTTAGGGCATATTTCTTCTTGACTATGAGATTGTCTATGTTATAATTATTTCATAGGTGAGATTGCGTCTTTTTTTATGGAGTTGATTATCAACTATGATATAAGCAGTTTTTGCTTAGCTGGTCTCATCATTAATCGATTATATGAGTTGTGTATAGGAAAGCCATTCCTTCAACTCATAACATAAAATACAGTTTTAGGAGGAAAAAACAGATGGCAAACAAATGGGTATACCTTTTCAGCGAAGGTAATGCTAACATGCGTGAACTTCTTGGTGGTAAAGGTGCTAACCTTGCAGAAATGACAGGCTTAGGACTTCCAGTACCTCAGGGATTCACAATTACAACAGAAGCTTGTACTCAGTACTATGAGGATGGCAGAGAGATCAATGAAGAAATTCAGGGTCAGATCAATGAATACATCGTAAAGATGGAAGAAATCACAGGAAAGAAATTCGGTGATAAAGAGAATCCTTTACTTGTTTCTGTTCGTTCAGGAGCTAGAGCTTCTATGCCAGGTATGATGGATACAATTCTTAACCTTGGTCTTAACGAAACAGTAGTTGAAGCAATTGCTGCTAAGTCAGGAAATGCTCGTTGGGCTTGGGACTGCTATAGAAGATTCATCCAGATGTACTCTGATGTAGTTATGGAAGTTGGTAAGAAGTACTTTGAAGAACTTATCGACAAGATGAAAGCTGATAGAGGTGTTCAGCAGGACGTAGAACTTACAGCTGATGACTTAAAGGAATTAGCATCACAGTTCAAGGCTGAATACAAAGAAAAAATCGGAGAAGATTTCCCAGATGATCCTAAGGAACAGTTAATGGGAGCTATCAAGGCCGTATTTAGATCATGGGACAACCCACGTGCTAACGTATACCGTCGTGACAATGATATCCCTTATTCATGGGGTACAGCTGTTAACGTACAGTCAATGGCATTCGGTAATATGGGTGATGATTGTGGTACAGGTGTTGCATTTACAAGAGATCCTGCTACAGGTGAAAAGCACTTAATGGGTGAATTCTTAAAGAATGCTCAGGGTGAAGACGTAGTTGCAGGTGTTAGAACACCAATGCCTATCGCTCAGATGGAACAGGAATTCCCAGAAGCATTTGAAGAATTTGTAAAGGTTTGCAAGACTCTTGAAGATCATTACAGAGATATGCAGGATATGGAATTTACTGTTGAAAACAGAAAGCTTTACATGTTACAGACAAGAAATGGTAAGAGAACAGCTCAGGCTGCTTTAAAGATCGCTTGTGACCTTGTTGATGAAGGCATGAGAACAGAAGAAGAAGCTGTAGCTATGATCGATCCAAGAAACTTAGATACATTATTACATCCACAGTTTGATGCAGCAGCTCTTAAGGCAGCTACACCAGTTGCTAAGGCACTTGGAGCATCTCCAGGAGCAGCTTGTGGTAAGATCGTATTCACAGCTGAAGACGCTGAAACTTGGAATGCAAGAGGAGAAAAGGTTGTACTTGTACGTCTTGAAACATCTCCAGAAGATATCACAGGTATGAAGGCATCACAGGGTATCTTAACAGTTCGTGGTGGTATGACATCACATGCTGCAGTAGTAGCCCGTGGTATGGGTACATGTTGTGTATCTGGTTGTGGCGACATCGTTATGGATGAAGCAAACAAGAAATTTACATTAGCTGGAAAAGAATACCATGAAGGAGACTTTATCTCAATCGATGGTTCTACAGGTAATATTTATGATGGTATCATACCTACAGTTGATGCAACAATCGCTGGTGAATTCGGAAGAATCATGGGATGGGCTGATAAGTTCAGAACACTTAAAGTTAGAACTAATGCAGATACTCCAGCTGATGCTAAGAAAGCTAGAGAACTTGGTGCAGAAGGTATTGGTCTTTGCCGTACAGAGCATATGTTCTTCGAAGAAGACAGAATCGCTGCATTTAGAGAAATGATTTGTTCAGATACTGTTGAAGAAAGAGAAGAAGCACTTGAAAAGATTCTTCCATATCAGCAGGGAGACTTCGAAGCTCTTTATGAAGCTCTTGAAGGATGTCCAGTAACAATCAGATTCTTAGATCCACCTCTTCATGAATTCGTTCCAACTGAAGAAGACGATATTAAGAAACTTGCTGAAGCTCAGGGCAAATCAGTAGAAGAAATTAAGGGTATTATCCAGGGATTACATGAATTTAACCCTATGATGGGACACAGAGGACTTCGTCTTGCTGTAACATATCCAGAAATCGCTAAGATGCAGACTAAGGCTGTTATTCGTGCTGCTATCAACGTACAGAAGAAGCACAGCGATTGGACAGTTAAGCCTGAAATCATGATTCCATTATCATGTGATGCTAAGGAATTAAAATATGTTAAGGATATCGTAGTAGCTACAGCTGATGCTGAAATCGCAGCAGCAGGTGTTGAACTTGAATACCAGGTAGGTACAATGATCGAAATCCCTAGAGCAGCTCTTACAGCTGACGAAATCGCTAAGCAGGCTGACTTCTTCTGCTTCGGTACAAACGATTTAACACAGATGACATACGGATTCTCAAGAGATGATGCTGGTAAGTTCTTAGATGCTTACTATGATGCTAAGATCTTCGAAAACGATCCATTTGCTAAGTTAGATCAGGTTGGTGTTGGTAAGTTAATGGAAATGGCTATCAAACTTGGTAAGCCAGTTAACCCTAACCTTCACGTAGGTATCTGTGGAGAACACGGTGGAGATCCATCTTCAGTAGAATTCTGCCATAAGATTGGTCTTGATTATGTATCATGTTCACCATTCCGTGTACCTATTGCTAGATTAGCAGCAGCTCAGGCAGCTATCGCTAACAAGTAATACACTGATTAGTGAAAAGAATATAATTACTTAAAATAATGAACTCCTGTATACTAGAAATGGTGTGCAGGAGTTTTTTTTTCACATAAAATAGTGTAAAATCAAAATTATAATATCTTATGGAAGAAAAAAATAATGGAATTAATTTATGTATATATAGAAAAATTTGATAATTTTATATTTAAGCAAGGAATTCAATTATCAAATGATTTTAATATTGAAAATAATAATGGAGAATTACTAATAAAAAGAAATAAGGATTATTAAAAAAATTTTTATGGAGAAAATATAAGTAATATTTCTGTATTAGTAGGTAAAAATGGTTCAGGTAAAACCACTATATTGGACATATTAGGAATGGATAGAGAAGATAGATTGAAAAATTCGATAGAAAAGAAATGTGTAAAAGATGAGTATTTTTTGTTGTATTATATAGGAAAAAATGATGCTGGGGATGATATGTATGGTATAGAAGTAATGAGGGAAAATGTGCTAAGTAATATGATTAAAAATATTGATAATGGTACAGATGATGAAATATATGATAAATCTAAAACGTCTATAGGTAAAGTTTATAAATATGAAAATGAAATATTGAAAAGTATTAATAAACATTATTTTGATTATCGTGTAGAAAATAGAAAACTCAGTGAGTTGATAAGATATTCATATATAGGTGAGAGTTATAGATATAGTAGTAGAAATAGAAGTTACAGAAGGTCTGAAGATGGATATATAGCAAATAGAAGGCTAGTCTCTAATCCGTCTATGTATAAAAAATATTTAACCATTAACAAATGTAAGAATGGAGAGATAAGAGGGTTCGAATGTAATAGTGTTAAAATGAAGTTTTATGATGACATAGATTATTCAGGCTATTATATAAATGATGATAAGCGTGAAAATTATAAAAAATATATAGAAAGAATAGAAAATAAATTATATCTTAGAAAAAGAATACATTTAAATAGAAATAACGAGAAAGAAAACTTAGATAATAAAACAGAAAAAGAAAAGTATATTTGTGATTTATATACGAGATATATAATGGATATGATAGTAAATGGATTATATTCACGATGTAAAGATGATAATGTAATAAATGAACAGCATATAGAAGAAAAAGTAACTAATGAAGATATATTATATATTTATGGTTTAAATAGTATAGACAGTTCAATTAATAAATTTGGGTTACCAGAAAATTATAAATTGGAGTTGAACAAGATAGAAGAAATAATTGATAAAGTAAAATACAGAGAAACGAAAGATATAGAAGTTTTAAAAATTATTTCTAGATACATAGCAAGCAGAATAAATACAATTCCAAGTATAGGTGGTTTTGCATACGTAGAGGCATTAGAGAAAATTGTAGAAAGTTTGCAACAAATTCCAGAAGAGTATTTTAATAAAGATGGAGTAGAGGTTATTATTGATGAAAAACAAAATTCGAGTATAATAAACCTATTGAATAATTATAGTTATTTTATTGACGCAAGGCAGAATGAAGTTGACTCAGATATTGGATATAAGTTTATAATTAGATTTGAAATGCTTTCTGAAGGGGAAGAAAAGTTTCTTGACATAATAGCTAAAATAGATGATTGTATTGAAAATAACAATGATGCTGAATTAATAGTGTTATTGTTAGACGAGCCTGACCAGGCGTTACACCCTGAATGGTCTAGAAGATTCATTGATATTATAGTACAGGTTATACAATCAATAAAATTTCAGGGAAACATACAGTTGATTATGTCGACACATTCACCATATTTGTTATCAGATATATTGCCAACAAATGTTTTTCTGTTAGATAGAAGAACAAAAGATAAAAAATTGAGTGTAAAAAGACTAGATGTAAAATCAAGTTCTTTAGGAGCAAATATATATGATTTAATGAAAAATAACTTTTTCATGGATAACACTGTTGGAGAATTTATTACAAAAAAAATTAATAAAGTGATAATGCAAATAAACGAAGCAAATTTAAAAGAAAAAGAGCTTAATAGTATCGAATATTTTATTGAACAAATAGGAGAACCTATTATACGAAAAGGAATGAAAAAGCAATTAGCTGAAAAGAAAAAGCAATTGAAAATATTTAATAATACAGAACAAATATTACAAGCAATTACAAACGAACAGGATAGAAAAAAAGTGGAGGAAGTGCTTAAGAATCTGGCAAAAAAAGAAAATGATACATATTAAGATAGAAAAAGAAGAAATAAAAAAGATACAGAAAAGGTGGAGTAAATGGTTTTTTAGAGAAAAACAAATTGAAGAATTTATAGAAATTATGGATTCAGATGATAGTTTTAGAAAAATGATATTCAAAAATGGTAAAGAGTATTTGTTGTGGAAAAACGAATTCATTCAAAATAGAGAGGTAATAAAAAATACATCATGGAAACGGTATATAATTGATTATTTCTTTAGAAATTTATCAAAAGAAGATGAAGTGATAAGAATATATAAAAAAGATATAAAGAAGACAACTAGAGAATATTTAATAAGGAAATATGAAAATTATAGGAAGAGTGTAGCATTCATTGATATCGTTAAAATACTTAATGTGCAGGTATGTCCATATTGTAATCGAAATTTTTTAGAAAGTTACACTATAGTGGATGAGTATGGGAAAAAGAAAAGAATGTTTAAGGGAGATATAGACCATTATTATTCGAAAAATGAAATACCAGCTTTAGCACTTTCTTTTTATAATTTAGTTCCGTGTTGCAAAATTTGTAATCACGAAAAATTGAATTTTACAAAAAGAACTTTTAATCCTTATTATGATTATGAGAATAAAGAATATAAATTTTGTATAGAGTTATATACAAATTCTGACGAGAGAGATATTAATAATGAAAAAAATATTGATGATGTTGAAAACAGAAGATATGATTCAACAGTTTGGCAAGGAATTTCAGACAACTTTAAAATAAAAATTAGAGATGTTAACGGCGAAAATATAAGTGAACATATGGAAAATTCAAATTTAATTTTTAGATTAGAGAAAAAATACAATCAATCAAAAGAATACGCAAAAGAAATTATACGAAAAAAATATATTTATCCAGAAACATATAAAGATGATATATTAAAAAATTTTGGGTATATATTCAAGGATGAATCGGATTTATTGGAAACCTTTTATTCTATTTCTAACAGTGAAGAATTCTCAAAAAATATTCCGTTATCTAAGTTTACTAAAGACATATTAAAACAGTTGGGGATATTAGATGAAACAGAATAAGTAATTAAATTTGATTTTATAATATGTAATGTAAATAAACATAATATGACAGGAGAGATACATATGAGTAGAACAAAGCAGTCGACTAGAGCATTGGTAAAAAAAATGTATGAAAAAACAGGGTACGGACAAGATATAAATGAAGGTACTGTAACTGCATCAAAAACATTTGAAAGGAAATTGAGTAAGTTTTTGAAGTTTATGTTTAAATTCTATTTAGATGAAACATATAAAGCTGAAAAATTGCAAAAAGAATCGTATGAAATATTAACTGATACAATGACAAAGAGATGATTCAGGTTTTGAAATCTAGAAGTTTAAAAAGAGGAGAACTTAAGACTGATTTAGCAGTAGTGGAGGAAGTAGATAATGCTTGGATTAGTGCTTGCGTGGACCCAGTATATGATGAAGAATATGAGAAAAGATATTCTGCAAGAGCAATAAATAAAAGTGTTGATGAGCTTAGATTAGAATTAAAAAGGAGGATTAAATATTAAATAGAAAGAGATTTATGGCAGTAATAGTAAAGCAATATGATGAATTAGTTAAGGCTGTAAAAAATAAGGAAAGAACCATTTATGCAGTGGAAAGTGCTTATAGAAAAATAAGACATAGTTATAAATACTATGGGGAGATAACAGGAAAGCCAGTAATAAGAAATCGTATATGTTGGATGGCAACTGGTCAAGAAGGAGCTATGATTATGAACGATTATATGGATTTTCGGGTAAGAAGAATAAAAAAGAAATTAGGGGACGAGTTAGAAAGCTATACAATACAATTGAATAAGGAAGAAAAAAGAATAGAGTTGACTAGAAAAAAGTCAAAATAAAAGTGGAAATGGTAATACATTTTTATCAATACAATTATTGAGTAATCAATATGAAATGTAATGGTATTGCCGAAAGGTTGATGTCATTATTTTTATAGAAGGACATACGTTTGTAAAGCCAAAAAGATAGAATATTTATTGAAAAAGAAAGGAGCTAATATGCAAAAAATTAAGAAATTAATAGCTGTATTATTATCAGTAGCAATGTTGTTAGGAACTTTTACAATGTTAAATGCAGATAGTGTTTATGCAAAAGGCAAAAAAACATATTATAGTGGAAATTTTCTTGGGAAAGTAAAAGATGTTGATAGGACAGGAATTATTTCAAAAGTAAAATTCACAAAGACAAAAATGACGATAACTGGTTCTTTAAAAAAAGGGAATAGTAGAGAATCAGCTTGGGATGGGAAAGCAAAATATTGTAAAAAGAAAAAAAGAACTTTTAAATTAGCAAAAAATGTTAAATTTTATGAAGCAGGAGGTATGGCAGGTGAAGTAAAAGATACAAAAAGTAGTTTTGTAAATTTTTGCAAGCAGTTAAATAAAAATCCAAATGGGTTAGAGTTTTGGTTTATTGTAAAAAATGGAAAAGTTACAAAAGTAGTCATCAGTAGTTAATTAGATTTTAGAGATTGGAGAAAA
Organism: Eubacterium ventriosum; assembly: GCF_025150745.1. Lineage (NCBI taxonomy): Bacteria > Bacillati > Bacillota > Clostridia > Eubacteriales > Eubacteriaceae > Eubacterium > Eubacterium ventriosum. The sequence continues at coordinate 1,386,331 of NZ_CP102282.1, forward strand.
GATATGAAGAAAAGAAAATTTTTAGTATTGGTAATGTGTATAGTAATGATTTTTTCAACAGTTACGATATCAGGCACAACGAACGTTGAAGCGAAGGCAACAAAAAAAGCTTTAAAGTATTTAAAAGGAACCTGGCATACATGGGGCATGCCAGGTTATAAGGTCAAGTTCACAAAAAAGTATGTGAAATACTATGCTGATTATGACAGCAATTTCAACCAGTTATCTAGTAAAAAACTTGGTAAGTTAGAGTTTAAGCATAAGATTGTTTCCACAAAAAAGAAAAAAGGAAAATGGACAATTAAAGTCAAGAGAGGGAAAGGGTCATACTACTATTTTAAGACATCGGCTAATGATAAGAAGGTTTTAGAATATTGGGGAAAACTTAAAGATGGCAATACATATTCTGGTTCAGATAGTCTAGAGAAATGGAAATAGAAAAGTATGCAGAAATAAGGCTAACGTTCAATTAACGAGCGTTAGTCTTATTTTTATGCAGAAAGGATGCGAATAGTGAAAGAATATTTAATAGGATTGGGGATAGGAGTATTGTTAATCAATCTTATTTACACAAATGTAGTTTTGTGGGAAAGGAATACATAATATGAATGATAAAAAGGTAAAGATGATTTTATCGGCGATAACTATGACAATAACAATTTTAAAGACTGTTGTGCAACATAGAAATCAAGTTAATAAGGAGAAAAGCAGATAAATGATAAACGAGTATTGGACAAAAAAACAAAATATACAACTCCAAAATGATTGTAAAAAATACAATATTCCTTTGATGGTGAAGAAAGAAATCGAAAGAGTAATAGAAATTTTAGATTCAAATTATGGCATGGAAAGAAGCAAAAAAGATTATGGTGGATGTGTGTACTTGTTGGTGTCTAATGAAGAAAAGGAACATAGCAAAATTCTAGAAAAATATTTTCTGGATGAAGAAGATTACGAATTTAAAGATATATTAATTGAAAATGAGGAAGAAATATGGATTTCAGAGACATATATTACATCAACAGAGTATAGCATCATTATTATATACAAAATTAATAAATGAAAATGTTTAATTGATATTTAATAGACAGATAAGTATAATATAAGTGAAAACAAAAAGCGTAGACGGATATGGAAAGAGGTGTTAAAGTGCAAATAGAAGATTTGAAAAAATACATTTTAGAAAACGCTATTCGATGGTCTGCACATTGTTTGGAGAGAATGCAAGAAAGGGATATTTCCAGAGCAGATGTAAAAAAATGTGTTTTGGAAGGAGAAATTATTGAAGATTATCCAGATGATTTTCCGCATCCTAGTTGTTTGATTTTTGGATTTACTATAAATGATAAAATAATACATGTTGTTGCTGGAAGTGATGTAAAATATATTTATATTATTACAGCATACTTCCCTAATACAATTAAATTTGAAAATGATTTGAAAACAAGGAGGAAATAGTTATGTGTATGTTTTGTAAATGTGATACAGTAAAAGAAAGTACTACAACTCATGTTGTTAATTACAAAAATAGTATAATTGTAATTAAAAATGTTCCTTGTGAAGAATGTGAGCAGTGTGGAGAAAAGTATTACACAGATGAAGTTGCTGAGCAGTTAGAAAAAATGGTTAACCTAGCAAAGCAAATGATGCAGGAAATTGCCGTTTTAGATTATTCAAAGGTAGCATAAAAAGATAAAGCAGAAAGAGGAGTGGCTGTAGTAAGCCTATGATATGTAACGGCTCAGGCAGCTATTGCTAACAAGTAATACACTGATTAGTGAAAAGAATATAATTACTTAAAATAATGAACTCCTGTATACCGGAAATGGTGTACAGGAGTTTTTTGCATAAAAATAAATTGTGTTACATTTATATGGGGAGCAAGAGGACACTTCTTCTGGAATGGTAATAAACGAACCGGTTTATTGATTGAAAATAAGATTTTGATTTTTTCAGGTGCAGGTATTATGACTATTATGGATAAATATATTGAACAGTTTAATTCGCTATTGCTGTAGTATTATAATATTGGAAGAAGCGAAGAACTACAGATGTTGTTAGATTATTTTGATGGCAGAGAACCTGAAAGTCAGCTACCACATTCTCTTTTGACGGAAAAGATGCAGGAAAGATAGTTTTATAAGGACATTACGCTGAAACGGATGTAAAGAATGCAATAGATGGAAAAGAAGTTAATTGAAAACAACAGTGTATATGTTATACTGAAAAAGTGGAAAAATAAGAGATAATACAAAGGGGTATGAACATGAACAAAATCAAAATATTTAAAACAATAAAATACACACTTGGAACTTTATCGATATGTACATTGATGAGCATAGCTACATTTTCTACTCAGACAAAGGCTGAGGTTTCAGGAGAGAAGGTTACAACATCCGTAGAAGCAGTAACAACTAAGCCATCTGAAAGTACAAAAACTACAGAGACAACTAAGCCCGCAGAAACTACAAAGCCACAGGAAACTACCAAAGCATCAAATATTAAAAAGTCAATTTTGAATCCAGTCAAGTCTAAGGTTATTTTGCTTGATCCGGGACATTGCAAGAAGCATATAGGTGCAAGGGGCAATGGATTAAAAGAAGAGGATGTTAATTTGGACATTGGCAAGGCTTGTAGAAATTACTTAAATAAATATTCAGATGTAACTGTTTATATGACAAGAACTAATAGCAAGTGCGTTAAGAAACTTAAGCTAGGCGATTGCCTTACAGCAAGAAATCATTTGGCAAAAAGGTTAAGTGCAGATTCACTTGTAAGTTTTCATATTAATTGGGATCCTGAAAAAAAGAGAAGTGGAGCTATGATATTGGCGGCTTACAATTCAGGGTATAATAAATATGTTAGCACGACAACTCAGGCATTGGGTAGTAGCATAATGGCTAATTTGCAGGAACTTGGAATAAAAAGCGAGGGTTTTTGGTTTAGAACTTTGCATGATGAAAAGTACAAAAACGGCGCAAAGGCAGATTATTACTCAATTGTAAGAGAGGGCGTTCTTAACAAGATTCCAAGCCTTATCATTGAACATGGATATGTTTCAAACAAAAGTGATTGTAACAATTATTTTAAAACTGCTGAACAAAGAAAGAGTTTGGGAGTGGCAGATGCAAAGGGTATTATTAATTATTACAAGCTTAGTGCAAAAAACATCGAAGGTGGTTTTCAGACAATTTCAGGCAAGACATATTTTGTTGACAAGGAAGGAAATAAAATAGCAGGCTGGGTAAAAAAAGACGGAAAGTGGTATCACTTTAACAACAAAACAGCCGTTATGAATAAAGGTTTCTTTAAAGAAGCAGGAAACAAATTTTATTTGAATCCCAAGACTGGAGAAATGACAAGCGGTTGGTTTACTATTCGTGGTAAAAGTTATTTGGCAAAAGGTAACGGAGTTGTAGTAACTAATCAGATTTACACAGACGGAGTGAAAAGTTATTTCTTCAAGAAAAGTGGAAAAAGAAAAAACGGCTGGGTAACATACAAAAATGCTAAATACTATTTTTCAAAGACAAAAGGCATGTTTAAAGGCAAACAGAAAATCAAAGGAAAAAGATATACTTTTAGCAAGAAAACAGGAAAGCTTAGAAAGAAGAAATAAGTATATAATTGTTGCAAAGGAGAAGAATTTTGAACAAAAATATATTTTTAGCACCGGGAACACACGTTGTAGGAAATGTTGAAATAGGCAACAATGTTGGGATTTGGTACAATGCGGTAGTTCGTGGTGATATGGAAGGAATAACAATAGGCGATAATTCTAATGTGCAGGACAATTGCACATTGCACACAGGTAATGGTTTTGCGTTAACCATTGGCAATGGGGTAACAATAGGTCATAACGCCATAGTTCATGGTTGTACAGTTGGCGACAATACAGTTATTGGAATGGGAAGCATTCTTCTGAATGGAGCAAAAGTAGGCAAGAATTGCATTATTGGTGCCGGTGCTTTAGTAACGGGAAAAATGGAAATCCCTGACAATTCAATGGCATTTGGTAATCCTGCTAAAGTTATCCGAAATCTTACCGAAGCAGAAATAGAAGACAATAGAGAGAATGCAGAAGAATATGTGAAATTAATGATGCAGGAGGTAAAGTAGAATGCCAGTAACAATAAGAACAATCTTAGGCATTGTATGCTTGGTCCTTTGCGTGCTGGATATTTGTTTTTTAATAAAAATTAGAAGAACAATGAAAATGGAATCATTAACCAAAGAAAATATTTTATTAAAAGATAGTTTAACATATAAAGAGTTGATGAAATCACTTAAGCTGTTTGGTGCAATAGCAATATTGGCATTTGTGGTAATAATTCTTAGCTGGTTTTAGAGGTGGATTTTTGGATGAAAGTTACGACTTTGTGTTACATAGAAAAAGATGAAAAATATTTAATGTTACATAGAACTAAAAAAGAAAATGACATTAATAAGGATAAGTGGATTGGCGTAGGCGGTCACGCAGAAGGAAATGAAAGCCCTGAGGAATGTCTTTTAAGAGAAGTAAAAGAGGAGACAGGCTTGGAATTGTTGTCGTATAAGTTTAGAGGTTTGATAACTTTTGTAAGTGATGACTGTGAGCCTGAAATGATGTGCCTTTTTACATCGGACGATTTTCGTGGAGAGATCATTACCTGCGACGAGGGAGAATTGGAATGGGTAAGCAAGACGGAAGTGCCTAAACTTCCAACATGGGAAGGGGATGCTATTTTTCTAAAATTGTTGCTTGATAATGAAGAAAGATTTTTTTCATTAAAGCTTGTTTATGAAAATGAAAAATTGGTTGAAAAGGCAGTGCAAATCTATTAAAAAATCATAAAATATTCGAGAAATACTTCTAAAAAATATTTATGATAAAATAAAGATGAAAACGTTTCAATTGTCACAACCACGAAAAAAGAAAATCCATATTGATTTCTCCCGAAACAATAGTACAATCAAGTTATAAGGGTATGAACAGGAGGACAAGATCATGAAAGGAAATTTAAAAAAATCTTTATCAATTTTTGGAGCATTGTCTTTTGCTTTTACAGCAGGATTTTTGCTTAGCAATGTTAATGTTTACGCAGCAACTAACCAGACACTTGAACTGAACAAGGATTATTATTTTGACTTGAATGGAGATGGGCAGGCGGAGAAGATTAAGTACACAACTCAGGTTAATAAAGATGATAATGACTTCTTTAATAGTGTAAGTTTGTTTATAAATGATAAGAATGTTTACACTAAGAAGTTAACAGATACTTGGGCTAAGTATACGGTTCTTGATATTGACAGTAGTGATAATACTTTGGAATTGAATTTGCAGATTGGAGGCTATTCGGATGTTATGGATTACAGTTCATTTCAGAGATGGAATGGTGCGTCAATTGTAGAATTTGATAATGATAAAAACAAGGCTTTGAATTATACAAGAGAGTATTCTTTTAGCAATGTAAAAGGCAACGGCAGATTTAATATTGTGGTAGATACACCATATTCATTGCCAATTGGCTGTTTTTATGCTAACATTCCATTGAAATTACAGAATAACAAGATTATAACAACTACAGGAACATATAATCTTGTAGGAAGTTCAAAGAAGTATAAGTATAAGGCTAAGAGTAATATTAAGGTTTACAAAAAAGCATCAAAGAAGTCAAAGGTGAAATTTACAGTCAAAAAAGGTGACAAGATTAAAATGATAAAAATTAAACCAATGAAGAATGTGGCAAAACGTCCACAGGGCAAGTACGGAGAGGAAAAGCCAATTAATGCTTATGCTTATGTAAAAACAAAATCAGGAAAGAAAGGTTGGATTTACCTAAGTAAAAAGAAATCAAGCTGGGGCAGGAAGATGTTGTTTAAAAAAGTTCCGGGCTGGGGTTGATAAAGATTGATTATGAGCAAAAGAGAAGATATTTTTGAAAAGTTAAATAATTTAATAGAACAGAATCAGTTTGAACTTGTGTCTGATAAGGTAGATGATAACAGGCTTAAAGTTATTTATCTTATGAATGATGCGGTTGAAAGTTTTATTGTATTTGAAAATGCAAGAATTACAGGAGAATATATAAAGGACTATCAGGGAGAGATTAATACATCCCTGACAGTTCAAAAAAATGACAGTACAGGCAATGATGAATATGTTTTGGTTGTACATCAGAAAGATTCGGTGTGTACTGTATTTTTTGAGGATGTTAGTTTTGAAGTTAATTTGTATAATTACGGAAGAACTGCACATTTTTGGATTGAAGGTTATGAATATTTAAGACAGCTTGAATACAAAATTTCAATTCTCAGGGATAAACTTGATTATTTGGGAGAAAAGTATTGTAATGATTTGGAGAAAGAGCTGGCTAATCTTACAGATTTTCCACCGCTTAATTATTGCTTTTATCCTTCGGTGCCTGAGAAGTATCTTGTGCCAAGGGACAATCCGTGGGAGCCAACAGACAAGGCAATCACTGTTATGCTTAAGGTGGCAAGAGAGCAGCAGGACAAAATGCTTTATCAGGTTCTTGTTTTATATAAGCAGTTTAAGAACAGAAAGCTTGCAAAAGTTATAGCAACTATGTTACATAGAAAGTCTCACAGAAAAGTTGTGGAAAGTCTTATGGAAAAAATGACAGAAGCAACAAAGAATTATCCAACAAGAAAGTTTGGAAAAGCTGCAGACAATGAGCATAAGAAGATTTTGACAAGGGCAAAGCAACTTCAGAACAAGTTAAAACACAAAAAGAGAAAGTCAGAGATATTCGTGGAAGAGCCTTTTGTTGTGGCAACTGATTCCATAGAATACAAAGTGTATCTTATGATATGGAAGAAAAGCCTGATAAATACAAAAGTAGAAATACAGGAAATAAAATAAAGTAAAACAAGAAACAGAAGTATTAAACAATTATTGTATTGCAAATACATAACATAATAAAAAGACAGAAAATTTACAGAATAATTATAGAAAAAATTATAGAAAAAATTACAGGAAAGATTTACGAGAAATAATTACATGAAAAATTCAATTTTTAGTAACAGGAAAACGGCCCCTTTTTGGGCGTTTTTTTGTGCGGCAGGTTGGTCGTTGGCGTATCCGCTGATTAAATTAGGATATGCCCAGTTGCATATAGCCTCGGATGATTTAGGAAGCAAAATAGGTTTTGCAGGAATACGATTTCTTGTTGCGGGAATATTAGTAACAATCCTTGCAATAATACAAAAAAGGAAATTTAAAGTTGAACAAAAAAGCGTTGTGGCGTGGCTATTATTATTTGCACTGGTTAACACAGCATTACATTATTTGTTTTCATATGTGGGACTTGGTTATCTTCCAAGTTCAAGGTCAACAATACTCGATTCAATGAATGGATTTTTTGCCATAATATTGTCCTGCATTATTTTTGAAGATGACAAGTTTTCAAAATTCAAAGCATTAGGATGTATATTGGGATTTAGCGGAATACTGTTAATAAACATTGAACCGGGACAGAATTTCTTTCAGGGAATTTCATTTAGAGGCGACGGAATGATTCTTCTAAATGCCATGTGCGGAGCCTTTGGCGGAATTATTACAAGAATAATTTCAAAGAAGATGGATATGACTGTTGCAACAAGTTTAAGCATGACTATAGGTGGCACATTTTTATGTGTAGTTTCAGCAATAATAGGGCCTGCAGCAAGATGGACAATAACCACGGAATCCATCATAATAATGATTGGACTGATTCTTATATCAGCAGTATGCTTTGGAGTTTATAATCAACTTCTTGCATATCATCCAATAAGTAAAATAGCCATATTTAATGCATTTATTCCTATTCTTGGAGTTATCTTTTCAAGCATAATTCTTGGAGAGCCAATGAGAGTTAAATATATAATTGCAGGTTGTATTGTGGCACTTGGAGTATATGTAATGAATCATTTTTCTAAATAAAATATTAATAAACGAGAGGTAATTAGTATGTATAAGAACATTGCAAAGAAAGAAAAATTAGAATTAAAAAGCTTAGTAGATTATCAGGATGGACAGGTTGTAAGCAAGACTTTAGTTCAGAATGATTATGTAAGTGTAACTATATTTTCATTTGACAAAGGTGAAGAAATTTCAACTCACGCATCAGGTGGAGACGCTATGGTTACAGTATTGGAAGGAACAGGAAGATTTACAATTGGCGGAGATGTTTTCATTCTTAATGAAGGTGAGACTATTGTTATGCCTAAAGATGTTCCACATGCTGTATTTGGTGAAGAAAAGTTCAAAATGGAACTTGTTGTTTCATTTTAATAAGATGACATATAAAAATTAGGAATACCATTTTATAAATTAGTTCACTAAATAATAAAAGAAACGAATTAATATAATAAATTAATAAAACAGTTAATTAAATTAAAAAGTGGCAAAAAACTGTTGCTAAGATTATGATAAATAATTAACAAGTAAATTAGTACAAAAAACTTTATAAAAATCTAATAAAAAGCGTCTTATGTGAGAAAAAATCATATAAGGCGTTTTTTTCGACAAAATAAATTCAAAAGAGTTAAGTTATATGATAGAATAAAGAGTATTTATTAATACAGAGGAGATTAAAGTATGGGGACTAAAGAAAAAAATAAAAAAGGTTTAAGCATTGCAAAGGTTTATTTATCAAAGCAGATTTTAATAATATTATGCATTGTGGCAGTAGTTCTTGTTGCGTGGTTTGGCACAAGGAAGGTTATTTCAATTGACAATAAGACTACTAAATTAGGTTTTGAGAATATTGGAGAACTTGCAACTCAGGAAGCATATTGTACTGAAGTTAATGTTACAGATGAGTCAAAGCAGTTGTTTGGAATCGACATTCCTTTTACTCAGAGCAAGTATATTTACAGTTATGATGTAAATGTTAAGGCAGGAATTGATTTTGACCAGATTGACTGGAGCGTAAAGGATAAGACCATAACGGTTAAAGTCCCAAAGGCTAAGATTCTAAGCTGTGAACTTAATAAGGATTCTTTTAAGGTATATCACGAACAAGAAAGCATATTCACAAAGATTACTTTAAAAGATAACAATGAGGCAATGAGCAAGCTTAAGGAGAATGCCAAGAAGGATGCAGAAAGCAATGGACTTCTTGAAAATGCCGAAAAGAATGCCAAGACTATCATAAAAGGTTTTATTGAAAAAGTTTATGATAGTAGTGAGTATGAAATTAAGTTTGTTGAAAAATAATATTAAAAAGCTATAAAAAAACTATCAAAATTAGCATAAAAAATTAATAATGAAATTAGCATAAAATTAGTATTAAAGTTTGGATTAGGAGATAAATATGAGTGAAAAAGTAAGAAAACACATAATCTTCTATGGAAGAGTTCAGGGGGTAGGATTTAGATATTATTCAGTATATAAATCCAGACAGCTTGGGCTTACAGGCTGGGTTAGAAATTTGTATGATGGAACTGTTGAAATGGAAGTTCAGGGAGAACAGCAGGTTATAGATCAGTTAATTATTTTTCTTCAAAATCAGAGATTTATAATGATAGAAGATATGGACATTAAGAAGATTCCTGTTGTGGATGACCATGATTTTTACGAGAGGTAATAACATTGATTATATGGATTGTTACCTGCTTTGCACTATAACAATCTGTCCTAATATTTGCATATTGTGAAGTTTATGCTTCATTGTATGTTAGTATTGGAACACTGTAATCAATATAATTATATATAAAATGATGATAGATGAGGTTAAGGTTTTGAAAAAAGGATTTGATAATGAGAAGTATTTAAAGATGCAATCAGAACACATTAAGGAAAGAATTGCACAGTTTGGAAACAAGTTGTATTTGGAGTTTGGCGGTAAGCTTTTTGATGATTATCATGCATCAAGAGTATTGCCTGGATTTGAGCCTGACTCAAAGTTACAGATGTTATTACAGTTAAAAGACCAGGCAGAAGTTGTAATTGTTATTAGTGCTGAAGACATTGAAGAAAACAAGATTCGTGGAGATTATGGAATTACATATGACATGGATGTTTTAAGACTTATTGATGAATTTCAGTCAGTAGGGCTTTTTGTTGGCAGTGTTTGTCTTACAAAGTTTGCAGGACAGCCGGCAGCAGAATTATTTATGAAGAGATTAGAAGAACTTGGAATTAAGTCATACAAGCATTATAAGATTCCTGGATATCCAAGTGATGTTAACTTTATTGTTAGTGATGAAGGTTACGGAAAGAATGATTATATTGAAACTGAAAGACCACTTGTTGTTATAACAGCACCAGGTCCTGGAAGTGGAAAGATGGCTACATGTCTTTCACAGTTATACCATGAACATAAGAGAGGAATTAATGCAGGATATGCTAAGTTTGAAACATTTCCTATTTGGAACATTCCATTAAGACACCCTGTTAACCTTGCTTATGAGGCAGCAACAGCAGATTTAAATGATGTTAACATGATTGACTCATTCCATTTGGAAGCATATGGAGAGACAACTGTAAACTATAACAGAGACCTTGAAATTTTCCCTGTTGTTAATGCAATGTTTGAATTGATTTCAGGTAAGAGTCCATACAAATCACCTACAGATATGGGGGTTAATATGGCAGGAAATTGTATCTTTGATGATGAAGCTTGTTGCAAGGCTTCAAAACAGGAAATTATCAGAAGATATTATCAGGCTCTTTGTGAAAAGAGAAGAACAGGAAGTACAAAAAATAATATTTCTAAGTTAGAAATTCTTATGAAACAGGCTGAAATTACACCACAGGATAGAGAAGTGGCAGTTGTGGCTCTTAATAAAGAAAAAGAAACTGACAACAAGCCGGCGGTAGCAATTGAACTTCCTGACGGAAAGATTGTTACAGGTCGCACAACTGACCTTTTAGGTGCATCAGCAGCAGCTTTGCTTAATGCTCTTAAGGCACTTGGTAATATTGATGATGAAGTAGAATTAATTGAAAAAGAAGCAATTGAACCTATTCAGACATTGAAGACTAATTATCTTGGAAGCAAGAACCCACGTCTTCACACAGATGAAATTTTAATTGCATTGTCATCAACAGCAGCTCACAATGAAAATGCAAAGAAGGCTATGGGAGAATTAACTAAGCTTAAGGGATGTGATGCACATTCAACAGTTTTATTGTCATCAGTAGATGAAACTACATTTAAAAAATTAGGAATGCAACTTACTTGTGAGCCTAAATATGAAGAAGATGGTAGAAAATATCATAAACACTAACAAATAGTTCATAGAATATTCAAAATATGATATGAAATATTTGGTATAATATTTTGATGTGAAGGTATTTAAGAAAACGGATTGTAGATTTAGGTATATGGCAATCTGAAATTTAATATAGGGGTTTTTAACTGACAAGGAGAACTTATGAAGAATAGAACATCAAAAGACAATACAATAGTAAGAAAAAAAGTTCAGACAAGAAGATTTAATGCAGATATCAGATATGGTTTAAACAGTGATCAGGTTAATGAATATTTTGAGAATGGTTGGTCTAACGAGCCGGTTGAACCGCCGTCAAAAACTGTTCCGGAAATTATAAAAAGTAATCTGTTTACGTATTTTAACTTAGTATTTGCAGTTCTTGCGGCGCTGTTAATTTTGGCAGGTTCATTCCGTAATTTAACTTTTTTGCCGGTTATTCTGGCAAACTTGTTTATCGGTATTATTCAGGAAATAAGAGCAAAGAATACTTTGGATAAGTTATCAGTATTAAATGCCCCAAAGGCTTTAGTTGTTAGAGAAGGAAGACAGTTTAGTATTCCTGCGGAAGAACTGGTCCTTGACGATATAGTTATTTTTAAGGCAGGAAATCAGATTTGTGCCGATGCCATTGTTGTAGATGGCGAAGTTTCAGTTAATGAGTCATTGCTTACAGGTGAATCTGATGAAATATCAAAGAAGCCCGGCGATGAATTAATGTCAGGAAGTTTTATTGTTTCAGGTGAATGTTATGCAAGACTTGACAAGGTTGGTGAGGATTCATATATATCAAAGTTAACACTTGAAGCTAAGGCAATGAATAGTGAAGAACAGTCCGAAATGATTAGAGTTCTTGACAAATTAGTTGGAGTAGTGGGTATATTGATTATTCCAATTGGACTATTACTTTTTGGACAGCAGTTTTTCTTTTCGGGAGCATCTTTTAGCAAGAGTATAACATCTATGGTTGCTGCTGTTATTGGAATGATACCGGAAGGGTTGTATTTGCTGGCCAGTGTCGCTCTTGTTGTAAGTGTTATGCGACTTGCATCAAAGAAAGTTCTTGTGCATGACATGAAATGTATAGAAACCCTTGCAAGAGTTAATGTTTTGTGTGTTGACAAAACAGGGACAATTACAGAGAATACAATGGAAGTTAACGGAGAGATTCCAATGGATGGATACGACAGTCAGTCCATGGCTCCATTAAAGCAGATTATTAGTGATTTTGCTTCGGCAATGTCTAGTGATAATATTACTATGAAGGCTATGAAGGATTACTTTAATAAGCCTTCAGGTAGAAAAGCAGTGTCAGTAAGTCCTTTCTCGTCACAGTTTAAATATTCAGGAGCAGCCTTTGAAGATGGAAGCTATGTTCTTGGTGCACCTGAGTTCGTGTTAAGAGAGGATTATGACAATTATAGAGAGCAGATTGAACAGTATAGTTCAGAAGGATACCGAGTTCTTGTATTTGGTATTTATGACGGAGTTATTGACGGTAAAGCATTAACAGGAAAGGTTACACCTCTAGGCTTGGTATTTTTGTCTAACCCTATTAGAAAAGAAGCACCTGAAACATTTAAGTATTTTGAAAATCAGGGTGTGGAAATAAAGGTTATATCAGGTGATAATCCTGTAACTGTTTCTCAGGTTGCGTTGCAGGCAGGAATAGCAAATGCAGACAATTATATAGATGCATCAACCCTTACAACAGATGAGGCAATTGAAGATGCAGTATTAAGATATACAGTATTTGGCAGAGTTACACCTGACCAGAAACGTAAATTTGTCAGAGCCCTTAAGAAAGCAGGTAGAACTGTGGCAATGACAGGTGATGGTGTAAACGATGTTTTGGCACTAAAGGATGCAGACTGCTCAGTGGCAATGGCATCAGGAAGTGATGCGGCAGCACAGGCGTCACAGCTTGTTTTGTTAGATTCTAACTTTGCCTGTATGCCATCAGTTGTAATGGAAGGAAGAAGAGTTGTAAATAACATTGAACGTTCAGCAAGTTTGTTTCTTGTTAAAAATATTTTCTCATTCCTTTTATCACTATTTTCTGTATGCTTTATGATAAATTATCCATTGGAGCCATCACAGATTTCGCTGATTAGTATGTTTACAATAGGTGTTCCGGCATTTTTCCTTGCCCTACAGCCTAATAAAAACATCATTCAGGGACATTTCCTATCCAATGTGCTTATAAAAGCATTGCCGGCAGGTATTACAGATTTCCTTGTTGTAGGAGCACTTGTAGTATTTGGTCAGGTATTTGAAGTAGGTGAGAATGATATATCAACAGCCTGCACAATGTTACTCGCAATAGTAGGATTTGTAATTCTTTATAACATTAGTAAGCCTATGAATGCACTTCGCTGGTGTGTTTGGGGCGGATGTATTGTAGGACTTTTAGGTTGCAGTATTTATCTTGGAGATTTATTTGCAATGCGTGGTATGTCTACGAAATGCATTATGTTATTTGTGGTATTTGCCATAATTACAGAACCGGCATTAAGATATAGTACAATATTAATCGAAAAGATTGGTCGAAAGATAGTAGGCTGGATTGAAAAACGAAGAAAAGCAAAAATTATAAAATAAATTAGGATAAGGACTTCGTGTATTCGGGGTCCTTATTATATTATGAAAGTATACGATTACATCAAATAGTTGAGTTATAACAATATGTGTAATTAATGAAGGAGAGGGATAAAATATGGATGAAATGGTTGTTTTATTAATACCGTTGCTTGGAACAACCCTAGGTGCGGCAATGGTATTTTTTATGAAAGACAATATTAATGCAAAGATTGAAAAGACTCTACTTGGTTTTGCAGCAGGAGTTATGATTGCGGCAAGCGTATGGTCACTTCTTATTCCGGCAATTGATATGTCTAAGGAACAGGGGAGAATAGCCTGGCTTCCTGCAGCTGTAGGCTTTATGCTTGGAATTTTGTTTTTACTTTTAATTGACAGCATTGTGCCACATTTACATTTGGACAGCGATAAGCCGGAGGGTGTAAAGAGTAAATTTTCAAAAACAACAATGATGATGTTTGCAGTTACAATTCACAACATTCCTGAGGGAATGGCAGTGGGTGTAGCGTATGCAGGAGCGATTATGGGACATAGCAAGTTAAGTCTTACTGCAGCTGTTGCATTGTCAATAGGTATTGCAATACAGAATTTTCCGGAAGGTGCCATTATTTCAATGCCTCTAAAGGGACAGGGAATGAGTAAGATGAGGGCATTTAAGTGTGGGTTCCTTTCAGGTGTTGTAGAACCTATAGGTGCATTTATAACTATACTTCTTACATCAAAGATTATTGTAATATTGCCATATCTTTTGGCATTTGCAGCAGGTGCAATGATTTATGTTGTAATAGAAGAATTAATTCCTGAGTCACAGTCAGGTGAGCATACTAATATAGGAACAATAGGTGCAGCAATTGGATTTGTTCTTATGATGGTACTTGATGTGGCGTTAGGTTGATAAATGTGCTAAAATATACTGACGGTGTTAAAAATTGATAGGGTTCATTAGTTACATATTAATCAAAATTGAGACGAGGAGAAATATTATGAGAAAATCAAAAAAAGTTTTATCAGTTATTCTTAGTTTATCAATGGCATTTAGTATGTCACTTATACAGCCAAATTATCAGGCAAAGGCTGATAGCAGTTATTCAGTTTTGGATTCTAATGACAATGGAAAAGAAGAGGGCGCGGAAGTTACACCTATTGATATTAGTTCAGGAAAAGTTCAGATAGACTGGTCTAATGTTAAGGATAGTTATGAGTTTGTTGGAAAGAGAATAACTCCAATAGTGTTATTATCTTATAAAGGAAAGAATTTAAATCCTATGGCTGATTATACAGTTACGTACAAGAATAATTTTTATCCGGGCAAGGTAACTATGATTATTAAGGGAATTGATGGTTATACAGGACAGATAACAAAGGAATTTCAAATTGTAAAAAAAGAAATAGGCAATGTAACTATTAGAACAGAATTCGAAAATAAACAATTGAAAATTACTGTCAATAATGGTAGTTACGCGATGACAAAAGGAACTGATTATGATTATACTGTAGAAACAGATGTAAAGGGGAAGATTACAATTACTTTCACAGGATTAGGTGATAATTATACAGGAACTTATGTTAGAACAATTGAGGCAGAAGACAATCCTAATGCACCTAAAGAAACAGAAACTATTAAGGTTTCAAAGGCAAAGGTTACATATGCCAAAAACAAAAAAGGCAAAAAGATTAGTCTTAAGTGGGCTAAGATTTCTAAAGTTACAGGATATAATGTAAGATATGCCACAACAAAGAAAAAGCTTAAAAAAGCTAAGGTTAAAAACATAAAAACCAATACTCCAAAATACACTATTAAAAAACTTAAAAAGAAGAAATATTATGTTCAGGTAAGAGCATATAGAACTGTTAATGGCAAGAAGATTTATGGTGACTGGAGCAAGGTTAAAAGTGTTAAAGTAAAGAAGTAATGAATTAGACATAGAGCTATAATGAAATGATATTGATAAATGTATGGAAAGTAAAATATAATCATTGTAGCAACTAGGAAACGAGAGATTAAGCAGAAAATGAAAGAGAAACATTTAGACAATTTTGTAAAAGGACTAAAAAATGGTATTCCAATAGCATTGGGTTATTTTGCAGTAGCATTTACACTTGGAATACAGGCAAAGAATGCAGGAATAACGGCATTTCAGTCAGCAGTGGCAAGTTTTGGATTGCATGCCTCGGCGGGGGAATATATTGCATTTACTCTTTTTGGGGCCAACGCAACCATTTTTGTAATGGTAATGATGGAGGTTGTCGCCAATGCCAGATATCTTTTAATGTCCTGTGCGTTAAGCCAGAAGATTCCCGCAGACACTCCAATATGGAAAAGACTTATAATGGGATATTTTATAACAGATGAAATATTTGGAGCTTCAATATCTGTAGCAGGAAAGCTTGATCCTTATTATACTTTTGGACTTGCGGCAGTTGCCTCACCGGCATGGTGTGTAGGTACGGCGCTAGGTGTTTTGATGGGTAACGCATTGCCAATCAGAGTTGTAAGTGCCTTAAGTGTAGGTCTTTATGGTATGTTTATGGCATGCATAATTCCTGAGGGGAAAAAGAACAAAATAGTAGCAGGAGTAATAGTTGTAAGCTTTGTTTTAAGTTACATATTTAATACACTTTCTGTTTTTGCAGGAATTTCATCAGGTGTAAAAATTATGATTTTGACTGTTATTATTTCATTAGCAGCAGCAATATTATTTCCGGTAAAGGAGGAAGAAAATGCATAACATATATATATGTCTTCTTGCAATGGCTATTGCAACCTATGCAATCAGAGTGCTTCCTTTAACGTTAATTAGAAAAGAAATTACAAATAAATACATAAAGTCATTTTTGTATTATGTGCCTTATGTAACATTGGCGGTAATGACATTTCCGGCAATTCTTACAGCCACACAGAGTATGTGGTCAGGTCTGATTGCATTAATTGGTGCGATTCTTTTGGCTTGGAAAGGTGGAAATCTTTTTCAGGTTGCAATAGTAAGTTGTGCGCTGGTATTTATTGTGGAATTGATAATTGTTTAAGAAGCAAATAATTTATAGAAGAGTAGGTTTTATAAAAATATGACTGTGCCAAAGAAGTCATATTTTATTAAAGAAAGCATAGTTATTAAGGAAAGCGGGTTCGTGATGACAAGAATAGAAAAGAAAGAAATTTTGTCAGATGAAAAAACTAAAAAAGTAGCAATGCAGGTGTCTACAGTTAGTATTGTAGTTAATCTGCTTTTGTCAGTATTTAAATTGTTGGCAGGTATTATAGGAAAATCGGGCGCTATGGTTTCTGATGCCATTCATTCTGCGTCAGATGTTTTTAGTAGTTTTATAGTAATAATAGGCGTTAGCCTTGCAGGAAAAGAATCTGATGAAGGTCATCAGTATGGCCATGATAGATTAGAGTGTGTTGCAGCTATTATTTTGGCGGTGGTACTTCTTATAACAGGAGCAGGAATTGGCATAGATGGTGTAAATAAAATAATAAATGGAACCAATGGCAATCAAACAATTCCGGGAATAATAGCAATGGTTGCAGCGATTATATCTATTGCAACAAAGGAATGGATGTATTGGTTTACAAGATCTGCTGCAAAAAAGATTAATTCAGGGGCAGTAATGGCTGATGCATGGCACCACAGGTCTGATGCTCTTTCTTCAATTGGTGCTTTAATAGGTATTATAGGTGCAAGATCAGGATTCCCTATTCTTGACCCTATAGCAAGTGTTATTATCTGTTTATTCATTGCCAAGGCAGCTTATGAAATTTTTAAAGATGCAATAGATAAGATGGTTGACAAGTCATGTGATGAAGAAGTTGAGAGAAAAATGGCCGACATTATTTTGAGTCAAAAAGGTGTAGTTTCACTTGATTTACTTCATACACGTCTTTTTGGAGCAAAAATATATGTGGATGTTGAAATTGCAGCTAATGGCAACATTTCCTTATATAAATCCCATGCCATTGCACAGGAAGTGCATGATGCAATTGAAAAAAACTTTCAGGAAGTTAAGCATTGTATGGTTCATGTAAATCCGGCTCCAAAGTTTAAGGGATATTTGCTTTGCAGTGATTGTGACGGTACATTAACTTATGGGGAAGAGGTTTTGTCAGAAGAAAACGTTAAGGCCATTAAATATTTCCAAAAAGAAGGTGGAATATTTACTTTGGCAACGGGAAGATTTCCTGAATATGCTGATAAGTTTAAGGATAGATTCAAGGTTAACGCACCAATAGTTGCTTTAAATGGAACGGTTCTTTACGACAAGGATAATGAGAAGATTATTGAAAAGTGGCCAATGGCAAAAGAGGATTGCTACAAACTTGTAAAATATGTTAATGATAACTGGACGAAAGTTTGGGAATATTGGATTAATTATACAGTCCACGACAGCAAGGAATTTAAACCACTTGAAAGTGCTCCTGGAGATGGAAGTCTTGAGAAGTTGTTTGATAGTATTGGAGACGAAGTTTTTAAGATTTTATTTATTCAGGATGAAGAAGTTACGGTTGCAATGCAAAAAGACTTAAAGGAGAAGTTTGGCAATAAGTTTAGATTTGATACAAGCTGGCCTAACGGTCTTGAAATTCAAAGAGTGGATAGTGGCAAAGGCATAGCCGTAGAGTATTTAAAGAAACACTTTAACCAGCATATTCATACAACGATTGGAGTGGGAGACCAGGAAAATGACATTTCGTTGTTGCAGAATTGTGACATTGGTTATGCAGTTGGCAATGCCAAGGAGAATGTTAAAAAGATGGCAGACAGAGTTACTGTTCCAAACACCGAAAATGCCATAAAAGCAATAATTGAAGACTTAGATAAGCAAAATTATTGATAAAATCTAATAAAAATCAACAAAAAACAAAGAATTTTTTTACAGTCGGTTTACACTGGCTGTTTTTTTGTGTATAATATTAGTTCGACCGACAAAAAATAATTTTGTGGTCAGTTTAGTGTGCAAAAAACACATGTATGATAAACTAAGTTTCTTAGTTAGAAAGGATGCTGTATTGAAAAAGGAAGAATTTACTCAAAAAGTAGCAGAACTGATTGAATTGGCTCATAAGAAGGAAGACCGACTTACAATTAATGAGGTTCAGGATTTCTTTAAAGATGATGATTTGACAGAAAAGCAAAAAACTGATGTTGTAACAGAATTAACAGGAAAGAAAATCAATATCACCATGGAAGTAGACGTAAACGAGCCAAAGGCACCTAAAGCTGATAGTGCAAAGAGTGATGATGCCGATAATGATTTCCCGGAAGATGGCGAGGCAACAGTTGATCTTGTTGCAGAACCTACAGATGAGGATATTGCAATGGTAGCAGCAGACGAAGGAGACTTACTGGAACCTACAGACGAGAATTTTGAAAATGATGAAGAAGAGACAGTAGAATTTGATGCTGTAGATTTGCTCGAGGGTGTAGGAACAGAGGATCCGGTTCGTATGTACTTGAAAGAAATAGGAACAGTTCCACTGTTAACAGCAGACGAAGAATTAGAACTTGCCAAGCGTAAGACAGAAGGCGACATAGTTGCCAAAGAAAAGTTAATAGAGGCTAACTTAAGATTAGTAGTTAGTATTGCAAAAAGATATACCGGTCGAGGAATGAGTTTTTTAGACTTAGTACAGGAAGGTAATCTTGGCTTAATTAAGGGTGTAGAAAAATTTGACTACACAAAAGGATACAAATTAAGTACATATGCAACATGGTGGATTAGACAGTCAGTAACAAGAGCGTTAGCTGACCACGCAAGAACAATCCGTGTACCGGTTCATATGGTTGAAACAATTAATAGAATGTCAAAGATGCAGCGTAAGCTTACATTAGAGTTAGGTTATGAACCATCTACTAAAGAACTTGCTACAGCATTAGATATGACAGAAGAAAAAGTACTTGAAATCATGCAGATTGCAAGAGAACCTGCATCACTTGAAACACCAATCGGTGAAGAAGATGATTCAAACTTAGGTGATTTCGTAGCTGATAACAACACAGTTACACCTGAAGCCAACATTGAATCAGTAATGCTTCGTGAACACATTGATGTTTTATTACAGGACTTAAAGGACAGAGAAAGAGAAGTCATAATCTTAAGATTTGGTTTAAGAGACGGTCACCCTCGTACACTTGAAGAAGTAGGAAAAATCTTCAATGTAACAAGAGAACGTATCAGACAGATTGAAGCCAAGGCATTAAGAAAGCTTCGTAACCCTGTTAGAAGTAAGAAGATTAAAGATTTTTTGAATAACTAGATATTATTTGATTATGTTAAAAGGACTTCCGGAAGGGAGTCCTTTTGTTGTATCTGAAAGGCGAAACAACAATAGGATTGCCTTTATCAAGAGGATGTTCACTAATATAGTGAAATGTGTGGCTTTTGTATATTGTAAGCTTTATAATTTTAAGCTACAGGTTTAATTTATTAAGGCTTTCACTTATCCAATATATATTAAATAAGCCAAACCTTAAAAAAATAAGAAAAAGGCTACCCAAACTTAATTTTACTTGATTTTCATACGAAAATAGTTTATAAAATTAAGTAGCAAAACAATAAAGGGTACAAAGACGTACAACAGTTATAGCTGATGTAGTTTTTGTGCCCTTTTTTGTTACTTACAAAATAAATTTTTGTAAATTGATTACTTTATTTATTAAGGTTAGTTATTATCAAACATTTATATAAAGGAGGAAAATCATGAGTCAAAATGAATTATTCAAGAAAGCAAAAGAAGATGGATTATACGATCCACGTTTTGAGCATGATAACTGCGGTATTGGTGCTGTAGTTAATATTAAAGGTGTGAAAAGTCATGCAACAGTGGAAAATGCTTTAAAGATTGTAGAAAATCTTGAACATAGAGCAGGTAAGGATGCCGAGGGAAAAACCGGTGACGGTGTTGGTATTTTATTACAGATTTCACATAAATTCTTTAAGAAAGTTACAAAGTCTTTAGGTTTTGAAATTGGTGGAGAAAGAGAATACGGTGTAGGTATGTTCTTTATGCCACAGGATGAACTTAAAAGAAAACGTGAAATGAAAATGTTTGAAATTATAACTGAAAAAGAAGGTTTTGAATTTTTAGGATGGAGACAGGTTCCTGTACATCCTGAAGTTTTGGGAACAAAAGCAGTAGAATGTATGCCTTGCATTATGCAGTGTTTCATTAAGAAACCTGAAGGTTTAAGCAAAGGTATTGAATTTGATAGAAAATTATATATTGTAAGAAGAGTCTTCTCACATAGTAACGGTGGTACTTACACAGTATCATTATCAAGCAGAACTATTGTATATAAGGGAATGTTCTTAGTAGGTCAGTTAAGATTATTCTTTGATGATTTACAGGACAAGAGTTACGAATCAGCAATTGCATTAGTGCATTCAAGATTTTCAACTAATACAAACCCAAGCTGGAGAAGAGCTCATCCTAACAGATTTATAGTTCATAATGGAGAAATAAATACAATCCGTGGTAATGCAGATAACATGCTTGCAAGAGAAGAATCAATGAACAGCGAGTATATGAACAATTCATTACAGAAGGTTATGCCTGTAGTTGACACTAACGGTTCTGACTCAGCTATGCTTGATAATACTTTGGAATTTTTAGTAATGAATGGTGTTGATCTTCCACTTGCAGTTATGATGTGTATTCCTGAACCATGGGAAAAGAACGACACAATAAGCCAGACTAAGAAAGACTTCTATCAGTATTATGCAACAATGATGGAACCTTGGGATGGACCTGCATCAATTCTTTTCTCTGATGGTGATTACATGGGAGCAATTCTTGACAGAAATGGTCTTAGACCTTCAAGATATTACATTACAGATGATGACCAGCTTATCCTTTCATCAGAAGTAGGTGTTCTTGAAATTGATCCTGCAAAGATTGTTGTAAAAGAAAGATTAAGACCGGGTCGTATGCTTTTGGTTGATACAGTTAACGGTAAGTTAATTGACGATGATGAATTAAAAGAATCATATGCAACAAGAAAGCCATATGGTGAATGGTTAAATAATAACCTTGTTAATTTAAAGGACATTCATATTCCTAACGTAAAAGTTGAAACATATGAAAAAGAAGAACGCCAGAGACTTCAGAAAAACTTTGGATACAGCTTTGAAGACCTTCAGAGAATTATTCCAATGGCTAACACAGGAAATGAAGCTACAAAGGCAATGGGTAAGGATACACCACTTGCAGTTTTAAGTGAGAGAACACATCCTTTATTTAACTATTTTAAACAGTTATTTGCTCAGGTTACTAACCCTCCTATTGATGCAATCAGAGAAGAAATAGTTACTTCAACATCAGTTTATCTTGGAAAAGACGGTAATATATTAGAAGAAAAACCTGACAACTGCAATGTATTAAAGATTAACAATCCTATTTTGACAAATACGGATATTTTAAAACTTAAAAATATTAAAGAGCCGGGATTTAAGACAGCAGTTGTACCTATTGTATATTACAAAGGCATTAAGCTTGAAAAGGCTATTGAACAGGTATTTGTAGAAGTTGATAAGGCACACAAAGACGGAGCAAACATTATTATTCTTTCAGACAGAGGTGTGGATGAATATCATGTACAGATTCCTTCATTGCTTGCAGTTTCAGCAGTACATCAGTACCTTGTAAAAACAAAGAAGAGAACAACATTATCATTAGTTCTTGAAAGTGGTGAACCAAGAAGCGTACATCATTTTGCAACATTGTTAGGATACGGTGCCAGCGCAGTTAACCCTTATCTTGCACACGAAACAATTAAGCAGATGGTTGAAGAGGGTATGATTAACAAAGATCCATATGCAGCAATTGATGATTACAATGAAGCAATTTTAAGCGGAATTGTAAAGATTGCATCAAAGATGGGTATTTCAACAATTCAGTCATATCAGGGCTCACAGATTTTTGAGGCAGTAGGTATAAGCAGTGACGTAATAAACAAATATTTCACAGGAACAGTAAGTCCGGTTGAAGGTATTACATTAGATGACATAGAAGAAAGCGTTGATAAGCTTCACTCAACAGCATTTGATCCATTGGAATTAGATGTAGACTTAACACTTGAAAGTTCAGGTGACCACAAACTTAGAAGTGGAAAAGAGGAACACAAATACAATCCTGCTACAATTCACACACTTCAGATGGCTACGTGGACAAATAACTATCAGTTATTTAAACAGTACACACATATGATAGATGAAGAAATGGCACCGGTACATTTAAGAGGTTTAATGGACTTTAATTATCCTGAAAACGGCGGCATTCCAATTGAACAGGTTGAAAGTGTGGACTCAATTGTTAAAAGATTTAAGACAGGTGCCATGTCATATGGTTCAATTTCACAGGAAGCACATGAAACAATGGCAATTGCCATGAATATGATTGGCGGCAAATCTAACAGCGGTGAAGGTGGAGAAAGTATTGAACGTCTTACAATTGGAAAAGACGGTTTAAATAAATGTTCAAAGATTAAACAGGTTGCATCAGGACGTTTTGGTGTTACATCAAGATACCTTGTAAGTGCCGAAGAAATTCAGATTAAAATGGCACAGGGTGCAAAACCGGGTGAAGGTGGACATTTACCTGGAAAGAAAGTTTATCCTTGGGTTGCAAAAACAAGATATTCAACACCGGGGGTAAGTCTTATTTCACCACCACCACATCATGATATTTACTCAATTGAAGACTTGGCTCAGCTTATTTACGACTTAAAGAATGCTAACAGAGATTCAAGAATTTCAGTTAAGCTTGTATCAGAAGCAGGTGTTGGTACAGTTGCAGCAGGTGTTGCAAAAGCAGGTGCGCAGGTTATTTTAGTATCAGGTTTTGACGGAGGTACAGGTGCAGCTCCTGAAAACTCAATTTATAACGCAGGTCTTCCTTGGGAACTTGGGCTTGCAGAGGCACACCAGACACTTATAGCTAACGAACTTAGAAATAAGGTAGTAGTTGAAACAGACGGAAAATTAATGAGTGGTCGTGACGTAGCCATTGCAGCAATGCTTGGTGCGGAAGAATATGGTTTTGCAACAGCTCCACTTGTAACTATGGGATGTGTAATGATGAGAGTATGTAACCTTGATACTTGTCCTGTAGGTGTTGCAACACAGAACCCTGAACTTAGAAAGAGATTTAAGGGTAAACCTGAATATGTAGTAAACTTTATGAAGTTTATCGCTCAGGAATTACGTGAATATATGGCAAAACTTGGCATTAGAACAGTTGATGAATTGGTAGGTAGAGTAGACTTACTTAAAGTTAAGGATGGCGTAAGCGAAGGAAAAGCTGACGAAGTTTGTCTTTCAAAAATCCTTAATGCTGATTTTGCTGATGTTAGAGTTAAATATGATAAGAAGAATGTATATGACTTTAAGCTTAATGAAACAAAAGACGTTACAGTATTGATTAAGAAACTTGGTAAGGCTCTTGAACAGAAGAAACCTGCTTCAGTTGAAGTTGATGTAACAAATATTGACAGATCATTTGGTACAATCTTTGGTTCAGAAATTACAAAGAAATACAATGACACATTAGAAGATGATATGTATACAGTAAAATGTAACGGCGCAGGCGGACAGAGCTTTGGTGCTTTCATTCCAAACGGTCTTACAATTGAGCTTACAGGCGATAGCAATGACTACTTAGGCAAGGGACTTTCAGGTGGTAAGATTATTGTTAAGCCACCTAAGGAATCTAAGTTTAAGCAGGATGAAAATATTATAATCGGTAACGTTGCATTATATGGTGCAACAAGCGGAAAAGTTTACATTAACGGTGTGGCAGGAGAACGTTTCTGCGTAAGAAACTCTGGTGCCACAGCAGTAGTTGAAGGTGTAGGCGACCACGGTTGTGAATATATGACAGGTGGTAAAGTTGCAGTAATCGGAAAAGTTGGAAAGAACTTTGCAGCAGGTATGAGCGGCGGTGTTGCTTATGTGTTAGATGAAAATAATGATTTGTATAGAAAAGTAAACAAGTCACTTGTATCAACAGAAGAACTTTCAAACAAGTACGATGTATTAGAATTAAAAGCAATGATTGAGGACCACGTAAAATATACTAACTCAATTAGAGGTAAGGAAATTTTAAATGATTTTGAAGAATATCTTCCAAAATTCAAAAAGATAATACCATATGATTACAAGAAAATGCTTAATGCAATTGCAAAGATGGAAGAAAAAGGATTGAATCCGGAACAGGCACAGATTGAAGCATTTTACGCTGCAACAAGATAGGAGGAATAGCAATGGGTAAGCCAACAGGATTTTTAGATTATGAACGTGAAGATGCAAAGGCATCTTCACCTAAAGAAAGAATAAAAAACTTTAACGAATTTCATGAACATTTATCTGAAGAAAAGCAAAAATGCCAGGCAGCAAGATGTATGGATTGTGGCGTGCCATTTTGCCAAAATGGTAAAGTAATATCAGGTATGGTATCAGGCTGTCCTCTGAACAATCTGGTTCCTGAATGGAATGATCTTTTATATCATGGAAATATGGAACAGGCATATAACCGTCTTCACAAGACTAACAACTTTCCTGAATTTACTTCAAGAGTTTGTCCTGCACTTTGTGAAAAAGCATGTACATGTAGTCTTTATGGAGATGCGGTAAGTGTTAGAGACAACGAATATAGCATAATAGAAAATGCTTACAAGGAAGGATATGCGTCAGCAAAAACTCCGTCAGTTAGAACAGGCAAAAAAGTAGCTGTAATCGGTTCAGGCCCTTCAGGACTTGCAGTTGCAGACCAGTTAAACAAGAGAGGTCACAGTGTAACCGTATATGAACGTGATGACAGAGTAGGCGGACTTCTTATGTATGGTATTCCAAATATGAAGCTTGAAAAACACGTTATTGACAGAAAAGTTAATATTATGAAAGAAGAAGGAATAAAGTTTATTACAGGTGTAAATGTTGGAAAAGACATTAAAGCATCAGTATTATTAAAACAATATGACAAAGTAGTATTAGCATGTGGTTCAAGAAATCCAAGAGATATAAAAGCAGAAGGAAGAGATGCCAAGGGAATTTATTTTGCAGTAGACTTTTTAACATCAACAACAAAAAGCTTATTGGATAACGATTTAAAAGAAGGCACATTTATTTCAGCCAAAGGTAAAGACGTTGTTGTAATTGGTGGTGGTGACACAGGAAATGACTGTGTTGGTACAGCTATCAGACATGGAGCAAAAAGCGTTATTCAGTTGGAAATGATGCCAAAAGCACCGGATAAACGTGCAGAAAACAATCCATGGCCTGAATGGCCAAGAATCTGCAAAACAGATTACGGTCAGGAAGAAGCCATTGCAGTATTTGGTAATGATCCAAGAATATATCAGACAACAGTAAAAGAGTTTAAAAAGGACAAGTCAGGAAATCTTACAAAACTTGTACTTGTAAAACTTGAAGCTAAGAAAGATGAGAAAACAGGCAGATTAAATATGGTTGAAATACCTGGAAGCGAATATGAAGTAAACTGTCAGTTAGTTCTTATTGCAGCAGGATTTTTAGGCAGTGAAAATTATGTAACAAAAGAATTTAAGGTAGATATAACAGACAGAACAAATGTGGCTACAAAGGCAGGAAAGTACGCAACAAGTGTTCCAAACGTATTTACAGCCGGAGATATGCACAGAGGCCAGTCATTGGTAGTATGGGCAATTCGTGAAGGCCGTGACTGCGCAAGAGAAGTGGATGAATCATTAATGGGGTACACAATGCTGTAGTGGGATGAAATATCAGAAAAGACATAATATAAAAGGAACAGGACCGTCAGTTGAAAAGGCTGAAAGGTCCTGTTTTTAAGTTTGATTGAATTGAGTCCCGTGTCAAGGACATTTTCAAAAAGTTTGTAGTGATTTTTAAATTGCTCCATATGAGTTAAAAGTTGTTCGTATGGGGCAAAAACAAGGCTTGAATACATTCAAACTTAACGTGAACTACCCCATGGAGTAAGGCTTGCGCAGAATATGGGGCAAGTACAAAGCTTGTATATATTCAAATTTAATAGAAACTACCCCATGGAGTAAGAGCTGCGTAGGATATGAGGTAATTTTAAAAGATTTGTACCATATGAGCAGAAAATATCGTATATGGTACAGATATGAAGTTTGCCCAGTTTGATTTCTAAGAAATCTGTACCATATAAGCAAGAAATATCGTATATGGTACAGATATGAAGTTTGCTCGGCTTGATTTTTAAGAAATCTGTACCATATAAGCAGAAATTATCATATATGGTACAGATATGAAGTTTGCCCAGCTTGATTTATAAGAAATATGTACCATATAAGCAGAAATTATCGTATATGGTACAGATATGAAGTTTGTCTAGTTAGATTTCTAATAAATCTGTACCATATGAGCAAAAATTATCATATATGGTACAGATATGAAGTTTGTCTAGTTAGATTTAGAATAAACAAAGAGCTATGCTTAGAAAAAAATCTTACCATTGAGAAGATGTAAGAAATCTAATAGGCATAGCTCTTTTGAGTATTTACAATAACAAATTAAATTGCTAAGAAGTACTTAATAACAGTTGTTATTGAAATATTAGAATTTTTAATTTTGTAATATTGTCCGTTCAGGTTGAAAATAGTATCTCCCAATCCTATGCTTGCAGAATGATTGTCAGATAATCCTAAAGTTATTTTAAAACCTCCAGATAACATTGGATTGTCCATTTTTTCAACATCAAGCATAGACATGTAGGAAAGAATAGCAGAAATTCTATTTTGGTCACTTGTTTCATAAGGTACATCATTAATGTAGTAACTTATTTTTGAAACGCCTCCTGAAATATAAGCATCAAATAAGTTGTTTTTCTTGTAGCCCTCAGTTGGTGGCAGTGGGCACTTATTGGCAACTGTTGGTGTAGTTACTGATTCATTTACTCTTACCTTGCACTTTAATACATATTTCTTGCCATTTTGTTTAACAGTGGCTTTTACAACTGTTGAACCTACTTTCTTTGCAGAAACAATTCCTTTTTTGGAAACCTTTACAATTTTAGAATTATTAGACTTCCAAGATATTTTCGCATTTTTACTAAGCTTTTTAATCTTAAGTGTTTTCTTTGAACCTGTTTCTAATGAAATCTTAGTTGAAGATAACTTTGGAGTCTGTTGTTTAGCCGAAACACTAGTGCTATTAAACAAACAAAAACTGCTTAGCATCATCATAGTAACAAAAATAAACATAAATCTTCTTTTCATATCATTTACCTCCTTAAATAACCGACCTACTTTTGGTAAATCAATTATAATATATTTGATTAAAAAATGAAAGAATGTTAAGATAAAAATTAGGAGAGAGTGGTTGTGGAAAGACCACTCTCTTATCTATATTAGAGGGAATCGAGCAGCCTGACAGCGGAGTGTTAATCCTTAAGGATTGTGATATGTATGGAATGAAGTTACAACAATGATTAAAAGAATGGATGCAGTATTCGAAATCAAAAACAAAAAACTTAAAAGGACAGACTATTATGCTTAAAATTACAACAAAAATTATGGAAAGACAAAAGGTGTCAAATATCATTTTGAAAAGATGGCGAACATAAATATTCATTTAATAAGCAGTCTATACATATAAGTAAAATAGTAAATCAAGGGTATAATAATTCTAATATATCAGGTGAAGCTTTGAAGAAACTTGACAGGGAAGTGTTAATAATATTGTATAATTTAATTATTGTTATTATAATTTCTATAATCAGTCGTTTGGTTATAGTTCGTAGCCTTAACAAAATGAAGGTTAGAGACTGGTTGAGAGGAATTGTGTAGTAAGTAAAAGGAGGCAGCTTATGAATGGAAGTCACATTGCCATTCCAACCATTCTTAAGGTAGGAAAAGGCACTTTAAAAGATATAGGAAGTTACATTAAGGACAGCAGAATTGAAAATGCTGTAGTTTATTTTGGAAATGGTCTGGTTGATATGTTTGGAGATACTGTTCTTCAATCATTTCAAAAGGAAAATATTAATGTTTTGGAATATAAGGAACTGGATTCTATTAAAATAGAAGATATAATAGATTTGGCTTTTTCAATTGACAGCAAGGCACAGATTATTGTTGGAATTGGTGGTGGAAAGGTTATTGATGCTGCAAAATATGCAGCTTATTTAAGAAAATTACCTTTCATTAGTGTGCCTACATCTGCATCCAGTGACGGCTTTTCCAGTGCCAGTGCGTCATTACTTGTTAATGGAAGAAGAACTTCTGTGCCGGCAAAACTTGCATATGGAATTATTGCAGACACTGATGTTATAAAAAGTGCTCCGGAAAAGTTTTTGTATTCAGGTATTGGTGATTTGGTATCAAAAATTACAGCACTTTACGATTGGGTATTTGAGGACGAACACGGATATGCGGTGTTAAACGATTTTGCCATGATGATTGCAAAAAAAGCAGTAAATAGTTTTGTAAGAACTCCTTTTGAGAGTATAAAAGATGACCTGTTCTTAAGAGAACTTCTTGATTCTCTTGCAATGAGTGGAATTGCCAATGAAATAGCAGGAAACAGTTCTCCTGCAAGTGGAAGCGAACATCTTATTTCTCATGCTTTAGATAAAACATTGGAGCATCCGCAACTTCATGGAATTCAGGTTGGAATTGCAACTTATATAATGAGCAAGGTTCAGAACCACAGATATATTCGTGTAAATAAGATTTTTGAAGATACAGGTTTCTGGGATTATGTAAGCACCCTTGGACTAAAACGTGAGGATTATGCAAAGGCAATTGATATTGCACCATCAATAAAACCACACAGACATACTTATCTCCATGAGAAAAAATATAGGGAGCTGGCAAAAAAAGTTCTCTATGAAGATGAAGTTTTAAAGAAAGTGTTTGGCTGAATATAAGCTATTGTGGTATAATACTTTAGTTCAAGTGATTTATTTTTGGAGGATAATATGAAAGTATTAATGTTTAACGGAAGCCCTAAAGCTAAGGGCTGTACATATACAGCATTGGAAGAGATGGCTAAAGTCTTAAATGAAGAAGGCATTGAAACAGAGATTATGCACGTAGGAGCACACCCACAGGGAAGTTGTATGGGCTGTGGCGGTTGCTCAAAAACAGGTGAATGTGTGTATGGTGGAGAAGTAGTTGAAGCAGCAAAGAAGCTTAAAGAAGCTGACGGAGTCGTTTTTGGAAGCCCTGTTCATTATGCATCAATTAGTGGAAATATGATGGGATTTCTTCACAGATTATCATGGAGTGCAGGAAAAGATTTAAAATATAAACCGGCAGCTATGGTTGTAAGTGCAAGAAGAGCAGGAACAACAAGTGCTCTTGATGAAATTGCAAAGATACCTGAGTTTTTCCATATGCCATTAATTAACGGAAATTATTGGCCAATGGTTCACGGAAGCAATCCAGATGATGTAAGAAAAGATGAAGAAGGTCTTCAGATAGTAAGAAATATTGGACGAAATATGGCTTGGATTTTGAAGTGTATTCAGGTTGGAAAAGAAAATGGAATTGAACATCCACAGCCGGAAGATCCAGTTAAGACTAATTTCATCCGTTAATAAAACTGTTACAAAATATTTATCTGATTTAAAAGAAAGAATGGTAGAGTACTGACTAAGGGTAAGTGCTAACTTAAAAACGGATAGCGAAAGGAGATCTTATGAAAGACCAGACTATTATTGACAATGAAGCAGAGAACAAGGATTTACATAATGCTTCAGACAAGAAAGAAAAAGAGAAAGTTGATCCCAAGAAGGAATTTTTCAGTTGGGTAAGAATTTTTGTTGTAGCCATTGCTTTGGCATTGTGCATTAATAATTTTCTTATAATTAATGCCAACGTACCATCAGGTTCAATGGAGAATACAATTATGACAGGTTCAAGAATGATTGGACTTAGAACAGCTTATTGGTTCAAGGAACCACAGAGAGGTGAAATCATAATTTTCAAATATCCTGATGATGAATCAGAAAACTTTGTAAAGAGAGTAATCGGTTTGCCGGGAGAAAAGGTAACAATTAAAGATTCAAAGATTTATATTAATGACTCAAAAGAGCCATTAAAAGAAACATACTTAAAAGAGGATTGGTACTGGGAAAATGGTTCAGAGGAATCCGGTGGAGAGCTTGTATATCAAGTGCCAGAAGACAGTTATTTCGTCTTAGGTGACAACAGAAACAATTCTAAGGATTCAAGACTTTGGACAACAACAAACTATGTAAGCAAGTCAAAGATAATTGCAAAGGCAGAGTTTGTATATTGGCCATGGAAAGTCAAGGGAATGCTGGAAACAGCCAAGTATGACTAAGTCAGAACGAAATAAGAAACAAAGAAGGTATATCGCAAGTAAGTGATATACCTTTTACTTTTGTGCAAAAACAAGACAAACTAAACAACTTGTCACAAAATTTGTACATGTTGTCTTTCTAATATGCAATTTCTACATAAAAATGTAAAAAATATATAATAAAAATATTTCAAATTGTGTTATTTTGTAATGAAAATGTTATAATAACATAATAAATGAAAAAAGGACGAGCAACATAAGAGAATGAAAAAGAAAATTATAGTGGCATCAGTGTTTACAGTAGCCTTAATTGGCGGAATTATAGGAATTAAATCTGTTTCAGGAGGACATCACACAAGCGGAGCGGAGACGAAGATTGTACAGAAAACAACAATTCAGGAAACAACTACAGCAGTGCAACATGAGACAAAGGCACCTGTAGAAACTAAGAAAAAGGTTGATTTGATTTTTCCTGAAAAGTATAAGAATGTAAGTGCAATAAAGATTGAAAAGAAGAAAGTCAAGTCTGAAGATGATTCAGATGAGATGGTTGAAATATACGAGAAGGACGATGAAAAGTCTAAAGTTGTAGGAATTGGTGTAGATGGCAGTTACGTTAAGATTCTAAAAAAGGGAAAGAAATTTTATCAGATTAAATCTAAAAAGATTACAGGATATGTTAAGAAAGAAAATGTAGTAACAGGCAAGAATGCTAAGGAAGTTTTAATTGAAGCCAAGGACGTTATTGTAAAGGTTAAGGTGAAGAAAACAGAACTTAGAAGCGAAGATAATAAGAAATCAAAAGTTTTGTGCAATCTACAGGAGAAGGCAGAATATCCAATAACAGATATAAGTAAGGACAAGAAGTGGATTAAAGTAGAGAGAACATCCACAATGTCAGGATGGGTTAAGACTAAAGATGTTACTGTAAAGATTCACAAGGAATATTTGTATACCCCGGAAGAATATGATGATATGCTTGAGCAGGAATGGGCAGCTAATGCTATTACATATACTTTGGAAGAAACTTCTCTTCCAAAAGAAGGCGAAGCAGCAGAGTTTTTGAAATATGCAACACAATTCCTTGGAAACAGATATGTTTGGGGTGGAACAAGTCTTACAAGTGGAGCAGACTGTTCAGGTTTTACAATGTCTTTGTTTAAAAAATTTGGATATAGTTTAAGCAGAACGGCAGCAGAGCAGGCTTACAATGGCAAAGCAGTAAAAAGTAACAAGCTTAAACCGGGAGATTTAGTATTTTATCATACCGACAGAAAAAACAAGAATAGAATAAGTCATGTTGCTATTTATATTGGCGACGGGAAGATTCTTCATTCTGCAAACAAGACTCAGGGTGTAATAATTTCAAGACTTGGCAATCCTTGTGCCGCAAGACGAATTTTAAGTGGAAAGTTAGTAAAAAAAGACAAGGATAAAGATAAAGAAAAAACAGCAGTTGTATCAACAAAGAAAGATATTAAACGATTAAATCAGGAAACAACAACTGAAGAAGAAAGTTCAACTGTTGAAATAGAAAAAACGACACAAGTTCCTAATACTACAGAAGTGGAAACAACTACAAAGGTAGAGGAAACTGAAAGTTGTACAGATGAAGAATAAACATAAAAAAGAGTTGTACTAAAAAATGTATAGTAAGTGAGAATGGGCTACTATCTTTGTAAAATAAAATTTGCAAAGATAGTGGCCCATTTAATGTTTTGTGGAATAGTATAAAAGTTGAATTTTTATAGATTATCATAATAAATAATTTCTGATGTGGTAATAAAGTTAAGTTTCTTATAAAGATTATATGCCGGAACGTTTTCTTTTGTAACGTGAAGTATAATATTTTGGCATATATTTTTTATATCATATAAAGAATATTGTAAAAGAAGTTTGCTGTAACCATTGCCACGAAAAGCTTCATTAATTTCAACATTATGAATGCATCCACAGGTTTCAAAAATGCTTACGAAACAGGAACCAATGTTGTTATTATCTTTAAAAATCTCAAATATAATTTCATCTTCATTTTCTGTTTTCTTAAAATCAATTGAACAGTCAAAGGATGAAGGCTTTTCAACAATGTTGTCTGTGTTAATAACCATTGAACATTCAGTGGTACTTGGATAATAACCATTGATTCTAAGAAAATTTGGAGCTGTCTTATTATCTTTTGCAACAGGAATGGAAATATAGAAATCTTCCATTTCATAAGAAAGCTTCTCCATAAGATAATTGCCAATGTTATTATTGCGATATTCGGGCAATACAAAGCCACAAATTTCTGCAGTTGATTCATCTATGAGATAGATGGAAATAAAACCTACAATTGTTTTATCTTTTTTTGCAATAATGACTTTTGAATAATCATCTTCTAAAGTATTATTATCTTTTATATTTTCATTCGGTTCATTATCAATAGTTGTTTCACAATCCTCGTTATCAATAAAAAATGTATTCTTAACATTATCAAAATTATTACATATATTAGCAATATTAGACAGATCTTCATAAAGTTTATCATTTATTTCAGATATAAATTCAAACGTAAGATTATCTAAATCTATTTCAGAGCTATTTTTTGCATTAGAATTACAATTATTATTAGAATCACAATCTGTTTTAAAATCATAGTTCATATTATTAGTCTCCGCTTTCAATAAAAATTACTTAATTAGAGTATCATAAAGATAAAAATAATCCAACAAAAATAGTAAAACCTTATGGAATGTGGTATATTGTTTTAGGTAAAATCAATATGAAACAGATAATATTAAAATCAAGAATAGAAAGTTAAAAATGGTATAGCATATGAAATTAAAAATAGGTTCTCATGTTGGAATGAGTGGAAAGGATATGCTTTTAGGTTCAGCTAAGGAAGCTTATTCATATGGAGCAAATGTCTTTATGGCGTATACAGGTGCTCCACAAAATACGCGCAGAAAAGAAATAAGTGAATTAAAAATAAAAGAAGCATGGGAGTATATGGCACATCATAATATAGATGAAATAGTGATTCACGCACCATATATTATTAATCTTGCCAATACAATTAAGCCTGAAACTTACGAAATAGCAGAAAAGTTTTTGGCAACAGAATTGGAAAGAACAGAGGCAATGGGAAGCAGAATTATGGTTCTTCATCCGGGTTCACATGTTGGAGCAGGAGTTGATGCAGGAATTAATCAGATAGTGAAAGGCATTAACAATGTGCTAACTAAGGATAGTAAGGCATGTATTGCCCTTGAAACAATGGCAGGAAAGGGCAGCGAAATAGGAAGAAATTTTGAAGAACTTGCAAGAATATATGATGGAGTAGTTTACAATGACAAGCTTAGAGTTTGTTTTGATACATGTCATGTTAATGATGCCGGGTATGACCTTGTTAACGATTTAAGCGGAGTTTTTGAGAAGTTTGATAAAGTTATCGGAACAGACCAGATTGGTGTTTTTCATATTAATGATAGCAAGAACGTGCTTGGTGCAGGAAAAGACCGACACGAAAATATAGGTTTTGGAAACATTGGATATGACACTTTAAGACAAATAATTTATATGGAACAGTTTGAAAATATTCCAAAGATTCTTGAAACACCTTATGTTAAAGATCCGGAAAACAGCAAAAAATCTTATGCACCATATAAGTTTGAAATAGAAATGATTAAGAAAGGAGAGTTTAATACTAACTTGCAGAATGAAATCCTGCAAAATGGCAGATAGTATTATGGACAGTTTAATTTATAGCTTAAATGCTACAGTACCCGTTTTTGTGGTTATTGTAGTTGGATATTTACTTAAAAGAATAGGATGGATAAATCAGGGATTTATTGAGGCATCCAATAAAATAAATTTTAAAGTTACTTTGCCAGCACTTTTAATACAGGATATGGTAAACAATAACTTTATGGAAAAATTTGAATTAGGTTATGTTATTTTTTGTGCCGTTGCAACAACAATAAGCATACTTACAATGTGGTTTCTTGCAAGAATTTTTATGAAAGATAAATCAATTATAGGAGAGTTTGTACAGGCTTCCTACAGAAGCAGCGCTGCAGTACTTGGAGCGGCATTTATCTTAAATATTTATTCAGATACGGGAATGGTTCCATTGATGATAATTGGTGCAGTTCCACTTTACAACATATTTGCTGTAATAATTCTTACAGTTGAATGTCCCGAAAAAGGTGCAGGTCAGTCAAAAACTTTGTCATCAACGTTAAAGGGAATAGCTACAAACCCTAT
The DNA here is from genome assembly GCF_025150745.1 of Eubacterium ventriosum. NCBI lineage: Bacteria > Bacillati > Bacillota > Clostridia > Eubacteriales > Eubacteriaceae > Eubacterium > Eubacterium ventriosum. Next base: position 1,421,659 of record NZ_CP102282.1, read on the forward strand.
TATTTTAAGTATTGTTGCAGGGGTTATTTTGTCAGTGCTTAATGTACATTTTCCTAAAATGCTTGATAACACCATTTCTAATTTTTCAAAGATGGCAACACCACTTGCACTTATTGCAATAGGTGGAAGTTTTGAGTTTGGCAAGGCACTTCAAAAGATTAAACCGGCAGTTATAGCAACTGCAATGAAGCTTGTTGGCTGGGCTTTAGTATTTCTTCCAATTGCAATATGGATTGGATATAGGGACGCAAAATTAATGGCAATAGTAATTATGCTTGCCTCACCAGCAACACCAAGTTGTTACATAATGTCAAGAAGTATGCACAGCGAAGGAACTCTAACAAGCAGTGTTATTGTTTTGACAACAATGTGTTCAGCATTCACAATTACGGCAATTATCTATATTTTAAGAGCAATGGGACTTGTTTAAAAGAAAAAGAAAGGTAATTCATTTAGGAATTATGTGGTATTGAAATGAAAAGAGAAGAACAAAAAATAGAAAATACATGGAAAATGGAAGATATGTATTCTTCTGATCAGGCTATGGAAAATGATTTAGACAAAGCCTTAAAAATGATATCAGAATATAACAAATATAAAGATAATGTTTCGAAGAATAAGGAGACATTATTAGAATATTTGAAATTTAATGATGAAATAAACCTTATGGCAGAAAAAGTTTATGTATATTCCAATCAGAAATATCATGAAGATATGACAAATTCTAAGTATCAGACATATTCTGGTAAAGCTCAAAAATTAGTTGTAGAGCTTGGTAGTGCAACAGCATTTTTTGAACCGGAAATTCTTGAAATGGATGAGAATGTTTTAAAGGAATGGTTGGAAAATAAGGAATTTGCCGATTATAGAAGATATATTAGTGAAATACTAAGAGCAAAGGCTCATACATTAGATAAGAAGACGGAAGAAATTCTTGCAAAAAGTAAACGTATGGCAAGTGCTGCTGACAATATTTATGCTATGTATAATGGAGCAGACATTGATTTCCCAACAGTTAAGGATAAGGATGGCAATGAAATAAAGATAACACATGGCAATTTTGTGCCGATTTTAAGTGGCGCTGACAGGCAGCTTAGAAAAGCTGCGTTTAAGGCTTTATATGGCACATATGGAAAAATGAAAAATACTATTGCGGCAACATATAATGCCAATGTGGAACAGGCTTGTTTTTATGCTGATGTAAGAAATTATCCTTCAACTAGAGCAATGTATTTGGATGAAAGCAATATTCCGGAGGAAGTCTATGACAACTTAATTGAAGTTGTTCATGAACATATGGACTTAATGCACAGATATGTGTCGCTTAGAAAGAAAGCTTTAGGTGTTGATCAACTTCATATGTATGATGTTTATGCACCTATAGTGGAAACTCCTGATAAAAAAATTCCTTTTGAAAAGGCTAAAGAAATGGTTAAGGCAGGTCTTGCACCAATGGGCAAAGACTATATTAACAAACTTCAGGAAGGTTTTGACAATCGTTGGATAGATATTTATGAAAATGAAGGAAAAAGAAGTGGGGCATATTCATGGGGAGCCTACGGGATACATCCTTATGTTCTTTTAAACTATCAGGGAACATTAGATCATGTATTTACTTTGGCACATGAAATGGGTCACGCCCTTCACTCATATTATTCAGATTCAAACCAGAGCTATATCAATGCCGGATATAAGATATTTGTGGCAGAAGTGGCATCAACATGCAATGAGTCATTATTAATACACTATTTGCTAAAAAATACTGATAACAAGGCTGAAAAAGCTTACTTAATAAATCATTTTCTTGAACAGTTTAAGGGGACATTATATCGCCAGACTATGTTTGCAGAATTTGAAAAAATAACTCATAAGATGGTTGAAGAAGGTGAAACTCTTACAAGCGACATTCTTTGCAAAGTATATTATGATTTAAATAAGCAATATTTTGGCGAAGATATGGTATTAGACGAAGAAATTGCTTTGGAATGGGCAAGAATTCCACATTTCTACAATCCATTTTATGTATACCAGTATGCAACAGGAATTTCTGCTGCAATAGCATTATCTAAGAAAATAATGGAACAGGGCGAAGCAGGAGTTAAGGACTACATGAAATTCTTAACAGGCGGCGGCTCAAAGGATCCAATCGATTTGCTTAAATTAGCAGGAGTGGATATGACAACAAAAGAACCAATAGAAAAAGCACTGGAATTATTTAAAGAATTATTAGACCAAATGGAACAATCCTTTTTATCCATAGATACTAATGCATAATAAGTTGCTTTATTATTACGAAAACATATATACGCCCTGTCTTGATTTTACTATATGAAAAGTTTTAAGCATTAGTTTATCATAATATATAATCCTTTCTTTGGCACAAATGTTTGGAAAGACAACATATGTTTAGTTTGATGAATTTGTACTTGTTAAAAAAACAAGACTGTATTATTCTAATTTTATACGAAAATATAGTAAACAAAAATAAATGATTATTGAAAAAAGAAAAGAAAAAATAAATAAAAAATAAGTTTTTATAAGAATGGGAGTGTTAATGAACAGAGAAAACTGGCTAAAAAATATTGAAGGTGCTGTTTTTGATTTAGATGGTACCCTTCTCGATAGCTCATGGGTATGGGAAAAGGTAGATGAAAAATTTTTAGGTGACAGAGGCTTTCAGGTTCCGGATGATTATGTAGATGAGATTTCTCCTCTTGGTGCTGAGAGAGCAGCAGTTTATACAATAGAACGATTTGGCTTAAACGAAGACAAAGATGATATTGTAAGGGAATGGATTGAAATGGCAAAAAAGGAATATGCAACAGAGGTTGTATGCAAGCCTTATGCGAAAGAATTTCTTGAAGAACTACATAAACTTAATATAAAGATGGCAGTGGCAACATCCTCAGACAGAGAACTTTTTATGAAAACATTGGAGCGTGAAGGAATATTAAAATATTTTCAGAAAATAGTGACAGTGGATGAAGTTGAACGTGGAAAAGGTTATCCTGACATATATGAGGAAGCTGCAAGACGAATAAAAGTTAATCCACATAAATGCCTTGTGTTTGAGGATATTTTAGCGGGTGTAACAGGAGCATCACTTGGAGAGTTTAATGTTGTGGCAGTCTTCGATGAAAAGTCGAAACATAACTGGGAAAAAATCAAGAGTATATCAAAGTATAGCATTAATGATTATAAAGAATTATTGTAGAAGTAGTGATAAAAAATTATAAAATAATATTAAAAAATATATTGACAGATGTGTAAAGCTATGATACTATTTTTCTTGCGTGTGAAGCACACGTACAATGCGCGAGTGGCTCAGTGGTGGAGCACCTCCTTGCCAAGGAGGGGGCCGCGGGTTCGATCCCCGTCTCGCGCTTTTTTTTTTACATTTTTAGGAGTTTTTTGTGTTTGTACATATATATGGAAAATCTTAAAATTAAAACACTTTCCTAAAAAATTAATCCCATATATAAAAATAGGATACTAGCAAATAGCTCTTTAAAAGTGTATAATTGCAATGAATATTTAATCAAATGAAAGAGAGGTTTATGAAATGAAAAGATTAAAGAAATTTGGTGCGATTATTTGTGCCATTGCAATGATAGTATCTTCGATTACATACTATCCAACAAGCAATGTAAGTGCAGCAAAAACAGCAACATCATTACCTGAGAAAAAAGTAATAGGACTTGTTGCTAATAGCAAAAGTGGTTCGGATACAATTGAAAATGCAATTATGTTTGCATGGGCAGGAGCCGATGACCCAGCAAATGTAGCTGGATATGATCCAACAGTTACATCAACAGTTATTTATATTTACAAGGATGGAAAGTTAGTTACAAAGATTGGTAATGCTACAAAAGGCGGTGTAGTAGGTGGACTTTCAGCAGGTTCATATACAGCACAGGCTGCAAATGTAAACAGCATGGGTGAGGGACCATTATCAGAAACAGTTAGCTTTACAGTAACAGGAGCAACTCTTAATTACACATATCCTGTTAATTGCATAGGTCCAAAAACACCGGCGGGATTAAGTTATATTACAGGAAATCCGGAAGTTCCTGCTGACAATCCGGCGCAGAAAGACAATAAATTAGGTGTTGCATGGGCACCATCATCAGAAGCAAGTATTCCATCAGCAGATTCATCAGTTGTAGGATACAATTTATATTTATTTGATGCAAAGACAGGTACACCTTACAGACGTGTATATGTAGACGGAATTACCAAGTCAAATGTTATATTGGAAAGTGTATCGGCAGGTGAATATTTGGCATATTTATCAGCAGTGGATGCAGAAGGCAGAGAGTCAGCTTTGGCGGCAACATCATTTGGTCAGTCATCAAAGGTTACTGTTAAAGGTCAGGTTATAGATAATGCACAGTCATTTGACAAACCAAATCAGCCAACATTACCAGATGGACTTTCAATTTTAACAGAAGGTATAAAATATGGATTTACTATTGCATGGTCTGGTGAGGCAGATTTAACAGGTCAGAGATTGAATCTTTTTGTAGATGGTGTTTGTATCAAGGCAGGAATCAATGGGAGTGTGGCAAGTTACTATGAAAACAGACTTGCGACAGGTACATATGAAGTAGAAGTAAGATCACAGTATACAAGTAACAATGTAGAATCATTTGGATTAAAGAAAACTGTGTCAATTAAGGCAGACCCTGGACTCACAGGAAAAACACCTGCAGAACTTGCAGATCCTGCATATTCAGAATACAAGGAACCAACTACAAATCCAACAACTACTACAAAACCAACTTCAGAAAATGAAACAACCACACCAGTGGCAGTAGAGACAACCACATCAGCAGCAGTAGAAACAACTACAACAAAAGCAGTAGAAACAACTACAACAAAAGCAGTAGAAACTACAACAAATACAAATGCACAAACAACAACTAAAAAACAACCAAGTCAGACTACAATAAAATCATCTGTAAATGTTGGAAAGGCAGTTGTTAAAAAAGCAATTAAAAAGAAAAGTGCTAAGAAAATAAGTCTTACATTGAAGAGAGTTAAAGGCGCAACCAAGTACAAAGTACAGATTGCAAAAGATAAGAGGTTTAAAAAGACAATAGTGACAAAAACAACTAAGAAATTGACATATAGTGTATCAAATAGCAAGTTTAAAAAGGCTAAAAAATTGTATGCAAGAGCAAAAGCCATTGTTGTCAAAGGAGGGGAAACTTATCAGGGCAAATGGTCAAAGCCAAAGCAGGTTAAGATAAAAAAATAAAATTATAAACAGTTAAATAGAAGGGAAAGCCAAAATCCGGTTTTCTCTTCTTTTTTAATGCTTGGAAATAGACAAACAGCCATATGACAAAACGTTACCTCAAGGATTGGGCTTATTCAAAAATTGTAGACTATCAATTAACCGCTAAAGTCTTTGGCAGTATGGCATTAAGCGAGCGTAGGTCTTGTGCTCGAAGGTTCAAAGTCTCACCTACCGGCTCGGTGGTTGCTTTATGTATTTTAAATTTATGCGAAAAAATTGCAAAAAAATGTTGACAGAGTTGTCTGATTATGTTAATATTTTTCTTGCGTGTGACGCACACGTACAATGCGCGAGTGGCTCAGTGGTGGAGCACCTCCTTGCCAAGGAGGGGGCCGCGGGTTCGATCCCCGTCTCGCGCTTTTTTAATGCAAAAAAACAGCATCCTAAAAGGGTGCTGTTTTTTGCATTAAACGAGCCCAATCCTGGGCTCGAAGGTTCGAAGTCTCGCCTGCCGGCTCGGTCGTTGCTCCTGCAAAGCAGGGTCATCCACAGGATGACCGCAACCCGTCTCGCGCTTTTTATAAAAAAGAATCTAAAAGGGTGCTGTTTTTACATTAAGCGAGCGTAGGTCTTGGGCTCGAAGGTTCGAAGTCTCGCCTGCCGGCTCGGTCGTTGCTCCTGCAAAGCAGGGTCATCCACAGGATGACCGCAACCCGTCTCGCGCTTTTCATAAAAAAGAATCTAAAAGGGTGCTGTTTTTACATTAAGCGAGCGTAGGTCTTGTGCTCGAAGGTTCGAAGTCTCGCCTGCCGGTTCAGTGGTTGCTCCTGCGTTAAATGGTATTTTTAGTTTTTTCAAGTAAATACAATTGAGAGATATTAATGTTTTTATGCAGTTTTACATGAAATAAACTATATAACAAAAAGTATAATATTTATTTCACAATAAGTAACTTTTAAAGATAAAACAGTTTTTATTCAATATTTCTATAAAAAACGATTCATTTTTCTTTAATTTTATACAAACTGCACTTGAAAAAGAATGATAAAAATGATATTTTATAGTTAAGTGACAAAAACATATAAAGGAGAATGAAAAAATGAGAAAATTATTCAAGAACTTAACAGCAATCGGTTTATCAGTAACTATGGTTGTTGGTACAGCATCAATGGCATCTGCAGCAGTAGCTAAGGGAACAGATGTATCTAACGGAAAGGCATGGACATCATATTCTATCCATACACGTGAAGATAACGGCTCTTGGGAAGATAAGCTTATCGGAGCAGGACAGAAATATCAGAATAAAGAGAATACATACAAGAGTTATGGTGAAGATGCAAAGATTACAACACAGACATCAAGCAGTTTTACAATGAATGTTGTAAGTACAGGATGGAGTGCTAACTGGACACCAATGGGAACTGTAGGACAGTCTAACCCATGGGGCGTAACAGCAGATAAGGTTGTTAATGTAGAAAGAGGACGTTATTACACAATTTCATTTAAGATTAAGAGTACATTAAAGAATGAAATTATGAAGAGTCAGGACAAGAAAGATGCTAAAGGCAACGTAATTAAGGATAGCGAAGGAAAAGCTATGGGTGAAAATGTTGGTACAGATAAGTACAACTACGTAAAACACATTCACTTTAAAGCATTTGATAACACAGATAAAGATGGTGCAGCTCTTAAGCTTTCAAATGTTAAGGCTACAATCGGTGGTAAGAGCGTTCTTTCAAGCACAAAGGATTTCAGCCCATTTGTTGCACTTGACAGCCAGAACACAGCAGATGACGGATATGTAACAGTATCAGCAGATGTTAAGATTCCATCACTTAGATCAGAATATCAGAAGAAAAAGGCTCAGGCTACATTAGGTATTAAGTTTGCATTTGGTGCATTCTTAAAAGAATACATCGATGAAAACGATATGAGTGGAACAATCGACGTTAAGGACTTCAAGATTACAGCAGGTATCCAGTCACCTTCACAGGTTAAGATTTCTAAAGTGAAAGCTAAGAAGAAAGCTATGGTTGTTAAATATAAGAAAGCAAGCAAGGCTAAGAAATATGAAGTTCAGTACTCATTAAAGAAGAATTTCAAGAAATCAAAAGTTAAGACAACAAAAAAAGCTAAGATCACAATTAAGAAATTAAAATCAGGTAAGAAGTATTATGTAAGAGTTAGAGGATTCTTTATGAACGGAAAGACTAAGGTTTATGGACCATACTCAGCTAAGAAGGTAGTAAAGATTAAATAATATTCTTTCATAAATTATTTACATATTAATAAAAGGGACAATCGGCCGTAATGGTCGGTTGTCTTTTTTCTCTTAAAATGATAGAGTATAAAACATAACTAAAAAGGAAAGGATGTTAACTCAATGGCAATTGATTGGTTAATTTTAGAAAAAATACAACAAATATTCGGTAGTGGATTTTGTGACTGGTTTATGCCTAGAATTACAGTTTTGGGAAATGCAGGGATTATTTGGATTATCATAGGCGTTGCAATGCTTATATCAAAAAAATACCGTAAATATGGAGTTTTGGTTCTTGCGGGGTTGTTAATAGGACTGATTATTGGAAACGGAATAGTGAAAAACGTTGTTCAAAGAGCGAGACCATGTTGGATAGATACAAATTTTAAGATGCTTATAGCAATTCCAAAAGATTATTCATTTCCTTCAGGTCACACACAGGCATCATGTATAGCTACAACAATTATAACGTTAACCAATAAGAAATTCGGTTGGGTGGTTATTCCGCTTGCTATAATAATCGCTTTTTCAAGAATGTATTTATATGTGCATTTTCCAACAGATATATTGGGAGGAGCAGTTCTTGGAATAACAATAGGTGCGTTAACATATGTATATGGAACAAAGATTTTAAAAATAAAAAAAGAATAATCCACAAAATTAAGATTTTAGTGATTTGAAACTATAATCATATAAAGTGATTCTAAAAAATTTTTAAAGAAACATAACAATATTTATACGACAATTCCTATAAAAATAATCGGAATTAAGTTGATTTTATTGTGGCGTTAATGTATACTAGTAGGAGAGTATTTACGACAGAGAGGTATTTAGAGATGATGATTTCTACAAAAGGCAGATACGCTTTAAGAGTTATGATAGATTTGGCTCAGAATGATGGCGAGTCTTTTGTATCACTGAAAGATGTGGCAGAAAGACAGGGAATTTCCATGAAGTATTTGGAAATGATTGTATCGTTATTACATAAAGGACATATGGTAAAGAGTCAGCGAGGCAAAGCAGGCGGATACAAGCTGGTGAAGAAACCGGCAGAATATACAATAGGCTCAATTCTCAAACTTACTGAAGGAACATTGGCACCGGTTGGCTGCCTGGAAGAAGGGGCTGAGAAGTGCGATAGAGCTACTGAATGTATTACATTACCATTGTGGAAGAAATTAGACGACCAGATAGATGAATACTTGGAAAGTGTAACACTGGAAGACTTAGTTGAAGGCAGAGTATAAAAACAAACAGCATAAGAAATAGTATAAGAATAAATTAAGATGTTTAAGACTCCGAAACAGATGTGTATTATCATATTTGTTTCGGATTTTTATTTGAGAAATTACTCTACAATTTCTACTAAAAAATTGAAGGTCAGTTTCTGAACAAAAAAAGAATCTTCAGAAAAACTGAAGATTCTTTTTTTATCTACTTATTTAAACTGGTGTCCGCCAATTGTTAATCTTGCACCTCTTACATATCCACTAAAGAATAAATATGAGTTCATATTTATTGTTCCATAAGAAAGTTTTACGTTCTTATCTCCATTAAGAACAGCCTTAGCAGCTTTAATTGAACCCTTGTCAAGTCGACCACTGTCATATAATGCTAATGATCTGTTTAAAGAACCGTTTCTTGCCGGTGAAAACTGTCCTGGCTGATAAATAACACCACTTAAAGTGTTAGGATAACTTCTAGAACTTACTCTGTTGGCAATTACAATACCAACTGCCTTCTTACCTGCATAACTCTGATCACCAGCTTCACTATAAATAATAGAAGACATAAGTCTTAACTGGTCTTTAGTGTATCTGTTCTTTACCTTTACATTAATTGTTGCATATAAAGCACTGTTATTCTTAGATTTTACAGTAATGACAGCTTTTCCGGCTTTTTTCGCTTTAATCTTTCCTGAAGAAGAAATTGTTGCAACTTTTGTTTTATTAGATACTAATGTGAAATTTTTTAATTTTGTTTTATTTAATTTTATGTCTTTTTTAATACTAGCCTTTTTGTTTACCTTTATAGTCTTGTTAACTGTAATTGATTTAACATATGCCGGAGTAGTTGTTTTGGCTACCGGAGTAGTTGTTTCTACGGCAATCACTGTTGTAGGGTTCTCAACAGTGGTAGTTTCGTTTTCGGCATGAACTGCAATTGTAGTAGATGCACACATCAAAAATGCTACTGAAAGTAAACCTATAAATTTATGTTTCAAAATAACCTCCATCTGTTACAAAAATGTTACATAGATATTACGGTTATTAATAATGCCAAAAAAAATGTAATTTGTCAAGGGGGTATTTGTAACAATTTGCAAATATTAAGTTATTACATTATAATAAAGCAGGAAAAAACGGGAAAAAATAATAAAAAAAGAAAAAAAGTTATTTACAAATTAAAAATTAGGTTATATAATTCCTAGTGCAGAGATAGGAAAAAGAGATTTAAATATAGAATGGAGGTTACTCAAATGTATATATATGCAGATAATGCGGCTACTACTAAAACTAGTCAGGCTGCAATTAAAGCGATGAATGAGTGTATGGAAGATTTTTATGGAAATCCATCAAGTCTTCATAGTGTTGGACAGAGAGCAGCAGAAAAGCTACTTCAGGCAAGAATGGACGTGGCAGAATGCTTAGGTGCAGACTTTAAAGAAATTTATTTTACATCAGGTGGAAGCGAAGCTGACAATCAGGCAATCATTTCAGCAGCTACATTTGGTGCAAAAAAAGGAAAGAAACATATTATTTCTACTAAAATAGAGCATCACGCAGTTCTCCATACATTAGCTAAGTTAGAAAAACAGGGATTTGAAGTTACATTATTAGATGTAAACGAAAAGGGCGTAGTTGATCCTAAGGCAGTTGAAGACGCAATTAGAGAAGATACAGCTCTTGTATCAATAATGTATGCAAATAATGAAATAGGAACAATTGAACCAATTACAGAGATTGGTGAGATTTGTGAAAGGAAGGGAGTTATCTTCCATACAGATGCAGTTCAGGCAGTTGGACATGTTGATATTGATGTTAAGAAACAAAAAATTGATATGTTATCATTATCAGCTCATAAGTTCCACGGACCAAAGGGCGTAGGTGTTCTTTATGCTAATAAGAAGGTTCCACTTACTAATATTATAGAAGGTGGTGCACAGGAAAGAGGTAAGAGAGCGGGTACAGAGAACCTTCCCGGAATAGTTGGTATGGCTGTAGCTTTAAAGGATGCTGTATCTAATATAGAAAAATCAAGTGCAAAAGTTACAACTTTAAGAGACAGACTTATTGAAGGACTTTCAAAGATTGAACACTCAGTTTTAAACGGAGCAAGCGAAAACAGATTACCGGGTAATGTAAACTTCTGTTTTGAAGGAATCGAAGGAGAATCATTACTTTTATTATTAGATGCTAAAGGTATTGCAGCATCTTCAGGTTCAGCATGTACATCAGGATCACTTGATCCAAGTCATGTTTTACTTGCAATTGGCAGACCTCATGAAGTAGCTCATGGATCATTAAGACTTACAATAGCAGAAGACATTACAGAAGAACAGATTGACTATATGGTTAAGGAAATTAAAAATGTAGTTGATTATCTTAGAAGCATTTCACCGGTTTGGGATGAATTACAGAGAGGAGAGCAAAAGCATGTTATATAGTGAAAAAGTAATGGATCATTTTATGAATCCTAGAAACGTAGGAAAGATTGATGACGCAGACGGAGTAGGCGAAGTTGGTAATGCTAAATGTGGCGACATTATGAAAATATATATAAAGGTTGACAATAACATCATAACTGACGTAAAATTTAATACATTCGGATGTGGTTCTGCTATAGCAAGTAGTTCAATGGCAACAGAAATGATTAAAGGAAAGTCATTAGATGATGCATTGGAACTTACAAACAAGGCAGTAGCTGAAGCTTTAGACGGACTTCCTGCACATAAGATGCATTGTTCAGTACTTGCAGAGGAAGCTATTAAGGCTGCTATAGACGATTATAAAGAAAAACATAAAGATAATTAATTACTGAAATATATTTTCTTTATAAAGAGGAATCACCTGAAATTATAAAAGCGTAAGCGAGATTAAAAGGTGAGAAATGATTAGAGATATTCAGGAAGAGATTCTTAAATTAAAGAAAGAAAAGGATATCTGTATTTTGGCACATTGCTACCAGAATCCGGAAATCCTTGAAGTAGCTGACTTTACAGGTGACAGTTTTGCATTGTCTGTTAAAGCAGCAGAAACAAAAAACAAGACTGTTATTATGTGTGGTGTAAAATTTATGGCTGAAACAGTTAAGATTTTATCCCCTGATAAGACAGTTTTGCTTGCAAATGGTGACGCAGGCTGTCCAATGGCAGAAATGATGGACAAGGATTTAATTGAACAGGTTAAGAAGTCTTACAGTGATTATACAGTTGTTGCTTACATTAATACAACAAGTGAATTAAAGACTATTTGTGATATTTGTGTTACTTCATCATCAGCAGTTACTATTTGTAACAAAATTGAAAATGACAAGATTTTATTTATTCCTGACTGTAACTTAGGTGACTGGGTTTCTAAACAGATTCCTGACAAGACATTTAAGTTGTTATCAGGCGGATGTCCAACTCATGCAAGAATGAGTGCAGAGGATGTTAAGAAGGCTAAGGCTGCACACCCTAATGCATTGTTCCTTGTACATCCTGAATGTAAGCCTGAAGTTGTGGAATTAGCAGATTATGTTGGTTCAACAACAGGAATTATGAACTATGCCAAGGAAAGCGATGCTAAAGAGTTTATTATTGGAACAGAGAATAGTATTGTAACTCATCTTCAGATGGAATGTCCGGATAAGATGTTTTATCCATTATCAAAGGACTGCGTTTGTCACAATATGAAAGCAACAACTTTAACTGATGTATTAAATTGTTGTAAGGGTATTGGCGGCTTAGAAATTAATCTTGACGAAGATACAAGAACTAAGGCAAAACACTGTATTGATGAAATGATTAGGTTAGGGTAAATGAAAAAGGCATTAATAGCAATGAGCGGTGGCGTAGACAGTAGTGTGGCTGCCGTATTTATGAAAGAAAAAGGATACGACCCTATTGGGGTAACAATGAAGTTATATGACAATGAGGATATTAACATGTCAAAGGAGAAGACATGTTGTTCTCTAAGTGATGTGGAAGATGCCAGAAGTGTAGCTTACAAAGTTGGTTTTCCTTATTATGTTTTTAATTTTAAGGCAGAATTTAAGGAGAAGGTTATAGACAAGTTTGTAGGTTGCTATATGTGTGGCATGACTCCTAATCCATGCATTGACTGTAACAGATATTTAAAGTTTGAAGAGTTATATAGAAGAGCAAAAGCTTTGGGCTGTGATGTGATAGTAACAGGTCATTATGCTAGAATCAGATTTGATGAAGCTACAGGCAAGTACCAGCTTATGAAGGGAATAGATGATTCAAAAGACCAGAGTTATGTTCTTTATCATATGACTCAGGAACAGCTTGCTCATACAATGTTTCCTTTAGGAGAATATACTAAAGATGAAATAAGAAAGAAAGCAGCTGAGACAGGACTTATTAATGCAGACAAACATGATAGTCAGGATATTTGTTTCATACCTGATGGAAATCATATGAAGTTCATTGAGGAGTATACTCACAAGAAAGTTGGTAAAGGTAATTTCCTTGATATTAATGGCAAGGTTATAGGTCAGCACAACGGGTATTACAGATATACAGTAGGTCAGCGAAAAGGGATTAATGTTAACCGTGATGGCAAGCATTATGTTCTTGAAATCAGACCGGAAACAAATGAAGTTGTAGTTGGACGAAACAAAGATCTTTTCACAGAAGAACTTGTTGCAACAGACTTTAACTGGATATCAGGTGAAGCTCCAACAGGAGAAATAAAGGTAAGTGGAAGAACAAGATATCATCAGCCATTAACAGAAGGTGTGGCAAAAGTACTTGAAAACGGTGATGTTAAGGTATCTTTTGACGAACCAATAAGAGCCATTACAAAAGGACAGTCAGTTGTATTATATGATGGAGACGTTGTTCTTGGTGGCGGAACAATAAAAGAATGTTAGAAAGCCTGTGGAACAGGTGGAGAATAAAGAGCTAGAATACCATAAGGATTGGTAGGCTGGCATTGAAAAGAGTTAGAATGCGAGATGTGTTCTGGCTCTTTTTTGCCCTTAAATATTATGAATTTTATAGCAATTTTTAAATATTTGACTTGAATTTGATAAATCACGGGGCGTGGAGAGCATCTCGAACGACTTCATGTTGAAAATAAAGAACGAATCTTTAAAATTAGCCTGGATTAGTTTACATAATATAGGAAACAAAAAGCTTGATAGAGAAATGTACCACAAAATACGGCAATTTAGCTATTTTTGTGGTACGCACACAGAAAGCAAGTCAGTATAAGTAACATATTGGTCGACATAACAAAATAATATAAGTCAATATGTGACAAATTTAAAAATGAAGCAAGAATAAGTGACATAATTAGTTTACATAAATTGAAAACGTACCACAAAAAATGAGAAAATAGCGATATTTGTGGTACATATAGGAAAAGACAAAAATAGAGAGAAAAAAACGACAAATTTATATTGAAATGTGTATCAAAAACACTATTTATTTGATACTATAGAATTACCAAATACAGAACGGAAAATATAAGACAAAAGAGGGGGATTAACATGATTAATATAGCGATATGTGATGATGACACTTTTTTTATTGATTACATAGAAAAAGTTATTGTAGAAGTGAACGGAAGCGATAAGGATATAAATTTTTATGAATACACTAAAGGCAAGGTATTTCTGTGGGATGTGGAAGATGGAATGGATATCGACTTGCTGATTTTGGATATTAAACTTGATGATGCAATGGGAGATCAGGTTGCAGTAGAATTTAGAAAAAAACATTTAAATACAACATTGGTTTTTTGCTCAGGTTTTTGTAATCCGTCTCCTGAAATGATAAAGATTGCACCGTATAGATTTTTAATTAAACAGTATTCACGAGAAAAAATGCTGGATGAATGTGAGGAAATAATAGATTATCTTAAAAATAAGAGAACGGCACCAATGATTAAAGGGTATAAGGAAAGAGAGCATTTTCAGATTGAGTCGGATGACATTATGTATATATCAATTGCAAGAAGAGGGACGAACATACATGTGTGTCCAAGAGGACTGAAAAATAACAATAATAATGTATTTCATTGTAAGAAGAAAATAGAGGATTTGTATGAACAGTTGAAGGAATATAATTTTGTATATGCTCATAATAGCTATATAGTAAATTTAAAATACATAAAAAAACGTGTAAAAGAGGAAATTGAATTAATGAATGGGGAAACATTGTCAGTTTCAAGAGCAAGGACTGCAGAGCTAAAAAAACGCATGGTGGAATATATGGAAACTAAGTACGAAAGATAAAAGTTTTCTATAGTACAAAAATTGACCAAAATAGATACAAAAATTGACCAAAAAGATATTGTTACGAAAAATATAATATTATGGAAGTAGCAAGAAACGGAAAATTTTAATATCTAAGGAGAAAAAATTAAAAATGAGTTAAAGAGGGGGAGTGTTATGCAGAAACGTACATTAAACAATGGCTTGAAAGTTATATGTTATCCAATTGAACATGCTATGTCAGTGGAAATTGGATTATATACAAGAGCCGGAGCTAGATATGAGAATAAAGAGAATAATGGGATTACGCACTTGTTGGAACATATGCATTTTAGACAACTGGGAGACATGAACCAGAAAGATATATATGGAACTACGGAACTGATGGGAACTTCGTTACGTGGTACTACACATAAGGAAATGTTATGTTTCAATGTGAAGGTAAGACCTAAGTATTTAGAAAAAAGTCTGGATATTTTTGAAAAAATATTAACAACCTATGATTGGACGGAAGAGCAACTGGAAAGTGAGAAAAAGATTGTTATAAATGAAATTTATGAAAAGGAGGATGAAGTAACTTTAGAGAAAATTTATGACAAGGCTATTTGGCGTAAGAATCCTTTAAAACGCGGAATTTTAGGAAGTGAAGAGAATGTAAAAGGTTTTACGGTAGATGATTTGGTTGGTTATAAGAAAGAAATATTCTCTAAGAATAATGTAACTTTGGTTATAACAGGAGCTATAGATGAAGAAAAGTCCAGAGAAATTTTTGAAGAATTTGGGAAAATAAAAATCAATGAAGGAGTAGAACGAAAAGAAAAAGTAGAGGTTATTAAGGGAAGACAATTCAAAAGAGAACCGGACGTTAAATTGAAAAATTTTGCGTCGTGGAACATAGTGGATGTTCAGTTATCTTTTGATGTGGATTTGACTAAGATTAAAGAAAATGAACTTTTATTTCTAAATAGCATAATTGGAGGCGGAGATGGCTCATATCTTCAAACGGAAATTCGTGAAAATCAGGGCTTGGTTTATGATATTTATTCGTGTGTAGATATTTTTAGTAAGGAATCTATATTGTCTATAATTTTTTCTATAGATAAAAGCAGGCTGCAGTTGAGCATATTGGAGATTATTAAGATTCTAAAGCAGCTTAAGAATATTATTTCTAAAAAAGACGTGGATAGAAATATGGCTTTTTTCACAGAAAATCTATGGTATTGGGCAGAAGAAACTAAAGAATTAAATTTTCAATTAGGTAGTGATTTTCTGAATGATAAAGAAGTGTTAACCATTGAAGATAGAATTATGGCAAATGAAAGAATTGACTTTCAACGAATGAGAGAGATTTCAGAAATGATTTTTAGAAAAGAAAATATGTCTTTAATTGTAATCGGACCAACCAAAGGGATAACTGAAAACAAATTAAGAGAACTATTATATGGTAAATACGATAATGAGTACAATGAAAAAGATTAATAAGGAAAAGGGTGAGCATATGAGAAAAACAATATTAATAATGACGCTATTATTGGCAGTATCCTTAACAGGATGTGGAACAACACAGAATAAAAACAGTGAAACAACAGTTGCAAAGAGTATGACGGAAAATGATTACAACAAGGCAGTGGAGAAGTTGACGGACAAGTCGGCTTATCAGACTATTGTTGAAGATTTTGATAGTGACAACAATAAGGAAGCATTTGTTTTAACCAGAGAAGGAAAAGATAATGAAGCAGTAGAAGATAAATTTGAATTATGGTTTTCTAATGGTGACAAAACAGAAAAAATTGTTTCAGATTTCATAGCTGACAACAATACATCCATAACATTATTTGAAAGTGGAAAGGATAAATATGTTTTGTTTAACAAGGCGCAAACAACACAAAATGACGAAATGGAAGCCAAAATATATGGCGTAAGCAGCGAGAAGCCTGCAGAACTTTTTTCTCAAGGCAGAATGAATATTTTGGTGGAAAAAGGTGAGTTATACACATATGATTATACATATTTTGTTTTAGAACCTGAAAGTAAGGATTGGATGAGTCAGTCTGAGCAGAAATACCATCTTAAATGGGATAACGAAAATAAAAAGTGCAACGAATATAAGGCGAAAGTAATGTCAGAAAAGGAATTTAATAAAATTTCCAATTCAAAAGATGTTAAGAAGAACATAGAAGAGGCATTAAAAAAAGAATACTCAGATGGAATTAAAAATGTAAAATATACTTATCTGACAAGGGAAGATAACACATTAGACATAAATATGGTTGTAACAGATAGTGAAGGAACGAAGTATAAAAACTATGTTACGGTATTATATGAAGATGGCAAAATTGGAACAGATGTTGAACTGAAAGAAGGAAACAAGAAAGCTTCAGTGATAAGTGGCAGTTCTATAAATTTAAAAACTACAAAGGAAGTTAAAGAAAAATTAAGCATACCAAACCCGGAAGAAATTACAGAAGATGTGAATGTAATAATTCACAAATGCGAATATAAAGAAGGACAAAAAACTCTTTATTGTACAGAAAATGAGCCAACATATGATTTGAAGTTTTTGGGCTTCAAGAACAAGGTATACATTACGAACTTTGCTTTAGGAAATATAACAGGAGAAAATGAAAGTCTGGCATTAGTTATTAAAGAAAAAGGTGAAGAGTCGGATAATTACGCATATCTTGCCATTTTGGATTACAACAATAAAAAGAGCTATGTTACAAAAACAGACATATTGGCAGGTCAGGGGAGAGATGAACAGCTAAATTTATGTGATGTTACAGGAGATGGAAAAGATGAACTGATTTTGTCAAGTGAACCTAACACAACTATTGATTGGAATTTATATGGGTTTGAAGATGGTGCATTGAAACAAATTTACAGCAATGTGGAAAAACAGGATTTGGAATCAGAAGGTTTTAAAACAGAGTTACTAGATGATTATAAAGTAAAAGTTACAGGAAATAACTTTAGCCAAACTATTTCGCTTTTGGACTTAGGGGTGAAAAAAGATGATTTGGAATACAAAAATCCTAAAGATTTGGATAAATCAGATAATCAGAACGCAAGAGTTTATAAAAACGGAAAATTGTTGAAGAAATACAAGAATCAATCTAATGTAGTTGAAATTAAAGCTTTAATGGCAAAAGATTGGGATAAAGGTTTTGCTGATTATGATTATTTTAAAAATATTGATATGGACAAAGGCATTTGCACACCATTAAGGATAGATTTAGGAGATGCGGAAATTGGAACGTTAAACATTTATCTAAAATATGATAAGGCAGATGATGGATTAATGATTTCTAGAGTAGAAGTCAGTTGATTTAAAATCAGAGCCAGGCGAAGAAGATTAAGTGAAAGGACGGTGAACAACATAAAGAAAACCGTCAATGATGTATTGTGAATAATAACGTGATATATCATTGGCGGTTCTTGTTAAAAATAAATGGACATATGGAAGAGTGAAGTTTGGAAAGATAAATACAAAGACCATAATGTTAGAAAAGGTTTACGTTTAAAGTTTGACAGAGGCATTGACGAGAAATTAAAAACAGGGTTTAAGGAATATTGCAGGTGGTTAAGAAGTGAATATACATTTCCCATAAGGGTGCCTGTATATGTTAAAAATTTCAAAAAGATAAAGGCAATGGATGGGGAATATGTATTTGGAACTTTTTTGGGACCATTCAATTTTCTGGAAGAACCTTATGTAAGAGTTGCAGCAGGAGACTTTAAGGAGTCTTTTGAAGAAATGGGAGAACAGGCGGTTTATCAGTATTTGTGTACATTAACCCATGAGTTGACTCATTATTTCCAATGGTTAAATAATTCTGAATTGACACAAATCGGAAAAGAAAGGCAAGCAACAATTACGGCTGATAGAATTGTACAAAGATATGTTGATGCAAAGTATGAAGAAAAACAACAGTTTCTTCACAAACTAGAGCAAAGTGCAAAACGAAGAGAGATAAATGAGGCGGAAATAGACAAGCTTAGAAAAATTGCTTTTGAAGATGATGTTAACAATAAAATATTAATTGCAAGAATATTAGAAGAATCCAAGTTAATCGAAAGTGAAAAAATATTATTACATCTTACAAAAGATATAGATGATGTTGTAAGAATGGAGGCATGCAACGCCTTAAGTAATAGTGATTCGCTTGAAGTATATGAAGCATTAAAGGGAATTGCTTCAAAAGACAGTGTGGGTATGGTAAGAGGTTATGCCATAGTTGCATTAGGCGACGTAGCTGTAGAGATTAATAAGGAGAAGGAAGCAACAAAGTTCTTAAAGAATTTATTGAAAAGGGAAAAAACTGATTTTGCAATAATTGACATTTGGGCAGTTCTTTATTGTCTGGGAGAAGAAAGATGGCTATCATATCTTTTAGAAAAGATTGATTCATCAAAATCTTCAGAAAGATGTGAAGTAGCAAATTGCTTATATGGAATTGTTGACGAGGAAAATAAAGAGCAAATAAAAACTATATTGCAAAAAAGAAGGGAGATAGAAAAATCAGAAGAAGTTATTGAATCAATAGAAGAGGTACTTAATATTATTAAAAAAGATTATAACAAAAAGGGCATGTAGGTTTAAACTTATATGCTCTTTTTTGTGGTATAATTGTATTAAAACATACTAAACATATATGTTTTGAATAAAAAATATTAAAAATTTCGATTATCCTATTGACATTGTAGGAAAAAGATAGTAATATGCCACTATAAACAAAACCTACTTAACTTATAGGAATTGAATGAATAGGAAAGGAAGCGGTGTTATGAGCAGAACAAAGACAGCTTATAATTACAAAATGAGAAAGACTTACTGTTGCAACATAAGTGTAGGAGAGACGGAGCGAATGTGTAGCAGATAGTTTTTTACAAATGATTATAAACTACAGATTCAAAATTATAATGATGATAAGAGAGTTCCAATGAACTCTAGAACGATAAAAGTGAAAAACAACTAATCAGTAGGGAAAAATATTAAAAGTGAAAAACAACTAATTAATAGGGACAATAAAAAATTAGAAAATCAGTTAAATTTGGAGGATATAAAAATGGCAAATATTAAAACAAGCGCAGCAGAACTTATTGGAAAGACACCTTTATTAGAGGTTAAGAAATTTGAAGCAAAAGAAAACATTACAGATGTTAAGATTTTAGCTAAATTAGAATATTTTAATCCGGCAGGAAGCGTTAAAGACAGAGTCGCATTAAAGATGATTGAAGATGCAGAAGAAAGTGGAAAGCTTAAACCGGGAGCAACAATTATTGAACCAACATCAGGTAACACAGGTATCGGTATTGCAGCAGTTGCAGCAGCAAAGGGATACAAAGTAATTATTACAATTCCTGAAACAATGAGTGTTGAAAGAAGAAACATTATGAAAGCATATGGTGCTGAATTAGTTCTTACAGAAGGAGCTAAAGGTATGAAGGGTGCTATTGCTAAGGCTGATGAAATTAAGGAAGCAACACCTGGTTCAATTATATTAGGACAGTTTGTTAATGAAGCTAATCCTAAGGCACACAGAGAAACAACAGGACCGGAAATTTGGGAAGATACAGATGGACAGGTTGATATTTTCGTAGCAGGCGTTGGTACAGGTGGAACAGTTACAGGCGTAGGCGAATATTTGAAATCAAAGAACCCTGATGTAAAGGTTGTAGCCGTAGAACCAAAAACAAGCCCTGTTCTTTCAGAAGGAAAAGCCGGAGCACATAAGATTCAGGGTATCGGGGCAGGATTTGTACCTGACATTCTTAACACAAAGATTTATGATGAAGTTATTGCAGTAGAAAACGAAGACGCTTTTGCAACAGCTAAGGAACTTGCAAAGACAGAAGGTGTTCTTACAGGTATTTCATCAGGTGCAGCATTATACGCAGCAGTTCAGTTGGCTAAGAGACCTGAAAACAAAGGCAAAAATATTGTAGCATTATTACCTGATTCAGGTGACAGATATTATTCAACACCTTTATTCCAGGATTAAGTTAATAAGATTAAGAAAAAAGATATTTACAAAGGAGATAATTATGGCAGAGAGAAATTACAAATTTGAAACATTACAGTTGCACGTAGGACAGGAAAATCCAGATCCTGTTACAGATGCAAGAGCAGTACCAATTTATCAGACTTCATCTTATGTATTTAGAAATTGCGATCATGCAGAAGCAAGATTTGGCTTAGCAGATGCAGGAAATATTTATGGACGTCTTACAAACCCAACAGAAGACGTATTTGAAAAGAGAATTGCCGCACTTGAAGGTGGTGTTGCAGCATTGGCAGTAGCATCAGGAGCAGCAGCTATCGCTTACACAATTGAAAATTTAGCACAGAATGGTGACCACATTGTTGCAGCAAAGAACATTTATGGTGGAACATATAACCTTTTAGAACATACACTTCCAGCTTATGGAATTTCAACAACATTTGTAGATCCATTTAACTTTGATGAAATTGAAAATGCAATTCAGGACAATACTAAGGCTGTATTTATTGAAACATTAGGAAATCCTAATTCAGACGTAGTAGATATTGAAAAAATTGCAGAAATCGCACATGCACACAAGATTCCACTTGTAATTGACAATACATTTGCAACACCATATCTTGTAAGACCTATTGAACACGGTGCTGACATTGTTGTTCATTCAGCAACAAAATTCATCGGTGGTCATGGTACAACAATCGGTGGTGTAATCGTTGACGGTGGAAAATTTGACTGGGAAGCAAGCGGAAAGTTTGAATCACTTACAGCTCCAAACCCAAGTTACCATGGTGTAAGCTTTACTAAAGCAGTAGGACCTGCAGCTTTTGTTACAAAGATTAGAGCAATCCTTCTTCGTGATACAGGTGCTACAATTTCACCATTCCATGCATTTATTTTCCTTCAGGGATTAGAAACACTTTCACTTAGAGTTGAAAGACATGTTGAAAATGCTTTAAAAGTTGTTCAGTACTTAAAGAATCATCCACAGGTAGAAGCAGTACATCATCCATCAGTATCTGATGATCCTGTACAGCAGGAATTATACAAGAAATACTTCCCTAACGGTGGTGGATCAATCTTTACATTTGAAATAAAGGGAGATGACAGAAAGGCTAAAGACTTTATCGATAACCTTCAGTTATTCTCATTATTAGCAAACGTGGCTGATGTTAAATCATTAGTTATTCACCCGGCATCAACAACACATTCACAGATGACAGAAGAAGAACTTTTAGGTTCAGGAATTAAGCCTAACACAATTCGTCTTTCAATCGGTACAGAAAATGTTGATGACATTATTGAAGATTTAGATGAAGCTTTTAAAGCTGTCAAATAAATATCTTTTTTCTTAAAGAGCTTACCTTCGGGTGGCTCTTTGTCATTTTAAGGGGAAAATTATATAAGACACACTTTTGTGTAAAATAAAAATTATATTTAAAACTTGATTTTGTTTTATAAACGTTTAAGATTATAGGTATGACAAAACTTATTTGGAAATTATTTAAAATTGTATTGACTTTATTATTGGCGTTTTTAATGTATGTGGTAATTGGTGGCATTGTGCCATTTTTACACCATCCTGATGTGTCGCAGACGAAAAAGGAGGCAGTTGAAAGCACACAGTTTTATAGTGATAGTGCAGGACCGGATAGGGCAACTATTATTGAAGATAACGAGGAAGCGTTAAAAATGCGGCTTAGAGTAATAAAGGATGCCAAAAAGACCCTTATATTGTCAACTTTTGATTTTAGAAGTGATGATGCTGGAAAGGATATTTTGGCAGCTTTATTAAATGCGGCGGACAGAGGTGTAAAGGTAGAAATTTTTGCCGATGGATTTAATTCGATTATTCAAATGGAGAATAACGACTATTTTTATGCTTTGTCGTCCAACAAAAATATAAAAATTATAATTTATAATCAGGTTAATATCCTTATTCCGTGGAATGGTTTAGGACGAATGCATGACAAATATGTAATTGCAGATGACAGTCTGTATATACTTGGCGGACGAAATACATTTGGTTATTTCCTTGGGGATTATGCAGGTCACAAGAATTATGACAGGGATGTGCTTGTTTATAACACAGGCTCAAAGGACAGTTCAATTTATCAGCTTAAGGATTATTATAAGAAAATAACTTCCCAGAAATGTTGTTCTGTATTTCACAATAATGAAAGTCTTGGGGAAAAAGACAGTGTGAAAAAGGCTGGGCAGGAGCTTAGAAAAAGATATGAAAACCTTGAAAATAAATATGGTAAATTTTTGACGGAAAATTATGATTATAAGGCTAATACTTATGAGACTAACAAAATAAATCTTTTAAGTAATCCCACATCTTTGTATGCAAAGCAGCCTACGGTTTATTATGGTTTAATGTATTTGGCAAAAAATGCAAAGAAGGAAGTAAAGATTCATACTCCTTATATAATTTGTAATGACTATATGTATAATGAACTTAAAAATATAAATGTTCCAACAACCATTATGACTAATTCTGCAGAGAATAATGGAAATATATTTGGTGCAGTGGATTATCTTAGTCATAAGAAAGACATTATAAACACCGGAGTTACAATTAAAGAATATGAGGGTGGAATTTCTTATCATGGGAAAAGTATGACCATAGATGATGATATTGCCATTGTAGGATCTTTTAATATGGACATGAGAAGTGCATATATTGATACAGAGCTTATGCTTGTTATTAACAGTAAGGATATTAATAAACAACTTAAAGCAAGTATGGAAGAGTATGAGAAGAAAGCAGCCACTGTAAAAAATGAAACAGAGTATAGCCATATTCCTGAGGGAATGAAGATGAAAGAATTGTCAGACAAAAAGAAAAACATTAAAGCGTGGTTTGGTTGGGCGATGAATGGATTAAGATTTTTGTTTTAAAGTGGATAAATATCATAAGGGATTAAAAACAGTTGTCTATAAAAAAAGACATTAATAGGGATAAATCTTGGAAAAGAGGACATTAATATGTTGGCAAACAGAAAAATAGTAATAATAGGAGCAGGGCACGTAGGCTCACATTGTGCATATGCTTTGGCAATACAGGGAATATGTGATGAAATTGTTTTGGTTGATAAAGACCGGACAAAAGCTAAAAGTCATAGTATGGATATAGCTGACAGTGTAAGTTTTTTTAATAGTTCAGTAATTGTCAGATGTGGAGATTATAGCGATTGCAAGGATGCAGATATTATAGTAATAAGTGCAGGGGTTCCAAGACTTCCGGGACAGACACGACTTGATGTGTTAGATGGTTCAGTGGAATGTGTAAGGGACATTGTAAGCAACTTAAATAAAATAGAAATAAAAGGAATAATTATAACAATTACAAATCCTGCGGACATAATTGCAGACTTTGTTAGAAAAGCAACAGGATTGCCTAAAAACCGTGTGTTTAGCACAGGAACATCTCTTGACACGGCAAGAATGAGAAGAACAGTAGCAGACCTTTGCAATATTGCACCACAAAGCGTAATCGGATTTGCAATGGGCGAACATGGTGATTCATCAATGGTGCCATTTTCAAACTTAACAATATTTGGAAAAAACTATAAACATCTAAAAGAAGAAAATCCCGAAAGATTTGGAAAGCTAAGCGAAAAAGTTATAACAGACCAAACTCACATGAGAGGTATGGATATTATAGAAGGAAAAGGTTCAACAGAATTTGGAATAGGCACAGCATTAGCTGATATGGCAAAAGCTGTTCTAATGGATGAACACAGAATTCTTCCGGCATCAACCCTATTAGAAGGGGAATACGGACAAACAAATGTCCACGCAGGAGTGCCATGTATAATAGGCAGAAACGGAATAGAGCAAGTGGTAGAATTGAAGCTGACAGATGAAGAATTAAAACAATTCGAAAATTCATGTAATGTAATAAAACAACATATGGTTGAATAATCGCAAAATTTTTGTTTTCTCCGCTCATCAGGAAAATTCTATCGCAAACACGTTGATTTTATCATTTTGCTCCGCCGCCTATTGTAAAACAAAAATCAAAACTCGCTGACGCTCAGACAGTTGATTTTTGCTTTACGCTATGCTCGCAAAATTTCAAAAATCTGCCTATTGTTTGCTTCTAGAGTTTTCCTGATGAACGGAATAACAAAACAAAATATTTTGCGATAGAATGAAGTGTTGTAAATATAAGAAAGGAAACTAAAAATAAGATATGGAAAATTATAGTATGCATCTTCCAAGTTATTCAATTGGAAGCAAAGTTTATGATAAAATACCGGAAATTTGTGAACCATACGGAACTAAAGTTATAGCCATTGGCGGTCATAAAGCTATTAATGCAGCAAAGGACAAGATAGTTAAGGCTTGTGAAAAATCTAATCTGGAGATTTTGGATTTTATTTGGTATGGAGGAGAGGCTACATACGAAAATGTGGAAGAGTTAATGAAGAATCCTTTAGTACAGCAGGCAGATATGATTTTTACAATTGGTGGAGGAAAATCTACTGATACAGGAAAGTCCCTTGGAATTAAAGCGAACAAACCGGTTTTTTCTTTCCCGACTATTGCATCTAACTGTTCAGCGTGTACAAGTGTTTCAATTATGTACTATCCTGACGGAAGATTTAAGGAACCATTCTTCTTTGCAGCACCACCGGTACATGCATTTATTGATACAGAGATTTTGGTTCACTCACCATCACGTTATATGTGGGCAGGAATGGGTGATACTTATGCAAAATATTTTGAAAGCACTGTGTCTTCAAGAGGTGAAGCGTTAAATCATTATACACAGATGGGCGTTACGGCAAGCAAGATGTGCTACGAGCCTATTATGAGATATGGAAAAGAAGCTATGGAGTCAAATAATGAAGGAAAGGTTTCATATGCTTACGAGCAGGTTGTTCTTGCAATTATTGTTTCAACAGGAATTGCTTCTATTTTCCTCACTGCAGAACATATAATTGATTATAATACAGGGCTTGCGCATGCTATTTTTTATTCACTTACTTCATATCCACATATTGAGAAGAATCATCTTCATGGGGAAGTGGTAAGTTATGGTGTGCTTAATCTTTTACTTGTGGATGGTAATGAAGAAGACTTCAAAAAAGTATATGAGTTTAGTAAGAGTGTAGGACTTCCAACTAAATTAAAAGACTTAGAGTTTGACAGCTCACAGCTTGAAGAAATAGCAAAAATTGCCGTTGAAATGAAAGATATAGACCACAATCCATACAAGATAACAAAAGAAATGGTGGAAGAGTCTATTAGAAAACTGGAAGCCATGTAAGAATATAAAAAACTGTAATATAATAGTTTACTTAGTTTTGTGTTAAAAATAATCAAAATATATATTAAAATTGTGGGTTGACGTATAAAAAATACAGAGTTATAATCTTCCCATAGTTTACAGAAACAATTAAAGATGACCATTAGAAACCGATGATGCGGAGGTAAAAGTGAATCGTGCACTTACAGAGAGTAGGGGATGCTGAGAACCCACAGAACGCAGCTCACATAAATGGACCGCAGAGGGCATAGAACAAAGCGAGAGATAATTAATCAATGGATGATAGTTCAGGAAAGTTTGTTAATAACTTTAATAATTATTTCAGTATTCGTTAGTATTTTGTGACGTGAAGGCATACGTTAGTTGCACAGAGTATGATAGTACTCGTTGAGAGTGTGAGATTTTAATTTCACAAATCAAGGTGGCACCGCGGAATATATTTTAGTATTTTCGTCCTTGATGATAGCATAGAAGATTATGCTATTGTTGAGGATTTTTTTATGCAATAAGAAATTCCTTTGGAATTCGTGTTACATAAAAAGTACTTTACTCTATGGGTTATCAGAATTGCTCAAAACTTAAAATAACTAGCATAAAGCTACAAGAAAAAGGAGAAAGAATATGAGAAAGATGAAAAAAGTTTTAAGTGTTTTAGCAACAGTAGTTATGGTAGCAGCAGCATTAACAGCATGCGGAGGAAATGGAAAGTCAGGCTCTGCAACAGACAAGAAAGATACTAACGGCGACGGAAAAGTAAAAGTTGGTATTGTTTCAATGATTGAAAATGGAGCTTTTATGGACATGAAAGAAGGAATTGTCGCAGAATTAAAGGCACAGGGTTACGAAGATTCACAGATTGATTACAAATGTGCAGCAGGTGATGCATCAGCACTTTCAACAATCGTAACTAATATGACAGATGGCACATACGATATGATTTTTTCAATTGCAACACCACCTACACAGGCATTAGTTAACTCAGAAACAGATACACCTGTTTTCTTCTGTGCAGTATCAGCGCCAACAGCAGCAGGTATACTTACAGATATGGATAAGCCGGACAAGAATGCAACAGGAACATCTAATGCAATTCCGGTTTCAAAAATTATTGATTTGGCACAGGCTACAACACCTGTTAAGAAAATCGGTCTTATTTACAGTGGCAATGAAGACAACGCAACAAACACAGTTAAGCAGTGTGAAGAATATTTAAAATCAATTAATGTTGAATATATAGAAAAAACAGCAGCTTCATCAAACGATGTTGAAACAGCAACTAACGCTTTAATCGCTGAAGGGGCAGAAGCAATTTTCGTACCAAATGATTCAATTATTCAGGATGGAGTAAGCAAGTTAACAGAGATTTGTAATGAAAAGAAAATCCCAACATATTGTTCATCAGCAACAACAGTAGCTTCAGGATGTTTTGCAACACTTGCCATTGATGATAAGGGCATTGGAAAGAAAACAGTTGATATCGCAATGGACTATGTAAACGGAAAAGAAGTTGCAGATATTCCTGCACAGGTAGTTGGCATTGATTATTGCTCAGTAAGCAAGTCAGCAATGAAGACATTAGGAATTAGCCAAGACAATATTAAAACAGATTACAAACTTAACGTTATTGAAAACTAAAGAGGAAGAGAAATGATAGAATTACAATATTATTTATCCAATGTTCCGGATTGCTTAATTTACGGATTATTGGCAATGGGAATTTATATATCACTTAGAATATTGGATATACCGGATTTAACTACAGAAGGAAGCTTTGGTTTCGGAGCTGTTATATCAGTTTTGGTGGCACTTGCAGGTCATCCTATTCTTGCACTTTTTGCAGGAATGATAGCGGGAGGTTTTGCAGGAGTAATAACAGGATTTTTACAGACAAAATTAAAGGTACATCCTGTTTTGGCAGGGATTATTACAATGAGTGGGCTGTATTCAATTAATCTTGTGTGTTATTCATTAACAGAAAAAGGTGCAACAACTAACTTAAGCTATAATAAGATTACAGTTTTTGAAAAAATAAAGCAGTTACTTTTAATAAGAGGTCAGTTTGAAACAAGTATAGTTAAGACTGTAGTTAGTCTGATTATTGTAATTATAGTTTTGTTAATAGTTATTTGGTTCTTCAAAACACACATTGGACTTTGCATTCGTGCAACAGGTGACAATCCGGACATGGTTAGAGCTTCATCAATTAATGTAGACAGAACAAAGATTATCGGATTAATGTTAGCTAATGGTCTTATTGGACTTTCAGGTGCTTTATCATCACAAAGTCTTGGCTATTCAGATGTTAATACTGCTAACGGAACTTTGATTTATGGCTTGGCAGCAGTTATTATCGGTGAAGCTATTTTTGGAAAAAGAGGAGCTACTATTGGACTTATTTCAGCAGTGACAGGTTCTGTTATTTATAAATTAATAGTTGCATTTGTTATAAGAGAAAATCTTTTCGGAGAATTAAGTAGTAACCTTATGAAGTTTACATGTGCGTTAATCGTGGCAATAACACTTGCAGTTCCTGCAATTAAACAGAAAATGGCAGAGAATAAGCAAAGAAAGGCGGCAAGATAATGTTAGATATTCAGAATATTTCAAAAACATTTGAAAAGGGAACAGTTAATGAACATGTGGCAATTAATAATTTAAGCTTAAAGCTTGAAGACGGGGAATTTGTTACAGTAGTTGGTTCAAACGGTGCCGGAAAAAGTACTTTGTTTAATGCTATTTGTGGAAGCTTTATGGTAGATGAGGGACACATTTTCTTAGATGATATGGATATTACTTATAAAAGTGAACATTCAAGAGCAAAGATGATAGGACGTGTTTTTCAGGATCCAATGAAGGGAACAGCTCCTAATATGACAATTGAAGAAAATCTTGCATTGGCATACACAAGAGCTTCAAAGCAGTCGCCTTTTTCAAGAGCAATAACAAAGAAAAAGATTCAGTTCTTTAGAGAAAATCTCGCCCGTTATAATATGGGAATTGAAGATAGAATGAAAACAAAAATCGGGCTTCTTTCAGGTGGTCAAAGACAGGTTGTAACATTATTAATGTGTACATTGTCAATTCCAAAACTTTTGCTTTTGGATGAACACACAGCTGCTCTTGATCCTGCAACAGCAGAAAAAGTAATGGACATTACAAAAACAATTGTTCAGGAAAATAATATAACAACAATGATGATAACACATAACCTGAAACAATCCCTTACAACCGGAACAAGAACAATAATGCTTGATTCCGGCGAAATAATACTTGACCTTTCAGGAGAAGAAAGAAAGAATACAACAATGGAAGACATGATAAAAATGTACTCCATGAAGAAGCAGAAAGAATTTGATAACGACAGAATATTGTTAAGTCAGTAGAAAGCAATTTCACCACAACATTTTAAAATTGATTAGAATGTTGTGGTATTTTTTTGTGAAATTTAGTTGGTTAATATCACATAGACTATAAAGAATATCTCTGGATACGCAGTCAGCAAACCTTCAACACCTATCTTAAAATCTAACAAAATCTTCGACTTAATAAAAAATTATACCTACAAAATCAAACAGATGTCTAAAAATACTACAAATATATAAAATGTACATTGATATAAAAAAGATACAGTGATATAAAAAATATACAGATGTATAAAAAGTGTAAAAACACATTTTAAAACTTGCAGGAGGAGAAAGATGGCAAATTCTAATATTACAAAAAAAGCTTTGGCACAAAGCTTAAAAGAATTAGGCTCAACAAAGATTTTGGATAAAATCACAGTGGCTGACATAACAAATCATTGTGGTGTTAACAGGCAAACATTTTACTATCATTTTAATGACAAGTATGAATTATTAAATTGGATATATACAGAAGACTTATTCAAGCCTTTAACAAAGGATTTGGATTTCTTTAATTGGGGAGACAAGTTAGTTGGATTATTAAAGTATATGAAGAATATGAAACCATTCTTTATGAATACAATCAAGTCCTCTAACAATTTTTTCGCTGAATATATGGACAAGGTTTTAATTGAATTAATGCACAAGGCAATAAAAGACTTGGACTTATACAATCATTTAGGAGAAAAAGAAAAAGATATATATGCAAGATTTTTTGCATATGGATTAACAGGTGTAATTGTTGACTGGACAATGGCAGGCATGAAAGAAGATGAAGAAGAATTATCGAAAACTCTTCAGTCAATGGTTATTAATACTGAACGTATAGGATACGAATTTTATATGCAACGTAAAAAAGAGAAAGAAGGAATTAAATAATTCTCAATCAACAAAGTTTTCAAAGTGATTAATTTTCTAATACAACAAAAAAAGGAGTAAGCAGTCATGAAAAAGTGTGTGAAGAAAAGTATAGGATTAATGCTTGTAGCATCTATGACAGTTAGCAGCTTAACAGGTTGCGGAAGTACAGCAGAGGAAAGCAAAGATACAACATCGAAAAACAATGTGGAAAAAACAGACAATTCGAAAACAAGCAATGTAGAAGAAATTTTGACAAACAAGATGGATACTTCAAAAGACTCAGAAAAGAAGGAATCCGTATATGTTGAAATGGATGCAGAAGGTAATGTTACAAAAACAACTGTAAGTGATGAATTAAAAGTAAGTGGAAGTGAAAACATTACAGATTATTCAAACTTAAGTGACATAAAAAATCTTAGTGGAGATGAAAAATTTACAAAATCAGACGATGGAAAAATCGTATGGGAAAACAAAGGTAAAAACATTTCTTATCAGGGTACAACAACAGAAGCAACACCAATAAATGTTAAAGTTACATATTATCTTGATGGAAAGAAAATTTCTCCAAGCGACTTAGCCGGAAAAAGCGGTGAAGTAAAGATTGTATACAATTATAGCAACACAGCAAAAACAGAAGATGGACAGTTTGTTCCATTTCTTGCTTTAACGGGAATGGTTTTGGATGACAACTTCAGCAACGTAAAAGTAGATAACGGTAAAGTGGTAAGCTATGATGACTCAAATATTGTTATAGGTTATGCGGCACCGGGACTTAAAGATCATCTTTTAAATACAATCTATAATGCAGAAGATTATATTAAAGATGCTGATATTCCTGAAGAGGTAACAGTAACAGCAGACGTTAAGGACTTCTCAATGAATATGACATTAACAGTTGCAAGTTCGGACATTGGGGACATGAACTTAAAAGATACATTAGATTTGTCAGATGTTCAGAAACAGATGGACGAATTACAGGATGGAGCAAATGATTTAGTGGATGGTGCTAAGCAGTTAAATGACGGCACAACTAAGTTAAAGACAGGTTCAAAGAAGATTGATGAGGGGGCAAAAGATTTATCAAAGTACACATTACAGTTAAGCAATGGTACTAAGGAAATGGCAACACAGTATACAGTATTTAACAAAGCTTTACTTGCCGGTGTAAAATCAGCAAAGAGTGGTGCAGATAAATTATATGCAGGAACTAGGAGCATAAAAACAGCTACAGGAGCACTTGATACCGGAGCAAAAGGCTTAAAGAAAGGCATTGCTGATGCAAAATCAGGTTCTTCACAGATTTCATCAGGATTAAAGAGTGCAAAAGCAGCTTTTGAAGATACAAAGAAATCTCAGGGACTTGTAAATGGTTCAAAAACACTTGCAGCAGGAACAAAAGAAGCTTCAGCAGGTGTTGACCAGTTAGTTGACACATTAAAGAATACACCTGATTCAATTCAGAAGAATATTGATGAAGTAATAGATCAGGTTAAAAAAGCATCAGGTGGAACAATCGCTTCTGAAAAAGTTTTAAATACAACAGTTGAAAAAATTAACACAGCAGTTACAAATGGTATGGAATTGTCACAAGTACTTGCAGCTAACGGATTAAATTCAAAAACATATTACCAGTTAGTTCAGGCATATTACAGTGTTCAGACTTTGGAACAGGTAAAGAAACAGTTCACAAAACAGATTACAGCAAGTGCTTCAGATATTAAGAAATTAACAGACGGTATGGATGCATTGAAAACAGGTTCATCAGCACTTAGCACAGGAATTGGAACACTTTATGCAGGAATTAAACAGTTATCAACAGGAGCTGACAGCTTAGATTCAGGAATGTCACAGCTTAAGACAGGTTCAACATCACTTGCAGAAGGTACAGGAAAACTTAAGACAGGAGCTTCTGATTTAAACGATGGAATGAAGACTTTAAGTGAAGGTGCAGGAACACTTTCGAAGAAGATTGGAGATGCAAGTCCTAAGATTAAGGCAGGAATCGGAACAATCGATACAGCAGCATCACAGATTAGTGATGGAGCAAAAACACTTGCAAGTGGAACAACTGAATTAAAAGATGGTATTGTTACATTAGCAGATGGAACAAAAGAATTAAAAGATGGAACAATTAAGTTAAATGACGAAGGTATTAGTAAGATTACTAAGACATTCAAGGAAGACGCACCTGATGCAATTGATAAAATTCAGGAAACATTGAATAATGGAAAGAAGTATAATTCATTTAGCGGAATCGATAAGAATATGAGCGGAAACGTTAAATTTATTCTTAAGGTTCAGGAAATAAGCAATGATAAATAATGAGAGGCCAGGTGCATAATATGAAAAAATTTGGACAATTAGTTGTTAAAGCCAGATATGTGATTTTGATAATAAGTATTTTGTTATTAATACCTGCAGCTTTTGGCTATGTTAACACAAGAGTAAACTATGACTTATTGTATTACCTTCCGGATGGAATAGACACAATGACAGGTCAGGATATTATGTTAAATGATTTTGGCTCAGGAGCATTTGGTCTTGTGCTTGTTGATGGAATGGATGATGAAAATACAGCAAAATTAAAAAAAGAAATTGAAGGCGTAGATCACGTTAAGAATGTTCTTTGGTATGATAGTTTTGCAGACTTAAAAATTCCAAAGAGTATGTTACCAAAAGATGTTTACAATGCTTTTAATAAAGATGGAAGTACAATTATGATGGTTATTTTTGATGACACAAGTTCAGGCGACGGAACAATGAGTGCCATTGAAAACATAAGAACATTAACAAAACATCAATGCAAGGTCAGCGGTATTTCAGCAGTAGTAACAGATACTAAAAGCCTTGTTGAAAGTGAAATGGCAATATATGTTATTATCGCAGTTATAATTTCAATAATAGTTCTTTCAATACTTATGGACTCATGGTTGATACCCTTGTTCTTTATGCTAAGTATAGGAATGGCTATTGTTTATAACCTGGGAAGTAACGTTGTTATGGGAGAAATCTCATACTTAACAAAAGCTTTGGCAGCGGTACTTCAGCTTGCAGTTACAATGGACTATTCAATATTCTTATGGCACAGCTATGAGGAGCAGAAGAAAGTAATACCAAATGACAATAACAAGGCCATGGCAAATGCCATAACAGCCACAGTTTCATCAATTGTGGGAAGTTCAATTACAACAGTGGCAGGATTTATAGCTCTTTGCTTTATGACATTTACATTAGGACTTGATATGGGGGTTGTAATGGCAAAAGGTGTTGTATTTGGTGTAATTGCCTGTGTAACAGTATTGCCTGCAATGGTATTAATATTTGATAAAGCATTGGTGAAGACAAAACACAAACCATTAATACCTGATTTTAAGAAACTTCCTAAGTTTATTACAAAACATTATCCGGTATTTATAATCATATTCTTAGTATTGATTTTTCCCGCATTTTACGGTCAGAAAAATACTAATGTATATTATGATTTAACATTAAGCTTACCTGAAAGTCTTGAAAGTGTTAAAGCTCAGAACGTTATTTCTGAGGATTACAATTTAGGTTCAGCTAATATTGTATTAATCAGTTCAGATACACCTGATTACAAAGTATCTAAGTTATTAGATGACATTAAGGGAGTTGACGGTGTTCAGACAGCTTTAGGCTTACAGACAGTATTAAACGGCTCAATACCTAATTCATTTATACCTGATGATTTGACTAAAGAGTTAAAGACGGATAAGTATGAAATGCTTATATTTATGTCAAAATACAAGACAGGATCAGATGAGGCAAATAACCAGTGCAACGAAATAGAAAAGATAATTAAGAATTATAGCAAAGATGGTATGCTTGTAGGTGAAGCAGCATGTACAAGAGACTTAATTAAGATAACGGATAAAGACTTTACGGTTGTTAACTCAGTTTCAATTGTTTTGGTATTTATTATCATTGCTTTAGTATTTAAATCTATTTCAATACCGATTGTTCTTGTAGCACTTATTGAATTTGCAATCTTTATTAATATGGGTATTCCATATTATACGGGAGCAACCTTACCATTTATTGCATCAATTGTTATTGGTACAATCCAGTTAGGTGCAACAGTTGACTATGCAATTCTTATGACAAACAGATATAAGTCAGAAAGAAGTGCCGGACATGAAAAGAAGATTGCAGCAACAAATGCACTTCAGGCAACAATGAAATCAATTATCATTAGTGCATGCACATTCTTTGGTGCAACATTTGGTGTAGGTGCATATTCAAATATTGACATGATCAGTTCATTGTGTATCTTAATGTCAAGAGGAGCATTTATCAGTATGTTCTGTGTAATATGTATCCTTCCTGCATTCTTTATAATTTTTGATAAGTTCATTATAAAAGGAAGTTACAAATTCCTTGAAAAATAAAAGATGCTTAAAATAAAACACAATTAAAATAACACTAAAAAAGCCCCTTTTAACTTTAAAAAAAGGGGCTTTTGTGATAGAATAATAGTATATTTTAAATAGATTGGGGTATGGAGCAAAATAAAGTTAGTATTTCCACAGGCATTGTATGGAACAGCAGAATCGAAGATATGGAAGAAACTTTGAAAGAAGCTGACAGATGTATGTATGTGGAAAAAGATAAATATCATAAAATGACAGGAGGTGTTGTGCTATGAAGCAGATTATTATTGCAATCGGAAGAGAGTTTGGAAGCGGTGGACATCTTGTGGCTAAGAAATTGGCAGAACATTACAATATTCCATTATACAGCAAGGAACTGTTAGATGAAGTAGCTAAGGATGGAAGATATAGCAAGGAAGTTCTTGAAAGATTCGATGAGAAGCCAATGAACTTCGCTTTTATTCCTGTTCCTGCAGGGGGAACAACTATTTCACTTGAACAGGACATAGCTATCAGACAGTTTAACTTTATTCGCAAGAAAGCTAATGAAGAAAAAGAATCATTTGTTATAGTAGGTAGATGTGCAGAAGAAATCCTTTCAGATAATCCTAACATGATTAGTGCTTTTATCTTAGGCGATAAAGATACAAAGACTAAGAGAGTTATGGAAAGAGAAGGAGTTGACGAAAAGACAGCTCTTAATATGATGAAGAAGATGGATAAAATGCGTAAAGTTTATCACAACTTCTATTGCGAAAGCAAATGGGGTGATTCAAGAACATACGATATCTGTATAAAAATAGGCAAGGTTGATGTTGATACAGCAACAGATATGATTATAAAGTATATTGATTCAAGAGATAATTAAAATGAAAATAAATTTAAAAGGAGACTTACATGGGAGAACTAACATTTAAAGGGCTAAAGGTTGACGAATTGGACCTTACAAACAAGATTGAAGGACAGGTAGAATTAGATATTTCACAGAGAGCATCATTTAATGTGAAGTATTCTAATGACAACCTTCATTGCATGGCTAATCTTACAATTGATATGATGGAGAAAACACATCCAATGGATTTCAATTTTAAGATTAGTGCTACAGCATTATTTGACTGTGAGGAAGGAATGGACAAGAAAGAAATTCATAAGAAAGCATATGATGAAATTTATCCACATGTGCGTGCACTTGTCATTACATTTATGGTTAATTCAGGACTTCCACCAATCGTTATTCCGAAGGTTAAGATGGATGAATCTAATATTAAGATAGAAGAAAATAAGAAGATTGAAGACAATAATTTGTACAGCTAGTATCAAAATAGAGTCAAAAAACCGTTTTCATCACTTTCTTGAAAATTAAAACATAATAAAAATTAAAAAAACAAAATAAACTATACAAAATGCACAAATACAAAAAAAACAAAGCTAAAAAGTAACTGAAAAGTGTACACTTTCAACAAAAAAATAAAAAATATTTTTGTATTGTTGCAAAAAACGTTTTTAATTTTTAAACTATAAGAGTATTAGATTTTTAGGTAACATAATAATCTAAACCCTTTCAATTTTGTGGCACCTCAAATTGAGGTGCCATTCCTGTTTTTACGATTCAAATTCGTAATCTTCCAAAATCTTAATATTTGAATCCGCAAAGAATAAGTGTATAATGGCAACATAGATTAAGAAAAAGGATAAAGCCTAAGATGAAATACAGGAAAATAAAAAAAGGAAATTTTATAGAAAGACCTAACAGATTTATTGCATATGTTAATGTGGAAGGGGAAGAGAATAATCCCCAGATAGTACATGTAAAGAATACAGGAAGATGTAAAGAACTATTAGTGGATAATGCAACAGTATTTTTGGAAGAATCAGACAATCCCAACAGAAAGACTAAGTATGACCTTGTAAAGGTAATAAAAAACGGCATTCTTATAAACATGGATTCACAGGCACCTAATAAGGTGGTTAATGAGTGGCTTCTTAATAATGGTTTGTTTAAGAATACTGAATTGGTAAAGCCGGAGAAAACATTTGAGAAATCAAGATTTGACTTTTATGTTGAAGGCGATGGCAAGAAAGCCTGGATTGAGGTTAAAGGCGTAACTCTTGAAAAAGACGGTGTGGCCATGTTTCCGGACGCTCCAAGCGATAGAGCAGTTAAACATATTGAACATCTTATAAAAGCCAAAAACATAGGATATGAGGCATATATTGTCTTTGTGATTCAGATGAAAGGGATTAAATATTTTACTCCAAACAGGGAAACCCACCCACAGTTTTGTGAGACTCTTATAAAAGCAAACAAGTCTGGTGTAAAAATTTTGGCGTATGATTGCATTGTAACAGAGGATGAATTAAAAATAGACCAACCGGTAAAAATACTGTTATAACTTAGTAAAAACATATTAACAGAGGAAGGTAAAAAATTACTAAAAAATTTACTTAAAACGCAGAAAAATATTACCAAAATAATGGACAAAAAATTGTTATAATTGTTTATAAAATAAAGCGTGTAGACTGTTGACTAAAAAAGACTAATAGTGGTATTATATAGGGAAAATGGGGTTTAAAAAAAAGGCTAAAAATTATTAATTTATAAATTTATTTAGAAGAGGTTAGATATTATGAAGAAGTTAATTTTAGTAACATCTCCACCAGCATGTGGAAAAACATTTGTAACAAAGAAATTAGCAAAGGCTATGCCTAACTGTGTTTATCTTGATAAGGATTCACTTATCGTATTATCAAAACAGATTTTTGTTGTAGCTAATCAGGAATACAACAGAAGCTCAGATTTCTTTGAAGAAAATATCAGAAACTATGAATACGATGCAATCATGGAAGTTGCAAGAGAAGCATTAGAA
Source organism: Eubacterium ventriosum (assembly GCF_025150745.1). NCBI lineage: Bacteria > Bacillati > Bacillota > Clostridia > Eubacteriales > Eubacteriaceae > Eubacterium > Eubacterium ventriosum. The sequence goes on from NZ_CP102282.1 coordinate 1,459,410, forward strand.
TATAATGATACAGTATTCATTAACTCACCATTTACAAGAGAAGTTAGAACTCCAGGTTATATGGAGAATCTTAGACAGGATCTTTTAAAGATTGGTGCAGAATTAGTTGTAGTTTGGGTACAGTGTGATGTTGAAGTTTGCAGACAGAGAATGATAGCACGTAACTCAGACAGAGATACATGGAAACTTGAAAACTGGGATGAGTACATTAAGAAGATTAATTTCACAGTACCTGATGGAATTAAGAATTTATTCTTATTTAATAATTCATCTGATGAAGCTTTCAAGAAGTCATTAGACGAAGCAGTAAAATATTTTAAAAATTTAAAATAGTCTTTTAAGACAGTTTACTTAAAAAGAGAAGGGACGCCTAAGTTTCTTCTCTTTTGTGTTATAACAAAAAAGTAACAATTTGTTAAAATAAAGTCTATTGAAATATAAAAAATAAGAGTAAAATAAAAAATATCAAACGAAGAGGAGTTTGATTAGCGTTTGGTTTTTGATATCCAAACTAAATAAATATGAAAAACAAATTTAAATCAAAAGGAGGGATTTCATTATGAACATAAGTAAGTTTACACAAAAATCTGTGGAAGCTATTCAGAACTGTGAGAAAGTTGCAGCTGAATATGGCAATCAGGAGATTGACCAGGAGCATTTAATCTACAGTCTTATTACATTAGACGACAGTCTGATTATTAAGTTAATTGAAAAGATGGAAATCCAGCCGGAGCATTTTAGAAATAGGGTAGAAGATTATATAGCAAAAAAGCCTAAGGTGCAGGGTGGAAATCCATATGTAAGTCAGGCACTTAATAATGCCTTGATTTATGCCGAAGATGAGGCTAAAAGAATGGGAGATGAATATGTATCAGTTGAACATATTTTCCTTTCATTAATAGACAGACCTAATAAAGAAGTGGCAGAACTATTTAGAGAGTATGGGATTAAGAGAGAAAGATTTCTTGGAGCGTTGGAGACTGTTAGAGGTAATGTGAAAGTTACATCTGATAATCCTGAAAGCACATATGATGCTTTGTCTAAGTATGGACAGGATTTGGTTGAAAGAGCAAGAAATCAGAAACTTGATCCGGTAATCGGACGTGATAGTGAAATTAGAAACGTAATCAGAATACTTTCACGTAAAACAAAAAATAATCCGGTATTAATAGGTGAGCCTGGTGTTGGTAAAACAGCAGCAGTAGAAGGATTGGCACAGCGTATTGTACGTGGTGATGTTCCTGAAGGACTAAAGGACAAAAAGATATTTGCCCTTGATTTGGGAGCTCTTGTAGCGGGAGCCAAATACAGAGGTGAGTTTGAGGAGAGATTAAAGGCAGTTCTTGAAGATGTAAAGAACAGTGATGGAAACATTATATTGTTTATTGATGAACTTCATACAATTGTTGGTGCAGGAAAAACAGACGGAGCAATGGATGCAGGTAATATGTTAAAACCAATGCTTGCAAGAGGTGAACTTCATTGTATAGGTGCAACAACATTAGATGAATATAGACAATATATTGAAAAAGATAAGGCTTTGGAAAGAAGATTTCAGCCTGTAATGGTAAATGAACCTACTGTTGAAGATACAATTTCAATTTTAAGAGGTTTAAAAGAAAGATATGAAGTTTTCCACGGTGTAAAAATCCAGGATGGGGCATTAGTAAGTGCAGCAACACTTTCAGATAGATATATAACAGATAGATTTCTTCCGGATAAGGCTATTGACTTAGTTGATGAGGCATGCGCTTTAATTAAGACGGAAATGGACTCAATGCCTACTGAACTTGATGAACTTAGAAGAAAAGTAATGCAGTTAGAAATAGAAGAGGCAGCGCTTAAGAAAGAAACAGATAATTTAAGCAAAGAAAGATTAGCTGAACTTCAAAAAGAATTGGCAGAAATGCGTGATGAGTTTAATAACAAGAAAGCACAGTGGGAAAATGAAAAAGATTCTGTAACAAAATTACAGGATTTAAGAGAACAGGTTGAAAATGTTAAGAAGGACATTGAAAAAGCCCAGAGTGAATACAATCTTGAAAAGGCAGCAGAACTTCAGTATGGTAAGTTACCACAACTTCAGAAACAGTTAGAGGCTGAAGAAGCAGCAGTTAAGAATAAAGATTTATCATTGCTTAGGGAAAGTGTAACAGATGAGGAAATAGCAAGAATAATATCAAGATGGACAGGAATTCCGGTAGCAAAACTTACGGAAACAGAAAGAGAAAAAACACTTCATCTTGATAAGCAACTTCACAAACGTGTCATTGGACAGGATGAGGCAGTAACAAAGATTACTGAATCAATTATCAGGTCTAAGGCAGGCATAAAGGATCCAAGTAAACCTATCGGTTCTTTCTTATTCTTAGGACCTACAGGTGTTGGTAAGACTGAATTGGCAAAAGCTTTGGCACAAAACTTATTTGATGATGAAAGTAATATGGTCAGAATTGATATGAGTGAGTATATGGAAAAATACAGTGTGTCAAGATTAATCGGAGCGCCTCCGGGATATGTTGGATACGATGAAGGCGGTCAGCTTACTGAGGCAGTAAGACGTAAACCTTATTCGGTTGTACTTTTTGATGAAGTTGAAAAGGCACATCCGGATGTGTTTAACGTACTTTTACAGGTACTTGACGATGGTCGTATTACAGACTCACAGGGTAGAACAGTAGACTTTAAGAATACAATTTTGATTATGACTTCAAATATTGGTTCATCATATCTGTTAGAAGGAATTGATGACAATGGCAACATTAAGCAGGAAAATCAGGACCTTGTAATGAATGATTTAAGAAATCATTTCAGACCAGAGTTCTTAAACAGACTTGATGAAATTATTATGTTTAAGCCTTTAACAAGGGATAACATTGGCGGAATTGTAGATCTTGTAATTGACAGTGTTAACGAAAGATTAAAGGATAGAGAGTTACAGATTAAGCTTACTGATGCAGCAAAAACTTATGTTGCAGATAACGGATATGATCCGGTTTATGGTGCAAGACCATTAAAGAGATATTTGCAGAAGAATGTTGAAACATTGGCCGCAAGAGTTATTCTTGAAGGTAAGGTTAGTATGGGAGATACAATAACCTTCGATGTTGTTGACGGAAAGCTGGCAGTTGTTTAAAGAGAACTGATTAAATTTAATTACACGGATTGCTTTGTGCTTTGCACTCCCGCAATCCGTGTAATTAAAATAATATATTTTTCATATAATGATTAATAAAATATTGTGTGAAGAGTATTGAAAAGAATATTAAATAAAAAAATTTTAGTTGGAATATTATTAATAGGAATGTTAATAATAGGAATGGCATTTATTTACGGCAACTATAGGAACAGTGAAGTTGTTCTTACTAATCTAAATATTACAAATGTAAAGGATGCCATACCTAAGGTGGCTTTGACTTTTGATGACGGTCCCAGTAGCGTTTATACAAAAATATTGCTTGACGGACTTAAGGAGAGAAAGGTAAAAGCCACCTTTTTTCTTGTAGGAGAGAACGTGGAAAATAACAAAAAGCTGACAAAAAGAATTTCAAAAGAAGGTCATCTTATCGGAAATCATACATATTCACACGCAGACCTTGCAAGGACTAATTACAATAAGGCATCGGTTGAAATTAATAAGACTAATGAGATTATAACAAGTATTACAGGAACTTCTCCAAAGTATATAAGACCGCCTTACGGAGATGTGAACAAGAAACTTTTGGAAAATACAGGAATGAGGGTGGTTCTTTGGAATGTTGACCCGGAAGACTGGAAGGACCAGAATGCAGACATTGTCGTTAACAGAATTATAAGCCATGTAAGACCGGGAGACATTATATTGCTTCACGATATTTTTAAAAGTTCAGTTGAGGCAGCCTTAAAGACTGTAGATATTTTGCAGGATAAGGGATATCAGTTTGTTACTGTGGATAAATTAAATAACAGTACAATAAAATAAAAGTTGAAAAAATAGATTTAACAAATAAATGTAATTGAGAAAAGTTATGGATAATGATATACTTGTCAGGAACTTGTGTGAAAAATTAGAAAAGTAGGAGAATTAAAAGAATGAATTTATTAAAACATTATGTTATGATTTTTTTTGTTTCAATGGTTCCCATTGTAGAACTTAGAGGAGCAATACCAATTTCTCAGGGCTTTGGCTTGCCATTGTTACAATCATATATTATTTGTGTAATTGGAAACATGCTTCCTGTACCGGTAATATTCTTTTTCGCAAGAAAGGTACTTATTTGGGGAAAGGATAAAAAGTTTATTGGAGGATTCTTTACATGGTGCCTTGACAAAGGTGAACGTGGAGGCGAGAAGCTTAAAGAAAAGGCAGGCAAAGGCTTATATGTAGCTTTATTATTATTTGTTGGTATTCCACTTCCGGGCACAGGCGCATGGACCGGAACATTGGCTGCAAGCTTTTTGGATATGGACTTTAAGAAGAGCGTTATTGCATGTATGTGTGGAGTATTGTTAGCCGGCGTTATAATGGGCGTTGGAAGCGTGGCAGGCGTTTCATTCTTTAAGGCATTGTTTTAAAGAATGAAAACAATTATGGAATTTTTATTATAAAAATGAAAGAGAACATAGGATGAGTAATACAAAAAACAAGAATTATTATGGATTTAAACAGAATAAACAGGAAAATCCTTATGGACGTTATACACCGGGTACAGTTGGCAAGATTGCCATTGCAGTAACAGTACCTTCAGCTATAATTGCTTTTGTGTCAGTAATGATTGCACTTTTGACACCTATGATTCAGGCACTTATGGTTACATTGATAACATTTATTATATCTTTTGTGGGAAGTGTAATTCTTGCAATAGATATAGTAATATTCAATAGAAAACAGAGCAAAAAAAGTGGCACATCAGACCAGCCTAAGCAGTTAGACATAATGAGAATCGTGCATTTGATAGTTGGCATTGGTGTGGGAATTATTATCGGATATTTAATCTGGGGAAACAAATAAAAAAGTTGGATATGGACAATGAAATAAAGGAGACAGACATGAACAATCTACCAAAAGATCCTGTAATGCTTCTAAGCGTAGTAAATACTAATCTTCGCGATTTCTACAGTAACTTAGATGAATTTTGCAAAGCAAAAGACGCAGATAAACAGGAAATAATAGAGAAGTTAAAAATGATTGAGTATACATATGATGAAGAAAAAAATCAGTTTGTGTAGAGAATAAATGAATTAAAAAATCCTTGCAGATTCAGAAAATGAAACTGCAGGGATTTTTTTGTTGCTATTATCAAAATAAAAAATATCTAATCTATCTTTTATCAAGTGGCACATAAACTGCCTTTTTTGCAACGTTCTTATATGCAGGACGTATGATTTTGCCGGCGTTGATTAATTCTTCAATACGGTGTGCACACCAGCCGGCCATTCTGGCGGAAGCAAACATTGGAGTGTAAAGTCCGTCAGGAAGTCCAAGCATTGAATAAACGAAACCGCTATAGAAGTCAACGTTTGCCCCAACACTTTTCTGTCTCTTGTGAGCTTTTGAAATCACTTCAGGAGCAAGTCTTTCAACATTCTGGTATAATGCAAATTCATCAAGACGATTCTTTTCAGCAGCAAGGTCTTTTGTGAAAGCTTTAAGAAGCTTTGCACGAGGATCGGAAATGGCGTAAACTGCATGACCAATACCATAGATTAAACCTGACTGATCGAAAATACGCTTCTCAAGAAGAGCATTTAAATAATTCTTAATTTCGTCATCATCATTCCAGTCATTGATTGTTTCCTTCATATGATCAAACATATGCTTAACTTTAATATTAGCACCACCATGTTTAGGTCCTTTTAATGAACAAAGGGCAGCTGCAATAGCCGAATAAGTATCTGTTCCTGAAGATGAAACAACATGGTCTGTGAAAGTTGAGTTATTACCACCACCATGTTCAGCATGAAGAACAAGAGCTAAGTCAAGGATTTTGGCTTCAAGTTCTGTATAAGAGCTGTCAGGACGTAAAAGTCTTAAAATGTTTTCGGCAGTTGACAGGTTAACATCAGGATTAATAATATATAAATTATCACCATGATGATAATGTCTGTGAGCCTGATATCCGTAAACGGATATAAGTGGAACTCTGGCAATAAGGCTTAAGCTCTGTCTTAAAACATTAGGAATTGAAGTGTCATCAGGATTTTCATCCCATGAATAAAGTGAGAGAACACTTCTTGCAAGAAGGTTCATCATATCTCTACTTGTAGCTTTCATAATAATATCACGGACAAAACTTGGTGGAAGAGTTCTATATTCGGCAAGAACTTTGTTGAAATTAGCAAGTCTCTTTTCAGATGGAAGTTCGCCGAAGAGAAGAAGATAAGTAACCTCTTCAAAACCAAAACGATTCTCTTTTAAGAAACCATGAACAATATCTTCTACATCAATACCTCTATAAAAAAGCTTTCCTTCAACGGGAACAACTTTACCGTCAATAGTTTCATATGAATGAACATCACCGATTTCAGTTAAACCGGTAAGAACACCCTTGCCTGTATTTCTATCACGAAGACCACGCTTAACATCAAATTTATCGTAGAGATTTGGATCAATACATGAATTATTAATACATCTGTCTGCATATTTATTAATCTGAACTGTAAGTGGATCGTCGAACTGTTCTTCTTTTTCATTTAATAACATAAGAAAACCTCCCTTTTATGAGTGTAAAGTCTACCACATAACTTAATTTTCTACAATAAAACCATATCTAAACATAATAAAATAAAGCAAATAGTATATTTTGTTAAGACAAAACATTAAAATATTAGGCAAATAATAATGTGAATGTTTTTTAAAAATTAATGCATAAATATTTGCAATGAGCATATTTGATAGGATGATATAAACAATAATCTGTACTATATATCTATGGCAGTAAAGCTACTTAGTGCTAATTATTTAGAATTTAATTTTATCTATTATACAAAATAAATGTGAAATGTGGTAGAATAAAAGCCAAATATGTTGTTATAAGACAGTTAATAGAGGTTTAATAGATATAATGGATATTTTTGATTACGCAAGAAGTGTTAACAGTGAGAAGGAATCGCCGTTAGCAAGCAGATTAAGACCTAAAACTTTAGACCAGGTTGTAGGACAGGAACATATAATAGGAAAAGACAAATTACTATATAGAGCAATAAAAGCAGACAAAATTAGTTCAATTATTTTTTACGGTCCTCCGGGAACGGGAAAGACTACATTGGCTAAGGTTATTGCCAATACTACAAGTGCAGATTTTATGCAGTTAAATGCAACTGTGGCAGGAAAGAAAGATATGGAAGACGTGGTTGCAAAGGCTAAACAGAATATGGCAATGAGTGGTAGGAAGACTATTCTTTTTGTAGATGAAATTCATCGCTTTAATAAGGGACAACAGGACTATCTTCTTCCTTTTGTTGAAGACGGAACGGTTATACTTATTGGGGCAACAACAGAGAATCCATATTTTGAAGTTAACTCAGCTTTAATATCAAGGTCAATTGTTTTTGAATTACATCCTTTAAGTGTGGAAAACATTAAGACACTTATACTAAGGGCAGTAAATGACAAAACTGACGGAATGGGAATTTATAACGGAGTAATTGATGATGATGCGGTTATGTTTTTGGCAGAGATTTCAAATGGGGATGCAAGAACAGCGTTAAATGCAGTAGAGCTTGGTATTTTGACTACAGATCCGGCACAGGATGGCAAGATACATATTACATTGGAAGTAGCACAGCAATGTGTTCAGAAGAGAGCATTAAAATATGACAAGTCAGGAGATAATCATTACGATACAATTTCTGCATTTATAAAAAGTATGCGAGGTTCTGATCCTGATGCGGCAGTGTATTATTTATCAAGAATGCTTTATGCAGGGGAAAGCGTTGACTTTATATCAAGAAGAATTTTGATTTGTGCGGCAGAAGATGTTGGCATGGCAAATCCACAGGCGTTAGTTGTTGCCAATGCAGCAGCCCAGGCAGTTCATCAGGTTGGTATGCCTGAAGCCCAGATAATATTGTCGGAGGCAGTTATTTATGTGGCTTCATCGCCAAAGAGCAACTCAGCCTGCAATGCAATTTTTGCAGCAAATGAAGTGGTAAGAAGTACTGTTACGGCAAAGGTTCCGGCACATTTACAGGATGCACATTATAAAGGCTCAGCCAAGCTTGGTCACGGAATCGGATACAAGTACGCACACGATTATCCAAATCATTATGTGAAACAACAATATCTTCCTGACGGTTTGGAAGATAGCAGGTTCTATGAACCGGGAGATTTAGGATACGAAGTAGAAGTTAAGAATTACTTTAAAAAGATAAAGGAAGATTAGTATAAAATATCCAAATCCGGATTAAAAGGATTGTGAACTGCTTTGCATTTCCATAATCCTAAGAGAGTTAAAATCAGAGGTGAAATAATTGAAGACTTTAATTGACAAGTTAGCAGCAGGAGTTTCAACATATGAAATGCCTGATGCGGAAGTTTTAGAAAACAGAATAGCCGTAGAGCTGGAAACAGGGGATTACAAACGGGGAGAATTAAACATAAAAAGTAAAAACAATCTTCCTATAAAAGGAGTTGTATTTTCTACTGATAATCATATAACTTTCGAGAACAATCAGTTTAACGGCATTAACAATGTGATTAGATATAGCGTAAGCAGTAAGAATCTGGAGCAGGGACAGATCTGCAACGGAACAATAAGCATGGTTACAACTGCAGGAGGTTTTGACATTCCTTTTGCAATAACAATAAAGAAAAGAGAGCTGGAATCAACAATAGGAATGATTGGGGGTTTTAATGATTTCTTAAGACTTATTAATGAAAGTTATGACGAGGCATTAATATTATTCCTTTCAAAAGAATTTAAGGAGTTTTTCCTAAAAAACGATAGTTTCGGCTCTACATTGTATGACATGGTGCTTCATAACAGTAACCGTGGAATTGCAATGGAAGAGTTTCTTGTGGGAATGGGACTAAAAAAGAGAGTTGCCATTAGTACAAAGGAGAATTATAGAGAATATTCCAATATTAAAGAGAACTATGCAGACACGATTAATCTTGAAAGAAGTTGTCTTGGATATGCGGAAATAAATGTTACAGTTGAAGGTGATTTCCTTTATAACTGCAAGTCACAGGTTAAGGGCGATGATTTTAATGGCAAAGTTGCAGAATATGAATTTTATATTAATGCAGCCAGACTTCACGGAGGAAGTAACCACGGCAGATTAATTTTTGAGACAACTAACGAAACAATTGTTTACGACATTGTAATAGTAAATGAAAAAGACGAAATTAACGATTACATAGAAGAAAAGAAGAACAACATAGGTCTTATAAAGAACTATCTTGACTTTAGAACCGGTGTTATTGATGGTAAAAAATGGATTAATGAAATGTCAAAAATGGCACAGGAACGACTGGAAAAGAACGAAGACGACCTTGTTGGTATTTTGGTTAAGGCTCAGGTGGCAATTGCCGAAAATAATACAGAGGAAGCTACATCATATCTTGACAGGGCATCTAAGCAGATGGCAATAAAGGACAAAAATAATGTAGAAGAATACTGTTACTATCTGTACTTAAAAACATTACATAAAAACAATCCTAATTATACTAACGAAATAAAGGCAGAAATCAAGAAATACTTTGAAAGTGGTCATGACACATGGCAGTTATTGTGGCTTCTATTTTACATGGATGAAAGATATGACGAAAATCCGAGCTTAAAATATACAATGATTAAGCGAATGTTTGGAGAAGGATGTTTCAGTCCGGTTATGTATTTTGAGGCGGCAAATATTTTAATTAATCAGCCTGAACTTTTAAGAATCCTTAACAGTTTTGAAATTCAGGTATTAAACTTTGCGGCAAAATACAAAATCGTGACAAAAGACCTTGCCAAGCAGACAGCAGAGCTTATGATTAAGGACAAGGCATATAATGAAGGATACTTTAACATACTTGAAAGATTTTATGAGCAGACTAAGGAAGAAGAGGTTCTTACATGTATATGTACAATGATTATTAATGGCAATAAGTTGGACCACAGCTATTCCAAGTGGCTTACAGAAGGTGTCAGGGAAGAACTTAGAATTACTAATTTGTATGAATATTATATTTATACAATTAATACTTCTAATTATAAGCCATTGGAGAAGTCAGCATATAAGTATTTTTCTTACGGAACAGATACTTTAATGTATAACAAAGATTATTTTTACGCAAATCTGTTAACTAACATTAGTATGTTAGAGGATGAATATTTAAAATTCCGTGACGGCGTGGAAAAATATGCAACAGAACAATTACTTAAAGGCAACAACAATGACCATTTAAGACTGATTTACTCTAAGTTAATAACAGATGATTTTCTTGTAGGTAATATGCAGCAGGCAATGCCACAGGTTCTTAATACTTACAAGATAACAGTAAAAAATGAAAAAATAAAAACAGTTGTTGTACGTCATAAAGAAACAGAAAATATTATTACATCAACTGTGAATAACGGAGTGGCTTACGTAAGATTATATACAAAGAATCCTGTTATTTTATTTATGGATAACAAGGGCAGATTTATTTGGGAGTCTGACTATCAGATAAAACATTTAAAAATTGAAGCTCCAATTACAAAAAAAGGAAGCAGTAATCTTACTAAGCTTGTGGAAACAGAAAAGATTCTTGAACATCCTAATATGTACAAAGGTAAGGTTCAGGAATTAAAGGAAACAGTGGAAATTCCTGAATTATCAAAGCAATATCGTAATTCACTAAAGGAATTTATTGTGGATTATTATTACAAAGGCTACGATTTGGGAGAAATGGACATTTATATTATGCAGTTTAATCTGGCAGAGTTATCCAAAGTTTCCCGAAAGAAGATAATGGAGATTTTAATAGAAAGAAATCTTATGGAAATGGTTTATCCACATATTGCCAAGTATGGTTATGAAAGTATAAAGGTAAGCTTGCTTGAAAAACTTTGTGTGGAATTGGTTAAAGAGCCTGAGTTTGACAAAAACGAAATTCTTATAGAGATGTGTGCCGAATCTTTCAGAAATGGTTGCAGGGATGAGAATGTTCTTAAGTTCTTAGGCAAGTATTATGATTCAGGTTCCCTTGAATTATATCAGATGTTTTTGGCGGTTCAGTCAAGAAATATTAATGATAATACATTGGCTGAAAAGTTGTTGGTACAGCTTATTTTTGAAGGCAGTGTTGATAAGTCTATTTATGAAATATATGAAGAATACATTAAGGGACCAACATCTTCAGTTATAAGAAGGGCATTTTACACATATGTTTCTTATAATTATTTTATTAAAAAAGTTCAATGTCCTGAAAGAGTATGGGAAATAGTCGAACAGGAATTGGAAAACGGATTTGATGTAACATTAATTACAAAAATCGCTTTTGTGGAAGTAATGTCACAGAAAGATAAGCTTACTGAAAATCAAATTAAAATAACAAAGAACTTAATTGATACTTTAGTTAAGAGCAATGTTAATTTTGAATTTTATAAGAAGTTTAATAAATGGTACAAGATTCCGTTTAATCTTTTAGATAAGACAATTATAGATTTTAGAACTAATCCGAAACATAGAGTTGATATTACTTATGAGATTAAAAATCAGGAAGGAAAAACCGGAAAAGTTACAGAAGAAATGGGAAGCATTTATCCGGGAATTTTCTCAAAAGAAGTAATAATGTTCTACGGTGAGGAAATAGATTACAGTATAAAGGAGTATTCTAATGAATATCCGGAAGGTAAGGTTGTTGATAACTATTCAGTGAGAATATCAGAGAAGAATGCTTACAACGACGAAAGCCGTTTTGGAATAATTAACAGTATGATGATTTGCAAGGCTTTAGGCGAGGATGATGCAGCAAGAGATATGATGCAGACTTACGAACTTTGCAAGGAAGCAGGAAGAAAATTATTTAGATTATTGTAATCAGGGCAGACAATATAGGAGGATGAAACTTTGGGAAAAGGAATAATATTGGGAATCGATTTTTCCATAGACTTTACGCAAATGGCTGTGTTGGATGATGAAATTAATCCAAGATCCATTAGTATAGGAACAGAAGATAATTTTTTGATACCGTCTGTTGTATGTTATAACAGCGAATTAAATGAATGGTCAGCAGGTGACGAGGCTGTTAACAAAAGCAGATTAAATAATAGCACTGAATATAGAAAATTGCCGGAGATTTTAAAGCAGAACTATGGGGAAGATTTAACAAAACAGATTATTACAACGTATATGTCATATCTGCTAAAGGTTGCAGTAAATTACAGCAATGGCAAATTAATCAAAAATGTTCTTGTAACTTTAAATGAAGTTACACCGGAAATGATTGAATTAATTACAACCTCTTTTACTAATTTAGGTTACAATGCAAATGATATTAAGATAATAAGTCATTCAGAAAGTTTTGTATATTATGTTTTAAATCAGGGAAAAGATATTTGGATTAATCAGGTTTACTTCCTTAATTTTGACAGAAATGATTTTTCCTGCAGAAAGCTTAATGTTATAAAAGGCAAGCAGGTTCATGTGGCAGATGTTACAGTTGAAGACTTAAATGACAGGATGACATATGATTCGGTAAAGAATAACATGGATATGGCAGATGAAATTGTGGCAGATTATATGGAAGACCAGCTTAAGAAAAATGTTGTATCAGGTGTGTTTTTGTCAGGTGAAGGTTTTTATGCAGAAGGCTGGGCGAAAACTTTACAGACTATATGCAGAAACAGAAGAGTTTTTAAGGGAAATAACTTAATTGTAAAAGGTGCAGCTTATGCGGCAAAAGAGTTCTTTTATATGAAAACCCTTAAGGATTACATTATTTCATGTAAGGGCAGAACAAGAGTAAGAGTTACAATGTCTGTTAAACACAAAGAAAGAGACAGTATGGTAACATTGTCAGATATTGGTGATTATTGGTATCAGGCAAAATCAAAAACAGAATGTATAATGGAAGAACCTACAGAAGCTGTTTTTGAAATTCATAATATTATGAAACATACAACAGAAGAGTTTAGAATTGATTTGACGGAATTTCCAAAAAGACCACCGAAAACAACAAGAATCAGTGTTGATTTTAAATATTTATCAGAAAACAAATTCCAGATTACAATTACGGATTTAGGTTTTGGAGAGTTCTTTAAATCATCGGGAATGTCAGTTACAAAGGAAATAGAGATTGGCTAAAGGAGTAAATGAATATGAATGACATAACATTATGTACAATGCATACGGAAAAGCCTTATTATATTAAAGAAATTAACAAGAATATATATTCTATAGAAGAATTAAGTTATTACTTATTTAATTACCTTTATTTAATTGATGACCAGTTTTTCAGTGAAGGCTTAATTGATTATATTGAAAACGAACTTAAGCAACCTCACATTGCATCAGGTATAAGACAGATTAATGCCAACAAAGGAGCTTTGGGAGAAAAGATTTCTTTTCTTATAAAAAACGCCGGTTACTATACTGAGCGTGAAGCAGAAAAATTAGAAAACCATCTTGTTATGCTTAGTTCAAAAACAGCAGCAGAAAGAATTAAGGCTAAGGCAGATATTTTGATGGAAACAGACAAGTATAATATGGCAATTAATTACTATAATAGTATTTTAAGTAAGTCCATTAATACTGATTTGCCTGAAAGATTTTATGGTGATGTTTATAACAATCTTGGTGTGGCTTACGCAAGATTGTTTGAATACGACCAGGCTGCAACAGCTTTTAGATGTGCTTACAGGCTTAATGCTTCGGCAGAGTCTTTGGAATCAATAATAATGTGCGACCTTATTACTGATAATGAGAAGCGACTAAAAATGGATAAGGACAAATATGGTGTTTCTGACACTGTTATCAACAGAATTAAGACAGAAATAATTAAGCTTAATGCTGAAATTAAAACAGGTTGGAACAAAAAACAGGAAGATCAATATATGCAGCAGTGCAAGAAAGAATATATTGTAGAAATAAACAGTTAAATGTTTTGTGAACATAGTTGACAAACCAATTTAAAATCATTATTATTAGTTCATATATGGAAATGCGTAGAAGAAAAGGAGTAGCAGATAACCTTTTAAAGAGAGAGAGGGACGGTGGAAGCCTCTTAAAGCAGTGTCTGTGAAGGTAGTTTTGGAGCAGAGATGATGAATTGAGTAGTTGTCTACGGTTCGTCCCCGTTACAGGATATGATAAGTGAAAGATAAAGGTGGTACCGCGAGCAATCGCCCTTTATGCGGTACCGGCATTATACATAAGAAAGTCGTGCTGATACTGCAAAGGAGAGCACGACTTTCGTATTTGTTAACGAAAATCCGGTGCGTATTAAGAAATGTTAATAAATTAAAAAATAGGACTTAATATGTTAATAACATATCCTATGAAAACGGTTACGATTGGAGAAGAAAGATGAAAGAGATTGAAAAGAATTACAATCCGGCAGAGATTGAAGACAGATTGTACAGTAAGTGGCAGGAAAAGAAATACTTCCACGCAGAAGTAGATAGAAGTAAGAAACCTTTTACAATTGTTATGCCACCTCCAAATATTACAGGACAGCTTCATATGGGACATGCCCTTGATAATACAATGCAGGACATTCTTACACGTTTTAAGAGAATGCAGGGTTACGAAGCTTTATGGCTTCCTGGAACTGACCATGCATCAATTGCTACAGAAGCCAAGATTGTAGAAAAAATGCGTGAAGAAGGCATTACAAAAGAAGATTTAGGAAGAGAGAAATTCTTAGACAGAGCTTGGCAGTGGAAAGCACAGTACGGTGGTCGTATTGTTTCACAGCTTAAGAAGATAGGTTCTTCATGTGACTGGGATAGAGAAAGATTTACAATGGATGAAGGCTGTTCAAAGGCAGTTAAGGAAGTATTTGTAAACTTATACAACAAGGGACAGATTTACCGTGGTGAAAGAATCATTAACTGGTGTCCTCATTGTCTTACATCTATTTCAGATGCAGAAGTTGAATATGAAGATCAGGCAGGCAAGTTCTGGCATTTAAGATATCCTTTAACAGATGGTTCAGGATATATTCAGCTTGCAACAACAAGACCTGAAACATTACTTGGTGATACAGCAGTAGCAGTTAACCCAAATGATGACAGATATAAAGACTTAGTGGGAAAGACTCTTACACTTCCTTTAGTTGGAAGAGAGATTCCTATTGTGGCAGATGATTATGTAGGTATTGACTTTGGTACAGGTGTTGTTAAGATTACACCTGCACATGATCCTAACGATTTTGAAGTTGGACTTCGTCATAACTTACCTGTTATTAATGTACTAACAGATGATGCTAAGATTGTTGATGATTATCCTAAGTATGCAGGTATGGACAGATATGAAGCAAGAAAAGCAATCGTTGAAGATTTAGATAAAGAAGGATACCTTGTAAAGATTGAAGACCATGAACATAATGTAGGTACATGTTACAGATGTCATACTACAATCGAACCTAGAGTATCAAAACAGTGGTTTGTAAAGATGGAAGAAATTGCAAAACCTGCAATTGAAGCTGTTAAAAATGGTGACACTAAGTTTGTACCACCTCATTTTGACAAAACATATTTCCATTGGTTAGAAAACATCCGTGACTGGTGTATTTCACGTCAGTTATGGTGGGGACACAGGATTCCTGCATTCTATTGTGATGATTGTGGGGAAATGGTTGTTACAAAAGAAGATCATGCAGTATGTCCTAAGTGTGGTAAGGAAATGAGACAGGATCCTGATACACTTGATACATGGTTCTCATCAGCATTATGGCCTTTCTCAACACTTGGATGGCCTGACAACACAGAAGAATTAGATTATTTCTATCCTACAAATGTACTTGTTACAGGATATGACATTATTTTCTTCTGGGTAATCAGAATGATGTTCTCAGGACTTGAACATACAGGAAAAGTTCCTTTTGATACAGTTTTGATACATGGACTTGTTAGAGATTCACAGGGACGTAAAATGAGTAAGTCTCTTGGAAATGGTATTGATCCATTGGAAGTTATTGACAAATACGGTGCTGACGCATTAAGATTTACACTTATTACAGGTAATGCACCAGGTAATGATATGAGATTCTACTGGGAAAGAGTAGAAGCTTCAAGAAACTTTGCTAACAAAGTTTGGAACGCATCAAGATTTATTCAGATGAATATGCCTGAAGAAGGTATTGATGTGAAGAACAAACCTGAAAATCTTACAGATGCAGATAAGTGGATTTTATCAAAAGTTAACACTTTAGCCAAAGATGTGACAGAAAATCTTGATAAATTTGAGTTGGGTATCGCAGCAGACAAAATTTACGAATTTATTTGGGAAGAATTTTGTGACTGGTATATTGAAATGGTTAAGCCAAGATTGTACAATGATGATGACGATACTAAAAAGGCAGCACTTTGGACACTTAAGAAGGTATTAATCGATGCATTAAAACTTTTACATCCATATATGCCATTTATTACAGAAGAAATTTTCTGCAATTTACAGGATGAAGAAGAAACAATTATGCTTTCAAAATGGCCTGAATTTACAGAAGAATATGATTTTGCCAAAGAAGAAAAAGCAGTTGAAACTATTAAAGAGGCAGTTAGAAATATTAGAAATATCCGTTCAGAAATGAACGTTGCTCCAAGTAAGAAAGCTAAAGTTTTCGTAGTTTCAAGTGAAGAAGAAATTAAGACCATTTTCGAAAATGGTAAAGTATTCTTTGCAACATTAGGTTATGCAAGTGAAGTTATTATTCAGGATGACAAGTCAGGTATTGGTGATGATGCCGTATCAGTAGTTATTCCAAAGGCTACTATTTATATGCCTTTTGCTGAATTAGTTGATATTTCAAAGGAAATCGAACGTCTTAATAAGGAAGTTGAAAAGCTTAATAAAGAATTAGCAAGAGTTAACGGTATGTTAAGCAACCCTAATTTTGTAAGCAAGGCTCCTGAAAAGAAGATTAATGAAGAAAAGGCTAAACAGGCTAAATATCAGCAGATGATGGATCAGGTAAAGGAACAGTTGGCAAGATTACAGAAGTAGGAGGAAACGACCATGATAAATTTTGAAGAGGAAATCAAGAAGTTTCACCCAAGTCTAGAAATAGAAGAAGCAGAGGATGCCATTTACAATAATAACATTTCTGATATTACAGATGTTATGATTCAGATGGTTGAGGAACTTAAAGGCGACAAATAAAAGGCAAAGGATGGGTGTATAAATGATATGCTACAATTGTGGAAATGTCTTAACTAACAGTGATTATTGCAGTCATTGTGGTATGGACGTAAGCGTATACAAAAGAATAGTAAAATTATCAAATACCTATTACAATGCCGGTCTTACAAAAGCAAAAAACAGGGATTTGTCAGGTGCAGCAGATACTCTTAGAAGAAGTGTAAAACTTAACAAGAGAAACATTGATGCAAGAAATCTGTTAGGTCTTGTTTATTTTGAAATGGGTGAGACTGTTCAGGCATTTTCAGAATGGGTAATGAGTACAAATATTCAGCCGGATAATAACCCGGCTGAGAAATATCTTGTTGCAATACAGCAGGATAAAGGTAAGGTTAGCGAATTAAATCATACAATTAAGAAGTTTAATATTGCTCTTGATTATGCCAAAAGCGGTACAGATGACATGGCAATTATTCAGCTTAAGAAAGTATTGAATCAGAATCCTAACTTTATAAAAGCATACCAGTTGTTGGCACTGTTGTATTTAAAAGGCGGACAGTATGAGCGTGCAAAAAAATCCATAAAAAAATCTATGAAAATAGATAAATGTAATCCTCTTAGCATAAGATATTTAAGAGAGATTAACGAATATATGGATGAAGAGAAGAAAACTGATCCGGACAAGCGAATGGAAAGAAGAAGAAACCTTCGTGGAGTTATGGTAGACAGAGAATATCTTAGCGGAAATGATGTTATCATTCCTAAGAATAACTTTAAGGAAGCCATAACAGGAGCACAGAGTATTCTTCATATTGTTATTGGTTTGCTTTTAGGTGCAGCATTGGTTTACTTTATTGTAACACCGGCAAGAATGTCACATCTGACAGATCAGGCTAACAATGTAGGTGTTGAATACAATCAGAAGATTGCAATAAAAAATTCAACAATATCTGAATTAGAGAATCAGGTTGATACATTAAAAACAGAACAGAAGAAACTTAAATCAGACTTGGCACAGTATACAGACACAGGAAATACAGTTGCATCAAACTACAGTAACCTGTTAAAATCAGTAAATTATTATTTAAATGATGACTATAAGAACGCGGCAACAGCTTTAAGTGATGTTGATAGTAAGCTTAAGATGGACTCTGAAGACTTTACAACTGTTTATAAATGGTTAAGCAGTAAATTATCAAAACGTATTTCAGAAGAAGCTTACAATGCAGGAATGACAGCAAGAGATAAGGCAGATTATGACACAGCAATTAAGCAGTTTAAAAAATGTATTGAAGCTGACTCAGGTAATGTAGACGCAATATACTATCTTGCATGGAGTTACAAAAACAAAGGCGATTCAAAGAATGCCAATAAGTACTTCAAAGAGATATACGATAACTTCCCTAATTCATCACACTATGACACAGCAAAGAGCCAGCTTAACATAGATGACAGTAGCAGTAGTGGAGATAATGGAGACAACGGCGATAATGGAGATAATGGAGATAATGGCGACGGTGGCACTTCAGAATAAGGGATAAAGATTACAATTGATAATACTAGAATCTAGTTAGATTTTAGAAAAGATTTACGAAAGAGAAGAGCGAAAGCTCTTCTCTTTCTGCGTTTAAGAATAAAGGGGGATTTATGGAAGTTTTATATGAAGTAAGAGGCGAGAATCTTTTGATTTATCTGCCGGAGGAACTTGATCATCACAATGCGAAAACAATTACAGAGCAGTCAGATTGGTATATTGTTTCAAACCAGATTAAAAACATAATTTTTAATTTTAAGCGAACAATGTTTATGGATAGCTCAGGCATTGGAGTGATAATGGGCAGGTATAAGCTTGTAAAAAAGAGAGGTGGAAGCATTACAGTTACAAATATTAACAATTCAATTGACAGAATTTTTACTATTTCGGGGCTTTACAAAATAGTGAGCAAAACGGAAACACCCAGCTTGGTGAAATGGTAATTGGAGGGACGCATGGAAAATAAAAGTAAGGAAAACAATATGACTTTGGAGTTTGATGCAAAGTCCGAAAACGAAAGTCTGGCAAGAATTGCAGTTGCTTCTTTTTTGACGGAGATTGATCCAACCATTGAAGAAATTAATGATATTAAAACGGCAGTATCAGAAGCAGTAACTAATTCAATTGTTCATGGCTACAATGAGGGACCGGGGAAAATAACTTTAAAGTGCAAGCTTGTATGCAATCAGTACGAAAAGCAGGATACATATACGGTTAGTAGTTTTATTACCATTGAGATAAAAGATTTGGGAGTTGGTATAACAAATATTGAAAAAGCAAGAGAGCCCTTGTTTACCACAAAACCGGAATTTGAAAGATCCGGAATGGGATTTATGTTTATGGAAATGTTTATGGATAAAGTAGATGTGATTTCAGAGCCGGGGAAAGGCACAACAGTTATAATGGAGAAAAAACTTAAAAAAGTTATAGAAAAAAACAGCATAAAAAGTAGTCAATATAATAGCAAGTTGATGAGCCACACTAATTCTAAATCCATTGGGCTAGTTAATTTGAAAGAAAAGTCCGGCCAGAGGGCATAATGGATACGCTAACTTTGATAAACAGGGCTCATCAGGGAGATAAGTTAGCAAGAGATAAAATATTAATTGAAAATACAGGTTTGATATGGAGCATTGTCAGAAGATTTTTAAACAGAGGGCACGAAGGCGAAGATTTGTTTCAAATCGGATGCATTGGGATGCTAAAAGCAATAGACAGATTTGACACGGAATTTGATGTGGCTTTTTCAACCTATGCAGTTCCAATGATAGCAGGAGAAATCCGAAGGTTTATAAGAGATGATGGCATTGTAAAAATCAGCAGAAAAATAAAAGAAAATCAAATGAAAATAATGCACCAAAGAGAAATTTATATAAATGAAAAAAAGCAGGAGCCAACCATAGAAGAGCTTGAAAAGGTCTGTGATTTGACAAAAGAAGAAATAGTAATGGCGATGGATGCCTCAAGAAATGTTGAGTCAATTGACAAAGAAATGTATTCAAAAGATTCAGCATACACACTAATGGATTTGGCGGAGGATGACACTAATATAGAAGAAACGGTTTTGAATAAAATTATGGTTCAACAATTAATGGACATGCTGGAAAGTAAGGAGCGAAAAATCATAAATTTGAGGTATTTTAAAAATAAAACTCAAAGTCAGGTAGCAAAAGAAATGGGAATGACGCAGGTTCAGGTGTCAAGACTGGAAAAGAAAATTTTAAACTCAATGAGAAATGAAAAAAGTACATAAACAAAAAATAGTTGTTATTGTAAAAGGAAAAAGTGCAGTGAAAGTTTAGAAATCAAATGTTCATTGCACTTTTTATTTAATTTAGAATAATTAAAATAAAAAATTGCATAATAAAAGCATAGAAGTTTAAATTTTCTAAAAAATAAAAATTTTTGGAGGTCTAAATGAAAGTATTAAAAATGGTGGCAATAATAGCAGTGATAATAGTGGCAATAGGCATTGGCTTCTACATGTGCAACGACACATATCAAGTGGAAGAAATACAGGAAGCAGTGATGATATAAAAGGTTGATAAGATTATATTTTTAAAAAAGTAATAATCCATATTAAACAATATGGGATAGAAAGGACATAAATGAGTGACACATTATATATAAAAATGGACCAGGCAGTGGAGATTACGAAAAAGCAGGTAACAGTTGGAGATGTTGCAAAACTTCAATGCAAAAACAAAAATATAACAAACAGGCTAAAATCAATGAAATTGTTGGAGGATACAACAAAAGGAAAAAAGCGATATATAGTTTCAATAATGAAAATTATCGAAATGGCAGATCAAACATTTCAGAATGTAGATATACAAAATATAGGGGAAACAGAATGTGTTGTTGAATTTAAGACACCCAAAAAAGATGACGGACCAATGGCAATAATTAAAACAACAATAATATGTTTGATTTTGTTTTTCGGAGTGGGATTTTCCATAATGTCATTTAACAACGATGTGTCAATAGATGATATGTTTTCAAAAATAAGCAAGCAATTTACAGGGGACAAAGAGCAGGGCAGAAAAATACTTGAGTATTGTTATTCAATAGGATTGGGTGTGGGAATCATCATCTTTTATAACCATTTTGGACCGAAAAAATTAACCAATGATCCAACGCCCATTGAGGTTGAAATGAGAAAATACGAAAGAGACATAAACCAGACTTTAATAGATGGGCATAACAGAGATGACGGAAAGGTGGATGTAAAATAGAAGCAGTGGCGAAATATGAAAGGTAGAATTGGAACAAAATGATAGGAAAAATAATTCTTGCAATTACAGGAATCGGGGCAGGTTTCATAATCTCTGCAGGAGTTTTTGCATTAATAACATCAACAGGAATAATAACAAGATTTGCAGACAAAACCCATACTGCAAAAAGTATACAATTATATGAAACAATAGTAATTGCAGGGGGAATACTTTGGAATATATTCTGGGTAATGGAATCCCATTTCAAATTCACGGGACAGCCGGCAAAAATATTTCAGGGAATCATGGGACTATGTCAGGGTATATTCGTAGGTTGCCTTGCAGTGGCACTGGCGGAGGCCCTAAACGGAACAGCAATCTTTGCACGAAGGGCAAAACTGCAAATGGGGCTAAGTTTCATAGTGTTATCAGTAGCGGTAGGCAAAGTCCTTGCATCGTTGCTCCAATTTTACAACGACTGGGTGAACTAATGCTTTTGAATATGCTGTTGTGCCGGAAAATTATTTCTCGCAAAATACAACCGTTGGTGAGCAAGCTCTCCACGTCTGTATTTCGTCCTGAATATGCATCACTTGTAGGAACGCGTAAATATATAATTTAATGGAGAATTGATATGGAAAGTGAAGAAAAGAAGAAGGCGTACAACGAATACGTTGAAAGAATTACGCCAAATAACAGTTTGACAAAGGATATGTGGAATGCTTTTTGGATAGGCGGTCTGATTTGTGTTATGGGACAGATTTGGCTTGAGCTGTTTATGTATTTTGGAGTGGATAAGGAGGACAGCGCAAGTTACACTACTTTGATTTTGATTTTGGAAAGTGCAATTCTAACGGGGCTTAATGTTTACCCGAAGATTGCAAAAAAAGGTGGCGCAGGCTGTCTTGTCCCAATAACAGGATTTGCCAACGGAGTTGTGTCTCCGGCAATTGAATTTAAGGCGGAAGGTCACATATTCGGAATTGGAGCGAAGATTTTTACCATAGCCGGACCGGTTATTCTTTATGGTATTTTTTCAAGTTGGATAGTTGGAATTATTTATTTGATTTTGAAGGGGATAGGGATAGTCTGACCGGATGTCAAAAAATTAAAACAAAAAATAGTCAATTGAAGTTTTGTGTCATAAAAAAACTAAAGAAAAATGAAAAATAATACTGATAGTATTTTATTAGTTGAACAATTAAGTCTTTGTGATATAATGATGAAGAATTGTAAAGAAAAGGTTAAATTTAAATAAAGAATATAAATTTTATTGCAATAAATATTTAGATTTAAACGTTTTATAAAATGTATTCCAATTATATGGAAAAATGAAAAAAATTAAAGGATTTGTTTTAATTAATAATTTAGTTTAATTGTTTTCAATACTAGAATACGGAAATCAGGAGAGTGAGGAAAACAGATGAAGAAAAAGAATGTGATGGGGGAAAACGTGGAAGCAGGAACAAATGCAGAATCAGATGAAAAAGCAGGAACAAAAATAAATAAAGAATCAGATGCAAAGAAAAGTAAGAAATTTAGAAAAGAATTCCTTAGTCAGAAACAGAAAGACACAACTTTTCTTGTAATTAAGATTATCTTAGTTTGTATGTTTGCAGGTGCATATTCAATGCTGTATATTTGGGATTTGTATACTTTTAAGGGAAAAGTTTATCCTATGAGAATTGTAGTTCCAACATTGTTGTTTGTAAGTTCTTCAGCATTAATGTTTGTAAAAATAAAAGTTAACAGATGGGTTAATTTTGTCATATCTATTTTGGTAAGCTTAATTTTAATATATGGAAACTTTGTAATGTTACAGAAGTCTCAGGGATACGAATATAAGCTTGAAGGGGATTATGTTAAATACAATATTATGGTTTTATTTATGATTTTTATGGTTATATTTGCAGTTACTAACAGTTTTAAAGTTGCAATTATAACAATGAACATTGTAAATATTGTTATGGGACTTGCAAATTTCTATCTTGTACAGTTTAGAAACTCAGGATTTTTGGCAGCAGATATTGTAAATATAAAGACTGCGGCAAATGTGGCAGGCGGATATTCTTATAGAATGAATTATAGAGTTTATCTGTTCCTTATAAGTTCCATTGCAATATGTTTTTTTGCAACTAAGTTAGGCAAGAACGTGGTAATTAAGAAGTTCTGGAGACTTATTCCTATGGCATTAGCACTTTTAATGGTGATTAATGTTAATGACTTAGTTCAGTCAAAGGAATATGTTAAAATATTGAAAGTCAAATATTTTAAGCCACAGGAAACATTTAATACTAACGGTTTTTACATAACATTTGCAAGAAGTATTAACGACCTTCAGGTTAAGAAGCCTAAGGATTATTCTGTTCAGAAAGTTGAAAATCTGGCAGAGCAGTTTAAGGGTACTAAAACTACAGTTTCTAATGATAGGAAACCTAATATTATAATGATAATGAGTGAGGCATACACTGATTTTATGTCTTTTGCGGATGTACCTTTAAGCGAAGACAATATGCCTTTCTTCCATAGTTTAAAGAAGAATACATTAAGCGGTCAGATGTTTGTATCAGTTTTTGCAGGAGGAACAGCATCAACTGAGTTTGAAGCCTTAACTTCTAACTCAATGGCATACATTCCTAATGGCATAACAGCATATACTACATATATCAACTCACCTATGACTTCTCTTGCGTCAACTTTAAAGGCACAAGGATATGGTGGAATAATAGCAATGCACCCTTACAAGGGAACAGGATACAAGCGTAACAAGGTTTATCCTTTATTGGGATTCAACAAATTCCTTACAATGGATGATTTTGCAGAAGACACAGAAAAATACGGACTTCATATTTCTGACAAAGCAGATATGGAACGAATTATTTCAGAATATGAAAACTATAAGAAGAACAACGATAAACCGTTCTTTATGTTTAATGTAACAATGCAGAACCATAGTCCTTTTGATGCAGCAGGAGTATCTAAAGATATAAAACTTGGCTACAATATTAATTCACCACAGGCAGTTCAGTACTTAAATATGTTAAGAAAGTCAGATGATGCATTAAAAGAACTTGTTACATATTTTAAAAATGTAAAAGAGCCAACATTAATAATCTTCTTTGGTGACCATGAGCCAAAGATAGAAGAATCATTCTATGAGGAAATAGAAAAAGACTATAAGCTTGATGAAATTTATGAGAACCTAATGAAGAGAAACACTCAGTTCGTTATATGGGCAAACTATGACATGAAATCAGATAACAATATGTATATAAGTGCAAACAGAATGAGTTCACTTGTACTGGAAACAGCAGGACTAGCACAAAACGGATATCAGCAGTTCGTATCAGAGTTTAGCAAAAAAGTGCCAATCATAACAAAAAAAGGCTACATTGGTGAAGATGGAAACTTCTACAAAACAGGAGACAAAACATCACCATACTATGAATGGATACATAATTACGACATCATACAGTACAACAACATTTTTGATACAAAAAACAGAGTACAGGATCTATACAAAATAGCACAATAAGAAAAAACAGAGTTCTTAAAAACAAAAAGAACTCTGTTTTTTGTCACATATATAGTAATTGTCAATAGACGTAAAATTATACTTGTGATACAATGTGGAACTATAGCACAAAAATGTAAAAAATAAAGAACAAAAAAAACATACAAAACAAAATAAAAGTATAAGAATCAACTGAAAAAGAGATTGTGATATTATATAAAAAAAATACTCTTATTACGAAGCTATTTATTTAAATAATGAAGAAAAAGGAGAGTTTTAACATGAAAAAATCCTTCCAGATTTTTAAACGTGACATAGGCAGATTATCCAAAAACATAGTTGCACTAATAGTTGTAATCGGCGTGTGCATAATCCCTTCGTTGTATGCATGGTTTAACATAGCTGCCAACAAGGACCCATATGGCAACACAGCTAACATAAAAATAGCTGTGGCTAATAATGATGCCGGAACAGAAAATGATATGCTTGGAAACCTTGATGTAGGCGGTCAGATAGTTGATACATTAAAAGAGAATGACAGTTTAGGCTGGGTTTTTGTAAGTGAAGACAAGGCAATATCAGGGGTTAAGTCAGGAGAATACTATGCAGCAATAGTTATTCCTGATAATTTTAGTGAATCAATGGTAAGTTTTTTGTCAGGAAAAATAGAACAGCCGGAGTTTGATTATTATCTTAATGAAAAGAAGAATGCCATTGCACCAAAGATAACTGACACAGGTGCAAATACAATTCAGCAACAGGTTAATACAGAGTTTGTGTCAGCGGCGGCAGGCACAGTTGCGGACATACTTAACGGTTCAGTTTCAGAAATTGGAACTAAGCTTGATGACGTTCAAAATGACATTTTAACAAAGATTAGCACAGTGTCTGATAATCTTAAAGAATATGAAAAGGCACTGGATTCTTTTAACAAAACAGTGGATAGCAGTAACAAGCTAATTGAAAAATCAAAAAAATCAATGGCTACAGTGAAAAGCAACGCTAATTCCGGTGTAAATAGCATAAAGAATGGAACAGACAGTTTAACACTTGTACGAAATGACATAGCAGATTTTGCAAACGATTTAGGTACGGGAATATCTAAGGCACAGAATAGTTTGGCAAAGGTAAATACTAAATCAGGAATAAATCTTGGAAAAATAAGTTCAAAAACTGAAAGCATTCACGGACAGTTTCAGGAAATGATAACTTCCGTAGAATCTATTATTGATAAAAATAGCGAAATGCTTATAACTTTAAAGGAAATTAACAAGAAATACCCTTCAGATTCATTAACTAATCTTATTAATGAATTAGACAGTCAGAATAGTAAGTACAAGACTATTTTACAAAAATTAAGAACAGGAAGCAATTCTATAAATGATGCTACAACAACATCTGTTAAGGCAGTAGAATCTATTTCTAAAATTATCGAAAAGAATACAAAAGACATTCAGAGCTCAAAGGGAACTGTTGAAAACGGAATAATGACAGGTCTAAATACAAGCCTTGATACTTTTTCAAGCATTCAGGGGACACTTTCAGGAATTTTAAAAGGTGTTGGACCTGCAACAGATAATGTTGTAACTTTAATGGACCAGTTAGAGAACAGCCTTGACAGTGCAAAGAAAGCACTTAGTTCAACAGGTTCTTCCATTAAGAAAGTTCAGGAAAGATTAGACAAGGCTAATGTGGACATTAGCGTTGTTAAAACTTCAAAGATATATGAAAAACTTAAGGATATGACAAATTTAGACTCAGATAAGGTTGCATCTTTTATGTCATCTCCTGTTAAATTAAAAACAGAAACTTTCTATTCAGTTGAAAACTATGGAACAGCAATGACACCATTCTATACTAACCTTGCAATATGGGTAGGTGGAATTGTTCTTATTGCTATTTTCAAAATGGAAGTTGATAAAAGTGAAAAAATTAAAAATTTCACTCCAACACAGGCTTATTTTGGAAGATGGATGCTTTTCATCTTAGTAGGATTTGTGCAGGCGTTAATTATATGTTTAGGTGATATTTTTATCTTAAAAATAAAGTGCCAGCATCCGGTACTGTTTGTTGTGGCAGGATTGGTAGCAGCATTTGTATATGTAAATCTTATTTATGCCCTGTCATTAACATTTAAGCATATAGGAAAAGCAGTAAGTGTAATTCTTGTAATTTTGCAGATTCCGGGTTCAGCGGGAACTTATCCTATTGAAATGACGCCGGGATTCTTCCAGGCAATTCATCCGTTACTTCCTTTTACTTATGGAATAAATGCCATGAGAGAAGCAATTGCGGGAACTTACGGACATTATTATGTAAAAAATTTAGTTATTCTTTTAATTTATGTTCCTATTGCCTTGTTTATAGGACTTGTCCTTCGTAGATTATTGTTGAATTTAAATAGTTTATTTGACAAAAAACTTGAACAGACAGGACTTATGATTTGTGAAGAGGAAGGAATAACCAGGGAAAGAGTAAGACTTTTAACTACTGTGAAAATACTTGCAGGAGAAAAGCAGTTTAGAGATGAGATAAATAAGAAAGTCGAGCAGTTTGAAATATGTTATCCAAAACTAATAAAGGGTGGATTTTTTGCAATAGTTATTATACCGATTGTATTTTTGATTTTAATGTTTAGTATCACATCAAAAATGGTATTTCTTGTATTGTGGATAGTGTCTATTATATTAATCGCCCTATATTTGATTTGTGTTGAGTTTATCCATGAGAACCTGCTTAACAAGCAAAAAATGGCTGAAATGACCGGTGATGAGCTTATAGAGCAGTTAAAGAAACGTGGTAGAAAGAACAGTAAGGAAGGAGATGAGGACTAATGCTGAATATTTTTAGAATATTTATTGGGGATTTGAAAAAAATCAGCAGAAATGCAATAGCGTGGATTGTAGTGTTAGGACTTACTGTAGTTCCATCTCTTTACGCATGGTTCAATATTGCTGCAAGCTGGGATCCGTATAGCAATACCGACCAGTTAAAAGTTGCAGTGGCAAGCGTTGATAAAGGCTATGAGGGTGACATTATTCCAATAAGCTTAAATCTTGGGAATCAGGTTATATCAGCTCTTCGTGAAAATACTCAGCTTAATTGGGTGTTTACTGATAAAGAAGATGTAATTGACGGTGTAAAATCAGGAAAGTATTATGCTTCAATTGTAATTCCAAAGAATTTTAGTACCGATATGATGAGCCTTTTCTCTGATAATGTTTCTCATTCGGATATTATTTATTATCTTAATGAAAAGGAAAATGCCATTGCTCCAAAGATAACTGACAAGGGAGCAAGCGCAGTTCAAAAGCAGATTGATCAGGTTTTTACAAAGACAGTTTCAGAGATTTCAATAAGCGTGCTTGATCAGTTGTCAGATGTTATGGATGATGATACAACAAAAACTGTAATGAACAAGGTTCAGTCTAATGTGCAGCAGATTGCAGATGACTTAAATGATGCAAAACAGACTGTTTATGCTTTTGCTGACCTTACAGGTTCTTTGGAAGAAATGTTAGACAGTACATCAACATTATTAAAAACGTCAGGAGACAGCACAAAGGATAGCGTTAATACTTTAAAAACTTCAAGTACTGATGTAACAGATTTGAAAGATGCCTTAAGTGGAACAACTGATGGAATAAACAAGGCGTTAAATCAAAGCGAATCTGCATATAATCAATTATCAAAAGAAGTGGATAATATTTTTGACTCAGTGTCCACAAGTGCAGACACAGCATCAAAAGGTTTAAGTGGTCTTGCAACTCAGGTAGATGACATAACAAAGAAGTACACTGAATTTAAAGAAAGCCTTCAGAAAGTGCAGAATGCATTGCCGGCAAATGAGAAAGTGTTAAGAACTGAAATTGACAAAATTATTGGTAAAATAGACCAGTCAATTATTCAGCAGAAGGAAATTAGAACAAAATTAAAAAACGCTTCTGATGATATAACATTGGTATCAGGAACGACAACTTTATATAGAAAAGACTTAAAGAAACAGATAAAACAAAGTGCAAAGGATATATCTTCTATTCAGGATTCTTATGAAAAGAAGGTTCAGACTAACTTAACTAAGTTGGTTAATTCACTTACTGTAAATAATGGCTCAGTATCAAAAGTTGTAAACAATTTAAATCAGGGAACAAGTGATGTAAGTAAGCTTGCAGGAGATTCAGGAGCACAACTTGGACAGTTAAAGAAGATTCTTAAAAATTCAGGTAAAGCACTTGGAAAGGCATCCAAAAATGTAAGCAATATTTCATTTAAATTAGGCAATAGTGAAAACAGCGATGCAACAGAATTGCTTAAAAACATATTAAGCAACAGCCCTGACACATTAAGTTCATTCTTGTCATCACCTGTAAAGATGAACACAAATGTTATATACAAAGTAGATAATTATGGCTCTGCAATGGCACCATTCTACTCAACACTTGCAATATGGGTAGGTGGTATTGTATTAGTAGCAATGATGAAAGTAACATTAGAGGAAGATCGAAAGAAACAACTATTCAATGTGAAAAACTATCAGATATATTTAGGACGTTATATTCTGTTTATGATAATAGGATTGTTCCAAAGTGGATTAATCTGTTTGGGAGATTTGTATTTCTTAAAGATACAATGTGAGCATCCGTTCCTGTTCCTATTAGCAGGCTGGATATCAAGCATAGTATATGTAAATATAATCTACACATTAACAGTATCCTTTGGTGATATAGGAAAAGCAATCTGTGTAATATTTCTTGTAGTACAGGTAGCAGGTTCAGGTGGAACATTCCCAATAGAAGTAGCACCAAAATTCTTCAGAACAGTATACCCATTACTTCCATTTAACTACAGCATGGGAGCAATGAGAGAAACAATAGCCGGAATGTATGGAAACACATACTGGACAGAAATATCCAAACTACTATTATTCCTAATACCGTCACTAATACTGGGATTAATACTAAGAAAACCAATAATAAAACTAAACAACTTCGTAATAGAAAAACTAGAAGAAACAAAACTCATGTAACTCACCAACCCCCGGAACTTTCAAGGCACCTGTGCTTGCACAAAGGTGCCTTGAAAAGTTTCGGGGGTGCCTTATTATGAGCATAAAAGGGCGACGAAGTCGCACGATATGCGAATAATAAGGACAGATTGCGGGAGCGGGAAGCGCGTAGCAATCTGAGGTGAGTTATTTAATCTCGATTCCTTACTGACTTCCGACTTAAGTCAATCAATAATTTTTTTCTTGACTTAATGTACAAAATAGTATATATTACTGAAATAAATAGTTCACAATGTAAACTATTCTGGGATGCTATCTTGTATTGAACAGGAAACCTTTAATGGCATTTATAATTAGAAAATATAAAACAAAAATAGGAAGTAGAAGAAAAATGAAAGATAAAAAATGGAAAGACATGATAGAAAAACATGGCGAGCTTAGATTCTTTAGTAGCATGGCAATAAAGAAATCACACAAAGGTCAGGGTACATCTGCACAGGAATTGGACATGCTGTTTAGAGTCGCCTTGTCCAAAGAAAAAGTAACACCCGGTTACTTAAAAGACGCAATGGGCATAAGCAAAACAATTATAAGCAGATTAATAGAACAACTGGAAAACAAGCAGCTCATAGAAAAAATCCGCACAAATGAGGATAAAAGAAGTTATACATTGATAATAACTGAAAAAGGGAAAAAAGAAATTGATGATATGTATTACTACTATTTAAACCCTCTATATACGTTAAAGGAAAATATGACAGAGGAAGATTTTGAACAACTATTTAAATTAATAAGGCAGGCAAACAAGATATTGGCAAAATAAAACTGTCAACAATATATAATCAAAAATATAAATGAAAGGAACAGAAGATGACGTTTTATCAGGAATTACAGTTAAGCTCAACAGGCTCAAAACAATTAATAAAAAACACAACAGACAAAAAAGAAAAAACAAGACACATTTTAATTTACAATTTCAAAGTATATTTAGTTGTGGCATTTTGTTTTTTGGTAGTAACAGCATTTAGTATGATTTTTGGAAATGACAATAGCGTGCCGGGAGTTGTGGTACTACTTGCAATACTTGTGTTGCGACAGGCAGATTTTGGCATAAAAACAACCCACGGTCTAATCTCAATAGCCGGGATATTTGCAATATTAATAGTCGGTCCAAGGTTAAGCAACATGGTTGATCCGTTTATAGCCTTTCTTATTAATATTGTTTGCATATTTTTACTAATGATGTTTGGATGCCATAATGTAATAATGTACAATCATTCAACTTTTGTACTGGGATATTTATTACTTCAAGGTTACGATGTGGCAGGAAAAAGTTATCAGTTACGTGTAGTCAGCCTTGTTGTAGGTATGCTAATTTGTATGGGGGTTTTTTATAAAAATCAGAAAAACAGACCTCATAAAAGAGGTTTTATGGATATTTTTAGAGAATTCAATATACACTCTTCTAGAAATAACTGGTATTTAAAATTAACACTTACAGTTTCAACAGCAATGTTAATTATTAATCTTTTAAATATACCAAGGGCAATGTGGGTAGGAATTGCCTGCATGTCAGTATGTGTTCCATTTTCCAGTGACATTGCACCAAAGGCAAAGAAAAGAGCACCATTTAACATTGTGGGCAGCTTAATATTTGTTGCCCTTTACTATGCCCTCCCTAAATGGGTACATCCATACATTGGAATTATAGGTGGAATTGGTGTTGGTTATTCAGCTGGCTATTCCTGGCAGACGGTTTACAATACATTTGGAGCGTTGTATATTGCATCGGGAATTTTCGGTGTAAAAACAGCAGTATTGTTAAGAATTTGTGCAAATATTTTTGCTTCATTATATACAGTTTTGTTTGACCATGTATTTAATAATGTATTTGCGTTTATAAAAAACAGAAAAGAAAATTTAATAACAGAATAGCAATGCTTAAAACAAAAAATATAGATGCATAACTAAGAAATTTAAGAGAAAAATTCTAACTGCAATACATAAATTTTTTTGTGGAAAGTTTAAGTGATATTGACAGAGTTATATTTGTAAAAAGATATTTCTTTTTGCAAACAACAACCGAAATTTCAAATAAAATCTTAAAAAAATAAAATGGCAAAAATGGCTATAGCAGCCTGTTTGATAGGAGCTATAGTGTTGGTTTGGGGAAGAAAAGAAATAGTAAATGAAAAGTCTGCAAAAAATGAAAAAGTTATTGCGACACAAACAATTGAAATTCAGGAAAATGAGAGATTACATCTTTCAGTGGGGGCAGATGTCGGACAAACAATATTTTGGAGTCCAAGCCTAAAAGGAAAAGCCCCATCTCAGGGGCTTTTAATATTAAATATTATTTATTTTCATTATCTTCCTTAGGAACAACTGTTTCCATATTTTTTGGAAGAACAAGATTTAAAATAATTGATACGATAAATACTACAGCAACACAGTTTTCTGCAAATACATTTTCGATAATCTTAGGGAAAATGCTAAAGATTTCAGGAACCTGTGTGAAGCCGATACCAATACTAAGTGAAAGTGCGGCAATTGTAATATTACGCTGTGAGTAACCGCAGTTGCTAATCATCTGAAGACCGCTGATTACGATTGTACCAAACATCATAAGTGTACATCCACCAAGTACTGCGTCAGGAAGTGTTGCAAGTAAAGCACCAAAGAATGGGAAGATACCTGCAATAATCATAATAATTGCACCTGTTGCAATAGCAAATCTGTTAACTACTTTAGTCATGGCAACAAGACCTACATTCTGGCTGAAAGATGTAATTGGTAAACATCCGAAAACAGAAGATAAAGCACTGATGAAACCGTCACAGGCAATAGAACCTGAAGTTTCTTTTGTTGTTACGTCCCTATTTAAGCCTGAAGCTGCAAGAGCAGAAGTATCTCCGATAGTTTCAGTAGCAGAAACTAAGAAAATTAAAATAACAGAGAAAATTGCGTTAGCATTAAATTCAGGTTTAAAAGGCATTAATGAAGGTACTGCAACAATAGAAGTTTCTGAAAGTGAAGAAAAATCAACAACTCCCATAAATACAGCAACAATATATCCTACAATAAGTCCAAACAAAACAGAAAGCTGTTTGAAATATGATTTTGCCAAAATATTAAAAATAATACATGAAAGCAATGTTATAGTTCCGAGAATCCAGTTTGTAGCTGAACCAAAGTTTTCGCTTCCGCTTCCTCCACCGAAAGAGCTTGCTCCAACAGAGAGAAGAGAAAAACCAATGGAAGTAACAACGCTGGCTGCAACGATAGGAGATATAAGTTTAATCCAGTATTTTGCAAAAAGACCAAGAACACCTTCTACAATACCGCCAACAAGAACAGCACCTACAATGGCATTATATCCGTAAGTTGGTCCGATATAACAAAAAATAGAAACAAAAGTAAAACTAATACCCATAACAATTGGAAGACCTGAACCGATTTTCCATAATGGGAATAACTGAATTAAAGTACCAATACCTGCAATAATCATTGCACTCTGGATAAGACGTGCAGTCTGTGCAGATGAAAGACCGCTGGCACCGCCAACAATAATAATAGGAGCAATATTGGCAACAAACATAGCCAAAATATGCTGCAAGCCAAAAGGAATGGCTTTTCCAACGGGAACTTTTCCGTTGAGTTTGTAAATGTTTTCAATTGATGAATTTGAGCTACTCATTAGTAAATGTCCTTTCATAATTTAAATATATTGTGTAATAGCAAAACAAAATTTTTCTTCCTTCTATTCCACAGAATTGTATAACGCAAACACGTTGATTTTCTTATTTTGCTCCGCCGTCTATGGCAAATCGAAAAGTGAAACTCGTCTACGGCTTGGACAGTCACTTTTCGACTTGCACTATGCTCGCAAAATTTCGAAAATCTGCCTATTGTTTGTTTTCATACAATTCTGTGGAATATAAGATGATATATAAATTTTGTTTTGCGATTAAAAAATATAAACTATAAGAAACGTGGTGTTTCTCATAGTTTATGATTTTTTACTGTTCACGGAATGTGATTGTTCCGTTTTCTGCATCCATGCTATCAACGATAGCAAGTGATTCCAAGTGATATCCAAGGTTACGGATTGTACGTCCGCCTGACTGAAATCCTTTTTCAATTGCAATGCCGATTCCTTCTACAGTACCGCCTGCATTTGATACGATGGAGATTAATCCCTGAAGAGCACAACCGTTAGCAAGAAAATCGTCTATAATAAGAACGTGGTCATCAGGACCTAAAAATTTCTTTGATACGATTACCTGGTTTTTGCATTTATGCGTAAATGATTCAACTTCAGCAACATACATTTCACCATCAATGTTTATACTTTTTGATTTCTTTGCAAAAACAACTGGTGCATCGAAGTATTTTGCAACGATGCAGGCAATGCCGATACCTGATGCTTCTATTGTAAGAATTTTGTTGATTGGGGCATTAGCGAAACGACGCTTAAATTCTTCGCCCATTTTTTCGAAAAGTGAAATGTCCATCTGGTGGTTTAAAAAGCTGTCTACTTTTAAAACATTTCCTTCTTTAACGATACCATCTTTTTGAATACGTTCTTCTAAAAAATTCATTTCTGTCTCCTTTGTAAAAATTAATTACCTTTTCAGACTCCGCTCACGCAGAAATTTCTAAAAGGAAACAATAGGCAGAGTTTTGAAATTTTGCGAGCATAGTGTAAAGCGATAAACCTACTGTTCGAGCCTTTAGGCGAGTTTAGGTTTTCGCTTTACAATAGGCGGCGGAGCAAAATAATAAACTCAACGTGTTTACTTTAGAAATTTCTGCGTGAGCGGAATGAAAAAGTGCTTTGTTTTTATTTGATTAATAATTTTTTATTGATTCAAATTCGTCTACGATTTCTTTTTCAGGTGCAGGTGTAAGTAAGCTTACTATTACGATGAAGATTGAAGCTACAATGAATGCAGGTAAAAGTTCATAGATTCCAAGTACGCCACCCATTGGACGAACTAAGAATTTCCATACGAATACCATGATTCCACCGGCTACCATTCCGCTGATTGCACCGTATTTGTTTGAGCGCTTCCAGAATAATGCAAAGAGCATTACAGGGCCGAATGTGGCACCGAAGCCTGCCCAGGCAAATGATACTATCTGGAATACTGAGCTGTTAGGATTACTAGCAAGAAACATAGCAATTATTGAAATGATAATTACTGAACCTCTGGCAACTACGATTTTTACTCCTGCTGAAAGGTTTAAATTTAACACGCCTTCAAGTAAGTTTTCTGAAACACTTGAAGATGCAGCAAGAAGCTGTGAATCTGAAGTTGACATTGTTGAGGCAAGTATACCTGCAAGGATAACACCTGCAATTATGGCAAAAATAATGCCGTGTGTACTTAATACGTGGGCTATCTGAACGATGATTGTTTCAGAATCCTTTAGGTTAGGAATAACTCCTTCTGCTGACATTGCATAACCGATTATACCAATTGAAACTGCAACAGACATTGAAATAACAACCCAAACACTGGCAACACGTCTTGAAAGTTTTAATTTCTTTGTGTCTTCAATAGCCATAAATCTTAAAAGAATATGTGGCATGCCGAAGTATCCAAGTCCCCAAGCAAGTGTTGAGGCAATTGAAAGAACACTGTAAGGCGTTGCTGTATTAGTTGCACCATCATGTGTTGAAGTTATTGAAAGGAATCCCTTAAGGTCGCCAACGTGAGCTACGACTCCGTCAAATCCACCAACGGAAATAATTCCATAACTTAAAACTATAACTAAGGCAATTGACATAATAATACTCTGAATAAAGTCAGAAGTACTTGCGGCAAGGAAACCACCAAGAGTAGTATATGCAACAATAACAATTGCACTAATAATCATTGCTGTTAAATAATCAACTCCAAATAAAGAATTAAAAAGTTTACCACATGCAGCAAATCCTGAGGCTGTATATGGCACAAAGAAAATAATAATAATTATAGCAGATACACACTTTAACATTTTAGGATCTCTATATCTGTTAGCAAAAAAGTCAGGTATAGTGATTGCACTGCAAACGTCACTGTAAGTTCTAAGTCTTTTGGCAACAATAAGCCAGTTAACGTATGTTCCAACAGCAAGTCCGGCAGCTGTCCAGAATGCATCACAAACACCTGTAACATAAGCAACACCCGGAAGTCCCATTAATAACCAGCTACTCATATCTGATGCTTCAGCACTCATAGCAGTAACAAGAGGACCAAGCTTTCGTCCACCAAGGTAAAAATCATTTGTGGTACTGTTTTTTTTGGCAAAATATACACCAATACCAACAACGCCAACCATATAAACAATGATGGCAATTAAAATTCCAATTTCTGATGTAGTCATTTTTTTTCCCTTCTTATTATATGTAATTTTTGAATTTCCTTCCTATTGTATAAAAAATATGTCAAATAGGCAAGTAAAAACGTATACATATTTATAACAAAAAAGTAAAAACTAAGAAAAAAGGAGGATTTTTATGGGACGAATGATTGGTAGTAGCAGTATTTCCTTTGATAAGCCACCGTTTATTATTGAAGGAGCTTCAATTGTAGGTCAAAAAGAAGGTGACGGACCTTTAGGAAAATTGTTTGATGTTGTGGAACAGGATCCTATGCTTGGACAGGAAACGTGGGAAGAGGCAGAAAGTTTGTTGCAAAAAGAGGCAATTCAGAAACTTCTATTTAAAGCAGGGATGAGCAAGGAAGAAATCAGGTATATTTTTGGTGGGGATTTACTTGGACAGTTAATTGCCACAACTTTTGGAATTTTGGAGTTCGAGGTTCCCTTTTTCGGATTGTACGGAGCCTGTTCAACAATGGGTGAAGCGTTAAGTCTTGGGGCTGTAATGGTTGAAGCAGGAAATGCAGACAATGTTATTGCAATGGCATCAAGTCATTTTGCCAGCGCAGAAAGACAGTTTAGATTTCCTTTGGCTTACGGAAATCAAAGACCTTATGCGGCAACCTGGACTGTAACCGGTTGTGGGGCAGTAATAATTAGCACAAAAAAAGGTTTTGCAAAAATAACAGGAATTACCACGGGAAAAATCGTTGATTTTGGAGTAAAGGATGCTCAAAATATGGGTGCCTGTATGGCACCGGCTGCGGCAGATGTTATTTATCAGCATTTTAAGGATTTTAACAGCACACCGGCAGATTATGACAAAATCATAACGGGTGACTTGGGATTAATAGGAAAAAGTATTTTATTTGAACTACTTAAGGAAAAAGGCTATGACATTTCGGCGGTTCATATGGATTGCGGCGTGGAAATGTTTGATGCCAGTGAACAGGACACTCACGCAGGTGGAAGTGGCTGTGGCTGTAGTGCCACAGTTCTTGCAGGCTATGTTTTTAAACAGCTAAAAAAAGGGGCATTTAAGAAGATTCTTTTTATTCCAACGGGAGCATTAATGTCCCCGGTAAGTTTTAATGAAGGAAATAGCGTGCCGGGAATAGCTCACTGCGTGGTGATTGAAAAGAATTAATGATTGCAATTAAAGAAAGGAATTTAAGATGATTTTTTTAAAAGCGTTTATTGTTGGGGGAATAATCTGTGCTCTTGTTCAAATTGTAATAGACAAGACCAAGGTAACGCCTGCAAGAATTATGGTAAGTCTTGTTTGCATTGGGGTTGTTCTTGGTGCGATTGGAATTTATGAGCCTTTGACTAAGTGGGCAGGTTGTGGCGCAACAGTGCCTTTACTTGGCTTTGGCAACAATCTTTGGAAGGGAATGAAAGAAGCCATAGATGAGTCAGGTTTTTTGGGATTGTTTAAAGGTGGTTTTACGGCAAGTGCCGTGGGAATTTCAGGAGCTTTAATATTCGGATATTTGTCTGCACTAATTTTTAAATCAAAAATGAAATAGTCAAAATTAACTATGTTTTAAAAATTCAGCCCGAACTTAATATAATTAAGTAAAAACAGCTTTATCATTACAAAATTAAGAATAACACTATTAAAGGTTGATAAAATTAAGAAGATACTATATAATTTCTTTAGTGTATTAAAGTGTTAGTGCACTTGTTTAAGTGCGGCCTTTTTAGGAGAAATATAGAGGTTCGCGCAAGTTGTGATTAAGAAAAATATATTTAAGGAGGGCTACAAAATGTCATATGTAGACGAAGTATTAGCAAAAGTAAAAGAAAAGAATGCTAATGAACCAGAATTTTTACAGGCAGTTGAAGAAGTATTAAATTCACTTAGACCTGTAATCGATGCAAACGAGGACAAGTATAGAAGAGAAGCTTTACTTGAAAGAATCTGCGAACCTGAAAGACAGTTCAAGTTCAGAGTTCCTTGGGTAGATGATAAGGGACAGGTACAGGTTAACACAGGTTATAGAGTACAGTTTAACTCAGCTATCGGACCATACAAGGGTGGTTTAAGACTTCACCCATCAGTAAATATTGGTATTATTAAATTCTTAGGTTTTGAACAGATCTTCAAGAACTCACTTACAGGCCTTCCAATCGGTGGTGGTAAAGGTGGTTCTGATTTCGATCCTAAGGGTAAATCAGATAGAGAAGTTATGGCTTTCTGCCAGAGCTTTATGACAGAACTTTGTAAATATATCGGTGCTGACACTGACGTACCAGCCGGTGACATCGGAACAGGCGCTAGAGAAATCGGATATATGTTTGGACAGTATAAGAGAATCCGTGGATTATATGAAGGTGTTCTTACAGGTAAGGGACTTACATACGGTGGTTCTTTAGCTAGAACAGAAGCTACAGGTTACGGATTACTTTACTTAACACAGGAATTAATGAAAGACCATGGCGAAAGCATGGAAGGCAAGACAGTAGTTGTTTCAGGTGCCGGTAACGTTGCTATCTACGCTATTCAGAAAGCTCATCAGATGGGTGCTAAGGTTGTTACATGTTCAGATTCAACAGGTTGGATTTATGATCCTGAAGGAATCGATGTTGACCTTCTTAAAGAAGTTAAGGAAGTTAAGAGAGCTAGACTTACAGAATATGCTGCTGCAAGACCTTCAGCTGAATATCATGAAGGACGTGGAGTATGGCAGATTAAATGTGATATCGCTCTTCCATGTGCTACACAGAACGAATTACTTATCGATGATGCTAAGCAGTTAGTAGCTAACGGATGTAAAGCTGTTTGTGAAGGTGCTAACATGCCTACAACAATTGATGCAACAGAATACTTACAGGAAAACGGCGTATGGTTCGTTGGTGGTAAGGCTGCTAACGCAGGTGGTGTTGCTACATCAGCTCTTGAAATGTCACAGAACAGCGAAAGACTTTCATGGACATTCGAAGAAGTTGACGCTAAATTACAGACAATCATGGTTAACATTTACCGTAACATCAGCGATGCTGCTAAGAGATACGGATTTGAAGGTAACTACGTAGTAGGTGCTAACATTGCCGGATTTGAAAAAGTAGCAGAAGCTATGGAAGCTCAGGGTGTTTGCTAATTATAGTTATAGTTAATAATTAATATATAAAGGTGTATCTCACTATGGGATACACCTTTTGTGATATATGGAATATAAATTCTAAATAGGGGGAAAATATATAGGTAGTCTTGTGAAAAATGTTAATATTGTTTATAATAAGTCAGAGATTGGAAAACTATCACAATATTATTTAATAATTATTTTATGGAGAATAGAATGGACGAGAATTTAAAGAAGGAAATAGAAAACAGACGAACATTTGCGATTATTTCACATCCCGATGCAGGAAAGACTACTTTAACAGAAAAGTTTTTACTCTATGGAGGTGCTATTAATACAGCAGGTTCAGTAAAGGGAAAGGCCAATTCTAAGTATGCAGTGTCTGACTGGATGGGAATTGAAAAAGAAAGAGGCATTTCAGTTACATCTTCAGCACTTCAGTTTAACTATGAAGGATATTGCATTAATATTTTGGATACTCCTGGACATCAGGACTTCTCAGAAGATACTTATAGAACGTTAATGGCTGCAGATTCAGCAGTAATGGTTATTGATGCTTCAAAGGGTGTTGAGGCACAGACAATTAAGCTTTTTAAGGTTTGTGTTATGAGACATATTCCTATTTTTACTTTTATTAATAAGATGGACTTGGAAGCAAGAGATCCATATGAACTTCTTGAAGAAATTGAAAATGTTCTTGGAATTAAAACATGTCCTATTAACTGGCCAATTGGTTCAGGTAAAAGATTTAAAGGTGTGTATGACAGAGATACTAAGAAGATTTCAATGTTTAAGGCAGTTTCAGTTGGTGGTTCAAAAAGTGCTGCGGAAACAACATATGAGTTGGACAACGAAAACTTTAAGGCAGAAATAGGTGATGAATTGTATGATCAGCTTGTAGATGACACTGAACTTCTTGACGGAGCAAGCGAACCATTTGATCAGGAATTGGTTGAT
The DNA here is from genome assembly GCF_025150745.1 of Eubacterium ventriosum. Taxonomy (NCBI): domain Bacteria; kingdom Bacillati; phylum Bacillota; class Clostridia; order Eubacteriales; family Eubacteriaceae; genus Eubacterium; species Eubacterium ventriosum. The sequence continues at coordinate 1,499,839 of NZ_CP102282.1, forward strand.
AAAGGTGAATTGTCACCGGTATTTTTCGGCTCAGCGTTAACAACTTTCGGTATAGAAACATTTTTGGAACATTTCTTAAGAATGACAGAATCACCACTTCCAAGGATGTCAGATCAGGGATTAATTGATCCTATTGAAGAACCATTTTCAGGATTTGTATTTAAGATTCAGGCTAATATGAACAAGGCACATCACGATAGAATTGCTTTCCTTAGAGTTTGTTCAGGAAAGTTTGATGCATCTAAGGATGTGTATCACGTACAAAGTGGTAAGAAAATGAAACTTTCAAGACCTCAGCAAATTATGGCTCAGGACAGAAAGGTAATTGATGAAGCTTATGCGGGAGACGTAATCGGTGTATTTGATCCGGGTATTTTTTCAATAGGTGATACAATCTGTACACCGGGCAAAAAATTTGTTTATGAAGGAATCCCAACTTTTGCACCTGAACATTTCTGCAGACTTGTGGCACTTGATTCAATGAAACGTAAACAGTTTATGAAAGGTGTTACACAGATTGCCCAGGAAGGTGCAATTCAGATTTTCCAGGATTACAATCTTGAAATGTCAGAAATTATTGTAGGTGTTGTAGGTACACTTCAGTTTGACGTTTTGAAGTATAGAATGGAAAACGAATATGGCTGTGATGTGAGATTGGAGCCATTGCCTTATGGACACATCAGATGGGTAAAAGATACAACAATAGATTTAAATAATGTTAAATGTCCAAGCGATGCCAAGAGAGTAAAGGATATGAAGGGCAATCCATTAGTATTATTTACAAACCAGTGGTCAATTAAACTTCTTTTGGAAAGAAATGAAGGCATTGAATTTGAAGAATTTAGCAGAAACTAATTTTGTACAAGATTAAATATAGAAGGGAATGAGTTATCATGGAAAGAAAGAATGCATGGAATACTTATGGTAAGAGAGAAATAAGTGAGTTGGAAGAATTAAATTCTAACTATATTGATTTCCTGTCAGACTGTAAAACAGAAAGAGAATGTGTTAAGGAAACTGTAAGACAGGCAAGGGAGAAAGGCTACAAGTCTTTAGAAGAAGTAATTGAAAAGGGCCAGCCTTTAAAACAGGGGGACAAAGTTTATGCTGTTTGTATGAATAAGACAGTAGCACTTTTTAACATTGGAAAGATTCCAATGGAACAGGGAATGAATATTTTGGGAGCACATATTGATTCACCTAGAATGGACATTAAGCAGAATCCACTATATGAAAGCAACAATATGGCATACCTTGATACACATTACTATGGCGGAATTAAGAAGTATCAGTGGGTTACACTTCCACTTGCAATTCATGGCGTTGTAGTTAAGAAAGACGGAACAAAGGTTGAAGTTAACATTGGTGAAAAAGATACCGACCCTGTATTTTGTGTAACCGACCTTTTAATTCATCTTGCAGGACAGCAGATGGAAAAGAATGCAGCTAAAGTTATTGAAGGCGAAAACCTTGATATTCTTGTTGGAAGCATTCCACTTGAAGACAAAGAAAAAGATGCTGTAAAAGAAGGAATTATAGGTATTTTAAAAAACACCTATGAAATGGAAGAAGAAGATTTTATGTCAGCAGAATTAGAAGTGGTTCCGGCAGGAAGAGCAAGAGAAATGGGATTTGACAGAAGCATGATTATGGCATATGGTCAGGATGACAAAGTATGTGCATATACATCATTGGCTGCAATGCTTGAAATGGATAAACTTGACAAGACTGCATGTTGTTTATTAGTAGACAAAGAAGAAATCGGTAGCGTAGGTGCTACAGGTATGCAGTCAAAATTCTTTGAAAATACAGTTGCAGAATTATTAAACCTTAATGGCGATTATAACGAACTTAAACTTAAGAGATGTTTAGCACATTCAAGAATGTTATCATCAGATGTTAACGCAGCTTTTGATCCATTATATTCTGATGTGTTCAAAAATAATAGCTCATCATTCCTAGGTTCAGGCGTTGTATTTAACAAGTTTACAGGTTCAAGAGGAAAGTCAGGTTCAAATGATGCTAATGCTGAATATCTTGCAGTATTAAGAAATATAATGGATAATCATAACGTACATTTTCAAATGTCAGAGCTTGGAAAAGTTGACGCAGGTGGTGGCGGAACAATCGCTTATATTATGTCACTTTATGGCATGGAAGTAATTGATTGTGGCGTTGCAGTATTAAACATGCACGCACCTTGGGAAGTAACAAGCAAGGCTGATATTTATGAAACATACAAGTGCTATAAAGCTTTCCTAAAGAATGCATAATTAAGGAATAAGATTACAAATTAATCCTTCGGAGAGAATATTAGTGAATATATTCTTTTCGGGGGATTTTTTTAGATTAAACAAATGTTGATAGAAAGTAGGATTACAATAAAATCAGAAAAAAAAAGAAATTCTATGTAATCCCCCTACAAGATAATGCGCAAGGCGAAGAATTGCAATAAAAAAGCAGAACCCTCATCAGAGAATCCTGCTTTCAAAAAGTCGTACATATTAAATTGTATATATAAAGTTCTTATAATAACAAACTATAAATGCTTAGCTATTTTCCTGCAGTTTTACCGGAGCCCTTAGAACTTGATGATCCTGAACTTGATTTGCTTGTTCTAGAACTTCCTGAATCGGTTCTACTTGAACTTGATTTTGAACTATTAGAACCTGACTTTGAATTGCCGGAGCTTGAGCTGCTTGAACTTCCAGACGAACTATAGCTTCCAGATGAACTTGAACTGTTTGAATAGCTTGAACTCTTTTTTGAAAAAGCTGAATGATAAGTACATTTTGCAGGTTGTGTACCCTTGGCAAAGTACTCTGATTTTGATGTAGGACAAACTCCTTTAATTGCAACTTTTCCTGAAGAAGAGCAGATATCATATTTCTTAACATCTTTACTCATTTTAAAACTTTTAGCTTTGTATTTCTTGACTGAGTCAATTTGATTCATTATCTTAGCCCAGAGTCTTTCGTGATACGCCTGGTCACCGCTAAGAGATACGTTTTCATCATAACCTGTCCAAATTGATGCTGTAAGATATGGTGTATATCCACAGAACCAAAGGTCATATTCACTTGATGTTGTACCGGTTTTACCTGATACGGGCATTTTGCCATCAAGTTTAGCACTTGTACCTGTACCTTCTGTAATAACGCTTGTCATACCCTGTGTAAGAAGGCTTGCAGTAGAAGCTTTCAAAACAGTATGTGTAGTAGGAGTAGTGTTATCAAGAAGGACACGTCCATTGCTGTCTATAACCTGTGAATAAAAAACAGGTCTTGTATAAGTTCCCTGATTTGCGATTGTTGCATATGCAGCAGTCATTTCTAAGTTAGTAACACCGTCTGTAATACCACCAAGTGCCAAAGCCTGCTGAATGTCAGATGAAACAGAACCATTTTTTTCAACACGGTTATCAACTAAAGTAGTAATACCAAAATTGCAAAGATAATCATATCCAAGCTGTGGTGTAATATCTGTAAGTGTTTTTACAGCACAAATATTCATAGAATCAGCAATTGCCTTTCTTACTGTAACTTTGCCACGATAGCCACTGTACCAGTTCTTAACAGCTCTTCCGTTAGAATAACTGAAAGGCTCGTCCACGATAGTAGTGGTAAGTGTGTAACCCATAGTATCAATGGCAGGTGCGTAAGCTGATAAAATTTTAAATGTTGAACCGGGCTGTCTTGTTGAGTCTGTAGCTCGGTTAAGAGAAAGACTAACATTCTTCTTTCCACGACCACCAACAACGGCTTTAACATAGCCTGTGTACTGGTCCATTACAGTAAATGAAACCTGTGGCTGAGGATTGTAATAAAGATTTTCGTATTCGGCGTAGCCTTTATCCTTATCAATTCCTTTTTTGTAATACTTGTTCATAAGGTGCATTTTGTATGCCTTAACACAAGCTTTTGCTTCTTCTTTAGAACTAAAAATCAATTTAAAACTTGATTCATTCAAAGAATTTCTATGATAATTCAAAATATCTTTTTCACTGTAATTGTCAACTGAACCGTCAGGATTTTGAACTGACCATGCCCAGTTAATTGAGTATTTAATAGCGTAAGGATAGTTGTCTGAGTCAGACAATTCCTTATCACATATTTTTTGAATATCAGAATCCTGAGTAGTATAAATCTTTAAACCACCGCTGTATACGGCATTGTAAGCCTGAGTATAAGTATAGCCTTTCTGTTCCTGAAGGTCTGAAAGAACCTGCTTTACAACCTCATCGACAAAATAAGAATATACCCGATCATCGCTTTTTGTAAGCTTGTTGTTGACTTTTTTTATACGGGCATAAACATTATCACTCATGGCTTCGTCATACTGTTCTTGAGTAATATGCCCTGCATCTTTCATGTTAGTGAGAATCTTTTTTCTACGTTTGGCATTTTCGTCAGGATTAGTAATAGGATTATAAAGTGACGGGTTCTGAGTTATGGCAGCAATAACGCCTGCCTCAGAAACTGTAATCTTACTAACATCCTTATTAAAATATCTAAGTGAAGCAGCCTTAACACCAAGGGTATTTGAACCTAAGTTAATAGTGTTAAGATATGTTTCAAGTATAACGTCCTTTTTGGTAACTTTTTCAAGCTGAACGGCAAGGTACTGTTCCTGAATCTTTCTTTTAAGAGAAGAAGTAAGGGAATCTTCTTCAGTCCAGCTTGTAAATACGTTGTTCTTTAGAACCTGCTGTGTAATGGTACTGGCACCTTCTGACGGATTAAGGGTAGTAAGTGCTATAAAAGCCGCACGACCGATACCCTGAATGTCAATACCGTTATGTTCATAAAAACGTGCATCCTCAGTATCAATAAAAGCCCATCTTAAATGTTCCGGAATATCTTTCAAATCAGCCTTAATACGGTTAGAGCCGGAAGTGATAAGCTTAGCAATCTGCTTATTATTGGTGTCATAAACTGTTGTTGAATATGACGATGGAACAATAGAAATATTTTCCACGGAAGGAGCACTTTTAATAATGCCGTGTATAACACCAAGTCCGAAAAAACCTCCGGTAACAATGGCAAGGCACATAATGTAAAGAAATACTTTAAGTGCAGAAACCAAGGACTTAGAAACAACCTTCTTTTGTAATGAAACAAGTTCACGTTGTTTGTCTATTGTTTCTTTATATTCAAAATTCATTGGCAAACCTCCTATTCTTTTAGATTATAACAAAATGCAGTAATTTAATAAAGGGGAAAAATGTCGCAGAAAATGTAAGACACAGAATCTTCAAAAAAATTGATACTTATGTTATTCTATATACAATGCGTTTGGTTGGGAGGGGGGACAATTAAAATGAAAGCGTGCTTTTGTTGTTTTTCTTCTTTACACAACAAACAAGAAAGGGATAGAATTGGAAAAATTTATAATAAAAGAAGGCGGTCAGGGCGAAATTGTTGAGAAGAAGTCCAGATTTATTGCCACTGTTTTGCCAATAGATACAGAAGAAGAGGCATTACAATATATTGAAAAGATAAAAAAGAAATACTGGGATGCAAGGCACAATTGTTTTGCATTTGTAATAGGAAGTAACAATGAAATTCAGAGATTTAGTGATGACGGCGAGCCACAGGGCACAGCGGGAAAACCTATTTTGGAAACATTGTTAAATGAGAATTTGCATAATACTTTGATAGTGGTGACACGATATTTTGGTGGAACTCTCCTTGGAACAGGCGGTCTTGTCAGGGCTTACGGCCAGTCATCCAAGGAAGGTATTAGAAATTCGGTTATTCAGAAAGTTTGTGAAGGTATAAGTTTTAAACTTACGGTGGATTATAATAGTATAGGAAAGATTAAGTACATTATGGGGCAGATGGGAATTACGGATGCTCAGGAAGAATACGGTCAGAATGTTGTTTTAAGCATTTTAATGAAAAAAGATGAATATAATGAATTTAATACGAAAGTAACAGATGCCACAGGAGGGAAAGCTGTTTTTGAGGATGAAGAAGACAGGGAGTACAGAGAAGAGGTGAAAGAAAAATAATTTTATTGAAAACATATCATCTATGTGATAGAATGAACATTTGTGAAGCTATAAACAAGTATTTTATGATTATTTAATAGGAAAGAGAAGAAATGATTAGAGAAGACGTAAGAAATATTGCCATTATTGCCCATGTAGACCATGGTAAAACAACATTGGTAGATGAATTATTAAAACAGAGTGGTGTATTCCGTGAAAATCAGGAAGTTGCTGAAAGAGTAATGGACTCTAATGATATTGAAAGAGAAAGAGGTATTACAATTCTTTCAAAGAACACTGCTGTTACTTATAAGAATACAAAAATTAATATTATTGATACACCGGGACATGCTGATTTTGGTGGAGAAGTAGAGCGTGTACTTAAGATGGTTAACGGCGTAGTTTTAGTAGTAGATGCATTTGAAGGTGCAATGCCACAGACACGTTTCGTTCTAAAGAAAGCTTTGGAACTTAACCTTCCTGTTATTGTTTGTATCAACAAGATTGACAGACCGGAAGCAAGACCAGAAGAAGTTATTGACGAAGTATTAGAATTATTTATTGAGTTAGATGCTAGTGAAGAACAGCTTGACTGCCCATTTGTTTTCGCATCAGCTAAGCAGGGATTTGCTAAGTTAAATATGGATGATGAATCAGATAGTATGCAGCCATTATTTGAAACAATTATTGACTACATTCCAGCTCCTGAAGGAGATGAGAATGCAGATACTCAGGTTCTTATCAGTACAATCGATTACAACGAATATGTTGGACGTATCGGTGTTGGTAAGATTGACAATGGTAAATTAAAAGTTAATCAGGATGTTGTCTTGGTTAACCACCATGAACCTGACAAACAGAAGAGAGTTAAAATCAGCAAGCTTTATGAGTTTGATGGTTTAAATAAAGTAGAAGTTCAGGAAGCTACAGTAGGTGCTATTGTTGCTATTTCAGGTATTACAGACATTCATATTGGAGATACAATTTGTTCTCCTGAAAATCCTGTTGCAATTCCTTTCCAGAAGATTTCAGAGCCTACAATTTCTATGAACTTTATGGTAAATGACAGTCCTCTTGCAGGTCAGGAAGGAAAATTCGTCACATCACGTCATCTTCGTGAAAGACTTATGAGAGAATTAAATACTGACGTAAGTTTAAGAGTAGAAGAAACTGAAAACATGGATTCATTTAAGGTTTCAGGACGTGGAGAACTTCACCTTTCAGTTCTTATTGAAAACATGAGAAGAGAAGGATACGAATTTGCTGTAAGTAAGGCAGAAGTTATTTACAAAGAAGACGAAAGAGGCAAGAAATTAGAGCCTATGGAAATCTGTTACATTGATGTTCCTGATGAATTTTCAGGTGCAATCATTGAAAAATTAAGTAACAGAAAAGGTGAACTTCAGGGAATGGCACCAATTAACGGTGGATTTACAAGACTTGAGTTTTCAATTCCTTCAAGAGGATTAATCGGATACAGAGGTCAGTTTATGACAGATACAAAGGGTAATGGTATTATGAATACTGTATTTGATGATTACGGTCCATTTAAGGGAGAAATTCAGTACAGAAAACAGGGTTCACTTATCGCTTTTGAAGCCGGTGAAGCAATTACTTATGGATTATTTAATGCACAGGAAAGAGGAACATTATTCATTGGACCTGGCGAAAAAGTATATTCAGGTATGATTGTTGGTCAGACAGGTCGTGCTGAAGACATTGAAGTAAACGTTTGTAAAACAAAACATCTTTCAAACACAAGAACTTCAAGCTCAGATGAAGCTTTAAGATTAGTACCAAAGAAAGTATTAAGTCTTGAGCAGGCGTTGGAATTCATTGATACTGATGAATTACTTGAAATCACACCAGAAAACTTAAGAATTAGAAAGAAAATCTTAGATCCAACTCTTAGAAAGAGAGCAAACATTCGTAAGAACAACAAATAAGAGGTTGGAAAGAAGATATTTTGGAAAAATAAATATATTAAAAAATAAAAAAGCTTCCTTCTAAATGCAGGTTAAATTGGAACTTGCAATTTAGGAGGGAGCTTTTTTTGATAAATTTATACTGAATGGAATCCCTTTCCAATGATTTCGCTTGTATTTGAAATCAATAGGAAGGCTCCAGGTGAGTTTTCTTTTATGAAGTTTCTAAGTTTTACTGCCTGAGACGGACTTAAAACTGTAAGGATTATGTATTTGTTGTCGCCGGTAAATGAGCCTTTGGCGTTTACGATTGTGGCTCCACGGACAAGGTTTTTTTCAATAAAATTGCATATTGGCTTAGGATCGGAGCAAACCACATGAAAGTATTTTGAGCGGTTCAAACTTTCAATAAAGTTGTCGATAAGTGCAGAACGCATAATCAAACCAAGCAATGAGTAAAGTCCTGTTTTTACATCAAATACGAAAAAGGCGCAAAGCGTAAATAGAACATCGGAAATCATAAGTCCACGACCAATATCAACACTTGTATATTTCTTAAGAACCATTGCGATAACATCCGTACCACCACTTGATGCACCAATATTGAAAAGGATTGCTGAGCCAAGTGCAGGTAAAAGAATTGCAAAAATAAGCTCAAGCAAAGGTTCATTAGTTAAAGGATGGCTCATTGGATAAACACGTTCAAACAATGACAGAGTCACAGACAAAAGAATTGTGCTGTAAGCTGTTTTTGCAGCAAAACTTTTGCCAAGAATAATCCATCCCACTACAAGTAACAGAATGTTGGCTACAAAAGAAAAATCACTGGCTGAAAGAGGAGTGAACTTTGCAACCAAAACTGCAAAACCTGTAATACCACCAAAAGTAAAGTTGTTGGCGAATTTAAAGAAGTAAATACCAACAGCCATAATCAAAGTACTGGCTGTAAGCAATAAAAAATTTTTAAAATTTGCTTTCATAATTTTTTTCCTTTAAGTATATTTTTTACAAAAAAATTGTAACGTTGTGAGATTGCAAAGTCAATGAGTATTTAAAGGAAAAATAAGCAATTAAGATAAAAACATAAAAATAATTAATAAGTTAATTTAGCAAAAAACAATTCCAAGCACAGCGGAAAACAAAATCATTAAAATAGGTGTCAAAGTTTTTTTGAAAAAATGTTTGCTTAAAAAGTGAACAGCTATCAAAATCACAAATATCAAAACAAAGCTGTAATTAATTGAAAAACCATGACCTAAACTTTCGAAATTAAACAAAGTTGAAAGTCCCATTATTACAGCAGTTGCAAGAATCATTGCAACAACACAAGGTCGTACGCCGGACAGAAAAGCTTTTGTACCGGAATATTTCATTAGATTTTTTAGAACTGCCGCAATTAAAAGAATAATAACAAAAGCAGGCAGAACCACACCAAGAGTTGCAAAAAAAGCTCCAAGGAAACCGCCCTGAGAGGAGCCAACAAAAGTTGCAAGATTAACGGCAAGAGGTCCCGGAGTTGACTCGGCAACTGCAACAAAACTCATAAACATATCCTCAGAAAGCCAATGGTTGGATAACACGATTTCCCTCATTAAAGAAATCATTCCGTAACCACCTCCGAAAGATAATGTTCCTATTATAAGAAAATTGATAAAAAGCTTTAAATAAATCATATCAAACTCCTGTTAAGTAAAAGAATTGTTTTAAATAGTTAAAAAATATTTATAAAAATATTTATGAAACTAAAAATTATTTTGAAAATATACTGAACAATTACTTTTGAATATTTTTCTTAAAGAAATATACTATCACGCCAATTACACCACAAATCAAAATATAATAAATTGATGAAAAAGAAGTTGCCGTAATTGAAAAAACGATCATAATAATTGCAACAATTAAAATAATCAAAGTATTAAACAGATTTTTCTCCAAATTCTTCAACATTCGAATGCCTGCAGTAAGTATTAAATAAACCACGCAAACCTGAATACCCTTAAAAGCGCAGGCAACGTAGTGTAAGCTTAAAAATTCGTTGAAAAATAACGAAATAAAATAAATAATAATAAAAGAAGGAATGCATACTGCAAGGGTTGCAGCAGTAGCTCCGTAAAATCCTGCAACATGATATCCAATATAGGTGGCGCTGTTAACTGCCATAGGACCGGGCGTGGATTCAGCAATTGCAATCATATTGAGAAAATCATCTTTTTCAATCCATTTCTTCTTATATATAAACTCACTTTCCAAAAGGGCCACCATAGCGTAACCACCGCCAAAGGTAAAGGCACCGATTTTTAGAAAGGTCAAAAACAAAGTAAGCGTTTTATCAAAATTAGAATGTTTCATAAAACCTCCGAAATAAAAAGTCCATTAAAATATTTAATAAAAATTTTTGCAATTAACATCGAGATATTAATTGCTACTTAATTCAAAACACCATAAGTATACCATACATAAAAATTAGAAACAAATGAGTGTGAAATAAAAAAAAAAATTAAAAAAATTAGCACTCACCTCTTGACAGCGCTAACAAAAAGGACTATAACATAGTCAGAACGAAGGAAGAGATAAAGATTTAAAGAAATAATTAAAGATTCAAGCTTTAAAATCTATATCAAATTCGTTAGTTCAGATAATCAACACCTCGGATTTCTCCGATAGTGCAATTACAAAATTTATATCTATTAGACGAAAGGAGATATGACTTATGATGATGCCTAGTATTTTTGGAGAAAACTTATTTGATGATTTTATGGACGATTTTTCATTCCCTACATTACCTGATGTAGACAAGGAATTGTATGGAAAACATGCAAAGAACCTAATGAAAACCGATGTTAAGGAAACTGATGACGGATATCAGGTTGCAGTTGATCTTCCGGGATTTAAGAAGGACGAAATCAAGATTAAACTTGAAAATGGTACATTAACAATTAATGCAGCCAAAGGTCTTGATAAGGATGAGAAGGACAAGGAAGGTAAGTATGTAAGACGTGAACGTTATGCAGGAAGTATGAGCAGAAGCTTTTATGTTGGTGAACATGTTACAGCAGAACAGGTTCATCCAAAGTATGAGAATGGTATTTTAACCTTCGAAATACCTAAGAACAAAGAACCAATCGAAGAAAAAGAAAAGTTCATTGCTATTGAAGGATAACATCTTAACAAAATAAAGAAATCCCCATATCGACTTAGTGTTGGTATGGGGATTTTTTTGTGTTATAATTAGCTACAAATAATTATGTTAGTATGATTCTAAAAAAATATGTAGAAATTGGGAAAATAGTGTGTTAGAAGCACGGAGGTGAAAAATGAGTCAATTTAGGAATATTGTTAAAAAAGCAGTAGTTATAGGGCTTTGCATTTGCACTTTTTCTGTTCAGGTAAGCGGTGCTACACCATGGTCATCAGCCAATGGAATTTTTTATGATGGAAATGGCAATGAAATAAAAGGTGCAATAGCTAAAGGTATTGATGTAAGTTATCACAACGGTGACATTGATTGGGCAAAGGTTAAGGCGGCAGGGATTAGTTTTGCTTTGCTTAGATGTGGATATGGAAATGATGAAAGAAATCAGGATGACATAAAGTTTGTGCAGAATGTAAAAGGTTGTGAGGACAATGGTATTCAATATGGAGTTTATTTGTATTCATATGCAGTTGGCAATGACAAAGAAAAGACTTTAGAAGATATGGCTAGAAGTGAGGCAGAACACGTTCTTAGAATGATTGAAGAAGCCGGAGCTAAACCTACAATGCCTGTTTATTACGATATAGAGGACAAATCTCAGGTTGAAATGACTACTAAGCAGTATGGGGATATGGCTGAAATTTTTTGCAATATTGTAAAAAATGCCGGCTATAAGGCTGGTGTTTATTCTAACTATTATTGGTGGACCAATAGACTTACTGATTCAAGATTTGATAATTGGGGAAAATGGGTTGCAAGATATAATAACACAAGTGAGTACAACAAAGAATATGATATTTGGCAATATACTGAGTCAGGCATAGTAGATGGCGTGGGAAGTGGAATGGATGTTAATATTTTGCTTTCAAGACCTTGCAGTATTACAGGACATCAGTATGAATTTTGTCAATTAGTGTCAAAATCAACAACCACAATAAATGGAAAAGCTACATATAAATGTAAAACCTGTGGTCACATTAAAACAATAGACATAGCAAAAATTAATCAGATAACAATTTCAAAAACAAAATATGAATATACAGGAAAAGCCTTTAAACCTACAGTTACAGTAAAAGACAGCAACGGGCAGGTAATTTCAACTCAGAATTATAATATAATATATTCATCTAACAAAAAGGTTGGAAATGGCACTGTAAAGATTGTTTTTAAAGGCAATTATAGTGGCACGATTACAAAAATATTTAAAATAGTTCCAAAGAAAGTAAGTCTTACAAAGGCAACCAACATTAAAGGCAAAAAAGTCAAATTGGGTTGGAAAAAGGTATCGGGAATATCCGGTTACGAAATCCAGTATGGCATAAATAAGTCTTTTAAGAAGGCAAAGACAACAACAGCCAAGTCTTCTTTGAAAACAAAAACAATTACAAAACTTAAAAATAAAAAGAAATATTATTTCAGAATGAGAGCTTATAAAAAAGTATCTGGAACGAAAGTTTATGGAGTGTATAGTTCAAAGAAAACAGTTAAAATTACAAAGTGATTATTAAAGCCGGTGCAGAAACATGTTTAAAATTAGACGTGATATTAATTGATAATATTGATATTTTTGTTATAATTAAAAAAGCGGGAATTAAATTTTTGAACGGGAATCAAAGATTTTTTAGACGGAGGAATTATAATGGAAATTAAAGAAATTTTAAGCAAGGTAGATCATACATTATTAAAACCTGAATCTACTTGGGAGCAGATTAAGGAGATTTGTGATGACGGAATCAAATATGAAACAGCATCAGTTTGTATTCCACCATCATTTGTAAAACAGGCTGCTGATTATGTGGACGGCAAGATTGCAATCTGTACAGTTATTGGTTTCCCTAATGGATACAATACTACAGAAATCAAATGTGCAGAAGCAGCACAGGCAGTTAAAGAAGGCGCAGCGGAAATCGATATGGTTATTAATATTGGATGGGCTAAAGAAGGAAGATGGGATGACATTTTCTGCGAAATCAACAAGATAAAAGAAGCTTGTGACGGCAGATTACTTAAGGTAATCGTTGAAACTTGTTTATTAACTGATGAAGAAATCGCTAAGGTTACTAATGTAGTATCAATGTCAAAGGCAGATTTCATTAAGACTTCAACAGGTTTCTCAACAGAGGGAGCAACATTCCATGTTGTAAAAATTTTTGCAGACAATATTTCTAACGGAACAAAGATTAAGGCAGCAGGTGGAATCAGTTCATTAGAAGACGCAGAAAAGTTCATTGAGCTTGGCGCTGACAGACTTGGAACAAGTAGAATTGTAAAAATCGTTAAGAACGAAAACGCAGGTGCCAATGAGTACTAGGAACTTTTGTGGTTCTGGTAATATTGGAGTGGTTGCTTATAGTGAAAATAAGCAAAGAAAAATAAAGAATGAAATTAGAAGAGATTGTACTAAAATGGTACAGTCTCTTTTTTTGACCTCAAAGTTGATAAAAAAATGTGTTGACTTAATACAATCCGTATGATATAACTTGAATTGTATTAATTGTACTAGTTGCAATAGTACAATGAAAACAAAATAGAGAGTAGGGGAGAAAACTATGCTAGAGACAAGAAATTTGAAAAAGGTTTATAAGACCAAAAAGGGTGTGTCTGTAACAGCCTTAAATGACGTGTCTATTAAGTTCCCTGAAAAGGGTTTGGTTTTTCTTTTAGGAAAATCAGGTAGTGGTAAATCTACATTATTAAACCTTTTAGGTGGACTTGATAAATATGATGAAGGTGAAATTATTATTAAGGGAGTTTCATCTAAAGACTTTAAACAGAGTCATTTTGATTCATATCGTAATACATATGTAGGATTTATTTTTCAGGAATACAATGTATTAGAAGAATTTTCAGTAGGAGCTAATATTGCTTTGGCAATTGAGCTTCAGGGAAAGAAGGCTACAGATGAAGAAATCAACAGTATTTTGAAACAGGTTGATTTGGAAGGCTTTGGTGATAGAAAACCTAATGAATTATCAGGTGGTCAGAAACAGAGAGTTGCAATTGCAAGAGCACTTGTAAAACAGCCTGAAATAATTATGGCAGATGAGCCAACAGGAGCACTTGATTCTAACACGGGAAGACAGGTATTTGAAACACTTAAGAATTTGTCGAAAGACAAACTTGTAATAGTAGTGTCACATGATAGGGAATTTGCAGAGCAGTTTGGTGACAGAATTATCGAACTTGCAGATGGAAATGTAATTGATGATGTTACTCGTAAGGTTGGGTATGAAAAACAGGGTGAAGAACTTAATAATGGTATTAGTTTTGAAAATGACACAATGACTATTAAGTCAGGATACCATTTAACAGAAGAAGATAGAGAAAGAATAAATCAGTATATTGACGGTATTGGAACAGACTTAAAGGCTGTAATTAAAAAAGCAGACAGGGGAAGTTTCCAGCAGACTAACGAGGAAGATATTGTTCATAAGAAAGGTGATTTTAAACTTATTAAGTCTAAATTACCTTTGAAGAATGCTTTCAAAATAGGGGCAAGTGGTTTAAAACACAAGAAAATCAGACTTGTAGTTACAATTTTACTTTCATTTGTTGCATTTTCATTATTTGCTTTGGCAGATACTTTTGGAAACTACAATCACATTAAAACATGCACTAATTCAATTAAAGATACGAACATAACTTATGCGTCAGTTATTAAGTCATTAAAAATCGGTTCAGGAATGAACGCATACTGGAACGATTACGGCAACAGCATTAGAGAAGACGAAATAACAAAGTTAAATAAAGATACAGGACTGGATTTTACAGGTGTTGTCGTTACAAATCAGGATATGGTTTTACCTAATTATAATAAGGAAGTTGAATTAACAAAGAATGGTGATATGTGCCATTATGCAACAGATTTTTCAGGCTATGCTAATTTGACAGAAGCAAAAATCAAGGAAATGGGTTACAAGATTGTTGCAGGAAAATTGCCAAAAGACAACAATGAAATAGCAATTAGTTCTTATGTTTATGAAACATATGCAAAGGCAGGATATATTTCAGAAGATGGTACAAAGTCTGAAATAAAATATTATAATGACTTAGTTGGCAAGAAACTTAAAATAGACAAGAAAGAATTTACCATAGTAGGTATTGTTGATACAAAGGTTGATATGGATAGATATAAGTCTATTTCAGAAGATAGCAAGGGCAAATCATCAGCGCAGAATTTGACTGATTTTGCTTTAAGTCAAGAATTAAGCCACATTCAGGAATACAGTTTGGCTTGTGATATCTTTGTAAGCGAAGAAATGCTTAACAGCATCAAGGAAGAATATCCTAATTATGTACAGTTAATTAATAACTATATGTACGTGTCAAGTGATGATACATATATTGATTCTTCAAGAATTGCGTCATTAAGTGAAATTGATACAAAAGATGTAACATGGGTCGATGGTGAAAAGACTAAACTTGCTGATAATGAGATTATCATAGATATCAATGCATTATCAAAAAATGATGAAGAAGGCTATTCTTACAGTAAAAAAGAAGCGTTGAAGATTTTGAAAGACAGCCAGTACACATTGGATTATTATATTAATGATGAAGATAAATCAATTAATGGAGTTAAGGTAGTTGGTGTACTAAATGCAGATGGAAAAGCAGATAAATATTCAGACCTTTATGTACTTCCTGACAGCCTTTATAATTTAAAATGGACTGAAGGCAAGGGCGAATATTCATATGCAGTTGCAACAATGCCAACAAACAAGGCAGATATTGAAAAACTTGTAAAATATTGCTACACAGAACAGGGCAATATGAAATATCAGATTGAAAACTCAGTAACTTTTGAACTGGACACAGTTAATGAAGTTTTGAAAGTAATGTCAAAGGTATTCTTATACATTGGTATTGGTTTTGCAGTATTTGCAATGATTATGTTATCTAACTTTATTGCAACAAGTATTTCATATAAGAAGCAGGAAATCGGAATTCTTAGAGCAATCGGCGCAAGAAGCAATGATGTATTTAGAATTTTCTTCTTAGAAAGTTTTATTATTGCAATGATTAACTTTGTTCTTTCAACAATTGGAACAGGTGTGGCAACAGCAATAATCAACGGTATGTTTAGAAAAAAAGCAGGAATACTTATTACAATACTTAATTTTGGACCAAGACAGATACTACTTTTACTTGTAATTAGTATTGGAGTTGCGGCAGTGGCAAGTTTCATACCGGTTTACAAAATTGCATCAAAGAAACCAATTGAGGCCATTAGAAATAGATAAGAGTTAAAGGATTAAGTGTCGTTTGGTGCGGCACTTTTTCTTTTTTTGTTTATGTTATAAGTTTCTGCTATGAGTGTAATCTGAGCGAAAAGTTTCTGCTTTAAGTATAATCTGAGTTATAAATTTCTGTTTCTAGTGTAACCTAAAAAATGAGGAGTTGAGTTTTTTATACCTTACTATATCTACAAACAATAAATATTAGTTATACAAACAATTTGACACTTGAAAAACATATAGTGGAATTTTATAATGAATACATCGACTACATATTCTATAATGTCGCATAATGTCAGGGGGATACATTCATGACATACGAACAGTTTATAGAACAGGTAAAGTGGGAAGTAGAAAATATAGCAAGAGAGTCTTTTGATGACGTGAGAACAGTTGTAAGAACGGTTACTAAGAATAACAATGTTCGAAGAAAGACTATAAGCATTTTTAAAGAGGGACAGTTGGCTACACCGACAATTTACCTGAGAGATTATTATTTGGATTATAAGAAAGGAAGAAGTATCGAAAACATAGGCAGAGAAATCTTTATGATTTATTCTGAAGGTACAAAAAGATTTACTTTTGATGTGAATCAGTTTTCTGATTTTTCGAAAGTAAAGGACAAAATCTATTATAAGCTTGTTAATTACGAAATGAACAGACAGGCGTTAAAAACAATGCCACATTTTAAATTTTTGGATATGGCAATTGTGTTTTTCGTTTCGATTATGGGCAATGAGAAGGAGCAGGGGACAATAGCAATTCAGAATGCTTATGTTGAAAAGTGGGGGATTAGTAAGGAGGAGTTAAGAAGAACGGCAATAAAGAATACTTGGAAGGAATACCCGCCTGAAATTAAGAAGATGGAAGATATTATATCTGAAATCGTTTTGGGGCAGGTTACATCAGAAGATGATGACGAGGACGGATTAATTTCAGAAGAAATCAGTTATGGTGAATTTAGTATTGATAATGTTCGCCAAATGATAAAAGAAGAAGTTGATAAAATGCGAGCACAGGCAGAAATGGATATGTATGTGCTGACTAATACATCACGTAACTTCGGCGCTGCATGCATTACATATCCGGGAGTTTTAAAGGAATTTGCAAGAGAACACAACAGTGATTTCTACATTATTCCAAGTTCAGTCCACGAAGTGATATTAATTCTGGGAGAACAGATGTCTGTGGAAGAAATGAATCTGATGGTGGAAGAAGTAAATGAAAGAGAAGTTGATTCCATAGATGTATTGTCTAACCATGTTTATCAATATAAGAGAGAACTGGAAGAGATAATATACTAGGATTATGTTGAAAAATGGCTTATTGAATCTGTGGTTATGCAGATGTGGAAGACATTGGAACACACTCGGATATAAGTATAAAAGTGGAGTGTAAGCTTAATAATATGCGAATATTCGTGTAGTCAAGATTTATGTGTCTTAACATCTAAGCTTATTAGAAAACAACTTCGAAAATGAAAAAGCTGTGGCTTTGGCAACACACAATGGTTGTTGGAGTGCAGCTTTTTTGCATTATGTTTAATTACGTATCGTGGAATGAAAAGGTTGTGCCACACGTAATTGACACTTATTAAGGAATCCTCCCAACTACGCCTAGTCCCTCCTTATGACAAGTACGCACCTGGCGGGAATCGAACCCGCATTTTCGTCTCCGGAGGACGACGTTCTATCCATTATACTACAGGTACAACTTCTTAATTATACATTAAATGGACTAAGGTATCAATAAGAAGATATGTAGAACAATGTCAGTGCAATTAAATTTAAAATATATCATAGTAAATATCATTGAAAATGTCAGTTAGTTTATTGCAAGTTTATAGTTGGCTAAAAACTAAAGTTGAATTTATAAATGATATTTGATAAACTAATGGGGAATTATTTTTGAGTACAAAAAGAAAAGATTAAATATAGGGTAAGGAGAATTAAAGTGGAAACTGAAGAGAAGAAGTTAACAAGTTCAGAAATAGACCAGATGCTTGAAGAAGCGGCAGCGTATCACGTGGAGCCTAAAGAGCCATCTAATAAAGACAAAAAAAATAAAAAGAAAAAAAAGAAAAGAAAACAGATAAGATTTGACATTATCATTGCCATTGTTTTGGCAGTTGTAGTTGTAGTGGGAGCAGTTTTTGCAATTAGCAAGCTTGCCGGCAAGTCTTCATCAGCTAGTAAGAAGAGCAATGTGGAGAATCCACTTGAAGATGACAAATATGATGAAATTACTGACGTTGTAAACAATTATCTTAACGCATATTTAGTTGAAGATTCACAGAAGAGATTAGATATTCTTGCAAGATACGTTGACAATATTGGAGACCTTAGCGAAAGTGATATAGCACAGAAGAAGTACATTACAAGCTATTCAGAAGTTGAATGTTATACAAAGAATGGTCCTTATGACAACACTTATGTTGTTTACGCATACTACCAGACAGAATACAAGAACATTTCAACTAAAGTACCAAGCCTTACAACATATTATGTAATTAGAGATGCAAAAACAGGAAATGTTTACATTCATAATAAGTGGAGTGATGAAATAAAAGATTATATTTCAAAGGTTTCAAAAGATGCTGACGTTCAGAAATTAATTTCAGATGTTCAGAAAGAACTTTTGGAGGCTGAAAAGTCAGATGCTAACTTAAAGAAGTTCCTTGATGCTCTCACAGGAAAAAAAGAGGAAACAACTACAGCAGCTCAGAAAGCTACTCAGGCAACTACACAGCCGGCAACTGCTAAGCCGGAACAGAAGACAACACAGGCAACTAAACAGGCTGCCACAACTAAGCCTGCAGTTATTCAGAAGGCCACAACAGCTAAGCCTACAGAAGCACCTACAACAACAGCTGAGGCAAGAATTAAATAAGACCAAGGTCTTAAGGAGATTAATAGTTGAATAAGAAATGTTATATAGTTGGTGCCGGAGATAATTCCGGCACCAACTTTTCTAAAGAAAAAGATGAATATGTTATAGCGGCAGACGGTGGACTTGCTACTCTTGAAAAGTTGGGAATACAGCCGGATTTTATTTTAGGTGATTTTGATTCTTTAGGCTACGTGCCCGATGGAAAAAACATAGAGGTTCACAAGGTCGAAAAAGATGACACAGACATGATGCTATCAGTGGAAAGAGCCGTAGAATCAGGTTACAATGAAATAGAGATTTTTGGTGGCACAGGTGGACGAATAGATCATACGGTGGCAAATTTTCAGACAATGCTTTGGGCATCTAAGCAAAATGTGAAAATCAAAATGACAGACAAAAATCACGTTTATTTTATGATTACAAATGATACACTGGAAATAAAAGGAAAAGACGGAGCAGATTTGTCTGTTTTTGCTTTTGGAGGAGACGCTAAAGGTGTTACAATAAAAGGTGGAAAATATCAGGCAGAGAATGTAACTTTGACAATGGACAATCCTACAGCCGTAAGTAATTCTTTTATCGGTAAAAAAGTCAGAATTTCAGTGGAAAGTGGAAGCCTGCTTGTTATTGCGGCAAAATAAAAACATATAAAGTATAAAAATTGTTTAACTACTTAATATGTTTGAAAACAATCAATTAAAAATGAACATTATAAAATATTGAATTGGTGTAAAAATGGAACAAAATATTAGATTAAAAGAAAAAAAGTCAGCGGACGAACAGATTAGATTGAATAAATTTTTAAGTGATGCAGGATATTGTTCCAGAAGGGAAGCAGACAGACTTGTGGAGCAGGGCGTTGTAAAAGTTAACGGAAAAACTGCAGTGATGGGACAAAAAGTGACCATCAATGATAGTATAATGGTTAAAGGTAAGAATATTTCAAGAGAAGAAGAACAGATTCTTATAGCACTAAATAAACCTGTTGGAATTGAATGTACCACAGATTTAAATAACCCGGACAATATAGTGGATTTTATTAATTTTGATAAGAGAGTTTATCCTATTGGAAGGTTGGATAAGAACTCTCAGGGGTTAATACTTTTGACTAACGACGGTTCAATTGTTAATAACATATTGAAAGGCTCAAATTATCACGAGAAAGAGTATGTTGTTACAGTTGATAAGCCGGTAACAGACGATTTTATTAAGAAAATGTCAACAGGTGTACGAATTCTTGATCAGGTAACAAGACCGTGTAAGGTAACTAAGGTGAAGAAGCATGTTTTTAATATTGTTTTAACTCAAGGGTTAAATAGACAGATTAGAAGAATGTGCGGAGAGCTTGGATATAATGTTCAGAAGTTGAAAAGAATAAGAATAATGAACATTGAATTGGGTAATCTTCCTGTGGGACAATATAGAAAGGTTACCGACAGTGAATTAAAAGAATTAATGAGAAATTTTAATTGATTTTAACAAAGGTTCAAAAAGATTAAAGAATAAAATTATAGAAAATTAATTTTAGGTTAGGTGGATATAATGGATAAGTCAGAAAGAATTAAAGATCTTGTAGAATTATTGAATAAAGCTAACAAGGCATATTATCAGGAAGCCAATGAGATAATGACTAACTTTGAATATGATAAGTTGTATGATGAATTGGTTGGCTTAGAGAAAGAAACAGGTATGGTGTTGTCTAACAGCCCTACAGTTAACGTAGGTTATCAGGTTGTCAGTCAGTTGCCAAAGGAGCAACACAACAGCCCTATGCTTTCCCTTGATAAGACTAAAGAAGTTGGAGCATTGGCAGATTTTGCAGGAGACAGAAAGTGTCTTCTGTCTTGGAAAATGGACGGCTTGACAGTTGTTCTTACTTATGAAAATGGAGAACTTGTAAAGGCTGTAACACGTGGCAACGGATTGGTTGGAGAAGTAATAACAAACAATGCAAAAACATTTAAGAATATACCGATTTCAATACCTTATAAGGGCAGACTTACTCTTAGAGGGGAAGCAATAATTAAATATTCTGACTTTGAACAGATTAACAGAGAGATTGAAGATGCAGATTCTAAGTATAAGAATCCTAGAAATTTGTGCTCAGGTTCAGTGCGCCAGTTAAATAGTCAGGTTACGGCAGAGCGAAATGTTAATTTTGTAGCGTTTGCACTTATTAATGCAGATGATGTGGACTTTGACAATTCAATTGAGCAGCAGTACAAATGGATGGAAAGTCAGGGATTTCAAGTTGTTGAGTACAGGGTTGTAACAAGAAATTCAATGGAGGATGCAGTAAAATATTTTGCTGGAAAAATTCAGACTTACGATTATCCTTCTGACGGATTGGTTCTTATGTTTGATGATATTGAATATGGTTTGTCACTTGGAACTACAGCCAAGTTTCCGCGAAACGGAATTGCTTTTAAATGGGAAGATGAACAGGCAGAAACTACGCTTAAATATATTGAATGGAGTCCAAGTCGAACAGGACTTATTAATCCTGTAGCAGTTTTTGAACCGGTTGAACTTGAAGGAACAACAGTAAGCAGGGCAAGTGTGCATAATATTAGTATTATGGAAGAATTAGAACTTGGCTCCGGTGACAGAATTAAAGTTTACAAGGCTAATATGATTATTCCACAGATTTCAGAGAATCTAACAAAGAGCGGAATAGATGATTTGCCTAAGGAATGCCCTGTATGTGGTCATGCAACTGAAGTGAAGGCAGAGAATGGAATAAAGACACTTTATTGCCCTAACAGCCAGTGTCCGGCTAAACACGTTAAGTTATTTACTTTGTTTGTGTCAAGAAACGGAATGAACATTGACGGATTATCAGAGGAAACTTTGGAGAAGTTTATTGACGCGGGCTACATTAAGGAATTTGCAGATATTTTCCATTTGGACAGATATTATGAAGAAATAGTTGCAACACCGGGATTTGGACAGAAATCATATGATAATCTTATGGATTCAGTGGAAAAAGCCAGAAATGTTGAACTTTCAGCGTTGATTTATAGCTTGGGTATTCCAAATATTGGTTCAGCCAATGCCAAGCTTATTTGCAAGGCGTTTAACAATAACATTGAAAAAATAAGAAATGCAAGTGTTGAAGAGTTGATTGAAATAGATGGTATAGGTGAAATAATGGCAGAGAAGTTCTGTCAGTATTTTGCAGACGAAGACAATATCAAAAAACTTGATAATCTTCTTAAAGAAGTAAATATTGCAGAACCGGAAGAAAATACAACTCCTCAGAACATGGATGGTTTGACTTTTGTAATAACAGGTTCAGTGGAACATTTTGCTAACCGTAATGAACTAAAGTCGTATATTGAAAAGCATGGCGGAAAGGTTACAGGCTCAGTTTCAGCTAAGACTAATTATCTTATAAACAATGATGCAATGTCAGCATCTTCTAAAAACAAAAAAGCCAAACAATTAGGTGTGGAAATTGTTACGGAAGAAGTTTTTTTAGAAAGATGGTGTAAAGATATTGAACAGTAGGTCATAATATGGTAAATATGATACAAGGATAAAAGTTGGCAGAATAATCAGATATAAAGTCAGATGAAAAATAATATAAATAAAACAAAACAAACCTGACAGAAAACAGATATGAAAGTTATATTTTTATCCTATGTATGAATAGTATTAAATTTCTAAATAAGTATTTCAGGAGGAGTTAGTTATGAGAAATGATATAGTAGAAATTTTATGCGACATCAATCCACTGTTAGACCCGGACGATGAAGACATGAGCATAGCAGAATTTTTAGAATCAAAACAATTAATGGAGTTAATAGCAAGACTTGAAGACCACTTCGACATCGATATTCCATATGACGATAGAAATGAAGACAACTTCTACAGTGTTGACACAATAATCGAATTGCTAGAAAGGTTGCAGTAGAACTTCAAAGAATTAAGAAATTAAAAAATCGCTCATAAAAGTTTGAAGACAAACATATAGCTATCAAACTTTTATGGGCGATTTGCGATAAATAAGGAGTATGACCAATTGGTAGTACTACTTATTTTTGTGCAAAATTTCAAAAGTCATATTTGCGGGGAACACACATCTAAAATCCAACTGATTTTGTACAATATATGATTGAATTTGTGGTAGATGTACCCCGATATTTTAAAAACTTCGTTTTTTGAGGTACGCGTCCTAATTTCTAGTATTTATTCACTTGACTTTTTTTCCTGTTGCAGATACTATAATAATTGTATTAGTTGTAGTAGTACAATTATAGCGAAGGGGAAAGAATATGCTTACTGTTAATTTTCAATCAAGAACGCCGGTATATCAGCAACTTTACGATGATGTTGTAAGACTGGCATCTCTTGGAGTGTTAAAAAGCAATACCAAATTACCACCTGTGCGTGTTTTGGCGACAGAGCTTGGAATTAATCCTAACACAGTGTCGAAAGCATATAAGATGCTTGAAGCTGATGGGTATATATATTCTACAGTTGGACGTGGAAGTTTTGTATCAGATAAGTTGTGTCAGGATGAGGCTGAAAAAATTGCCGCAAGGCAGGAACTGAAAAGTGCCTTGAAGAAAGCGTATAAAAAAGGTGTCACAAAAGAAGAAATAGTGAATATGATAGAACAGATAATAGAGGGAGTAGACACAGAATGATAGAAATTAAGAATTTGACTAAAAAATTTGATTCAAATGTAGCCCTAAATAGAATGAATTGTTCTATTAGCGAAGGCACAATTTTTGGATTGGCAGGTAGTAATGGAAGTGGAAAGAGTACGTTATTAAGGACGTTATCAGGTGTTTATGAACCAGATGAGGGTCAGGTTATAATAGATGGAGAGCCTGCATTCGATAATCATAAAATAAAAGAGCGTTGTTATTATATTGCGGATTATCCGTTTTTCTTTAACGACAGCACAGTTGAGAATATGGGGAAATTATTGAAAAATATTTATTCCACATGGGACCAGCAGAGATTTGAAGAATTATGTGAAATGTTTCCAATTGAAAGAAAAAAGAAAATTATAAATATGAGTAAAGGAATGCAGCGACAGGCATCACTTATTCTTGCTTTTGCAGCAAAACCTAAATATTTGTTCTTAGATGAAATTTTTGACGGTTTGGATCCACTTATAAGAAAAACGCTTAAGACACTTATTATTCAAGATGTGACAGACAGAAATATGACATGTATTATTGCATCTCATAATTTAAGAGAGATTGATGACATATGTGACCGAATTGTAATGTTGCATGATGGTTCACTTTTGACTAATGAGGAAACAGATAGCCTTAAAAATAAAATACATAAAATTCAGATGGCTTTTAAGAATAGTCCAAGTGTAAAAACACTTACAGAAATGAATGTTCAGATTATAAGTCAGGTTGGAAACTACTTTAGCGTAATGGCACGAGGAGATATAGACGAAATTATGGAAAAACTTAATTCATTAAACCCTGTGTTTATAGAAACTATGCCTTCCACATTAGAGGAAGTATTTATTAATGAAATGGAGGGCGCAGGATATGGAAAATAATAGCTTAAGTAATAAATCTAAGGCAATAGCATTATTTAAATGGACTAATAGAAAATATCTTTCAGTTTCCATAGCATATTGGATTTTGTTATTTCTAGCCTATCCTTTGGCAGAAATATTTATAATGATTACCAGCATATCTGCAGATGGGAAGTATAATTATTATGTAGACAGAATGCAGACTTATGGAGTGCTTATACCGTCCACTTTGTTTGCGGCAATTGCAATAGGATATTCAATTGTAATATCCTTAATTGCATTTTCGTACATGCATAATAAGAGATGTGTTGACTTATTTGGCAGCTTTCCGGTAAGCAGAAGAACATTGTTTTTTTCAAGGTTTGCCTCAGTTATATTTTCAACATTGATACCTGTTATAGTTATTGGTTTAATAGGTATGATTTTATCATTTGCACATAAAGCCTTTATAGATGGAGCTTCAACAATAGGTTTATTGTGCTTAGTATTAATTGGCAACATATGTTTTATAGCAATCATCTCTCTTTGTTGTGGAACAACTATTGATGTTATAATTTGTTATGGGGCAATTAACGTGTGCTATCCTATAGCCGTATTTTTATGTAGCTATTATCCAGGAGAAATTTTACCGGGAGTTGGACAAAAAGACCTGCCGTCATCACTTTATACGTTACTTTGTCCAATTATGGCATTCTTTACATCTGCTTTTGGAGACGGTTTGGCATTACATACAATATGGTGGATTGGATTTATAATAGTTGTCACAATCGTTTGCTATCATTTGTGCAAAAAGAGAAAAGCTGAAACAGCTCAGAACGGATTTGCATTCGCAATTGTTGAAATAATTATAAAGTTTTTAACATGCTTTACATGTGGACTTGCCATTGGCTTTATAATGTCACAGCTTGGAAATATTTACAGCAGTGTTTTGGCATCTTATATTTGGCTTGTTGTTGGAATTATTATTGGAATATTTACTTCTAATATTTTACTTCATTTGGCATTTCACAGAGGATTGTCAATGTTTAAAAGTAGCTTAGTGGAAAGTCTGGTTGTTTTTGTTACAACAGGGATTTTTATAGTGATTATTGCAACCGGAGGTCTTGGATATGACACTACAATTCCTAAAGAGTCAGAAGTTGAGAGCGTTATTGTAAAGGAAGCAGACAGAGACTATTTTATTATTAACGGCAAAGATATTGTTAATTCATATCAAGGCGACGCGAAAAGAATCAAGAAGACTCTTGAATTGCATAAAGAAATTATTAACAAGTGCAAGGCTAAAAAACACCATGGTTTTTATGCACTGACACGACAGTCTGATGATGATTATGGTTCTGTTTCGGATGAAGATGAATATGAGAATACAATTAGTTCTACGGGGATAATTATCAAATATAAGCTTAAAAGCGGAAAAATAATCACAAGACAGTATAGAAGAGGTGAAGTGCCGGTTAGTCAGGATGAGAATGTTAAGGATTTGGTAGCAAATGATTTGACTATGATTACAAAGATACCGGTTAAATATTTGTCAAGTTGTTATATTCAGGATATGCAAAACGGCGGATATAGCAGTACAGATAAAGATTTAAACAAAAAACTGGTAGTGGCACTTATTAAAGACCTTAATAATGTGAAAAAGATAAAAAAAGACGAATATGATTATAGTATAGATCTTAACTATACTGATAGTGGAGAAAACTATAATTATAGAAATGGAACAGAGATAAGTGTAAATATTTACAGCGAATATAAAAATGCACTTAAGGTTCTTAATGACAGCGGAGTACTTGCGAAGCTGGAAGAATAGTAGTATATTAGAGAAAGCGACCGAGTGAAGGACGAAAAGCCTATTATTCGATATGCTGGCTAAAAAAATATCACACGGAGGATAGAATTATGGACAAGAAAAATATTGATTGGGCCAATATAGGTTTTGGTTATGTTCAGACAGATAAGAGATTTGTGTCTAACTTTAAAGATGGTAAATGGGATGACGGTCAGTTAACTGACGATGCAACAGTTGTTATCAGTGAATGTGCAGGTGTATTACAGTATGCACAGACATGTTTTGAAGGAATGAAAGCTTACACAACAGAAGATGGACGTGTAGTAGTGTTCAGACCTGACTTAAATGCAAAGAGAATGGAAGATTCAGCTAAGAGACTTGAAATGCCGGTCTTCCCTCAGGATAGATTTGTAAAAGCAATTGAAGAAACAGTAAAAGCTAACTTAGCTTATGTACCACCATATGGTTCAGGTGCTACATTATATATTAGACCTTACATGTTTGGTAGTTCATCAGTTATAGGTGTAAAGCCGGCTGAAGAATATCAGTTTAGAGTATTTACAACGCCTGTAGGACCTTACTTTAAGGGTGGCGCTAAGCCTATCACAATTAAGGTAAGTGATTTTGATAGAGCAGCACCTCACGGAACAGGTCATATTAAAGCAGGTCTTAACTATGCAATGAGTTTACATGCAATCGTTACAGCTCACGCAGAAGGTTTTGATGAAAATATGTACTTAGATGCAGCAACAAGAACTAAGGTAGAAGAAACAGGTGGAGCTAACTTTATTTTTGTTACAAAAGATAATACAGTAGTTACACCTAAGTCAAACAGTATTCTTCCATCAATTACAAGACGTTCATTAATGTATGTTGCAGAACATTATTTAGGACTTAAAGTTGAAGAAAGAGAAGTTTACTTTGATGAAGTTAAAGATTTCGCAGAATGTGGCCTTTGCGGTACAGCAGCAGTAATCTCACCAGTAGGAAAGATTAATGACCATGGCAAAGAAATTTGCTTCCCAAGTGGAATGGAAGAAATGGGACCTATAACAAAGAAACTTTACGATACATTAACAGGAATTCAGATGGGTAGAATTGAAGCTCCTGAAGGATGGATTTACGAAATTAAATAATTAAAGATAGGATAGAGTATGTGGAATAGAGCAGATTTAAAAGCAAATGCTAAAAAGATTTTTTTCGGGAACTATTGGAAGGCAGTTTTAGTAACACTTATTTTGACAATTATTCTTGGTGGTGCAACAAACACAATAACAAGAAGAATTTCAAATAATCAGTCAACAGATTGGTCAATTGATCAGGATTTTTCCGGTGTTTCAAGTTATGATGAATGGTCAAATGATGAAATATTGAACATTGGAAACAGTTCATTGTATGGTTCAGAATATCAGACATATCTTAGAATTTATGACCGACTGAAGAATATACCCGGATCAGTATGGGCAATGTTGGGAATTGCTGTAGCAGTAGGAATAGTTGTTGGTCTTTTAATTTCCATTTTCTTACTAGCACCTTTACAGGTTGGATGTTACAGATGGTATATTTTAAACAGAACATCTAATCCACCAATGGGAGAATTGTTAAATTCATTTAGAAATGGATATTTTAACACTGCTAAGATTATGTTTTGCAAGGGTTTGTACACAACACTTTGGAGTCTGTTGTTTATAATACCGGGAATTATCAAGGCGTATGAATATAGTATGATTCCATATTTGTTGGCCGAGAATCCTAATATGTCAAAACAGGAAGCTTTTGCAATAAGCAAGGAATTAATGGATGGAAATAAGTTTAATGCATTTGTACTGGACTTATCATTCATACTTTGGAATTTTGTAGGTGCATTAGCACTTGGTTTACCTGGAGTATTCTTTGTTAATCCTTATGTTCAGTTAACTAACGTTGAACTTTATGTAAAATTATGTCAGATTAGAGCAGAAAGACATAATTCAACATATAATCAGGATAACAACCAGAATTTTAATCAGAATGATTTTTCAGGTTATACGCAAGTATAAAATTAAGTAAAAGTAATGAAATAACTAATAAAATAAAAAAAATGGCGGTTTTCGCCATTTTTTTTTTATATTGTACTAGACAAAGATATTATAATTTGTTAAAATTATAACAATCTTAATAATATTATTACTAGAAGTGGGAATTTTACAAAATTGTAACAGAAAAGTCATCTGTTTTTTCTTGCGGTGAAATAGTAAAAATGGTATTATGAGAGTATGTGAGCAAGCAGGTGAAATTATACATAAAACCTGTTAACATATCAAAAAAATCACGGAGGATTTATATTATGTCAAAGAAAGTAGTTATCGCAGGCGCATGCCGTACAGCTATTGGAAAAATGGGTGGAGCATTAAGCACAACTCCAGCACCAGTTTTAGGATCTATTGTTATTAAGGAAGCTCTTAACAGAGCAGGTGTTCCAGCTGATCAGGTTGATCACGTATATATGGGATGTGTTATCCAGGCAGGACTTGGACAGAACGTAGCACGTCAGGCAGCACTTAAGGCAGGACTTCCAATTGAAACACCAGCAGTTACAGTTAACGTTGTATGTGGTTCAGGTCTTAACTGTGTAAACATGGCTGCACAGATGATTCAGGCAGGAGATGCTGATATCGTTGTTGCAGGTGGTATGGAAAACATGTCAATGGCTCCATATGCTTTACCACAGGCTAGATTCGGTTACAGAATGAACAATGGTACACTTGTTGATACAATGGTTAACGATGCATTAACAGATGCATTCAATCACTACCACATGATGATTACAGCTGAAAACGTAGCTGAACAGTGGGGAATTACAAGAGAAGAATTAGATGCTTTCTCAGCTAACTCACAGCAGAAATGTGAAAAGGCTATGGCTGAAGGTAAGTTCAAAGATGAAATCGTTCCTGTAGAAGTAAAACAGAGAAAACAGACAGTTATCGTAGATACAGATGAAGGCCCAAGAGCTGGAACAACAGCTGAATCACTTAGCAAGTTAAGATGTTGTTCAGGTAAGCCTGATGGTGTTGTTACAGCAGGTAATGCTTCAGGTATCAATGATGGTGCAGCAGCAGTTGTAGTTATGAGCGAAGAAAAAGCTAAAGAATTAGGTGTTAAGCCAATGGCTACATTCGTAACAGGAGCACTTGGTGGTGTTGATCCATCAATTATGGGTGTTGGACCTGTAGCTTCAACTAAGAAAGCATTAGCAAAAGCTAATATGACAATTGATGATATGGACTTAATCGAAGCTAACGAAGCTTTCGCAGCTCAGTCAGTAGCAGTAGCTAGAGACTTAAAGTTCGATATGAGCAAAGTAAACGTAAACGGTGGTGCTATTGCTCTTGGTCATCCAGTAGGTGCATCAGGTTGTCGTATTCTTGTAACATTACTTCACGAAATGCAGAAGAGAGACGCTAAGAAGGGTCTTGCTACTTTATGTATCGGTGGCGGAATGGGATGTACTACAATCGTTGAACGTGACTAATTTTAAATATAACCAGGGCTGGTAGTGAAACTGCCAGCTTTTATGGTGTTAATAAACACCTTTTTATAATTAAGTTTCAATACTTAAAAAGTTATTTTTATTAAGGAGAAAAAACAATGGAATTCATTACATATGAACAGGAAGGATTCGTTGGAATTCTTACAATCAATCGTCCAAAGGCTCTTAATGCATTAAACAGCCAGGTTCTTGATGAATTAAACGAAGCAATTGATGCAATTGATGTTAATGAAACTAGAGCGCTTATTTTAACAGGTGCCGGAGACAAATCTTTTGTTGCAGGCGCTGATATTGGAGAAATGTCAACACTTACAAAATCAGAAGGTGAAGCTTTTGGTAAGAAAGGTAATGATGTTTTCAGAAAGCTTGAAACATTAGAAATTCCAGTAATCGCAGCAGTTAACGGATTCGCTTTAGGTGGCGGATGCGAAATCTCAATGAGTTGTGATATTAGAATTTGTTCAGAAAACGCTATTTTCGGACAGCCTGAAGTAGGTCTTGGAATTACACCAGGTTTCGGTGGAACACAGAGACTTGCAAGAATCGTTGGACCTGGAATGGCTAAGCAGATGATTTATACAGCAAGAAATATTAAGGCTGACGAAGCTTACAGAATCGGTCTTGTAAATGCAGTATATCCACAGGAAGAACTTATGGATGCTGCAAAGAAGTTAGCAGCAGGTATTGCAAAGAATGCACCTATCGCTGTTAGAGCTTGCAAGAAGGCAATTAATGATGGACTTGATGCAGTTATGGATGATGCTATCGTTATCGAAGAAAAATTATTCGGAAGCTGCTTCGAAACAGAAGATCAGAAAGCCGGAATGGGTAACTTCCTTGAAAAGGATAAAGAAAAGAAACTTAAAGTTGTTCCATTTAAGAACTGCTAATAGTTTGTAATTGTGCTTTGGCACAGCTAATATTGTTTTAAATACCGGATTTTCCGGTTTTAACCGTGGGAAGAATTTCTTCACACATATTTAAGGTAATGGTTTAATCCATTACAGAATAAATAAGCGACAAGTTCGCAAAAGTATTTTTGGAGGAAAAAAGATGAAGGTAGGAGTAATTGGTGCCGGAACAATGGGCCAGGGAATCGCTAAGGCTTTCGCTCAGGTTGATGGATACACAGTAGCATTATGTGACATCAAGCAGGAATGGGCTGAAGGTGGAAAAGACAAGATTGCTAAAGGTTATGCAAGACTTGTACAGAAAGGAAAAATGACACAGGAGCAGGTTGATGGTATTCTTGCAAGCATCACACCAGGTATTAAAGAAGACTTATGTGCTGACTGCGATTTAATCGTAGAAGCTGCTTTTGAAAATATGGAAGTTAAGAAAACAACATTTGGCGAATTAGATAAGATTTGTAAGCCTGAATGTATCTTTGCTTCAAACACATCATCTCTTTCAATTACAGAGATTGGAAATGGTCTTACACGTCCTATGATTGGTATGCATTTCTTCAATCCTGCAGATAGAATGAAATTAGTAGAAGTTATCGCAGGCGTTAACACACCTGACGAAACAGTAGAAGAAATCATCAAGATTTCAAAAGAAATCGGCAAGACACCTGTACAGGTAAATGAAGCTGCCGGATTTGTAGTTAACAGAATCTTAATCCCAATGATTAACGAAGCTGCTTTCATTAAGATGGAAGGTGTTTCAGACATCGCTGGTATTGATGCAGCAATGAAACTTGGTGCAAATCACCCAATGGGACCTCTTGAATTAGGAGATTTTGTTGGTTTAGATATCTGCCTTGCAATTATGGATGTTCTTTACAATGAAACAGGCGACAGCAAATATCGTGCATGTCCATTAATCCGTAAGATGGTTAGAGGTGGAAACCTTGGTGTTAAATCAGGTAAGGGATTCTACGTTTATAACGCAGATCGCACAAAAACACCAGTTGATGCTCAGTAATTAGGGCAAACAATAAATATGGAGGAAAGATAAATGGATTTTACTTTAAGCAAAAAACATGAAATGGCAAGAACTCTTTTCAAAGAATTCGCTGAAAATGAAGTTAAACCTCTTGCACAGGAAACAGATGAAAATGAACAGTTCCCTGTTGAGACAGTTGAAAAGATGGCAAAATATGGTTTCCTTGGTATTCCAGTTCCTAAGGAATATGGCGGACAGGGATGTGATCCTTTAACATATGCTATGTGTGTTGAAGAATTATCAAAAGTATGTGGTACAACAGGTGTTATCGTATCAGCTCATACATCACTTTGTATCGATCCTATTATGACATTCGGTACAGAAGAACTGAAAAAGAAATATGTAGTTCCACTTGCAAAGGGTGAAAAGTTAGGTGCTTTCGGTCTTACAGAACCAGGTGCAGGTACAGATGCTCAGGGACAGCAGACAAAGGCTGTTTTTGATGAAGCTACAAATGAATGGGTATTAAATGGTTCTAAGTGCTTTATTACAAATGGTAAGTACGCAGATGTTTATATCGTAATCGCTGTAACAGGTAAAGTTGAAAAACGTGGTAGAATGATGAAAGAAATTTCAGCATTTATCGTTGAAAAAGGAACTCCAGGATTCACATTCGGAACAAAAGAAAAGAAAATGGGTATCCGTGGTTCAGCAACATATGAATTAATTTTTGAAGATTGCCGTATCCCAGCTGAAAACTTACTTGGTAAGAAGGGTAAAGGTTTCAACATTGCAATGCATACACTTGATGGTGGACGTATTGGTATCGCTGCACAGGCTCTAGGTCTTGCAGAAGGCGCTTTAGAAACAACTATCGAATATGTAAAGGAAAGAAAACAGTTCGGAAGATCAATCGGACAGTTCCAGAATACACAGTTCCAGTTAGCAGATATGGCTACTAAGGTAGAAGCTGCTAAGATGCTTGTTTACAAAGCAGCAATGGCTAAGGCTACACAGAAGACATACTCTTTTGAAGCTGCTCAGGCTAAATTATGCGCAGCAGAAGTTGCAATGGAAGTTACAACTAAGGCTGTTCAGTTACATGGTGGTTATGGTTATATCAGAGAATATGACGTTGAAAGAATGATGAGAGATGCTAAGATTACAGAAATCTACGAAGGTACTTCAGAAGTTCAGCGTATGGTAATCTCTGCAAACTTATTAAAATAATAGGAGGTACTAATCGTGAAAATTATCGTTTGTGTAAAACAGGTACCTGATACAAAGGGTGGAGTTAAATTTAACCCAGATGGTACATTAGATAGAGGTGCAATGCTTACAATTATGAACCCTGATGATAAAGCAGGTCTTGAAGCAGCACTTAGATTAAAAGATCAGTACGGCGCTGAAGTTACAGTTCTTACAATGGGTCTTCCAAAGGCTGAAGATGTTCTTCGTGAAGCTATAGCTATGGGTGCTGACAATGGAATCTTAGTAACAGATAGAGTTTTAGGTGGTGCTGATACTTGGGCTACATCTACTACAATCGCTGGTGCAATTAGAAATATTAAAGATTACGACATCATTATTACAGGACGTCAGGCTATCGATGGTGATACAGCTCAGGTTGGACCACAGATCGCTGAACATCTTGGAATCCCTGTAATTTCATATGCTGAAGGTATTGAAGTTGACGGAGATAGCGTAATTGTTAAGAGACAGTATGAAGATAGACATCATATGCTTAAAGCAAAAATGCCTGTATTAATTACAGCTCTTTCAGAATTAAACGAGCCACGTTACATGACTCCAGGTGGAATTTTTGATGCATGTGATGCTGAAATCACAACTTGGGGAAGAGCAAATCTTGTTGACGTAGAAGATGGAGACCTTGGATTAAAGGGTTCACCTACAAAGATTGCTAAGGCTTCTGACAAAGTTCGTAAGGGTGCTGGAGAAAAGGTTGCTCCTGATTCACCTGATGAAGCAGTTGATTACATCATGGACAAATTATTAACAAAGCACGTTATTTAGTAGAGAGGAGATTATAATTATGCAGAACATTAATTTAGAAGATTATAAAGGCGTATATGTCTTCGCTCAGCAGGTAGATAACGAATTAAGCGGTATCGCATTCGAGTTACTTGGAGAAGCAGGAAGACTTGCAAAACCATTAAATACAGAAGTAACAGCAGTACTTCTTGGATCAAACGTTGGAAATTTAGTTGATCAGTTAGCTGAATATGGCGCTGATAAGGTTATCGTTGTTGATAATCCTGAACTTGAAACATATAGAACTGAACCATATGCTCAGGCTTTAACAGCAGTTATTAATGAATTCAAGCCTGAAATTATGTTAGTTGGTGCTACAGCAATCGGTAGAGATTTAGGTCCTACAGTTTCAGCTAGAGTAGCAACAGGTCTTACAGCTGACTGTACAGTTCTTGAAATTGGTGATTTCCCAATCAACCCAATTCCAGGTAGAGAACAGAAACACAATCAGCTTCTTATGACTCGTCCTGCATTCGGTGGTAACACAATTGCTACTATTGCATGTCCAGATCATAGACCACAGATGGCTACAGTTCGTGCCGGTGTTATGCAGAAGGCAGAACCAAAGCCAGGCGCAAAGGCAGAAGTTATTAACTTTGACGCTAAATTAGAAAAGAACAGCAAATATGTTGAAATTCAGGAAGTAATTAAGTCAGTTGCTGAAACAGTAGATATTATGGACGCTAAGATTTTAGTATCAGGTGGACGTGGTGTTGGTTCAGCTGAAAACTTCAAGCTTCTTGAAGATCTTGCAGAAGCTCTCGGTGGAGAAGTTTCATGTTCAAGAGCTGTTACAGATAACGGTTGGTTACCAGTAGACAGACAGGTTGGACAGACAGGTAAAACAGTTCGTCCACAGGTTTACTTTGCAATTGGTATTTCAGGAGCAATCCAGCATGTAGCTGGTATGGAAGAATCAGATCTTATCATCGCAATCAACAAAGATGAAGATGCTCCAATCTTTGACGTAGCTGATTATGGTATCGTTGGAGACTTAAACAAGATCGTTCCACAGCTTACAGCAGCTATCAAAGCAGCAGAAGCTAATAAATAATCAAATATAATATATAGTTGATATATTAGTCCCCGCGTCGGAAGACGCGGGGATTTTTGTGTTTAGTGGGGGATTCTAAGGTTGTTACTATTGAATTTTTCAATATCTGCCCCATATGAATATAGTTTTGTGGGATATGTGGTAGATTCTAAGCTTGTTATTATTCAAATTTTTACATATTTGCCCCATATGAACATGATTGCGTGGAAGGAGAGAGTTAGTGTGGAAAATTTTTGTGCTTAGATGGGGAATCTGTACCATACAGAGGAAAAGTTGTTCATATGGTACAGATAAAGAAGAATTGAATGAGTCGTGTGTGGAAATCTGTACCATACAGACGAAAAACTATTCATATGGTACAGATAAAGAAGAATTGAATAAGTCGTATGTGGAAATCTGTACCATACAGACGAAAAACTATTCATATGGTACAGATAAAGAAGAATTGAATAAGTCGTATGTGGAAATCTGTACCATACAGAGGAAAAACTATTCATATGGTACAGATGAAGAAGAATTGAATAAGTCGTATGTGGAAATCTGTACCATACAGAGGAAAAGTTATTCATATGGTACAGATGAAGAAAAATTGAATAAGTCGTATGTGGAAATCTGTACCATACAGAGAAAAAGTTGTTCATATGGTACAGATAAAGAAGAATTAAATAAGTCGTATGTGGAAATCTGTACCATACAGAGGAAAAGTTGTTCATATGGTATAGATGAAGAAAATTTGAATGAGTCGTGTGTGGAAATTTGTACCATACAGACGAAAAAGTTATCTATATAGTACAAATAAGAAAGAATTGAATTATTATAAAAAATAGTAATTGACATGTTACTCATATAAGAATATAATTAACGCAACATAAGAAATAAAAAACGCTACATAAAAGATAAATGTTACATACACTGGCTATAATTAGTAGTTATAAATTGATCGAAAGGTATTAATGGCAATGTTTATGATAGCGTTATGTAATGCAAAAAAACAAAATTATAAAAATAGGGGGGATTGCATGGGAAAAGATTACGTTAGAAAAGAACTTGAAGATAAGTTAGATGAATTATCAGCAATTGAGAAGAATGCATTGAAAGAGTTAACAAAATTACCGGAAGGCAAAATTTATGCAAAAAGAAGAGGAGAAAATTGTTGTCAATTTTTTTGGAAGAAGGATAGCGAGACAGATTGGCAATATCTTAAAAAATCGGAAGATAAGTTTGCTACGGAATTAATTCAAAGAGAATATACAGAGAAAGTATTAAAAACTATATGTGAGCAAAGGAAATTAATAGAAAAATTTGTTAAGAAATATAATGAAAAATCAGTATTAGATGTGGTTAATAAGATTTCTGAACCTAAGTTAGAAAAGATTAAAATGTATGTCAAAGATGATATGGCATATATATGTGATTGGTATAAAAAGCAGGAGGAAATAATAGCAAAGGCAAGTAAGTATGTGTATAGCATAAAAGCAGGAGAAGATATAGAAATTTTGACTGAAAAAGGCGAAAGTGTTAAATCAAAATCAGAGAAAATTATTGCAGATAAATTAAATATGATGAATATACCTTATTGTTATGAAGTTCCACTTTATCTAAAGGGATATGGGTATGTAAAACCAGATTTTAAAGTATTAAATGTAGCAACAAGGAAAGAGTATTATTGGGAACATTATGGGATGATGGATAATAAAGATTACATAATTAAAGCATTAAAAAAGAAAAATTCCTATATAAGTAATAATTTTATAGTTGGAGATAATCTTATTGAAACATATGAATCACAAAGTTGCCCATTGGATACAAGAAATGTTGAAAAGATAATTAAAACTTTCTTGGTGTAATAAATTAAATGCATAAACCCAATATAAAATAAATCAAACATAAAAGATAATTAACCTATCACTTAATGAAAAACCAGTGATAGGTTAATTATATAATGTTATTTTACTTACATTTCCTCCAATTCATGATATAACTTTGCAATAGGTAGTCCTACAACGTTATTGTAATCACCGTGAATTCCTTTAACGTGTATGGCGAAAGAGCCTTGGATGCCGTAACTTCCGGCTTTATCATAGCAGTCACCTGTTTCAATATAGGAATTGATTTCACTGTCAGTCATCGGGTAAAATTCAACGTCAGTGCAATC
This sequence comes from Eubacterium ventriosum, assembly GCF_025150745.1. NCBI lineage: Bacteria > Bacillati > Bacillota > Clostridia > Eubacteriales > Eubacteriaceae > Eubacterium > Eubacterium ventriosum. Next base: position 1,537,053 of record NZ_CP102282.1, read on the forward strand.
GTGGAAGGAGTGAACTTTTTTCTCTTTAGTTTCAAAATCATAGAGAATAATGCTGACTCCAGTGTATACCTGATGGGTGTTATTTTGAAGCAGATTTAACATATCAAATGCCTGGTTATGATCTTTGGGTTTGCCCATTATCTGGTTGTCTTTTGCAACGATTGTATCAGCACCGATAATCATAAGTGAAACTCCCTCGTATGCGTCAAGAGACAGGTTAACAACTTTCATAATACTGTTAAATACGTTTGTTGCTTTTTGAAGAGATAGATCTTTAACAACAAGTGCCGGTTCAGTTTCAGAAGTTTGTTCATCCATATTTGAAGCTATAATTTCAAACTCATATCCCGCCTGTTTAAGTAACTCGCTTCGTCTCGGTGAGTTTGAAGCAAGAATAAGCTTAGTTTTTTCAAAATCAATCATTTTAAATCTCCAAATTCTTATAAAATATATAGTGTAATTATAATAGTAATTATACAATAACACATAAATATAAAAAATATTATAATTAATACAAAAATTATAATCCATAACATATGAAAATAATAAAAATAATTAGTCAAATTCAAGGAATAAACAAATTACTATGCAGATTGGAAAATATGTAATTAATTTTTTTACCGCAAATTAACATTCTGACACATATTTAAGGTTTAATAATAGAAGAAATTTAATTAAATATATTTAAAATTTGTAAATTGTTATTCACAGCTTAAATATGTAAGATATATGGTGGAAAATTCATTGGGAATAGGCGCTGTGTGTCTGATTCTTGTAACTATATTTGATATTCCGATTAAGTAGTTGCGGTGTTTATAAGATATGTATAATTTTTTCCATTTTCTTCATACATTTTTTTTGTAGAAAATTGTTTCAAGCTCTGCTATAATAAAGATTGCGCTAGCAAATATATTTTATAGAAAGGAAAAGTATAGGAAACTATACGAGAGGAAAATGTTAGAAAAATTATTTAAACTCAAAGAGAACAACACTTCCGTAAAAACAGAAGTAGTTGCGGGTGTTACAACATTTATGACTATGGCATATATTCTTGCTGTAAACCCAAGCATCTTAAGCGCTTCAGGTATGAATCCGGAAGCTATTCTTATTGCAACATGTCTTGCATCATTTATTGGTACAATGTGTATGGCTCTTATGGCTAATCTTCCATTTGCTTTGTCAGCAGGTCTTGGACTTAACGCTTACTTTGCATACACAGTTTGTGGAGAAATGGGTTATTCATGGCAGATAGCATTATTTGCAGTATTTGTTGAAGGTATTATCTTTATAATACTTTCATTAACAAATGTTCGTGAAGCTATCTTTGATGCTATTCCAGTTAATCTTAAGAAAGCAGTATCAGTAGGTATCGGTTTATTCATCGCATTCATTGGATTACAGAATGCTGGTCTTGTAGTTGATTCATCAACACTTGTTACAATTACAGACTTTACACAGAATTTCCATACAGCAGGTATTTGTGCATTATTAGCAGTTATCGGTGTATTTATTACAGCAATTCTTTATATTAAGAGAGTAAAAGGTTCAATTCTTGTTGGTATCGTATCAACATGGATTCTTGGAATCATCTGCGAACTTACAAAGATTTACGTTCCTGATGGAAAGGACTTTTTCTCAGTTATCCCTACTAAGTTTGTAAGTTTTGACTTCTCAGCTATAGGTGATACATTTGGACAGTGTTTCAATCTCAACTTTAAGGCAGTAGGTATTGTAAACTTCATCATCGTTGTATTTGCATTCCTTTTCGTTGACTTATTTGATACATTGGGAACAATCATTGGTGTAAGTACAAAAGCAGGAATGCTTGATGAAAATGGTAAATTACCAAAAATCAAACCTGCACTTATGTCAGATGCTATTGCTACATCAGTAGGTGCTGTCCTTGGTACATCAACAACAACAACATTCGTTGAATCATCAGCCGGTGTTGCTGAAGGTGGACGTACAGGTCTTACATCAGTAATAACAGGTGTTTTATTCCTTATAGCAATGATTTTCTCACCATTATTCATTACAATTCCATCATTTGCTACAGCTCCTGCACTTATTATGGTAGGATTCCTTATGTTTGGTGCTGTTACAGATATTAAGTTTACAGATGATAACTTAACAGAAGCAATTCCTGCATACCTTTGCATTATTGCAATGCCATTATTCTACAGCATTTCAGAAGGTATCTCAGTAGGAATCATTTCATACGTATTACTTAACTTAGTAACAGGTAAAGGAAAGAAAGTTAAACCTTTATTATACGTATTAGCAGTATTATTCGTATTGAAGTATATATTCTTATAAGATTATAGTGTTAAAAGGTTTTGTTCCATCTGCGTATGTATAAAGGTAGGATAATAACCTTGGAACACGCTTATAATATGAACATAAAAAAGTCCGAGATCAATTTGAATATTGAGGTGACCCCAAAAAGTTAGACTTTTTACGAGACGACTTCGGTCGTCTCGTTTTTTTTTATGCAGTAAGGAGATGGAGCCTGTATTGAACACAAATCTTGGAAAATAATATAGATTTACTAATTCCGGATTAGACAAAACGACCATCGTTTTATTTAAAAGACAGTAAAATAAAAAACATGTTCGTAAAAAAGAAAATAAAAGTAAAAAATTTAAATGGGGAGATGAAGAGTAAATGAATACAACAGCAGATAATAATTATTATTTGCTCTAGAACATTTATAAAAAACGTGGTACAATAACACCGATTTTAACACAACGATTCTAAGTTCTCTAAAGTCTGTCTTTAGAGCTAAGAGGGAAACAGGTGAGAGACCTGTACAGTCGTGCTACTGTAAATGTGTAGTTTTTTCAGTGACTTTTATATAGAAGTCAACCATTGTGCCAAGGCATGAGAAGGTAGAAAAAACGTTACTGCATAAGTCAGGAGACCTGCTTAGAATTTCTTCCATTTACACACGTAATTGCAAATGGCAAGTTATAAGCTTTTTAAAGACAGGCTTTCAGATTGAATCTGAAGGTTTGTTACGCGAGTTTTGATTTTGCCGGGATACAATAATGTTGTGTCCCGATTTTTTTACTTAATAAGTGATAGGAAACAGTGGTGTTAAAAAAGGAAAAATGAAAGGAGAGATGATGTAAAGTTACATCATAAGGAACAGAATGAAAAAACTTTGGAAAAGTGGCGTTGCCTTAGTTTTAGTATGTGCACTTATGTTTACTCAGTTTAATACTGTAAATGTTTTTGCAAATACAAGTGTTCAGGCAGAAGAGTCTGAAACTAAGGAACAGATAACTGTATCTGTAACAGTAGTAGGCGACAGCGTTCACGGAACAGAAGCACATACCCGTTTCGAGAACTGGCTTGTAAACTACAAAGTTACAGTTGACAAAGGGGCAACTGCTGATGATGCTTTTAAGAAAGCATTGGAAAGCAATGGATATAGTTATGAAAAAAATAGTTGGAATGGATTAAACAGCATTACAAAGCCTGACGGAACAGTTCTTGGAAGTGGTTCTAACGGTGATGCATGTAGTTGGATGTTTGCCATAAATGGTGCAGATCCTGATCCTAATGTAGTTATGCCTCAGTATACTCTTAAAGATGGGGAAAAAATAACTGCATACTTTATTGATGATTGGAATGCATACCCTTATACAATTCCAACAGTTGGTGTTAATGGAAAGGGTACTGCAGATGATCCTTACACAATCAAGGATGCATCAGAATTACCTGAAGTAATTGAAGAGGGAGATGTTTATGCATTAACTGATGATATTACTTTAGAATCAGGTCAGTATATTAAAGACATTAAAGGAACTTTAGATGGAAAAGGTCACACAATCACATTGGCAGATACATATTTGGCAGATAGGGTTGAAGGAACAATCGAAAACCTTGGAGTAACAAGTACTTCTGAAATTACATTACCTGATGAATCAGGAAGTATGGCAAATACTGTTTCAGGTACAATTGTAAATAGTTATTCAACTGCAAAAATAAAAGCAACAACAGATTGGGGAGAAGTAGGTGGATTAGTAGGAACAATGTCAGGTTCTACGATTTCAAACTGCTATTTTGCAGGAAGTTTTGGTGACTATTCTATGGGAGGAATAGCATATACAAGTTCATCATCACAGTCTACAATTTCAAACAGCTATTTTACGGTAGGATTATCACCTGTATCTATGGGAAGTGCAACAAAAGTCAACTGTGAGAAGAAGACAGAAGAAAAGTTAAAGGCTTCTGAAGGAATAGAGGCATTAAACAAAGATATTTCTGACACAGGCTTTGAATGGTCATTACCAACTGATGGAAGCAACAATGGATTGCCTGTTTTAACAGTACCATCTGATATTGTTGACAAAACTCAGTTAGTAGCACAGATTGAAGTTGCTCAGAAGATAACAAAGGCTGACTATACTGATAAGTCATGGAATGCATTGCAGGAAGCTTTAGCAGAAGCAATTAAAGTTAATAGTGATGACAATGCAACAAAATCACAGGTTACAAAAGCTACAAATAATTTATTATCAGCAATTAGCAATTTGAAAAATAATAAACCGACTAAGCCTGTAGCATTGCCAACAGATGACAGTAAGATTACGCACATAAAAACATTAAAAGATTTAAATGCGATTAAAGCTTCAAGTGGAAAATATTATGTTTTAGACAATGATATTACAGTTAAAAACACACAAGATGATTTTTATTTTAGCATGGAAAACTTTAATGGTGTTCTTGATGGAAAAGGACATTCTATTAAAATTGAAAACATTTCAGATGGAATTTTTTCAAATGTAAATGAAGATGGTATAATTCAGAATGTTTATTTTACAGGAACAATGAATGTTGGTCAGGGATATAAGGGACCTCTTGGAAGCAACATGTCAGGTGCAATTATTAACTGTTATACAGATATTTCAGGAACAGGAACTTGCGGTTTTGCCAGAAGATTAACAGATGCAGGTATTGTATCTAACAGCTATTCAGTAAGTGAAGGCAAGGCAGGTGCTTTCTTTAATCAGTACGGAACTAACGATACTGCAGGAGAAGGACAGTTAATTAATACATATTGGTTAGAAACATTAGACAACAGTGTTATTCCTGAAAGAGCTCTTGTTAATTCATATTCAGAAACTAAGGATTATATGAAATCTTTAGATTTTGTAAGTGCTTTAAATGAAAATAAGGGCGAAAACGGTGTAAGCTGGGGAAGAAACGGAAATACAGGTTATCCATATTTTGGTGAAAGCCAGGATTACAATCCGGGAAGTACTTTACCTGCAAACAAATACACAGTTAAGTTTACTAAGTTTGACAACACAGTAGCTACAGTAGAAAATCAGAATTTAGAAATTTCATGCAACGACGTTGATGGTTCTAACATTGCCGGTTCATTAAGCTTAGAAGGAGTACCTTCAACAAGCACAATTGAATGGTCGTATGAAAGTGTAGAACCTAGCGGAGCTATTATGGTTGGTTCTGATGGTGGTGTAATCAGAGTTGACAAAGCAGGAACAGCAGTTGTTAAGGCAACTGAAACTAAGGAAGATGGTAGTTCAGAAGTAGTAGCTGCATTTAATCTTAAAGCATATAACAAAGATGTAGAAGAAATAAAAGCATACATTGACGGACAGGATGTTACAAACGGGGAATTTACAGTTAAGGGTTCAGAAATAAAAACTGTAAAGATGGAAGTTAAATACAAAAATGAGAACAAGTTTGTAGCAATTTCTCCAAGAAGATTTTCATTAAAAGTTGATGATGAAAGTTTTATTGAGAATATTCCGGGTTCAAACAGTTTTAGCTTTAAAAAAGCAGGGACTTCAAAAATTACTGCAATTTATAGCGACAACACAGACCTAAAGGCAGATGTAACATTAACATCAGAATACGTGGCAGTAAAATCAGTTACACCTGCAATTAATGACAGCGTAACAATTCACGGCAGAAATGCTAACAGCACTAACGGCCAGGATTTTGTACCTGATTATTCATCAGTAATAGTTGATCCGGCAAACGCAACTAATGCAGCTAATTACACAATTGAAAGCAGCGATAAAACTATTGGTGAATATGTTCCAAGTATGGTTATTGGTTATGTACCATACAAGGCAGGAACAGTTACATATACAGCAACTATTAAGGACACAGATCCAAATGGAACTGAAAATGTTGTTTCAGGTTCAAAAGATGTAACATACAAATATTTAAATCCTTTAACATCTGTAACAACAGATGAAAAAGAAATTACAATTAAGGCTAATGAAGAATCAGCAGTTAACTTAACTTTCACAGGTGAAAAATCTGAAGAAGGTTATAGTGTTACTGAACCGGAACTTAATTGGACATATTCTACAGATGGAATTGCAAAAATTGAGAGAAAAACAGCTTATCAGTGGAAGAGGGACGAAAGTGCACCTGATAATAATAACTGGCTTCCAGGCACAGATTATTACGTATACGGCTTAAGCGAAGGCACAGTTACAGCTACAGGAACACCCGTTGATAAAACAAATAATGTAGAACCTGTTGTTTTGACAATAAAGGTTGAAGCAAGTGAACAGGAAGCACCTGATTTGACAGCTCTTACAAATAAGGGATTGAAAGGATTCCTTTCATATGCAGAAAAGAATGTTAACCAAAATTATGACATTAACGGTGCATGGAACCTTTATACACTTGCAAGAGCAGGAAAATCTATTACAATTCAGGAAGCCAATAAATACTATGATGCAGTAGTAGAGGCAAGCAAGAATTGGACAGTAGAAGGAACAAAGCCTACTGACATGGAAAAGGCAGCTCTTGTTTTATCACTTATAAACAGAGACATAACAAATGTAGACGGTGTAAATATTGCACAGTTAATTTACAACAGTGAAAAGTTGTCTGACGGAGCAAATGAATTAGCATATGCTTTATTGGCACTTGATGCAAGAAATACAGTAATTCCAAGTGATGCTAAGTGGTCAAGAGAGAAGATTATTGCAGAACTTAAGAAATTCCAGAATGAAGACGGTGGTATCGGCTGGACAAAGGGCTCGTCAGATGTCGATACAACAGCAATGGTTCTTCAGGCACTTGGAAGATATCAGGATAATGAAGCAGCAAAAGAAATCATTGAAAAAGCATTAACTTATATTGAATCAAAAGCTGACGCAAATTATGATTATGGAAATGCAAACACAACAGCAATGGTTGTACTTGCTTTAACTTCATTAAACAAAGATGTAACAACAACAATTGGTACAAAATATAAGAACACATTAACAGCTTTAATGAGCTATTACAGTGAAGATGATGGAGCTTTCGTATATCTTAAAGGTGGAAAAGTAAACCAGTATGCTACAATTCAGGCAGTTTGGGCATTAACATCTTACAAGCTTTATACAGAAGGTAAGGGTGGATACTGGAATCTTAATAATGTTAAGATTAAATATGAAGGTGAAGATGAGTATTATGCCTCACTTGTAACAGAAAAGATTGCAGCAATCGGCACAGTAACAGAAGAAAGTGAAGATGCAATTAAGGAAGCAAGAGCAGCTTATGATGCTTTAACTTCAGCACAGAAGAAACTTGTAACAAACTATGATGTTTTAGATGAAGCAGAATTACAGCTTGAAATTATTAAGGGGACAGCAGTAACAACTAAGTTCTCATTAGTAGGTGATGACGTTCATGGTTCATCGGGACATGTTTCATACAGTACTTGGATTGCTAATGCGACAATTACAGTTAAGAGTGGTTCAAAAGCATCGGATGTAATTGTAAAAGCATTTAAGCAGTATGGATATTCAATTATCGGCTCAACAAGTTATATTTCAGGTGTAACAACACCATCAGGAGTAAGCTTAAAGGCATTTGATAATGGTTCAGGCAGTGGTTGGATGTATGCTGTAAATGGAAAGAGTCCAAATGTGGGAAGCAGCGGTTACAAGGTTAGCAAAGACGATAATATTATTCTTTATTATGTTGACGATTGGAGCAATGCTAAGGTTCCAACAGTTGAGGATCCTGCTGATAATCAGAAGGCGGCAGATGCAGTAATTAAGAAGATTTCTGAAATTGGAGAAGTTACAGAAAGTAGCAAAAATCTTATTAAAGAAGCAAGAGCATCTTATGACGCACTAACAGATGCTCAGAAAGAATTAGTAACTAATTATGATGTATTAGTACAGGCTGAAGCACAGCTTGAAAATATAAAAGACAATGCAGTTTCAACTAAGTTTACATTAGTAGGTGATGATGTTCACGGAACAAAAATCCATACTTCTTATACAAGATGGATTAGTAACATTACAGTAAAAGTTAGAAAAGATGCAACAGCAGGAGATGTAATAACAAAGGGCTTAAAGGCAAAAGGTTATGAAGCAGAAGTAAACGCTGAGTACAACTATATTACAGCAATTACAACACCAACAGGTACAAAACTTGCAGCATATGATAATGGTTCAAACAGTGGTTGGATGTATGCTGTAAATGGAGAAGCTCCAAGTGTTGGAATGGCAGATTATGTAGTTAAGGAAAACGATGCAGTAATTCTTTACTATGTTGATGATTACATGGATACAAAGATTCCTGCAATGGATGCTGAAACAGAAAACAAACAGTTAGCAGCAGAAGTTACAGAAAAAATTGCTTCAATTGGCAAGGTTACAAAGGATAGCGAAGCAGCAATTAAGGAAGCAAGAGCAGCTTATGACAGCTTAACTGCAACACAGAAATCTCTTGTAACTAACTTTGATGTATTGGAAGAAGCAGAATTACAGCTTGATATTATCAAGGGTAATGTAATCCAGACTAAGTTTACTTTAGTAGGTGATGATGTTCATGGAACAAATGCTCATAAATCATATACTAACTGGATTAATGATATTACAGTAACAGTAAAGAACGGTGCAACAGTATCAGATGTAATTGCAAAAGCATTAAAAGACAACGGCTATTCATCAGAAGGAACAACTAACTACATTTCAGCAATCAAAACACCATCAGGAATAACTCTTGGTGAATTTGATAATGGTCCAAGAAGTGGTTGGATGTACGCAGTAAACGGCAAGGCTCCAAACGTAGGAATTGCTGATTATAAAGTAAAAGCAGGAGACACAATAAAGTTCTACTATGTTGATGATTATACAAAGGACGATACACCTACAATTGATGCTTCAGGAGATACACATACAAAGAAATTATCACCTGCAACAGTAAAAGTAGCAAAGACAGCTTACAATATAGTTAAATTAACTTGGACAAAAGCCGACAATGCTACAAAATATCAGGTATATCGTAAAGTCGGAAAGAACAGCAAATTCGTAAACATTGCAACAACAACATCATTAAAATACACAGACAAGAAGGTTAAGACAGGCAAGAAGTATTATTATAAAGTAGTTGCAGTAAACGAAAAGGGCGAAACTGTTGATTCAAAGACAGTAAAGGCAACACCAAAGGCTAAAAAGTTGAAAGTTAAGGCAAAGAAGAAAGCCGGCAGAACAGTACTTAGCTGGAAGAAAGTAAAAGGTGCAACAGGATACAAAGTATACAGAAGCACAAAGAAAAACGGCAAGTATAAGAAAGTAAAGACAATTACTAAGAAGTCATTAGCAACATTCAAGGCAAAGAAGAGTAATAAGAAATATTACTACAAGGTAGTGGCTTACAAGAAGTAATATAGGAAATGTTATTACAAGGCAGCGGCTTACAAGAAGTAATATAAGAAATATTATTACAAGGCAGCGGCTTACAAGAAGTAATATAGGAAATATTATTACAAGGCAGCAATTTATAAGAAATAAGCAAATTCATAGAATTATAATGCATTGAAATAGTAAACGAAGTTTGTGGTTTGTTATAAGTTAAAATGTATTATGTCTTGGAAGAATTAAAGTTAAGAAAGCTTCTCATACTGAAGGGTGTGGGAGGCTTTTTTTGTGGGAAATGTAAAGCAACCACAACAATTGTTGTGGTTTTTTACAGATGAAAACACAATAAAAAAGTAACATATAATATAAGGATGCAGAGAAAAACACCACAAACTAGCCTGAATATTGTATTTGTTGTGGTGATGTACCCCATAATAACAAAAAAAAAGGCATCCAACCATAAGTTGAACACCTTTTTATAACTATAAATCGTTAATTGAATCGCTTTGCAATTCTAATCACAACGCTATAGAAATATTATAATCAATGTCTGCAACAATAAAACAAGTTAATATGTTATTTCATTATCATAAGGCATTACAAAAGCCATAATAATGTATAAGATGATTCCTGAACCCCATGCTAAGGCAATAATTGCTGTAATTAATCTTATAACAGTTGGGTCCATGTTAAGGTATTCAGCGATACCACCGCATACACCACATATTTTCTTGTTTCTTGATGACTTGTATAATCTTTTTTTATTCATATAAATAATCTCCTGCAATAAGTATAAGATTAGTATACCTTCGCTTCTTCTTCACCATTCATAACTCTTAAAGCACCCTGTGCAAGTGCAAGTAATTCATCTTCACCAGGGTAAACAGTTACAGGGGCAATCCATTCAACAGCATTCTTCATATCTGCCTGTGTCTTGGCACTGTAAGCAATACCACCTGTTAAGATAATCTGGTCAACCTTTCCGCCAAGAACTACTGACATGGCACCGATTTCTTTACATAACTGATAGTGGAAAGCATCAACAACAGCTTCAGCCTTTTTGTCGCCTTCTTCGATCATTTTAAGTAAATCTCTCATATCATTAGAACCAACATAAGCATTGAAACCGCCGTTACCATTTAACATCTTGCCAACTTCTGCCTGTGTATATTTGCCACTGAAGCAAGCTTTTACTAAAGCACCTGTTGGAAGTCCGCCTGAACGTTCAGGTGAGAAAGGACCATCACCATCTAATGCATTAGCAACGTCAACAACTTTACCATTCTTATGAGCACCAACTGAAACACCGCCACCCATATGAACAACGATTAAGTTTAAGTCTTCGTAATTCTTGCCAACTTCTTTTGCATATCTCTTTGCAACAGCTTTCTGATTTAAAGCATGGAAAATAGAAGTTCTTGGGAAAAGAGGATGTCCTGATAATCTTGCAACATCAGCTAATTCATCAACAACTACCGGGTCAACAATGTATGAAGGAACATTGATTTCTGCAGCAATTTCTGAAGCTAAAATACCACCAAGGTTTGAAGCATGCTGTCCCTGTTTTCCAACCTTTAAGTCTTCTAATAATTCAGGAGTTGTAGCATATGTTCCACCAGGGATTGGTTTTAATAAACCGCCACGACCTACAACAACATCAATATCATTTAAGTCAACATTCTTTTCTTTAAGAACATCTAAAATAACTTCTTTACGGAAATCTTTCTGATCGTAAATCGTATCATATTTTGCAATTTCTTCTGTTGAATGTCTAAGAGTTTCTTCCATTAACTGAGTTTCATCTTCATATACACCAATCTTAGTAGAAGTAGAACCAGGATTGATAATTAAAATTTTGTATGACATTTTTATACCTCCAATAAATTAAATGTATTGTCATTTATCACAATGGGCAAAAGTTAAACAAACAACAATTGCCCGTTTTTATAAATCAAAAATTAGATTACTTAAGGTTTTCAGCAACGATTGCAGCAAGTGCAATTGAGTTAACCTTTACTTCGAATTCATCTGAACGTGATGTTAAGATAACAGGAGCTTTTGTACCTGTTAAAATATTTCCGTTAACACATTTAGCAGTATGAACTAAAGCTTTGTATGTGATGTTTCCTGCATGAATGTCAGGGAATAATAATACATCAGCATCACCAACAATCTTTCTATCAGTTGTACCTTTGTGGTAAGCTGCTTCAGGTTCTATTGCAAGGTCAAGTGAAAGAGGTCCGTCAACAATACAACCTGTAATCTTTCCTTCTTCGTTCATCTTTGTAAGTTCATCAGCTTCTACAGTACAAGGCATCTTTGGATTTACAACTTCAACAGCTGCAAGTGGAGCTACCTTTGGACATTCAATACCACAAGCATGTGCAATTTCAACTGTATTCTTAATAATCTGAGCCTTTGTATCAAGGTCAGGATAAGGAACAAAAGCAACGTCTGATAAGAATAAAAGACGATCAATACCTTTTATTTCAAAAACGCAAACGTGTGATAATGTTTTGTCAGTTCTAAGACCAACTTCTTTATCTAAAACACTCTTTAAGAATGATTTTGTATCAATAAGACCTTTCATATACATATCAGCTTTGCCGTCATGAACTAACTTAACAGCAGTTCTTGCAGCTTCAATAGGATCAACAACATTAATAATTTCGAATTCGTTAATATTCATTTTTAAAACACCAGCGATTGTTCTAATCTTAGCTTCATCACCAACTAAAATAGCATCAGCTATATGTCTTTCCTTTGCTGCCTTAACAGCTTCTAATACTGCATCGTCCTGAGCACAGGCAACAGCAACCTTCTTCATAGGACATTCAGCTACCTGTGCAAGTAAATCTTTAAAACTTTTACTCATTTTGTACACCTCATAGAAATTTATTTGATTATATATTTTTAATAGGAAATAATCCTAAAAATAACTAATTTAAATACTAGCACGTCAGTGTGGATAGGTCAAGAATAATCGTTGATTGTGCCCTTAAATGCATACCTTTATTGTCTTTTGGCAAAATATAACTTATACTTAATGTTTAGGCAAAAACATACAAATAACTAATAATAAAAATGATTACATTGAGTAGCAAGTGAGTTATGAGAGATTTATAAAGTATTTGTGATTAGCATTTGGTACTTTTGGCAGTGTAATCATATAACAGGAGAATTTTATGAAGATTTTAAGATTTCTAAAAAACTACAAAAAGGAATCGCTTCTGGCACCATTATTTAAAATGATGGAAGCAATTTTTGATTTGCTAGTTCCTTTAGTTGTAGCAAGAATTATTGATAATGGTATCAGAAGGGGAGATACAACCTATGTTTTGCAGATGGGGGGTGTGCTGTTATTGTTAGCAGCGTGCGGTTTGACTTTTTCACTTACGGCACAGTTTTTTGCGGCAAAAGCAGCAGCAGGATTTGGTAAAGAACTTAGACATTCACTGTTTGATCATATACAAAAATTGTCGTACACTCAGCTTGACAATCAGGGAACATCAACACTTATAACAAGAATGACATCTGATGTTAACCTTGTGCAGACTCAGGTTAATATGGCCATAAGATTATTACTTCGTTCACCGTTTATTGTTTTTGGCGCAATGATTATGGCATTCTTTGTAGATGGAAAGACGGCTATGGTTTTTGTTGTGGCTATTCCGGTTTTGTCGGTTATAGTTTATGGAATTATGCTTATTACAATTCCATTATATAAGAAAGTTCAGTCAAGACTTGACAAGGTTATGGGAAGTACAAGAGAGAATCTTGACGGTGTCCGAGTGATTAGAGCTTTTAATAAACAGGAACAGGAAGTTGCAAGATATAATGAGGAAAATGCAACACTTGAAAAATTCCAGCTTTTTGCAGGAAGAATTTCAACATTAATGAACCCGGCAACTTATATTGTGATTAACGTTGCAACCATTGGAATTTTGTGGGTAGGTGGAGATAGAGTTAACACAGGAAGCCTTACACAGGGACAGGTCGTAGCCTTGGTTAACTATATGTCACAGATTCTTATTGAATTAATTAAGCTTGCAAACCTTATTATAAATCTTACAAAAGCTTTTGCAGCATCAGGAAGAATACAGGATATTTTTGATATTGAGCCGGGAATGGCAGAAGGAAATATTGAATTAAATTTAGTTAATGACAATAATTCAAATGATGGAACTGGTAAATTAGCCGGCGAAAATGATTCAGATAATAAATTAAAAAATCCGGAAAACTACAACAAAGACATTGCAGTGGAATTTGAAAATGCTACTTTGAAATACCAGGGCGCAGGCGAAAGTTCAATAGAAAATGTTAATTTTAAGGCAAAGACCGGTCAGACAATCGGCATTATAGGAGGTACCGGTTCAGGTAAGACTTCATTAATTAATATGATTCCAAGATTTTATGACCCTACAGAAGGAAAAGTTAAGATTTTTGGAATTGACGCAAAAGATTATAAGAGAAAAAATCTGGAAGATATTATTGGAGTTGTACCTCAAAAAGCATTATTGTTTAAAGGTACAATAAGAAGCAACTTGCTTTGGGGCAATGAAAATGCTACAGAGGAAGAATTAGTGGAAGCTTTGAAATTATCTCAGAGTTACGATTTTGTAAAAGAAAAAGATAAAGGAATTGATAGCGAAGTGGCGCAAAAGGGAAAGAATTTCTCGGGTGGGCAGAAACAACGTCTTACAATTGCAAGAGCGTTGGTTAAAAAGCCTAAGATTTTGATTCTTGATGACAGTTCATCAGCACTTGATTATGCAACTGATGCAAAACTAAGAAGTGACATAAAGACACTTAAAGATATAACTTTGTTTGTAGTTTCTCAGAGAACAGCGTCAATTATGGATGCAGACCGGATAGTGGTTCTTGATGATGGAAAAGTTGTAGGATTTGGAACTCACGATGAATTGCTTAAAGATTGTTCAGTATATCAGGAAATCTATCAATCACAGTTTAAAAAGGGAGGGCAGTCAAATGGAAAATAATATGACGCAAAAACAGGCCCTTATGGAATTGTTAAAAAGAATAAAAAAATATTGGCATTTGTTAATAGGTTCATTATTGTTTGCCCTGGTTTATGTTGTTTTGTCACTTTATGTACCAAAACTAATTGGTTTAGGAACTGACAAAATAGTATCAAAAGGCAATGTTGACTTTCAGGGATTAGAGAGAATAGCAGTGCAGATAGCTGTAATCGCTGCAATTGCAGGAATTGCCCAGTGGATTATGGGACTGTTAAACAACAGAATCACATATCACGTGATTAAAGACATTCGTCAGGAAAGTTTTGAGAGAATACAGAAACTTCCTTTGGCTTACTTGGATACACATTCAACAGGTAGTCTTGTAAGTAGTATAATTGCGGACGTAGACCAGTTAGCAGACGGCTTACTTATGGGATTTTCAAATTTGTTTACAGGTGTTGTCACAATTGTTTTAACAATTGTTTTTATGTTACAGATTAACTGGAAAATTGCGTTGGTTGTTATTTGTATTACACCTGTATCGTTTTTTGTGGCGGGATTTATTGCAAAGCGTACGTATTCAATGTTTAGAAAACAGTCTGAAATAAGGGGTAGCCAGACAGCGTTTATTGATGAAATGATAAGCGGTCAGAAAGTTGTTAAGGCTTTTGGACAGGAAGAAAAAGCCGTTCAGGATTTTGATGAAATCAACGATGAATTGGCAAAATATTATTTGAAGGGAACTTTCTTTTCATCAATAACAAATCCAAGTACAAGATTTGTCAACAATATAGTTTACGCCGGAGTTGCAATAAGTGGCGGCCTTGTGGCAATTATGACAGGAGGAATTACTGTAGGTGGACTTGCAACAATCTTAAGTTATGCCAACCAGTACACAAAGCCTTTTAACGAGATTTCAGGTGTTGTTACGGAACTTCAAAATGCCATTGCCTGTGGTGCAAAAATCTTTTCGCTTATTAATCAGGAAAAAGAGATTGATGTGGAAGAAAGTGAAAATCAGCTCCAGAATATTGAGGTAGGCAAAGTTGACATTAATGATGTTGATTTTTCTTATGTGCCGGATAGAAAATTAATCGAAAACTTAAATCTACACGTAAAGCCTGGTCAGAGAATTGCAATTGTTGGACCGACAGGTTGTGGAAAAACTACAATCATAAATCTTTTGATGAGATTTTATGATGTGGACAAAGGTTCAATTACAATAGATGGAAAAGATATACGAGACATATCAAGAAAGAATTTAAGAAGCTCTTATGGAATGGTTCTTCAGGAAACATGGCTTAGAAATACTACGGTAAGAGAAAACATCGCTTTTGGAAAGCCTGATGCAACTGATGAAGAAATAGAAAATGCAGCAAAAGCAAGCTATGCACATAACTTTATTAAGCGTTTGCCAAATGGATATGATACAGTAATAGGTGAAGACGGAGGCAGTCTTTCACAGGGACAGAAACAGTTATTGTGTATAGCCCGTGTAATGTTATGTCTGCCACCAATGCTAATACTTGATGAAGCCACATCTTCAATTGATACAAGAACAGAAGTAAAGATTCAGGACGCATTTTCAAAAATGATGGAAGGCAGAACTACATTTATTGTAGCCCATAGACTTTCAACAATAAAAGAAGCAGACGTAATTCTTGTAATGAAGGATGGAAAAATAATCGAGCAGGGAAATCACGAAGAACTGCTTGAAAAGAGAGGGTTTTACTATAAACTTTATAATAGCTAAAAAGAGATGGATTAACCAAGAAGTAAGTGTTTATACACTTAAATAAAAATAAATGAAGAAGCATGGATAATCAAATAAATAATATCTCAGTGTAAAAATGGAGTTTTTATACTCCATTTTTATACTGTTTTAAATTTACACTCTCACGCCATACAAAATATCCAAACACCATCACTATTATCACTCCGCTTATTCCTGCGGAAAAAATACAAAAAACTAATCCCTTGCAATCAGCAAAACTAAATATGAATGAAACTAATTTTCCCATTATCAGACCAATTGCAATCCAAAGTGTAGGCTTTATAATATTGTCAATTGCCGAAAAGTTAAAATCCACATATTTATGAATATAAAAACTATGTAACAAAGTCACAACAAGATTACTTATAAGCAAGCCAATCAGATACCCTTCTACCCCAAAAACAGGAACTCCGAACCATAGTGAGGCAAGTCGTATTACAACCCCAATAACATTGTGAATAAAGGCAGCATTAGTAAGCCCCAGCCCGTGTAAGATGGAGCCAAGTGTAATGGAAAGATAGAGAAAAGGGCAAAGCCAGGCAAGAATCATTATGTATTCGCCGGCAAGAGGCTGCCTGAAAATATTTGTTCCAATAAAATCGCCATAAAAAAGAAAAACACCAACACAGAAAATCCCCGTAATCATAGAAAACCAAATAGAATATTCTGTTGTTTTTTTTATGCCTGAAACGTCGTTTCCGGAATTTGCACCTGCTATGGTAGGAAGCAACATAGTGGAAACGGAAGTGTTTATGGCAGAAGGAAAAGTAACCACCGGAAGGGCCATTCCGGTTAAAATTCCATAAATACTTAAAGAATCGGACAGGGATAACCCGCTTTTTAAAAGTACAGTTGGAAAAATAACAGCTTCCAAAGTCTGTAAAAAAGTAAGCATTATTTTGTTCAAAGTCAAAACATAAGAAACAGAAAACATTTTCTTCATTACGGAAAATATTTCAGATATCTTAAAAGCAAAAAAACGTTCACCAAATATTGCAATCAAACAAAAAATAACCCCGCACAATTCAGAAATAACCATAGAATAAACTGCAATTATAGGAGTAATGGAAAAACCTTTTTCAACCCATACAAGCCATAAAATAAAAAGTGAAATAACTTTTGCAATCTGCTCAACAACACCTGACCAGGCTGGAACAAAAGTTTTTTTGAAACCTAAATAATAACCCGTTATGCAGGCGTGAAAAGTGGCAAGTGGAATAGTGAAAGAGGCGTATTTCAACAGCTCAGTACAACTTTTGTTTTTTATAATAAATAAAGAAACAGGCTCAGCGAAAAAATACAAAACTCCCAAGGTAATAAAAGAAAGACTAAGTGACATAATAATACTGCTGATAAGCACAAGAAAACATTCCTTTCTACTTTTGCTTTCAGCAACAAAGCGTGAAACAGCAATTTGGATTCCACCGCAACTTAGGGCAATGCAAAAAACAAGTACAGGAAAAATTAATTGAAAAACTCCCATACCTTTAGCACCTATTAGGTTAGAAAGGAATATTCTATATAAGAAACCTATTATTCTGCTTAAAAGACTAGCTATGGTGAGAATAATAGTGCCTTTAATAATTGGATTTTTGTTAAGCATAGTGTACTGCCTGAAACGCATTTATATAAAATATTCAAAAAAACAGGAATTATGCAAAAACAATAATTATAACAACATAAAAAGGGCAGACAATCAATTGTTTAGAAAAAACTAAAATTTGAACATAAAACGAAAAATGGGAGAATAATATGATTTATTTAGATAACGCAGCTACCACAAAAATATGTGAAAAAGCTGTTAAAGCAATGGAACCTTATTTAAAAGAAGAATATGGCAATCCGTCAGGAATTTATTCCATAGGAAGAAAGACAAGGGAGCAGGTTGAAAAGGTAAGATGGACAATTGCAAAATCGTTAAACTGCAAACCTGAAAATATTTTTTTTACTTCAGGGGGAACCGAGTCGGACAATTGGGTTTTGGACAACGGCGCATATTTAGGTAATCACATTATAACGTCAAAAATAGAGCATCACGCTATTTTAAATAAATGCAAACAGCTTGAAAATGAAGGAATAAAAGTCACATATGTAGACGTTGACAAAAACGGTTTTGTGGATATGGAGCAAATTAAAACTGATTACAAAGACGGATTTGAAAATCCTGTGAGAACTTCGCTGGTTTCGATTATGTTAGCAAACAATGAAATCGGAACAATTGAGCCTATTAGAAATATAGCAATGGTGGCACATAGGAAAGGAGTTCTGTTTCATACTGATGCAGTTCAGGCTTTTGGACACATACCAATAGACGTAAATTATCTTGGAGTGGATATGCTTAGTGCCAGCAGTCACAAATTTAACGGCCCTAAAGGCGTAGGTTTTCTTTACGTGAGAAATCCAAAGGAAATGATGCCTTTGATTTATGGCGGCGGTCAGGAAAAGGGCAAAAGAGGTGGAACGGAAAATGTGGCCGGAATAATAGGAATGGGGGCGGCAGTTGAAGATTCTATGAGAAATATGAGTGCCCGCTACAATAAAGAGAAAAATCTAAGAGATTATATGGTAAAAAGAATACTTGGAGAAATTCCAAACGTAAGTCTAAACGGTCATTACACAAACAGACTTCCGGGCAACGCAAGTTTTACTTTTGATGGCATAAATGGAACATCTCTGGTAGTAATAATGGATGAAGAAGGAGTGTGTATTTCTGCCGGCTCAGCCTGTGCTGCATCAGCAGAAAAGCCGTCCCACGTAATAAGCGCCCTTGGAATACCGAAAGAAAAAGCCTATGGAACAATTCGAATAACCATAGGCCATGAAAATACAAGAAAAGAAATCGATTACACCGTTGAAAAATTAAAAGCCAGTGTGAAAGAACTAAGAGCAAAAAGCTGAAAATTAAGTTAAAAAATCATGTAAAAATCAAATTTATTTTTTGCAGATAAAATTAAGAATCAAATTTAAATTTGTTAATAAAATCAAGTCAAAATAGAATATTAAGTTATTACAATTTAAATAGTAAAAACTTTTAATTTATATTTTTCAACGATTTTTTCAACCAAATCAAAACCGGAACCAATAAATTGGGCTTTGTGAGCATCGGAACCTACGGTAACATAAAGCCCACCAAGTTCCTTGTATCTTCTAATTATATCCGTGTGTGGATTTGGGAAATCAAATCCTTTAGAAAAGTTTGAAGTGTTAATTTCCAACTTAATATCATTTTCAATAATCATTTTCAAAATCTCATCTATAACATCAATGTAATCAGCCACACTGTAATTATTATCCTTGTTAGGACTGTAGCGGACAATGTAATCCAAATGCCCGAGAGTGTTGACAGTGCGGGGAGTGGTGCAAGTGTTTCTTCCTATAAAAAATTTCAAGGAATCCAACAAAGTTTTAAAATAAAGTTCAAAACAGTCACGGTCATTTTTTCCTTTCCAAAACTCTGCATAATAAGGATCCATTTGGTCAACAATATGACAGGAGCCAATGACAAAATCAAAATCGTAGGAATCAAGAAATTTATGGCACAAAGAAAAATTGTCAGAAGTAAGCCCCAGCTCAACACCTTTTAAAATATTGATTTTGGAAGAATATTCATTCCTTAAAGAATTCAAAACTTCAAAATATTTGGGAAAATCAATATAAGGCGATTCCCCCTTAATTGGCCAATTAAAGTCCTGATGGTCAGTAAAACAAATCTGTTTCATGCCAAGAGCAATGGCTTTCTCAACAATAGCCCTAGGAGATTCCTCGGAATCAAAAGAAAAACTGCTGTGTACATGGTAATCTGAAAACATAGTAAAGTCCTTTCTGTGTATGAATATAAGTTGATAATGTGCCTGAGCTAGTTAAATATTAGCATAAATTAGATAATTACGGTAGTCACAGAAAAAAGAAGTTGGTAATCCGTAATTCCATAAAATCGTATCAATTTTGCTAATTTGACAAAAATTTAACAAAAAACCAAAAAATAAGCAAAAACAACTTGATATTTGCAAACTTATTATGTAAAATAAGCATAGGTTAATGAAAATTAACAATAGCAAAAAAACTTATTATAGGAGGACAATTAAATGTCAGTAAAAGTTGCAATTAACGGTTTCGGACGTATTGGACGTCTTGCATTCAGACAGATGTTCGGAGCAGAAGGCTATGAAGTAGTAGCTATTAACGATTTAACAAGCCCAAAGATGTTAGCTCACTTATTAAAGTATGATTCATCACAGGGTAAATATGAAAAGGCTGATACAGTTTCAGCTACAGATGATTCAATCATCGTTGATGGAAAAGAAATCAAAATCTATGCAGAAGCTGATGCTTCAAAATGTCCTTGGGGCGAATTAAACGTAGACGTTGTATTAGAATGTACAGGTTTCTATACATCAAAGGCTAAAGCACAGGCTCATATCGATGCTGGTGCTCGTAAGGTTGTTATCTCAGCTCCAGCTGGAAACGATCTTCCAACAATCGTTTACAATACAAACCACAATACACTTAAGCCAGAAGATACAATCATTTCTGCAGCTTCATGTACAACAAACTGTTTAGCACCTATGGCTGATGCTCTTAACAAATACGCTCCAATCCAGAGTGGTATCATGTTAACAATTCATGCTTACACAGGTGACCAGATGACTCTTGATGGACCACAGAGAAAAGGTGATTTAAGAAGATCAAGAGCTGCAGCAGTTAATATCGTTCCTAACTCAACAGGTGCTGCAAAAGCTATCGGATTAGTTATTCCAGAATTAAACGGAAAATTAATCGGTTCTGCACAGAGAGTTCCTGTTCCAACAGGTTCAACAACAGTTCTTACAGCTGTAGTTAAAGGAAAAGATATCACAGTTGAAGGTATCAACGCAGCTATGAAGGCAGCTTCAAATGAATCATACGGATACAACGAAGATGAAATCGTATCAAGCGATATCGTAGGAATGAGATATGGTTCATTATTTGATGCTACACAGACAATGGTATCAAAGGTTGATGAAGATACTTATGAAGTACAGGTTGTTTCATGGTATGATAACGAAAACTCATACACAAGCCAGATGGTTAGAACAATCAAATACTTCTCAGAATTAGCTTAATTTCTGATATTTATTATTAGATCCAAAAAGGGTCCGGCTGATTGGGCCGGGCCTTTTCTTTTAGAGTGGCAAATTATCTTAGAATGAATAATGGGTATAACTTTGTAAGAAGTGAGAGTTTATAATTGAGATTACAAACAGCCACAGAATAAAACGGATAAATCTAAAAAGATTAAATCAATGAAAGGAGCAAATTTATGCTTAACAAAAAATCAGTAGATGATATTAACGTTAAAGGCAAGAGAGTTTTAGTTCGTTGCGATTTTAACGTACCTTTAAAAGAAGGAGTTATCACAGACGAAAACCGTCTTGTTGCAGCTCTTCCAACAATCAAAAAATTAATCGGAGATGGTGGAAAAGTTATTCTTTGCTCACATCTTGGAAAACCAAAGGGAGAACCAAAGCCTGAATTATCACTTGCACCAGTTGCTAAGAGACTTACTGAATTATTAGGTCAGGAAGTTAAGTTTGCTGCTGATCCTGAAGTAGTAGGACCAAACGCAAAGGCTGCTGTAGAAGCAATGAATGATGGAGATGTAGTTCTTCTTGAAAATACACGTTACCGTGCAGAAGAAACAAAGAACGGCGAAGCATTCAGCAAAGAATTAGCTTCACTTTGTGATGTATTTGTAAACGATGCATTCGGTACAGCTCATAGAGCACACTGCTCAAACGTTGGTGTGACAAAATATGTTGACACAGCAGTAGTTGGATACTTAATGCAGAAAGAAATCGATTTCCTTGGAAATGCAGTAAACAATCCAGTAAGACCATTCGTAGCTATCCTTGGTGGTGCTAAGGTTGCTGATAAGCTTAATGTAATCAACAACTTACTTGAAAAGTGCGATACACTTATCATTGGTGGTGGTATGGCATATACATTCATCAAAGCTCAGGGTGGAAAAGTTGGTATTTCATTAGTAGATGATTCTAAGTTAGATTACTGTCTTGATATGATGAAGAAAGCAGAAGAATTAGGAAAGAAATTATTACTTCCTATCGATACAGTAGCTGCTGACGGATTCCCAAATCCTATCGATGCTGAAATCGAAACAATGATCGTTCCAACAAACGCAATTCCTGATGACAAAGAAGGACTTGATATTGGACCTAAGACTCGTGAGTTATTCGCTGATGCAGTTAAGAACGCTAAGACAGTAGTATGGAACGGACCTATGGGCGTTTCAGAAAACCCTTGCCTTGCAGCAGGTACTATTGCAGTAGCTAAAGCTTTAGCTGATACAGATGCTACAACAATCATCGGTGGTGGTGATTCAGCAGCAGCTGTAAACAACCTTGGTTTCGGTGATAAGATGACACACATCTCAACAGGTGGTGGAGCTTCACTTGAATTCCTTGAAGGAAAAGATTTACCAGGTGTAGTAGCAGCTAACGACAAGTAGAGTTAAGGCAAATGAGTCCATTTACACAAAAACAAATCAAGAACAATGAATGTTCGCATTCATTGTTCTTAGATTGATTTTTGTGAAGTTGGCGAATGCCAGCGTGCTTATTGAAGCAGAGCATCAATAAGATAAGGACATTAAATATAGAGGAGACATTAACATGAGAAAGAAAATTATCGCAGGCAACTGGAAAATGAATAAAACTCCTAGCGAAGCAGTTGCTTTAATTAATGAATTAAAACCATTAGTACAGAATGAAGATGTTGACGTAGTATTCTGCGTACCAGCTATTAGCATTGTTCCAGCTATGGAAGCGGCTAAAGGCACAAACATCAACATTGGTGCTGAAAATATGTACTTTGAAGAAAGTGGTGCATATACAGGAGAAATCGCTCCTAACATGTTAACAGATGTTGGAGTAAAATACGTTATCATCGGACATTCAGAAAGAAGAGAATACTTTGCTGAAACAGATGCAACAGTAAACAAGAAAGTATTAAAAGCTTTCGAACATGGTATTACACCAATCATCTGCTGTGGTGAAACTCTTGAACAGAGAGAACAGGGTATTGCAGTAGACTTTATCCGTCAGCAGATTAAGATTGCATTCTTAAATGTAACAGCAGATCAGGCTAAGGAAGCAGTTATCGCTTATGAACCAATTTGGGCTATTGGAACAGGTAAGACAGCTACATCTGATCAGGCAGAAGAAATCTGTGCAGCTATCAGAGAATGCATCAAAGAAGTATATGATGAAGCTACAGCTGAAGCAATTAGAATTCAGTATGGCGGATCAATGAATGCCGGAAATGCAGCAGAATTACTTGCTAAACCTGACATTGATGGTGGTTTAGTAGGTGGCGCAAGCTTAAAACCAGATTTTGGCAAGATTGTTAACTATAATAAATAAGTATATATATGAGACGGAATGCCACTAGTTGGCATTCTGTCTTGTTTAATGAAGGGTAAAAAATGAAACTAAAAAACAAAATAATAAAAACAGCAGTTATGGTAGTTGCTGTGTGTGGAATAACTTTTGCATTTCAAACTAATACATATGCAAAGAAGAATTTTAAAGTTACCCCATCAAAAGTAGAAAAACAGTCAAAAAAGAGCTTTAGAACAATAACAACAAAATATACAAAACATTATCTTGGATTAAATGCATTTTTAGATAAGATGGAAAAAGCAGGTGGGGGAACCCTTACAATAAAGAAGGGAACATATTATATATCAAATGCCATTTATGTGCCATCCAATACAACAGTAGTGTTTGAGAATGGTGTAGTGTTTAAAAAAATAAACAAAACAGGAACAAACTACAAGGCATCAGGATCAATGTGGCAGATTTGTCCAAGAAGTAAGAGCAAAAAAAAGAATAGTATAGGGAAATATAAAGGTGCAAAGAATGTTACATTCAAGGCCAAAGGCAAGGTAACATTCGATATGGGCAACATTGCAGGAATTACAATTGTTGCCGCACATAATCAGAATATTGATATTTCAGGAATAACATTTAAGAACCAGAATGGAAATCATTATGTCGAAGTTAATGGTTCAAAAGATGTTAATATACATGATTGTTATTTTGGAAAGTCTAAAAAGAGTACTAGAGAAAAGTACTATATGAAAGAAGCAATTAATATTGACTTGGCAGACAAGGCAACTCATGGATTGCCACTTGATTGGGTCAAGAAAGACAAAACACCATGCTATAATGTTACAGTTGAAAATAATGTTTTTGACAGTACAACAAGAGGTGTTGGAACACATAAGTATTCACAAAACAGCAAAGGTGAAAATATCTATCATCAGAATATAACAATAAGAAATAATGAATTTAAGAATATTCATGATAATGGAGTTTTTGTTTTAAACTGGAAGAATACAAAGATTGAAAATAACAAGTTCACCAATATTGGTAATTCATCAAAGAAGAGCTATAGCTCAGGTGCACATGCCATTTCAGGAGGTGGCATTGAAGAAATTAATATTACAGGAAATACTTTTACAAAGATTAAGAGAAATCCTGTATATTTCTGTATCCAGCAAAATGTAGGTAGCGGAAGTAACTACAAAAAAGTTGGAATGAAAATAACAAAGGAAGAAACAAAGGCAATGCTTGATAATAAAGTTTCTGATTGCGGTTATGATATGAATAGCATATTCCACGGATATGATATTTTGTATTTTAAGGGGTCAGGAGAAAGATCAAGATCTAATGCCGTTGGAGTAAACATAAATAAGCAAATAATCTCTTATGGATTATAAATATATTAAAAAGGAGATAAGACAATGAGCAAGAAACCTACAGTATTATTAATATTAGATGGTTATGGTTTGAATGACAAAAAAGAAGGCAACGCAGTAGCATTAGCTAACACACCTGTTATGGATAAACTTATGGCTGAATATCCATTTGTAAAAGGACAGGCTAGTGGCATGGCAGTAGGACTTCCTGAAGGACAGATGGGTAACTCAGAAGTTGGACATCTTAACATGGGTGCAGGAAGAATTGTATATCAGGAATTAACAAGAATTACAAAAGAAATAGAAGATGGAACATTCTTTGAAAATGAAGAATTAGTAAAAGCAATGGAAAATGCAAAGAAGAATAACAGTGCTCTTCATATTTTCGGACTTTTATCAGACGGTGGTGTTCACAGCCATATTACACATATGTATGGAACACTTGAAATGGCTAAGAAATTTGGCCTCGAAAAAGTTTATGTACATGCATTCTTAGATGGTAGAGATACACCTCCTGCATCAGCAGCAGAGTATATGCAGCAGATGGTAGACAAGATGGCTGAAATCGGTGTTGGTGAAGTTGCTACAATTTCAGGTCGTTATTATGCAATGGACAGAGATAACAACTGGGATAGAGAAGAAAAAGCATATGTAGCAATGACAAAGGGTGAAGGTGTTGAAGAAACAGATCCTGTTCAGGCTATTAAGAATTCATATGCTAAAGACGTTACAGATGAATTCGTTCTTCCTACAGTAATTAAGAAAGATGGACAGCCTGTAGCTACAATTACAGACGGTGACTCAGTAGTATTCTGTAACTTTAGACCTGACCGTGCCCGTCAGATTACAAGAGCTTTCTGTGCAGATGATTTTGACGGTTTTGCAAGAGAAAAGAAATTAGACCTTACATTCGTATGCTTTACAGAATATGATGTAACAATTCCTAACAAATTAATTGCATTCAAGAAAGTAGAAGTTAAAAATACATTTGGTGAATACCTTGCAGCTCACAATATGAAGCAGGCAAGAATTGCTGAAACAGAAAAATACGCACACGTAACATTCTTCTTTAACGGTGGTGTTGAAGAACCAAACGAAGGCGAAGACAGAATCCTTGTTCCTTCACCTAAGGAAGTTGCAACATATGATCAGAAGCCTGAAATGAGCGCACCAAAGGTATGCGAAAAGATGGTAGAAGCCATCAAATCAGGAAAATACGATGTAATCATTACAAACTTCGCTAACCCTGATATGGTTGGTCATACAGGAATCGTTGAAGCTGCAGTAAAAGCAGTAGAAACAATTGACGAATGTGTAGGCAAAGTAGTAGATGCAATCAAAGAAGTAGACGGACAGATGTTTATCTGTGCTGACCACGGAAACGCTGAACAGTTAATTGACTATGAAACAGGCGAACCATTTACAGCACATACAACAAACCCTGTACCATTTATTCTTGTAAATGCTGATCCATCATACAAATTAAGAGAAGGTGGAGTGTTAGCAGACATCGTTCCTACATTAATCGAATTAATGGGAATGGAACAGCCAAAAGAAATGACAGGAAAATCATTAATTGAAAAATAATGGGAGAATCATTAAATGATAAATAATAGAATTAGTACAATATATCAATTAAGTGATATATAGCCAACTAATAGTTATTAGGCAATTAATAGAACAATTGATAATTGAAATTCTATAAATATGGTTATACAAAAGTCGCTATGCTAACGGAAACGGAAGCGTAGTGGCTTTTTGCTTATGTACAAATTTTGATGGCAGAGAACCCGAAAGTCAACTTGCAAAGGACATAGACAGGAAAGTGTTTGAAGCCAGAAACAATAAACAGTGGAGGCGAGAGTATATGTCATATCAGATGGAATTGGATAAGCAGTTTAGGAATGGTCGAGAGGAAGAGCGTAGAAATATAAACAAGTTAAACAAAGCATTATTATCAGAAAAGAAATATGAAGAGCTTGAAAAGTCGACAAGCGATGAAGAATATCAGAGAGAACTGATGAAGAAATACAAAATAATAGAGTAAAAACAAATTTAGATTATTAATAAAAATCTCCAAAATACGCATACTGATTAAAAAGTGTATTTTGGAGGTTTTTTATGTATAAGTATTTGAAAATTGTTGATATAAGAGGTCGCGAGGTTTTGGATTCAAGAGGCAATCCTACTGTTGAGGCACAGGTAACGGTAAAGGCAGACGGTAAGGCTGGGGAGCTTTTTACTGCAATAGCAGACGTGCCTTCAGGAGCGTCAACAGGAAAGTTTGAGGCGATGGAGCTACGCGATGGCGACAAGAGATACAACGGTGCCGGTGTGTCGCAGGCTGTGGAGAATATTAATAAGGAGATTTATCCTGCTTTGGAGGGAATGAATGGTCTGAATCAGAGAAAAATTGACAGCACAATGATTGCCATTGATGGAACCGAAAACAAAAAGAAGTTGGGAGCAAATGCTATTCTTGCAGTGTCCATGGCGAATATGAAAGCTTGCGCCAAGGCTTTGAAACTCCCAGAATATCAATACATTGGTGGAATTTGTGGAGAAAAAATGCCAATTCCAATGATGAATATCCTAAACGGCGGGGCGCATGCGTCTAACAATATTGATGTTCAGGAATTTATGATTCTTCCAGTGGGCGCGCAGTCTGTCAAGGAGGGCATTAGATGGTGTGCGGAAGTTTATACTTGTTTGAAAAAATTGTTAAAGAAAGATAATCTTTCAGTTGCCGTAGGGGATGAAGGCGGCTTTGCACCAAATCTTTCAGGCGAGGAAGAAGCACTTGACTTGATTATGGCTGCCATAATTGATGCAGGCTACAGACCGGGCAAGGATTTTATGATTTCCCTTGACGTGGCTGCTTCTGAGTGGAAGGGTGACAGGAAAGGTCATTATCGTATGCCAAAGAAAAATGTAGAAATGGACACAGATCAGCTTATTTCGTTGTGGGAAGATATCGTAACCAATTATCCAATTTTTTCAATAGAAGATCCACTGGATGAGGAAGATTGGGAAGGCTGGAAAAAAATAACCGCTGCCCTTGGCGACAAAATCCGATTAGTTGGAGATGATCTTTTTGTTACTAATGTGGCAAGGCTCAAAAAAGGAATTGATGAAAAGTGTGCTAACGCAATCCTTATAAAACCAAACCAAATCGGTAGTGTGATGGAGACAATCGAGGCGGTCCGTATGGCACAAAGTCAGGGTTATATTGCCATAATGTCACATCGTTCGGGCGAAACGGAAGACACAACAATAGCCGACCTTGCCGTTGCCCTAAACACAGGCTATATCAAAACAGGAGCACCTTGCCGTGGTGAAAGAACTGCAAAATACAACCAGTTGATTAGAATAGAAGAAATGCTAACAATAAAATAACAGATAATTCCTTCTGATTTCGAAACGGAACTCTAATAATTTTACTTGATTTTACCATCTATATATGCTAGAATCATTATGTTTGAATGCGTTATAGGAGGTGGAGACTCATGACATTATTAAGAGTACTTACAGTAGTATTTGTATTAATATGCTTAGCAATAACAGTAGTAATCTTACTTCAGGAAGGAAAGCAGGCAGGATTAACTGGTGCAATCAGTGGTGCTGCTGACTCATATTGGGGAAAGAACAAAGGACGTTCTATGGAAGGAAAGCTTGAAAAAGCAACAAAGGTTTTCGTAGTATTATTCTTTGTAATCGCAATTGTACTTAATATGAAATTCTTAGGATATTAATTTGAAATAATAATTAGTCCATTAAAAGGTGTAGGTTTCTACACCTTTTTTCTATATAAACAAGAAAAACTATAAAAAATAGATACACAAGAGAAAAAAAGGATTATAATATCAATATAGAAACAAGACAAATTTAATAAAGTTATTAAAAGAAAAGAGCAAAGTTAATTTTTATTACAAGGTATGTGTCATACATACCATATAGGAGAATAATTATGAACGATATAATGGAGAAAAAGAAGAAGGTCATTCTCGAACTTATGAATGACAAGACATATATACCAATGAAGTTCAAGGAACTTGCAGTGGTTTTAAACATTACAAAAGAGAACAGGGACCAGTTAGAGGAAGTGCTTTCTGAGTTATTGGAAGAGAGAAAGATTTCAATAACCAAGAAGGGCAAGTATGTTATTACAAAGGAACATTATATAGAAGGTTACTTTATAAGTAATGATAGAGGTTTCGGCTTCGTTGAAGTTGAAGGACAGGATGAAGATTACTTTATTCCGGAGGATAAGGTTAACGGAGCTTTTCATCATGACATGGTTCTTATTCAGGTTGAGGATAGCCAGACAGGTAAGCGTAAGGAAGCAAGAGTTGTAAAGGTGCTTTCACACGAGATTCAGCAGGTTGTAGGATATTTTCAGAAGTCAAAGACTTTCGGATATGTGCTTCCTGATAATCAGAAGATTGCTCAGGACATTTATATTCCGGGAAAAGATACTATGGGAGCTGTTACAGGTCATAAGGTTGTAGTTCAGATTACTGATTATGGTACTAACGGCAGAAAGCCGGAAGGCAAGATTATAGAGATAATTGGTCACATTAATGATCCGGGAGTTGACATTATTTCTATTGTAAAGAACTATGATATACCAACAGAGTTTCCGGAAGAAGTAATGAAGCAGATTGAGAATATTCCTGATGAAGTTCCGGAAGAAGACAAGGTTGGAAGAAAGGACATTAGAGATTGGCAGACAGTTACAATTGACGGTGAGGATGCAAAGGATCTTGATGATGCAGTTACTTTAACTAAAGAAGATGGAATTTATACATTAGGTGTTCACATTGCCGATGTATCACATTATGTAACAGAGAATTCACCACTTGACAAAGAAGCAGTGAAACGTGGTACAAGTGTTTATCTTGTAGACAGGGTTATTCCAATGATTCCACACAAGCTTTCTAACGGAATCTGCTCATTGAATCATGATGTTGACAGACTTGCTTTAAGTTGCATTATGAAGATTAACGAAAAAGGTGAAATTATTGACCACGAGATAGTGGAATCACTTATTAATGTTAATGAAAGAATGACATATACAGCAGTTAAGGAGATTATTGTTGATAAAAATCCTGAAACAATGGAGCGTTATAAGGATTTGGTTCCAATGTTTGAATTAATGGCAGAATTGTCTGAAATTCTTAGAGAAAGAAGATACAAGAGAGGGGCAATTGATTTTGAATTCCCTGAATGCAAAATTAAATTAAATCAAGGTGGAAAGCCTATTTCCATTGAGCCTTATGACAGAAATAAGGCAACAAAGATTATTGAAGATTTTATGTTGGCAGCTAACGAAACAATAGCTGAAGATTTTTATTGGAGACAGCTTCCTTTCGTATACAGAAATCATGAAGAGCCTGATATGGAAAAAGTTTCACAGCTTACAACATTTATAAACAATTTTGGATATTCTGTAAAAATGTCAAAAGAGCAGATTCATCCAAAGGAACTTCAGAAATTATTAAAGAATATTGAAGGAACTCCTGAAGAGGCACTTATTAGTAGAATTACTCTTCGTTCAATGAAGCGTGCAGAATATACTCCTGAGTGCAAGGGACATTTTGGATTGGCAGCTAAGTATTATTGTCATTTTACTTCACCAATCAGAAGATATCCCGACCTTCAGATTCATAGAATAATTAAGGAAGCTTTAAATAATAAGCTTACAGACAAGCATATTTCTCACTTTAATCATATTTTGCCGGAGGTTACAAAGAACTGCTCAATTACTGAAAGAAGAGCAGATGATGCCGAGAGAGATACTGAAAAGTTAAAGAAGGCAGAGTATATGATGGGCTATATTGGCGAAGAATACGAAGGAGTAATTTCCGGGGTAACAAACTTTGGAATTTATGTTGAACTTCCTAATACAGTTGAAGGTCTTATTCATGTTTCAAATATGATGGATGATCATTATATTTATGATGAAAATACTTATTCAATGACAGGTGAGAGAACAAAGAAGACTTACAAGTTAGGTCAGAAAGTAAAGATTAGAGTAGAAGCGGCCGACAAGGTTGCAAGAACTATTGATTTTAGTTTGGCAGAATGATAGATTTTGCTTATCAAAAGAAAGAATTTTATTTTATAAGAATAATAGAGTTTATTTTATCATAATAAAGGAGATGTAATGGCAAAAGGTTCAGTTAGAGTTATAGCAAGTAATAAAAAAGCCAGACACGACTATTTTATAGAAGATACTTACGAAGCAGGGATTGTGCTTCACGGTACAGAAGTTAAGTCGCTTAGACAGGGACATTGTAGTATTAAAGAGTCTTTTGTAAGAATAGACAATGGCGAAGTTATTATTTATGGAATGCATATTAATCCTTATGAAAAAGGAAATATTTTTAATAAGGATCCATTAAGACCAAAGAAACTTATGCTTCATAAATATGAAATTAATAAATTAGTTGGAAAGCTTAACGAAAAGGGATTGACATTAGTACCTTTACAGGTTTATTTTAAAGGAAGCCTTGTAAAAGTTGAGATTGGCCTGGCACGAGGCAAGAAGTTATATGACAAGCGTCAGGATATTGCAAAGCGTGACATGAAGCGTGAAAATGAAAGAGAGTTTAAGCATATTCTTAAGGGGTAATAAGCAATTAAGAAGATGTTTGAAAGATATAACAGAATTTAATAGCATACTTAAATGATAAATACGGATATGTAGTGGATTATGTATCAGACAGCAGGAAGGAGAATATGATGTATTCAGAGTCATTAGTTAAGTTAGGAAAGGTACGTTCAGAAATCAGAGAGATTTTTGAATATGGTAATAAGCGTAAGGCAGAAATAGGAGCAGAAAATGTATTTGATTTTAGTATAGGAAATCCAAGCGTTCCGGCTCCAAAGATTGTTGATGACACTATTAAGGATTTGGTTGACAATTTTGATTCAGTGGCACTTCACGGCTACACATCAGCACAGGGTGATGCTCATGTAAGACAGAGTGTTTCAGATTACATTAATGGTAGATTTGGAACTAAGCTTACAGCTAATCATATTTATATGACATGTGGTGCTGCATCATCACTTACTATAGTTTTAAATGCTATTATGTTACCGGGAGAAGAATGTATTGCATTTACACCTTATTTCCCTGAATATGGCGTTTTTATTGAAAGAACAGGTGCTAAGCTTGTTGCAGTTCAGTCAGAAAATAAGACTTTTCAGATTGATATGGAGAAGTTTGAAGCTGCAATTAATGAAAAAACTAAAGCAGTTATTATTAATTCACCTAATAATCCTTCAGGTGTTGTTTACACAAAGGAAACAATTGAAAAAATGTGTGACCTTTTAAGAAAGAAAGAAAAAGAATACGGTCATAGCATTTTTGTTATTACAGATGAACCATATAGAGAATTGGTTTATGATGATATTGAAGTTCCATACATAATTAATTATTATCACAATACTTTCGTATGTTATTCATACAGCAAGGCTTTGTCACTTCCTGGTGAACGTATTGGTTATATTGCCGTTTCACCGGATATGGATGATGAAGAAGATGCTTATGCAGCAGTTTGTGGTGCAGGAAGAGCTTTAGGTTATGTTTGTGCTTCAAGTATGTATCAGAGAGTTATTGAAAAGTGTCTTGATGCTACATCAGATATTTCAATTTATAAGACTAATAGAGATCTTTTATATAACAGCTTAACAGGGATGGGTTACGAGTGTGTTTACCCTGATGGAGCTTTTTATTTGTTCGTTAAGGCAATGTGTGATGATTCACATGAATTCTGCGAAAAGGCTAAGGAACATGAATTATTATTAGTTCCTGCAGACAGTTTTGGTACACCGGGATATATTAGAGTATCTTATTGTGTACAGACTAAGCAGATTGAAGATGCTTTGCCTGCATTTAAGAAGTTAGCTGAAGAATACAAATAAGTTGTAAAACGTTACAGGCTTCAATTTGGATTTTAAAGACTAATATTGTATTTACAATTAGATTAATTATAAAGGTTGAAAGAATGTCTTGGATTTGCTTAAGATGAATTTCAACCTTTAGTTTTGCAAAAGAAAGGCAAAGGTAGTTAAAATGAGTGGACAGTATAGCTGTGAATTTTGTAGTAACTATGTTTATGATGAAGAATATGAAGAGTACGCCTGTGTTGTAAGCATGGATGAAGATGACCTTGCAATGCTTATGCAGTTTAAAAAGGCAACATGTCCATATTTTTCATATGGTGATGAATATAAGCTTGCAAGAAAGCAGTAGAGGTGAACATGAATCAGCAGACTTATAGGAAAATAACAGATGGCATAAGAGGATTAGAAAATGGCGAGAAAATAGTTCAGTTTATTAATTCCATTGCCACAAAAATTGTATATATGGCGTATGTTGTTGGCATTATAATTCTTTTTGATGAGAAAAATAAAGGACTTGCAAGGTTTGTGGCTGTAACAGCCATAAGTTTTATTCTTGTAAGCATTGTCAGAAGATTTATTAACAGTGAGCGCCCATATACTATGTATGATTTTAAGCCTATTATAGAAAAGAATAAAAAAGGGGAGTCTATGCCTAGTAGACATGTTTTTTCTGCGTTTATCATAGGAATGGCTTTTCTTTACATAGGAGAGATTCCACTTGGAATAATTGTTTTTGTTTGCGGTTTGATTATTGCAATTGTAAGAGTTATAAGCGGGGTTCATTTTCCTAAAGATGTTATTGTAGGTGCATTGGTAGGGATTCTGTGCGGTGTAGTAGGGTTCTTCACATTTTAGAATTGAGGGAGTGCAAAGCAGGTCTCAAATCGCACAATAAATGTTTAAAATGGGAGTTTAAGTATGGAAGCAAAATTTTTTGACGCAAAATTAGTTTTGCAGTATTTACATAAGAAGAGGTATTAAATTGGAAAAACAAAATAAATTTGTAAAGGATATGACTAAGGGAAATCCGATGCAGCTGTTAATTCAGTTCTCCCTTCCCCTTTTAGTAGGAAATATATTTCAGCAGTTGTACAATATGGTGGATTCCATTATTGTAGGTAACTTTGTTGGGGCGAATGCGTTAGGCGCAATCGGTACAACTAATTCACTTAATTTTTTCTTTTTCTCATTGGTAGCAGGACTTTCAGTAGGTATTGGTATTATTGTTGCCCAGTATTTTGGTTTTGGTGATGAAGAAAAAGTTAAGGATGCAATCGGAAATTCAATTTGGATTATTACAGTATGTTCTGTAATTATGGCAATTATTGGTTTTGTAACTGCAAGACCTGTTCTTGTTTTGCTTGACACAGACCCGGTTATTCTTAATGATGCAGTGGCATACCTTAAGGTAGTATCAATTGGTATTGTGTGTGTAGGTTTTTATAATGGCGTGTCAGGTATACTTAGAGCATTGGGAGATTCAAAGACACCTTTGATTTTCCTTATTGTGGCAAGTGTTTTAAATGTTATATTGGACTTGATTTTTGTATTAAGCTTTGGCTGGGGCGTTGTTGGCGCAGGTGTGGCAACGGCTTTTTCACAGCTTATTTCAGCTTTGGCATGTATTATTTATGCATACAAAAGTAATACATATTTTAAATTAAAAAAGAAAAACATAAAATTAAATGGCAATATTATTAAGAAAAGTTGCAAATTAGGTATTCCGGTAGCTTTGCAGAACAGTTTGATTGCATTTTCATTAATTGTTTTACAGAAAGTTGTTAACGGTTACGGAGCTACATTTACAACAGCATTTACAGTTGTTTCAAGAATTGAAACTTTGGTTCAGCAGCCTTTTATGTCTCTTGGTGCAGCAGTTTCAACATACACAGGGCAGAATATTGGCGCCGGGCTTAAAGACAGAGTTAGAAAAGGATTTAATTCTGCAACATTGGTAAGCTCAATTTTTGCGCTGGCAGTTGGTGTGGTTTTCTGGATTTTTGCACCGTCAATTGCGTCCATATTCGGTAAAGATGCAGATGTTATAAGAATTGGTGCAAACGGTTTAAGAATTACATGTTGTTTTTATATTTTCTTAGGACTTATTTATACAACAAGAAACGTGTTAAACGGTGCAGGAGATGCTATGTTTTCACTGTTTACGGGAATTGTTGAGTGTATAGGAAGGGTAGGTTTTGCTTATCCTATGACGCTTATTCCTTTTATGGGAAAATACGGTGTGTTTTACGCTACAGGACTTACATGGTTCTTAAATGGTATGTTTAGCCTTATAAGATATAAACATGGAAAATGGAAGAAAATTGACGTTATAAGCAAGGTTAAAGGATAATAATAAAGTCAGAAATTTTAAGCATAAGGTTTATAAAAAGTTAGAAGACCGGAGGTGAAAAGATGTACGAAACAGAACAGGAAATTGAAAAAGTAATATTGGTAGCAGTTTGTTCTAATCCTAATCAGGACCCGGAGGAATCATTGGATGAATTGGAGGAACTTGTTAAAACAGCAGGTGCCACAGTTGTAGGTAGAATGATTCAGAATCTTGAGCATGCAAGTAGTGCAACTTATATTGGTTCAGGAAAAGTTGAAGAATTAAAGGATTTGATTTGGGAAACAGAGGCCACAGCTGTAGTTTGTGATGATGAATTAACTCCGGCACAGTATAAAAATCTGGAAGATGAATTAGATGTTAAGGTAATGGATAGAACTTTAATCATTCTTGATATTTTTGCAGGCAGGGCAAAGACGGCAGAAGGTAAGATTCAGGTAGAGCTTGCCCAGCTTCGTTACCGCTCCACAAGACTTATTGGTATGAGAAATCTTTCACGTCAGGGTGGTGGTATCGGTACAAGAGGTCCCGGAGAAAAGAAGCTTGAAGTTGACAGACGATTAATTAGGGATAGAATTTCCCAGTTAAAATCACAGGTGGAAGATTTAGAAAGCCATCGTCAGGTTACAAGAGCAAGAAGACAGGAAAATCCTGTGCCGGTCATAGCCATTGTAGGTTATACTAACGCAGGAAAATCTACATTACTTAACACTCTTACAGATGCAAGAGTGTTGGAAGAAGATAAGCTTTTTGCCACACTTGATCCGACAACAAGAAATTATAAATTACCTGACGGTCAGGAAGTTTTGCTTACAGACACAGTAGGTTTTATCAGAAAGTTGCCACATCATTTAATTGATGCTTTCAGGAGTACTTTGGAAGAAGCAAAATATTCAGACATTATAATTCACGTTGTAGACAGTTCTAACCCTGTAATGGATAAGAATGTTCAGGCTGTTTATGATACATTGAAGAATCTTGAAGTTAAGGACAAAATTATAATTACTGTATTTAACAAGATTGATAAGCTTGAAGAAAAACCTATAATGAAGGATTTTAATGCAGATTATACGGTGGAAACTGCAATCAAAAAGGGAATAGGCTTGGAT
The DNA here is from genome assembly GCF_025150745.1 of Eubacterium ventriosum. Lineage (NCBI taxonomy): Bacteria > Bacillati > Bacillota > Clostridia > Eubacteriales > Eubacteriaceae > Eubacterium > Eubacterium ventriosum. Next base: position 1,573,566 of record NZ_CP102282.1, read on the forward strand.
GAATTAAATGAGATAATTGAAAAAGCATTAAAGTCAATGCGTATTCATATTGAAAAATTATTTCCTTACACAGATGCGGGAAAGCCGGGACTTATTAGAAAATACGGTCAGTTAATCAAAGAAGAATACAGAGAAGATGGTATTTGGGTGGAGGCTTATGTACCTTCAGAATTAATGGATAGATTATAGTAATAATTGAGTAAGAGAGTGGGAGTGCAGTGCACCCCCATTATCCATATAATGGAGATTTTTGTCTTATCAATGTAAAATTTGTGTAAAATCTTAAAAATTACAAATTAAAAACGATTTAATGCTGCTTGGAGGTCTTTGGATTCCTTGACTTTATATGGGAAAATTCTTATGTAGAGTTATTAAATAAGATATTGAAAGAGAGCAATTATATTGATGCAATATCTCTTTTGAATTTAAGGGAATATACCACGATGAAATAGGCGAAAATGTTGTAGTTACATGTAGTATAGGCGTGGTATTTGCAGACGAAGAAAGAGAAGAGGTAACACTGAAAGTTCTTACAAAAAGTGCGGATAAAGCAATGTATCAGGCAAAGAACTCCGGAAAGAACAGGTACAGTATAGTTAGGTATGGGGAAAAGTAGAAAATAGTAAAGACATATTGTAAGAAGAATAGAAAAATGAAGCAGAAGGCTTTTCATTGGAAAAATCCAATGGAGAGCCTTATTTTATGGAATGAAAAATAGAATAATTTACCACTTTACAAACATACGTTCGAGATATATAATTGCATTATCAAAAGAGTAATTATTTAGTTATGGTTTAATATTATGAAAAGAAAATATATTTGTATAGATTTAAAGTCTTTTTATGCTTCAGTAGAATGTGTTGAAAGAGGACTTGATCCTATGACTACAAGATTGGTTGTGGCTGATATTGGGAGAACAGAGAAGACTATATGCCTTGCCATTACGCCGGCGATGAAGGCATTAGGGATTAAGAACAGATGTAGAATATTTGAAATTCCAAAGGGGATTGACTATATAGTGGCAATGCCAAGAATGCAGAAGTATATTGATTATGCTGCAGAGATATATGGAATATACCTTAAATATATCTCGAAGGATGATATTCATGTATATTCAATTGATGAAGCTTTTATGGATGTTACTGATTATTTAAACTTATATAATTTGACAGCCAGAGAATTAGGGCAGTTAATTATGAATGACATATATAATAGTCTGGGAATTAGAGCAACCTGTGGGATAGGCAGCAATCTTTATCTTGCAAAGATTGCCTTGGACATAACAGCTAAGCATTCTAAGAACTTTATTGGGGAATTAGATGAAGAAAGCTTTAAAAGCAAGTTGTGGAATTATAGACCATTGACGGATTTTTGGAGAATTGGCAGTGGCATAGCAAGAAGACTTGATTCTTATGGGATAATGACCATGGGTGATATTGCAAAGTGTCAGGAAGATTTTTTATATAATATTTTTGGTATAGATGCAGAATTGCTTATTGACCATGCATGGGGAAGAGAGAGTACAACAATAAAACAGATTAAGGCTTATAAGCCGGGGAGTAATAGTATTTCAAGTGGTCAGGTTTTGGCTTGTGATTATAATCATAAGGATGGTGAGATTATTATAAAGGAGATGGCAGATATGGTATGCCTTGAAATGGTGGAAAAGAACCTTATTACAAAATCATTGACGCTTCATGTAGGATATTCTAACAGATTAAACAGGAAGGCAGCCCACGGAACGGTAAGTCTTGATTTTGAAACGAACTCTGATTTGGTAATAATTCCGGCAGTAGTTGATTTGTACAATAGAATTGTGAATCCTAATTTTCCTATTAGAAGAGTTAATTTAACCTGCAACGGTGTTGTGCAGGAAGAGTGTAGGCAATATAGCTTTTTTGTGGATATAGGAGAACTTGAAAGAAATAACAAGATTCAAAAAGCAATGATAGAGATTAAAAACAAATATGGTAAGAATGCAATTGTAAAGGGAATGGATTTACAGGATAGGGCAACTACAATGGAAAGAAATGAGCAAATAGGAGGACATAGAGCAGGAAGGGAATAACAATGGCAGGAAGACCTAGAACTAAGATGAGCATAGAAAACAGAGCCAAGCAATTTATGCCTTTTGCAGCATTGAAAGGTTTGCCTGATGCTTTGGCGGCAAAGGAGAAAATAGTAGTTGAAAAAATTGAACTTTCCAGTGACATGGAAGAAGAATTGAACCGAAAAATGCACGGACTATGCAAAGGGATGATTGCTACAGTAGTTTATTTTGAAAATTATGAATACCTTAAGGTTACAGGGATGGTGGCAAAGATTGATATTGATAATAGAGTACTTCAGATAGTTGACCATAAGATTAGTTTTGAAAATATTTATACTTTAGATTATATTATAAGTTATGGTATTGAAAAATAGAGAGTACCTAGATACAAAGTATTGAAAGGATATATTTTTAATTAATAGGAAATGAATTTCACCGTGGGGCAGATATGCTTGGTTGGACATTGGAAGAATTAATAGAAAATACCATTGAGGCATTAAAGACATTTAGACCGTAAAGAGTTAAGAATATAAAACATAAAGAGTATAGAATATAAAAAAAGTATACTATAAGTATATGTGTATGTGGTCTTCATATTCACAGCATATACTTATAATATACTTAATAAAAAATTCTATTGAAAATATTTATGTTTTTTTAATCAAATTATATTTTAAATATTGTTGTTGCAATGTTAAAGTATACAATAATGGAACAAGTATCTACTAATGTTGTGATTAATGGTGAAGCCATTAATGCAGGATCAAGGCCTATCTTCTTAGCAAATAGTGGAAGAGTGCAGCCTATGATTTTTGAAAGAGTTACAGTTACTATTAATGACAGGGCAATTACTATTGCAAGTCCGGAATTGTGATATTCAATGAATATTCTAAGTCCGTTGGCTGTAGCAAGAACAATGCCTACAATAATAGATATCTGAAATTCCTTAAAAACTACACGGAAGAAGTCACCAAAATGTACTTCGTCCAAAGCAAGACCACGGATTATAAGTGTTGAACTCTGTGAACCACAGTTTCCGCCTGTATCCATAAGCATTGGAATAAAGGAAACAAGAAGTGGAATTGCAGCAAAAGCATTTTCATATTTTGTAATAATGCTACCTGTTATAATTGATGAAAACATAAGTACAAGTAGCCATGGGATTCTTCTTTTGGCGTGAGCAAACGAAGAAGTTTCAAAATATGTTTTCTCACTTGGAGCAACGGCAGCCATTTTTGTAATATCTTCTGTAGCTTCATCGATTACAACATCCATGGCATCGTCAACAGTAACTATGCCAACAAGTCTGTTGTCTGTGTCAAGAACAGGAAGTGCAAGAAGGTCATATTTTCTAAAAAGTCCAGCAACTTCTTCCTGGTCAGTGTGAGTTGAAACAGAGATAAGTTCAGTTTCCATAATGTCTTTTATGAGAGTATTGTCATCTGAAGTCATTAAGTCTTTTGCAGAAACAATACCAATGAGTGTGCGCTGCCATGTTACGTAGCAGGTATAGATGGTTTCTTTATGAATACCTGTTTCTTTAATATGGTTCATTGCTTTTGCAACAGTCCATTCAGGACTTAAATCAACATATTCAGTTGTCATAATGCTGCCGGCACTATCGTCAGGATAGTTAAGCAACTGATTAATAATGTTACGCTCGTTCTGTGGAGTAACATTTAATATACGTGTAACAAGGTTAGCAGGAAGTTCCTCTAACATATCAACCGTATCATCCATATAAAGGTTGTCTAACAGTTCACGTAATTCTTTTTCAGAAAAGATTTCCACAAGTGTAGACTGCATTGAGCTGTTCATATTAGAAAAAACTTCAGCAGCCTTATCTTTTGGAACAAGTCTGAAAACAATTGCTATTTCTTTGTCATCTAACTGTGAAAGCAGTGAGGCAATATCTACTGCATTCATTGTCATTAAATCTTCTTTTAATTCTCTGAAGCGACGTTCTGATAGAAGTCTGATAAATAATTCTTTTTTCATTTTCATAATACACATACCTCCGAATAATTAAATTTTTAAGCTTTATAAAACAATGGGCTCCAGAATTCATAACCTCACCACCTTTCATTGATTAAAATCACTACTTTAAGAATATAGGAAACATTACAAATGCAATCTTTTTTACAAAATTCAAACAAAATAAAAATCCTCCAAAGCCTGAGCAATGAAGGATATAAATCACAAATAAAATCACCGTTCAAGCTTTAGCATCATAGGGCGTATATTAATTGCATTAGGTTATGCCTTAACGACACATCCTGCTAACCAACTAATTGTGTCTCCACAATCTCGCGGCAGCAATCTTAGGATTAAACCGAATCCCTATGGTAACCTCACCTACCGATAAAGTAGTTATATTTTCTTTTCGGACTCATAATACATTCAAAAAATAGAAAAGTCAACCCCCTTTTTGATAAAAATGTGAGAAAAATATAATGTGAAGAATAAAATTTTAATATGCAGAAAAGTAAATTTGTTTAGACACAATAATTGTTAAGTCACAAAATGATAAATATTTACATAATGTAAACAAATTAAACAATATAACTAAAAAATACTATAAATTGACAAATGTAGACTTTTACCACAAAAGTAGGACATTTTTACTTTTTTAATTATTTAAAAATTTTTTAAAATGACTAAACTATTTGTAACGACAAATTTTGGAGGAAGTACAAATGGGAAATTTAACATATGCTGCAACTAGAGCAACGCTGGGAAAGACTATTGACATTATCTTAAAAAATGCTAACAAAGACAGTGACAAGGAAATTGGCAAGTTAGTAGACCGAATGGGAAAGTACATGGATGGAGAGGATTTAGGTGTTGATTTTGACAAGCTTAAAGAAATGGTTTGCAATAAGGATGCTACTCTTAATAAATATATTAATAGAGTGTTAGATGAAGTTGATCCTAAGGTTTTGAAAACAATGGCTTTGAATCTTGGCTATGAAGCATTTATGTATGGAACAAAAACTATAAGAAAAAATAGAGAAATACATAATTGTAATGTGCCATGGTTGATTTTGATGGACCCTACAAGTGCCTGCAACCTTCATTGTACAGGATGTTGGGCAGCAGAGTATGGCAATAGATTGAATTTGACATTGGACGAAATGGACAGTGTTGTAACACAGGGCAAGAAACTTGGAACATATTTGTATATGTTTACAGGTGGTGAGCCTTTAGTTAGAAAAGATGACTTAATTAAATTATGTAAAAAGCACAAAGAATGTGCATTTCTTGCTTTTACCAACGGAACATTGGTTGATGAAGCTTTTTGCCAGGAAATGTTAAATGTGGGAAACCTTTATCTGGCAATAAGTCTTGAAGGTTTTGAGGCAGTTAATGATTTAAGAAGAGGTCAGGGCGTTTACGGCAAAGTAATGCACACTATGGAATTACTTAAGAGCCATGGTTTAGTTTTTGGCACGTCAATATGTTACACTTCAAAAAATATTGAAACAGTAACAAGTGATGAGTTTGTAGATTTGATGATTGAAAATGGATGTAGATATGCACTTTATTTCCACTATATGCCGGTTGGAAATGATGCTTCACTTGACTTACTTCCAACTCCTGAGCAGAGAATTTATATGAAGGACAGAGTTCGTGAAATAAGAAATATGACTACAGGAAAAGGAATTTTCACAATGGATTTCCAAAATGACGGAGAGTTCGTTGGCGGTTGTATCGCAGGTGGCAGAAACTATTTCCATATCAACGCCAACGGCGATGCAGAACCATGCGTATTCATTCATTATTCAGGTGCAAATATAAGAGAAAACACACTGCTTGAAATTTTGAAACAGCCATTATTTATGGCGTATCACGATAATCAGCCATTTAACGAAAATCCACTTAGACCATGTCCAATGCTTGAAAATCCGGATATTTTGCAAAGATTAGTTAAAGAGACAGGTGCAAAGTCAACAGATTTACAGTCGCCTGAATCAGCAGAACATCTTTGTGAAAAATGCCGTGACTATGCAGAAAAGTGGAAGCCATGCGCAGAAAAATTGTGGGCGGAGAGTAAGAAGAGCAGGTAATAGCCCTTGACAAAATTTAACAAAAACACTTAACTAACATATGAATTTAATATATTCATTCGCTAGGGGTGCCTGAAGGCTGAGAGATTTTATCAACCCTTATTACTTGATACGGTTAATACCGTCGTAAGGAAGCAATATGTTGGTTAATTATCCTCTGGCGATTTGCGTATAATCTAAGGAGGATTTTTTTATGGAAAAAACAAAAACATCTACAACGATAGTTGAGTGTGCAATTTTAATTGCTATGGCATTTGCATTAAGTTTTATTAAGATTATTGATATGCCTTATGGCGGCTCAGTTACAGCAGCAAGCATGGTGCCTATTATTGTTGCAGGATACAGACATGGTTTAAAATGGGGACTTTTAACAGGCTTTACATATAGTATTTTGCAGTTGTTAATGGGACTTGCCAACGTTTCATATGCTACATCATGGGTTGCAGCAGTTGCGATTATTTTGCTTGACTATGTTGGAGCTTTTACAGTTTTGGGACTTGTAGGAATTTTTAAGAAAAACAAGAATCAGACACCTGTTTTGGTAATCGGAGCAGCAGTTGTTTGTGTTTTAAGATACATCTGCCACGTAATTACAGGTTGTACTGTGTGGGCAGGAGTTTCAATTCCAACAGCAGACGGAATGGCATATTCATTAGTTTACAACGCAGCATATATGATACCTGAAACAGTAGTGACAGTATATGTGATTGCACTTATTTCAAATGCAGTGGATTTAAGAGTGGAAAAGCCGGTAACAAAGAAAAAATCAGAAAACGTTATGGCAATCTTAAATGGAGCATTGGTATTCGGCATTGCAGTTTTAATTGACTTCTTATATTTGTTCCAGCAGATACAGACAGAAAAAGGCTTTGATATTACATTAATTGTTAATTCAAACTGGGGACTTGTAGCAATTATCACAGTAGTAGGCGTGGTAGTTGGAGCTATAGTATATTTAGGAACAAAAATTGTAAGTAGAAAAAAAGCAGTGGCTTAGAATTGAAGTGTAAAAGAACTAAAGCTGATGTGTAGAAGTACTAAATTATGAAAGAACTAAGATTGAAGTACAAGAGTATTGAATTATAAAAGAGCTAAAGTTGAAGTACAAGAGTATTGAATTATTAAAGAGCTAAAGTTGAAGTACAAGAATATTGAATTATTAAAGCGCTATAAATGGAGATTAAGAAAGGCTTGTTGGGTAAAACTGACAAGCTTTTTTTACAGGAAAATCTTATTGATAGAAGATATACAAATCCAATGGAGGTGTGAAAATGGAGAATTTCCTTAAAATAATAAGCTTTTAGGAAGAATTTTTTACAATTATACAAGCTTTTGTAGAAAGCGTTTAAGTAAAATTTCCACCATTATCACATTTTAATATTACAATATAGTATGTGATATAATATGAAACATAAATTAGATACTCGTACCCCAAAAAAAATGAAAAATGAAATGTCGGGGTACGTTTCTTGCAAACTTAAACTTTATGTTGCATAAAATAAGCAGGGGTTTGAAAATATGTACCCCAAAAAACAAGAAAAAGTGTATAGAGGGGTACAGTCATATATTACATATACAGTATGTTGTGAGAATGAACGCGTTAATTTGAAAAACGTACCCCGATAATTAAAGAAATTTATATTTTGGGGTACATTACCACAACATTCAATAAAAATCAAAAATGTTGTGGTAAAATTATGAAAACACGTCGGAAATTCCAAAAATGAAAAAACCCCAAATAATATAGACAATCATCCAGGGTGGTAAAAAATCTTTTTAATAGTGATATACTTTTCTTTGCTTTATAAAGAATGTAGCTGTGAAGCATAGTGTAAGAAGTTCAGCCATTGCCACGGCAATCCATATTCCATTGATTCCAAAGATTGCAGGAAGTATAAGGATTGCTGCAATCTGGAAGATAAGTGTTCTAAGAAATGAAATGGTTGCTGAAATAAGTCCATTGCTTAGTGCAGTAAAGAAAGCTGAACCATAAATGTTAAAGCCGTTAATAAGGAATGTTACACAGTAAATTCTAAAGCCATGTCTTGTAAGCAGGAACAGGTCGTGGTCGTAACCTACGAAAATTGTTGCCAAAGGCGTTGAAATAACCTGAGCAAGAACAAACAGACCAACAGCCCAAATGCTTATAAGAGACAAACTCTTTTTTGACATGTTTTGTAATTCTTTATTATTTCCGGAACCGTAATTGTAGCTAATAATTGGCGCACTACCAATAGAATAGCCGATGAATATGGCAACAAAAATAAAACTTACATACATAATTGTTCCGTAAGCGGCAACGCCGTCTTCTCCTGTAAACTTCAAAAGCTGAACGTTATAAAGTGAGTTAACAACTGAGCTTGAAAGGTTTGTCATAAGTTCGGAAGAACCGTTGGTGCAAGTCTTAAGAAGAATTGAACCATTAAATTTGGTTCGACCAAGTTTAAGCAGACTTGAGTTTTTCCTTGAAAAATAAAATATAGGGAAAAGTCCGCCAATAAGCTCGCCACAAACAGTTGCAATTGCAGCTCCTGCAAGACCAAAGCCAAGTACGGCAATAAAAAGATAGTCAAGAACCATATTCGTTACGCCGGCAGACACAATAACTGCAAGTCCTAATTTGGGTTTTGTGGCAGTTACAAAAAAGCTTTGGAAAACATTTTGAAGCATAAAAGCTGTCAAAGAAATAAAAGTAATACGTCCGTAAAGAACACAGTTTTCCAACAATTCACCTTCAGCGCCCAAAAGAATGCTGACAGGACGAACCAAAAACATTCCTAAAATGGAAAGGATTAGTCCACCAATAATAGTTGTGTAAACGATTAATGAAAAATATTCGTTGGCTTTTTCAGGTTTTCCTTCACCAAGAGTTTTTGCAACAATGGCGCTGCCACCGGTTCCCATCATAAATCCCAAAGCGGTAAGCCCCATAATAAAAGGCATAATAAGATTGATTGAAGCAAAAGCTGTTTTCCCAACAAAGTTAGAAACAAAAAGTCCGTCAACAACGCAATAGATAGATGTAAAAACCATCATGACAATAGAAGGAAAAACAAACTTAAGCAGTTTCCCATAAGTAAAATGTTGTGCTAATTTAGTATCCATAAAATCTCCATTCGTAAATTAAAGTTCCTTAAATTTATTTTTCAATGCATTATTATACTTCTCGTAAAGTTCAAGCATTAAACGGCATTCTTCATCGGTCATACATAGAAATGCTTCGTTTTCTTTTTTTATAATAGGATAAATTTTTTCATCCAAAAGCTGCCTGCCCTTATCTGTAAGAAAAATCTGCATAACCCTGCCTTTTCCCGGCTTAAAAGTTAAGTAGTTAAGACTTGCCATTTTTTTAATGGAAGAATTAACAGTCTGCTTTGAAAGGCATGAATATTTGCAAATATCACTCTGGGAACAACCATCGCCTAGGTCAACAATAGAATACAAAATGTCAAAGGCGCTGTCTGAAAGCCCCATTTTCAGAGTGGCTTCGTGATAAATTTCATTAAACTCTTTGTATATGTGGTTAAACATAGAAAGAGCAGGACTCATTTTATTTTCAAAAGATTTATTCATAATAAAAATAAGCGATGAAAAACATCGCAACCTCCTAGTGTTTATAGTCCGAAATCATACTTAAAAAGAGTATAGTCCGAAATCAGACATAAGTCAAACGATTTTTAAGAAAAAATAAAAATAAATTGCCTTTTTGTAGTTAAATACATATAATACAAGTACAAAGGGGTATAGCTTGCACAAATAAATTAAGAGTAAGGAATGAAAACATATTAAAGCAATATTTATCCCGTTAGGAACGTTAATATATGAACAAAGATTTTTTTTCAAAAGAGAGATTTAAATACATAATAATTTTGGCACTGTTCAATTATATTTTTCTTGGAACAGAATATTTATTTGATAACATTGTGGGAGACATAAAGCCACAGTCAGTTGTTACTGCGCAAAGCTACATTTTGGGTGCAAGTGTATTGGGCTTTTTATTTTTTGCCATTATAAAAAAATATATAAATAAAAAATTAAAGCATGGCTTATTGTCAGCGTTTATCGTAGTGGAAACGTTGCTTTTTGCACTTATGGAGTATAGTGAAAGTTATGGATTTGTGGTAATCACAGGTTGCGTGATGTTTGCATTATTTGGAGTAATGGGCAGCGCAGTTTATTATATTGCATCGGTTTATTTAAAGAGTAACAGAAATGTTGCAAGCACAATAGGTTTGGCGTATGGTCTGGGAATAATGTTTCAGTTCGGTGACAATAATATTGTTGCTTCGAAAATTGCAAGATTGATAATTTTTGCGATTGTGCTTGTTGTATGGATTGCCATAATATTAAACTTATATTTAGAAGAAAATGCAGAATCCCAAAATGAAAAATCAAGAAAATTGAAATATGAAAAGACAGAATCAAAAAATATTGAATGTAAAAACACAGCTTCAAAAAATGCAGAATATATAAACAGCCGTATAACAGCAATTGTTCTTATAATTACAATAATGCTTATGGCATGTATTTTTTCAACCCTTGACAATATTGTCACATATTATCATTCAAAGGGAATAATGGATATTGGGCAGTATCCAAGACTGCTTTTGGCAATTAGCGGCGTTGTGGCAGGAGTTTTATTTGACTTAAAAGAAAGAAAACTAATGTGCCTAATAATGTATAGCGTAACGTTGCTATCAACAATATGTATGCTGGTAATAACAATGGGCGAGCCTTTTATAATCGGATTGGTTGTGTTTTATTTATCAGCAGGTTTCTTCTCTGTATTTTTCACTACAGCTTTTGTGAATTTATCATTTGAAATGAAAACCCCGGAACTTTGAGCAGGAATGGGAAGAGCGACCAACAACCTTTGCGCGGTATTAATGGGAACGGTATTTTTCTCATTATTTAATTCAACAAATATGCTTAGCAACAGCATTGTCATAATTATTTTGTTTGTTTTTGTAAGCATTTTTATGGCAATTTATTATGGAAAAAATTCGAAAAAAAGTTACGTTGCGGAAAGTTTGGAGAGCGATGACAACAAAATGGAAAATTTTGTACAGCAGTTTTCTTTGTCAAAAAGAGAGTGCGAGGTGCTTGAGACTTTGCTTAAGTCGGACAAAAATGTAAAAGAGATTGCACAGGAACTTTATATTTCAAGAGCGGCTTTGTATAGGCACATATCAAATATGAACGAGAAGACTGACACAAAATCAAGAGAAGGTCTCATAAAATTCTATTATCAATGGGAAAAAAGTGGGAAAAATTAACTTTGAGACATATGTAAACTTAAAATAAAAGCCTAAATATGGCACATTATTCATAGATTCTATTGGAAAAGTTTGAAAGGAGTAATCTATGAAGAAATTTTTAAGTTTATTGTTAAGTATTGGATTGGTTATAGGAATGGTTCCTATGAATGTAATGGCACAAAACGGACCGTGCCAGGATGAGTACCCGCCGGCGTATATTGAATTTTTTGACGGTGAGAATGGAACTTATATTTATTCTACTTTTTCTCAGGATCAGATTGGAAAAATTGAAGGTGTAAGTTACGACAAGGCAAGCAACACTCTTACATTAGACAATGTAAAAAGAGACGAAAAGCTAATTACGAATGTAATGGGCGACGATTTCAAGATTCTTTTAAAAGGTGATAATTCCCTTAAGTCGATTATTGTCTGGGGTGACGGTTATGGTGGAAATCTTACAATAACAGGCGATGGCAAACTTACTCTTAATAGTGAAAAAACAGAGAACACGGCAATAACTATTCAGGCTGAATATACTGAAGGCAAGGTTAAAATAGAGAAAAATGTTCAGATGGAGATGTATGCCAAAGAAGGTTATCCTATTATTGAAATTGTAGGCGCGAACAATTCTGATAAAGACAAAGCAGTTGTAATTGATGGCAAGGTAACACAAAATTATGAAGTGGAACAACATATTACCGAAGTGACAAATAATGTGTATGTTGTGGCAAAGGATTCAACAGCCAGATGTTATTTTACTAAGTTTGAAAAAAACGGCAAATATTATGGTGGACGCAGCAAATTTGATGATAATTTTAAACTCACAGGCCGTTACGATATGTTTGAAATAATTGAAGATGAAGAGTTGGGCTATGTTGCAAGGCAAATTGAAGACCAAAGTAATATTGTGCCTGAAGAAAATGGCTATACAATTGTAATGAAGGATGAGTATAACGAAGATAGTTTCACGGACACGCTGGAACTTGACAAATGGAAGTATTCATATGAAATTTATACTTATGATGGAAAAGAGTATGGTGTGTTGGAAATGACTGTTACTTCAAATGGTGTAACAAGACATTTTTTCAATGTAGTTAAATTTATTGATTTTGAAGACTATGGAAAAATAGCAATTCCAATTGAAGGATGGGAAGAATTGGACGCATTGCCTGAGGGTTTTGTAAGAAAAACATCTGATCCTTACAATATTTATGGATATACAATAATGCAGCAGACATTAAATATAAATAGGGATAATAGTAACCCTGGCACAACAGAGCCTGGAACTACTGAACCGGGTGGAAACAATTCAGGAGTAACTAATCCTGGAACAAATAACTCTGGCGCAAATAACTCTGGTACAAATAATTCAAGTACCATTAAACCGGGCACAGAAAATAATTTAGTTCCGGGCAAGGCTAAAGCACCTGCTGTAAAGAAAGCAAAAAAGAAGTCTGTAAAATTAGTTTGGAGCAAAATAAAAAATGCTAAAAAGTATCAGGTTCAGTATTCTTTAAACAAAAAGTTTAAGAAGGGCAAAAAATACGGAACAAAAACAGTAACAACAGCAAACATTAAAATTACAATTAAGAAATTGAATAAGAAGACATATTATGTTAGAATCCGTGGTATAAACGGAAAAAACATTGGAAAATGGTCTAAAGTAAAGAAAATTACAATGAAGAAATAATAATGAAAAATAACAATGAGTAATAAAAGGTATTGGCAAAAAACAAAAGGTACTAAAAATTTTATGAAAATTGTTTGGAAAAGGCTGGAAGTTATGATTAGGTTTGCTACAGAAGAAGATGCAGAAGAGTTACTTAGAATTTATTCATATTATGTTGAAAATACGGCAATAACATTTGAGTATGATACGCCTGCGTTGGATGAATTTAAGTATCGTATTAGAACAATAAAGGCAATGTATCCATATTTGGTTTCAGAGGTTGACGGAAAAATAGTAGGCTACGCCTATGCCAACACATTTAAGGATAGGGCAGCCTATGATTGGGCAGTTGAAACAACAATCTATTTAGATAAGGATGCACGGGGAAAAGGCTATGGCAAGGAACTTTACGAAGCTTTGGAGAAAGCACTGAAAGCCCAGAACATAACAAATCTTTATGCCTGTATTGGGTATCCTGAAGTAGAAGACCAATACTTAACAAAGAATAGCGTTCAATACCATGAACATTTAGGCTATAGATTTATCGGCACATTCAAAAAATGTGGCTACAAATTTAACAGATGGTACGATATGGTATGGATGGAAAAAATGATAGGAGAGCATAGCAAGAACCAGAAAGAAGTGATTCTTTTTAGAGAGATAGAAAAGAATTATGAATTGTAACTGAATTTTGGTAAATTATGTTGTCTTTAAGAATAGTTATAGGATTACAAAAAATTGAAAATAGTTTAATTGGTGGAGAGGGTGATTCGAACCCTCTCCTTTTTGAATAAAATTAATAGCTTTACCTATTCCCCACATTCAATTACTATAACTTCACAACTATCTAATTTAAGTGAAACTTCATTAATTTCCTTTCTTCCAACATTTGAAAGAACAACTTTTTTAACAGGAAAATTCAATTCTATAGTTTTAGCATCTTTTCCAAAGTTTGCAGCTACAAGGATGCGCTGGTTGTCTGATACACGATAATAAGCCATTACATATTCAGTATCTTCATAGGCAGGTTCAAATACACCGTAAGTGAATACTTCTTTGTATTCAGGAGATTTACGTGTAGCCACTAACTTTCGGTAGTAATTTAAAACAGAGTCAGGGTCGTTTTCCTGATTTTGTACGTTAATGTCCTTATAGTTAGAATTAACTTTAAGCCAAGGAGTTCCTGTTGTAAAACCGGCATTATCAGAATCACTCCATTGTACAGGAGTTCTGGCATTGTCACGACTCATTTTGCTACATACAGCCAAAGCTTCTTTATCTGACAGACCGGCACTTATGGCGAGATTATACTGGTCAATTGTGTTAATGTCGTTATATTCTTTAACATCGTTCCAAACGGCATTCTGCATTCCGATTTCCTGTCCCTGATAAATAAAAGGGATTCCGCGAAGAAGTACGCTTACAGTTCCGAGCATCTTTGTTCCAAGAGGATTTCTTGCATATTCAGGCAAAAATCTTGAAACACCTCTAGGTTCATCATGGTTTTCAATAATATTAGCTTCAATACCACATTTTTGAACCTGAAGTTGTGAGTTTATAATGGTTTTACGCCAATCATTAAAATTAATATCAGGTGCATCGTACCAGCCATGAGCACCGTTGCTAAGGGCATGGGCACTAAAATCAAAAATAGTAGAGAAGTGTCCGTTTTCACCGATAAATTGTGAAAGCTCATCTTTATGCATATTGAAAACCTCAGCAACGGTAAAGGCATCGTACTTTTCAAAAGTATTTTTCTTAAGGTCTTCTAAGTATTCACCAACACCTTCAACATTTTCAACCATTCGCCAACAACCGGCAAGACCGTCTGCACCGTCAGGTTCAAGATTAGGAAAGTCTAAATCTTTTTTGATGTTAATAATTGCATCAATTCTAAAACCGGCCAAACCTTTTTCAAGCCACCAGTTAATCATATCGTAAAGTTTCTTGCGTAATGTAGGATTTTCCCAATTTAGATCAGGCTGTTCTTTGGCAAACATATGGAAATAATATTTGTCAGTTCCGGGAACCGGTTCCCAACAATTGCCACCAAAATAAGAACGGTAATTGCTAGGTGGATTGCCGTCTTTACCTTTTCTAAAATAGAAATAATCGGCGTATTCCCCATCAGGGTCAGCTAAAGCTTTTTGGAACCATTCGTGTTTATCTGAACAGTGATTAATAACCAAGTCCATAATAATATACATGTTACGTTTTTTAGCTTCTGCCAGCAATTCGTCAAATTCTTCCATTGTACCAAATTCTTCAGCAATAGAATAATAGTCAGAAATATCATATCCCTGATCTACAAAAGGTGATTTGTAAATAGGAGAAAGCCAAATAATATCAACTCCTAAATCCTTTAAATAATCAAGCTTAGAAATAATACCTCTTAAATCTCCGATTCCATCTCCATTACTGTCTAGAAAACTTTTTGGATATATCTGATAAGCTACTTTGTCATGCCACCACTTTTTTTTCATTGCTTTTACCTCATTATTGCCATATTAATTAAGGCAAACTCTTTCTTTTGTATTGATTATTTGATTACACGGATTATTCCATGCCTTGCAATCTTACAATTCTTTAATTATAGAATCATATTTGGAAATATTGCTTTGTGTATTATACTGCTATTATAAAATAAAAAAAACTATAATTCTTGCATAATTTTTACAAAGTATAACACAATACTGCTTTTAGAGGAGAGATTTACGATAATGTTTAAAAATTAATCTCTGGCATCTTTTCTATATTTACCCGGTGTAATTCCGTATTTCTTTTTGAAACACCTGTTAAAATAGGACAAATTATCAAAACCGGTATTTATTGCAATATTAATTATGTCATCAGAAGTTGTGGTAAGAAGTTTTGCTGCAACTTCGAGTCTGTAATCGTTAAGATATTGTACAAAACTCATCCCCATGGTTTCTTTAAAGAACTTCATAAAATATGATTTACTATAGAAGCAATGACCGGCAATTTCTTCTATGGAGATATTATCCTGAAAATGTTCAGCAACATAAGAAAGAATTGTTTTTATTTTTTCAAGAGCTTTTTTGCTAATTGGTTTAATTTGATTTAGCCCACAATTGGATATCAGAAGGTAAAAAATCTGAAAAAGATAAGATTTAACAGCTAGCTGATATGCATAAGGACGTTTGTCACACAATTTATCTATTTCGTTAATTAAAGAATAGAGAGAGTCGTGAAAATCAAAGTTACTATTAATTACAGGATATATATTTAGATTTCCTGAAAGTAAAGGTTGAATAAACTTGTCATTGCACAAATCATAGCCTGAAGATTTAAGAAGACTTGATTTAAAAAGAATATTTTCATATTCCATAATACTATAATCTTTTTGGCTAATAGAATGAAGTTGTCCCGGAAAGACGAAAACAACATCACCGGCGTTAACAGTATACGTTACAAGATTAACATTAACTAACCCCTGTCCTTTTTTGATTACAATTAGTTCAACTTCGTTATGCCAGTGAAGATTAACTGATTTGAAATCTAGTGGAATAGAGCACAAATAAGTATTATAAGGAAAATCATTGGGCGTATGTTTTTTGTTTTCGTGGTAAATTTCGTATTGATTCTTCTCCATAAAGTACCTCCCAAAATCAAAAAAAGATAGTATTGTGCAAAAAAACAAAACTATAATGCAATATTTTTAATGATAACAATATTATAATATAGTCACAAATATAAAACCACATTTTTTTGGAGGTATTAAAATGAATCTTTCGGAAATTATTAAATCAGAGTATAATAAGTCAATTTCAGAATGTATAAACGAGGAAATTTACAATGCTTTACTTACTTTGGTAAAAACAATGGCAGAAGGAAAACAGCATAAAAATTCAAAGAAGAAATTATACTATATTTCAGCAGAATTTTTAATAGGAAAGCTTTTGTCTAATAACCTTATTAATCTTGGAATTTATGATGATATAAAAGAAGAACTTGCAAAAAATGGCAAGGATTTATGTGAAATAGAAGAATTTGAAAAGGAGCCATCTCTTGGAAACGGAGGACTTGGAAGACTTGCAGCTTGCTTTCTGGATTCTATTGCAACATTAGGACTTAATGGTGACGGAGTAGGATTAAACTATCATTTCGGATTATTCAGACAGGTATTTAAGAATAATGCACAGACTACAATTCCAGATCCATGGCTTACAGAAAAAAGTTGGCTTACAAAGACTGATGTAACATATACAGTTAAGTTTAGAGATATGAATGTTACTTCAAGAATGTATGATATTGATGTGACAGGTTATGACAGCACAACTAATAAACTTCACTTATTTGATATTGAAAGTGTAGATGAAAATATTGTAGAAGACGGAATTAATTTTAACAAAGAGGATATTGAAAAGAATCTTACACTATTCCTTTATCCTGACGACAGTGATGATGCAGGTAGAATTCTTAGAATTTATCAGCAGTATTTTATGGTATCAAGTGCAGCTCAATTAATTCTTGATGAAGCAGTGGAAAAAGGATGCAAGTTATATGACTTAGCTGATTATGCAGTTATACAGATTAATGATACACATCCAACAATGATTATTCCTGAACTTATCCGTTTAATGGTAGAAAGAGGACTTGAAATGGATGATGCCATTGAAGCTGTAACAAGGGCATGTGCGTATACTAATCATACAATTTTAGCAGAAGCTCTAGAAAAGTGGCCTATATCATATCTTAAGAAGGCGGTGCCACAGCTTATTCCTATTATTGAAGTATTAGATGATAAAGTAAGAAGAAAGTATGATGATGGTTCAGTTTACATTATCGATAGAGAAGAAAGAGTACACATGGCTCACATTGACATTCATTATTCATCAAGTGTTAATGGCGTGGCGTCACTTCATACAGATATTCTTAAGAATGTAGAATTAAATAATTTTTATAAAATCTATCCTGAAAAGTTTAATAATAAGACTAATGGAATTACGTTTAGAAGATGGCTTATTCATAGCAATCCACAGCTTACAGAGCTTGTTACATCACTTATTGGGGATGGATTTAAGAAAGATGCGACAGAATTAGAAAAACTTTTGGATTATAAAGACAATGAGGAAGTATTAAACAAGATTCTTAGTATTAAAAACACAAAGAAAGCAGAATTAAAGAATGCCTTAATGGAAAGACAGAATGTAGAAATTAATGAAAACTCTATTTTTGATATTCAAATTAAGAGACTTCACGAATATAAACGTCAGCAATTAAACGCATTATATATAATTCATAAATATTTAGAAATTAAAGCAGGCAAAAAGCCAACAACTCCAATAACAGTAATTTTTGGAGCAAAGGCAGCTCCTGCATACATTATTGCACAGGACATAATTCATCTTATACTTTGCCTTCAGGAATTAATAAATAATGACCCTGAGGTTAGTCCATACCTTAAAGTTGTAATGGTTGAAAACTATAATGTAACATGGGCTGAAAAGTTAATTCCTGCATGCGACATTTCAGAACAGATTTCACTTGCATCAAAAGAAGCAAGTGGCACAGGTAATATGAAATTTATGCTTAATGGAGCAGTAACTTTAGGTACTGAAGATGGTGCTAATGTAGAAATCCATGATTTTGTTGGAGATGACAATATTTACATTTTTGGTGATTTAAGTGAAACTGTTGTAGAAAGATATGCTAACGGAAGCTATTGTGCTGCACAGTACTATAACAATAATCCGGTTATTAAAGAAGCAGTTGATTTTATAACAGGAAGCGAACTTATGTCCATAGGTGACAAGGAACGTCTTGAAAGACTTTCAAATGAACTTATTGGAAAAGACTGGTTTATGACATTCCCTGATTTTGATGCATATGTAAAAACAAGAGAGCAGGCCTATACTGATTATGAAAATAGACATGATTGGGCTAAGAAGATGCTTGTAAATATTGCAAAAGCAGGATATTTCTCATCAGATAGAACAATTGAAGAATATAATAGAGATATTTGGAAATTGGAACAGTAGCATATTATGCTCAGATAATAAATAATTTTTAGCTTTAAAAGAGAAGTCGCACATATAAGTGTGTGGCTTCTTCTTTATTAAAACTGAATTAAACAAATCTAAAATATATGGAATTAAATACTTTTAAAATCGTATCTGAAAACTATAAAAATCAAGAAAAAACTCAAAAAAAATACCAATAAAACAAAAAAAACACCCTCATATAATAGCATATTCACTAGAAAGAAAAATAACAAATATATTCCAAATGCATAAAAAATATATAAAAACGTTACTAATACTATACAATATGCACAAAAGAAAGGACTGAAAATTAGCTAAAAGGCCGAATTGCGAAAAAAAGGTGAAAATAGTATTGTAAACGTTTCCGAAAAGTGCTACTATCAGGACATAGGAAACGTTTCCAAATAAATTGTAAGTACCAACATTTATTTGAAAATGACGGATAACCTAAATACATATTTTAAAATAAAAAGGAGAAATGAATATGCGTAAGAAATTATTAAGTGTAGCATTGTGTGCAACAATGGTAGCAGGGTTATTAGCAGGTTGCGGTAGCAGTTCAAAGAGCGACAAAGCAAGCTCAGATTCAAAGGGTTCAGTTTATTGGTTAAACTTTAAACCGGAAGCAGATGAAGCTTTACAGGGAATTGCAAAGACATACGAAAAAGAAAATGGAGTAAAAGTAAAAGTAGTTACAGCAGCTTCAGGAAACTACAATTCAACATTAACATCTGAGATGGGTAAATCAGCAGCTCCAACATTATTTGTTGTTGGTAACCAGGCAGCAGTTAAGACTTGGGATGATTATTGCATCGATCTTAAAGATACAGATGTTTACAAAGAATTAAGTACAGATGCATTTAACTTAAAAGATGAAAATGGCAAGGTTGCGTCAATGGGTTATTGTTATGAAAGTTACGGAATTATTGTAAATAAGAAATTACTTAAGAAAGCAGGATATGAAATTACAGACATTAAGGATTTCGCTTCATTAAAGTCAGTTGCAGAAGATATCCACAAGAGAGCAGACAAGCTTGGATTTGATGCATTTACATCATCAGGTATGGATGACGCTTCATCTTGGAGATTCACAGGACATTTAGCTAATATGCCTTTATTCTATGAAGGAAGAGATGACGGATGGAAAGAAGCTCCTGCAGAAATTAAGGGAACATACTTAGATAACTTCAAAAATGTTTGGGATTTATATATCAACAACAGCAAATACGACAAGAAAACTTTGGCAACAGGTGGTTACGATGCTGAAGCCGAATTCAAGAAGGGCGAAGCAGTATTCTACCAGAATGGTACATGGGAATATGATGCTTTGAAAAAGTCAATTTCAGACGATGATATGCAGATGATTCCAATTTACTGTGGAGTTGAAGGTGAAGAAAAAGCAGGTCTTTGTTCAGGAACAGAAAACTGTTGGGCAGTTAATGCTAAGGCTTCAAAAGCAGATCAGAAGGCAACACTTGAATTTATGAAATGGTTAGTAACATCAAAAGAAGGAACAAAAGTTATGGCAGAACAGTTTGGTGCAATCCCTTATAAGAAGGCAGCAGACAGCGGTAACGTATTCTTAAAGAATGCTAACGATTTACTTGAAGCAGGAAATTACAATGTTGACTGGTCATTTAACTACACACCTAACGTAGATGAATGGAGAGCAAGTCTTGTAGCAGCAATGAACAAATATGATGCAGGCGGATCATGGGATGATGTTAAGACAGCATTCGTTCAGGGCTGGGCTACTCAGTACAAAGCAGCTAACAAGTAATAAGGTTTTAGATTGATAAATATAAAATCATAATTAAATTATTAATACATTGTGGGGCAGGCAGTGTCTGCCCCTTTATTAAAAAATAGAAAAATTTTGAAAATTCTATTTTGAATAAGAATTAGGAGGAGATTGAAGTGAAAGGAAAAAAGAAAAAACATAATGGTGGAACATCTGTAAATTCTAAACTTCTTCGCAAACCTATTCAAAGATGCTTTCTTCTATTTTTAGCACCTACATTTTTAGCATTTTGCATTGGATTTATATATCCTTTCTTGAGAGGTATTTATTTATCATTTTGTAAATTTGTTACAATAGGTGATGCTTCTTTTGTAGGTTTTAGAAATTATATGGATGCATTTAAGGATGCGTCATTTATACATGCATTTTGGTATACAGCTTTGTATGCAATAGTATCCCTATTTATAATAAATGTGTTAGCTTTCTTAATAGCATATTTATTAACATTGGGGATTAAGGGAGCAAACTTATTCAGAACAGCATTTTTTATGCCTAACCTTATAGGTGGTATTGTTCTTGGTTATATTTGGAGTATGATTTTCAATGGCGTTTTAGGAAAAATTAATACTTCAATTCTTATGGAAACAAGATATGGCTTCTGGGGATTAATTATTCTCATGTGCTGGCAACAGGTAGGATATATGATGATTATCTATATTGCAGGTTTGCAGGCAGTTCCGGGAGAATTAATTGAAGCAGCAAAAATTGATGGAGCAACAAAATGGCAGACATTGACAAGAGTTACAATTCCAAATATTATGCCATCAATTACAATTTGTTTATTCTTAACAATAACAAATGGATTTAAACTTTTTGATCAGAACTTAGCTTTAACAAACGGACAGCCGTTTGAACAGTTAAAGGATGGTTCAGTTATAAAGACAACAGAAATGTTGGCACTTAACATTTACAATACATTTTACGGACAGTCTCTTACAGGTAAGGGAGTTGCCCAGGCGAAAGCCGTTATATTCTTTATCTTAGTTGCAGGTATATCAATTATCCAGCTTAAGGCAACAAGATCTAAGGAGGTGCAGCAGTAATGAACAATGAGAAAACAGTGAATTCAACAATTAAAGATTCTACAGTGAAAGCTACACCGAAAAAGAAAAAAATGAAAGAGACAAGTGAAATTCCATTAAAACATGGAAAACTGTTGACTACAATAATGACAATTGTAACTTTAGTTTATGTTTGCCCTATATTTATTGTGTTAATGAACTCTTTCAAAGCTAACACCTTTGTAAAAACAGACACATTTGCATGGCCTACTGGTGAGGCGTTAGTAGGTTGGGCAAACTATATCAAAGGTTTTACATTTGGAAATTATCCGTTTTTTAAATCGGTATTATATAGTTTTGTAATTACAGTTTTATCAACAGCGTTGATTTTGATTTGTACATCAATGGCAGCATGGTACATAGCAAGAGTTGACAGCATGGTTTGTAAGATAGTATATTACTTGTTTGTATTTTCAATGGTAGTACCATTCCAGATGGTAATGTTCACATTGTCAAATACAGCAGATTCATTGGGACTTAATACACCTTGGACTATTCCGGTTATATATTTAGGATTTGGTGCAGGTATGGCAGTATTTATGTTCACAGGATTTATTAAAGGTTTACCACTTGAGATTGAAGAAGCAGCAGCAATTGATGGATGTGGACCAATCAGAACATTCTTTATTGTTATTATTCCAATGTTAAAACCAACATTAATATCTGTAGGTATTCTTGAAATTATGTGGATATGGAACGATTACTTACTTCCATATTTGGTTCTTGATCTTGATCAGTACAGAACTATTCCAATTCATATTCAGTACTTACAGGGAAGCTACGGTTCAGTAGATTTAGGTGCAATAATGGCACTTATCATTTTAAGTATTATACCTGTAATATTCTTCTACTTAACATGTCAGAAGCATATTATTAAGGGTGTAGCTGCAGGAGCAGTAAAAGGTTAAGTAACATATGAGGAGAAGCTATGAGGGCTAGTGGAATTTTATTACCAATTTCAAGTTTGCCGGGAAAATATGGCATTGGAAGTTTTTCAAAGGAAGCATATAAGTTTGTGGATTTTTTGAAAAATTCCAATCAAAAATATTGGCAGATACTACCTATAGGACCAACAAGTTATGGAGATTCACCATATCAGTCATTTTCTACATACGCAGGAAATCCTTACTTTATCAGTTTAGAAGATCTAATAGATCAGGGATTGTTAACAGAAGAGGAATGTAAAAAGGTAAAGTTTGGCAACAGGGCTGACACAGTTGACTATGAAAAATTGTATAACGGCAGATTTAAACTTTTAAAGAAAGCGTACAAGAAAAGTAACATTGGTGAAAAAGAGGAGTTCAAAAAGTTTAAAGATGAAAACTGCTATTGGTTAAATGATTATGCAATGTTCATGGCCATAAAGGAAAGATTTGAAGGCAGAAGCTTTGATAATTGGGCTGAAGATATAAAGCTTAGATGGAAATATTCTATGGAATATTACAAAAAAGAGCTAAGTGAAGAAATTGAATTTTATGAATTTGTCCAATATGAATTTTATAGGCAGTGGTATAAATTGAAAAAATATGCCAACGACAATGGTATAAAAATTATTGGAGATATTCCAATATATGTGGCTTATGATAGTGCAGATGTTTGGTCACATCCTGAGTTATTCCAAATGGATAATGAGGGAAAACCTACAGCTGTTGCAGGTTGTCCACCGGATGGATTTTCTGCAACAGGACAGCTTTGGGGAAATCCCTTATACAAGTGGGAATATCATAAGCAGACTAATTATGATTGGTGGATAAAGCGAATAGAAAGAAGTGTTCAGTTATATGATGTTGTACGAATAGATCATTTTAGAGGGTTTGATGAATATTATTCAATACCTGCAGGTGATAAGGATGCAACGAACGGACATTGGGAGAAAGGACCTGGAATAGATTTATTTAATGCTATAAAATATTGCTTAGGTAATGTTAATATTATAGCTGAGGATTTGGGATACATAACTGATTCAGTAAGACAGCTGGTTAATGATTCGGGATTTCCGAATATGAAGGTTTTGGAATTTGCTTTTGACAGCAGGGATTCATCCGGACCGAGAGATTATTTACCATACAATTATGACAAAAACTGTGTAGTGTATACAGGAACTCATGATAACGAAACGTTAAAGGGATGGTTAGACAGTATTGAACCGGAAGAAATAGAGATGATTCAAAAATACATAGGAAGAAAAGTAGAAGACAAGTCAGAATTAGTTGATGAAGTTATTCGCATGGCTCAGGCATCTACTGCCAATACATGTATTATTCCTATGCAGGATTATTTACATCTTGATAACAAGGCAAGAATGAATACACCATCAACGTTGGGAGGTAACTGGTGCTGGCGTGCAAAATCCACACAAATTACAAAGAAATTATCTAATACAATAAAAGAATTAACAGTTATTTATGGTAGAGGATAAAATAATAAAAAGCTGCGAAAATTAATTTTCGCAGCTTTTTGCATAAATAACATGTATATGATAGAATACCAGATTGTGGAATTAAAAAATATATAATTATATATAACGAAAGGGGAAAGGCGTGGCAAATTTAACTATTAAAGACATAGCGAAAATATGCGGAGTTGGAATTAGCACTGTCTCTCGAGCAATTAATGATGATCCAGGAATTAATCAGAATACCAGAAAAAGAATTCTTAAGGTTATAAAAGAATATAATTATGTTCCTAACAATAGTGCCAGAAATTTGAAAATGACAGAATCTAATACGATAGCACTGTTAATAAAAGGTATTGATAACCAGTTCTTTCAGGGAATGTTAAAAATATTTGAGGAAGAACTTAAAAAACATGAATATACATTTTTACTTCATGCAGTAGGTGAGGACCAGGATGATGTAAGTGTAGCAGTACAGCTTGCAAAGGAGAAACGATTAAAGGGCTTAATTTTTCTTGGTGGACAGATGGATTATCTTGACACAAGGCTTGAAGAAATAGGAGTACCATATGTACTGTGTACTGTAGCTGTTAATATGACAGCACCAAAAAGAAAGTGTTCATCAGTTTCTATTGATGATAAAAAGGAAAGCTACAGAGCAGTAGATTATCTTTGCAAAAAAGGTCATAAGAAGATAGCTATGATTTCAGGTAAAAGTAGTGATCAGGCAGTAGGTGGTCTTCGATTAAAGGGGTACAGGGAAGCTTTGGCAGATAATGGCATTAAAGTGAATGAAAACCTTGTAAGATATATGAAAGATGATATTCCTGAATATTCAGTGGCAAACGGTTATGAAGTAACAAAAGAATTATTGCAGTCAAAAGAAGAGTTTACTGCACTTTATGCTATTTCTGATTTAACAGCTTTTGGTGCATATAAGGCTATTTCAGAGGCAGGTAAGAAAATACCAGATGATTATTCAGTGTTAGGGTTCGATGGAATTGAAATGTCAAAATATTTTCAACCATCACTTTCCACAATGAAGCAACCATGTGAACAGATGGTAAAATCATCAATAGAACTATTAATGGATATCATAAATGGAAAAGATGAAAAGAAGCAGTTGATTTTCCAAGCTGAACTTTTGGAGAGAGATTCTGTAAAAGAAATATAAAAATGATTAAAGATTGTATTTGCGTCTTGTATAAAATGATTAATAATTGTACTTGTGTCTTGTTATCAGAAGAAAATAATAGACTTGGAGATATTAAATTAAGTATAAGAGCAGTTTAGAGAGGGAAAAACAGTGTTTGGAATAGACAGTAAATTTTATGAAGTGGTATCAAAAATAGCGGATTTGGTAGTTGTAAATTTGTTATTTGTTTTATGCTCATTGCCTATAATTACTATAGGTGCTTCAACTACAGCACTTTACGGGGTGACCAAGAAGATGGCAGAAAACAGAGAAGGATATATTTTCAGAAACTATTTCAGACTGTTTAAAGAGAATTTTAAACAGTCAACAATTATGTGGATTATATTATTATTGTTGGCATTAATAATAACAATTGATTTGTACATAATTAATAGTTTTGAAAAAACAATAGTAACAACAGCGCTAAAAGGTTTAATGCTTGCAGCAGCGCTTGCTATTTTGTTTGTGTTTTTATATGCAATGGCACTTCAAAGTACATTTGAAAATACCATCAAAAACACACTGAAAAACGCTTTCCTTATGGGAATAGGATATTTCCCATGGACACTGTTAATAGTATTTATAACATTGTTGCCTATTATATTGCTTGTGCTATTAGGTAGATCCGCAGGAAGCGTTGTTTATGTAATGCTGTTTGTGGGATTCGCAGTGCTTGCCTATTTAAATTCATATATATTCAATCACATCTTTAAGAGGTATATGTGATTTGATTATATTTCTAAGAAGCATATTTAAGCATGTTTTAAAATGTATATGTAAAACAGAATATTTATAACCCAAGTATAGAAGGTTAGCTGGATACTAGGAGAGATGCCAAGGAGTGGTGTCTCTCTTTTTTGTGGAATCGAATTTTTTGAGGGGTTGCCAATCTATTTGAGTGTGAATTACGTGTCATACAATAAAAGTCTAATGTGACACGTAATTCTAAGAAAAATTCATTAAATTTAAAGTTCAATTACGTGTCATACAATAAAAGTTCAATCTGACAAGTAATTTGAAGAAGAATTGTTTATTTCCAGCGCAAAATTACGTGTCGTAGAACAAAAATGCTGTCCCACACGTAATGAACAAGATCAATTACGGAAGCCACAGAAATTTCGCTCTCAGATTCCGTAATTGGCGACGGCAGAACAAGAATAATTCAAAAAACATCTTGCATTTTCATAGAAATTAGTTTAATATAATTATGGTTAGCTGTAGCTAACTAACTTCAACGAATAAATCATTTGGACTCTTTAGAAATATCTAAATACCGAAAGATTAGCTACCTTTCGGTATAGAAGTCCAAAAGCAGAGAGGAGCATACTATAATGAATTATTTGGAAATTGAAAAGGTTATTGGAAGAGAAATTTTAGATTCAAGAGGAAATCCAACCGTAGAAGCTGAAGTATATTTGGCAGATGGAACTATTGGAAGAGGAACTGCACCTAGTGGAGCATCTACAGGTGAGTTTGAGGCTTTAGAGCTTAGAGATGGTGATAAAAACAGATATTTAGGTAAGGGCGTTCAGAAAGCTGTAGAAAATATTAATACAATTATAAATGATACTCTTATTGGAATGGATGCATCAGATATTTATGCAGTAGATAAGGCTATGATTGATGCAGATGGAACTAAGGGAAAGACAAAACTTGGAGCAAATGCTATTCTTGCAGTATCAATTGCATCAGCAAGAGCAGCAGCAATCTCGTTAGATATTCCACTTTATAGATTTTTAGGTGGTATTTCAGGAAATAGATTACCAGTACCAATGATGAACATTGTTAATGGTGGTTGCCATGCTTTATCATCAGGATTAGACGTACAGGAATTTATGATTATGCCTGTAGGAGCACCTTCATTTAAAGAATGCTTAAGATGGTGTGCAGAAGTATTCCACGCTTTGGCAGAAATTTTAAAAGAAAGAGGATTAGCTACATCAGTTGGTGATGAAGGTGGTTTTGCGCCTGCACTTAAGTCTGATGAAGAAGCTATTGAAACAATTCTTGAAGCTGTAAAGAAAGCTGGATATGAACCTGGCAAAGATTTTAAGATTGCAATGGATGCAGCATCTTCAGAATGGAAGAGCGAAAAAGGTAAAGGATACTACAAGCTTCCAAAGGCAGGAACAGAGTATACAGCTGAAGAACTTATTGAACATTGGGCAAAATTATGCGAAAAATATCCTATCATTTCTATTGAAGACGGTCTTGATGAAGAAGATTGGGAAGGATGGAAGAAACTTACAGACAGACTTGGTGACAAGGTTCAGCTAGTAGGTGATGACTTATTTGTTACTAATACAGAAAGACTTGCAAAAGGTATTGAAATGGGTGCAGGTAATGCAATCCTTATCAAATTAAACCAGATTGGTTCTGTTTCAGAAACATTAGAAGCAATAAAGATGGCTCACAAGGCAGGCTACACAGCTATTTCATCACATCGCTCAGGTGAAACAGCAGACACAACAATTGCTGACCTTGCAGTAGCACTTAACACTTGCCAGATTAAGACAGGTGCACCAAGCAGAAGTGAACGTGTGGCTAAGTACAACCAGCTTCTTAGAATTGAAGAAGAATTAGGCGATAGTGCAGTTTATCCTGGAATAAAAGCATTTAACGTAAAATAATATAATAATATTACAGTGTCAAAAGGTCTTTTCCACCTGTGCTTGCACAAAGGTGGAAAAATGACCTTGGGACACGCCCACAATATGAGCAAAAAAGTGGAGCGTAAGCTTCACGATATGCGAATATTGTGGTAGGATTGTGGGAGTGCGAAGCACGTAACAATCCGGTAATAAATAATTTAAAGAAAAATAAAAACTAAGTAAACATATACGAACAAAAAGGCATCGGAACTGACTTTCAAAGCAGTTACCGGTGCCTTTTTTGTGGAAAACAAGAGAATTGACACATTTCCATAAATATGCTAAGGTTTGACATAGATATAAGAACATAGAGATGCATATGTTTGCAATAAATAAAAGGGAATGAGGTTCTCCCTCGATTTAATCGAAACCGCTTATAACAAGCTGATGACTTCTGTGCAATACACAGGGGAAGTCAGCTTTTTACGCGTTATGAGCTAAATTTTATGCGTTATATATATCGTTAGAGAGAAAATGCCTTCAAACACGTTGATTTTCTTATTTTGCTCCGCCGTCTATCGTACAGCGAAAACTTAAACTCGCCTTCGGCTCAAACAGTAAGTTTATCGCTGTACACTATGCTCGCAAAATTTCAAAAATCTTCCTATTGTTTGCAGTCATTTTCTCTCTGCCGATATGATAAAAAATAAAAGTAAGGAGAAATAACAATGGAAATAGAAAAAAGCAATGTCAACATTAAAATTACGCTTGGCATTAAGTACATAGCAATGGCATTGCTTATTGGTATTATTGTCGGAATAGTGGACACAATTTTTGGCAGAGGATTACTTGCCATTTCAGATTTTAGGACAGCTAATTACAAATATCTGATACCTTTTTTGCCAATAGCAGGTTTGTTTATTGTTTGGATGTATTCATATTTTAGCAAGGTTAGTCTAAAGGGAATGACTTTGGTTTTTGAGGCAGGACAGAATAAAAGGGATTCAATCCCTATGGCTTTGGTACCACTTGTAATGATTGGTACTTGGATTACCCATTTGTTTGGCGGAAGTGCAGGAAGAGAAGGTGTGGCGGTTCAGATAGGTGCAACATTGTCGCATTATATGGGAAGAAAGTTAAAAACTCCTGATAATAGCAGGATTATGTTAATAACCGGTATGGCAGCAGGTTTTGGTGGATTATTTCAGACACCGTTGGCGGCAACTTTCTTTGCAATGGAAGTAATTGTGGCAGGTTACATGGATTATCAGGCATTGCTCCCGGCAATAACGGCAGCTTTTGTGGCATCCTTTACATCACATTCTTTGGGACTGGAAAAGTTTGCAGTAGAATTAAATGAAACAATTAATATGTCAGATGCAAAAACAGTAATTATAATCATAATTTTAGGGTTAGCATTTGGAATTGTAGGAAGAATTTTTTCTTATTTACTTCAATTACTGAAAAAAATAATGGCTGAAAAAATTGTAAATCCATACTTAAGAATAGGCTTGGTTTCAATACCATTGGCAATAATTTTATTATTACTTTGGCAGGGCAGATACAGCGGACTTGGCACAAATTTAATTTTAAATGCATTTAATAATGGAGAAATTTTTCTGGCGGATTGGTTACTTAAATTGTTGCTTACAGTTTTAACTTTATCAATAGGATTTCAGGGAGGAGAGGTTACACCATTATTTTCAATTGGAGCTTCTCTTGGAATAATACTTGGTAGCTTTCTTGGAATTTCTCCGATGTTATGTGCAGCACTTGGTTATGCGGCAGTTTTTGGCAGTGCCACTAATACATTAATGGCACCGATTATGCTTGGAATAGAGGTTTTTGGTGGAAACAATATGCTTGCATCTGTGGTAGTATGCAGTCTTGCTTACGTTGTAAATGGCAATAGATCCATATATGGAGCACAGGAAAATATTGACAAAATCATTAGCAGATAGTATCATAACAGTGTTATATAACACTGTTATAGAAGTCGGGAGGTTAAAGTGACTAAACAAGTTGAAGGTGTTTATGAGAGAGTTTTAGCTTGTGCTAAAGAAGAATTCCTTGAAAAAGGTTTTTCCAAATCATCATTAAGAACAATTGCAGCAAAGGCTGACACAACAACAGGAACGATATATTCCAGATTTGGTGGCAAGGAGGGATTATTCAGTGCCATTGTAGAGCCGGTATCAGACAGAATTATTAAGATGTTTTTGGAAACACAGGAAAGCTTCCATGCGTTAGATGCCAAAGAACAACCATCAATGATGGAAACATATGTCAGTGAAGGAATGAAAACAATACTTGACTATGTTTACGATAACTTTGAGGAATTTGAGTTGTTACTTGATGCATCATATGGAACAAAATTTCAAAACTTTGTGGAAAGTCTGGTTGAAATTGAAACAGAGTACACATATAAATATATGGAGGCAATCAACTTTCAGGGAGAAGAAGGTGAAGTAATCACCGAAGAATTTATACACATAATGACAAGAGCAATGTTTGAAAGCATGTTCGAAGTCGTAAGACACAAAATGCCAAAAGAAAAAGCACTGAAATATATGATGATGTTAGAAAAATTCCATTACGGCGGATGGGACACAATAATGAAATTCAGCAACAGCGTGGAAAAATAATGCAAACGTCATAAGACATTAGAAGGAAGCATTAAAAATAAAGTGCTAAAAAAATAATAAAGAATATTAAGTATAGGCTGCTTTGAAAAAGCAGTCAATATTTAAACCACACAGTTAGAACACCCTAACTTCAATAAGTCAAAACAACCTCCAAACAACATTTCATAAAAACACATATTAAGGAGCTTTACTACAATAAATATGGAAAATTTAATTACAAATAATAGGCAGATTTTTGAAATTTTGCGAGCATAGTGTAAGGCGCAAAACCTGCCGTCCGAGCCGAAGGCAAGTTTAGGTTTTCGCCTTACAAAAGACGGCGGAGCAAAATGATAAAATCAACGTATTTGAAATTAAATTTTCCATATGTTCTAGAGAAAAAAAGCAACTTTTGAAAGGAGAAGAAATGAAAAAAGAAAGTGCGTTATCAAAACTTTTTAAGTATGCAGGAAATTACAAATACTTAACCATTGCATCCTGGGTACTTTCAGCAGTTAGTGCATTAATTGCACTGTCACCATTTTATTTTATTTGGAAAATCATTAAGGAAGTGTTAGATGTTTCGCCTAAATTCAGTCAGGCGCAGAATCTTTCAGAGTATGGCTGGAAAGCGGTAGGTTTTGCATTGCTTTCAATGATTATTTATATTGGAGCATTAATGTGCTCACATATTGCGGCTTTCCGCGTACAGGCAGCCATACGTTCAAGCCTTATGAAACATATTTTAACATTACCAATGGGAATAATGGAAAGCGAGGGAACGGGAAAAATAAGAAAAATCGTAAATGAATCAAGTGCGGCAACTGAAACTTATCTTGCCCATCAGCTTCCGGACAAAGCGGGAGCAGTGGCAACACCTGTAGGTTTGCTTGCTTTGCTTTTGGTATTTGACTGGAGACTTGGGCTGTTAAGCTTAATTCCCGTAGTTTTGTCTTTTGCAATAATGGGTACAATGGCAGGAAGCCGCATGAAAACTAAGATGGAAGAATATCAGAACGCCCTTGAAGAAATGTCAGCAGAGGCAGTGGAATATGTAAGAGGTATTCCGGTAGTTAAAACTTTCGGTCAGTCAGTTTTTTCTTTTAAGAAATTTAAAAATTCAATTGAAAAATATAAAAAGTGGGTAATCGCTTATACTAAGGAACTTAGACTTCCTATGACTTTTTATACAACAATTATTAATGCAGTTTTTGCAGTTTTAATAGGGGCAGGTTTTATGCTTGCAGGTGGAAATTATGACAATAAGTTTTTATTGAATTTATTATTTTATATTATTATCACTCCGATTATTACAGTTACATTAAGTAAGATAATGTATTCAAGTGAAAATGAGATGATTGTTGAAGATGCCATTAAGCGAATCGAAAGTATTCTTGAAAAAAGACCTCTTCCTGAAGCTAAGGAGGAAAAGAAGATTTCTAAGGCATCGATTAAGTTTGATAATGTAACTTTCCGTTATGAAAATGCAGGAAAGAATGCTCTTAATAATGTAAGGTTGGAAATAAAAGAAGGTGAGCATGTTGCTTTTGTTGGTCCTTCAGGCGGTGGAAAAACTACTTTGGCAAGTCTGATTGCAAGATTTTTTGACACAACAGAAGGGGCAATTACAATTGGCGGAGTTAATATAAAGGATATTCCTACAAAACAGTTAATGAGTATGGTTTCTTTTGTATTTCAGGATAGCAAACTTTTGAAAATGTCTATTTTGGATAATGTTAAGATGGGAAGAAAAGATGCCACAAGAGAAGAGGTTATTGAGGCTTTGAAAAATGCCCAGTGTGAGGATATTATTGAAAAATTCCCTAACGGAGTGGATACGGTAATCGGTTCAAAGGGGACTTATGTATCAGGTGGAGAGGCACAGAGACTTTCAATTGCAAGGGCAATGCTTAAAGATGCACCTATATTGATTTTGGATGAGGCAACAGCTTTCGCTGATCCTGACAATGAAACAAAAGTTCAGCAGGCTTTTTCACAATTGTCAAAAGGCAAGACAGTTATTATGATAGCTCATCGTTTGTCTTCAGTAGTTGACGCTGACAAAACTTTTGTTTTGAAAGATGGCGAGATTGTGGAAGTTGGAACTCATAAAGAATTAGTTGAAAAAGACGGTTTGTATGCACATATGTGGAATGAATATAACAAATCAGTAAAATGGAAGGTAGGTGCTTAACATAGGATTAAAAGAAAAAATACAGCATAAATATGCACTTTCAAAACAGGGTGCAAATGATATGATTAAGGCTTTTGTTTCAGTAACAGTTTCGAACATTGTATTAATGTTCCCTGTTGGAGTACTTTATTTCTTTGTTAAAGATTACCTGAACGGAGTTGCTTTCCAAAAGGGGATGTTTTATCTCTTAGCATGCATTGGCTGCCTTGTTCTTATTGGCATTACAACTTACATACAGTACAACTCAACATTTCTTGCTACATATGTTGAAAGTGGTGTAAGAAGAATTACTTTGGCAGAAAAATTAAGAAAAATACCGTTATCTTATTTTGGCAAAAAAGACTTGTCAGACCTTACAAGTACAATTATGGCTGACTGTGCAACAATTGAAACAGCATCTTCGCATTGGATTCCTGAACTTTTCGGTTCTTGCATCTCAACATTGTTAGTTGCAATCAGTTTGTTTTTCTTTAATTGGAGAATGGCAATTGCGGCGCTTTGGGTACTACCTGTTTCATTTATAATTGTTATTTGTTCAGGAAATGTTCAGAAGAAACTGGGCAGACATCAGATGAAGTTGAAAATGGCATGTGCCGACGGCATTCAGGAATGCCTTGAAACTGTCAGAGATTTAAGAGCCAACAGTGCAGAAGATGATTATATGGTTGGTCTTGATAAGAAAATTAAAGCAGTGGAAAAACATTCTATTGTAACAGAACTTGGAACTGCTGTTTTTGTTGCAAGTGCCCAGATGATTTTGAAACTTGGAATTGCAACTGTAGCATTAACAGGTGGAATACTTCTTTCAAAGGGAAGCTTGGATGTTTTAACATTCTTTATGTTTTTGTTGTTAGTTTCAAGATTGTATGACCCGATGCAGGTATCATTACAGAATCTTGCTGCAATTATCAGTGCAGATGTTCAGTGCGAAAGAATGGATGAAATTTTATCCCATAAGGTTCAGAACGGAACAACTGAAATGAATAACAATGGTTTTGATATTAAATTTGAAAATGTAGGATTTTCTTATGACACTAATAATGAAGTTTTGTCTGATGTAAGTTTTATCGCAAAACAGGGCGAAGTTACAGCGATTATTGGACCTTCAGGTGGAGGAAAAACTACAGTTTCAAGATTGGCTTCACGATTCTGGGATATTACAAAAGGAAAAATCACAGTAGGTGGTATGGATATTTCAAATGTTGATCCTGAATCTTTAATGTCACTTTATTCCATAGTATTTCAGGATGTAACTTTGTTTAACAACACAATTATGGAAAATATCAGAATTGGTAAAAAAGACGCAACAGACGAAGAGGTAATGGCAGCGGCAAAGCTTGCCCATTGCGATGAGTTCGTTAACAAGCTTCCTAATGGATGGCAGACAACAATTGGCGAAAACGGTTCAGAGCTGTCAGGGGGTGAACGACAGAGGGTTTCAATTGCCCGTGCCTTCTTAAAAGATGCACCAATTATCTTACTGGACGAAGCCACAGCTTCACTTGACGTAGACAACGAAACATTAATTCAGGAATCTTTGTCCAAATTAATACAAAACAAAACAGTTATGATTATTGCTCATAGAATGAGAACAGTCGCCAACGCAGACAAAATAGTTGTACTAAAAGATGGAAAAGTTGCCGAGCAGGGTAAGCCGGATGAACTTGCAAAGACAGGTGGAATCTACAGCAATATGGTAGAAAAACAATTGGCAAGTGCAGAGTGGAAGTTGTAGGAGATGCTTTGCAGTGAAAAGTAGTTTGGAAAATTGCATTATAAATGCGTTAAACTAGGAGGCGGAAAGATTAGTAATCATAATATGAAAAAAAGTTTTCAGCTAATGAATGGGGGATTACGGAAGCAGGGAAGTTTTTGTTTATTTGTGCGTCGGCTGGTATCAGGCACATCATATTTGGCAGAAGGATTACACAATAAAGACAGACAAAAAAGTTGGCAATATTAAGGTGGCACTGTTGTCCGACTCTCATGTTGGAACGACTTTTCACGGAGAAGGTTTTGCAGAGCGAATGAAAGAAATTGAAAAACAAAATCCTGATGTGATTTTGGTGGCGGGGATTTTGTGGACGAGGATACTACAAAGGAAGATATGATTAGTTGTTGCAAAACATTAGGAAGTGCGAAAACAAAATACGGTGTTTATTATGTTTTTGGAAATCACGACAAGGGCTATTACCCGGATTCATACCGTGGTTACGGTGAGGCTGATTTGGTGAAAGAATTGAAGGATAATAATGTTAAAGTTTTACAGGATGAAAATGTTCTAATAGATTTTATATAATCGGTCGTCAGGATCGTTCAGAAGAAGTGGAAAAGAATAAAGGACGAGCTACAATGAGTGAACTTACTTCAAGTCTTGATGACAGCAAGTTTTCAATTGTAATGAATCACCAGCTATGTGATTATGCAAATCAGGCAAAATCAGGCGTGGACTTGGTAGTGTCAGGTCACACACACGGCGGCCAGCTATTTCCGTTAATGAATATTGAAAACCTGACAGGTTTAGGTGACGATAGAGTTTATGGATATGAAAAGCGTGATAACACAAACTTCATAGTAACATCAGGAATTTCAGACTGGGCAATCAAGTTTAAAACAGGCTGCAAGTCAGAATATGTTATAGTGAACATACAGGGAAAATAGGAGAAATATAATTGGGTGTATCAGAAATGGTGCGCTCATTTATTTTTGTTTTGGATTACGTGTCGTGTGGAAAAAACGCTGTGTGACACGTAAATGATTGAAATATTTGATTATTTATGCCTGAGATTACGTGTCAGAGAGAAAAATGCTATTCCACAAGTAATTTGAACATATGAGTTTCTTAGAATTACCATAGATTTTCACAGCCTACTTCTGTATAATAAATAGTGTGAAATCGGGGAAATACAAATTAAGATAAAGCTATTAATAAAAAAAGAAATAATGGTAGCAAGAAGTATCAGTAAATATCAACAAATAACCATAAATAAAAACAAAAAATATAAGGAGGACACTATGAGAAGAAGCGATAGAGAGATAAAAGATTTTGATGAAATAATTGAAGTAATAAATAAATGTGACGTTTGCCGATTGGCGATTAATGATGGAGATTATCCATACATTGTGCCAATGAATTTTGGGCTTAATATAGAAGATGGTAAGGTGGTTCTTTATTTTCACTGCGCAAGCGAGGGAAAGAAGCTTGAATTACTTAGAAAAAATAACAAGGTAGCTTTTGAAATGGACTGTGGACATGAGTTTATTTTAAATGATGAAAAGATGAGTTGCACTATGGCATACGAAAGTGTAATGGGACGCGGTCAGATTCAGTTTGTTGAAGATGAGGATAAGTTTGCGGCACTTAAGATAATTATGAAGCAGTATCATTCAGAAGATTTTGAATTTGGGACAAAAGTAATTCCGGTAACAACAGTATTTAAAATGGTTGTAGAGGAAATGACAGGAAAAAGAAGAAAGAACAATACCAAAAGAAATAATAAAAAGCAAGATTAGAAAGTAATAATAAAAAGCAAGATTAGAAAGCAATAATAAAAAGCAAGATTAAAAAGTAATATTAAAAAGTAATATTAAAAACAAGACTAAAAAGTATAACAGTAATGACAAGTTTAGAAAATCAATCCAAAGAAAGAGGAACACAATGAACATTCTATCATTAGAAAACATAACACATTCATATACAGAAAGAAAATTATTTGACGAGGCAAGTTTTTACCTTCACGAAGGGGAGAAGGTAGGAATTATAGGAATTAATGGGACAGGGAAGTCCACTTTGCTTAAGATTATGGCAGGTCTTGAAATCCCGGATGAAGGACAGGTAATTAAGGCAGCCAATATGATGATTCATTATTTGCCACAGAATCCTATTTTTAATGAAGAAGACACGGTGCTTGAAAGTGTTCAGAACATGATTCACCATCATGCCAATGAAGATGAATTGGTTAAGGCTAAAGCGATGATGACAAGACTTGGAATTACTGATTTTGAGCAGAAAACTTCAGAACTTTCAGGTGGACAGAGAAAGAGACTGGCGTTGGTTTCTGTATTGATTACACCTTGTGATATTTTGATTTTGGACGAGCCTACTAACCATTTGGATAGCGAAATGGCAGAATGGCTTGAAAATCAGTTGCGCGGTTTTAGGGGGGCGCTTGTTATGGTTACTCATGACAGATATTTTCTAGACAGCGTAACTAACAGGATTATCGAGCTTGATAAAGGAAAAATCTATAGTTACAACGAAAAATACTCAGGATTTTTGGAGAGAAAAGCTGAGCGTGAGGCAAGTGCCAAGGCAAGCGAGAGAAAGCGTCAGAGCATTCTTCGAAAAGAAATTGAATGGATGCAGCGTGGGGCAAGAGCAAGGTCTACTAAGCAGAAAGCACATATTCAAAGATATGAAAATCTAAAGAATCAAAAAGGGATTGTTCAGGACGAAAAAATTGAGTTAAGTAGCATTAAGTCAAGAATGGGCAAGACGACTATTGAACTTGAAAATATTTCAAAGGCATATGACTGCAAAGTTTTGATAAATGATTTTTCTTATAATTTTCTAAAGGGCGACCGAGTAGGCTTTGTGGGCAAAAATGGTTGTGGAAAAACTACCTTAATGAAGATTATTGATGGAAGAATTGAGCCTGACAGCGGTAGTGTAAACATTGGACAGACTATCAAAATAGGTTATTATACACAGGAGATTGAAAATAACAAAGAGGCAGGAATTGCTTATATGAATCCTGATGATAGGGTTATTGATTATATAAAAAATACTGCCGAGTTTGTAAGAACAGAGGAAGGGCTTGTGTCAGCCTCGGTTATGCTTGAAAGATTTCTTTTTGAACCGTCACAGCAGTATAGTAAGATTGAAAAATTGTCAGGTGGGGAAAAACGTCGCTTAAATCTTTTGCGTGTGCTTATGGAAGCCCCAAATGTGCTTATACTTGATGAGCCAACTAACGATTTGGACATTGAAACAATGACAATTCTTGAAGATTATTTGGATAGTTTTGATGGAATTGTAATTACCGTATCCCACGACAGATATTTTCTAGACAGAGTTGTCAGAAGAATTTTTTCCTTTGAGGAAAATGGGGTAATCGACCAGTACGAAGGTGGTTACACAGACTACATAAATCGAAAGAAGGAAAAGGGACTGCTTGAAGAAAATGCTTTGTTAAAAACAAAAAGTAGCAGTGCAGGAAAGTCAGATTCAGACAAAACCGAAAAAGAGGAATACAAAATAAGAAACAAAAAGCTTAAGTTTTCTTACAATGAACAAAGAGAATACGAGACAATTGAGGACGATATTGCAAAATTAGAAGAGAAGATTGAAAAGCTTGACGGTGAAATAGTCAAGAATGCAACTAATTCAGTTAAGCTTAGGGAACTTATGGAAAGTAAGGAAGAAACGGAAACACTTCTTATGGAAAAAATGGACCGTTGGGAGTATTTGGAAGATTTGGCAAAGAAAATTGAGGAACAATAAAGAGAATATCTGAGTTTATCCTAGCAATTCCTACCACAGTGGTATTATATATAAAAATCTACTAATCTGGTAGAAAAAATCAAAATCAGGGTTGACATCCCAACCATCAGATGTTACTCTAAAGAAGTAAATTAAATAATTTTAAATAGTATGTAACTTTAAGTAGGCATTAACTATACACACATCTCAAAGGGAGTCGTGTATCTGTTATACCTACTTTTTTTGTGTTTAAAAGAGCTGCAACTTATAACAAAAATAGTCGTAAATGTATGATACATGCCCAAATGAACCAAAATATTATTAGTGTTTGAAAGGAGAAAAAATGAAAGACAAAATTTTTGGTGTTTTACAACGTGTAGGAAGATCATTTATGCTTCCAATAGCTATCCTTCCTGTAGCAGGTTTGTTACTTGGACTTGGTAGCTCATTTACAAATGAAACAATGCTTAAAGCATACGGATTATTAGGTATTATGGGACCTGGAACAGTATTTAATGCAATATTTCAGGTAATGAGTGATGCGGGAAATATAGTTTTTACTAACCTGCCGATTATTTTTGCAATGGGTGTTGCAATAGGTATGGCAAAAAAAGAAAAGGAAGTTGCAGCACTTGCAGCAGCTATAGCTTTCTTCATTATGCACGCATCAATTGGTGCCATGATTACAATTAACGGTGGCGCAGAAAAAATGCTTGAAGGTGCCACAACAGATGTCGTAGGTATTACTTCATTACAGATGGGTGTGTTTGGTGGTATTATTGTTGGTCTTGGTGTTGCAGCACTTCATAACAAATTTTACAAAATCGAATTGCCACAGGTATTATCATTCTTTGGCGGAACAAGATTTGTTCCAATTATTTGTTCATTAGTTTTCACATTAGTTGGCATTTTAATGTTCTTTATCTGGCCGGTTATCCAGAGCGGAATTTACTCTGTTGGAGATTTAGTACTTAATTCAGGTTACGCAGGAACATGGGTATACGGATTTATGGAAAGACTTCTTATTCCATTTGGTCTTCATCACGTATTTTATCTTCCATTCTGGCAGACAGGCGTTGGCGGAACAATGGAAGTTGGAGGTCAGTTAATTGAAGGTGCACAGAATATTTTCTTTGCACAGCTTGCAGATCCATCAGTTACAAAATTTGCAGTTTCAGCAACAAGATTTATGTCAGGTAAGTTCCCACTTATGATTTTCGGACTTCCTGGAGCAGCACTTGCAATGTATAGAACAGCAAATCCTGAAAAGAAGAAAGCAGTAGCAGGTCTTCTTTTGTCAGCAGCTTTAACATCAATGATTACAGGTATTACAGAACCATTGGAATTTACATTCCTTTTTGTTGCACCATTACTTTATGGTATTCACTGCGTATTTGCAGGACTTGCATATATGTTAATGCATGTATTTAAAGTAGGTGTAGGTATGACATTCTCAGGCGGTCTTATTGATATGTTCCTGTTTGGAATAATGCAGGGAAATGGAAAGACTAACTGGATTTGGATTGTTATTGTAGGTATTGTTTACTTTATCGTATATTATTTCTTATTTAGCTTCTTAATTAAAAAATTAGATTTGAAGACACCTGGTAGGGATGACAGTGAGGAAGTCAAACTTTATAGAAGAAGCGATGTTGAAGCTAAGAAAAACGGCAAGTCAGAAAACGGAGAAAATAGTGATGTTGACGAATTATCAGAAATGATTACTAATGGTTTAGGCGGAAAGAAAAATATTTCTGATGTTGATTGCTGTGCAACAAGACTTAGATGTACAGTTTTTAAAGCTGAATTGGTTAATGACGGAATGCTTAAGGCAACAGGAGCGTCAGGTGTAGTACACAAGGGTAACGGTGTTCAGGTGATTTATGGACCAAAAGTAACAGTAATTAAGTCTAACTTAGAAGATTATCTGGAAACAGCTCCAAATATAGAGTATAATGGTAGCAATAGTCAGTCAGACGAAGTTGAAAACAAGACTGAGGATGGAAATAATCAGAAGGAGCAAGAGACAAAAATAGTAAAATCAATTATTATCTCAAGCCCTATTACAGGGATAGCCGCAGATTTAGGTACAGCGCCGGATGAAGCTTTTGCAAGCAGAATGATGGGAGACGGTGCAGTTGTAACTCCAACAGATTCAGTTGTTAAGGCACCTGCTGATGGTGAAATTGTATTTGTTTTTGATACTAAGCACGCAGTAGGATTTACAACAGAAGATGGTATTAGTATGATTATCCATGTTGGTATTGACACAGTAAAACTTAACGGCGAAGGCTTTGATGTAATGGTAGAAGCAGGACAGAAAGTTAAAAAGGGTGATCCTATTATGAAACTTGATTTGGATTATTTATCTGCCAATGCACCATCATTGGCATCACCTGTAATGTGTACAGAGCTTAGCGACAATCAAAAAATCAGATTACTTAAGGAAGGCGATATACAGGCAGGGGAATCACTTTTTGCTATTGATATTTACGAATAATGTCACAGAGTAATTAGGATATGTATAGAGTAAAAAAAGCGTTAAACCACAATGCGGTTGTGGCAATTGATGCAGAAAAATGTCAGGAATTTTTGATTTTGGGAAAAGGCATCGGGTTCGGTAAGAAAGTTACTGAGTATGTTGAACCAAGAGCAGAAGACACTGTATATTCAATGAAAGAATGTACGGAAAGAGGAGAGGCAGAAGACATTGTTAATGAAGTTTCTCCAGTTTGTTTAGAGATTGCAGATGCAGTTTTAAACAAGGCGGAAGAAGAATTTGGAAATATTGACAGAAGAATACTTTTTCCATTGGCAGACCACATTGAGTTTGCAGTCAAAAGAATAAAGAACAATGAGCAAATAAGCAATCCGTTAACAGCGGATATAAGAGTTCTTTTTCATTCAGAATATAAAGTGGCAGAGGGGATTAAACCATTGTTGCTTGAAAAGATGGGTATAGAAATAGATGAACATGAAGTAGGCTATATTGCACTTCACATTCATTCAGCCATTGATACAGAGAACGTATCCCAGTCAATGATTATAGCTCAGGGTGTGCGTGAGTGTATTTCTATGGTAGAAGCTGAAACAGGAAGAAAAATAAATGTTCTATCTATTTCATACAACCGTCTAATGAACCACATTAAATATATGATAGCAAGAGCCCTTAAAGGTGAAAAAATCAAGCTTAATCTGAACGACTATATGGAAAACAAATTTCCACAGGAATTTCAGATGGCAATCACCATATGTGACAATATAAGCCATTTGCTTAAGTTGTCCTTTGATGAGTCAGAAATAGGATATCTTGCAATGCATATCCAAAGGGTAACAAGCGGAGAGCTTGACTAAAAGTTGTGAAAGAAAAATAAAGAAAGTAAAACTAGTCAGATTAACCATAGTTGATTTGGCTAGTTTTTTTTGTGGGTGCGAAAGTGGTTTGTTTTGCAATTGTGGAAGTGGTTTGTTTGCAATTGCGGAAGTGGTTTGTTTGCAATTGCGGAAGTGGTTTGTTTGCAATTGCGGGAAAAGATTGTTTGTTTTGTCTTGTTTCGTTGCTGATTACGTGTCGTAGAGCGAAAATGCTGTGGCACACGTAAAATATTGAAATATTTGTCTTGATTCGCAGCCGATTACGTGTCGTAGAGCAAAAATGTTGTGGCACACGTAAAATATTGAAATATTTGTCTTGATTCGCAGCCGATTACGTGTCGTAGAGCGAAAATGCTGTGGCACACGTAAAATATTGAAATATTTGTCTTGATTCGCAACCGATTACGTGTCGTAGAGCAAAAATGTTGTAGCACACGTAAAATATTGAAATATTTGTCTTGATTCGCAACCGATTACGTGTCGTAGAGCGAAAACGCTGTGGCACACGTAAAATATTGAAATATTTGTCTTGATTCGCAACCGATTACGTGTCGTAGAGCGAAAATGCTGTGTGACAAGTAATTTATTGAAATTAAGCTTGTATTTTTGCATGGGATTACGTGTCGGTGAACGAAAATGTTATATGACACGTAATTCTCCAAAAGTTCATTGATATTTTATGAATAATTACGTGTCAGCGAAAGAAAATAGTGTATGATACGTAATTGAAAACAGTATTACGGATATATGAGCAAAAACATCTCATAAACCGTAAAATTAGGAAAAAATCTTATCCTATCGTATCCCATTACGGAATCTGGCAGCCAAAATATTTCAGAATCCGTAATTTATATTCAAGAATCCTTGAGCAGGACGAATATTACGGAACTATAGGAAGACAATCTCTCAGAATCCGTAATTTATATTCAAGAATCCTTGAGCAGGACGAATATTACGGAATTTCAGTATAAAGTTTTCCAAAAATCCGTAATGCTCCAAATCAAGCCTGTCCACAGAGCAAAAAA
The DNA here is from genome assembly GCF_025150745.1 of Eubacterium ventriosum. Lineage (NCBI taxonomy): Bacteria > Bacillati > Bacillota > Clostridia > Eubacteriales > Eubacteriaceae > Eubacterium > Eubacterium ventriosum. The sequence goes on from NZ_CP102282.1 coordinate 1,616,358, forward strand.
ATCAAGTCTACCGCATTAGAAAATCATAACAAATAATCTAAACCCCTCATATGGTTATAAAAATAAAGAATAAATTACATGAATCCATGCTAAAAGTCATAACAATCAGATGAAAATATTAAGGAGGTTATGATTTTGGCATAAAACCACTTGACTTCTAACTACCACAGGGCTATACTACATTATATCAGTAATGTAGTATAGTTGATAAAAGATATTATACAAGGAGGTACATCATTGAAAATTGATGAAAACAGTATGATTCCAATCTATGTGCAAATTGCTGATTCCATTGAAGATGACATACTATCAGGAAAATTGAAGGAGAACGATACATGTTACTCACAATTAGTTTTGGCGAAGGAGCTTAAAGTCAATCCGGCTACTGCGGCGAAAGGAATTAATCTTTTGGTTAGCAGAGGGATTCTTATAAAGCACAGAGGCCAGGCAATGACAGTTGCAGGCGATGCCATAAGTATGATTTCAGAAAGGAAGAGGCATAGTGAAGTGGAACAGATAGCAGAACAATTAATTAAACTAAGTAAGAAATTGTCAATTACAAAAGAGGAGTTACTTAAACTAATAGCAGAACAATACGATAAGAAGTAAATAAGACAAAAAAGCTAAACATAAAGTTAAACAATCAAAAAAATTAAATACTAAGCTAAAAAGAAAAACAGACACATAATTAAATACAAAGCTAAGTACAAAAGCCAGAAAAAACAAACAAAAAAGAAGTAATTTACAACAAGTAGTAGTAACAACAATTTTAGTCAGGAGGGAAGTGCAGTAATGCATAATGAAAACATGGAAGAGATTAAAAGCATAAGCATGCAGAATGTAACTTTCTCATACAAGGGAAAGAAAAGATATGTTTTTGAAGATTTTTCTGTAGATATTGAGCCAAATCACATTACGGGAATAATTGGTAGAAACGGACAGGGAAAAACAACATTAATGAATTTAATAGCCGGCAAGTTTGAACCGGATGAAGGAATAATTGAAATAGACGGAAAGAATCCGGCAACTGATATAGGGACAGCTAAGCGCATTGTTTATGTGGCAGGGGTAATGAGTTACAGCGAAATTAAGTTAAAAAAGATAATCGAAGAGTATAGGTTGATGTATGAAAAATTTGATGAAGAGTTTGCTCATAAGTTAATGGAATTATTTGGTTTAAATAAAAAAGCAAAAATTAAAAACCTGTCAAAAGGTCAGGAAACAATTTTTAATTTTTGTTGTGGAATGGCAACAAGAGCAGACATAACAATACTTGATGAGCCGGTTTCGGGAGTTGATGCAATAAGCAGAAACAAAATATATGAAATTATTTTAAGAGACTACATAGAACATCCAAGAACAATATTAATTTCAAGTCATATGTTAGGTGAAATGGAAAAGATTTTGTCACATATGATAATGATAGGAAACAAAGATGTACTTTTTGCAGGAGATATTGAAGAACTGAAAGACAGCGTTTACAGGGTAGACGGCGAACTTGCAAATATTGAAAAATATTGTGAAGAAAAGAAAGTTTTATATAAGAAAAATCAGACATTGGGAGCTATGGCAGTTATCGAAGGCAGACTTAACAAAGAGGAAGCAGAGAAAGCCGATGAATTGGAACTTGCCACAAGCAAGCTTTCAGGGGAAGAAATTTATATGTATAAGACAGATTTGAAAAACACAAATCAGATGGAGGCATTATGGGAAAAGAAGAACTAAATAATATTAAAAAAATGTATTTGCTAAGAATGCACACAAATAAAAAATATGCAATAATAGTATTTTGTGTTGCCATTGTATTTGCATTAGTAGATATATTGTCAATGGTTATAAATTTTTCAACAGACAAAGATGTATTTTATCTGAATCTTAACCGCAATAGCGTTGCATTGTTTTGGATAGTAATTTTGGTATTGGTTATCACATCCTTTAATATTGGTGAATACAAAAACAATTATATGGTATTTCCACAGAACAGTGTTACAAGATATGTATCAGCATATTTGGCCGATGTAACAACCTTTGGAATTGCGTCATTGTTTCAGGTAATGAACCAGTTGATTTTGTTTGGTGCGGTATCATTAGTTTCATTATTTAATAAAAACATAAAACTAATAAATGTTTTTTCAATGAAAACTGTTTTTGCTGAGTTTGTATATTTATTGGGATATTTTTTACTTATTACAGCAATTATCAAATTATTTGCAGTTATTTATAGAAAAAGCATGGCAGTATTTGGCGTTATTACAATTACACTAATTGTAGGAGCTTTAAGCTATAGGAATATTTTGCAGAACATTGCAGCTTATGCTAAGGAAAATAACAAATTATTCCTATATGAAAAAGCTATAGATTTAGTTTCAGCTATAGCTGGATTTTATAAAAGAGAATATAATATGGGATTATTTTTCTTAAAAATCGTAGTGACTCTTGTAATAGCATTCTTCATAGGATTTATTATTGAAAAGAAAATCCGTGATAGCAAGTCATTGACTTTTGGCGGAAATCAAAGAGCAATATTAATAAGAATAATGGCAGTTTGCGGTTTTACAATGGCAATAGCAGGGGTTACTATGCATTATGACAGTAACGTAATATCTAAAACAGCTACTGAAAAGAAAACATATCCGCTACAAATAAAAGAAGATGACAAGTACCCGCAGACAATTTCAACTTCTTATGATATGAGTGCAGTTGGAGTAGGAAACATTGATATAAGTAAAAGCAAAAATCCAAGAATTGTAATTGAAAGGATGGAATTAGATTCAAAGAGCAAAAATAAATATATTAAAGATGTGTTTAAGGATTGCCAGATAAGTGCAGAAGTTAAAGATGGAAAAATTCAAGTTACAAGCAGTGCAAAAGATAACAAATTTGTTTACATATCAAATATGTATCAGGAAAATAACCACGTAAGAAGATTTTTAAACAAAGATCAGACAGCGGATTCAATTATGGGTACGGATATTGAAAACATGGCTAACAGTTATATGACAGAATATTTTGTTACGCTGTATGTTCCAAAGGCAAACATAGTCAAAGATGATGAAGACTACAATATGAAATTGTTTGTTAATGGAAGAGATATGAGTGATAACTTGGGATATTTTGATGAAGAATAAATAATATATTACAGTGCAGGGCTGTTGCTTTAACGGTAAAAAACGTTAAGGTGACAGCTCTGTTTTGATGTTCCAAAATAAAAAGTCAATTCAGGAAAAAAATTTTTGGAAAAATTTGGTATACTGAAAATATAATATTATTTAGGAGCGTTTACGTTGAGAAATAACTTAGTGACAGAGATAGAAAAATATTTAACTAAATATAAGGAATACACTGTAGAAGATAAGCTGGCGTGGAACCAGGGAGGAGTATGTTTTAAAGTTATTTTAAATAAAAAAGAGAAAACGTTATTTGCCACAAGTCTTGAAGAAAATCAAATGTATTTGGAAGACTATTTTGTTAAGGTATATAATTTTTGTAAGAATAATGACAGAACAATAAAGTGCGAAGATATGTACATAAAGAAATACGAAAAGGTCATGTATATTTTTGTAATTATGGAAAAATTAACGCCTATGACTAATTTAATTCTTGGAAAAGAATATACAAAAGCTAACGAAAGCGAAAACAATAAAAAGTTAAAGATGTTAAACAATATAATTGAATCAATAGACAATGTTAGAATTATTGAAGAAAATTTTCCGGAAATAAAGATTAATATTGGGAATCAGCAGATTTGTATTAATGAAAATGGAGTGGCAAAAGTTCAGATTTTTGATTTGATAAAAAACAGAGTTTATGACAATGATTACATTTCTCAATTTATACATATAGTAAATAGAATGTCAAAAATTCTTAAAGTAAAAATTGAATTAGGTTCGAATGAAATAAATAGTCCGAATTTATTGGCTTATTGTGTTAATGAAAAGAAAAAAATAGAGGAATTGGAAGAAACGTACAAGAGTATTTTGAAAGAAAATTTGGAATTATCACAAACGGAAAATCCTTTAATATATACCAATTTGGGATATATGTATGAGAAAGGAAGAGGAACGAATATTGATTATAAGGAAGCACTGAAATGGTATGAAAAGGCAGCAGAGTATAATAGTGCCAATGCATACAATAATATGGCTCATATGTACCAAAAAGGATTAGGTGTGGAAAAAGATTATGGGAAAGCCATAGAATATTTGCAAAAGGCTACGGATTTGAAAGATAATGTGGCACAGTTTAATTTAGCATTAGCTTATCAAAAAGGGCAGGGTGTGGAAAAGAATTATAAGAAAGCATCATATTGGTATAAAAAATCTGCAAGAAATGGAAATAGTATTGCAAAAAAAGCATACCGACAACTAAAAGAAAAACAGGATGGAAAATGAAATGAACAGTATAAAAACCAGAGATATGTACGAAAAAATAATTAATTGTGAAGAAATAGATGAATTAAAACAGGTTCTTAATCAATATAGTCCATATTATGCAGCATGGAATAATTACATAAATGATGTTTTGTTAAACAATGGTTTAACATATGAAAATTTAGGGGACTTGTGTGGCTTTAGTAAGAATACAATAAAAGCATGGGCTACGGAGAATAGAATTCCAAGAAGTCGTGAAAAATTTATTCAGTTTGGGCTTGGAATAAGATGTTCTTTAAATGAAATGAATTATATATTACAAAGATATGGAAAATATCCAAGGCTATATTCTAAATCGTTGGAAGATGCCATTTGCATATTTGTAATATCTCATTATACTGAAGACGAAAATGTAAAAGCATATGATATTTATAATGAATTGAAAAAGAAATTTTTGGAAGAAATACAAATAAAAAACAAACGAAGATTTTTACTGGATTCAAAAAATGAAACTTCAAAAATGGAAAATGAAATAGTTGAAATGAAGGATTTACAGGAATTTAAGAAATTCGTTAAAGACAAAGAAATGGAATTTATGAACAGTTATTACAAATTGCTTGATTATATTGTAGCTTTTGTAAAAACAGAAAACCTTGGAAGATCATATCATAGTCTTGTGCTTGGAAAAGAAATGGATAAGGGTTATGAGAAAATGATATCTAATCTTAGAAACTGGGGAGAAGTTCCAAACAGAAAGAAATTAATAAATCTTGGAATAACATTAAATATGTCTTTGGCAGAAATAAATACTATGCTAGAGTATGCAAATATGGAAAAGTTGTGTCCAAAAGACAAATTAGAATGTATAATATTATATGTATTGGCAAATGTTGACGTAACAAGTCCATACCATGAAATTAATCATGCGGTACTTGTGGCTCAATATACGGAAAATCAGGAAATAAAACAACAGTGTAATAAGCTGTTAGAAGAATTAATTGGATTAAAAAATGCAGATGAAGTAAGGGAAGATGTTGAATTCTATGTTCGAAATGCCCTTGAAACTTTAGAAATAGACGAAAGAGAAATACTTATGATAAGTGAGTAGACAAAACAGGAAAAGAACTAAAAAGAAGTAAATGAGGAAATAAAAGTGGATTCTATATTAGGTAGAACTATATTAGGATACGAAGTAAAAGAAAAAATAGGCACAGGCGGTTTTGGAAATGTATACAGAGTAGAGCGAACAAATATAGTTGGAAATGTAAACAGAGCCTTAAAAGTAATAACTTTGCCTGAAGATAATCAATATTTGGAAATACTTAATTCTATGGGTGGTGATTATGGAAAGGCAGACCAGTATTTAAAAACTGAACTTGACAGAGTGGTAAATGAAATAAGAGTTTTTTCAATGATATCTGAGAAAGATAATCATCACATAGTTTCTTATTATGAAAATGACATAGAAAAAACAGAAAAGTATAAATACAATATTTATATTCTTATGGAATTAATGATGCCTCTTGATAAATGGTTATACGAAAATAATTTAACGGTGTCACAGGCAATAGACATAAGTCTTGATGTTGCCAAAGGAATAAAGATTTGTCATGACAATAATATTGTGCACAGAGATATAAAACTAAATAATATCTTTGTTTCTAAGGATGGAAAGTTTAAGCTGGGGGATTTTGGCATATCTAAGAAAATAGGAGAACTGACAAGGTCTCATACGATAAAAGGAACACCTCATTACATAGCTCCGGAAATATATGTAAAAAATGAAAAGTATAGCAACTCGTCAGATATATATTCACTGGGCATTTTAATGTATTATCTGTTTAATAAGAGACGTTATCCTTTTTATCCTAACTATCCTGAAATTTATAAAAGAGAGGACGAAGATAGGGCATTCTATGAAAGGATGCAGTATGAGAAGCTTGCTTATCCCATTTGTGCACCGGATAATGTGGCTGAAATCATATTAAAGGCAATGGAAAAGCCAGGAAAGAGATACAAAAATATTAAGGCGCTGATAAATGATTTGGAGAAAGCCAAAGCCAATTTGGATGAAAAAACTCTAAACATAAAAGTAGGATTTGAACCTAAAACTTTTGACAAAGGCAGAGAGAACAAGGTTGATTCACCTACTGAAAAAGAACTTCTTGAAGCATTAGAGCGAAATATTGGAAAGAGCATAAGCTTTCAGGAACACAGCATACAGAAGAAAGTGAATGTTAACAAATCTAAAACAAGAAAAAAAATCGCTTTTGGAATTATCTCTTTGATAACTGTGGCAATAGTTTTATTTTTTGTTTTTAGAATGAATAACACGAAGAAAGTATCGGATTCAGATAGTGATTCAATGGTAATAACAACAACTTATAATCAGAAAAAGACAACTGACAAAGAAACTAATAAACCAACTAAGTTAATTGAACCGACTACATACATTCAGGTTATAAAAGTTGAAAATTACAGAAACTGCAAATACAGCAAAGTAAGCAGAAAAATAGAAAAGTCAGGCTTAGTTGTAAAAAAGAGATTAGCATATAGTGAAAGTGTAAAAAAGGGATTAATTATTTCCCAAAGCATAGCATCCGGTACGGAAGTTGTTAAGGGGACGACTATTGTATTGAAGGTAAGTAAAGGTAGCAAAAAAACAACAACTTCGAAAAATGTTGTTAATGAAACAACAGGGAGATCTACAAATATTCCTAAAACAACAGGTCAAAGCAATCCTGATAAAGGCAAATCAAACTCATCAAAGAAACAGTTTGATTTTGGAGAGATAGTGGAATAATTATTGAGGTACAATAATGAATACAAAGATTAAAAGGATAATTGCATACATTTTAACAATAACACTACTTGTAACAATGACGGGCATAAATAACTATGTTAAGGCAGATGAAAACATAGATCAGGGAAAGTGCGGCTTAAAGGCAAGTTATGTTATAGACAATGATGGAATACTTACAATATCTGGTAGTGGTAAGGTTACTAATAAAAATTGGTCAAGCTTCAAAGAACAAATAAAGAAAGTTGTTATAGAAGAAGGAGTAACAGAACTTCCGTATGGAGCATTTAGTAACCATAAGAATCTAACCGATGTGATTATGGCTGATAGTGTAAGAAAGATTGGTAGTTGTACTTTTGATGGGTGCATATCTCTTCTAAAAATAACATTATCAAAATCTTTGAAAGAAATTCCACTTAAAACATTTAATAATTGTGCTACATTAAAGGAAATTCAAATTCCTGATAGTGTTACAAAAATCAGTGATTATGGATTTTATAATTGCGTACAGTTAAAGGACATAACTATGTCTTCCAATATAGAAGAGGTGGGAAATGAAGTATTTGACAATACTGTTTTTTATAATGACAGTGATAATTGGACAGATGGAGTGCTTTATTGTGGAAATGTAGTGGCAGCATCTGATGAAAATATTTCCGGAGAGATTGTAATAAAAGAAGGTACAAGAGTTATAAGTGAACATGCTTTTGAAGAAAGAAAAATCAGTGGGGTTAGTTTTCCTGAAAGTATGATTAGAATAGGCAATTGTTCATTTTATGAATGCAATTCATTAAAATCGGTTATTACAAAACCAGGTCTAAAGTATATAGGGGTGAATACTTTTTATCATAATGATTTGTTAAAGAATGTACAATTACCGGATACAGTAATCGAAATAGGTGCTGGAGCTTTTCAAGTATGTATAAGATTGGTAAGTATAAAGATGCCGGAAAATCTTGCAAAGTTAGGCGAAAAGGCATTTTATGGGTGTGCTTCGCTTGAAAGTTTTGAAGTGCCTAAGAGTGTATCAATAATTGGCGAAAATTGCTTTGAAGGATGTGAGCAACTTTCGGAATTTACTTCACATAGTACTGCTTATCCAGGAAACTATAAGAATGCATTGGCAGAATTAAAACTTTCAGAAACAATTGAAAAGATAAGAGCCATAGAAGGTTCAGCTTATGAAGAATATGCAAAGTCAAAGGGGATAACTTTTGAAAAGGTGGACGATTGGCAGACCATTGAATCAGAAAATGAATACGGAAAAATAACTGTTACAAAAAATCATAAGCAATATTCTAAAAATATTATTGATAATGGAAAAACATATTTGGACTATGCAAATATATCGAATAATAGTTCAGTTATAGCAAAAATCGAAAGTGAGTATTATAATCAGAATGAAGTACAGAATATTTTGAATGGGGATTTGATTAAGTATTTTCAAACAAAATATTTATATAAGGATTGTTGTATAACAATAGACTTAGGAAAAAGTATATCTTTTGACAAAATAAAATTATGGATTTGTAATACAGGTTTGGAATATGAAGTAAATATATCTAATGATAATATATATTTTCAAAGAGTAATGTATGTAACTAATCCATGTTTTAACGCTCGAACAGATGAATTAACATTAAGAGAAAATGTAAGTGCAAGATATGTACAGATTAACAGGTTGTATGACAGTGGAGGAAGTGATTATTTATACGAAGTTGGAGTATATGGTGTGGAAGGTCAGGTGGAAAAAACGGACGAACCAGAAACCACAACTAAAGAATCTGAACAGGAAGTTACCACAATAGATGAACAACAGGAAAGCACAGGGGAAAACATATATGAAACCACAACATATGAACGTGAATCCGTAACAACAAGTGAAAAGCAGGGATGCGAATCGGAATCTGTGACAACAACCGATGCAAAAGATAATGAGGAATCGGCTACAACTACAGGAAAACAAGACCACGAATCTGTCAGCACTACGAAAAAGAAAAATTCTGAGTCAGAATTAGTTAGCACAACTAACAGTCAGAATAATCGTGCAACATCAAAAGCAAAAAATGAAAGATTAGCAGTTCCAAAAATCAAAAGCATAAAAGAAAAGGACTACCACACAGTTCTTCTTGAATGGAGCAGGTCAAAAGATGGCTGTAGCTATGAAATATACAGGTCAGAAAATAGGAAAGGAAGATATAAAAGAATAGCAACAACATCCAAACTACAATGTGCTGATAAGAATATTAAAGCAGGAAAAAAATATTTTTATAAAATAAAAGCAATTGAGGCAGATGAGACCATAACTTCAAGTGTTAAGAAAATAAAAATAAAAGGAACGCCATCAAAGCCATCTTTAAAACTTAAGGCAGATAGTAGAGTTCTTAAAATAAAGTGGGGAATAATTAGCGACAACAGCAAAGGCGTAGAAGTGTATGTAAAATCCAATGGTGGAGGCTATAAAAAATACACAAAGATTTATGCAACAACTAATTTAAAGAAAAGCAAAAGTAAGAAAGGCGCAACAGGTATCGAAAGCCCGAAATCAGGAATGAAAAAAGGCTGTACATACCAGTTTAAGATAAGAACATATGCAATAGTAAACCGTAAAAAAGTTTACAGCAAATGGTCGAAAGTAAAGAAAATAAAAATTAAATAAAAGATAAAAAACAGGCTAAAAACAATGGTTGAGAGTTATAAAAGTTATGACAAAACCAACGTACAATAGCCTGTTTTTTTAATTAATAGAATTTCTTTGGAAATCCTATTAATTAAAAAATCCTCCGGAGGATCGCAGAGGCGCGGAGAGGTAGTTTTTCTTACGAACCGCGCCTCGCGAGAGAGTTCGTAAACGAACTCTATGTTTATGCCCTTTTTTGAAAGTCAATTCGCGAAAAATTTTTAAAAAAGGTGGTGGTATACTGGGGCTAACAAACGAAGGAAAGCAAAGGATAAATAATTGAAAAATTATTATGATTTATTGGAAATAAATAAGAATGCTTCAGAGGAAGTTATAAAATCGGCATACAGGGCTTTAGCTAAAAAATATCATCCCGATAATAATGGAATGTCAAATGCTGAAAAATTAGCTGAAATAAATGAGGCATATGAAGTTTTATCAAATCCTGAAAAAAAGAGAGAATATGATGCCCAACTAAAGGACGATAATGTGGATACAGAAAAAACATACCATAAAAAAGCTGAGTATACACCAAAGCAAAACAACTATGAAAAATATGAAACAGATCCGGAAATGGATGCTGTTGCAAAAAGGTTTATGAAAAGCAAACCAATACGTTTTTTTAGAAGTGTGGGAAGAGAGATAAGTCACAGTCATTCTGAAAATCTTAAAAATGTTGATAATGCTTATTTAATGGGGTTAAGTATGTCAGAGTATGAATTAGTAAAAGCGTTTAAAAAGTCGTCAGGTGCAGAAAGAGGAGGATACCGAAAAGCATTAGTCGAAAAAGGACTTTTGAAAAGAGATTCACAGGGAAATCTTGTACCTACAGACGTGTTTAAAAATTTATATTAAAAGAGGAGAAACCAATATGGAAGATTACGATTTAGACACAGAAAAAATCAAAAAATCAATGGAAAGTGGAATGAGAACGTTAGAAAACGGATTTCAAAAATTAAGCAATGATGTAAAAAATGAGGAAGGAGTATTCGGAAAGTTATTTAGCAAATCAATTTCATTTTTGCAGGAAGGTAATGCAAAATATGAAGATGCATATTACGAGGCAATGAATATGTCAGACAAAATGTTGATGCGAAGATATAAAAATTCATCAGGTTTCAAAAGAACAGGTTATGCGAAAGCATTAAGAGAAAGAGGATTGCTTAAAGACAAGTAAAGTAGAACATTAGATAATTTATTTAAAAGAATAGGAGAGTAAGAAAATGGCAGAGAAATTTAATCATATAGCATACATTTGCAGTTATTGTGGAGCACGTCAGGTGAAATCAGCAGGAAGCGGACGTCCTGCACCGGGTACATGTGCAAGAAAAGGTAAAACAAGGGACGGAAGATCAAAACCACATACATGGGTTATTGATAAGAAGTTTTAGGAATGTTTTAAATGCCAAGGAGTAAACGTAGGAAATGCAGGCAGTTAATTATTATTTTTCGAGAATTAAATATGAATTGCGGAGGAGAAACAAATGGCAAAGAAAGTAAGATTTTCATTAGAAATGAAAAATGGAGTAGAGGTAACGGATTTAGAATCACTAAAGGAAAATTTTGACATAGAAAAAGTTAAGCAATATATGATTGACGGCAGACTTTTAACATGGCTTCAGGACAGATATTATGAGGATGAAGCGGATGAAGTAGAAGAACTTGATGAAGAGGATAGAAAGCTTGGTGAAAAACTTTGTGAAATCTTTGAAGTGCCATATGATCCAAGGGAGGAACAATCAGCAGAAATGATTGAAAGATTAAACAAGCTTAAGGAGTATACATGTAACGAAGAAGTATTAAATCATGTAACAAGTGTAGCCTTTTCTCAGGAAGAATTAGCAGATTTGTTAGATGAAGAGGAAGAGGTTATTTATCTTTGTGGAGACAGATTTAGCATTCCATTAAGCAAAACTAATACAACATACATTGGTGTAAATGAGCCAATTGTAACTTACAAAAATAAAAAGAATAAAAATCTTGACGAACTTGGAATTAAGTTTGCATATGTAAAATTTGATGAAGGGGTTGTTAATACACCTCAGATAGCTGAAATAGATAAGACCGAAAACAAAAATTATAATGAAGAACAACATAAAGATGAGGAAAGACTAGAAGAATATCCAATAATTTTATTTGCAGAAAATTCACCGTATAAAGGGTCAGAATACAGATGTCTTTATATGAATGATCCAAGGACGGGTATGGATGTAAAAATTTCAGAGGAAAGAAAAGATTCAGTAGTAGATTACTGTAATTCAAAAGAATATGTTTTTTATGCATTTGAAAATGACAATAACATTATGAGATATAATATTAGGACAGGTGAAACAATGATAATTCCAACCAAATTAAAAGGAAAAATGGGACTAGTGTATAAAGAAGATTCATTGTTTAATATGTTTGAAAAAGTAGATTATTTTGAAGAAAGGAAAAGAAAGGAGGAAGAATACAAAAAAACTACATATAATACAAGACGCTGTGGTTTTGTTGATCAAACTGACATTAACCGAACAAATGGGAAGGAATCAGAATTTGACAGAGATATTTCAGATTTACAATATGAGAGAACAATGTTTTGTGGAGAAAACTGCGTAATAGTCAGAAATCCTGAAAATGGAAAATTTGTTCAAATTGGATTTGATGGGAATAGTCAAAAGGAGATTAGCATATTAGGAAATGATGAAACATGTGCTATAGGATGGATTCATAAGGACATTATATATTATTGCAATATGGGAACTTATATGATGTATAACTTAAAGACACGTGTAAACCAAAAAATAAAGTCAGAAGATGAATATTATAAAATTCCTTTTTTAGTTACGGATGGTGAATGTGTTTGTTATCCTGAACAATATGCTGAATACAAAAAGAATGGTGAATATATTGACAGTTTTTACAGAGTGATTTGCCAAAATATGGATGGAACTGACAAAAAAGTAGTTAAGGACAGACTGAATACATCATCTAGTGAAGTAAAAGCAATAGTCATTAATGGAAACAAAATAAAAATAAAACAGTATAGTAAAAGTTTTGTAATTGAAAAATAAGAACAATAATAAAGACATATTAATTTAAGAACTAAAAAACAAGAAATAAAGGAGATTATTCTCCTTTATTTTTTTGATAATATATGTTATTCTATGTTTAGATTTTTGCGCTTATATATTGTTTAATATATGAAATTATGTTGCGCATATATTAGAGGAGATAAAGATGAACAGAGTTTTATTAAAGTTAAGTGGGGAAGCCTTAGCAGGTGATAAAAAAACTGGTTTTGATGAAGATACTTGTGTAGCTGTTGCAAAACAGGTTAAGACTATAGTAGATAAGGGAGTTCAGGTAGCTATCGTTATCGGTGGTGGAAATTTCTGGAGAGGACGTACAAGCAATAAGATTGACAGACCAAAGGCTGACGGAATCGGTATGATGGCAACAATTATGAACTGTATGTATGTATCAGAAATTTTCAGAACAGAAGGAATGGATACTAATGTGTATACACCTTTTGCATGCGGAACATGGACTAAGTTATTTTCAAAGGATGAGGCAGTAGCAGACCTTAATGCAGGAAAGGTTGTTTTCTTTGCAGGTGGTACAGGACATCCTTATTTCTCAACAGATATGACTATGGTTCTTAGAGCCATTGAAATTGAAGCTGACTGCATTCTTGGTGCAAAAGCAATTGACGGTGTTTATGACAGTGATCCTGCTGTTAACCCTGATGCTAAGAAGTACGATGAACTTTCAATCAGCAAGATTGTTGATGACAGATTAGGTGTTATTGACTTGGCTGCAAGTGTTCTTGCAATGGAGAACAAGATGCCAATGTTATTATTTGGATTAAACGAAGAAGACAGCATTAACAAGGCTGTATCAGGTGAAAAGATTGGCACAAAGATTACTGTAGAATAGTTAATAATTATTAACTGAAAAGTAATTTTGGATAATAACTATAGAATCAAAAATTTTAAGGATTATATAATTAGAAATATAAAAAGATTATTAATCAAAAAATTATTAAGTATAAAATTTTATTAATTATAAAAGATTAGAGGAGAATTATAATGGAAGAATTATTAATGATATACGAAGATAAGATGGAAAAATCTTTGGCTAATTTAGGTGAAGAATATGCAACAATCAGAGCAGGACGTGCTAACCCACATATTCTTGACAAAATCAAAATTGATTACTATGGAACACCAACACCTCTTCAGCAGGTAGGTAACGTTTCAGTTCCTGAAGCAAGAATGATTTGTATTCAGCCTTGGGACGCTTCAATTCTTAAAGATATTGAACATGCAATTAATATGTCAGATGTAGGAATTAACCCTACAAACGATGGTAAGGTTATTCGTCTTGTATTCCCTGAACTTACAGAGGACAGAAGAAAAGAACTTGTTAAGGATGTTAAGAAGAAGGGCGAAAATGCCAAGATTGCTATCCGTAACATCAGAAGAGATGCAATTGATGCCATTAAGAAGAAAGGCAAAGAAGACGGCATTTCAGAAGATGAAGTAAAAGGATATCAGGATGATGTTCAGAAGAAGACAGATGAATACATTAAGAAGATTGATGTGGCAATCGAAGAAAAATCAAATGAAATAATGACAGTATAATAAAATATCAGATTTTAGAGAATAAGAGGAAACCTGTGTTTCCTCTATTTTCGGTTAAAGGAGATTAATTATATGGCAAAAAAGATTGATATAACAGGACTTAATATACCAAAGCATGTTGCCATTATTTTGGATGGAAACGGCAGATGGGCAAAGAAAAGATTTCTTCCAAGAAACGCAGGACATGCAGCAGGTGCAAAGAATGTGGAGAAGATTATTAAAGATGCCCACGATATGGGAATTGAATATATTACAATGTATGCTTTTTCAACTGAGAATTGGAACAGACCTGATGATGAAGTAAAGGCTCTTATGAAGCTTCTTAGAAATTATCTTTCAGACTGTATTGAGAGAGCAAACAAGAACAATATGATTGTTAAAGTAATTGGTAAGAGAGAGAGACTTGATCAGGATATTCTTGACAGAATTGATGAGTTAGAGGAATGCTCAAAGAACAATACAGGAATTACTTTTATTATAGCTCTTAATTACGGAAGCCGTGATGAAATAACAAGAGCAACTAAGAAGATGGCAAAGGCTGTTGCAGACGGAGAGTTAAATCCTGATGACATTACAGAGGATACTGTTAATTCATATTTAGATACAGCAGGCATTCCTGATCCTGACCTTCTTATTAGAACAAGTGGTGAGATAAGATTGTCTAATTATCTTTTATGGCAGTTGGCTTACACAGAGTTTTATTTTACAGATGTTTTATGGCCGGATTTTAACAAAGAAGAATTAAAGAAGGCTATTGTAAAATATAATGAAAGAGACAGACGTTTCGGCAGAGTAAAAACAGAAGAATAAAATAATATTATAAATACATAATGGTAGGAGAAAAACAAAAATGGTTTTAAGTAAATTTGCAAATAAATCTTTCTTTACAAGATTATTAAGTGGAATAGTTCTAGTAGCTTTAATGTTGGCTACAATTATACCGGGAGGAAACATTCTTTTTGTGGCAAATCTTTTGATTTCAGTAGTTGGTGTGTATGAATTATACAAGATTCTTGGAATTGAAAAAAATTCACTTGGAATTACAGGTTATATAGCAGTTTTGGCATATTATGCAGTACTTTATTTTGATAAGAAAGAATATATGATGATTCTTATGGTAGTATTTTTAATGTGCTTACTTGCTCAGTATGTATTTATGTTCCCTAAGTATAAAACAGAACAGATTTCAAATGCTATTATGAGTATGTTATATGCAGGCGTAATGTTATCATATCTTTATAGTGTACGTGAGGGAAATAACGGAGCATATACAGTATGGCTTATTTTCCTTTGCTCATGGGGAAGTGATACATGTGCATACCTTGCAGGTGTAGCTTTTGGAAAACATAAGATGGCTCCTGTTTTAAGCCCAAAGAAGTCAGTTGAAGGTGCAGTTGGGGGTGTTGTTGGAGCAGCAGCACTTGGAGCAATTTATGCAACAATTTTTTCAAGAAATATTACAATGAGCATTAATCCGGTTGCGGGATTTGCAATTATTTGTGCAGTGGGAGCTTTAATTTCAATGGTAGGCGACCTTGCTGCATCAGCTATTAAGAGAAATCATGATATCAAGGATTATGGCAAATTAATTCCCGGACATGGCGGAATTATGGATCGATTTGACAGTGTTATTTATGTGGCACCTGTTATTTGGATTTTATTACAGATTTTTTAAGGAGACGATATGAAAAATATTTCCATTCTTGGATCAACAGGATCCATAGGAACACAAACATTAGATATTGTAAGAGCAAATGATGATTTGAACGTTGTTGCCATTGCGGCAGGCTCAAATATTACAAAATTAGAAGAACAGATTAGAGAGTTTCATCCTGAACTTGTATGTGTTTTCAATGAAGATGCAGCATTAAAACTTAAAGATGCAGTTAAGGACACATCAGTAAAATTAGTAGCAGGAATGGACGGACTTATTGAAGCAGCTGTTTATGAAAAAGCTGAAATAGTTGTTACGGCTTTTGTTGGAATGATTGGTATCAGACCTACTTTGGAAGCAATTAAGGCAGGTAAGGATATTGCTTTGGCTAACAAGGAGACTTTGGTTACAGCAGGACATATTGTTATGTCAATGGCTAAGGAATATGGCGTAAAAATTCTTCCGGTAGACAGCGAACACAGCGCTATTTTCCAGTGCTTAAACGGCGAAAATTCAAGAGAGATAGACAAGATTCTTCTTACAGCTTCAGGCGGACCGTTTAGGGGCAGAACAAGAGAGCAGATGAAAAATGTTCAGGTTGAAGATGCATTAAAGCATCCAAATTGGTCCATGGGACAAAAAATAACCATCGACTCTGCTACAATGGTTAACAAGGGATTGGAAGTAATCGAAGCTAAATGGCTTTTTGGAGTTGGTCTTGATGATGTTCAGGTTGTTGTTCAGCCACAGAGCCTTATTCATTCCATGGTACAGTTTAAGGACGGCGCAATTATGGCACAGCTTGGAACTCCTGATATGAGATTACCTATCCAGTATGCACTTTATTATCCTGAAAGAAGATTTTTGGCAGGAGAAAGAGTTGATTTTGGCAAAATAGCACAGATTACATTTGAAAATCCTGATCCTGAGAACTTTAGGGGATTAGCATTGGCTTATCAGGCAGCAACAGTTGGAGGTTCAATGCCTACAGTATTTAATGCTGCAAACGAGAAGGCAGTAGCTAAGTTCCTTAACAGAAAGATTGGATTCTTAGACATAACAGATATTATTGAATATTGTATGAGTATGCATAAGGCTATACCAAACCCTACAGTAGAGCAGATTTTAGACATTGAACAGTGGACATATGAATTAATCGAAAGTAGGTGGTAGGATGCAGACATTAATTAGTATTATAATAGCCCTTATAATTTTCAGTGTATTGGTTTTAATACACGAATTTGGACATTTTATAGTTGCAAAGAAGTGTGGAGTTGTAGTTAACGAGTTTTCCGTTGGTATGGGACCAAGACTTCTTAGCAGAGTTGCAAAAAGTGGCACAAGATATTCAATTAAGGCACTTCCTTTTGGCGGTTCATGTGCAATGCTTGGTGAAGATGAAGATAATGCAGAAGAAGGTTCTTTTAACTCTAAACCTTTATGGGCAAGAATGGCAATTGTTGTTGCAGGACCTTTCTTTAACTTTATTCTTGCATTTTTATTGGCCTTAATTGTTATTGGTTACAACGGCATTGATATTTCTTACGTTTCTAAAGTAACAGAAGGCAGTAATGCATACGAGGCAGGACTTAGAGAGGGAGACAGAATTACTAAATATAACGGAGCTACAGTTTCAGTAGGCCGTGAAATTTATTTGGAAGATTATGTTAGCCCACTTGACGGAAGTGATATTTCAGTTACTTTTGTAAGAGATGGAAAGAAGCAGACTATTAGTTATGCACCTGACAGTGAAGAGCGTTATATAGTTGGCATTTCATATTATGAAACAGATTCAAAGGCTACTATTAGTAGTGTTCCTGAAGGTTCAGCAATGGATCAGGCAGGAGTTGTTGCAGGAGATGAAGTTGTGGAAATTAACGGTACAAAGATTTCAACAGGAAAGGATTTAAAGGAATATATTGATGCACATCCTTTTGGAAAAGAAGAAATCAATATTACTGTTAAGCGTAATAATAAAGAAAAGAAAGTAGTCGTAGTTCCACAGATGACTAAGCTTTACAGCAGCGGATTTGTTTATAATCTTGCAAGAGATAAGCAGTCTGTAGGCGGAGTTTTAAAATATAGTCTTGTTGAAGTGAGATATGAAATTAATACAGTTCTTAAAAGCTTAAAAATGCTTGTAACAGGAAAGGTTTCAGCTAATGAAGTATCAGGTCCGGTAGGTATTGTTAATGTTATTGGAGATACTTACAACCAGACTAAGTCAGAAGGCTTTATGGTTACTTTGTTCACAATGATTAATATGGCAATTATGCTTAGTGCAAACCTTGGTGTAATGAACCTTTTACCTATACCGGCATTGGACGGTGGAAGATTATTCCTTTATATTGTAGAGCTTATTATTAGAAGACCTATACCTAAGGACAAAGAAGGAATGATACACTTTATAGGATTTATTTTGTTAATGGTGCTTATGGTATTCTTAATATTTAATGATATTAGAAAGATTATTTTATAAGATTGCAAGGTGGCAGGTAATATGTATAGAGATAATACGAAAGTAATTAAGATTGGCGACAGAGTAATAGGCGGGGGAAATCCTATTCTTATTCAGTCAATGACAAACACAAAAACAGAAGATGTAGAAGCAACGGTTAACCAGATTAAGGAGTTAGAGGCAGCAGGTTGTGACATTATAAGATGTGCAGTTCCAACAATGGAAGCAGCCAAGGCTCTTAAGGAGATTAAGAAACAGATTAATATTCCACTTGTTGCGGATATTCATTTTGATTACAGACTGGCAATTGCAGCAATGGAGAACGGAGCTGACAAGATTAGAATTAATCCGGGAAATATCGGCTCAGTTGAAAAGGTTAAGGCAGTAGTTGATGTGGCAAAGGAGAGAAACATTCCAATAAGAGTTGGTGTAAATAGTGGTTCTCTTGAAAAACACATTCTTGAAAAATATGGAAAAGTTACAGCAGAGGGAATAGTTGAAAGTGCATTAGATAAGGTTAAAATTATTGAAGACTTAGGCTATGACAATCTTGTTATCAGCATTAAGTCATCAGATGTTTTAATGTGTGTTAAGGCACATGAACTTATTGCGGAAAGAACTAAATATCCACTTCATGTAGGAATAACAGAATCAGGTACTGTAACATCCGGAAATATTAAGTCAGCAATAGGACTTGGACTTATTTTAAATCAGGGAATAGGTGATACTATAAGAGTTTCACTTACAGGTGATCCTGTTGAGGAAATAAGAAGTGCTAAGCTTATTTTGAAAACATTAGGACTTAGAAAAGGCGGTATTTCAGTAGTTTCATGTCCTACATGTGGCAGAACCAGAATAGACTTAATAGGTCTTGCCGAAAAGGTTGAAAAGATGGTATCCAAATACGATAATCTGGATATAAAGGTTGCCGTAATGGGCTGTGTAGTTAACGGTCCCGGAGAGGCAAGAGAAGCTGATATTGGAGTTGCCGGTGGAGTAGGCGAAGGACTTTTAATTAAGAAAGGTGAGATTGTTAAGAAAGTTCCTGAGGATATGCTTTTACAGACACTGGAAGATGAATTGAAAAATTGGAGTGAATAATTTGGAGAGAAAGAAGTTTTTTGACGTTTTTCCAGCACTTAAATTAAATGATAATTTGCAGGCTATGTTTGAGGAAGTTTATGTAACACGAGTTTCCTCTAACATGTCTCATGACAAGTTAAGAGTTTATATTGAAAGCAGCAGACTTATTGAAAAGTCTGCTATTTTCACCGTGAGAGATGAAATTATAAGAAATCTCAGAATGGGAAAGCGAATTGGAATTGAAATAGTAGAAAAATATCATTTATCACAACAGTATACAGTAGAAAATCTTCTTGATGCCTACAAGGAGAGCATAGTTATGGAACTTGGAGTAAGAAGTCCCATAGTTTCAACTATGTTTAAAAAGGCTCCCATTCGTTGGGATGGCAATAAGATGATTATTGACTTGGAGGCTAATATTATTTCAGAATCCAGAATGAAGATTTTAAAGGACACAGTTGAAAGAATATTTGCTAACAGATTTGAAATGCCTATTGAGGTAGTTATTGATAAGAAAAGATTTGAAACTAACAGGTTTGCAAAGCAGAATGCCAGACGACTTCAGAACGAGGTTGAGGTGTTGCTTAACAGAGATAACGGACCAAAGGCTAAGAAGGAAGAAAAGAAAGAGGAGGCACCAAAGCCTGTTGTAATCAGAAAGGCAAGCCGTTCAGACAATCCTGAGGTAGTATATGGAAGGGACTTTAAGTTTGAGTCAGATACTAACCTTTGTGATGTTTTTGAAGGCACCGGAGAATGCACGGTAAAAGGTCAGATTATGACAATGGATGAGAGAGAAACAAAGACAGGAAAGTTTATTGTCACTCTTGAAATTACCGATTTTACAGACAGTATTGCCGTTAAGATGTTTTTGGCAGACGGTAATGTGCTTAAGGACTTCAAACAGAAAGTAAAGAAAGGTTCTTTTGTGCGAATTAAAGGTGTTGCCCTTTATGATACATGGGATAAGCAGGTGGAAATCAGCCGTGTTGACGGAATGAAGTCTATTTCTCCATTTGCCACAGAGAAGCGTAAAGATACAGCAGTAGACAAGCGTATTGAACTTCATTGCCATACTAAGATGAGTGATATGGATGGTGTAAGTGAATGTAAAAAAATTGTACGTCGTGCTTATGAGTGGGGACACAAAGCCATTGCCATAACAGACCATGGTGTTGTACAGGCTTTCCCTGATGCATGGCATGAATATGAAGCTATTGAAGCTGAATGTGAAAAGGCAGGCAGGGAATGTGACTTTAAGGTTATATATGGTGTTGAAGCTTATCTTGTAGATGACTTAAAGGATATGATTGTTAATCCTAAAGGTCAGCATTTAAATGACAGGTATGTTGTTTTCGACTTGGAAACTACAGGTTTTAGTGCAAAAAGCGACAAGATTATAGAAATTGGTGCCGTTAAAGTTGAAAACGGAAAGATTATTGACAGATTTAGCACTTTTGTTAACCCTGAAATTCCTATTCCTTTTAGAATTGAAAAGTTAACAAGCATTAATGATGAAATGGTTATTGATGCACCGAAGATAGAAGAAATATTGCCCCAATTTATGGAGTTTTGTAAGGACTCGGTTATGGTTGCCCATAACTCAGACTTTGATATGAGTTTCATAGAAGCCAATTGTAAAAGACAGGACTTGGAATGTGATTTTACAGTAATTGATACAGTTGCAATGTCAAGATACCTTATTATCGGACTTGGACGGTATAAGCTTGACAATGTGGCAAAGGCTTTGGGCATTGTTTTGGATCATCACCATAGAGCGGTAGATGATGCAGAATGTACGGCACTTATTTTCTTAAAATTATGTAAAATGCTTGAAGGCAAGGGGATTGATAACCTTGATGAATTAAACAGACAGGGAAAGCAGTCAAAGAACTTAATTGACAAACTTCCTGCCCATCACGCAATTATCCTTGTAAAAAATCAGGTTGGAAGAGTAAATCTTTACAAGTTGATTTCAAAATCACATATAGAAACTTTTGCAAACAAAAGACCAAGAATCCTAAAAAGTGATTATCTTGAATTAAGTGAGGGACTTATTATCGGTAGTGCCTGTGAAGCAGGTGAGTTGTATCAGGCAATTCTTCATGGAAAAAGCCAGCAGGAAATAGCACGTCTTGCTGAATTTTATGATTATTTTGAAGTGCAGCCAATTGGAAATAATGAGTTTATGTTAAAAACAGGTGATCCTGAAATAGATGACAGAAAGAAGTTTCTTGTTGATTCAGTAGAAGAACTTCAGGAAGTTAATAAGAAGATTATTGACTTAGGAAAGAAGTTTAACAAAATGACAGTTGCAACATGCGACGTTCATTTCCTTGATCCGGAAGATGAAATTTACAGACGAATTATCCAGTGCGGTAATGGCTTTAAAGATGCAGACAATCAGGCACCTTTGTACCTAAGAACAACAGATGAAATGCTTAAGGAATTCGATTATCTTGACAGTGATTTGGCAGAAGAAATTGTTATTAAAAACCCTGCCCGAATCAACGATATGATAGAGAACATTTCACCTATTCATCCTGACAAATGTCCACCTGTATTGGATAATTCAGAAGAAAACTTGCGTAATATTTGTTTTGAAAAGGCACACGATATGTACGGCGAGAAATTGCCTAAAATAGTTGAGGACAGACTGGAAGTAGAACTTAACTCAATTATCGGTAACGGATATGCGGTTATGTACATAATGGCGCAGCGTCTTGTTTGGAAGTCTAATGAAGACGGATATTTGGTAGGTTCCAGAGGTTCCGTTGGTTCTTCTTTTGCAGCAACAATGTCAGGTATAACAGAGGTTAATCCTTTGGCACCCCACTATTATTGTACAGAGTGTAAAAGTTCATTCTTTGAAGACGAAGTTACAGTACCTGATGAGGCAGACAAAGAAGCAGTGAAGGAGATTCAGGATACAATAAGACAGTTAAGGGAAGACGGTGGTGTAGGACTTGACTTGCCACCAAGAAAATGTCCTTATTGCGGAAAGGATATGTGCAGAGATGGTTTTGAAATTCCTTTTGAAACATTCTTAGGTTTCGGTGGAACAAAGGAGCCGGATATTGACTTGAACTTCTCAGGAGAATATCAGTCCAATGCCCATGCGTATACGGAAGTTATGTTTGGCAAGGGACACACATTTAGAGCAGGAACCATAGCCGGACTTGCAGAAAAAACAGCTTACGGTTATGTAAAGAATTATTACGAAGAACACGGACAAATAAAGCGAACAGCAGAAATTGACCGAATTTCAAGAGGGTGCCAGGGAATCCGTAGAAGTACGGGACAGCATCCGGGTGGTATTGTTATTGTTCCAAGAGATAAGGAAATATATGAATTTACCCCTATCCAAAAACCGGCAAATGATATGACAACTGATATTATTACAACTCATTTCGAATATCATGCCATTGATGCCAACTTATTGAAACTTGATATTCTGGGACACGATGATCCTACAATGATCAGACGTCTTGAAAAGTTGACAAATACTAACGTTAACAGAGATGTTCCAATTAATGATCCAAAGGTAATGTCTTTGTTTACAGGCCCGGAAGCACTGGGAATAACATCAGATGATATAGATGGATGCCCAACAGGTTCGTTGGGACTTCCTGAACTTGGTACAGACTTCGTTATTCAGATGCTGGTTGATACAAAGCCTACTAAGATTTCTGATCTTGTTAACATATCAGGTTTGTCTCACGGAACAGATGTATGGCTTGGAAATGCCCAAACATTAATTGAAGAGGGCAGATGTACAATTTCAACTGCTATCTGTACCCGTGACGACATTATGGTATATCTTATGCATAAAGGCATTGAACCACAGGTAAGTTTCCAGATAATGGAGCATGTACGAAAAGGTAAAGGCCTTCAGATATACAAGGACAAAAAGAGTGGCAAGGAAATAAACGAAGAGGAAGTAATGCACCAGCATAATGTTCCTGACTGGTACATTGGTTCATGTAAAAAGATTAAATATATGTTCCCTAAAGCTCATGCGGCAGCATATATTATGATGGCACTTAGAGTTGCCTGGTATAAAGTTTACATACCACTTGCTTACTATGCTGCATACTTTGCCATTAGAGCAAAAGCATTTAACTACGAAACAATGTGTCGAGGCAAGGAAAAGCTTGAATATTATATGGCTGACTTGAAACGAAAGAAAGCAAATCACGAAATAGCTAAGAAAGATGAAGACGCTCTTGGCGACATGAAAGTTGTACAGGAAATGTACGCCAGAGGATTTGAGTTCATGCCTATAGACATATACAAGGCTAAAGCACATGAATTTCAGATTATAGACAACAAGCTAATGCCAAGCCTTGACACAATAGAAGGCTTAGGCGAAAAGGCTGCCGATGGTTTGGTAGAAGCAGTAGCAAATCAATCAGGCCCATTTGTTTCAAAAAATGAATTGCGAGAAAAAAGCAAGCTAAGTAAGACAGTAATAGAAACAATGTCAAGTTTGGGACTGCTGGAAGGAATGCCGGAAGACAGCCAGTTGTCAATATTTGACTTCTAGGGTGAAGAGTGGAACAGAGAATATAGAAGTAAGGATGAAGGACTGCCCGCTGGGCAGTCCTTTGTTGATGGGGGAGCATGGTAGCTGAAATATTATACGTGAATATTATACGTGAATATTATACGTGAATTTTATATTAAAAAGCACTTGCAAAATTTGCTAAGATTGTTATAATAGTAAAGTGTCTTGTGCAAAAAGCACAGTGTCATAAAAATGGCTCGTTGGTCAAGTGGTTAAGACGCCGCCCTCTCAAGGCGGAATCACGGGTTCAATTCCCGTACGAGCTGTATCAGAATCGCTTATGAATGGGCGATTCTTTTTTTGATTAATAAGAAATTCCTATGCAACAGATATTAATTAGAAAATCTCTTTATGCTCCCATTGAAATGCTAAGTATTTAGTGATAAAATCACCCTATAAAAATGCTTTTATATATTAAGGATTAGAGATGAAAAATAAAAAACATATTGATAAGACAGAACATAAAAATAATGAAAACAGTATTGAACAGCTTGAAAAAAATAAAGAAATACGACATAAACTTATAAAAAATGAGATTTTAATAGTATGTATTATCATTGCTTTATTAGTTGCCACAGTTGCATGGCTGGTTAGTAATAAGAATGCACAGGCAAAAAGCACTGAATTATCAGCCGTAGGAGCACCGTTCTACCTTGCTACGAAGGAAAGTGATGATGGAGCAGAGGATAATATCTTGCATAATAAATTAAATGTTATGAAAGGAACCAAAACTGAAAGTTATAATGGGGAAAAATATTTTATTGTAGAAAACGGAATTATCTCTATGCAGATAGACAGTGATAATAATATGAATAATCAGCAATCGAACGCTAACGGACTTAAGCCCGGAGCATCAGGGAAGATTACTTTTTATGTAATTCCTAAAAAAAGAGGATGTAAAGAATTTTCACTTTCAATAAAGTTAATTCCATATAAAACTACAGATAATAAAACAGATACAGCTATAGAAAGTGAATCAGGAAATGAAGATTTCCAACTACAAGAAGTAAGTGATGAATCAGTATGTGAACTTTTAAAGGGACATATTCTTTTTTTTGAAAATTATACGGAACAGGATGGATATACAAAGCCAATTAAAGATAAAAAAATTTTAATTAAAAGTGATTCGGATGGTGGATATCAGATAGATGTTCCAATAACTGTAAATGTTTATTGGGTATGGCCAAATTCATTTAGAGATTTTAGGGGAATACCTGATAACGGAAAATTGTTCAATACAGAGGTGTCGGAATTCTTTGTAGAAAAAATTAATGATGAGATAAAAAATAAATCTGAAACAAGCAAATTTTTCTACAATTATAATTGGAGTCATCTTAATCTGAAGGCTGACGAAAAAATTAGTTTTAGTACTTTAAATGCATCACAGTTTACGTATCTTGCTAATTGGTATAATGCTGCGGATCATATGATTGGAGTTAATGTAGATTATATGTATTATGAAGTTGAATGTAAGGAATAATAGAACTAAATTACGGAGATGGTGCATATGGAAACAAAATCACACAAAAGAAAAACATTTATGGTTACAATACTTATAATGATTGCTTTAGTAATAGCTGTTGGCTATGCTTGGTTTGCATATAAACATAAACTAGCTTCCCTTACAAAAGTAAATTCACCGGGAGATGTTTCAATTGCTGGTGTACACGGCGGAGAAATGAATGGAATCAACTTGTCATATGAAAGTAAGGATGTAAGCAGTAGCAAAATTGTTACTGTACAAAATGTAATTTGTATTAGAAGTAATAGTGATAAAGTACGCTTAGAAGTCGCACATACTCAAAATGTGGAAGGACTGGTATTAAAACTTTATCCGGCTACTGAAAGTGAAGGAACAACATCTTCTGAAGAAAACACATCAACCATTTGTAAAAAATATAAAGATAAAAATTATTACTATTCGTATTATCCTAATAAAGGATATTCTACAGATGGTAGTAGTGGTTTGGAGTTACTTGTAAAAAATGAAGGAAAGGGTCAGACTTATACATATGGCGATAATGAAAAAAGAGTGCAGAGTCAGGCTGTGCCAATTTACTGGGAAAGCAAGGAGTATGTTCCTCTTGATTCAACAAATAACATGAATAATTCAAATCTTACAAATTATAATTATTATAAATATTTTATTGTAGAAGCCAGTTGGAGGGAAACGGACAAAGAAACAGATATTGTGTATGTTATGGCAAAACAGTAAGAAATCTTATTACGAGGAACAAATGATAAAAAGAAAAAAGAAAAAAGAAAAAAAGATTATATTAATATTGGTGGGAATCCTATTTTCTTTGGCAATTATATATGCAGCATATGTTTCAATGGGATACCAAAAAGCGGTCATCGCTACAGCACAAAAGGTAATCCCATTTTCATCAAACTATTTGCTACAGATAGACCAAAGAGATAATATTACTTACAGTAAGGTAATTCCAAGTTAAAAATATGAGAATGATAAAGCGATATTTACAATTACTGTTAATAATTACTCGATTACAGGCAATTCTGCTACAGCAGAGGGGGTTATTACGTATGTTGCACAGTTTATGTTTAAAGGTGAAAAACAAGGATGTATTATCACTAATAAAGAAAATGATAGTATTCCCAATGAGTCTGGAATAGTAACTTATAATGACACGTTGCCATTAGGAAGAAACACAAATACTTATACAGTTAGTGTTCCGGTTGAAAACCTGGGAAAAGTGACTGTTGAAGTTTCGGTTAAACCGGACAGTGATTCATTAGAGTGGACAGATAACAAAATGCTTGCTGCAGAAATTACACCGGTGAAGGTTAGTGAAAAGATTGGGTTTGCCTGTAAAAGTGGATTTAGTGATAGCGAATTAAATAATAAGCAACCTTATGATTATTCTGCTTTTCGATATTATATAGAGATAAATTCAGGACAAGCCCAGATTACGCTTAAATGGAATGACAAATATGTAAAACCGGATAATCTTTTTTTAGAGTCTTTAGGAGATGGAATCACAATAAAAACGGACGGGGATTACAAAGTTATAGTGTTTACGATGGATTATGCTGATAAGTCAACTATAAATACTATTTTTTATCGTAAGAAAGGAAGAAATTCTAACGAAGATTGGCAGAAAACATGGGACAATATGAAAAATGTTGTTGTAGTAGATGCTAAAGAAATAAAGAATAATTAATAGAGAAAGATTAATTTGGAGTGATGATAATGGTGAGACGATGGAAAAGAGTCATGGCTTTTCTTATAGCCATCATATTTTGTATAAATTGTGTGATGAATATAGGCGTGAAAGGTACTTATGCTGAAAATTCAAATAAAGATAGCAACACAGAAGAAGTGCATACATCTGCAGAAGAAAAAGAAGATACAACCGAAATAGAGAAGGAAACTACTTCAAAGGCAGAAAAAAATAAAAGTGATGGAGATTTGTCTGTAGACAAAAATGAAAAAACAACAAATAAAACGGAAGATGATGAAAGTAAAACGAAAGCTGTTAACAACACAATTTTAGATTGGGATACATATAAGTCAAAAACAACTTTGGTTACCGTAGATGATACAAATAAAAGAATATATGTTAAAACAGGAGAAGCACTTACATTACTTTCAAATTGTTCGGCAGAGAACTATAAAGACTACATAATTTCATTAGATAGTTCAGTTACCGGAGGTGCAATAGAGATTCCGTTTACATATGATGGGTATGAGTTTAAAGGATTGGGAACTAAAGAATGTCCTTTTGAAGGAAATTTTAATATTGCTAACATTAAGATTCAATCTACTTTATTTGCAGGATTATTATGATCAATTGATGGTTACAGACTGTAATAATAATACAATTGAAGCAGGAGAATCAAATGATCTGATTGAAAAAATGGGACTTACATTTGCAAAATTTGATTCAAACAGAGGTGTAATGCTCCCTATTGAAGATACTGGCAAAATAACATTTTCTACTAAAGGTTTAGATTTTGCCGGAGAACATAATGTTAAGTTTACATATGATAATTTATCATGTACGGTTAATGTATTAACAAAAGGTAGAGAAAATGAAAATAAAGTAAATGTAATAAAGAGCCCAACAGGACAGTTTGAATCTCAAAAGCCTTTCAATGGAGATTTCGGAACACTTTATGGTGATGCTGTTTATAATTATAAATTAAAGGATACTAGTCCATTACAGTCAAATGTGGAATTGATTTTAAATGAAATTAAAAATGGCAGTGTAGCAACTAATAGTAACAGAGTATTATACACTACCACAAACACTACCAATTTCAAGATAAAAAATAAGATTTCTACATATAAAAGGCAAATGGATAATACAACGTTTGATAGTGATTTTCGAGTGCTTTTGGTTAATGGTACTTCTGACATTATTACTAAAGACATTACTGATTATTTGAATATTATTACCAATGGTGGATACAGCAGTGCAGTAGAGAACGAATCTGTAGATGTAATAAGCCAAAATTATAAATTTGAGAGTGGAAAGTTTATAATTAATAATGATGCAAAAAAGCATTCATTACGAATTTCAAAAGGATCAAATTCAATTTCTTATTATATGGGAAATGATTATGATAATGGTAAGGACCAGTTTACTTTATTGACAGTAACATTTAAATCAGGAAATCATTCTTATGCAGTGTATGTACCTATGGTTGTTCGAAGAATTGTGCAGATTGATTTTTCTGCAACGTTAAGTGAGGAGAGTATTTTTACTTCTTCTGCATATGATAAATTGGACTCACATGTTCTTGTTGATTATGACAGTTATATGACAGGATATCTTACATGTACATATGATCAATCACAAGGTGAAAAAGTTGTGTTTGACTGGCAGAGCTATATGGAAACCGGCGCAGATTTAACTGCAGGGTTTGGAAAAACAGTACAGTTTGACTTTTTGAAGAATGAATATCTTCCTACGGGAACAAAGCTTACATTAATTGATACGATGAATCAGGATAAGATGTATTCCTATGATATAACTGCAGAAGACATAAAGAAAGATAAAACATTCAGTATTGCATTAAGTAACTTTACTGATGAGAACAATAACTCATATAAGGAAAAAGCAATTAGTGTTCTATATGGTGCTAGGGCTACTACTGATAGCAATGGCAAATTTGTTAAAGCTCAAGAAGGAGAAAAAGCAACAGTTGTTACCACTGATGGTGAAAAATATCGTCTAAAAACAGGAGAGGAAGACGAAAGTAAAGATACTTATTCAATCACCTTGGCAAATCAGGGAAAGGCAGTATCTGAGAACTTTTACCTCATAGTCAATGTACCAAAGAATAAGGCTGAAGCGGCGAAGATTGAAGGAATTAATGGGGCAGTAAAAACCATAGTAAATACTGAGGCTGCACCATGTTCAGTTTTGCAGGTACATAGATATGATAATCATAAGACTGATAATGGATTGAATACAGAGAGTACATTTAGTATTCTTTCTGCATATACTCAGGAATTAGTAGATGAATCAAGTGATTATGTTAAGAAATTAAGAACTTCATCAGAAACGGCATATGTAGATACAGACAGGCAGGTAAACATTAAATTGCTTGACAAGATTGGCTTTAATTCAAATCAGGCATATGGCGATGATGATAAGTTATATCAGGAGTTTTTAATCACACCATATAGTAGCAGTGTAATGGAAAGTTTTCTGGATGATGCAACTAGTGTAAATGTTAGTTTTAGGGTTTATTCGCAGAATTCTGCCGGTGAAAAGACGTATTATTCATACGATAATGCTAATAACAAACTGATACAAAGTAATTCATCAGCTATTGCATGTTCTTATAATGTTCAAACAACGCAGGACAGATTAAAGCTGGTAATGGGGACTGCGAATTCAGAAGATGCAGCAATTGATTTATCTGAGATACGTAAAGCAATTGCCAGTGAAACAGGTTCTAAAATTTGTATTGAGGCGGAAATTAAGATGACATTGTCAGATATTAGTATAAGCAAACTTGTACCGTCATCTAAATTGGTGTCAGGTAATCCTGAAACGTTTATGAATTTTCAATTTGTCTCACGTCTTTCTAAGTCAAAGACTACATTTAATGAGAGTAGTTGGAGAGTTAGCAGTGATGGAACCGGCAAATATTATAGAGATAATACTGGGTATGTTGATATGTCTTTTTCGGGAGATGACAAACAGCAGTTGGGCATTAATTTAAATAATTTGCCTTACAGTGGACCTCAGACAATTGAAGGTACAGTGGCTATTGATTTCAGACAGATGGATGGATGGGAATCGATTATAAAAAATGCTAAAGAAATACAATTTTCTTTTGAACTGAAGCAAAAACAGGATACAAAAGAGTATATAAAATTGGATGCACCATCATCACATATTGCCGGATTAGAAGTAGGTGTATTGAATTCATCAACTGAAGAATATAATTATAGTTCAATTTATGAAAACTGGAGTTGGATTCAGGAAAATAATTCAGGCTTTAAGAATATGCAGGAAGGTGTATTCCGTCTTCCGGTTAGATGGAAGGTAAAAGTGGATTCTGAGCGAGATACGTTCTATTATGCAAACTATCGCTTAGTTGTAAATGTATCTTTAATCGACCAAGATGGTAACAAAATTGAATTCTCTGTAGCAGATAGTGAAAAAAATATTAGACAAACAGGTGTGTTGACTGATTTTGTTACTTATACTGTTGCAAGAATTGTTGTGGAGTAAAATGGTATTGCGTATGAGTTGACTCTTCAATAAAAGAAAATAGAAGGGGCTGGATGTTACTTTTCAAGAAAGTGGCATCCAGTTTTTTATTAGAAATTGATTTGATGACAGACGTTACAATTAATCGAGCGAAAGCTGTTACAAAAGAGGAAGTCGGACTTTTAGAATTAAATGATCTATTTGAATATAGAATGGAAAATCCGTATATGTTCACAGGTAAGGTTGAGAGAGTAAGAATACGTATAGATGCAGATCAATTCACACAGGTTGTGGATTGGTTCTCAGATCGCTTTAAGGTTGTAGGATACGATGTGGACGAAAACAAGTATTTTGATATAGAACTCAAAGTAAATCTCAATAGTTTTACTTTTTGGGTATTGCAATATAGCGGATGTGTAGAAGTTCTTGACAGAGGGAAAAAAGGCGAGAAATCCTATAGAAATAAGATTAAAGAAACATTGAAAAAAGCATTGGAAAAGTATGAGAAGGATGAGAGATGAAGATAGTTAGTCTGAATATCAATAGTTTTGGTGGTGATGGTGAATCATTTGAAGAAATGAAGAAAAATCTTGTAAGAAAAGATTATGGCGGGAATTTAACAAAGGAATGTAAATACCAAAGAGGAGAATTTGCCCTCCTTTTTCTCCTCCTCTGAAATCTTGTAAGTAGTATATAATAGTATATATAGAATCAAAATCAAGAAAGAGAGGTTAACGTAATGATAGTTTTCGACAATTGGAAATTCAGAGAGATATTGAAAAGCATAGTAGAGAAAAAGGAACTTAATGGAGATAGGATATATTCTAAACAACAGTTATATATGCGGATAGGTGAAGCACTGCATGTATCACCGGACACAGTCAAATATTGGCAGAGGGATAAGTCCAGTGGACCAGATCCTAGAGACCCAGAGCTTTTGAAGAAATTGGAACATTATTTAGGATATCCTACTAGTGCTTTGCAAAAGAAGATAAACATAGAGGAAGAGGAAACGGAGGATAAGAGAGTGAAAAAAATAAGTGAATTTCAGAAACAGCAGATTATGGATATTTATGAAGCGTTAAAAAAATATGTGAGTGAGATGGATATAGAAAATGAAGATGAATACTACAGAATCAGAGCTGTGATAGAAAGAAAGAAACTGGTTCTTCCGGAGACAATATTTAATGCGATATTGCAGTTTATGGACAATGTCGTTGAGAAATATGTGTTTGAAGCGGAATATCCAGCTTTTACCGAAGAAGAAGCAGAATATGAGAATGGTGTGATGAACATAAAAACAGATGCAGCGTTTAATAAGCTGATGAGTCAGTTCTTAGAAAGACTTCAGGAGCTGGATGAAAAAATAGACCATTTTGCTGTAAACGAATTAAAAGATTATCTTTTAGGATGATTTTTTCGAAAGAATCGATTTGTGCGGATTTAAAAGCTAATCAATATTGTAAAATGGTTGAGTGTAGTAATACATTTGTAGCTGCAAAGGTATTTTTGAGGTCCTCGGGTGACTGAGGGTATATTTGAGAGTTCAATTTTAAAAGACGTTTCTGTTTTTTATTTTAGTTGGATTGGTGGAAGAGGAAGGTGAAAAGAATTGGAGCGAAAATTTAGTTCGGATTTAGAAATACCCAAATATCTCAAACGGAAAGAAAATGATATATCTAAAGCTAATAAGAAGTCAAAACACAAGCATCAATATGAAGAATGTCTAATTAGATATAAATGGAATTGGGATGAACACAAAATTCATACATCACTTAACAGCTATTGTACTATCTGTGGGAAGATCAATGATAAAATAAAAAATTCTATTGTAATAGATTATATGCAAAAAGTAGACACACCAGTGGGGAAACACTATAGACAGATTTCAGAAGATGTATTATATGAAACATATCATGACAGATTACCGGTATTCTTTGTAGAAGATATATGCAAAGATAAATATGTGAATTTAGGATAAGCGGGGATTATTTATGAATACAGGAAGAAAAATTGAAACAAAAAGATTAAACTTATTGCCAGGAGTTAATATGCGTGATTCCAAGCCATTTTTGAAAATGTTACGAGAAGATGGTGATTTTCAAGGATATTGTGAAGAAGCTTGTAAAGCAGTAATAAAACAAATATTTGGAGAAGGACTATCGGCAGATCATAATCAAATCACGGTAGATAGATTGTATGCAACGATACTTGCAGAGAATACACCAGCAGTAGAATTGTTGAAAAAGATTGGATTTCACGGAGATAATCCAGAAGATGGACCGATTTTAGTAATGCAAGAATTTTTGGATGAAGATAAGGAAATTAATATATGTTCCGTTATTAAGATGATCTATGAAGAGAAATCAATGTGTACATAACATCAATATCGTTAAAAGAGATGAAGAAAACATAGAGGTGAAAAACGTATGAAATATCGACAAAAAATAAGATGAATTCACATAGATTTTACAGTTTTGGAAATCACAGGGGTGGTATGAGCGCACCAAAATCGATAGGATGCTAGATGAATTTGAAAAGTTTTATACTGAGATTGAAGAAATATAAAATCTGTTTTTGGGATAATTCGTTGAAAGACTATCAAAATGGTAGATTCACAATTTTGCCGGAATGGGATGAGTAGGGATAAAAAAGAAGAAAAGCAAAGATATTTTGAAAAAAACTTCCGTGACTAGTATTGGTGAATTGATGATTAAATGAAAGAAGGTTGAATTATATGAAATATTATATCAGTGATTTGCATTTGTTTCATGAAAATGCAATTAAATTTGATCATCGTCCATTTGAATCTGTACAGGAAATGCATGAAGTGGTCCTGAAAAATTGGAATGGTCGGGTGACGAATGGTGGTTTTGTATATCTATTAGGTGATATGAGTTTGCGAGGAAAAAACGAAGATCTGATTGCTTTTGTGACGCGTCTAAAAGGAAAAAGGTGCTGATTAGAGGCAACCACGATGATGTGTCTGATTACAGGTATCAACAGTCATTTACTGAAATTTGTGATTATAAAGAAATTTATGATTCAGTTGGAAAAGAAAAATATGGATTGGTATTATCTCATTATCCGATAATATCGCCAAAAGGATGCCGACAGCTATTGTTACTCACTTCAAATTAGGTGTATATGAGTGGCAAGATCAGTCGACATTATTTAAAGCATAATAGAAAGAGGTGCGGATATGAAAGAGATATACAAGGACTATTTGTTTGAAAAGCATATTCTTGTCAGTGATGAAGAGAAAGAAGAAAAGTTACAGCTTAACACATCGGGGAAAGCCCGATTGTACTGGTCAAGCATTTTTTATTTTTGCAGTCGACAGTAAAATTTTGATTTAAGAGATTGTCAAAGATTTTATTCTTTTTTCCAGTCTTGTATCCCAGTTTAGAATGCATGATTACGGCACATAAATTTAATTCTTTATTCATGTATTTGTACATAGTGGTATTGCTTAATTCATAGCCATAACGTTTGATGAAAATACGCATAGCCCTATAGCCTATAACACGTTTATTATTATAGTATACATATTTTATAAGTTCAAAAATGTGTTCCAAACGTTTGTGATGTTCACGCTTGGTATCTTTTTCGTTAAGAAGCTGATTTAATCTTCGTATTTCCTTTGCGTCATTAGACTCGGATGTTGTATCGGTGGTATAAAGGCATTCTTCCCTGTATTCATTAGCCCACTTGCTAACGGAACTTTTTGCAACATTAAATTCAACAGCAAGTTGATGTATTGATTTGTCGCCTACCATATAGGCTTTAACGACTTCTTTTTTGAAGTCTTCGCTGTAACGTACTGACATAGTGATGTCCTCCTTATTTAAGTAATATTATAATATATTATTCGAACAAGGTGTTACAAATTTAGTTTACCACTACAGTGGCACAGATATTTCAGGAAAACATTGAGGACAGAAATGTACCGAAAGTGGAAAAATCCATAGATGGATATAGCGGATTCCTGTTTTACGATGATAATGGAATACCACTTGTGGCAATGCACTGGCAACATCGTTTCAATCATATTGTTGGCAGATACAATGACATTTACCGGGTGCAGATGCCAAATATTACACCTCATGTATGCCGACACACCTATTGCTCCAATATGGCAAAATCGGGAATGAATCCAAAGACATTACAATACCTCATGGGGCATTCGGATATATCGGTCACAATGAATGTGTACACGCATATCGGATTCGATGACGCTGAGGAAGAATTGAAACGGATGGAAGAGTTTAGAAAGGCACAGGCGGAGATAGAGAAGAAAAACGATGTCAAAGCGGTATCGCAGAAAATGTTTAAAGTAGTGTAGTAATGCTACGCAGCAGAGACGCTCCGGCTTCGGCTGGAGCTTTTTAATATTTCCAAAAGTGGAAGTAAGTAGAAATAATATTCCAAAAGTTCTTGCTATACCTTAATGAATTTGGTATTATAATTCCAAAAGTGGAAGTAAGTAGAAATAATATTCCAAATAATTAACAAGGAGGATACTGCAATGGAAGAAAAATATGTATCTGTGAAACCGACGACAACCATTATTACTTTATTTGAACGAATTGTTGAAATGGAAGGAGGAGTAGAAGGCTTTGACAGACAAGCTATTTTTAACAGGGTACTACTGTATAGCAAAGATTTGACAGATAATCAATTGATTGCTGCAGCAAAAAAGGTAATAAGTGTTGAAGAAAGGGATGATTTACCTACTTCATTAAAAGTTCGAACCAATTGTGAATTATTAGATGATGTGGTAGAACGATTCAAAGATGTATTTAAGATTTCTAGAGTAAAGTCGCCGTTTCTTATGAGAGTAACATTGACAGCCTATTATAATTATCTTGTTGAAGGCAATAAGAATGAAGTAGAGGCAGAAGAAGTTAAATTAGGTGATTTGAGAGCGGACGAAGTTAGTAGGCTTGTTCGTCTGAACAAATACCTTAATCTGCTTATACATACTGATTCTGTAAGTATCGAAAAGATAAAGAAAATTGATCAAATTATGAAGGAGGATTGATTATATGATGACTATACATGAATTATATGATTATGTTATTGAAAATTACGGGAAAAGGAAATGCTGGATTTCAGACCTTGCAACTACATTGAATATATCCCGTGAAGACGCAAACTATTTGACATTTTTTCTGGGCTACCGGAGGGGAAAAGAAGGCTTGATAAAATCGGAAATCCAATTTATTTCCGATGCAGGAGTAAAAGCTATCTATGCCAAAATATAAAGGAGAAAAGCAAAACTGTTTGTGAGAATTGCGGATAAACAGGAAATATGCGAATGGATATGCCTTGGAAAAGAACATTGTGTGATGATTGTTATGAGAATTACCTGCAAAAAATTTAAGCAAAGAAATAGGGGGGATTATGGACTATATTGATAAAGTTGTTAGTGGTGTAAATAAGATGGAATTCGAACAGTTTGTGAAAATGGAAACTTTATGACTTCTTCTTTTGGGGCAACTATTTCCAGAATAGCATCGATACAGTGTCAAAATGGTTCGATGAAAGAAGATTTTCGATTAACTATGACCTGTTAAAGGAGGGGAAACGAAACTATAATGAAAACCCTTAGTAGTAGGAATTTTCCTTTTACTACTATTTCTACTACTAACAGGTATTCACAACTTGCTAAATTATGCTATAATTTGCCTTATTAACACATAAATAAATGTTAAACCAATATCTCGGAAATATCTGCAAAACTGGGCTTTTTCGTGCAAAAAGGAGCAATCAATTACTATGATTAGAGTTTTATTTATCTGCCACGGCAATATACTAACATAGGCAATGAAGGTGGCTTAAATAAAGGGATTTAAAGGATTACGTTTTTTATTTACTTCAAATTTACTTCATTATTTTCAAAAAACACTCTTTTTTAATAAATAATTATCAATTTTTACATATATTTTAAAATATAATATTGTACAATTATTTATAATTTGGATACAATAAAAATGAGAATATAAGTTGTCAGGAAGGAGAAATTCATAGGGCACCGAAAGTATTAGAGATAAACAGTTTATTAGATACATTACAGGATGAAGATTATAATACGGTAATAAGTTTCATAAAATTTCTTTCCAATTCTAGAAAAAAGGAAAAAGCAGAAAAGAGTGTAGATACATTAAAGGAAATACAAAACATGTTTTCTGACGATAAGGGATGGGGTTCAGAGGAAAGTATGATTGAAGATATGGCTAAATTCAGAAGGGAAAGATTAGGATTATGAAAATAATGCTTGATACAAATGTATTGATTTCAGCACTGATATTTGGAGGACAGGCTGGAAGACTACTTTCAAAGTTGTTTTTATCAGAGCATGAATTGTTGGTTTCAGAATATGATGATGAAGAATTTCAAGCAAAGTTACAACAAAAGTGACCAGCAAAAGCTGAAAAGGTTTATCAGTGTTATAGAACTTTAAATATTAACTTTTGTAAAAGTACAGATAAGGTATTGGGGCATTTGAGAGACGAAAAGGATATCCCTGTATTGAGTGATGCAATATATAATAAAGTGGATATAATATTAACAGGTGATAAGGATTTCTTAGAGGCTAATCTAACTAATCCATTAGTATTTTCACCATCTATGCTCTATGAATATTTAAATAAAGAGTGACGAAATGAGGTATACTGTATTGAATTGAAGTACAGTATGCCTTTTGTATTAATTAATAATTGGGAGACAGGAGTTATTTCCTGTCTCCTATTTTATTGAAAAAATTTGGAGGAAAAAATGATAGAAGATATTTATAAAAACATTGTGTATTCATCAGAATACATGTAGGAAAAAGCAAAAGAAGTAGATGAATACATAGACGGAGTATTAAACAATGATAGACGTAGTTTAGATAATAATGAATATGAGAAAAAAAGAGATTTGCTTTTTGGAGTTGCCAATAAAGCAGAAGAGTCGCTATATTAATTCTTTAGTACATAATCAACAGTAGTACCTAAAACATTGCATACATTAACAAGTGTGGTAAGGGAGATTTTAACCTTACCATTTTCTATGTTACTAATATGGCTGGTATTCACTTTAACAGAAGATGCAACAAATTTCTGAGTAAAACCTTTGTGTGTCTGTATTTCTTTTAATTTCTTGCCAATAGAATCGAAATCAATATCCTTCATGAAATCACCTCAAATTATATGATATATAATTGTAATATTTTTATAGCTGTAGTATAATAATCCAAAACTATAAAAAAGTTTGGCTACAGAGTAAAAACAAGCAGAAAGGAGAGAAGATAAGGGTTATAGAAGCAATTATTTTGATAAAAATGATACCCCAAAAGATTTGTTTGGAGCAACTAAAATGGAAGTAAAAAGTTATGCCGGTTATTACACTTCTTACAGGAAAGATTGATTTTAGCAATCTGTTTATTGCACTTGACGGTGGCAGTTATAAAACTTTGGCTGAGGCACAAAAAGCCGGGGCAGCAACACTTAATTATGGAACATTTATTTCAGGACTTATAAACTTTTTGATTATGGCATTTGTAGTATTTATGATTGTGAAGTTTATGAATAAATTAAGAAGAAAAGAGGAACCTGCTCCAGCTACAACAAAGATTTGCCCACATTGCAAATCAGAAGTACATATTGGTGCCAAAAGAAAAAGTTATTATAATAATTAAAACGTCTTTATAAAATTTGAATACCACATAAAAATACAGACCATTTAAAGAAAAAATGAATATTCATATAATTAAAAGGCAGTATAGCGAGATTATTTCCGTAAGGGAAAAGAAAGGAAGGATTATGAAAGAATTTTTTAGTATGGGAAGAACTATGAAAAAATTAATTTCTGTTGTAATGTCTCTGGCATTGTTGCTTACTTCAGCAGAAGTAATTTTTTCAGGTAGTGATGTAAAGGGAGCAGCGGCAGAAGTTGTTTCATCAATGGATTATTATTCAACAAATGATGGACCAACAATTACACATTCAGGAGTTGGTACAGTCAGCTATGGATTTGTAATGCCAAAGTTTAACGGAAAAGCCAGTAGTGAACTTTCCATTGCAGATGTGGAAAAAGACATTCAGGTTTATGTTAAACAGGAAAACGGAACAAATGGTGAATGGAAAAAAATTGAAGATGTAAGTTACTTTAAGTGGAATGACACTTGGGCATGGGAATATCAGTCATGGGGTGGCTGGGTTTGCTGGATGAAACTTACAGAAACAACATATTTCCGTTTCCATGGAAAAACAAATAACATAAATCTTGATTACAAATTGGAACTTAACAAACTTTCAAAGTATAAGCTTACAAGTATTTCTACAACAGAAACAAATATTCAGGCAGATACAACAGGTGGTTCAGCTACACATTGGGGAGCATGGACATTTAATGGAGACAAGAGTATCAAGTATGAACAGATTCAGGATGATGTTAACATTACAGTAGACAACAATGACGGAAAAGGATTTGTTCAGTTTTTAGGCAATGCAGCATCAGGATTTCTGTGGGATCAGAACTTTGGATATTACTCAGATGGTGATGGTGGATATTGGTTTACAAATATCAGTTGGTCATTTACGTTAAGATTTGCATCAAAGTCAAATCCAAATGTACATCAGGATGTAAAAGTTACATATACAAAGCCAACCAGATCAAATTACAAAATCACAGCATATAATGGCACATCATACGATGCAAGCACAAGTGGTACAGCATCAGTTGGTATTCCACTTCCAAAAATTGGTGGAACAGAAGCTATAAAAGATGATTTGGATTTATTTAAATACGAAGTTAAGGTAGATGGAAAGTGGATTCCACTTACAGATGTTGCAGCCTGTGGATGGGTATATGAAGGAAGTGGTTACAACAAATATTCACTAAGCAGTCAGTGGGGTTATTTTGTTGATCATGTTTATGGACTTTGGCTCCAGCCTGTAAGACAGGATACAGAAATAAAAGTCACATATCCTATTGATGGTAAAAAAGGTGGAGATGCAAGCAATAACTATGTATTGTATACAATTAAAGGAAATACATCTTATAAGCCAACACTTCCATCAGATATGTCAGATATTAAAGTAAATGACAATTCAAATGCATATACACCGGCAGGTTGGAAGATGATTTTCAATGATGAATTTGATGGTGCATCTCTTGACACAAGCAAGTGGTCATATGATGAAGGATTCTTACTTAAAGAAGACGATATTAACACAGCCGGTTGGGGAAATCAGGAACTTGAATACTACACAAGAGACAATGTATCAGTAAAAGATGGTGCATTAAATATTCTTATGAAAAAGCAGTCAAAGGTATTTACAGAAAAAGGTGATCCATCTAAGAAAGCAACTGCTCAGTATTCATCAGGAAAGATTACAACAAAAGATAAATTCTCAGTGAAATACGGACGAGTTGATTTCAGAGCAAAAATGCCTACAGGTACAGGCATATGGCCTGCTATGTGGATGCTTCCAAATGACTCACGTTATGGTTCATGGCCATTATCAGGTGAAATAGATGTATTTGAAGGACGTGGAAGAACACCAAATATGGTATTTGGTACATTACATTATGGTGCACAGTGGCCAAATAATATTAATACATCAGATGCATTTAACATAACACGAGATGGTAATAAAAAGACAGGCATTGACGACTGGCATGTATACAGTGTTCAGTGGGATGCTGAAAATATTAAGATTTACTGTGATGGCAAATGCTATTTCAAATGTACATATGGTGAGTGGTATTCAGGCTCAGACAGAGGAAATGCATATGCACCGTTTGACCAGAGATTTTACCTTATTTTAAATCTTGCAGCAGGTGGAACATTTGACAGTGGTTATGTACCTGACAGCAGTTTTACATCAGGAACAATGTTAGTTGATTATGTTCGTGTTTACCAGCGTATGGTTAAGGCAGGAGAAGACGAGAAGGCAGACAAGAATGCAGGAGTTTCTACAAATGGAGCAAAGGATGGTCTTTATGGAGATTATAAGATTGGGAAAGGTGTAACACCGGTTACTCCAGAAACAACAAATCCAAGTGAAACAAAACCTGAGGGAACAACAGCTTCAGGTGAAACAAAACCTGAAGGAACAACAGCCTCTCCAACAACAAAGAAAATACAGAAAAAGACTCCAAACAAAGCATTAAAAACAACAGTTGTAAAGAAAGCAACAAAGAAGAAAAATGCAAATAAAATCAGGCTTTCATTTAGAAAAGTTAAAGGTGCTAAAAGATATCAGGTACAGGTTTCTAAGAATAAAAAGTTTACATCAGTTATTGTAACAAAGACAGTAAAGAAATATAAAAAAGTAACAATTTCTAAAAAAGCATTTGAAAAGAGAAAGAAACTTTTTGTACGAGTTAGAGCCGTTGGCTGCAAGAAGTGGTCAAAACCTAAAAAAGTTAGAATTTTAAAGAAATAATAATTAAAAGATAAAGTAGACCGTTATATTATAAAAATTTCATTATAATGATGAAGTTTTGGCTCTTTGTCAAGAGCGGGGGTAAAAAGATTTTTTACACAGTTGTGAACCATTGTTCACAACTGTGTTTTCTCTTTTAAGGAAAGCCTTGATTTTATTGGGGTTCTTGGAGGGAAGCATAGAATTTACACCTTATTTATACCTTTGGAAGACTGGATCGGAATAATTAAAAAGTTGTCATAATTCAATTGGTCAAAAAATAATACTACACTCAAAATTAATTAAAAAATCAATCGTAAAAAAATACAATTGATTTTTTGCGCATTTTTGCATATAATATAATCATTATGGTTGGAAAGGGAACGATTACTATGCGTGAAACAAGAATATTAGAATTCAAGGAAATGATTACGAATACTTTTTTGAAAACAGTTAGTGCCTTTTCGAATTACAATGGTGGAACAATTCTTTTTGGGGTTGATGATAATGGAAATGTGAAAGGATTGCCAGATGTAAAACAGGCCTGTCTGGATATCGAAAATAAAATCAATGACAGTATATCACCTCAACCAAACTATACACTCGAAATACAGAATAATGATCAGACGATAAAACTTACTGTAAAAAGTGGTCTTCAAAAACCGTATTTATATAAATCAAAAGCATACAAACGAAATGATACAGCAACGATAGAGGTAGATACATTAGAATTTTCAAGGCTTGTATTAGATGGAAAAAATATTAGCTTCGAAGAATTACCTTGTAAAGATCAGGAGCTATCTTTTAAAATTTTACAGTGTAAACTGAAAGAAAATATTTACATTGAAACTTTCAATCAAGATACTTTAAAGACATTGAACCTGTATGACAATATAAATGGTTATAATAATGCAGCGGGACTTTTGGCAGATAAAAATCATTTTTCAGGAATTGATATTGTTAAGTTCGGTGAGAATATCAGTATTATTCAAAAAAGAGTAACGTTTGAACATATATCGGTTTTAGAAATATATGAAAAAGCACTTGCTGTATTTAGAGATTATTATCAATATGAAGTAATACAGGGGGCTGACAGAAAGATGGTGGAGAAAATACCGGAAGCAGCTTTCAGAGAAGCAATTGCAAATGCTTTGATTCATAGGGTATGGGATATTAATTCACACATCAGAGTTTCTATGTTTGATGATAGAATAGAAGTAGTGTCTCCTGGTGGATTGCCGGCTGGAATAACGGCAGAAGAATATTTATCAGGTAAACTATCTATTTTAAGAAATAGAAATCTTGCAAATGTATTTTACAGACTGGGATTAGTAGAGATATTTGGAACAGGAATTACACGAATCAAACAACTGTATGCAGAGAGTTTGATAAAACCAGAATTTGAAGTGTCAGAAAATGCTATAAAAATTGTACTACCGATATTTGAAACGAATGTCAATTTAACCGAAGACGAAAAAGTGATTTACAAATTTTTAAGTAAGACGATGCTGAAAC
This sequence comes from Eubacterium ventriosum, assembly GCF_025150745.1. Taxonomy (NCBI): domain Bacteria; kingdom Bacillati; phylum Bacillota; class Clostridia; order Eubacteriales; family Eubacteriaceae; genus Eubacterium; species Eubacterium ventriosum. Next base: position 1,659,220 of record NZ_CP102282.1, read on the forward strand.
CAATAAGTGAAATTGCACCATATGTCCCATTTGGCAAATCAAAAACAACACAATTACTGAAAGCTATGGAGAAAAAGGGTGTGATTGCAGTTGAAGGAAAAGGCAGAGGAACAAAATATATCATTAAGTGATTGAGAACATAGCGGGTTCAAATTACACAATCTTTCAATAACACAAGGAGAAAATCATATGATAAAAATTTTATTTTTATGCCACGGCAATATTTGTAGATCAACTATGGCCCAGTATGTCCTTCAGGACATGGTTAACAACCAGGGCATTGCTGACCGTTTTTACATTGATTCGGCAGCCACAAGTTATGAAGAGATTGGCAACGGAGTTCATCCGGGAACAAGAAATAAATTAAAAAGTGAAGGCATTCCATGTGGTAATCACAGAGCAAGACATATGGAGAAGAGTGATTATAACGAATTTGACTATATTATTGGAATGGATAGTGCTAATATTAGAAACATAGGAAGAATTGTAGGAAATGACCGGGACGGAAAGGTTTACAAGTTACTACATTTTGCAGGAGAAGAAAGGGACATAGCAGATCCTTGGTACACAGGAAATTTTGATGCAACTTATGATGATGTGTTAAAGGGATGCACAGCTCTTTTAAATGAAATATTGGACGCAGAGAAATTCACAAAGGAGAATTGATATGAAGGAGATTACTTTAGGAAAAACAGGTATTAAAACTCCACAGAACGCTTTTGGAGCTTTGCCTATTCAGAGAGTTACAATGGATGAAGCTGTAAAGATTTTGCAGAGAGCATATGAGGGTGGAATGACTTTTTTTGATACTGCAAGAGCTTACAGTGACAGCGAGGAGAAACTGGGACAGGCGTTTGAGGGAATGAGAGATAAGATTTTTATTGCCTCAAAGACATTGGCGAAAACTCCTGATGAGTTTTGGAAGCAACTTGATACATCTCTGACTAATTTAAAGACTGATTATCTTGATATTTATCAGTTTCACTGCGTGCCACAGTGCTACAAGCCGGATGATGGAACAGGTATGTATGAGTGTATGCTTAAAGCTAAGGAACAGGGAATTATTAAGCATATTGGAATTACTGCCCACAATATTGAAACGGCTTTTCAGTGTGTTCAGTCAGGACTTTATGAGACTATGCAGTTTCCTTTCAGTTATCTTTGCTCTGAAAGAGAGATTGAGCTTGTTAATTTGTGTAAGGAAAAGAATGTTGGCTTTATAGCCATGAAAGGCTTGGCAGGAGGTCTTATTCACAATTCTAAAGCTGCCATGGCTTACATTTCAAAATACGACAATGTTCTTCCAATTTGGGGCATTCAGAAGATGAGTGAGTTGGAAGAGTGGCTTAAGTTTATGGATGAAGAGTCGGTTTGGGACGATGAAATAAGTGAATATATTGAAAAAGAGAGAAAAGAGTTAGTCGGGGATTTCTGCAGAGGATGCGGTTATTGTATGCCTTGCCCTAAGGGAATAAAGATTAACAACTGTGCAAGAATGTCTCTTATGCTTCGTCGAGCACCTTCAAAAGAATGGTTAACAGAAGATATGCAGAAGGAAATGATGAAGATTGAGGATTGCATTAATTGCGGACAGTGCAAGAGCAAGTGTCCTTACAAGCTTGATACACCTGTTTTGCTTAGAAAAAATCTGGAAGATTACAAAAAAGTTCTGGCAGGCGAAGTTAAGGTGCAATAAAAAAATTGACAGACAAAGTTAAAGGTCAGTAAAAAGTTTAAAAAAAAATTTTTAATCAATGTTTTTTATTTTATTTATAATATGTTATACTATTGAAAAGACAAACAAAAGTAATTGCAGAATGTTTCAAGTTGTTCTGCAATTATTTTTTAGTAATAAATTGATTGGAGAGTGGATATGAGTTACGCAGATAAAATATTTGTTGATATGTGTAGGAATATTTTGGATAATGGTACAGATACAAAAGGCGAAAAGGTTAGACCTAAGTGGGACGACGGATCTTTTGCATACACTATTAAGAAGTTTGGTGTAGTTAACAGATATGATTTAAAGAAGGAATTTCCGGCTATTACACTTAGAAAGACAGGCTTTAAGAATTGTCTTGATGAACTTCTTTGGATTTGGCAGAAGAAGTCTAATAATGTACATGATTTAAACAGCCATATTTGGGATGCATGGGCTGACGAAACAGGTTCTATTGGAAAGGCTTACGGTTATCAGTTGGGAATTAAGCATCATTATAAAGAAGGTGATATGGATCAGGTTGACCGTGTTTTATATGATTTGAAGCACAATCCATATAGCAGAAGAATTATGACTAATATTTATAATCATGAGGATTTGCATGAAATGAATTTATATCCGTGTGCATATAGTATGACTTTTAATGTTACAAAGAATGAAGAAACAGGCAATCTTGTGCTTAATGGTATTTTAAACCAGCGTTCACAGGATGTTTTGACTGCTAACAACTGGAATGTTTGTCAGTATGCAGCGTTAATTCATATGTTTGCTCAGGTTAATGATATGGAAGTCGGCGAATTTATTCACGTTATTGCTGATGCACATATTTATGACAAGCACGTTCCTTTAATTGAAGAGTTGATTACAAGAGAGCAGCATCCGGCACCTAAGCTTTGGATTAATCCGGAAATTAAGAATTTCTACGATTTTACAGTAGATGATTTGAAACTTGAAGATTACGTTACAGGTCCACAGATTAAAAATATTCCTGTAGCTGTTTAACAAGAGCTTGATATTTTGACAATACAATCACACAAAGTTTTAGTATAAATATTATGCTTGTTAGTGAATTTATGAAGGAGAAAACATAATGAATTTAATTGTAGCAGTTGATGAGAATTGGGCTATTGGTTATAACAATGAGTTACTTGTAAGCATTCCTGATGATATGAAGTTTTTTAGAGAAACAACAACAGGCAAGGTTGTTATTATGGGAAGAAAGACTTTGGAAAGTTTTCCGGGAGGTCGTCCATTAAAGAATAGAGTGAATATTGTTATTACTAAGAAAGAAGATTATGAAGTTGACGGAGCAGTTGTTGTTCACAGCGTTGAAGAAGCAGTGAAGGAAGCTTCAAAATACGACGAAAATGACGTTTTTGTAATTGGTGGCGGAAGTATTTACAAAGCTATGCTTCCATACTGCAATACAGCTTATGTAACATATATTAATCAGGCATATTCAGCAGATACTTTCATACCTAATTTGGATAAAGAGGTTGACTGGGTTTTGGCTGATGAAAGTGACGAAAATACTTATTTTGATATTGAATATTTCTTTAGAACATATAAAAGAAAATAATTATTAAAATACATATCCGGGCGTGTCCCAAGGTCGTTTTTCCACCATTGTGTAAACACAGGTGGGAAAACGGCCTTTTGACATTGTAATATAATTTTGTTATCTGCATATATTATAAAGATTAAGTTTGTATGGTAATTTTATGTTAATAAAAATGCAGGTAGGAGAGCAGGACAGAGGTGAGTTGCAGGTTAATGTAACGGATTCTGACAATGCTCCCATTAGGGATGCAAGGGTAACTATCAGTGAGCCTGAAACAGCCATTAATCCCAACAGTCCCATTGAAAGGCTTGAAACGGATGTTTCCGGGCAGACTCAGATTGTGGATTTAAATACTCCACCATTGGAATATAGTCTTAATGAAAATAATGAGAATATGCCTTATGCCAATTATAATATTCAAATTGAGGCACCGGGCTATGAAACGGAAAATATTAGTAATGTGGAGATTTTGCCTGATTCACTATCACTTCAAGATGTGCGTATGAGAAGGCGTGAAGGTGAACAGGTGGAGAATATAGATATTGATCCCCATACCCTTTATGCTGAGTATCCGGAAAAGATTCCTGAGGACGAAATTAAAGATGTAAATGAACCGGGGGAAATTGTTTTAAGCAGAGTTGTTATACCTGAATATGTTGTGGTTCACAATGGAACGCCTTCAAGCAATGCAAGGGATTATTATGTAACATATAAAGATTATATTAAAAACGTGGCTTCATCGGAAATATATGCAACGTGGCCTAGGGCAACTATTGAGGCAAACGTGCTTGCAATTATGTCATTTACCTTAAACAGGGTTTACACTGAGTGGTATAGAAACAAAGGCTACGATTTTACCATTACATCCTCAACGGCATATGACCAAAAATGGATTTATGGAAGAAATATTTTCCAGTCTATTGATGAGGTTGTTGACGAGATTTTCAACCAATATCTTTCAAGACCTGATGTAAGGCAGCCAATTCTTACTCAGTATTGCGATGGAAAAAGAGTTACCTGTCCTAATTGGCTTAGCCAGTGGGGGTCCTGCAATTTAGGTGAGCAGGGCTTTGGAACGTTAGAAATTATACGAAACTATTATGGCGATGATATGTATATTAACACTGCTGAACAGATTTCAGGCATTCCTGCATCATGGCCCGGCTACGATCTGACTATAGGTGCAAGTGGTCAGAAGGTTATGCAGATGCAGGAACAGCTAGATACCATTGCCAGAGTTTACACAGCCATTCCAAGAGTTTCAGCAGATGGAGTTTTCGGTGAAGGTACTCAGGCTTCGGTGAGGGCATTCCAAAAGATTTTTGATTTGCCACAAACAGGGGAGGTAGATTTTAGTACGTGGTACAAAATATCTCAGATTTACGTTGGCATAACAAGAATAGCAGAAGGAATCCCCAGAGGATAAAAATAAAGAAGCATATTCATTTGCCATATTTTTTCAAAAAGATTGAAAAATGCAAAGTGGATATGCTCCTTTTTATAATGTTTTATTTTATATTCTTTTTACACACATCATTTAAACAGCAACGGTCGCAATGAGGTGCTGTTCTAGCAGTACAGATTTCCCTTCCGTGATATACAAGTCGGTGGCAGAAGTCACTGCCTTCCTCGGGAGGGATAATTTTCCAGAGAGCCATTTCAACTTTCTTAGGCTCCTTAATGTTGTCTACAAGTCCCATTCGGTTTACAAGTCTTATGCAGTGAGTGTCAGTTACAATGGCAGGCTTGCCAAAAACATCACCCATTATAAGGTTGGCACTTTTTCGTCCAACTCCCGGAAGTTTTAATAATTGGTTAAAGTCGTCAGGAACTTTGCTGTCAAATTCATCTCTAAGCATTCTCATGCAAAGACTAATATCCCTAGCCTTGCTTCTTCCAAGACCGCAAGGTCTTACAATTTCTTCAATTTCGCTAACATCAGCGTTTGCCAAAGCATCAATTGTTGGAAATTTCTCGTACAAATGAGGCACTACAACGTTTACTCTTGCGTCAGTACACTGAGCAGCAAGTCTTACGCTTATTAACAATTTCCAAGCGTCATTGTAGTCCAAAGTGCAGTCTGCGTCAGGGTATTCTTCTTTTAATCTTTCTATAATAATTTTTGCTAATTCTTTTTTTCTCATAAAGTCTCCGTTTCAAATTGATTAATTACAAAAAATATTATAACATAGTAAGTAGAATTGTTAACAGATTTATATGTATGAATTTTAAATCAAATTTAAAATCAGATAGTAATTTACTTTATATTTTTAAGTATTAAAAAAAATCTAAATTGTTTTAGATATTTTGTTGAATTACGTCACTTTTTTTGGTATAATCTTTACAATTTGAGCAAAAATATTGAAAGATACTTTGACTCACTTAATGAAATGAAGAAAGGAAGACACATTTATGAACGCTTTTCTAATCTTAGAAGACGGTACAGTTTTCAAAGGAACATCTATTGGATCAACAAGAGAGATAATTAGTGAAATCGTATTTAATACATCAATGTGGGGTTATTTAGAAGTATTAACTGATCCTTCATATGCAGGTCAGGCAGTATGTATGACTTACCCATTGATTGGTAACTACGGAATTTGCCACGAGGACATGGAATCACTTAGACCATGGCCGGACGGATATATTGTTAACGAACTTAGCAGAATGCCAAGTAACTTTAGAAGTGATGATACTATTCAGAATTTCTTAGAAGAACATGATATTCCTGGTATTGCGGGAATCGATACAAGAGCTTTAACAAAGATTCTTCGTGAAAAAGGAACAATGAACGGAATGATTACAACTAACGAGAATTACAACCTTGACGAAATACTTCCTAAGATTAAGGAATACAGAGTAACAGGAGTTGTTAAGAAAGTTAGTTGCACTGAAAAGAAAGAATTAAAGGGAGATGGATTTAAGGTAGCTTTATTAGATATTGGTGCAAAGAACAATATTGGAAAATCTCTTAACGAAAGAGGTTGTGACGTTACTATTTATCCATGTGACACACCGGCAGAAGAAATTATTGCGTCAAACCCTGACGGAATTATGTTATCTAATGGTCCCGGGGATCCAAAAGAGTGTGAATATCAGATTGAACAGATTAGAAAATTATACAATACAGATATTCCAATTTTTGCAATCTGCCTTGGACATCAGCTTATGGCACTTGCTACAGGAGCAGATACAAAGAAGATGAAATATGGTCATAGAGGTGGTAATCACCCTGTTAAAGACCTTGCATCAGGACATGTATACATATCTTCACAGAACCACGGATATATGGTTGACGGAGAGACAGTAAATCCTGAAGTTGCAGAAGTAGCTTTCATAAATGTAAATGATAAAACCGTAGAAGGTTTAAGATATAAAAACAAGAGTATTTTTACAGTTCAGTTCCATCCGGAAGCATGCCCTGGTCCACAGGATTCGGACAGACTGTTTGACGAATTTATTCAAATGATGGAGGTGAAGAAGAATGCCTAAAGATCCAAGAATTAAGAAAGTTTTAGTAATAGGTTCAGGTCCAATCGTTATTGGACAGGCTGCAGAGTTTGACTACGCAGGAACACAGGCCTGCCGTTCTTTAAAAGAAGAAGGTTTGGAAGTTGTACTTGTAAACTCTAACCCGGCAACAATTATGACAGATAAGGATATTGCAGATAAGGTATATATTGAACCACTTACTGTACCTGTACTTGAAAAGATTATAGAAAAGGAAAAACCTGACAGTATCTTACCAACACTTGGTGGACAGGCAGGACTTAACCTTGCAATGGAAATCGCAGAAACAGATTTCCTTGAAAAACATGAATGTCGTCTTATTGGTACAACATCAGAAACAATTAAGAAGGCAGAAGACCGTCTTGAGTTTAAAGAGACTATGGAAAAAATCGGTGAGCCATGTGCTCCATCTTTGGTAGTAGAAAATGTTGAAGATGGCATTGCATTTACTAACAAAATCGGTTACCCGGTAGTTCTTCGTCCGGCTTACACATTAGGTGGTAGCGGCGGTGGTATCGCTCACAACCAGGTTGAATTAGTTGAAATCCTTGAAAACGGATTAAGACTTAGCCGTGTAGGTCAGGTTCTTGTTGAAAGATGTATTGCAGGATGGAAAGAAGTAGAATACGAAGTTATGCGTGATAGTGCAGGAAACTGCATCACAGTATGTAACATGGAAAATATTGATCCTGTTGGTGTTCATACAGGTGACAGTATTGTAGTTGCTCCATCACAGACTTTAGGTGATAAGGAACATCAGATGCTTCGTACATCAGCATTAAATATTATTAATGAATTAAACATTACAGGTGGATGTAATGTTCAGTACGCACTTCATCCTGAAAGCTTTGAATATTGTGTAATCGAAGTTAACCCTCGTGTAAGCCGTTCATCAGCTTTGGCTTCTAAGGCTACAGGTTATCCGATTGCAAAGGTTGCAGCAAAGATTGCGTTAGGTTATACACTTGATGAAATCAAGAATGCAATTACTAAGAAAACATATGCAAGTTTTGAACCAACACTTGACTATTGTGTAGTTAAGATTCCAAGACTTCCATTTGACAAATTTATTACAGCCAGCAGAAAGCTGACAACACAGATGAAGGCTACAGGTGAAGTAATGAGTATCTGTAACAACTTTGAAGGTGCTTTAATGAAAGCTATCCGTTCTTTGGAACAGCATGTTGAATGCCTTATGGATTATGATTTTACAGAACTTACAGATGATCAGTTAGAAGATCAGCTTCACGTAGTAGATGATAGAAGAATCTGGGTTATTGCTGAGGCACTTAGAAGAGGCGTAAGCTATGACAAAATTCATGAAATCACAAAGATTGATAAGTGGTTTATTGATAAGATTGCTATTATCGTTGAAATGGAAAATTCACTTAAGAATGAACCTTTAACACCTGAATTATTAAAGGCAGCTAAGAGAATTGAATTCCCTGACACAGTTATTAGCAGATTAACAGGCAAGTCAGAAGACGAAATTAAGCAGATGCGTTATGATAATAACATTGTAGCTTCTTACAAGATGGTTGATACATGTGCAGCAGAATTTGAAGCTGCAACACCTTACTATTATTCAGTATATGGTGGTGAAAACGAATCAGTAGAAACTAATCCGCCAAAGAAGGTACTTGTACTTGGTTCAGGTCCTATCAGAATCGGACAGGGTATTGAATTTGACTTCTGTTCAGTACATTGTACATGGGCATTTAAAGAAGAAGGTTATGAAACAATTATTGTAAATAATAACCCTGAAACGGTATCAACTGACTTTGATATTGCTGACAAGCTTTATTTTGAACCATTAACACCGGAGGATGTTGAAAATATTGTAAACATTGAAAAACCTGACGGTGCAGTTGTTCAGTTCGGTGGTCAGACAGCCATTAAGCTTACTGAAGCACTTATGAAGATGGGCGTTCCTATTCTTGGAACAAAGGCAGAAGACGTAGATGCTGCAGAAGATAGAGAATTATTTGATGAAATCCTTGAAAAATGTAGTATTCCAAGACCTACAGGTGGAACTGTATTTACAGCAGAAGAAGCTAAGGAAGTTGCTAACAGATTAGGATATCCTGTTCTTGTAAGACCTTCTTACGTACTTGGTGGTCAGGGAATGCAGATTGCAACATGTGATGAAGAAGTAGAAGAATTTATGGAAATCATCAACAGAATTGCTCAGGATCATCCAATTTTGGTAGATAAATATTTACAGGGAACAGAAGTTGAAGTTGACGCAATTTGCGACGGCACAGACATTCTTATTCCTGGTGTAATGGAACATATTGAAAGAGCCGGAGTTCATTCAGGTGACAGTATTTCAGTTTATCCTGCATACTCACTTTCAAAAGAGATTATTGATACAATTGAAGATTACACAGAAAAGCTTGCACGTTCACTTCACGTAAAAGGTATGATTAACATTCAGTTTATCGTTTGTGACGGTAAGGTTTATGTAATCGAAGTTAACCCACGTTCATCAAGAACAGTTCCATACATTAGTAAGGTTACAGGTATTCCAATTGTAAAACTTGCTACAAAATGTATTATTGGACATACAATTAAGGAAATGGGTTACAAACCGGGATTACAGCCTAATGCAGATTACATTGCAATTAAGATGCCTGTATTCTCATTTGAAAAAATCCGTGGCGCAGAAACAAGCTTAGGACCTGAAATGAAGTCAACAGGTGAATGTCTTGGTATTGCAAAGACATTTAACGAAGCACTTTACAAGGCATTCCTTGGGGCAGGAGTTGTTCTTCCAAAACATAAGAAGATTATTATTTCTGTTAAGGATGCTGATAAGCAGGAAGTTGTTCCACTTGCACAGAGATTTGAAAAGCTTGGATATGAAGTTTATGCTACAAGAAGTACAGCAGATGTATTACGTCAGAATGGTGTAGATGCAATTAAGGTTAACAAGATTCATCAGGAAGCACCAACAGTTATGGACTTACTTCTTGAACATAAGATTGATATTGTTATTGATACACCAACACAGGGACGTGATAAGAACCGTGACGGTTTCTTAATCAGAAGAACATCAATCGAAACAGGTGTTAACTGCTTTACAAGCTTAGACACAGTTGATGCATTACTTACAAGCTTAGAAAGCAATGCAAAAGAAAACTTAACATTAGTTGATATTGCAACCATCTAAGATTATTAGTGGACCAAGGTCTTATTTCACCTGTGATTACACAATGGTGGGATAATGACATTGTAATAAAAAAAGCCTTGGAGAGAAACACATCGGAAAGGTTGTGTTTATGGCAGATATTATAAATAATATTGTTGGAGGAAGATATTATATACTTGAACTTATAGGCAGAGGAGGAAGTGCTATTGTCTACAAGGCAAGGGATATTCACAATGGTGGAATTTATGCTCTTAAGAAGTATATAACATCTGATCCTGCCAACAGAAAAAGATTATTGGAAGGAATGGAAAGAGAACTTGAAGTTTTAAAGAACTGTACTCATCCGGTCCTTCCAAAAATTTTTGACTTAATAAAGATTGAAGATGCATTTTTTCTGGTAATGGAATATATAGATGGGATTGATTTAAAGAAATATGTGGATGAATATGGAACATTATCTACAAAAATGCTTATAAAAGTTATGGAACAGGTATGCAGTGGCTTTTATTATCTTCATAGTTTGTCGCCGGCAATAGTTTATAGAGATTTAAAGCCGGCTAATATTATCTTGTGCAAAGATGGAAGAATTAAGCTTATTGATTTTGGCATAGCAAAAAGATACAGAACAGATATTGATGTGGATAAGCTTGCCTTGGGAAGTAAGGGCTTTGCGGCACCGGAGCAGTTTGGTGATAGCAAAGGGAAGGGGCTTTATAATACTGACATTAGGGCAGACATATATGGAATAGGTACAACAATGTACTATTTAAAAACTGCAAAAACATATAATTCAGTGCCAGGCAGTAAATCACTTTACAGTTTTAAAGACTATTTTAAGACAAGCCATAAACTTAGAAAGATAATAAAAAAATGTACAAAGAATAATCCTGATTTAAGATATCAGAGCTGTATTGAAATACTTTGCAGCATTAAAACCTTGCATATTATTGGAAAATAATTTATTCTTTATAGTATGAAAATATGAAAAAATGGGAAGCCAATGGAGGTAATGAATGAATTTACAGGAAACAAAAGCAAAATTGGAAAAGTATAATCAGTCTCAGTTATTAAAGTATTATGATGAACTTGATGAAAACCAGAGACAGTCTTTATTAAAGCAGATAGATGAAATTGATTTTGATTTGCTTAAGTTAATTGAAGATGGCGGAAAAGAAACTGAAAAAGGTGTTATCACACCACTTGACGATGCAGTAAGCATTGCTGATATTGAAGCAAATAAGGATAAATACACAGCTATAGGTACAGAAGCAATTAAAGAGGGAAAAGTTGCAGCTTTACTTTTAGCAGGTGGAATGGGTACAAGACTTGGCTCAGATAAGCCTAAGGGAATGTACAATATTGGTCTTACTAGGGACGTATATATTTTTGAAATGCTTATTAAGAATTTAATGGATGTTGTTAATCAGACAGGTGCGTGGGTTCCACTTTATATTATGACAAGTGAAAAGAACAACGATGACACAGTTAAGTTCTTTGAAGAAATGAACTATTTTGGTTATGATAAGAATTATGTTGATTTCTTTGTACAGGAAATGGCTCCTGCAGCATCTTTTGATGGCAAGATTTTCTTGGAAGATAAAGATAGAATTTCAACATCACCTAACGGCAATGGCGGATGGTTTATTTCATTTGTTAAGGCTGGTCTTTGCGAAAAGGCTAAGAAGGCAGGAGTTGAATATATTAATATTTTTGCAGTTGATAATGTTTGCCAGAGAATGGCTGATCCTTGTTTCGTGGGTGCCATGATTGATGGCGGATACCGTTCAGCAGCAAAGGTTGTTTCTAAGGCTACACCTGAAGAAAAGGTTGGTGTACTATGCTTAGAAGATGGAAAGCCATCTATTGTTGAATATTATGAATTAACTGAAGATATGAGATACCAGACTAAGGCAGACGGAGAGCTTGCATACAAGTATGGTGTTATCTTAAATTATTTATTCAACATTGAAGATTTAGAAAAGAATATGAAAAATAATCTTTCAGTTCACATTGTAAAGAAGAAGATTGCTCATATTGATGAAAATGGTAATGCAGTAAAACCTGAAACTGAAAACGGATTCAAGTTTGAAACATTAGTACTTGATATGGTACATATGATGGATAATTGTCTTGCTTACGAAGTTGTAAGAGAGAAAGAATTTGCACCTATCAAGAATAAAACTGGTGTTGATTCTGTTGAATCAGCCCGTGAATTACTTAAATTAAACGGAGTAACATTATAATGAAAAAATTATTAGAACTTATTACAGAAGAGTTTGAAAAAGCTTTTGAACAGAATGAATATGACAAAAAATTAGGCAAGGTTGTTGTATCTAACAGACCTGACCTTTGTCAGTATCAGTGTAATGGGGCAATGGCAGGTGCAAAGCTTTATCACAAGGCACCTATTATGATTGCCAATCAGGTTGTTGAGTCATTACAGGACAATGAAATGTTTGAATCAGTTGAAGCAGTTATGCCGGGATTCATTAATATTAAATTAAATAGTGAATTCGTAGCTAAATATCTTAACGATATGAAGGAAGCTGACAAGTATGGATGCGAAAACAAGGCGCCTGAAACTATTGTAATTGATTACGGTGGAGCTAATGTAGCTAAGCCTCTACATGTTGGACATTTACGTTCAGCAGTTATTGGTGAAAGTGTTAAACGTATTGAAAGATTTATGGGTAATAAAGTTATTTCTGATGTTCATTTGGGAGACTGGGGACTTCAGATGGGACTTATTATTACAGAGCTTGAATGTCGTAAACCTGATTTAGTTTATTTTGATGAATCATACACAGGAGAATACCCTGAAGAGGCACCATTTACAATTTCTGAATTAGAAGAGATTTATCCATGTGCCAGTGCTAAGTCTAAAGTTGATGAAGAGTTTAAAGAGAAAGCACATCAGGCAACATTAAAGCTTCAGAGTGGATATGCCCCATATACAGCTATTTGGAAACATATTATGAAAGTTTCTGTTGAAGATTTAAAGAAGAATTATGGAAACTTAAATGTTGATTTTGATTTATGGAAGGGTGAAAGTGATGCTCAGCCATATATTCCAGGACTTATTCAGGATTTAATTGACAAGAAGTTAGCTTATGAAAGTCAGGGAGCTTTAGTTGTTGACATTTCAAAGGAAGATGACACAAAGGAACTTCCACCATGTATCGTTAGAAAGTCAGATGGCGCGGCTTTATATGCAACATCAGATCTTGCAACAATTATCCAGAGAGAACAGGATTACAAGCCTAACCACTATATTTATGTAGCTGATAAGCGTCAGGAATTACATTTTACACAGGTATTCCGTGTATCTAAGAAAGCTAACATTGTAGACGAAAATACTAAGATGGAATTTTTAGGTTTCGGTACAATGAATGGCAAAGACGGCAAGCCATTTAAAACAAGAGATGGTGGTGTAATGCGTCTTGAAAACCTTATTGCACAGATTAATAAAGCTGTATACGATAAGATTATGGAAAATCGTACAGTAAGTGAAGAAGAAGCTAATAACACAGCTAAGATTGTAGGACTTGCAGCACTTAAGTATGGCGATTTGTCAAACCAGGCATCAAAGGATTATATCTTTGACATTGACAGATTTGCTTCATTTGAAGGAAATACAGGTCCATATATTCTTTACACAATAGTACGTATTAAATCAATTCTTGAAAAATACAAAGCTGAAAGCGGAAACGCAGATGTAAACCTTCCTGTAATCAACACAGACAATGGCTCACAGATGCAGTTAATGCTTGAAGTAGCTAAGTTTAATGAAATAATTGAAAATGCAGCAGAAGAACTTGCTCCACATAAGATTTGTTCATATGTATACGATTTATCTAATGCATTTAACAGATTTTATCATGAAACAAAGATACTTGCTGAAGAAGATCAGACTAAGAAGGCAGGATACATTGCATTAATCAATCTTACAATTAATGTACTTGAACAGTGCATAGACTTGTTAGGATTTAGTGCACCTGACAGAATGTAGTGGAAAGAAGAGCAGTGGAATAGAGAAAAATATAAGAATCAATCTTGTAGTTGATTACATTATTGTAATTAATTGGCTGCAGGGTTGATTTTTTTGTGTAGTGGGGGACATTAAAAAATCCCTACAGCTTCAATAAAAGAAACTGTAAGGATTTTTATTTTCAATAATCTTATTTAGAAGCGCTTGTTTCAGCACTTGTAGCTGTTGTAGCAGCTTCAGTTGGAGCATCACTTGTTTTGCCCTGAACGTTTGAGTCGCCGTTTTTAATTAACTGCTGTCTTAAACTTTCAATAGCTTCTTTTGAAAGGGTGCTTCCCTGTGTTGTTGTGGCAGGAGTATAAAGTCCTGTGTCAATAGCAACAGAATATCCGATATAACCAATAAATGCTATAGCAATAAGTGTAGCAACAACGTATGCTGCAATCTTTTTAAAGTTACGCTTCTTAACATTTTTCTTTCTGTTGTATTTTTCCTGTTTATGCTTGTCTACTTTTGCCTGACTCATTATATGTACCTCACAAAAATTTAATAAATTCTTAAAATATTATAAATCAAAAGTTACTGTAAAACAAGGGCAAACTATGTTATACTACAAATAATGCTGTAAACAGTAATTTTAGAAAAAAGATAAGTTATATTAAAAATTAATTAAGAAAAAGATAAGTTTATACTAAACTTGTAAAAAAACAAGTTACATTAAAATAATTAAACAGAGATTGTTTTAAAACACAGGAGAAATATATGAATAACTACGATGTGATTATTTTTGACTTAGATGGAACATTAAGTAATTCAAAAGAAGGAATTACCAAGTCAGTTCAATATGCTCTCTCAAAGTTTGGAATTGAAGAGCCTGATTTAGATAAATTAGAGCATTTTATAGGCCCTCCATTGGTTGATGAATTAATGAAAAGTTATGATTTTACGAGAGAACAGGCGTTGGAAGGTGTTGGATTTTATAGAGAAAGATACAAGCCTATAGGAATATATGAAACAGAAATATATCCGGGAACTGAAGAAATGCTTGAGATGTTAAAGGGTAATGGTAAGTATATTGCATTGGCAACTTCTAAACCACTTCCTATGGCTGAGGAAGTTCTTAAGTATTTAAAGATTTACAGCTATTTTGATAAAGTTATGGGAGCTGAGCTTAAAGGACCAAGACAGAGTAAAGTTGATGTACTTGAAGCATTGTTTGATGAGATGCCTGACAGCATAACTAAGAAGCAGTGCATTATGATAGGTGATACATGTTTTGACATTGATGGCGCTAATATTGTTGGTATTGATTCAATAGGTGTTGATTACGGATTTGGCGACAAGGACGAAATGCTGGCTCATGGAGCTAAAGCCATAGCTTATTCTGCCACAGAACTTTGCAATATGTTGTTAAAATAAAAATTATAAAGAATTTTAAATAGAATTAAATCATACAAATTTTAAGATAGAATTTAATTATACAAATTTTAAAACGTAATTAAATTGCACAGAAGAGTATAGATAATTTTTTTTATACAAAGACACAAAAAGATAACAATATATAGATATAATGTATAAGTGTATAAAGCACAGAATTGAGGAAAAAAATGAGACAGAAAATAACAGCAGGAAGACTTTGGGGATTGATTAGCCCAATGGTTTTGTATATGATAGTTCAAGTAGTAGTATCAGGGATAGTAACATTTGGAATTATATTTGCAGCTAATTTTGTGTTACATGATTATGCTACTTTTTCAGCATCAAAGATTGGCATGAAAATAGCAGAGAAAAATATTTTACTTGAGTTGTTAATATCACAGATTATAACAGCACCGATATTAATTAAATGGTTAAAAGATGACATAAATTTGGATAAAGAAACAGGATTTTTTAAGAAGTTTAAAAGAACATCAGCATTTAAATTTTTACTTATAATTCCTTTTGGAATAACAATAATGTTTTGTGCCAATTATTTTGTTTCTATTCTACAGATGTTTATGCCGGAATTTATGATTGATTCATATGTAGGCACATCAGAGGCACTTACAAGCGGTCCGTTTATAATACAGGTATTGGCAACGGCCGTTGGTGCGCCTATTGTAGAAGAATTAATGTTTAGAGGTGTTATTTATAGAAGACTTAGAAGAATGGCCGGAGTAATTCCGTCAGCAATTATCGTATCATTGCTTTTTGGTGTATATCACGGAAACTGGATACAGGCACCATATGCATTTTTGTTAGGCTTGGCATGTGTTTATGTATATGAAAGATACAAGAGCATAATTGCACCAATGATTTTGCACGGAACAGCCAACTTTGTTGCAGTATTAATAACTTTTTTTGCAACAATTTCAGGAGAAAGCGTGGTTGATCAGCAGATTACTTACTCAGTACAGGACTTAATTGTGCTTATAGTTTTTGTAATAATAACAGGTATATTAACATTTTTATTATATAGAGTAATCAACAAAAAAGTAGTACCAGAGGAAATAAATTAAAAAGCATATTTCCCGACAATTGCCCACACAAAGGGGAGGGGCGGTACAGATTAGGAGGACAGGTAATGAAATTATTGACGATTACAATTCCATGTTATAATTCACAGGATTACATGGAAAAAAGTATTTGTAGTGCGTTAACAGGTGGAGACAGAGTTGAAATTATTATTGTAGATGACGGTTCATCAGATAACACATTGCAGATTGCAAAGAAGTATGAAGAAAAGTTTCCTAACATTGTAAGAGTAATTCATCAGGAAAACGGTGGACATGGAGAAGCTGTAAACACAGGAATTAAGAATGCAACAGGTTTGTATTTTAAGGTAGTTGACAGCGATGACTGCCTTGGAAGAAAAGCACTTGAAAAAGTATTAAATCTTTTGGAAGAAATGGTTGCAAAAGATGCAGGTCTTGATATGCTTGTGTCTAATTTTATGTATGACAAGCAGGGTGCAAGGCACAAGAAGATTATGAGATACAGAAGTGCCATGACACCAGGCAAAATGCTTGGTTGGGAAGATATTCATTTTGGAAGAACACAGTATTTGCTAATGCATTCAGTTATTTACAGAACAAAGATTCTTAGAGAATGTGGAATGGAACTTCCAAAGCATACATTCTATGTTGACAACATTTATGTATTCCAGCCGTTACCATATGTAAAGAATATCTATTACTTAGATGTTTGCCTTTACAAATATTTTATTGGAAGAGATGACCAGTCAGTTCATGAATCAGTTATGATTAAAAGACTTGACCAGCAGTACAGGGTTACAAAGCTTATGCTTGAAATCTACAATAGCAGTCCAAAGGACCAGAAGAACGCAAATGATGCAATGATTCATTATTTTGATATGATGATGTGTGTATCTTCAATTCTTTCAATTAGAGAAGGCTCTGAGGAAAGATTAAAGGACAAAGAAAAGCTTTGGAAACAGCTTGAAGAAACAAATCCTGAATTATATGGAATAGTAAGAAATTCACTTCTTGGAAGAACAATGAATCTTCCAGGAAAGTTTGGTAGAAAGTGTTCTGTAGTAGGATATAAGGTTGTAAACAAATTCTTTGGATTTAATTAAGGATAATATTTTTTAGAAAAATAAAACAATTAAAAATTTGTTATGTTAAGGGGCTATCGTTTTGCGTTATGAACTGCTAGTGCGATTGCCCCTCATCTTATTCCTACCAATGTGGTTGAGATTGCCATAAATATTAGCTAATGTTATAATAGTCGTTAAGTTATAACATTAGCTATTTTAAAATAATGTTACAGTTAAAGAATATCAAACAATACATGGAGAACGCTTTATGACAGAAGACAAAAAGATTAAGATTGGAAAATTATGCAACAAAATAGCCACGGTGCTTTTTGTTCTTTTTTTTATAGATACTTGTGTTATGCCTATAATGAACAAAAGATTTTTTATAACATCAGTTGTAATTATAGCAATTCTATTTGCCATATGCAGTATCACAAGTCATATTTTATTAAAAGATTATAAACCGGAATAAATGTTCCGGTTAAAGGATTGCAAGCATGAATTAATGAAAATTTAGCTCTTGCAATTCTATTTATATAAGAGAAAAAAGATATTTATTTAAGGAGAAAGAAAATGGAAAACAACAAAGGAACAATTTGTGTTCAGGGTGGATGGAAGCCAACTAAGGGAGAGCCAAGAGTTCTTCCAATTTACCAGAGTACAACTTTTAAGTATGACACATCTGAACAGATGGGAAGACTATTCGATTTAGAAGACAGCGGATATTTCTACACAAGATTACAGAATCCAACTAACGATGCGGTGGCATCAAAGATTTGTGAACTTGAAGGTGGTGCTGCAGCTATGCTTACATCTTCAGGTCAGGCAGCTAATTTTTACGCTGTATTTAATATTTGTGAAGCGGGAGATCACTTTATTGCTTCATCTAATATATATGGTGGAACTTTCAATCTTTTTGCGGTAACAATGAAGAAAATGGGAATCGACGTAACTTTCGTTGATCCTGATATTTCACCGGAAGATTTGGATAAGGAGTTTAGACCTAATACTAAATGCGTATTTGGTGAGTCTATTTCAAACCCATCATTGGTAGTATTTGATTTTGAAAAATTCAGCAAGGCAGCCCACGCTCATGGAGTGCCACTTATTGTTGACAATACTTTCCCAACACCTATTAATTGCAGACCTTTTGAATATGGAGTTGACATTGTTACACATTCAACTACAAAATATATGGATGGTCATGCTATGGCAGTAGGCGGAGCAATTGTAGACAGTGGCAATTTTGACTGGAAAGCACACGCAGACAAGTTTCCTGGAATGACTGAACCGGATGATTCATATCATGGAATTGTTTATGCAGAAAAATTCGGTAAGGCAGGATATATAACAAAAGCTACAGCACAGGTAATGAGAGATTTAGGCTCAATTCCAGCACCAATGAACTCATTCCTGCTTAATGTAGGACTTGAAACATTACACCTTAGAATGCCTAAACATTGCGAAAATGCATTAAAGGTAGCTAAGTGGCTTAAGAATAATGACAAGGTGGCTTGGGTTAACTATCCGGGACTTGAAGGAGACAAATACTACGATTTGGCACAGAAATATATGCCTAACGGAACTTGTGGAGTATTAACATTTGGAATTAAGGGTGGACGTGAAGCGTCAATTAAGTTTATGGACAACCTTAAATTCGTGGCAATTGTTACACACGTAGCAGATGCACGTTCATGCGTACTTCATCCGGCAAGTCATACTCACAGACAGATGACAGACGAGCAGTTAATCGAAGCAGGTGTACAGCCGGATTTAATTAGATTTTCTGTAGGAATTGAAGATGCAGAAGATATAATCGCAGATTTAGAGCAGGCACTAAATGCATAAAATTAAAGAATTTGATTATAAACTCTTGCGAGAAGCGGTATCATAAGAAAATCTAAATTATAAGTTACTAATCAAGGAGCATAGATTATGAAATTTAGACCGTGTATAGACATACATAATGGAAAAGTAAAACAGTTAGTAGGCGGAAGCCTTAAGGATAAAGGAAATCAGGCAGATGAAAATTTTGTATCAGAAAAAGATGCAGCCTATTATGCTAATCTTTACAAAAAAGATGGGATAAAAGGCGGTCATATTATAATTTTAAATGCCGGAGGTTCTGAGTTTTTTAAGGAATCAAAAAAGCAGGCATTGGCTGCACTTAAGGCATATCCTAATGGAATGCAGATAGGCGGTGGCGTTACGGCAATTAATGCAGACGACTACATAAGAGCTGGTGCGACTCACGTAATAGTAACATCTTTTGTTTTTAAAGACGGAAGAGTTAATTACGGCAATCTTAAAAGCCTTGTAAAAGCTGTTGGAAAAGAACATATTGTTTTGGATTTAAGTTGTCGAAAGAAAGACGGACAATATTACATAGTTACAGACAGATGGCAAAAGTTTACAGATGAAGTTGTAAATCTTGAAACCTTGAAAAAGCTGTCAGAATATTGTGATGAATTTCTTGTACACGGTGTTGATGTGGAAGGCAAATCAGGTGGAATGGAAGAAGAACTGGTTGAAATGTTGTCTAAGTTTACAGACATTCCAATAACATATGCCGGAGGAATAGGTTCAAAAGAACAGATTGAAAAGTTTGCTGAAATTTCACAGGGCAATCTGGATTTTACAATTGGCAGTGCACTTGATTTGTTTGGTGGAAAGCTAAGCTATGATGAAATCGTAGAGGAGTATAATAAATAATCTCTTATAATATTTTTTGAAAAAGCTTCCATACTACATAAAGAGTAGTATGGAGGTTTTTTTATGGATGAAATTAAAGAATATGGTCAGGTAAAACTTGATCACAATAATAATCACAAGAACATATTTTTGTTAAGCATTATAGGAGAGATAGAGGGGCACGAAAATGTGGCATCAGGTACTAAGGCTACCAAATATGAACATATCTTGCCAATGCTTGCAAAAATCGAAGACGATCAGGATATAGATGGCTTGCTGATTATATTAAATACAGTTGGTGGAGATGTGGAATGCGGACTTGCCATTGCGGAAATGATTGCAAGTCTAAGTAAACCAACAGTTTCACTTGTACTTGGAGGAAGTCATTCAATAGGAGTGCCGTTAGCGGTATCCGCTGATTATTCATTTATTGTGCCAACAGGAACAATGGTAATACATCCGGTAAGAATGAATGGTATGTTTATAGGAGTGCCACAGACTTATGAATATTTCAAAAAAATACAGGAAAGAATAAATGATTTCGTAATCAATCACTGTCACATTCGCGAAAACAGATTTTCAGAATTAATGAATGAAACAGAAATATTAACAAAAGATGTAGGTAGCATTCTTGTTGGAAAGCAAACAGTTAAGGAAGGCATAATTGATGAAATCGGCGGGCTGAAAGATGCAATGAAGAAACTGTATGAGATGGTTGATAGGGAAAGTAATAAGTAGATTGTTACTGTTAATTAAAAAACTTGTTTTAAAGAATGTACCACCATGGCGTAAGGTTGTGGTGGTACAAAATAAAAACTCAATAACAAACATTTATCACACTCAAATGTTAGCATTATTACTAAAAGTTTGCTATAATATAAAAGTTACATTAAATTTTAACGGGTACAATACAAGGGGATGTTGCAGAAAAAATTAGATTAAAGAATTCATCCTAATCTATATGGGGAATATATACAGAATAAAAATAGATAAGAAAAATAGATAAGAAAAATAGATAAAGCAAGAAAAACAGATATAACAAGAATAACATATAGATATCACACAGAAGAATAGGAGTTACACAATGAATAATTTCTTTGGTATGTTAGCCAGAATGAAATACATCAATCGCTGGGGATTGATGCGAAATACAAAAACTGAAAATATTGCGGAGCATAGCTTGGAAGTTGCTATTATAGCTCATGCTTTGGCAGTTATAGGTAATACTTATTTTGGAAAAGAGTTGGATGCTGAGCATATAGCAATGCTTGGAATTATGCATGACACAACAGAAATTATAACAGGGGATTTGCCAACACCGATTAAGTATTATGCACCTGAAATAAGAGATGCATACAAGAAGGTTGAAAATGTGGCGGCCTGCCAGTTGATTTCAGAGTTGCCGGAAGAAATGCAGAATGCATATGAAGACATATTAATTGAGAATGATGACATTAATTGGAAATATGTAAAGGCGGCAGATAAGATGTCTGCATATATTAAGTGCATAGAAGAAAGAAATACAGGAAACACTGATTTTGCAAAAGCTGAGGAAACAATAAAGAAGGCTTTGGATGAAATGCATATGGAAGAAATTGAGAAATTTATTGAAATGTTTCTTCCAGCCTATACTAAAACATTAGACGAAATCAGCAAATAAAACTTATAGAAAAAGCAAAATAAAAAATGTATATAGTAAATCAAACAAAAAACAAATCCAAATGTACATAAAAACGAAATCAGCAAATAGAACATAGGAGAGCTGTATGAAAGCAGTATTTATTGCAGAAAAACCTAGTGTGGCAGCAGAGTTTGCCAAGGCATTAAAGCTAAAGACAACTAGGAGAGACGGATACATGGAAAGTGAAAATGCCATAGTTACATGGTGCGTTGGTCATCTTGTAACAATGAGTTATCCGGAATGTTATGATGAAAAATACAAAAAATGGAATCTTAGAGATTTGCCATTTATACCTCAGGGACAATGGAAGTATGAGGTGATTCCCGGGGTAAAAAAACAATTTAATATAGTAAAAGAGATTTTGAACCGTGATGACGTGGACACAATATATGTTTGTACCGACTCGGGACGAGAGGGAGAATACATATATAGATTAGTTGCCCAGGAAGCGGGAGTTAAAGGCAAAAAAGAGAAGCGAGTATGGATTGATTCCCAGACTGAGGAAGAAATTCTTCGTGGAATAAAAGAGGCAAAAGACCTAAAGGAATATGACAATCTTTCTGACGCAGCATATCTTAGAGCAAAAGAAGATTATTTGATGGGAATTAATTTTTCAAGACTCTTAACCTTAAAATATGGAAATTCCATAACCAATTATTTAAAGGGAGAGTGGAAGTCAATTAATGTTGGTAGAGTAATGACCTGCGTTCTTGGAATGGTATGCAATAGAGAGCGTGAAATAAGAGGTTTCGAAAAAACACCTTTCTATAGAGTTATGGCAAAGACTGATATACACGGACGAAAAATAGATACAGAATGGAAATCACAGAAAACATCAAAATTCTTTGAATCTCCACTTTTGTATAAAGAAAACGGATTTAAAGAAAAAACGACAGCCCAGGCACTGATAAGAGCTTTAGAGGAAAATGGAAATCCATTAGAAATGACTATTAAGTCCATCACTATGAAGGATGAAAAAAAACAGGCACCGTTGTTATACAACTTAGCGGAACTTCAAAATGACTGTTCAAAGATGTTTAAGATTAGTCCTGATGAAACATTAAATGTAGTGCAGCAGTTGTACGAAAGCAAGCTTGTAACTTACCCAAGAACAGATGCCAGAGTTCTTTCGACAGCAGTTGCAAAGGAGATAAGCAAGAATATTTCGGGCTTGCAATATTATCAGCCATGCAGCGCTTTTGCGCAGAATATTTTAAAGCAACAGTCCTACAAGAACCTTGCAAAGACTAAATATGTAGATGACAAAAAGATAACAGATCATTATGCCATAATACCGACAGGTCAGGGATTAAACGGTTTGGCTAAGCAGAAACCAATTAATCAGAAAGTGTATATGCTTATAGTGAGACGTTTCTTAAGCATATTCTATCCACCGGCAATATACAAAAAAGCTACTTTGGTAGGAGTTATGCCGGCAACATTTAGTGATGGAACAACAACTACAGAACACTTCTCATCTAACTTTAAGATTTTGGCTCAAAAAGGTTATCTTGAAATAGCAGGAGTTCCTAGCAAAAAGAAAGCTACCGACAATAAGACAGACAATAAATCAGACAAAAAAACTAATGAAGAAAAAGCTAAAGAAGAGCTTGAAAATGAAAATACTATCAACGAAGAGGCAGAATTAGATGAAGAATTTTTTAAATTGTTGTATAATATGCCCAAAGGTGGTAAAATTACCGTTAATGAGATGAGTATAAAAGAAGGTGAAACAACACCACCTAAAAGGTACACATCAGGTTCGATTATTCTTGCCATGGAGAATGCAGGTCAGCTTATTGAAGATGAAGATTTGAGAGCACAGATTAAAGGCTCGGGAATCGGAACCAGCGCAACAAGAGCAGAAATAATAAAGAAACTGGTGAACATTAAGTACATATCATTAAATAAGAAGACACAGGTAATTACTCCGACTCAGTTGGGAGAAATGATTTTTGGAGTAGTTCACGGTTCAATTAAATCATTGCTTAATCCTGAATTGACAGCCAGTTGGGAACTGGGCCTTACCCAGGTAGCGGAAGGAAAAATAACATCAGAGGAATATATGAAAAAGCTGGATGATTTTATCAGGGGCAGATTTAATAACGTTATTAATTTAAATAACGCAGGTCAGATGACTAATTATTATAATTATGTGTCGCAATTTTATAGGAGGAACAATAAGTAATGTGTGGAATAGTAGGTTATGTAGGTGAAAGAGACTGTACAGACGTTTTATTAGATTCATTATCTAAGTTAGAGTATAGAGGATATGACTCAGCAGGTATTGCCGTATTTGAAAATGGAGAAATAACAGTAGAAAAGGCTAAAGGCGAGTTAAAGAACTTAAGAGAGAAAGTAGCTGAACACAAGCCAATGGGACATTGTGGTATCGGTCATACAAGATGGGCAACTCATGGTGAACCATCAGATATTAACTCACATCCTCATGGAAATAAGAGAGTATCAATTGTACACAATGGTATTATTGAAAACTACAAAGATATTAAGAATTTCCTTATTGACAAGGGATACACATTTATTAGTGAAACAGATACAGAAACAGTAGCTAAATTATTAGATTATTATTACGAAGGTGATCCTGTAGATGCAATTATCAAGACTCTTAAAGATGTAAGAGGAGCATATGCACTTGGTATTGTATTTAAAGATTTTCCTGACAGAATTTTTGCAGTAAGAAAAGATAGCCCACTTATAATCGGTGCCGGTGACGAAGAGAACTTTATTGCATCAGACGTACCTGCAATTTTGAAATATACAAGAAATTACTATCTTTTAGAAGAAAACGAAATTGCAACAATTAAGTCAGACAGAGTTGAGTTCTGTGATATGCATAAATTACCTATCAAGAAAGAAGTTCAGGTTTCTAACCTTGATATGGATGCTGCAGAAAAAGGCGGATATGAACATTTTATGTTAAAAGAGATTCATGAACAGCCTAACGCAGTAAAGACAACAATCACACCAAGAATTGTAAATGGAATGCCGGACCTTTCAGAATGTGGTTTAACATTAGAAGCTTTAAAGAATTACAGAAAGTTATTTATTGTAGCCTGTGGTACAGCAATGCATGCCGGTATGGTTGGAAAATACGTAATCGAAAAGCTTGCAAGAACAGAAGTAACAGTAGATATTGCATCTGAATTTAGATACAGAGATCCAATTATAACACCTGAAGATTTAGTTATTGTAGTTTCACAGTCAGGTGAAACAGCAGATACTAAGGCAGCACTTCATCTTGCACATGAGAAAGGTGCCAAGGTTTTATCAGTTGTTAACGTTAAGGGCTCATCGATTGCAAGAGAATCAGATATGGTTCTTTACACACATGCAGGTCCTGAAATTTCGGTTGCTTCAACTAAGGCATTTTCAGTACAGATGTCAGTAATGTACCTTCTTGCATTTGAAATGGCATATGCAAAAGGGCACATTGATGAAAATGAATGTAAGAGATTAACAGCTAAGCTTGCTGAAGTCCCTGACATTATTGAAAAGACAATGGAATGTGAAAAGAAATGTAAATATGTTTCAAGTAAGTTAATTACAGCACAGAGCTTATTATACATTGGTAGAGGTTTAGACTATGCATTAAGTATGGAAGGTTCACTTAAGTTAAAAGAGATTTCATACATTCATTCAGAATCATATGCAGCAGGTGAATTAAAGCATGGAACAATATCATTAGTAGAAGATGGAATGCCAGTAATCGGCGTAGCTACTCAAACAGAATTATTAGAAAAGACAGTAAGCAACATTGTTGAAGTTAAGTCAAGAGGAGCATTTACAATTGCCGTATGTAAGGAAGGAACAGAATTTAGTGAGGGCGTAATCGATGAAGCTATCGAAGTACCTGCAATGGAAGATGTTTTAATGCCTATGTTAACAGTAATTCCTTTACAGTTAATTGCATACTATACAACAGTACTTAAGGGATTAAACGTAGATAAGCCTAGAAACCTTGCAAAATCCGTAACAGTAGAATAAAGGAGAAAACCAAATGTATACAATAAAGGATTTATATGATTTAAATGAAACAATAGCTGCGAAATTATTTGAAGGAAAAACATACCCATGGGAAGTTTTAGCTGATATTGGAGACTTTATTATGAAACTTGGACCAACACTTCCAAAGGATGAATTTAATCAGATTGAAGATAACATCTGGGTTCACAAAACAGTTAAGATTGCTCCAACAGCAAGCTTAACGGGTCCTTTGATTGTTGACGCTGACACAGAAATAAGACCATCAGCTTTCGTTAGAGGAAAGGCAATTGTTGGGAAGAACTGTGTAGTTGGAAATTCTACAGAATTAAAGAACGTTGTTTTATTTAATACAGTACAGGTTCCACATTACAACTATGTTGGTGACAGTATACTTGGAACACATTCTCATATGGGAGCTGGTTCAATTACATCTAATGTAAAATCAGACAAAACATTAGTAGTAGTAAAGAACGGCGATGAGCAGATTGAAACAGGACTTAAAAAGTTCGGTGCAATGCTTGGAGACTATGTAGAAGTTGGTTGTAATTCAGTATTAAATCCGGGAACAGTAATCGGAAGACACTGTAATGTTTATCCATTATCAAGTGTTCGTGGAGTTATTCCTGAAGGACATATTTTTAAAGACAAAAACAACATCATAAAGAAAAAATAATCATAAAATGTAAACGAAAAGTGATTGCAAAAATTGCAATGATAAACTATAATTACATTATCAAAATAATTAATATTTATTAATTATTTTGACCTGAAATGTTCGTGAATCCTGCCTATTTTGAACCTACAGTTTGAATAAAGGGATTCCTAATCTCTAAAGGGATGTCAAGCCTCATTATCAGGTGGAAGGCAGAACTTTAGATGCGGTTGCCCACCTGGCGTTTGCTAGGACTCAAAACGCAGGCCGGCATTTCAGGTACATATTTTATAACCAATCACGAAGTGATTGATTATGATTTCGAGCACCTTATGCGAAGCATGACTTGAATGTGCGAGAAACGATTATAACAGATGAGAAACGTAGTATATTTTTTTATACTACGTTTTTTTTCTGAGAAATCTTATCAGAAGAAATAATGGGGGAAGTATGAAATTAAAACTAGCAGTATGTATTTTTGTGGCAGTGTTTTTGTCAGCGGTTATTTTTAAAGTTAATCAGGTAGAGTATATTCCTGAATATGATTCAGGAGAAAAGTCCCTGCAGGCGGTCAATAGCGAAAATATTACTGAAATAAAAACAGAAGCAGAGACCACAACAAATGACGAAAGCAAAAAAGATAACACAGTTAGAATTGTTATTTTAAATAATAATTATATCACAATGCACTATTCAAAATTTGTAGCCAAGGCATCAGTACTAAACATATATTTTGGAGAGAATTTTAAAAATAAAAAGAGCATAAAGAAGCAGATTGATATTGGAACAGGCAGTAAATATTTTAAACAAAGCAATGTTATAAAAGTGGAGCCTAAAGGTGAAATGTCAATACTGAAAGATGAAAAGAATATGCAAAGTTATAAGGGGATTTTCTACATATATAAAGAAAGCAGTGGTCTTGTGTTAGTTAATCAGGTTGGCATGGAAGATTATGTTGCAGCGGTAATTTCCAGCGAAATAGGGGAAGAATCGCCAAAAGAAGCCCTTAAGGCACAGGCAGTTTGTGCCAGAACATATATTATGAAAAGTCAGGGCAAAAAATATAAAAAATACAATGCCAAGGGAGACGACAGCGTAAGTTATCAGGTGTACAACAAAAACGTTCCCGGAGAAAACAGCATAAAAGCAGCAAATGAAACAAAAGGCACGGTAATGAAGTATAAAGGAAAATTAATAAATGCATATTATTTTTCTACGTCATGGGGATATACAACAGACTATAGAATATGGGGGATAAAGAAACAGAAATATTTAAAGGAAACCAATCTTACAACAATCACGGAAAACATATCAGATGAAAAAATCTTTGATAAATATATAAAAGAAAAACCTAAATCAGTAGAGAAAAAATCGCCTTTTTATAGATGGACAACATATCTGACAACTAAGCAGATAGAAAATTCCATATACAAAAATATGGCAGTAAATGTAGGCACAATTAACCGAATGGAAATAAACAAAAGAGGGGCAGGGGGAATAGTTGCCCAAATGACTATTTATGGAGATAAGAGACAAATATCCATTGTAAATCAAAATCAGATTAGAAAAATACTAAGCTCATATTACTCAACAATAAAACTAAGCGATAAAACCAAGAGAACAAAATTAAGCATGCTTCCAAGTGCGTTTATTTCAATAAAAAGTGTTTACAAAAACAACAAATTGGATGGAATAAAAATATACGGAGGTGGATTTGGACACGGAAGTGGAATGAGCCAAAGTGCTGCCTGCCAAATGGCAAAAAAAGGAAAAGGTTACAAGGAAATACTTGCAACCTTTTATAATGACGTTGAAATTACATCTTTACAGTAACTGTAGCTTCAGTTTCAGGGAAGAGAAGCTTATTAATTTCCGCACCAATAAACATTATATAAATCAAAAAATAAATCCATAACATAAATACGATTACAGCGGTAAAACTTCCATACATATAAGACATTCCTGAAAAGCTGTCTACATAAATAGAAAAGATATAGGAAAAAACAACCCAGCCAAGTGCTGAGAAAAAAGCACCCGGAAATACTTTTCCAAAAGTAGCAAGCTTAAAATTGGCAAGTCTGTATATTAATGAGAAGAAAAGCACCAGAAGTAAGAATACCAAAAGATATCTAAGCATTAATGTAACAATAGATATCTGTCTTAACCATGGAGCCAGTGATATGGCAAGGTTAAAGAGCTTATTACCAAAAACAAGTAGTACCATTGTAGAAGCCAATGCAACAGTAAATATTATTGTATAAAGCATTGATACAAATCTTGATATGAAATAATTACGTTTCTGGTGAATTTTTGCTATTTCGTACAAGCCAAACATTACAGACAACACGCCTTTAGATGCTGACCATATTGCAGCAATGGCTGTAATGGACACAGCAGTGCTTGATACATGTTCATATATTTCACTAACAACCTGAATAAATAAAGGCTTAAGAGAATCAGGTGCATATGAATGAATCAAATAAATAATAGTATTCTGATTAATTGAAGCATGACCTATTAAATTAAAAAACAAAAGTATAAATGGAAAAATGGACAAAATAATAAAGAAAGAAGCCTGAGCTGTATAGATACCTACTTTGTCCTGCCCAATAGTGTCAATAAAGTCATATGCTTTTTTTATAAAATTAAATAATTTATGTTTCATAATAAAATCCTTTACTTAATCATATGAGTTAGTATAGCATTTTTTACTATTATCAACAATAAATAAAAATATAAAAGTGTAAGCAACATTATGAGTAATACGGCATAAAATATAATAAACAAAAAGAGGAGATAAAAATGTCAGATTATAAAATGATGTCGTGCAATCAGTGTTGCCATACCGGAAAAGATTGTGATGTATGTGTAAGCCCCGGATGTGGTGAACCTGAAAACTTGTCTATATATTCCCCTATAATATATGATGAGGTAGGAATAAATCTGTGTAGAACAATAACCATACCTGAGAATATTTTAACACTTTATCCAACAACAACTTACGTTCAGCTTTTGGTGGCGGATATAAAAATATATTCAGGAAAAGGCTATTTTACAGGTGAAGAAGAAACAGTTGAATATACTGAAGAGGAATTGGCAGAAATGGGAAATCCACCTACTTTTTCAACAGTATCAACCATACCGGGAAGAGCAAACTGCCTGCGTGTAAAACTTACAAACCTAAGAGTAGTATTTAAAATCAGACTATACGATAATTGTAAGAAATACATTACAACAGTTTCATTAGAAGCAGTATATTTGCCGGCAGTTGGAACAACAAACTACAATCCGGACACAAATCCAAGAAGTGTAACCGTTGACATGTATGCACCTTATGGAGCATCAACAGTTTACAATTCATACGAAGAATACTATATCAACTACGTAGGCTTTAATATGTATGACAATACGGTAGAAAATGGTTTAAATATGAATGCAGTTGCGAAAGTTATGGAATTTAATCCAACAACGGGAACAATGTCTGCCGGAATAACATTATACCTTAGAACAGTTTATTATCAGGCATACAAATTCAACTCATTAGGAAAAACAATGCCACCGAAAATGAACACCCACGAAGCAGAAAGCAATCCTTGCCTTAAATTCGTAGAGGGAGACTTGTTATTAAACGATGTAAAACCACTGGAACTGGAACCGCCAATGTGTGAGGGAGAAACTAAAAGAGAAATAAAAGACAATAACGAAATAAACCAGTGTTTAAAAGAAATATTAAATACATGCAACAGCGAAGATGAAGAAGTAGATGACAAAATATAAAAAACAGGTCTGCCATGAAAGTGGCAGACCTGAAATAAGTAAGGGAAAAATATTAGTAGCGTTTCCAATCATCTGTTAATACAAATGAGACGTTAGTGTTTGGGAATATTTGATTCTTTTTATCAAGATATATTTGCCAAACTACATCAATATATTTATGTTCAGAGGCATAATAAGTTTTGCAACAGATAAAATCTAAAAATTTAGAATTAGAATCGTAATTGTAATATTTTACGCCTAATTTTCTTAAGAAAATTTTAAAATTGGTAGCTTTATTTATATTAATCAAATTTTTTAGCTTACAGTTTAAACTAGAAAAACCATAATCATATAAAAAGTTACCATTATCATCTAGGGCATTAACATTGCTGGTAACATAAAAATAATCTTGCTTTTCATTAATCAAAGTATAATCATAGGAATAAGAGCCTTTTTTCTTCTTTAGTATTTTTAAAGTCCCCCAATAGGGTTCATAATCAGATAAATTAGGATAAGTTGTACCTAACGGTATAAAGTATTTATTATTGACTTTATATTTCTTTAACCAATGAGAATAAAGTTTTTGATTCTTTGTAATAATGGTAGAAGCTGAATATTTCTTACCCCCTTTTTTCTTGGTGTACCAGCCATCAAAAGTATATCCATCACGTCTGATAGCAGGAGCATAACCACGCTTTTTGTTTATTTTATTTTTGATAGTAATTTTGCTCTTGCTACGGTTAGATTTTGCTTTGAAGTAACCGTTATTTGCATAATATGTAATATTAACCTTTGATGCTGCATTAGTCTGAAAGGTAGGGATAAAGGTTAGTGATAAAATAATTGTAAATATAATAGTTAATTTGATTAGTTTTTTCATTTTCAATTCTCCATTTTAATATTGTTCCCAATCATCATTTGCATCAAAAGAAACAATGGTGTCAGGAGTTACTTGATTTTTGCTGTTGAGATTTATTTGCCAAATGATATCAGTGTCGTATGTTTCATCGGCAAATCGTGTTGAACCACATACAAAATCAATATAGTGTTCAGATGCATCGAAATCATAACGTTTAATACCTAATTTTTTTAGAAAGTTTTTGACATAAGTTGATTTCTTTATGTTAATTAGGTTTTTTAGTCGGCAATTGATAGAGTAACAGGAATAATCGTATATATAATCACCGTTGTTATCTATCGCTTTAACAATACCACTGATAGAAAAAGTATCTTTTTGAGTATTAGTTAAAATATAGCTACAAGAATATGCTTTTGTTTTCTTATTTAATATTTTTAAAGTTCCCCAGTAAGGTTCATACTCGGGTAAACTACTAAATTTCATACCAATAGGAACAAAGTATTTAGTATTAATTTTGTATTTTTTAATCCAATGAGGATATAGCTTCTGTTTCTTTGTAATAATAGTGGAGGCTGAATATTTCTTGCCACCTTTTTTCTTGGAGTACCAGCCATCAAAAATATATCCTTCACGTCTGATGGCAGGAGCGTAGCCACGCTTTTTGTTTACTTTGTTTTTTATTGTGATTTTTCGCTTGCTACGATTGAGCTTTGCTTTGAAATAGCCATTGCTTGAATAATATGTAATGTTAACCTTTGAAGCTGCATTAGTTGGAATGGCAGGAATAAAGGATAGTGATAGTATAATTGTTGAAAGAATAGTTAGATTAATTATTTTTTTCATATGTTATATTTCTCCTATAATGCAACAAATTAGATACAATAAATTGCATCTAATTTGTTTAAAGTATTAAGTTAAAAGATGACTACCATATTTGCCAGTCAGTTATAAGTTCAAATTTTACAACTGTACTAGGCATAATTTGATTTTTATTATTCATTTTTATTGTCCACCATACATCTTCGTATTCGGCATCGTCATCGTCATCGACATTAGAAATGCAATAACATTTTCCACATATGAAATCTAAAGTATGAGTTTTTGAATTATAATTGTACTGTTTTACACCTAGTTTTTTTAAAAACATACCCATAGAAGTTGTTTTTTTTATGTTAATAACGTTTTTTAGTTTGCATTTTGTATAATCAATAAAGTAAGCATCGGAATCTGATGTGGGCCAACTAGATATATAAATCAAATCTTTTTTGTGGGTTTTGCATATATAATTACCAGGATAAACATCTTCTTCAACATTTTTATTGATTAAAGTAAGTTTACCAAAGTATTTTTGAAAGCTTTCTATATCGGGTAAACCTAATCCCATAGGAACAAAATAATTAGTATTAATTTTGTATTTTTTAATCCAACGTGGGTAAAGTTTAAGCTTTTTTTTGATGATGGTGGAAGCTGAATACTTCTTGCCTCCTTTTTTCTTGGTATACCAACCAGTAAAAGTATATCCGTTGCGTCTAATGGAAGGAGCATAGCCACGTTTTTTATTTAATTTATTTTTGAGAGTAATTTTATTTTTGCTACGGTTAGGTTTTGATTTAAAGTAACCATTACCTGCATAATATGTAATATTAACCTTTGATGCTGCATTGGTTTGAACAGCATGAATAAAGGTTATTGATAAAATAATTGTAAATAGAATAGTTAAGTTAAGTAGTTTTTTCATTTTCAATTCTCCGTTTTAATATTGTTCCCAATCATCGTTGGCTTCAAAAGAAACAACAGTGTTAGGAGTTACTTGATTTTTGTTGTTTAGAGTTAATTGCCAGACAATATCTGTTTCGTCGGTTTCGTCAGCATAGTGTGTAGAACCACAAACAAATTCTAAATACCTGTATGAAGAATCATAATTATAGTGTTTTATGGCTAATTTTTTTAAAAGGTTTTTAGAATGGTTATTTTTGTTATATTTATTATATTTTTTAATTTACAATTCATATTAGCATAAAAGCAACGATAAGAAGAATTATTCACATCTAGAGAATTGCTGCGGCTACCAATATAAAAATAATCATTTTTAAAATTTGTTAAGGTGTAGTTATAATAATAAGAGCCTTTCTTTTTATTGACAACTTTTAAATCTCCCCAGTAAGGTTCATAGTCAGATAAACTATAACAAGTCATACCAACAGGAACAAAGTAGTTAGTATTAATTTTGTATTTTTTAATCCAATGAGGATATAGCTTCTGTTTCTTTGTAATAATAGTGGAGGCTGAATATTTCTTGCCACCTTTTTTCTTGGAGTACCAGCCATCAAAAGTATATCCTTCACGTCTGATGGCAGGAGCGTAGCCACGCTTTTTGTTTACTTTGTTTTTTATTGTGATTTTTCGCTTGCTACGATTGAGCTTTGTTTTGAAATAGCCATTGCTTGAATAATATGTAATGTTAACCTTCGAAGCTGCATTAGTTGGAATGGCAGGAATAAAGGATAGTGATAGTATAATTGTTGAAAGAATAGTTAGATTAATTATTTTTTTCATACGTTATATTTCTCCTATAATGCAACAAATTAGATACAATAAATTGCATCTAATTTGCTGTTTTAATATATTATTTACCATACTTCCCAATCTGTTATACGTTGAAAATTAACAATGGTATCAGGAGTAAGTTGATTTTTATCATTCATTTTGATTGTCCACCAAATATCTTCGTATTCGGCATCGTCATCGTCATTATCAAACTTACAATAACATTTTCCACATATAAAATCTATTGTATGCTTTTTTGAATTGTAATTATATTGTTTTACACCAAGTTTTTTAGAAAAACATTCATAGAAGTTGTTTTTTTGATATTAATTACATTTTTTAATTTACAATTAGCATATTGAATTGAATAAGAAAAAGGTTTATCTTTATCTTCATCAGAGGATTCCATTACTAAAAAGTTGAGAATATCTTCAGATGATGTTTTGCATTTTACGATGCCGAAAAACATGCTTTTTTTTAATTTTTTTTTAATACAGTCATAGAACCATAATAGCTTTTTTGAAATAGCCATTCTTAAATAATATGTAATGTTAACCTTTGAAGCTGCATTAGTTGGAATGGCAGGAATAAAGGATAGTGATAGTATAATTGTTGAAAGAATAGTTAGATTAATTATTTTTTTCATATTTTATTTCTCCTATAATGCAACAAATTAGATACAATAAATTGCATCTAATTTGTTTAAAGTATTAAGTTAAAAGATGACTACCATATTTGCCAGTCAGTTATAAGTTCAAATTTTACAACTGTACTAGGCATAATTTGATAGTTTTTTATTATTCATTTTTATTGTCCACCATACATCTTCGTATTCGGCATCGTCATCGTCATCGACATTAGAAATGCAATAACATTTTCCACATATGAAATCTAAAGTATGAGTTTTTGAATTATAATTGTACTGTTTTACACCTAGTTTTTTTAAAAACATACCCATAGAAGTTGTTTTTTTTATGTTAATAACGTTTTTTAGTTTGCATTTTGTATAATCAATAAAGTAAGCATCGGAATCTGATGTGGGCCAACTAGATATATAAATCAAATCTTTTTTGTGGGTTTTGCATATATAATTACCAGGATAAACATCTTCTTCAACATTTTTATTGATTAAAGTAAGTTTACCAAAGTATTTTTGAAAGCTTTCTATATCGGGTAAACCTAATCCCATAGGAACAAAATAATTAGTATTAATTTTGTATTTTTTAATCCAACGTGGGTAAAGTTTAAGCTTTTTTTTGATGATGGTGGAAGCTGAATACTTCTTGCCTCCTTTTTTCTTGGTATACCAACCAGTAAAAGTATATCCGTTGCGTCTAATGGAAGGAGCATAGCCACGTTTTTTATTTAATTTATTTTTGAGAGTAATTTTATTTTTGCTACGGTTAGGTTTTGATTTAAAGTAACCATTACCTGCATAATATGTAATATTAACCTTTGATGCTGCATTGGTTTGAACAGCATGAATAAAGGTTATTGATAAAATAATTGTAAATAGAATAGTTAAGTTAAGTAGTTTTTTCATTTTCAATTCTCCGTTTTAATATTGTTCCCAATCATCGTTGGCTTCAAAAGAAACAACAGTGTTAGGAGTTACTTGATTTTTGTTGTTTAGAGTTAATTGCCAGACAATATCTGTTTCGTCGGTTTCGTCAGCATAGTGTGTAGAACCACAAACAAATTCTAAATACCTGTATGAAGAATCATAATTATAGTGTTTTATGGCTAATTTTTTTAAAAAGGTTTTTAGAATGGTTATTTTTGTTATATTTATTATATTTTTTAATTTACAATTCATATTAGCATAAAAGCAACGATAAGAAGAATTATTCACATCTAGAGAATTGCTGCGGCTACCAATATAAAAATAATCATTTTTAAAATTTGTTAAGGTGTAGTTATAATAATAAGAGCCTTTCTTTTTATTGACAACTTTTAAATCTCCCCAGTAAGGTTCATAGTCAGATAAACTATAACAAGTCATACCAACAGGAACAAAGTAGTTAGTATTAATTTTGTATTTTTTAATCCAATGAGGATATAGCTTCTGTTTCTTTGTAATAATAGTGGAGGCTGAATATTTCTTGCCACCTTTTTTCTTGGAGTACCAGCCATCAAAAGTATATCCTTCACGTCTGATGGCAGGAGCGTAGCCACGCTTTTTGTTTACTTTGTTTTTTATTGTGATTTTTCGCTTGCTACGATTGAGCTTTGTTTTGAAATAGCCATTGCTTGAATAATATGTAATGTTAACCTTCGAAGCTGCATTAGTTGGAATGGCAGGAATAAAGGATAGTGATAGTATAATTGTTGAAAGAATAGTTAGATTAATTATTTTTTTCATACGTTATATTTCTCCTATAATGCAACAAATTAGATACAATAAATTGCATCTAATTTGCTGTTTTAATATATTATTTACCATACTTCCCAATCTGTTATACGTTGAAAATTAACAATGGTATCAGGAGTAAGTTGATTTTTATCATTCATTTTGATTGTCCACCAAATATCTTCATATTCTGCATCGTCATCATCATTATCAAACTTACAATAACATTTTCCACATATAAAATCTATTGTATGCTTTTTTGAATTGTAATTATATTGTTTTACACCAAGTTTTTTTAGAAAAACATTCATAGAAGTTGTTTTTTTGATATTAATTACATTTTTTAATTTACAATTAGCATATTGAATTGAATAAGAAAAAGGTTTATCTTTATCTTCATCAGAGGATTCCATTACTAAAAAGTTGAGAATATCTTCAGATGATGTTTTGCATTTTACGATGCCAGGAAAAACATGTTTTTTAATATTTTTCTTTAATACAGTCATAGAACCATAATATTTTTGAAATTCGTCTAAATTATCAAAACTTAATCCCATAGGAACAAAGTAATTAGTATTAATTTTGTATTTTTTAATCCAATGAGGATATAGTTTCTGTTTCTTGGTAATTATAGTAGAGGCTGAATATTTTTTTCCACCTTTTTTCTTGGTATACCAACCATCAAAAGTATATCCGTCACGTCTGATGGCGGGAGAATAACCACGCTTTTTATTTAATTTATTTTTGATAGTAATTTTATTTTTGCTACGGTTAGGTTTTGCTTTGAAGTGACCTTTACCCGCATAATATGTAATGTTAACCTTTGATGCTGCATTAGTCTGAAAGGTAGGGATAAAGGTTAGTGATAAAATAATTGTAAATATAATTGTTAAGTTAAGTAGTTTTTTCATTTTCAAATCTCCATTTTAATATTGTTCCCAATCATCGTTGGCTTCAAAAGAAACAACAGTGTTAGGAGTTACTTGATTTTTGCTGTTTAGAGTTAATTGCCAGACAATATCTGTTTCGTCGGTTTCGTCAGCATAGTGTGTAGAACCACAAACAAATTCTAAATACCTGTATGAAGAATCATAATTATAGTGTTTTATGGCTAATTTTTTTAAAAAGGTTTTTAGAATGGTTATTTTTGTTATATTTATTATATTTTTTAATTTACAATTCATATTAGCATAAAAGCAACGATAAGAAGAATTATTCACATCTAGAGAATTGCTGCGGCTACCAATATAAAAATAATCATTTTTAAAATTTGTTAAGGTGTAGTTATAATAATAAGAGCCTTTCTTTTTATTGACAACTTTTAAATCTCCCCAGTAAGGTTCATAGTCAGATAAACTATAACAAGTCATACCAACAGGAACAAAGTAATTAGTATTAATTTTGTATTTTTTAATCCAATGAGGATATAGCTTCTGTTTCTTTGTAATAATAGTGGAGGCTGAATATTTCTTGCCACCTTTTTTCTTGGAGTACCAGCCATCAAAAATATATCCTTCACGTCTGATGGCAGGAGCGTAGCCACGCTTTTTGTTTACTTTGTTTTTTATTGTGATTTTTCGCTTGCTACGATTGAGCTTTGCTTTGAAATAGCCATTGCTTGAATAATATGTAATGTTAACCTTTGAAGCTGCATTAGTTGGAATGGCAGGAATAAAGGATAGTGATAGTATAATTGTTGAAAGAATAGTTAGATTAATTATTTTTTTCATAAGTTATATTTCTCCTATAATGCAACAAATTAGATACAATAAATTGCATCTAATTTGTTTAAAGTATTAAGTTAAAAGATGACTACCATATTTGCCAGTCAGTTATAAGTTCAAATTTTACAACCGTACTAGGCATAATTTGATTTTTATTATTCATTTTTATTGTCCACCATACATCTTCGTATTCGGCATCGTCATCGTCATCGACATTAGAAATGCAATAACATTTTCCACATATGAAATCTAAAGTATGAGTTTTTGAATTATAATTGTACTGTTTTACACCTAGTTTTTTTAAAAACATACCCATAGAAGTTGTTTTTTTTATGTTAATAACGTTTTTTAGTTTGCATTTTGTATAATCAATAAAGTAAGCATCGGAATCTGATGTGGGCCAACTAGACATATAAATCAAATCTTTTTTGTGGGTTTTGCATATATAATTACCAGGATAAACATCTTCTTCAACATTTTTATTGATTAAAGTAAGTTTACCAAAGTATTTTTGAAAGCTTTCTATATCGGGTAAACCTAATCCCATAGGAACAAAATAATTAGTGTCAATTTTGTATTTTTTTATCCAATGTGGGTAAAGCTTAAGTTTTTTTGTGACAATGGTAGAAGCTGAATATTTTTTCCCACCTTTTTTCTTCGTATACCAACCGTTAAAAGCATATCCTTCACGTCTGATGGCTGGAGCGTAGCCACGCTTTTTATTTATTTTGTTTTTTATTGTGATTTTTCGCTTGCTACGATTGAGCTTTGCTTTGAAATAGCCATTACTTGAATAATATGTAATATTAACCTTTGTTGCTGCATTGGTTGGAATGGCAGGGATAAAGGTTAGTGATAATATAATTATTGAAAGCATAGTTAGATTAATTATTTTTTTCATACGTTATATTTCTCCTATAATGCGACAAATTAGATGCAATCTATTGCATCTAATTTGCTGTTTTAATATATTATTTACCATACTTCCCAATCTGTTATAAGTTGAAAATTAACAATGGTATCAGGAGTAAGTTGATTTTTATCATTCATTTTGATTGTCCACCAAATATCTTCATATTCTGCATCATCATTGTGGAAATTGCAATAACACTTTTTACATATAAAATCTATAGTGTGTGTTTTTGAATTGTAGTTATATTTCTTTACACCTAATTTTTTGAAAAATGTGCTCATAGAAGTTGGCTTTTTTATATTAATGACATTTTTTAATTTACAATTTAGGTAGTCAATTTGGTAGGAATCAGAATCGTATCCGTACCAGGATGATATATATATCAAATCTCCTTTTTCATTTTTGCAATTAAACTTACCAGGATAAACACGCTTTTTCACACTTTGGCTAGTGATTGTAAGTTTGCCATAATACTTCTGAAAATCGTCAACCCCAGTCAAACTTAATCCCATAGGAACAAAATAATTAGTATTAATTTTGTATTTTTTTATCCAATGTGGGTAAAGTTTTTGTCTTTTAGTTACAATTTTAGAAGATGTATATTTTACACCACCGCTTTTCTTTGAATACCAACCGATAAATGTGTAACCATTACGTCTTATAGCAGGAGCATAACCTCTTTTTTTATTAGTCATATTTTTTATGACAATTTTATGTTTGTTACGATTAGTTTTAGCTTTAAAATAACCTTTACCAGAATAGTAAGTAAGATTAACTCTGTTAGAAGCGTAAATACTTGAAACTGGAATAAAAGCAAGTGAAAGTATTACTGCAAATAAAGTTAAAATATTAATTGTTTTTTTCATGTTTAGACCTCCCTTTTAGAAAATTATAAAAAAAAGAAGGATATATGTCAAATTTGGTAGTAAAAAAAGTAAAAAGCATGTTATAATGCAACAGATGTTAAAAAGAGAAGGAGAAAAATAGAATGAAAAATGGGACAATTAAAAGAATGATTATTTTTATGGTACTTTGTATTATTATGTTAGCCAATGATAATAGTGTTGAGGCAAAGGAGAGAAAAGTAGAATCGATTAGAATTAAGGAAATAAAACAAGATATTGATGGAAGAGAGGTATAC
This sequence comes from Eubacterium ventriosum, assembly GCF_025150745.1. Taxonomy (NCBI): domain Bacteria; kingdom Bacillati; phylum Bacillota; class Clostridia; order Eubacteriales; family Eubacteriaceae; genus Eubacterium; species Eubacterium ventriosum. The sequence continues at coordinate 1,699,007 of NZ_CP102282.1, forward strand.
ATAAAATGTGGTGTGGAAGATTGCCCAGCAAGTCATAATAAGAAATTTATTGATAAACCTTGTGCAGGTGGGTCAGATTTGAGGCAAATATATGCAAAAACAAAGAAGGGTAAGTGGAGAACATTAGAACAGTTAAATTTTAAAAATATGCAAGGCGGATGCATAAATGGTAATAAAATGATTATTGCATTTGTAGATAAGAATAGACATAAAAAGGGTGATTTGACAGCGTTTGTCGAAATCGATTTAGTGAAAAACAAAGTAATAAAGGTTACTATGGTACAGGGAGCCAAAGATTTGAATATAAAAGCTTTTGGTCATTCCAATGACTTTACGTATCTTAATGGAAAATATTATGGAAGTTGGTATCAAAAAAATGGAAAGAAAAATTATACAAGCAGAATAGGAAAAATAAATACAGAGTTATCAGGAAAAGGCACAAGTAGCGATTTTTCTGAAAATAATAAGGGAAAGGCAGCCTTTGGCATTACTTCGTACATAAAAGAAAATCAATTAGCATTGGGCATTCGCGAGGATGTAAAGGTGGGTAAAAGTTCTCATTTAGAAAGGTACGTTAGCACCTGCAGTGTGAAAAATACAAAAAAAGGAAAAGCTAAATATAAGCTAGATAAAAAATTGTTTAACATTAACAGAAATACTAAATATTCGGTTCCACAATGTATGGAACAATTTAATAAAAAATTTTACATTGTAAGGTTTAATAAAAAAATAAATAAAGATAATAATTGCATTGAAGTTATTAATAGTAATGGAAAGAAAGAAAAACAATATATAATAAAAAATCCAAAAAAAATATCAATATATGAAAAAGATGGGAAAAAGAGTACTATTGAATTTGAAAATACAAATTGGGAAATTGAAAGTTTATCACATTATAAAAAGAAGATTTTTTACTACACAATGTATAAACCGTCTAGTAAGAATATAGGCAAACAGGCTTATTTATACAAAGTTAATTTAAAATAACAGGGGAGGTTACAATGAAAAAGTTTACAGCAAATTTATTACTTATTTTATTAAGTATACTTATTGGATTTAGCGTACATAGCAGCGTGTATGCAGCAGATGATGCTAAAGTGGAAATTTGGAGTTATAGTTTAAATGAGAGAATAGAGCACAGGTCTATTGAGGTTGGAAAGAGTAATCCAAATTTCGGAATTATGTTTACGCCATCAGATATAGTGGCTAATAAGATTAAGTGGTCTATTGATGATACATCAATTGCAACAGTTACAGGAAATAATGATACGGCGACAGTTAATGCAGTAAAAGAGGGAATGACAACATTAAGATTGAATGTTTCAACAGAGTCTAATGGTAAATTATCACATTCATCAGTTATTTCTGTTTATACGGCAATAGACAATGTTTATGGTAAAGTTAATGGGAAAGCATGTACTTTTTATAGAGGAGCAACGAAAAATTCATGGATTAGGTCAGAAAAAGTAAAACAAGGACAGGAACTTACTATAATTGGTAGTTGTGGTAGCTTTTATTATGTTGAGTTACCGGATGATTACACATTTGATGATGGAAGAGATACTAGAAAAGCTTATGTTGAAAAATCAAAGGTATATGTTCCGGTTACTGATGTTAAGGCATGGAGAAATTCTAATGATGTAAAAGTGGGAGAAACAACTACTGTAACAAGTGTTGTTTATCCACAAATAGCTACAGTTAACAAAGCTACATACACCACTGACAATAGTTCAATTTCAACATGTGATGGAAATGGTAATGTTCAGGGAAAAGGTGAAGGTTATACAAGAATAAGTGCAACAGCGGAGAACAAAAAAGCAATTTGTGGTTTATCTGTTTATTCACAATGTAGTGACGTGTCAGGCAGCTTAAAGGAAGAAGCAGATTTTCTTATAGGAGCAGACTCGGGAGAAAATATAAGAAAGGCAAAAGTTCCTAAAAATCAAAAAGTTACAGTGATTGGCAGTTGTGGAAATTACTTTAGAATAAAGATGCCAACAGATTTTAATTTTGATGATGGTGACAATAGTAGAATAGCATATGTACTGAAATCAAAAGTTTATGTACCTGTTACTGAAATAAAAATTAACAAATCAGAATTAAACTTAGGTGAGAAAGATGTGGATCAGTTGAAAGCTGAGGTTATTCCTGCACAGGCTACAAATAAGACGATAGTTTGGTCTGTAGCTAAGAAGGGAGTAGTTGAAGTAGATCAAAATGGAAAGATTAAAGTAGTTGGCACAGGTAACACTACTGTTATTGCAAAGTCTCCGGAAGGACCATCAGCAGCATGCAAGATTACTGTATTTAAAGACCTTGATACAGCTAAGATGGGTGATTTTACACTTAGACTTGTAAAAACAACAGCAGGTTGTAATACATTAGAATATTCAAGATGCAAGGGCGCTACTCAGTGTGAGGTATATTCAGGAGTTAAGAGACCGGATGGTACATTTAAGTGGACCTTTTTGGAAGGGGAGTATGGACAGCTTTGTGAGGGAGGCGAGTTCGATGAGGAAGTAGACCTTGGTTCAACTCATTATTATAAAGTTGTAGCAACGAAAGAGTATGTAAGAGATTCATTTGATTTTGTTACTCTTGATGAAAAGACTAGCAATATAGTCAAAGTTACTAATGGTACGCTAACACTTTCAGGAAAACAGAAAAACAAGAAAAGAAATACCCTGTCATGGAACAAACTTAAGAGAGAAGATACAAAGAAGCAGGGGTACGTAATTTACAGAAAAACAAATAATGACAAAAAATACAAGAAATTAAAGGAAGTAACAAAAAATTCATACACTGATAAGAGTATTAAGAAAAAGAAAAAATATTCTTACAAAGTGAGAATGTTCTATGTTAACGAAGACGGCAAGAGAGAATATTCTCCATACAGCAATGGAATTACAATTAAGGTAAAATAGGGAGCGAAGGATTATGAAAAAAGCAAGTAAGATTATAGCAATTTTTATATTTGCGATGAGTGTTTTTGTAGGCGTTGGTACCGTTGGAGTTTTTGCAGATACAGCATCTCAGACCAACACGGTTAATGAACCGGTGAAATTCATTGCAAAACAAAAAGGAAAAAAGGTTGTTTTAAAGTGGAACAAGTCTAAGAATGTGAAAGGCTACATTATATATAAGAACGGAAAGAAGTTTAAAACATTAAAGAAAAACAAACTTACTGACAAAAAGGTAAAGAAGAACAAAGTGTATAGCTACAAAATAAAGGCTTATACTTTTGCTAATGGTAAGAAAGTATTTAGCAATTCAGGTCAGACTGTTTCAATAATTGTAACTGATAAAAAATCAAAAAAGGTAAACGCAGGAAGATTTAAATACATAAAGAATCAGTACACAATAAGTCTTAACGGAAAAGTTAAACTACAGGGCGAAGCATATCCGTCTAAGAAATTAAAAAAGAAAAAAGTACTGAGCAGAAAACTTACATGGAGTTCTTCAGACACAAGCCTTGCAACGGTAAATGCAAGAGGCGTTGTTAAAGCTAACAACAATATGAAGACCGGTACTGTAATAATATACGCAAAGGCTCACAATGGTTTAACAAAGAAAGTTAAAATTAATATTGAAAACTATGCATATCCGTCAAAGATTAAAAAAATGTACATGTTAAGCGATGATATTAAACCACTTGTAACAGAGCATATGGCTGAAATGACAAAAATAGTTTCCTATTTTGAATTTGAAAATAAAAATAACGAAACAACATTTGACATTGACGAAAAGGGAAATCTTTCAATGAGCAAAAAGATTGCCATAAGCAGCGAAATGGAAAAAACAATATTTAATCTTATTTCAAGCATGCCTATAACTGTAGAAGTGCATAAGGGATATGTGGCATTCAACAGAATAGACTTTACAGTTTACGACACTGGAATAATCAACTCAATTGCTTACGTATTCCAAGGCATGGAAAATGTTGATACAGGATATGAAAGAATAGAAATAGCACCTAACTGGTATTATCAGTATGGAGAATTTTCAAAGGGATACTTTGAAGAAGAACAGGAATAATTGACATATAATGAACTTGCAAATGCACAGAAAAGCAGAAAAAATGCTAATCTGTGCATTATTGTTTGACACTGTTTTTTTTGTGTGTTAGAATTGTCGTATTGTAAAAGGCGATGAGTGTGTAAGTAGATATATATTTTCCGTCAGAGAGAAAGACTCACAGGCTGGAAGGTCTTTCAGGTTCAGATATATATTGAAATTCCCACAGGAGCTGCATTCACCAACAGATTATAAGTATGAATAATACTAAAGAAGGAAACTAATCTAAGTAATGAATGACGTGTGTAGCGCGTTAAGCAGATAGAGTGTTCGTGATAATGATTACGGAAACTAGGGTGGTACCGCGGAGCAATCCGTCCCTATGGAACAGGTGCTTTTTTTTATTTTTAGTGTAGAAAAGTCTTAATCCACATATGCTTGCATAAATGTGGATTTAAGACCTTTCTACACGCTCCCATAATGAGCATAAAAGTGAAGCGAAAGCTTCACGATATGCGAATGATGGGAAAAGGATTGCGAGAGTGCGAAGCACGTAGCAATCCAAAAAATAAAATATGAAAAAGTGTGAGAGTTGTTTTTGCGTACTTCAATGAGCATAAAAGTGAAGCGAAAGCTTCACGATATGCGAATTGAAGTTAACGGATTGCGAGAGCACGCAGTGCGTAGCAATCCGTTAGGAAAACAAAAAATTGACTCACAAACCTGTTATTTTAAAATCTATAAAGAGAGGAATTTATCATGAAAGAAAAGTTACAGGCAATTAGGGAAGATGCCATTTCCAAAATTACAGCCTCAGACAATTTGGACAAACTTAACCAGATTAGAGTTGAAGTTTTGGGCAAAAAAGGTCAGTTAACAGAAGTTCTTAAGGGCATGAAAGATGTTGCTCCTGAAGACAGACCTAAAGTTGGTCAGTTAGTTAATGACACAAGAAAGATTATTGAAGAAAAAATGGAAGAAGTTAAGGCAGAACTTCAGGCTAAGGCTAGAGAAGCTAAGTTGAAAGCAGAAGTTATTGACGTTACTCTTCCGGCTAAGAAGAATAAAATCGGACATAAGCATCCTAATACATTAGCTCTTGAAGAATTAGAGAGAATTTTTACAGGTATGGGATACGAAGTTGTAGAAGGTCCTGAAGTAGAATATGACCATTATAACTTTGAAGCTTTAAATATTCCTGACAATCATCCTGCAAAAGATGAACAGGATACTTTCTATATAAATAAGAACATTGTACTTAGAACACAGACTTCTTCAGTACAGGCAAGAGTAATGGAAAAAACTCAGCCACCTATCAGAATTATTTCTCCGGGTAGAGTTTTCCGTTCAGACCAGGTAGATGCAACACATTCACCTTCATTCCATCAGGTTGAAGGTCTTGCAATCGACAAGAACATTAATTTCTCAGACTTAAAGGGAACATTGGCAGAATTTGCCAAGGAACTTTTTGGACCTGAAACAAAGACTAAATTCAGACCTCATCATTTCCCATTTACTGAGCCAAGTGCAGAAATGGACGTTTCATGCTTTAAGTGTGGTGGAAAAGGATGTAGATTCTGTAAGGGTGAAGGCTGGATTGAAATTCTTGGTTGTGGTATGGTTCATCCACACGTACTTGAAATGTGCGGTATTGATCCTAAGGAATATCAGGGATTTGCCTTCGGTGTAGGTCTTGAAAGAATTGCATTATTAAAATATGAAATAGATGATATGAGACTGTTATACGAAAACGATGATCGTTTCCTGAACCAGTTCTAGTTAGCAGGAAGGAGAAATAAAAATGAATACACCATTATCTTGGATTAAAGCATACGTTCCTGAACTTGAATGTACTGATCAGGAATACATGGATGCAATGACATTGTCAGGTACAAAATGTGAAGGCTTTGAAAGACTTGATGCAGACCTTGACAAAATCGTTGTTGGACAGATTGAAAAAATAGAAAAACACCCTGACGCAGATAAGCTTGTTATTTGTCAGGTTAATATTGGAACAGAAACAATTCAGATTGTTACAGGAGCACCTAATGTTAAGGAAGGACAGAAAGTACCTGTAGTACTTGACGGTGGTCGTGTTGCCGGAGGTCATGACGGTTCAAAGACAGAAGGCGGAATTAAGATTAAAAAAGGAAAACTTAGAGGAGTTCCTTCAGATGGAATGATGTGTTCTATTGAAGAACTCGGCTCAACAAGAGAATTTTATCCTGAAGCACCTGAATACGGAATTTATATTTTCGATGACAGCGTTCAGGTAGGAGCAGATGCAATTGAAGTTTTAGGACTTCACGATTCAGTTTTTGAATATGAGATCACATCTAACAGAGTAGACTGTTACAGTGTTATCGGTATTGCAAGAGAAGCAGCTGCAACATTTAAGAAGCCATTTAAGGCACCTGTTACAGGACCAGTTGGAACAGACGGAGATGTTAATGATTACATTTCAGTTGAAGTAAAGGATAACGACTTATGTAAGCGTTATTGTGCAAAGGTTGTTAAGAATGTTAAGATTGCACCATCACCTGAATGGATGCAGAGAAGACTTTCAGCCTGTGGTATCAGACCTATCAATAACTTAGTAGATATTACAAACTATGTTATGGAAGAATTTGGTCAGCCAATGCATGCTTATGATCTTGATACTATTGCAGACCATAAGATTGTAGTAAGAAGAGCAGAAGACGGTGAGAACTTCGTTACTCTTGACGGACAGGAAAGAGAATTAGACAGTGGAATGCTTATGATTTGCGATGGTGAAAAGCCTGTAGGTCTTGCCGGAATTATGGGTGGCGAAAACTCAATGATTACTGATGATGTTAAGGATATGCTTTTTGAAGCAGCTTGTTTTGACGGAACTAACATTCGTCTTTCATCTAAGAGAGTTGGTCTTAGAACAGACGCTTCAGGTAAGTTTGAAAAAGGACTTGATCCTAACAATGCAGAATCAGCTATTAACAGAGCATGTCAGTTAATCGAAGAATTAGGAGCAGGTGAAGTTGTTGCAGGTATGGTTGATGTTTATCCTGAAAAGAAGACAGAAACAACAATTAAGTTTGATCCTGACTATGTAAATAAATTAATCGGATTTAATTTAACAGAAGAGCAGATGGTAAGTTACTTCCCTGCTTTAGAGTTAAAATATGATCCTGAAACAAAACTTATTACAATCCCAACATTTAGACAGGATTTAGTTGGTATGTGTGATATTGCTGAAGAAGTTGCAAGATTCTATGGATATGATAACATTCCTACAACTCTTCCAAGTGGAGAAGCTACATCAGGAAAATTATCATACAAATTAAGAATTGATGAAATCGCAAGAAGGGTAGCTTTATACAGCGGATTTTCACAGGGAATGTCATATTCATTTGAAAGTCCAAAGGTTTATGATAAGTTATTACTTCCAAAAGATTCAAAATACAGACAGTCAATAGTTATTTCAAATCCTTTAGGAGAAGACTTTAGTGTTATGAGAACTACACCTTTAGGTGGAATGCTTACATCACTTGCTACTAACTATAATAGAAGAAACAAAGATGTAAGACTTTTTGAAATGGGTAATGTTTATCTTCCAAAGGAATTACCACTTAAGGAACTTCCTGATGAAAGAATGCAGCTAATATTAGGTTTCTATGGCGAAGGTGATTTCTTTACAATGAAGGGTGTTGTAGAAGAATTATTGGAACAGGTTGGAATGAAGAAGAGAGTTCATTATGATGCTAAGGCGGGAAAGACTTTCCTTCATCCGGGACGTCAGGCTAACATCGTTTATGATGGAACAGTTATCGGTTATTTAGGTGAAGTTCATCCAACAGTTTGCGAAAACTACAATATGAAGACTAGAGCATACATTGCAGTAATTGATATGCCATATGTATACGAAATGTCTTCATTTGATAAGAAGTACGAAGGAATTGCTAAGTTCCCTGCTGTATCAAGAGATATTTCAATGGTTGTACCTAAGGATATTCCTGTTGGTAAGATTGAAGAAGCTATTGAAAGCAAGGCAGGAAAGAACCTTGAAAGCTACAGCTTATTTGACATCTATGAAGGTGATCAGATTGAAGACGGCTTTAAGTCAGTAGCATATTCAATTGTATTTAGAGCTAAGGACAGAACATTGGAAGATAGTGATATTCAGTCAGCTATGAATAAGATTTTGAAAGAACTTGAATCAATGGGTATTGAATTAAGAGCATAAAAACATTAAACCACCCGCTTTGGAATAAATCTATGTTTCAAGGCGGGTGGTGTTTTGATGAAAAGAGAGGAAAGTTATGCGTTTTGTAATACAGAGAGTAAATGAAGCTTCCGTAAAGGTTGATAATAAAGAGATAGGTTCAATTAACAAGGGATTTCTTGTTTTAATTGGTGTGTCTAATGAAGACACTAAAGAGATTGCCGACAAGATGATTAAGAAAATGATTAATCTTAGAATATTTGATGATGCTGATGGAAAAAC